>NZ_JAUOST010000001.1:0-1359292 GCF_030549045.1 Marinobacter sp. 1_MG-2023 | reverse complement strand
TGGTGGGTGGTACTGGGATCGAACCAGTGACCCTCGCCTTGTAAGGGCGATGCTCTCCCAGCTGAGCTAACCACCCACTCTGGTACCTTTCAAAGGCACTCACCTGATATTGCTTATGTTGCCTGTAAACAGGCTTCATTGCTCAACCAAGTGAGAGGCGCATTTTAAGCATTTGTTCGGCGGTGTCAAATCTTTTTCGGGAAACCCTAGAAAAACCACCAACCGTCAGATTCTGCCTCCTCACGACGTTCGCGCTCCAGCTCCAGCGAAGCATATTCCTGCTCCAGCTGCTCAATTTTCCGGTCCGCCTCCAACGGCACCGAAGGACCGCCTCCGAATGGCCAGTACCATGGAGCCGGCTCATAAAGCCCCTCACTTTCAAGCCTTTCAATCTCAAGCGCGCGCTCTTCTTCAAGAAGCGATATCTGCCGCTCGTAGTCGACATCTTCGTTGGTTTCGACAATGGAGACGGCGGCATGGTTAGGCGCCAGCATATCGCTGTTCAGAAACCGTGTTGAGATAATTTCTTGCCTCTGCATGGCGTATTCCCGCGTGACCAGTTGCAGGTGCCCCTCTGCGAGGGGGTGTTCCGGATCGAGCTCCGGGTGCATCTGTGTTGGCTCAGATAATTCGTTATACCGCAGATAATAAATACGGCCTGGCTCAACCGTTAAGGTGGCGTCTGCAATCAGGCTAAGACTGAACGAATTCAGCCCTTCCAGGCCAAGCAATGGCCTGCGCATGGCAAGGTGACGCTCGCCGGGATTCACCACAAGCCAGGTAAAGCTGTTATTGCGGATATTGAAGTAGTGGGTGTCATCAATATAAACGCTGGGGGATTCGATCTCGTCTTCAGCCCATTGGGAGTGGGTGCGATAGAAGTACAGAACCGCATGCCTGCTGTCCCATTCATCGTTGTCGAGATGGACAAAGTCATGACCGGAAACCGGATGCAGGAAAGACCCGACGCTTTTGCCAATGGAATGGTAAAACGTACAACCAGACGCAGGCAGCAACAGTGAAACGACTAACAGCCCACGAAATGAAAATGAGGCGTGCTTGAGGGACTCAAAAAAAGACACTGGGGTTTTCATTTTTGTTAACTCTTCATCCTTTGGTGAGTTGCCCGATCATAGCAACTGACAAACCGTATAAATGAGAGCTACCGCAAGGGATGAATAACAAACCGTTACAAACCAGGGCGCGCACGCTCAGTGCGGCGCCACCAGTGTCGATGTCACCTCAGTTACTGGCCTGATACCTGGCTGCGAAGCTGATTAACTTCCTCCGACAACCGCACGAGGCGTGATGTAAGCTGGGCACGGGATGAATCGATTGCTTGAACATTCTTTTTCAGCGCCGCCAGCTCATTCCTTAGCGCCTGATTGCCGTCATTATCCGACAAATCAGCCAGTTTCCGCTCCAGAGCCGACAAACGCCCTTCCATGCCATCGATTCCGAGTTTTTGCTCCTGCTCAAAACGACGAACCCGGCGCTCTACCACCTGATCAACATCCGCCAACTGCTTGCTCAGCGATGTCAGCTGCTCCGTTGCCTGCCGGCTAGAATCCTCCAGGGCTGCAACAGACGTCTCAGTTTGCTTCGTCAACGCGGCCACGTCGGCGCCCAGGGACGCACGGACCTGTTCAACTGTAGATTCGATATCTGCCAGCGCCTTATTGCTTTCAGCGAGCCCGCCCTCTGCCGCGGCAATTCGGTCCTGGTGTTCATCCAGGCGCTTCTTGTTGCGCTCGTTTGCGATGGCCCACAGCTTACGGATCTCGCTATCCGCCACATCAAGTTGCTTCTTCTGGGCGTCAAGCTGCTCAGCCAGAGACGCTCCATGCTCTTGCAGATTCTCTCCGGTTTGTGAAAGGTCACCTTCGAATCTTGCCAATGCCAGCTTGCTCTGACGGGCCCAGTAATCCGCCTCCTCCAGTTGCCCCTCAAGCATCTGGATCCGTTGATTCTGGGAATACCACCCAGCAATGGACGCGACAGCCACCGCGATGACCAGCAACCATAAAACCGCCAGCCCGGACCGACCACTACCGCCGCCGTTACTATTACCAGTGCTCTTCTGTGCCGGCTTCGGTGGCTTCACTTTTCCGCCTGAAGCCTCCGCTGACGATTTCGGCTTCTTCTGGGCTGGTGCCTTTTTCTCCGCGGCGCCAAAAGGCCGTTCAGCTCTCAGTTCATCGTCATCTGGACGGATGGGTTCCATTGCAGCTCCTGAATATGGGCGGTTTAAGTCACTGACACTGATAATACATGCACTTGCGGATGGGTTGAAATCACGAAGCCGCCTTCCTTGCATGGTAGATAGCCAAAACATACAATGTCCGGCTTTCCAATTATCACAGGACTGTTGCGTATGCAGCCGCTTGTAGGACTTATCATGGGCTCGAAATCCGACTGGCCCACCATGGAACACGCCGCCAACATGCTCGAGAAACTCGGCGTCACCTATGAAACCAAAGTCGTCTCGGCTCACCGCACCCCGGATCTGCTATTCGACTATGCAAAAACAGCGTCCGATCGCGGCCTGAAAGTCATCATTGCAGGTGCCGGCGGCGCAGCTCACCTCCCCGGCATGGTCGCTTCGCAGACATCTCTACCGGTACTGGGCGTGCCCGTTCAATCCAAAGCGCTCAGCGGCCTTGACTCGTTACTTTCTATTGTCCAAATGCCCGGCGGCATTGCCGTTGGCACCCTGGCCATTGGCAACGCGGGCGCTACCAACGCCGGATTACTGGCCGCACAGATTATTGGCACCTCTGATGAGAGTGTGCGCGAAGCTGTCGACGAGTTCCGTACAGCACAAACGCAAACGATTCTGGATAATCCCGATCCAAAAGAGCAGTAAGCCCAACTCCGTGCAAGAGTGTGCGGACAGGGCTTTTCAAAACACGCTGTAAATACATCCATGTACGCTTGGCTCCGCCATCCATGGCTCCGCACAGTTTTGGAAAGCCCTGCCCGCAAACTCACCCAAACTTGATCAATGCCCGTCAACGGCAGGAGAACACAAATGAGAATTGGTGTACTAGGCGCCGGTCAACTGGGAAGAATGCTTGCCCTCGCCGGATACCCGCTGGCCAAAACCTTTGTTTTCTACGACATGTCAGGCAGCCCCAGTGCCGGATTGGGTGAAGTCATCATTGATCGCGAAGGCAAGTACCTGGATGACTTCCTGTCCCGGGTTGATCGGGTCACTTACGAATTCGAACACCTTCCTGTCGACGTTGCAGAAAAACTGGCCAAAGAAAAGCCGGTTCACCCCTGCCCCCGCGCCCTGCAGGTCTGTCAGAATCGAGAAGCGGAGAAGACACTGTTCGGTGAGTTGGGCATTCCTACGCCACAATGGAAGATTGCCGACAGCGCCGAATCCCTGAGAGCTGCGGCGGAAAGCCTGGGCTGCCCGGTTGTTGCCAAGTCCAACACCGAAGGTTACGACGGCAAGGGCCAAGCAGTACTGAGAAGCCCGGAAGATGCCGAAGCCGCCTGGGAATCCATCGGCCACCCGCGACTGATGGTGGAAAAGTTCGTCGAGTTCAGCCGGGAAGTATCAATCATTGCAGTCCGCGGTGAAGACGGCCAACTGGCCTTTTACCCCATCTCGGAAAACGTGCACCACGAAGGTATTCTGCGTTACGCAATCGCGCCGGCACCCAAGTTGGAAAAACACGTTCAGGAAGATGCAGAACGTTATATCAAAGCTCTTCTGAACGAACTAAATTACGTAGGTGTGCTAACGCTAGAGCTGTTTGACACGCCCGCAGGCCTGGTTGCGAACGAAATGGCACCACGGGTTCACAACTCCGGCCACTGGACCATCGAAGGCGCGATGACCAGCCAGTTTGAGAACCACATACGCGCCATAAGCGGGCATGCTCTGGGTAATGTAGAGCCACGAGGCCTGAGCTGCATGATTAACATCATTGCAGAGCACGGAGATATTGAACGCCTGCTGGAACTGCCTTACGCTCATGTGCACCTTTACAAAAAAGGCGAACGGCCCGGCCGCAAGCTGGGCCATGTAAATGTCCTGGCAGACAGCTACGCCGAACTGGTCTGGCGAGTCAGAAACTGCGTGCAGTTTTTGCCCGGCAGCCCAGAGTTCAGCAGTTCATTAAACAGCAACAGCAACGGTTGAATCGCCTACCGGGGTTGATATCGCTCAAATCGCCCCTATATTAGAGCGGTGACATTCACCATAATCGAGAGAATCAGGGAGAACGACCTCATGGCATTTGAACTTCCGGCACTACCTTACGAAAAGAACGCACTGGAACCCCACATCTCTGCCGAGACCCTCGAATACCATTACGGCAAGCACCACAACACCTACGTAACCAAGCTCAACGGCCTGGTTGAAGGTACGGACAACGCCAACAAGTCGCTCGAAGACATTATCACAAGCGCCAGTGGCCCGCTGTTCAACAACGCAGCACAAGTATGGAACCACACCTTCTATTGGCACTGCCTGAGCCCGAACGGTGGTGGTGAGCCCACAGGTGCAGCCAAAGAAGCTATTGAAAAAGCCTTTGGCTCGTTCGATGACTTCAAAAAAGAATTCAACGACAAAGCCGCCAACAACTTCGGTTCAGGCTGGACTTGGCTCGTCAAGAAAGCAGACGGCAGTGTTGCCATTGCCAACACCAGCAACGCAGAAACACCGTTGACCGGTGCTGACAAGCCTGTGCTTACCGTCGATGTGTGGGAGCACGCGTACTACATTGACTATCGCAACTCTCGCCCGAATTACCTGGAAGCATTCTGGAACCTGGTCAACTGGGATTTCGTAAACGAAAACCTGGCTTGATTGTCCTGATTTGTAATACAGGCACAGCTGGCAACAGCTGAAAATAAAACGCCCGCTATATGCGGGCGTTTTATTAATGGCAAAGAAGGAAACTTACAAATTGAAACGTCGACGCTCTTAAGTATCTGAAATAATCCCCGCTACTATATAGAGTGTCGTTTGACCTGAACCGTAATCCCTACAGTCAGCAATATGGTAAGTTACTCCAACACTTGATATCTACAAGAACAAGGGCGCCTGATGAACGGGCTAAAGACGGATTTGAATGCAAGCATCCTTTGAGGCCGAAAACCGCCTTGGCTACCGCATCCTTTGGTGGATACTTGCCGTTGCACTGATCAGCGGGGTGATTGTGAGTGCCATACAGGTGGTACTCGATGCTCGCCGCGTATCTGCTGACCTCAACAATGAGGCCGGCGAAACCATTGCGATGGTCAAAGACGCTGCAACCCAAGCCGTGTTCAGTATTGACGCAGATCTGGCAAAACAGGTGGTCGACGGCCTGTTTGAGAGGGAAGCCGTGCATCTTGCCCAGATCCTCCACACCAACGGCGAACCTCTAAGCAGTCGTTCGCGCCCAATGGCTGACAGTGCATTCCGACCGCTGACCAACTGGATTTTCGGTGCCGAACGCCAGTTTCGGACAGAACTGGTACGCAAAGGCGACCCGGCGGGCTCTGTATACGGTTATTTCGTTGTTCACTACGATACCGAGCCAGCAGCCCACATGTGGCTCGGCCGCGCCATCATTACCTTCACATCGGTTATCGCCACAGCCGTGATCTTGGGCATGGTGCTGTTTTTTGTTTTCTACATGCTTCTGACCCGCCCGCTGCTGCGCATTGTGCACTCCTTGAAGCAGGTCGACCCAGCACATCCGGATGACCGCCTGATTGGCACCCCTGCGGGACACGAGAAGGACGAACTCGGGCTTTGGGTAAAGGCGACCAACACCCTGCTTGTCGCGATTGGCGACAGCCAGAAACGCCATCGCGAAGCCGAAGACCGAGTCAGCCGGCTTGCCCGCTACGACCAGCTAACCGGGCTGCTCAGCCGAGACAGCTTCATGGAACTGTTGAAAGCTGATATCGAAGAATCGAAGCTTAACCAGACACTGCTATCCGTGATTGTTTGCGGTATCGACGATTTCAAATCTATTAACGACCAGTGCGGTTTCCGTACCGGGGATATGACCCTGCAGACCGTTGCAGACCGGCTCCTCAACTACCTGAGTGGTTCACGCTTCACTGTCGCCCGGCTCGGGGGGGATCAGTTTGTGGTTGTTGAGAAAGGACTCAAAGATGGTTTTCAGGCGGCAGATACTGCAGAAGCCATTCTGGCTGGAATCAGCGAGAACATCGGTGTCGAAGGCCAGAACATTTCCATGACGGCAACTCTCGGTATTGCCCTTTACCCATCCGATGCCATCCAGCCAGACCGTCTGCTACAGAGCGCAGAGCAGACCATGATGCTGGCTAAGCAGAAGGGCCGGGATCACTTCCAGTTTTACGTGGCAAGCATCGACCAGGAAATCCGGGACCGCAAGCAGCTGGAGAAAGATCTTTCACAGGCGCTGGCTCTTCACCAGTTCCACCTCGTTTACCAGCCTCAGATTAACCTCGAAACCAAACGGATTATCGGCGCGGAGGCGCTGCTTCGATGGGAACATCCTTTACGCGGCCTGGTTCCACCGGATTACTTTATTCCGGTCGCGGAAAATAATGGCACTATTGTAGAAATTGGTCAGTGGGTGCTGGAACAGGCCTGTCTGCAAGCCAGATTATGGGCAGACAAGGGGCTTCACCTGCGGATCGCCGTCAACCTGTCTGCGGTTCAGCTTCGTCAGGATCGGATTGTGGACGACATACTGAGCACGCTGAAGCGCCACAGCGTCCCGGCGGGTCGGTTGGAGCTGGAAGTCACTGAGACCAGCTTCATGACCAACCTGTCAGATGCGGTTGCCAAGCTTCACACCCTGAATCGGGCTGGCATCAGCATTGCCGTAGATGACTTCGGCACTGGCTACTCATCCCTTACCTACCTCAAGAAAATGCCAGTACAGCACTTGAAGATTGATAAGCAGTTTATACGGGACCTGCTTGTTAACGAAGAAGATACACAGATTGCCAACACCATTATCGATCTCGGCAAAAGCCTCAACCTTACGGTGATTGCGGAAGGCGTGGAAACAGCAGAGCAGGAATGCTATCTCAGCCAGCGTGGTTGCAAACTGGCACAAGGTTATCTCTTCAGCCGACCCATCCGTCCTGACGATTTCGAGACTTTTGTACAAAGGTTCCACCAGAAAACTGTAGAAAATAACACCTGACCCATTACCTGTGAGGAGTTGCCATGGGCACTACCATTATCGGCCTTATTGTTATTGCCATCGTGGCAATCTATCTGGTTTTTATCTACAACCGCCTGGTTTCTTTGCGTAACCAGTTCAAAAACGGCTTCGCTCAGATAGACGTTCAGCTTCAGCGCAGGCACGATCTCATCCCCAACCTGGTTGAAGCAGCCAAGGCCTACCTTGTGCACGAAAAATCAACGCTGACCCAGGTAATGGAAGCCAGGAATAATGCCGTCAGCGCGCAGAAAGACGCAGCAAAAGATCCAGGCGACGGCACCAAAATCCAGCGGCTAGGTGGCGCCGAAAACCTGCTGACCAAAGCACTTGCCAACTTTTATGCTGTAGCAGAAAACTACCCGGAACTGAAAGCCAATGAGACCATCCAGCAATTGATGGAAGAGCTTTCAAGCACCGAAAACCGGGTTTCCTTTGCCCGCCAGGCTTATAACGACGGAGTAATGAGCTACAACATCTTCCGCGAACAGTTCCCTAACAACATTATCGCAGGCATGTTTGCGTTCAAGGAAACTTCTCAGTTGGAGCTTGAATCTCCGGAGGCCCGCCAGGCTCCGAAAGTAGCCTTCTGAGGCTCTGAAAAATGGCTCATCCCGGTTTTTTCCAGCGCCAGGCCAGTGCCCGGCGCAATACCAGTCTGCTCGTGTTCCTGTTTATCACAGCAGTGATGCTGATCACACTGGCGGTATGTCTCGTGGGTTATCTCGTGACCCGCAGCGAAACTTCCGGCCAGCCTTTCCACTACTGGCTATTATCCAGCCATGGCCTGATCACCGCCTCAGCTGTTGTTATTCTCATATGTATGGGGTCACTCATACGCTGGGCAGACCTGTCCGGCGGCGGCAGCCGCGTTGCAAAAATGGTTGGCGCACGCCCCATTGACCCCGACACCCGAGATGGAGATGAGCGCAAGCTGCGCAACATCGTAGAGGAGATGGCTATCGCCAGCGGCGTGCCCGTGCCGGAGCTCTACATAATGGATAGCGAGACCGGCATCAACGCCTTTGTGGCGGGGTACACGCCCGGCTCGGCTGTGATGGTCGTTACCCACGGGGCAATCACCCAATTAACCCGGGACGAACTTCAGGGCGTTGTGGGTCACGAGTTCAGCCATATCTTCAACGGTGATATGCGCCTTAACGTTCGCCTCATAGCCCTGCTCGCCGGCATTCTGATGATTGGTCAAATCGGTGGGTTTCTCGTTCGTGTTTCGTTTTATAGCGGTGGACGGACAACCGCCCGCAACCGGGATGGGCGCGCCCAGGCTGCCATGGGGCTGCTTGGCATAGCTTTGTTTGTCATCGGCTACCTGGGCGTATTTTTCGGACGCCTGATTCAGGCTGCCGTGTCGCGTCAACGGGAAACCCTCGCCGATGCATCGTCAGTTCAGTTTACCCGCAACCCGGAAGGGATTGGCGGAGCCCTCTTCAAGATCGGCCTTAGAAGCAGTTACCTGGATACCACCGGCCATGCCAGTGATATGAACCACATGTGCTTCGGGGAAGCCGCACGCATGAAGTTCTCTGCTTTACTTGCGTCCCATCCTCCGATTGACCAGCGTATTAACGCCATTCAGCCCGGGTTAATGGCCCGGCTAAAAAGCCGCCTCAGGGACACTGAACCCGGTAGTGATCTGCGTGCAGCTACGACCGGGCGAAGACCTGAAGGTGCCTCTGGCTTTGCGGATACTGCAGCAGACATTTACGGCAGCATTTCTGGCCGGCGCACATCCCCTTCAGGCTCGGCAATCGCGGCACCAACACCCACATCCACGACGGCACAAAAGCTATCGGAACGAGTCGGTACGGTTAGCCCGGAAGGCGAAGACTTTGCAGTTCATCTGCTGCGCCGTTTGCCTTCAACATTCCGCGGCTTGCTTTACACCCGGGCAGGAGCCATTCAGCTCTGCTATGCCCTGCTCGTTAGCGATTTGGACAAACGGCAACAAGAAGAATGCCTCGGACTGCTTCCGGAGCATTCGTTACTTGGCGCGCAATCAGACCTGTTGGCCAAACTGATCCCTGCGCTTCAAAACCTTGGCGAGGCTGTGCGCTTCCCGGCTCTGGAACTCGCCATGCCAGCTTTGCGCAAACTGGATCCAGACGAACGCGCGCAATTGATTCGCAATGCGAGGAAACTGGTCAACGCAGACAAGCGGATTACGCTATTCGAGCTCACTCTTACCAGCTTCCTTTCCCGCCATTTAGGCGTGGATTCAGACAGGGCAATGCCTGTACGCCACCGCAGTTACAAGCCGGTGATGCCGGCACTTCAGAGACTTCTGAGCCTCTTGGCAAGAGCCGGGGCGGGTAAAAGTGCGGACGCAGGCATTTTGTATCGCGAAGCCATTGCCGGCTTCGCAAGCCGCGGAAGCGGCGATTATCCGATTCTGACAAAAGTCACCATGAAACAACTGCAAGAAGCATTGAAGGCGCTGAATGGCCTATCGCCCCTGCTGAAGCCAGCGGTTATCGATGCCTGCGGGCATTGCATCACTTATGATGGCGTTATAGAGGTACGGGAGTACGAGCTGATGCGGCTAGTGGCAGACCAGATGGACTGCCCTATGCCGCCGATGACTATCTAAAAGGCATGCAGGTATTTATTTTTCCGGCGAACTTTTATTCGCCGGCTTTAAACAATATGTCTACATCGGGATTCACTTCAACTTCCGGCAAGCCGAGTTTGTTGCGAATATCCAGGTTCACATCCCACAACTGATTGAACTTTTCGGATGTCGCCACTACCGCATCGCCCTTGCCAAGGAGAATCTTGGGTCGCAGGAACACCAACAGATTACGCTTCACCCTGCGCTCAGACTCCGACGAAAACAGTCTCCCGATATACGGAATGTCGCCCAACAGGGGCACTTTGCTCTTGTTCACCGTGTAATCGTCGCGGGTTAGGCCGCCAAGCACGATGGTTTCGCCATCGTCTGCAAGTACCGTTGTCTTTATTTCACGTTTGTTCGTCACGATATCCGACGCATCTTCAATACTGTCGGCAACGCTTTCTGTGGTCTGCTCAACAACCAGCCTTACCAGGCCATCCGCACTGATGGTTGGAGTTACCTTCAGAGTAAGACCAATATCCCGGCGCTCAATCGTGGTGAACGGATTAGTGGTGCCGTCACCCGTAACGGTGGACTGACCTGTACGAAAAGGGACGTTCTGGCCAACGATAATTTCCGACTCCTGATTATCCAGAGTAATGATACTCGGTGTCGAAAGCAGATTAGCCGCTGCAGAGGTTGATAGCGCCTGCAGTAGAATTCCCCAGGTCACACCGTCCTCATTTCTCTGGCCGGCACCGATAGTAACCCCCCCTAATGCCGGTGCAATGGCGGACTCCGTCAGAATTGCGCTGACAACATCACCCAGGCTGTTTCCCACAT
Source organism: Marinobacter sp. 1_MG-2023 (assembly GCF_030549045.1). NCBI lineage: Bacteria > Pseudomonadati > Pseudomonadota > Gammaproteobacteria > Pseudomonadales > Marinobacteraceae > Marinobacter > Marinobacter sp. 1_MG-2023. Next base: position 1,348,705 of record NZ_JAUOST010000001.1, on the reverse strand, counting down.
TCCCGAAGTTTGTTCCCATTACAGGCGTAGAGGCGCCGGATTCATCACCAACCGCCACCTGGACCCCAAGGTCCTGACCAAGTTCATCGCTGATTTCGACAATTGCCGCCTCAATCATTACCTGGGCACGACGAACATCCAGCGCGGCGACAATCACTTCTGCCTCCTGCATCAACGACGGCTCACCACGAACCACCAGAGCGTTCAGCCCCTCATCGGCAAACACCGAGAAGCTGCCCTGAGGCCTGCTGGTAGCGCCGCTACCAGCCGCGCCTCCGGAGCCACTTTCCTTGGCGAGCTCGCCCATTACACCCGTGAGGATCTCGGTCAGATTCTTCGCATCGGCGTGCCTGAGGCGGATTACCTTGGTTGTGCCCCCGCTGGCAGATGGCTGATCAAGTTGCGCAATCAAACCACGCATCTTGTTCCGGAAGGATTCATCACCCCGGAGGATAAGACGGTTGCTACGCTCATCAGCGGTGACACTGTACTTTCTGGCGGCGCTGTCGTTTCCGGCGCGACCCAGCTCATCCGGCGCCAGCTCCTGCAACAGCACCACCATATCGCCGACCCAGGCTTCCCGAAGTTTGATCACTTCTACTTCATATTTAGAGGGGCTGTCCAGCTCCCTCACAATCTGCTCAATCCGCTGAATATTAGAAGAATGATCACTGATAATCAGCGCATTAGCGGCTGCTACGCCAGCCAGATGGCCGTATTTTGCCACCAGCGGCCGAAGAATGGGCACTAGCTCCAATGCATTCGCGTTATCAATCTGAATAACCCGGGTAATCAGCTGTTCAGAGGGCGTACTGGGGAATCGGCCCAGAGCCTCGGCGGACTGTTTAGCATCCACCTGCTGAACCACCTTGATAACCTCTTCGCCGGGAATAGCGGTGAAACCATGGACGTTAAGCACCGCAAGAAACAGATCATAAATCTCATCCTTGTTCATCGGTGCACTGGAAAGGACGGTGACCTTACCCTTAACCCGGGGATCCACCACAAAACTGTAACCGGTAATATCCGCGACCTGAGTAACAAAAGCGCGGATATCCGCATCCTTGAGGTTCAGTCTCCAGGTTTCTTCCTGGCCGTATGCCATCGACATCAGGGGTAAAAGAACAAGCAGAGCCAGGGCCCGCAGAAAATTGGTTTTGTGGTTATACATCTGGCGATTTCTTCCTGTATCGATGAACCCGATCAGCGCCACTGCTCGGGTATGGCATAGCTTATGGTTAGGAAAGATCCGTCACGTTCGATTTCAATATCAAGGCTGGCCTGGCCACGCCAGCTTTCCAGCAACGACTGATCCTGTTGCAGGTCGCCCAGACGCTGCCCGTTGATGGCTGTTATTACGTCCCCGGCTTTGAGATTCACTGCGTTCAACATGGCATTAGAGCCGTCATATACGTAGCCCGACATACCGCTGTCATCCACGGGGCTCAGCCCGTAAGGCGTCAGTGCGGCAACACCTGAACTGTCCAACTGTTGCCTGGCATTTTCAAGAAACGCTTTCGGTGATGATTCTGCCGGCTCCCGTGCCACCTCTGCAACCATTGTGGAAGTGTCGTCTTCCTCAAACGTCAGTGATTCATAACGACCGCCACGGCGAATCAGTATGCGCCCGGGCTCTACCTCTGCCAACTCGGCATTGCCCGGAAGCAAATCACCAACCCGATACCACGAGGTTTCACCATTGCTTCCGGCCACTATAGCACCTGAGTCCTCCGGGCGCTGTCCTACCAGAACCCCTTGAAGCCTGAGCTTTAATCCAGTCTCCGGAGCTGAACGTTTCACTGCCTCGGCCACCTCTCCTGAGACCTCCGGCCGACCAAAAAACTCGTAGCTCGCCATTGGGTAGCGGCCAGAACTTCCAAAAACCGAAACACCTGACGCACTGGAGACCGGCGCAATCACAACCGGCTTATCATTCCAGGCGTAAAGCCAGGTAGCATTCGCCAACACAACTCCCAGATAGATCACCAACCCCACAAGCAGCAGATTGGCGAACGCTTTAGCAATCCGATGCTGGGTATCGGCAGCCGGCATAGCCATCATCAACGCGCCCCCGGGAGCAATGGCTGCCTTACACGGAACACGATATCATCCGGGCTGGCAGAGTCCGACCAGGGCTGACCGGCCAGATCGATCATGCGCTTATAGACCCGTAACTCCATCATTCCGTTCCAGCGGATATTTGCATCTGCCGCAGGACCGCTGCCTGATTGCTCCGAAATAACCAGTGCCACACCACCATTGGTCGTGTCCAGATTGGCTTGCATAGGCGGAAACTGGGCCTGCCCGGTCTGATCACCCATGGGCCAGCTCACCCTGCCCCCTGCCCATCGGCCGAGGCCGTCGGCACTCACGACACGGTCGTCGGCCCATTCCAGAGCCAGGCGATCAATGCTCACGTCGCCCTCAATCATCGCGCCACCACTGCGCCGGATCAGTTCTTCAAACTCGGCAACGGCAATATTACCGCGGGCATTCAGACGAGCATTTGCAGGCCAACCCAAGGCTATATCGCCCGAAACAGCGGACTGAAGAGACTCCACCGAAATCCGCACAGGTTGCTCCAGCGCTGTGATCGAGGGCCAGCCCAACTGCCAGTGCACGCGCACCGGAAAACCGGCAACAACAACTCCAGCGGCGCCATCCCAGACCTTGCCCGCGACCTGCTTGACCTGAACCTGAGCAGGAAGGGAAATATGCGGCGATGCCTGCTGCCAGAGCCAGCCTGCGGGTATAAAAACAATCAACGCACCGAGGTAGACAATCACCCCAAGCAGCAACAGCAAAAATACCTTGCCGGGGCGAAAAAAATGTTTGGATTCAGCGTCACTCATTCATTTACACACAGACAGTTGGCTGGTTGCCGAGTCTAGCAAACGCTTTGGTCAAGTTCATGACAAAAAAACAAAAACCCCGCGCCAGTGTGAACCGACGCGGGGTTTTTGAGCAGATCTGGCTGCGCCTCTTAATCAGAGGCGCAGTCGGAATCAGCAGGTTATGAACGGCATTACATCATGCCGCCCATGCCTCCCATTCCACCCATTCCGCCCATATCAGGCATAGCGCCACCGGCTTTCTCGTCATCCGGCTCATCCGCAACCATCGCCTCAGTGGTGATGATCAAAGATGCAACAGAGGCAGCTGCCTGCAGTGCAGAACGGGTTACCTTGGCAGGATCCAGGATACCCATTTCCAACATATCGCCATAAGCTTCGGTCGCAGCGTTATAGCCGAACGAACCTTCGCCTTCGCGAACCTTGGCAACCACTACAGAAGACTCACCGCCTGCGTTGTAAACGATCTGACGCAAAGGTGCTTCCATGGCGCGACGCAGAATGTTAACACCGGCTTTCTGCTCTTCGTTGATGGCATCAACTTTCTCCAGCGCAGCAATAGCGCGGATCAGAGTTACACCACCACCAGGCACAATGCCTTCTTCTACGGCAGCACGGGTTGAGTGCAGCGCATCTTCAACGCGAGCTTTCTTTTCTTTCATTTCAACTTCGGAACCAGCGCCTACCTTGATGACGGCAACACCGCCAGCCAACTTGGCCACACGTTCCTGAAGCTTCTCTTTGTCATAGTCTGAAGAGCTGTCTTCAATCTGCTTGCGAACCTGTTCAACACGGGCTTCGATATCCGTCTGCGCACCAGCACCATCAATAATCGTGGTGTTTTCTTTGGTGATGTTCACACGCTTGGCAGTGCCCAGGTCGTCCAGAGTGGTGTTCTCAAGGCTCAGACCTACTTCTTCAGAGATCACAGTACCGCCAGTCAGAATGGCGATGTCCTGCAGCATTTCCTTACGACGATCACCAAAACCAGGCGCTTTAACAGCGGCGACTTTTACGATGCCACGCATGTTGTTCACAACCAGAGTCGCAAGCGCTTCGCCTTCGATGTCTTCGGCAATGATCATCAGCGGCTTGCCAGCTTTAGCGACAGCTTCCAGAACCGGAAGCAGTTCGCGGATGTTGGAAACCTTCTTGTCGACCAGCAGCATGAACGGGTCATCAAGTTCAACAGACATGTTGTCCTGGTTGTTGATGAAGTACGGAGACAGGAAGCCGCGATCGAACTGCATACCTTCAACCACGTCCAGCTCGTCTTCCAGGCCACGGCCTTCTTCAACGGTAATTACGCCTTCCTGACCAACTTTTACCATTGCATCGGCAATAAGCTGACCAATCGTCTCGTCGCCGTTGGCAGAAATGGTACCTACCTGGGCAATGTTGCGGCTGTCATCGCAAGGCTTGGCCATGTCATGAATTGCTTTGACCGCTTCTGCAGTGGCCTTGTCGATGCCGCGCTTCAGATCCATCGGGTTCATGCCGGCAGTCACAGCCTTCACGCCCTCGTTAACGATGGCCTGGGCCAGAACCGTAGCAGTGGTAGTACCATCACCAGCAGTGTCATTGGCCTGGGAAGCAACTTCCTTAACCATCTGCGCGCCCATGTTCTCGAACTTGTCTTTCAGTTCGATTTCCTTGGCAACCGATACACCGTCTTTGGTGATGGTGGGTGAGCCGAAGGACTTCTCGAGAACAACGTTACGGCCTTTAGGGCCAAGAGTAACCTTAACAGCATCCGCCAGGACGTTTACGCCTGCGACCATGCGCTTGCGAGCGCTATCACCGAACTTAACTTCTTTTGCTGACATGTTTCTATTCCTGTTCGTTAAACCGAATTCGTTGAGTCAATCGAATAAAGGACTGATCATGCGAACTGCCTGAGCTGTTACTCAAGCACGCCGTAAATGTCGCTTTCGCTCATGATGAGCAGCTCTTCACCGTCGATTTTTACGGTGTTGCCGGCATACTGGCCAAATACCACGGTATCACCCGCTTTGACTGCCAACGCACGAACATCGCCGTTTTCCAGAACGCGACCGTTACCAACGGCAACGACTTCACCCTGGGAAGGCTTTTCTTTGGCATTACCTGGCAGCACAATGCCACCCGCAGTTTTCTCTTCTTCTTCTTTACGGCGTACAACGACACGATCGTGTAGCGGACGAATCTTCATTGCTCGGCTTCTCCAATAGTCAGATTAATGTGGCAATGACATTTGCTGTTGATAGCCGGATTGCTGTTTCAATCCGGCAAAATTGCCCGGCCTCTGACCCACTGCTTCCAGCTGGTATCGGCCTGCGGCTAACTTGTGAATCTTATGTGGGGCTCGTACAGGGGTTTTCAACACCCACTCCGATAAAATTTTTACTTTTTCTCGAGGCGATCGTGGTCGGTTTCTGTCTCGTCACGGTATTCACCTTCAATAATGTCGCCGTTGCCATCCCTGTCGAATGGCCGCTGTTTGCCAAAAGGGCTATCAGACCGCCCAAAGGGGTCCTGACCGAAAGGGTTCTGGCCACCCCCAGCGCGGAAATAGAACCCACTACTCTTGCCTGATACCACCATCCGCTTCAACGCCTGCGCGGCGAGCCAGTGCCGGGTGAAGGGCACAAGGCAAAAAAATCCGACGGCGTCGGTGATAAATCCGGGGGTCAGAAGCAGCACACCGCCAACGGCAAGAATCAGCCCTTCAGCAACTTCTCGGGCAGGCAACTCGCCACTGTTCAGGCGTTGATTGGCTTTAAGCAATGTGGCCAGGCCTTGCTGGCGAAGTAACCAGGCTCCCGCCACGGCCGTTAGCAACACAAAACCAATGGTGTTGAACACACCAATCACGCTGCCGACCTGAATGAGCACCGCCATTTCGGCGATCGGCATGATAATGAAGATAAATAATAATATGGGCATCAAGCTCTCACGGTCTGGATTGGGGCATTTAAAGGTCTGGTATACTCTCAGCCTTTCCAAAATACCTCCTCACTTACTTAGGGCAAAACATGAAACTTCAAGATTCTGTGATAGCAATTACCGGCGGCGGCCAGGGCCTTGGCCGCGCCATGGCCGAGTACCTGGCTGCAAAAGGCGCCAAACTGGCTCTGATTGACCTGATGCCAGAGAAACTTGAAGAATCCGCAGAAGCCTGCAGAAAAGCAGGCAGCGACGCGAAAAGCTACGTGTGCAATGTGGCAAAAGAAGACGAAGTAGAGAAAACATTTGCCGCCATCGCAGAGGACTTCGGACGCTTGGATGGTCTCGTCAACAATGCCGGAATACTGCGAGATGGCCTGATGGTCAAAGCAAAAGATGGCGAAATCACGAAGCGCCTGGAACTGGCCCAATGGCAGGCTGTTATCGACGTTAACCTCACGGGCGTCTTCCTGTGTGGCCGTGAGGCGGCTACTCAAATGATCAAGAACGATAATAAAGGCGTGATCATCAACATCGCCTCTATTTCCCGTGCCGGCAACATGGGCCAGAGCAACTATTCCGCCGCCAAAGCCGGCGTATCTGCACTGGTGCCCGTGTGGGCAAAAGAGCTCGCACGCTACGGCATCCGCTGCATGGGCATTGCACCCGGGTTCGTGGGGACAGAAATGACCGAATCCATGAGGCCGGAAGTCCTTGAGAAGTTGATCTCAGCCATCCCCCTCAAACGCATGGGCACGCCAGAAGAAATCGCCTCGGCGGCCGCTTTCATTTTTGAAAACGATTACCTGTCGGGCCGGATGATCGAGGTAGATGGCGCGATGCGTATTTAAATGCCCAAAATACTTTACAAAATAAACAAAAATAATAGTATGTAAAGTAAATTAGACAAAGTAACCACTCAGAATGGACTTACAAACATTAGGCAAGGCCATCTCAACCTTGCGCCAACAGAACGGGGTGTCTCAGCTAAAAATGGCTGAGCACCTCGGCATCTCCCGCGCCACGATCAATGCGCTTGAAAATGGCCGCTCAGGCGACGTTGGTATCCGCAAAGTCATGGCGATACTGGACTACCTCGGCAAGGAACTGGCCATTCGGGATAAATCGCCCTTCCCTACTCTGGAGGAGCTGCGGGATGGGCAATGAGCTAAGCGTACGCACTGGGGGGTTCCCTTCCGGAAAACTGTTCCAGGAAGCCGATGACCTCGTATTCCGTTACAGCGGGACGGCTTCCCCAGACCAGTTCGTTTCACTCACAATGCCTGTGCGCCGCAAAGATTACATCCACCCGCGCTTGCACCCGGTATTCGAGATGCATCTGCCCGAGGGCTATCTGCTCTCAATCATCAAAAAGCAATTTGCCAAAATTACAGAGACCGACGACTTCGGACTTCTCAGATTGCTTGCCCCTAATGTTCGGGGACGCGTTGAATACACGCGCAATGAACAATCTGAAAAGTCGCCCTTGCAGCTCGATACCCTTCTGCACTCAGATAATCCGGGCCTGTTCGAAGAACTCGTTTCACGCTTCGCTCTGCGCTCTGCACTGAGTGGCGTGCAACCCAAAGTGCTGGCACAACTTGAGAACAAGGCAACTCTGCGTCTGGATGACTTCATTGTTAAGGCCTGGGGCCCAGACTACCCTGCTCTTGCCCTGAACGAATACTGTTGCATGCTGGCCTGCCAATATGCGGGAATCCCAGTACCGGAGTTCTATCTATCCGACGACGAAGCCCTGTTTATCATGAAACGATTTGATCTCCGCGACGACGGAAGCGCGCTGGGCTTCGAGGATATGTGCGTGCTTCAGGCAAAGCAGCGAGAAGACAAGTACCGCGGCAGTTATGAACAAATTGCAAAAACAATAAAAACCTTTGTGAGCCCGGAAAACAAACAGGCTTCACTGGAGCAGTTCTTCAAGATGCTTGTTATCAGCAACGCGCTGCAGAATGGGGACGCGCACCTGAAAAACTTTGGCCTGGTTTATGAGAGCTTCACCTCAGCCAGACTTGCGCCGGCTTACGATATTGTCTGCACCACGGCCTATATCAGGCAGGATATTCCCGCGCTTACGCTTGCAGGCAGCAAAAAATGGCAAACTCGCAAGCAACTGGAGCGATTTGGGGTACAGGCATGCAATCTGACGGCTTCAAAGGCCAGTGCACTTTACGAAGAGTGCCGCCAGGCCCTGGGAAAACTGTCGCCTTACATCGCCACCCGACTTACTCAGAACCCGAACAATGTGCAGTCAATGGTGCTTGAGCACTTGCAGACTCTTATTGCCAACGAAACCGCGACATAGCTACCCGGCCGCTAACCACTTCGACGCCTTCCGCTTGCAGTAAACTGACCTGTTCCTGATAGATCTCGGAGCCTTCCGGAAAGGCGATCTGGCCATTACTGCGGATAACCCGATACCAGGGCACGGAGTGGCCTTGCGGGAGTTTGCCGAGCGCCCTGCCAATGTAGCGGGCCTGGCGACCGAGACCAGCCATTTCGGCCACTTGGCCGTAGCTGGCGACCTTGCCCGGCGGGATTGCGAGCACTACCTGCCAGATTTTTTGATCCTTTCCCGGTTCCATACGCTTTACCCGCTTGCGGCCTGGCCGGCCTCTGCACTGTCGTTACCTGAGTGATCGGGCGCCAAGGCATCCAGCCTGTCACCCTGGCGAATCATAAACAGAGCCAGAAGAATCGCGGGGATACCCATCAAGCCGGCTACGAGGAAAAACTCTGCATAACCAAAGCCCGCGACAACCATCCCGGAGAACCCGCCCAGAAACTTCCCTGGCAGCGTCATTAAAGAGCTGAACAACGCATACTGAGTAGCCGTAAAAGACGCGCTGGTCATGCTCGACAGCCAGGCAATCAAGGCCACATTGGCAATGCCTCCGCTGAGGTTATCGGCACTCACCACCACCGCAAGTGTGACCAGATCAGGCGGGTACTGGGCCAGAAATACGAACAGAAGGTTTGTTGCTGCCGTCATGATCGCGCCCACCAGCAAAATCTTCCTTGTACCATAGCGCACAACCAGAACACCGCCGGCCAGCGAGCCGGCAATCGTCATGAAAAACCCGAAAATCTTGGTTACGTCCGCAACCTGGGTTTTGCTGAAACCCATGAAATCCAGGTAGAAGGGGTTGGCCATAACACCCATGGCAATATCAGAAATGCGGTAAACCGCCACCATCAACAGAATTGCAATGGATAGCTCTTTGTAGCGCCGGAAAAAATCCAGGAAGGGCCCTGCTACGGCAGCATAAAACCATCCGGCAAAGCGTGCCATTCTCGGGCCCAGATGGGTACGCTTCGCGGCTTCCTGCTCGACTTTGTGGGCGATGTCCTGCGCGATAGAAAAGTGATTTACCTCAGGCTCCCGAACAATCAGCACGGTTAAAGCACCCACACCCACCAGAGCAGCCATAACCTCGTAGGACACCTGCCAGGACCAGAACTCCGCCAGGTATAAAGCCCCGGCTCCGGCTACCAGAAGAGCCAATCGATAACCAAAGATATAAGTAGCAGCCAGGGCGGCCTGAAGCCTCTCTTCAGCGATCTCGATGCGATACGCATCGATAGCCACATCCTGGGTTGCAGAGGAAAACGCCACCAGCAGCCCACAAAGCGCCATGGTTTCAGGCACCGCGATGGCGTCTACATGGGCCATCAGATACAAACCGGTCGCAATGCCAACCTGCGCCAGCAGTATCCAGCTACGACGCTTGCCCAGCAGCCTGTCCAGTATCGGCAGTTTCAATCGATCAACTACCGGCGCCCAGAACACCTTGATGGAATAGGTTATTCCCAACCAACTGAAGAAGCCTATAGTGGCGGTTTCCACACCCACGTCGGCAAGGCGGGCATTCAGCGTGGAAAACACCAGCAAAAAGGGCAGCCCGGCGGAGAACCCGAGAAACAACAGAGCGATCACCTGCCAGCGAGTGTAGGTGAACAGCGTGTCCCGGATCAGGGCCAGGCGGGTGCCGGTAGAAATGGTGGTGCCTCCGGATCAGTCGCGGAAATTATTAAACTGCAGAGGGACGTCCAGTTCGGTCTCGCGCAGCAAGGCAATTGCCGTTTGCAGATCATCCCGTTTTTTACCGGTCACCCGCACCTTGTCGCCCTGAATGCTCGATTGTACTTTCAGCTTGGCGTCTTTGATCAGCTTCACGATCTTTTTCGCCATGTCGGTTTCAAGGCCCTGCTTCAGCACAAAATGCTGTTTCATCAGCTTGCCGGATTTACTCTCGCCGCTCTCGGAAAGCGCGCGACCATCGATATTGCGGCTGGCAAACGCCATGCGCAGTATGTCGATCACCTGCTCCAACTGGAATTCCTGCTCGGCGCTGACGGTTACGCCCTTATCATCCTGTTCAATGTCTGCATCTACATTTTTGAAATCCCAGCGATTGCCGAGATCTTTTTTGGCTTTATCCACCGCGTTGGTGACTTCGTGCATATCAACTTCAGAAACAATATCAAAAGAAGGCATGGTCGTTATTCTCCTGGACCTGTAGCGAGTATACTGTCGGCTTTAGAAATTGTGGCAAGCATATCAAGCCCCGGTAATCATCGCATCTGACAATGGACTGTAAAAAGTAGACAAACATGCCAAATCTGGACCTTCCAATACTTGTAGTCGACGACGCGAAATTCAGCAGTATGGTGGTTGGCCGTACTCTAAAGAATGCCGGTTATCGCGACGTACGTATCGCCAATGACGCACCGGCGGCCCTCAAGCTTATCGAACAACGCCCGGTAAGCGTGCTGATTGCAGACTGGCTGATGCCCGAAATGGACGGGCTGGAGCTCACCGATCAGGTACGCCAGCAGGATGAGCAGAAAAACCACTACACCTATGTAATGCTGCTGACCGCTCGGGAGAGTGTGGAAGCTCTCGCAGAAGCGTTCGACCGGGGCGTAGACGATTTTGTCTACAAATCCGACATGAGCAAACAGCTGATCCCAAGGATTTTCGCTGCCGACCGAATGGCAGATCGACAGAACACACTGCTGCGTGCCAACGCCCTGTTGATCGAGAACAACCGGGAACTGGAATCCAGCAACATCATCGACCTTGAAACCGGTCTTTGCAACAACCGCTACGGCCGGGACCGGCTAACCAAGATGTTGCGCCATGCCGAATCCCGCGGCGGTGCGTCAGCTTACGTGCTCTGTGGCATCCGCAACTGGCAGGAACTCAAACGCAAGCACCCGCCCGCCATTATGAATGAATTGTCAGTGGGCATTGCACGCAGGCTAAGCACCCTGATTCGCCCCATCGATGTGCTATGCCGGGTCGGCGACAATCAGTTTGCGATCATTTCCTACTTCCCGAACAGCGACCACTGTACAACAACCGCCTTTCGCCGGGTGTTTGATGGCATTAACCACAAGGCCCTGAAAACCACCGCGGGGTATATTTCTGTCGAAGCCGGCATGGTGCTTTGCAAAGCCGACGCCCAGAACGGAACGCCCTCCATTCAGGATATGGAACGGGCCTCGGTAAATGGCCTGGTGGATGCCTATGAAACCCGCCGGTTTACCGAGACCGCACCAGAGATAGGCATGAGCGCCTGAGCAGGCAAACAATCCGTAACACTGAGACACACATCTCGCACAGACACAGCGCAGCGTACAGCCTATTCTGAGATTGTGGATTCAAGCAGTATCCCCCATGGCGGAGGAGCCGTGTTGTACCTCCGCCGCCAAATGGGGAATCCACCGAATTAACGAATTTTTCAGGCACTTTCGTTGTTCTTTTTTGGCCAGCTCGATAGCTGGCCTTTTTGTTTTTTGCTTCCCCGCAAATCCCTCTTTTAAAGTCGCTCGGCACAACATTCGTTATACTCCCGCTATAACATCCAAAAAATTGTGCTGTATTCATGAAAAACCTTGGAACCGCCTCCGTCGCCGCCCTTCGTCAATACGTTCGTGCGGCCGAATCCGCAGGCACAGATACCTCTGCCCTATTTGCACAGGCTAACCTGGATCCGAACATTCTGGATTCTGACGACGGCCGTATTGATGGTGAACAGTTCCAGCACTTTATCCGTTTGTTGTGCGAACTCACCGACAACCCGATTCTCGGGCTGGAGACCGGCGACTTCGTGCAGCCGGGCTCCTACAGCGTGCTGGGTTATATCACCATGAGCTGTGCCACCCTGGGGGAAGCCGTTGCCAGAATAGCGCCGTTTGAAAAACTCGTGGGCGACATGGGCACAACCGGGCTGGCCATAGCTCAGGGCTCAATCACACTAACCTGGAACTGCAACTACGATGACCCAGTGGTTCGACCACAGGTGATCGATAACGTATTCGCCTCTTGGGTGAACTACGCTCGCTGGTTAGCAGACGATACTGAAGCCTCTCCTACCAGCGTTCGCCTGCAACGGGAATTGCCCGGCGTCGAGCTGGAAAAGGCCTATCGCAACCGCTGGAACTGCCCGGTTCAGTTTGGCGCAGACGAAGATTCCATAACGCTCAAACAAGATTTACTGGATACCCGCCTGCGCCAGCCCGACCCCATGCTGCGCAAAACCCTGGAAGCGCACGCCCTCACCCAGCTGGCCTCACTGGATACGCTGGACACAGATACTGGCCTTACATCCCAGGTAAAACACAGCATTCAGCACCAGCTGACGCAGGGCATCACCCGGCAAGACATGGTGGCGGACGATCTGGGAATGACAAGTCGAACCCTGCAGAGGAAGCTGAGCCAGGAGGGCGTTTCCTATCAAAAGCTGCTGGATGAGGTTCGCCAGAAAATGGCGGAGGATTACTTACTAAACAGCGACTTGAGCATCCCGGATATAGCACTAAGGCTGGGATACAGTGAAACCACCTCGTTTCACCGTAAATTCAAAGCCGTAGCGGGAAAGACGCCTGGAGAGTTCAGGCAGTCGTAGACTTGTGACTGAGCAAAAACGGCCGAGGCTGGCAGAGCCTCCCAGAAAACGCCCGTAAATACATCCCTGTAGGGCTCGGTCGCGCCATCCTTGGCGCTCCACGTTTCTGGGAGGCTCTGCCAGCCCCGGCCTTTCTGACTATCTGCTGACTTCAGCTTTAAAGCTTGCGGCCTTTACCAGCAGCAATCCGCAGACGCAGAGCGTTCAGCTTGATAAAGCCTTCTGCGTCTTTCTGATCATAAGCACCGTGATCCTCTTCGAAGGTCGCGATGGTTTCATCGAACAGAGAGTCATCAGACTTACGGCCAACCACATCAACGTTGCCCTTATAAAGCTTCAGGCGAACGGTTCCGTTCACGTATTCCTGAGTCTGATCAATCAGCGCCTGCAGAGCTTCACGCTCTGGCGACCACCAGTAGCCGTTATAGATAACCTCGGCATAGCGCGGCATCAGGCTGTCTTTCAGGTGTGCTACTTCACGATCCAGCGTAATGGACTCGATGGCACGGTGGCCACGCAGCATAATGGTGCCGCCCGGTGTTTCATAACAGCCACGGGACTTCATGCCTACATAGCGATTTTCAACGATATCAAGACGGCCTATACCATTGGCGCCAGCAACCTTGTTCAGGTTTTCCAGCACTTCGTGTGCTTTCATTTCTTGCCCGTCAATGGCAACAATGTCGCCCTTGCGGTAGGTCAGCTCAACGTAAGTCGGCTCGTTCGGAGCTGCTTCCGGAGACACGCTCCAGCGCCACATATCTTCCTCGGCTTCAGACCAGGGATCTTCCAGGTTCATGCCTTCATAGGAAATGTGCAGGAGGTTGGCATCCATGGAGTAAGGCGATTTGCCCGGCTTCATATCTACCTGAATATTGCGCTCTGCGCAGTACTGCAGCAGCTTTTCACGGGAGTTAAGATCCCATTCACGCCAGGGCGCAATCACTTTCACACCCGGTTTGAGTGCATAGGCACCCAGCTCGAAACGAACCTGGTCGTTGCCCTTACCGGTAGCGCCGTGGGAAATGGCATCCGCACCGGTTTGATTGGCAATATCGATCAAACGCTTGGCAATCAGAGGGCGGGCAATGGATGTACCCAGCAGGTACTCACCTTCATAGATGGTATTCGCACGGAACATCGGGAACACGTAATCGCGAACAAATTCCTCGCGCAGATCCTCAATGTAGATTTCCTTAACGCCCAAGGCTTCCGCCTTTGCCCGCGCCGGCTCAACTTCCTCGCCCTGGCCAATGTCGGCAGTAAAGGTTACCACCTCACAGTTATAGGTATCCTGCAACCACCGAACAATAACGGAAGTATCCAGGCCACCGGAGTAGGCCAGAACCACCTTTTTAATATCAGACATGCTTTGTGCTCCAGACTGAACAGAATGGATGTATTGAAAAGAAGAGCGATATTGTACGGGATGGCGGGGGAGTTGGCTATTGGAGGAAAGACCAACGCCCCCCTCTCTTGGCGGGAGAGGAGCTTAAAGGAGGCGCGTCAGGAAGAAGGAAAATCAGCCAACCTGGGCCGACTGGCCCACCGCCTCTTCCCGAATGCCGTCCCAACCGCCTTTGATGGAGCGAAGCAGGTCAGCAACTTCGTCCAGCTTGGCAGTATCGTTCCTGGAACTCGCCTCTAGCAAGGTGCGCTCCATATAGTCATACAAGCCTTCAAGGCGTGCAGCAAGCTCACCGCCTTTTTCAAAATCCAGAAAGCTTTTCAGCCCACCGATAATTTCAATCGCTTTACCAATCAACTTGCCTTTACCGGCGAAGTCCTTTGCCTGCATACGAGCTTTGGCCATGTTGATACGTTCAAGCGCACCGTTGTACAAAAGCTGAATCAGCTTGTGAGGGTCGGCGTCGGTGATGCTGGTTTGCGTATTTACCCGTTGGTAAGCCTGTAAGCCGTTCATAGTTCGCCTCGTTTTTCATTAGCCAAGCCAGCACTTTGCCTGGCTTTACCTGATCAAATTTGTTTATCAATCGCTATTGCTTGAAAGCAGTGCTTCAAACTGCTGAGTCACATAATCACGCGTACTGTTGAGCTGAGAAATCAATGAATCTGCAGCGGTAAACTGGCTGACCAGCCGTTCCCGATAAGCTTCGATTCGAGTTTCCAGCGCGGCCTGGCTTTCAGCTATCGACTCCAGCTCCCGATTAAGGTTCGCGGTTCGAGTCTCGAATGCCCCATCCGCACCAACAAACCTGGTAACCAGGTCTACCGTGCGCTCTGCGATCCCTTCTACAAAGGTGATGGAGCCCCGACTACCGGTCTGATCACCCAGAATTCGAACCTGAAGCCCAGAGGCCCCTCCCGAGCCGCTGCCCAGATAAAGCACTTGTCCATCGCCTTCGGCAGTCCGTCCACCAATGGTACCGGCTACATCCAGCCCGGTGGTCGCCGTTGCCGTATCCAGCCCGAACGTTGTAGCGTTGTCTGCAGAGCTCAGGGTTACCGCGGATTCGTTTCCATAGGTTTCTGATGTGAAGACCAGCTTTCCATTTTCATCCAGCGCGGCCTTTACAGAGGTACCCGCCGCGTTCAGAGCACTGTTACTATTGAGCTGCAACTGAACCTCATTCATCAGGTCCTGAGCCGAGGCATAAGTCTGCTGGGTTAGCTGGAGGCTAACCGATAGCTCCCCGTTCACCTGCAGTGTCAGCGCATCATTGCTGTCATCAATAGAAATTCCATCCGCAAGCGCTGAACCCGCCAGAAGACTGCCCTGTGTAGCCGCCTGGGTGATATTGATATCATAGGTACCCGGATCTGTATCCAGACCGCTACGCACAAACTCGACCTGGCTATCGGTAGTCCGACCCTGTTCTGCAAACAGTGCCGTTACATCGTCCGGATTGGCCTTGAGCTGGGTAATGAAAGTATCCCTGTCAAACTCCAGTCCGCCGGTTTCAAAGTCTGTGGTAATTCCCACATCCGCCAGGCTGCGTACGTTTGAACCTTCCAAGCCCTCCACAATCCCGGTGAGCACCTGCCGGAGTTGGTTCTGTATACTCCGGACGGTACTGTCTCCACTGAGCAGGCCACCGACGCCGGCCTCTGCATTGTATCCAGCCAAACCATCAATGGTGGTTTGTAAGGCGTTAAACTGGTCAACAAAGCCCTGCACCCGATCCGCAACCGCATCGAAGTCCTGCTCGACCCTGATGACAGATGAGCCGGTTTCTGAAATATCAAAACTAAGCCCGTCTATAACATTTTCAAAACTGTTATCAGAGCGGGTAATCTCTACACCGTTAATGGACATCACAGCGTCTGTCGCCGCGATTGTCTCTCGTAAGCCAGAATCCGCATCCATTGCAGTATTAAAGGCGAAGCGGGAAAGCCCCTGGTTATCCGTCGCGGTACCTTCCGAGTCGCCGGAAACTGAAATGCTAACAGCGTTGGCTGTGCCGCTTTCATCGGCAGAAAACACCAGCTGAAATCCGTTACCCGTATCAATTACACCGGCAGACACACCCGCATCGGCCTCATTGATTGCATTAGCCAGCCCCTGCAGAGTGTCGTTGCTATCATCAATGGTGATATCGACGATGTTAGTCCCGACAGAGAGCGTAAGCGTTCCCTGACCCACGCTTGTGGAATCCCTGTCGGCAAACACGTCCCGGGAGGCCAGCGCCTGCGCACCCGCAAGGCTGGTGACTTCCACGCTGTAAGTGCCGCGACTGGCTTTGGTGCTATCAACCGTTACGCCGATGTCCTCGTTGGACGAGCTGGCAGAAAAGGCCGTCAGATTTTCCGGTGAGCTCAGCTGACGCATGGGCAGGCGCAGCTCAGTTACAGCGCTTCGCAAGGTGCCATAGGCTGAAATCAGGGCCTCGGCTTCTTCAGTTTTCTGGGCAAGACGGGTATCGGTTGGAGCACGCTCCGCCTCCACCAGCTGATCCACCAGATCAGACGTCAGAACACCAGAACCTATTCCCAGCGATGAAATGCTTGACATAACCACTGCCTCCCAAGGGGGCGAATCTATTCGTTGTTCAGTTTATCGGCAGAAGACGGCAAAACTTTGCCTCTTTCTTCACTCGATTTGTAACAACCTGTTAAACCGAATTTTAACCCAAAACGCAAAGCACCGCCGGCCCCTCTCAGGTGCGGCGGTGCTGAAATACCGTTGTCAGCCTTAAATCAAAACGGCAAGCGTTCAGACTTTAATGTTAAACAACGTCAGCGGTTCATCCTGCTGCAATTTTTCTGCCAACCTTAATGCCACCTCATCAGGCATCTGTCGGACAACTTCCTGGGTTTGCTGATCCACCACACGAACGATGGTCTGCCCCAGATCGTTATCCACTTCAAACTGCAGATCCCTCTGGACGTTCTGAACATAATCGTTCAGCTGCGAAACCGCAGAATCCAGTTCTTTCCGCTGCGCGTCATTCTGTTCCTTGAGCTGTTCAGCTTTAGAAACATCCTGACCTCGGGTAGCCACCGCAACCGGCGCAGCTGACTCAGAAGATGAAGAAACAAGCTCGGAGGCATTCCTGCCTTCGGCCTGAGATGACGACATTGCCTTTACCGGAGCCTGGCTGTCAGTACGCACCAGTTTCAGGCCCGGACTGCTCAGGTTAACGTCATTCATAGCTCACCTCTCTATCCTTAGACGGCTTAAAACCGGAACCCGAAGGTTCCGGCTGTTACCGCTGATCCCTTACTGCAGGAGGGACAGAACCTGCTGTGGACGGGCGTTAGCCTGTGCCAAGACGGAGATACCGGCCTGCTGCAGTACCTGAGATTTGGCCAGATTGGCAGTTTCTGCTGCGAAGTCAGCGTCCAGGATTCGGCTGTTGGAGGCGCTGAGGTTCTCTACCGAGGTACTCAGGTTCGCAATGGTGGACTCAAAGCGGTTCTGGATCGCACCCAGCTCACCGCGCAGGCCGTTTACTGAGGTGAGGGCAGCATCTACACGAGCAATCGCTTCATTTGCACCATCAACGTTGCTGATATCGATATCTTCAATAAATCCATCAGCACTAACATTTTGAGCAGCGCCGACAGAGGCAACATCCGTTCCGTCAACCACAACCGAGTCTTCCGCCGTAAAGCTCACTGTGCCGGAGAAATTCGTTTCGGTACCGTATCCAGCAGAACCAGTTGAGTCGAGAAGACCTTCTGCATCCAAGTCTGTAATGGTTGCGGACCCAGTAACAGCAGCAGCCTCCTGGATGGTGAAATTTTCACCATCAGCTTGAGCGATTACCAAATCGCCACCGTCCACGGAAGCAGAGATTCCTGAGTCAGCAAGAACGGAATTACTGTTGATCGCATCCCTGACATCTTCAACGGTAACCGTATTGGCACCATCCGCTTCCGGGCTGTTAAACGCCAGATCAACACTCTCACTCCCCACACCCACAGTAAGGGTGTAGCTTTCTGTATCATTTCCTGTATCTGCAGTCGTTAAAGTTACATCAGCAAAGTCAATTGTTTGTGAATTCTCCGCAGTGACACTCGAAGCTCCACCAACAGTAGAGCGAATAGTATCCGCGATGCTCGCCGCACTGCTACCCGCTTCAATATCGACCGTTTGGACCTCACCAGTTCCCACACGAAGTGTGAATGACTGCCCATCAGCAATGGCTTCTCCATCAACATCAAGATCAACCTGTGCAATCGAGCCAATTTGGGAAGCTCGAGTCCCTTGAGTCAGGTTAATACCGATCGTCTCACCGGCATTCGCACCCACTTGAAAGTCCTGCTGACCAAACGAACCATCCAACACCCTGAGTCCGTTAAAGGCAGTCTGAGAAGAAATTCGATCAATTTCTTCCAGTCGCTGCTGAACTTCATCGTTCAACGCAGCGCGATCAGAGTCACTGTTCGTTGCGTTGGCAGACTGAACGGCCAGTTCACGAATCCGCTGCAGGTTATTGGTGATCTCGTCCAGCGCGCCTTCTGTAGTCTGGGCCAGAGAGATGCCATCATTAGCGTTTCGGGTCGCTACATTCAGGCCAGAGATTTGGGACTGGAAGCGAGTCGAGATCGCCAGGCCTGCGGCATCGTCTTTGGCGGAGTTGATGCGCAGGCCAGATGACAAACGCTGAAGAGCCTGGTCATTCAAGCTTTGAGATTTACCAAGCTGGTTCTGAGCGTTCAATGAAGCGACGTTAGTGTTAATTCCGAGAGCCATAATGCTTCCCCTTCGACAGAAGTCGTTTTTTCATGGATAAGGTCTGGCGTTCTCTTTTTGGTTTGGAGCGCCGCCCTGTTGATTTACTTAACGGCGTTCATTGTTCTTCCTTTAGAAAAAACCGGCAGGATTTTGTAAAGGAATGTAAAAGCTCGAATCTAAAGCGCTATCATATTGTTTTAATAAGTTTTTTATTTCCTGGCTTTCAGAAAAATCGTTAATTTAGTCTGAGACGTGCCTGAAAAAAGCGGCAACTTGCTTCCCACACTCGCCGCCGGGAATATGGCAGGCCCTTCGCAAAAAGCATCAGAAAATAGCAAACAACGCTATATTTATTAGCTAGTTAAGGTTCATACAAAAAAACTGGCACACCCTTCGCTTAGTCTTCCACAAAACGGTCATTAACGAATTTTTTGCCGGTATGCTGCCTGATGCACAATGAGCAGCGTGACCCGGCACCTCTAAGCAGGGAGACTAGATATGCCTCAGGTCATCAACACCAACATTGCCTCATTGAATGCGCAGCGTAACTTGAACGCCTCACAGACTCAGGCCAACACAGCACTTGAACGCTTGTCTTCAGGCCTGCGCATCAACTCCGCCAAAGACGATGCCGCCGGCCTCGCCATTTCCGAAAGGTTCGAGTCACAGATCTCCGGGCTGAACCAGGCCCAGAGAAATGCCAATGACGGTATTTCTCTGGCACAAACTGCCGAAGGCGCGATGGATGAGATCACCAACAACCTGCAGCGCATTCGTGAGCTGGCGGTGCAGTCTGCTAATGCGACAAATAGCATTTCAGACCGCCAGGCACTAAATCAGGAAGTTCAGCAACGCGTTGAAGAAATTAACCGGATTGCCAGCCAGACTTCTTTCAACGGCTTGAAAGTGCTTGATGGCACGTTCGGCACCCAAACATTCCAGGTAGGCGCAAACGCCGGTGAGACAATCGGCATTAGTGGATTAGATTCCCGCGGGAGTCAACTCGGAGCGACCCTAGGGAAGACTAGCGGATTCACTGATCAGGTCGCTCCTTTTGATACCGAATCTAACGCACTGGGACTCGATTACACTGGAGATGTCACCTATTCAGTCACGATAGACGGTACTGCCTATACAGGCACTAGTACCGCTCCGGGCGACCTAGCCACCCTCACTGCCGATATTGAAACCGCCATTGCCGCTGCGAGCGGCATCACCGTATCAGACACTGCGGATGACACGCTGATCTTTACGAACAGCACCGGCGAAACGGTTCCGGTTGCCCTTGACCTGACAGACAGCGCTGGCACCCCCAACAACTTTACCCAAAGCTTCAGCGCAGAAGGTGGTGATTTAGCCGCTTACTTCGACACTAATCAGAAAACCACCGTCGACTTCAGCATCAACGGAGTATCGTTCTCTTCCGACAACATTACTTCGTTGAACGACTTGGTCGGAAAGATCAACGCTCAGTCCAACGATACAGGTGTCAAGGCAAACCTGGACAGAACCAACAACGAGATCGTTTTCTCATCACAATTTGGCGGAGACATCGATGTCGATATTAAAGCTGATCTTGATGGTGACCCTCTGACCAATGAAATTGACCTGGTAGAGGCTTATACCGCCACCGCAAATACTGTTTCGCTTAATGACATAGACATCTCAACGCCGGACGGTGCCGACGAGGCAATGTCCACTCTTGATTACGCCATCGACAAAATCAACGGTTTCCGAGCAGAGCTCGGCGCGGTGCAGAATCGCTTCGAATCCACGATCGCAAACCTGGCAACCACCTCAGAAAACCTCTCGGCCTCCAACAGCCGAATCCGCGATGCCGACTTCGCCGCAGAATCCGCCGAACTGGCCCGCACTCAGGTACTCCAGCAGGCTGGCCTCTCGGTGCTGGCCCAGGCCAACGCCAGACCTCAGCAGGTGTTGCAGTTGCTACAGGGCTAAACTCCTTCGCAGAAAACAAAACGGCCGGGCTAAGAACCCGGCCGTTTTTCTTTGTAGCCCCTCTGTACCAGCCTCGAAAACTGGCACACCTTTCGCAATACCTCACTTAACGCACAGCAAACAACCAAAAACTGCAGGCCTTTGCCGCAATTTTTGAATCTAGCGGCAGGTAAATGAGGTATCCCATGCAAGCCAAACATCACATTCAGGAATCCCATTCCCAACAGGCTCAGGCCGCCCGCCTGCTTCTGCAGGCCAACCTTGCCTATGGCGAGTCCAATAGCAGCGGGCTTAGCCATATTCAACGCCTGCAAGCCAGGCAGGAATGCCGTGTTTACCTGGAAGAGGTGATTGCACTGGAGCCAAACAACGTCATAGCGTTGGGGTTATTGGGGCGTGTCGAAATGGACGACGGGCAACTTAAAAACGCCCACGACCTCTTTACTGCCAGCCTGGAAATCCAACCCGGCCAGGCACAGCAATACGCCAACCTGGGCTACTGGGCTTTAAAAACCGAGCGGCCAGCCTTGGCTGAGCAGCACTTCCTGCAGGCTCTGGACTGCGACCGGCAATCGGCCGCCGCTTTTTGCGGGGTGGCCCATGCCAAGCGGTTGCAGGGTCAGTTTGATGTGGCGTACCTGCACTACCGCAAGCTGTTGGAGGCGGGCGCTGAATGGGATTCAGTCTACAGTGGCATGCTCAGCTGTGCTCAGCATCTGGCAGTGAATAAAACGGATAGCGACCTCGCGCTGGATGCCGTTGCACTTCTGAAACATGAAGGCTTGCCGCACCAGGAAATCGGTCGTTTTGTCGGCGCTATCGTCCGCCAGCAATACGATCTTGATAACCCCCAGACAGAAATTCTGCTGAATGCTGCCGCCGCGGACGAGCTGCTGATTCTGGCACTGCAAAAAACACTGATGCCGGATCCGGCCGTGGAAGAGCTGGTTGTAATGCTGCGCCGGGCGATTCTGGCGGAGGTTGCCCAAACCGTTGAACTACGAGACGAGCTCCAGCAACTTGCGCTCGCCATAGCAATGTATGCAGACCGCACCGGCTATGCGCTGGCAGCAGAGGATGATGAGGAGCGACTCGTAGCGGCCGTGAATGACAGCCTCAAAGCACAATTTGTAATGGGCGACCCACAGGAAGCCCTGATTGGCACATTGATGATCAGCGCCATGTATGGCGCGCTGTTTCACCAGGAATTTGCGGTTCAGCTCGGGCAATGGAATCTCGTGGACTGGCCCCTGGCCCTCCAACCGGTTTTGGCCGCCAGCTACTATCACCGTGCTGAAGAAGAAGGCATCAAGCAGTGCTTTGATGAGAAAGCAGAAGAGCTGTGTCTCGACAAAACGGATGTGCCACAAGCCTGGCCTGCGTGGTCAAAACTGGCGTATCGCGCTGAAAGCAGCCTGAAATCTCTGATGGCAACCGAGCTGGGACTGGCCACAAACAACCTGCCAGACACCTTGCGCATCATGGTGTGCGGTGCCCAGTCCGGCCAACGTGCCATGGAACTTGCGCGTTACCTGGCTGATGTGGAAGTGATCGCAGTGGATGAGTCCCTGGCCAACATCGCCAAGGCTACGCGCATGGCCACCGAATCCGAGATCAGCAACATTGTATTCTGGCCCTGGTCCATCGCCCGGCAGTTTGTGGCAGATGGCCATCAGGTGCACTGGGTTGAAGTCGGTCGCCTGCCCTCCCCGGCAATGACCGAACTCTCGCTGGCCGCACTGGTGAAAAGTGCCTCCGGCTCCGGCGCCATCGTGCATCTGCATACAGCCATTGCTGAACAGACAACTGGCGACC
Source organism: Marinobacter sp. 1_MG-2023 (assembly GCF_030549045.1). Taxonomy (NCBI): domain Bacteria; kingdom Pseudomonadati; phylum Pseudomonadota; class Gammaproteobacteria; order Pseudomonadales; family Marinobacteraceae; genus Marinobacter; species Marinobacter sp. 1_MG-2023. Next base: position 1,326,080 of record NZ_JAUOST010000001.1, on the reverse strand, counting down.
GGCAGATGCGGAAACTGATCGCAGAGCATAACCTGCAACCAACCCGCTCTACCTTGCGTCAACTGCGCCGGATGGTTCTTACCAACCGACAGGATGCCACTTGGCAGGAACTTACCAACGAGGACGACTTCTATAGCCTGGGAGGCTGCCGTGATCGCTGGTTCCGGCCTCAGGATGAAACGCAGCTAAAAGGCCTGATGGCAATGGTAAGCAATGAAGTCGAATGGAAGCTGGTAAAGGCTCGTGATGAGGACGGCCACAGCCTGGCTACCCGGCCCGTGCAAACGCAGATTCAGGCGGAGGCACTGGGAAGTGAAGTACAGAGTGTGATGGGGCAGAATCTGAGCGTGTATTTTCAGCGGCGCCGGTAACCGACGACATTCCCGGGCCGGAGATCTACTCTGGCCCAGGTAAATCTGCACCTTGATTACATGTAGGGGATCAAAGATTCCCCATACAAGTGCAGATCCTCCAGAATCTGCTGCTTCTGCGGCGTCAACTCCGGATCACTCGCAAGCCTTTGCAGCTCAAGCCCAAACGCCTCAAGCGAGAGCCAGCCTTTCTTCGGTGCCATCAAACGCTGAGAACGAAATGTCTCCCAACGTTCGGCCTCCTCACTGGTCAGCGAATCCGGGTAGTTACGAGCGCGGTATCGGAACAAGAGCTCCTGCAGGCGCTCGTCTTTAAAAGTGAATGTCTCCTCCACCAATGCTTCCGGCGGCGTTTGCAGCACCCGATTCAGTTCGCTGCGATCCGCAGGTGATATAAAGCCACCAGCGTAGAGCTGCTCGTCCGGATCGGTCAGGTCGCCTTCGTGAGGCTGGTCGAAGGCTTCGGCGATTCTCTCCGCCAGGCCCGGGGCTTTTCGTATGAGTGCGAGGTTGGCGCGAAGCGTGTCACCGTTCAGCTCAAGCTCAGCCAACCGCTCAGCAGAAAGCGTGGTGAGCATGTTTGCAGGTGCCAACACCGGGCATTTATTCAGCTGAACACTTTTCAGAGGGAATCGTTTCGTGTCCCCTAACTGCGCCTGAGAGGTAAACACTCGCTCCCGAATTTGCTCAGGTGTAGCGTTAATCAGCTCACTCGGGTCTTCCCGCAGGTCGTACACGATTACCAGGTTCTTGTTTGTGGGATGGTCAGCAAGCGGCGCGACCATGGCGCAACAGCCGCGAGTCGCCGGGTATTTGGCTGAGATGTGGAATACCGGCTTCATAGCAGCGGTATCCAGCATGGCGCGGGCGGAGTGTTTGTCCTTGTTATTCAGAACAAAATCGAACAGCTTGGGCTGCTTTTCCTTTATCAACTTCGCAACCGCGAGGGTCGCTTCCACATCCGACATGGCATCATGGGCGGCTTCGTGGGCAATACCATTGGCGGTGGTCAGCGCCTCCAGTTTAAAGCTGGGGCTGCCATCTTCCTTACGCGGCCAGTTGATGCCTTCGGGGCGAAGCGCATAGGTCAGCCGGACCATATCAATAATATCCCAGCGGGAATTCCCGTTCTGCCATTCACGGGCATAAGGGTCACGCAGGTTACGGTAGAGGGTATGGCGGGTTACTTCATCGTCAAATCGCAGGCTGTTGTAGCCTACTACGCAGGTGCCCGGCTGGCTGAATGCCTCGTTAATCTGAGCGATGAATTCAGTTTCAGGAAAGCCCTCTTCCATGGCTTTCTGAGGCGTAATACCCGTAATCAGGCAGGCTTCCGGTGATGGCAGGTAGTCATCGGTGGGTTTGCAGTAAATGACCAGCGGATCTTCAATAATATTCAGATCGGCATCGGTTCGCACACCGGCAAACTGGGAAGGATGGTCATGAACCGGGTCTACACCAAAGGTTTCGTAATCGTGCCAGTAAAACGAGCGGATCAAGGGAAGGCTCCTGCCTTGTGGATCATTGAATTCAGGAGTCTAACAAAATCAAAACAGCTTGGTACCCATATCCACCCGATGAGTCTGCAGGCGTGACACCCCCTGATTGATCAGCGTATTCATATCAACCTTCATGTTGGTGGGCAGGTTAATGAACACACCCTTACCGGCATTGATCACGTTTGCGCCATCCGGGCTATTCCACTCGACGCCTTCGCGCTGGAAACCGATAAAGAAGTCATCCGTAAAACCGGTGGTCGTATCCCCGTTGTCAGTACCCACGATAACCGATTGCAAATGGCTCAGGGGGGCGCAGTTTACGCCAGCAGAACAGTCCGTGGTGTCATCGTTGATTCCGATATGCGTCGCCCGGTAATCCGTTGCGCTACTGGTGGCATTGAACAACGTGGCGTCGTGCTCGGTGCCGGCGCTGTCTGTCAGTTTCAGACCAATGTTACCGCTGAAACTGCTGGCAAGAGAGGAAACCGAGCCGCGCGCCTGCTGGAACCCTATGCGGAATCCCGATAACTGGGTTTTATCGTGATCTTCTGCCAGCTCAATATAGGGCTGAACCGCCTCGAAAGGCACAACCTCTCCCACTGCATAGGTATTGCCGTCATACTGAACGGCCGAGGCATCGCGGGAGATATGGCCAAGCGCAATATGAGATGCGGAGAAATCTGAGCCGCCATCGATCTCACCAATTCTCGCATCATCAATATTTACCCTCGTTTCCACATCCATGCCAAGGGTCATGCGAGTAAATTCGTGCGTGGCGCCAGAGATATTTTCAATCTCCATAAAGGCCTGCCCCGTCACATCACCCATCGCCGATTCGGAAATCGGCTCCAGTTCAGCCTGGGCTAAAGGCGCGAAACCAAGGCACAAAATGATGAGAGCGGCGTATCCATACGCATGGTGTTGCATAGCAGTGTCTCGGGTTAAGGGTTTGCACGGTCACTTTTAATTTTACCGGTGCACTCAGGCAACCTATACTTGCAATTAACAACTTCTTCTTAGCGCATACTCACTATAGCGGAGACCACACGGGCTATAGGGTGAGCTCAGTCACAAACACGAATAACAAACGGTTACATTTCACCGGCACTCAAAACAAACTTAAAAGGTGTCGTTAGCGTGTACATATGTAAGCGTGCTGTTATACTTCGCACTGATAAAATTAATGAAACGATATTCAATCTTTCCTGGCAACAGTCATGACCACCCGAATACTCATCTGTGACGATTCCGCGCTTGCCAGAAAACAGATGGCGAGAGCCCTACCCTCAGGCCTTGCAGATACCATTCTTTTTGCCCACAACGGCGTAGAAGCTCTTAACAAACTTCGGGCGCACGAAGCCGATCTGATGTTTCTCGACCTCAACATGCCAGAGATGGATGGCTATGAGGTTCTGGAACGCGTACTGGCTGAAGACCTGCCCATCATGACCATCGTGGTCTCAGGCGACATTCAGCCGGAAGCTCGGGAACGGGTACGCAAACTCGGCGCCATAGACTTTATAAAAAAGCCTACAGACCTGGCCGTTGTGCTCAGCCTACTTGCTGATTACGGCTTTTATCGCCCCGGCGACCTTGAAAGCGCTGCGCTGAGCGACAGTGAGCTGAATCCCAGCGATGAGTCTCCGGCACAGGAAATTTCGATTTCACTGAACGATTACCTGCAGGAAATATCCAACGTCGCCATGGGGCGTTCATCAGACCTGCTTGCGCGGCTGTTACGGGTGTTCGTAAAGCAGCCCATCCCCAAAGTCGCTTTTATTGCCAATTCCGAACTCCACATGGCCATCTCGGCCGCACACGACAGAGATACCTATTCCGCTGTGTGTCAGGGCTTCACGGGCGCAGGTGTTGCTGGCGAGGCGCTATTGCTGTTTGCAGACGCCAGCTTCCGGGAAATGGCCAAACTCCTCCACTACGAGACGCTTGAGGGTGAATCCGTCAACGTCGAAGTGTTGATGGATATGTCCAGCATACTGTTCGGGGCTTTTCTCAAAGGTATGGGCGATCAACTGGACCTGAAGCTTGGCCTTGGTCACCCCAGCGTACTGGGACAGCACCGGCAGATCGCAGACCTGCTTGAACACCAGAGCTCCCGCGATGAACAGCTCCTGTGCATTGAAATCAGTTACACATTGGAGGATCGGGACATACAGTGCGACATGCTGGTGCTGCTCACGGAAGATTCAGTGCCCTTCCTGGAACAACGCCTTCAATACCTGACGGACTGAACCATGACCATAGACGAAACTGAAGCCCAATCCTTCCACTGGCTGGTGGATATGCTGGAATCCGTTGAGGTTGGCCTGGTGGTGCTGGATCTGGAGTTCCGAGTACAGGCATGGAACGGGTTTATGGAAAATCACAGCGGCATCACCGCCAGCAAAATCCGCAATCGAGTATTGTTCGAGCTGTTCCCCGATATCCCGGAAGCCTGGCTTACCCGCAAAGTGGACGCAGTTGCACTGCTTAACACCCGTGCCTTCACCTCCTGGGAGCAACGGCCCTACCTGTTCCGGTTTCGTAATACGCGCCCCATTACCGGAACAGAAGACTATATGTTCCAGAACCTCACCATCAGCCCGCTTTCAGGCAGTTCCGGGCAGGTGGAGAAGATATGCCTTATGGTGTACGACGTAACCGATATCGCCTCTGGCAAACGCGCACTGGAGCGGGCAAATGAGCAACTCGCCAAACTCAGTATGACCGACCGGTTAACCGGCCTGTTGAACAGAGGCACCTGGGAGAACCTGGTCGATGCAGAGTTTGAACGTTATCGCCGCTATAACCAGGCAACCAGCCTTGTAATGTTTGATATCGATTTCTTCAAAAAGGTTAACGATAGCTACGGCCACCTGGTTGGTGATGAGGTAATCAAACATGCGGCTACAACCGCCAAAAATAACTTGCGGCAATCCGACAGTATCGGCCGTTATGGCGGTGAAGAATTCGGAATAATATTACCGGAAACCGATGTTGAAGGAGCTCGCATAATATGTGAGCGCATACGAGAAAGTATTAATGATAGCGTTGTTCAGACCACGATTGCCCCTATTCGTTATACGGTGAGTGTAGGTATTGCACAACTAGATCATGCCGCAAAAAGCTATATGGAATGGATGCAGCAAGCAGACGAAGCTTTGTATGCTGCAAAGAACGGCGGAAGAAATCGCGTCATCGTTTTTGATCAGCTTTAATTCAGACAAAAAAAGGGCCAGGTGAATTTATCATCTGGCCCTTTTTAGATACCCGGCTGATCAGTCTTGCTGCCAGCTCTGTACCGCTTCTTTGCCGTGCTTTTCACGCCACTCGTTCAGAACCTTATGGTTACCGCCGCGGGTTTTAACCACTTCACCGGTATGCGGGTTCTTATAGGTTTTCATCGGTCGCTTGGCACGGGTGCTTGTGCTGCCTTCCGCTTTGGAACCAGCTATAGAAGGGTCAATCGCCGTCAGAATCTGGAGTACATGCTTCGGAGACTTGTCATATTCCTTCATCAACTCACGAATGCTGTTCTCAAACGCCAGTTCGCGCTTCAGAGACTGATCCTGTTCCAGTTGGTTAATCTCATCCGCAAGCTTTTCCATAAGCTGCTTCTTCTGGTAATAATCGTTAATCTTTGCCATGAAGCTATAACCTTATATTTTCTGTGGATTCTAAAACGCGAGTTCTGAAACCCGAAACTGACCTTGGAATATCGAACAGTAGGATTCAAGGAATTCTTAGATCACAGGAATAATAAGTCATCGCTTTATAGTTGGCAAAGACTATTCATTTAACAGTCATTAATAAATTAAAATAGTTTATTAATTACATTACTTATCGGGTATGAGCACCCGCGAATGGTTCATCTCAATAAGTCGCTGCTTAAACGCAAGCTTTGCAGATTCATCCCCATGCACGATGCGGATCTCAGCCGGCTTCTTGGGAATACCTTCAATAAACCGAATCAAATCTGATTGCCCCGCATGGGCAGAATAGCCTCCCACCTGATGTACGCTTGCCCTTATATCAAAGCGTTCACCATCCAATTCTACCCATCCTCCCCTCGGACCATATGTGAGGATATCGCGGCCGGGCGTTCCCGCTGCTTGATAACCCACAAATAGAACATCGTTTCTGGCTTCTCCAAGCATCGCCTTAAGATAATTAACCACCCTACCCCCGGCGCACATCCCGGAGCCTGCCAGCACCACACAAGGCCTGTTAGAGCTGGCCAGATATTCCACTGCATTCAGGTGATCCGCGTGGGAATCGATCACCGTTAACTGTTCAAAAGAAAGCGGGTGCCTGCCCTGCTGAACCAGATCGTTGGCTTCCGCATTCCAGAATGGCTTCAGCTTGCGATAGATGCCGGTGAATTCCGCCGCCAGGGGTGAGTCCACCACGATTTCCAAATCATCCCAGGCCAGGCCGTCCGCAACCGACTCGTTCCGAAACTCGTGTATCAGACCTTCCATCTCATACAACAGCTCCTGAGTACGCCCGATACTGAATGCCGGAATCAACACCGTGCCGCCATCCGCCAACGCTCGCTCCAGAATGGCTTTCAGGCGATAACGACGTGTTTCCCGGCTCTCATGATCCTTGTCACCGTATGTGCTCTCAATAACCAGCCGATCTGCCCTCTCCGGCGAAGCAGGTTCCTGCAACAAAGGCGCGTGGGGCGCGCCCAGATCACCGCTGAATACCACGCGTTCACGCTCATCGCCGGATACCGCGTCACACTCAACATAAGCCGAACCCAGTATGTGCCCTGCGCGCTGGAATCGAACGAAAAGCGAACAACTCGGCTCCGCAAAAACCTCATGCCACTGTCCGTAAGGCACAGGCACAAGCCGGGAGCGAATCAGCCCAAGTACGCGCTCAATCAGCGCCTTGTCCCGGGTGAAACCGATCTTCAAAGCATCTTCCAGAATTTCCGGCAACATAATCGCGGAAGGTTCCGAACAGATAATCGGCCCCTCAAACCCCGCCGCCAACAGGTAGGGAATCCGGCCGACGTGATCAATGTGCACGTGGGTAACAACGAGCGCGCGGATATGCGCAATGGGGAAATCAACGGAAAGGTTGGAAGCATCGGCGCTATCGCCCTTCTCTGCGCCCTGAAACAGGCCGCAGTCAATCAGGATGCCGGCAGAAGACGATTCGGAGGTGGAGTCTGACCCCAAACCGAGGGTAAGTTCGTGGCAGGAGCCAGTGACACCAGAGGTGGCGCCGTGGTGGGATAGTTTTATCATGCACAACAGTCCTTGTTGTCTATTGTAATCATTCAAACAGGCAGGCGATGTATTTTTCCTTTGCCCTCTTTTTCTACCGTCAGCTTATGGCCGCCATTGCACCACACGAGATCGGCCACATTGTCATTCGGCGTAAACCCAGTGGGTGCGCTTTTCAGCGTCTCGACAATCTCTCGGCAGTCAAATTCCTGGCTGGCCCGCGAAAGTTTGCCCAGGACCACTTCCAGGTCCTCCCAGGCCATCGATACTTCCCGCGCCATCATAATGCGCGGGTGGGACGTGCCCTGAGGATCATCCCCAATCAACAGCTCCTCAAACAGCTTTTCACCCGGCCGTAATCCCGTGAAGACAACCTCAATGTCACCCTCCGGCCGATCCGGCGTTTTCTCCACAAGCCCCATCAAATGAATCATCTTGCGCGCAAGGTCGGCAATCTTAACCGGCTCACCCATATCCAATACAAACACCTCACCACCACGGCCCATGCTCCCAGCCTGCAACACCAGCTGGCTGGCTTCCGGAATAGTCATGAAGTAACGGATGATATCCTGGTGGGTAACCGTAATCGGCCCGCCATCGCGAATCTGATCACGGAACAGAGGCACCACCGAGCCGGACGAGCCAAGGACATTGCCGAAACGAACCATCGAGAAAATCGTTTTGCTCTGCCGCTGAGCCAACCCTTGTAGTACCAGCTCCGCCATACGCTTGCTGGCACCCATTACATTGGTGGGGCGAACGGCCTTATCGGTCGAGATCAGAACAAACCGTTCGACGCCGGCCGTAATAGCCGCCTCCGCTGCGTGCAGCGTGCCGAACGTATTGTTCTGCACGCCTTCGATCACGTTATGCTCAACAAGAGGCACATGCTTGTATGCAGCCGCATGATAAACCGTTTGAATACCGAAACTGCGCATCACCATCTCACACCGGCGACGATGAACCACACTGCCCAGAAGCGGGTGGATCTCTACACCGAGCCCGTCAATCCGGTTAATCGCCTGCAGCTCCCGCTCAATGGCATAGAGAGAGTATTCAGACTGCTCGAACAGAACCAGAGCCCGGGGCCGGTGCTGAATGATCTGCCGGCAAAGCTCGGAACCAATGGAGCCGCCAGCGCCCGTGACCATTACCGCCTTGTTGTACAGACTGGCTGCAACTTGAGCGTTATCCGGCTGTACCGGATCCCGACCCAGCAAGTCTTCAATTTCAAGATCCCGTATATCGTTAATACGGGCCTGCCCTGCCACCAATTCAGACATGGAAGGAACTGTCTGGACCGGCAGCTTAAGTGCCTCCAAGCGGTTAAGTAACTGCCGACGATCAATTTGTTTATCGGCATCTAACGCCAGCAGCAATCGCTTCACACCATAGATGCGAATGGTACGTTCAAAATGTTCCAAAGCAAGAACAGGCACCCCGCCAATCAGAGCCTTATGGTTTGCAGGCAGCAAACTAATGAACACCACTGGATGGTACTCAGTACCCTGCTGCAACGCTCTTGCTAGCTGGGCTCCGGTTTCACCAGCGCCTACAATCGCAATTCGCTCCTTCCGTCTGTTGGAGGAATGATGCACCAGCATGCGCACGCCCATGCGACTGCCACCTACGAAGATAAACGCAAGGGCTGCATAGATTATTGGGACGGAGCGAGGAACCAGAACCTGCAGGCTGTAGCCGAGGATAATCAATAAGAGAGCGGAAGTTCCGACACCCATGATGATGGTCAGAAAGGCTCTGTCACTCATGTAACGCACAACGGCGCGATAGAGTCCGAGGCGAACGAAAACGCCAAGGGTAAAGGTTACGGTAAGTGCCGTCACTAAAAGCTGCCCCTTATCTGGGAGCCAAAGGCTTTGTTCTAATCGCAACGCAAACGATGCCCACAAAGCGAAAGAAAGCGCAATCGCGTCTACTGAAACAGAAACGAGTCGCTTTTGCAGTCTAGGCAGCCCCAGAAAGCTCTTAAACATGTTTTCAACCTTTTAAAAGCATTTGATACCCTCTTCCCCTGCGTGGGAGGGGGCGGGAAACAAAGTCAATACTTGCCAGGTATTCTATCGCCTGAGCCCTTACCAGTAACTGTCATGAAGATGTATTTAAAATAAGCAGGAATGCTCAGGTTAACCAACATTTTTGCATCGGTCTCCGCCAACAACTTGGGCGTAGACATATCAATATCGTTAACTTGGGCCAAGCCGGTAATACCCGGGCGCGCCTTCAACACGCCGCGTTGCTCACGCTCCGCAATCAACTCACGCTGATTGAACAAACAGGGCCTCGGTCCAACCAAGCTCATCTCACCTTTGAGAACATTCCAAAGTTGTGGCAGTTCGTCCAGTTTGGTGCGACGTAAAAAGTGGCCGAATTTGGTGATGGATGAACTACTAGAAAGATGACTGGCTACCGAGGCCGTGTCGACTGCCATAGTACGAAATTTAACTAGCGTGAACGGCTTTTTATGCCGCCCTACCCGCTCCTGCCAAAACATAGGGGACCCAGTATCAAACAAACCAATAATAACCAACAGCAACAGTACCGGAAACCCAAATACCAGCCCCAATAACGCAAAAAAAACATCAAAAAAACGAATCACACACAACCCTCAGTTATCGGGAAAACAGCGTTTCAAACCTTCTTCGACACTCAGTGGCGGTTGCCAGCCAAGCAAGCATTGGGCTTTAGAACTATTCACCTGCAATGAATCCATTACTCGTTGCGCCATTGCCTTTTTACCCAGTATGGTTGCACCTGCCAACAACAACCCGGCAGGCACAGGAATCAACCACGCTGGCTTGCGCATCGCCTTACCCATACCACGCAGTAATTCGGTGGTGGACAGATCTACACCATCGCTGACGAGAAATACTTGATTTGCAGCGGCAGGATGGTCAATGCAAGTGATGACCAGATCGACCAAGTTATCCAGGGCTACCAAAGAGCGTTTGTTGTGGATAGCGCCAAGCGGGATGGGTGCACCTTTAGCAACCCATCGGAGCAAAGCACCAAAATTCCCAGGTGCTCCGGGGCCGTATACCAATGGCGGGCGTATAATAACCAGCTCAATCCCTGTTTCTTTCTGCACGGTCCAAAGCCGCTGCTCGGCTTCCCACTTCGAGCGCGCATACACGTCAGTGGGGTTGGGGTGCGCCTCCTCGGTAAACGGCAGGAGGCTAGAGCTACCATTAACACCGATACTGCTCAGGAAAACAAAGCGCTGAATACCCGCTTTAGCAGCCTGACGAGCAAGATTCTCTGCCCCCTCCACATTGACTGCCCAAACATCCCCCCGCTTGCCATGAGCAACCGCTGCACAGTGAACAACAGACGTAATACCTTCGAAATAGCCAGACCAGTCGGTCGCCCCATCTACTACGTCGACATACTTTGTTGCAATAAAATCAGAGGCGATATTCATAGAACGTGAACGGCCTACCCCGACTACCGCTTTCTCTCGGTTCGCCAAGCTTGTCAATATACGGTGCCCAATAAAACCAAACGCTCCAGTAAGTAATACCTTCATGTATTTCGGGCCAAAAAATAACTCGCGATCTTAAAAGGCACTTTCAGGCTAACCAGAAGTATATTCGTATAAATGCCGTTGCCTCGACACGCCTTAACAATCTCCAAGTTCTGATGGACGCGCCACCAGAAACCGGTCGAGCTAATACCACCATCGCGCATTTTTACCAATATATCCTCAATACGAATCACCTTGACCCCTTTACAAAGGAAACGACTAAGCAACTCAAAGTCCGCAGCAACACGATAATCCGTTCTGTAAAGACCTAGCCTGTCAAACAGTTCACGCCGGGCGTAAAAAGTCGGGTGAGGTAACATGAAACCGAATCTCATTTTCCATGGACGAAAAAATTTCGACGAATAGAGCCGCACTGTCTTATCGAGGTTGGCACGATCAACATATACCAAGTCACCATACACGGCGTCTACACCTTTATTATGCCGTATAGCGGACGCAATTTTTGTAACCGAATCGGTACCCGAGAAGACATCGTCAGAGTTCAAAATACCTACGAAATCGCCGGCTGATGCTCGAATACCCTTATTCATGGCATCGTAAATGCCATCATCCTTCTCGGATACAACGTAATCAATACGGTCGCGATATTCTTCAATAATACCCGACGTTGAGTCTGTTGACCCACCATCAATAACAAGATATTCAATATTTGGATAATCCTGCTCAGCCACCGATTCAAGCGTATCCCTAACCGTAGCCGCACTGTTAAAGCAAACCGTAATAATCGATATTTTAGGGTAATCGGAATTAAACTCGCCCATACAGATCCTTAAGCCTCACAATATCGTCCTCACCCAAATATGAACCAGATTGAACTTCAATCAATTCCAGCGGAATTACGCCTGGGTTTTCGAGGCAATGCACCTGCCCCACCGGAATATAGGTTGATTGGTTCTCTGTAACCAGATACTGCTCATCATCAACCGTGACCATCGCCGTCCCACTCACAACAATCCAGTGCTCGGCACGATGGTGGTGCATTTGCACTGAAAGCTTCGCTCCAGGTTTCACTTTAATACACTTCACTTGATAGCGTTTGCTAATGTCGATCGAGTCATATGCACCCCAGGGCCGATAAACCTCTCGATGGTTCATGTGCTCATGGCGGCCATCATTTTTTATGGCCTTTACCACATTTTTGACATCCTGAGCTTTGTCTTTGTGCGCGACCAGCACTGCATCCTTGGTTTCCACAACCACCAGATTTTCGACGCCTACCGTCGCCACAAGCTTGTGCTCGGCATAAATCAGGCTGCCACGAGTGTTCTGTGCCAGCACATCGCCCTTGCAGACGTTACCATCTGCATCTTTATCACCAATCTCCCAAAGCGCAAACCAGGAATCGATATCGCTCCAGTCTGCGTCTAAAGGCACCACAGCTGCCGCTGACGCTTTTTCCAACACTGCGTAATCAATTGAGCTCTCCGCGCACTGAGCAAATACGCCGGCATCCACCTGCAAGAAGTCCGTATCCTGCTGGCCATTCTCTAAGGCAGCTTTACAAGCACCCAAAATGTCCGGCTGGAATTCAGCCAGTGCGTCCAAGTACACACTGGCCTTGAACATAAACATGCCGCTGTTCCAGTAGTAATCTTTAGAATCCAGATAAGCCTTGGCTGTAGCCACATCAGGCTTTTCTACGAAACGGACCACAGCATACCCTTCCTGAAGCAAGGCATCGCCCCGCTGGATATAGCCATAACCGGTTTCGGGCAGCGTTGGCACAATACCAAACGTCACAAGTTTGCTCTGTTCAGCCAACTTTTCTGCCTTCAACACGGCCCGCTTAAATGCGCATTGATCCGAAATAAAGTGATCCGCAGCCAAAACCAACAATATCGGGTCTTGTCCATTTCGTGTTGCGTTAAGCGCAGCTAGCGCTATTGCTGGCGCTGTATTACGGTCGACAGGCTCCAAAAGGATAGTCGCATCTTTGACCGACAGCTGTCGAACCTGCTCAGCCACTATAAAGCGGTGCTGCTCATTGCAAATAATTGCCGGAGACGTCGTTTCCAAACCTATCAAGCGGGACAGGCTTTGCTGTAAAAGTGTTAACTCGCCACAAAGCTTTAAAAACTGTTTTGGATTCCGCTGGCGAGACAGGGGCCAAAGTCGAGAACCGGTGCCCCCAGCAATTACTACTGGGCTAATCATGCTTAATCCTTGGGGGTTACAACTCAGACTGGAGATAAGAGAATGATGATAAGACGTTTAGACTCGCAAAGTTTCCCGATTCTTCAGAAACCATTCATAGGTTAATGCAAGGCCAAGCTCCAGAGAGGTGCTAGCCTCCCAACCAAGCGCATTCAAGCGAGAAACATCCATCAACTTACGAGGGGTACCGTCTGGTTTGCTGGCATCAAACACTAACTCACCGTCAAACCCCACCACGCGCATCATCGTTTCTGCCAGCTCACGAATCGTGCAGTCGACGCCCGTTCCCACATTAATATGCGAGAGCATGGGCTGAGTGTTGGCCTGATAGGTTTCGTCATCCAGGTTCATTACATACACACTTGCAGCGGCCATATCGTCCACGTGTAGAAACTCACGCATGGGTTTTCCGCTACCCCATACTACAACCTTCCCTGCGTTTGCTTCTTTCGCTTCGTGGAAACGACGCATCATGGCGGGAATGACATGGCTGTTTTCGAAGTGAAAGTTGTCATTCTGTCCGTACAGGTTGGTGGGCATAACGCTGCGATAGTCGAGGCTGTATTGGCGGTTATAGCTTTCGCATAACTTAATACCGGCGATCTTGGCGATGGCGTAAGGTTCGTTGGTGGACTCCAGCTGGCCCGTCAGCAAAGCCTCTTCTTTCATCGGCTGCTCAGCCATTTTCGGGTAGATACAGGAGGAACCCAAGAACAATAGCTTCTTAACACCGGCCAAATAGGCGCAGTGGATGATATTGGCTTCAATCATCAGGTTTTCGTAGATGAATTCTGCCGGGTAAGTGTTGTTAGCGTGAATGCCCCCCACCTTTGCCGCGGCCAAATACACTTGGTCGATGTTTTGCTCACGGAAAACCGAGAGCACTGCTCCTTGATCCAGCAGGTCCAGCTCAGCTCGGCTGCGAATTACCAGCTCCACGCTCTTGTCAGTTTCCAGTTGGCGCACCAACGCAGAACCAACCATCCCTTTGTGCCCGGCGACAAATATACGTTGATTAGACATAGCTGATTAGTTCTCCACCGAAATCATCACTTCGTGACCATGTTGCTTTAACAATGAATGACGCTTGGCCGTTCGGAGATCATCAGCAACCATTTCAGCACACATCTCAAGCGCGGTGATCTCTGGCGTCCAACCCAGTTTTTCATTGGCCTTGGTCGGGTCGCCCAATAGGGTTTCAACTTCGGCCGGGCGGAAGTAGCGCGGGTCGACCCGCACAATCGTGTCACCCACTTTGAGGGCTGGCGCATCGTCACCATCAATGGCGTCGATCACGGCAACCTCTTCGACGCCCTTGCCTTCAAAACGCAATGAAATACCCAGCTCTTTGGCGGACCATTGAATAAATTCCCGAACGGAATATTGCTTCCCGGTCGCGATCACAAAATCCTCCGGATGGTCCTGCTGCAGCATCATCCATTGCATGCGCACGTAGTCTTTTGCGTGTCCCCAATCGCGCAGTGCATCCATGTTCCCCATATACAGGCAGTCTTCCAGACCTTGGGCGATGTTGGCCAGACCACGGGTAATTTTGCGGGTAACAAAAGTTTCACCACGACGCGGGGATTCATGGTTAAACAACACCCCGTTACAGGCGTACATCCCATAGGACTCGCGGTAGTTCACCGTGATCCAGTACGCGTAGAGCTTAGCCACGGCATAGGGCGAGCGTGGGTAAAACGGAGTAGTTTCTTTTTGGGGCATTTCCTGAACCAAGCCGTAAAGCTCCGAAGTGGACGCTTGGTAAAACTTAGTTTGTTTTTCCAGCCCCAAAAAACGAATGGCTTCGAGCAGCCGCAAAGTACCGATAGCGTCAACATCTGCTGTATATTCTGGCGCTTCGAAAGACACCGCAACGTGAGACTGAGCCCCTAGGTTATACACCTCATCCGGCTGAACCTCTTGCAGAATGCGGGTGAGGTTCGAGGAATCCGTCAAATCGCCGTAGTGAAGCACGAAATTTTGGTGTTCTACGTGAGGATCTTGGTAGATATGGTCTACCCGCTGGGTATTGAACAGCGAGGCACGACGTTTAATACCGTGGACTTCGTAGCCTTTTTCTAGGAGAAATTCGGCTAAGTAGGAGCCGTCTTGGCCAGTGACACCTGTAATTAATGCTTTTTTCTTTATATCCATACTGTCAATCTCTAGTCAGCGGCAAATATACTTTTTCAAAAAATTCCTTACTCCTGAGGCCCCACGAGTACTTGTCCTGTATGATTTTTCTCGCAATACCCCCCATTTTAGCCATCGCACTTTCATCAAGTTCTAAAAACTCCTTAAGCACACTTTCAAAATCATTGAGATCAACACAACGACCAGCACACTTATCGTTTAGCTCTTCCCAAGGAGTATTTGAGCTAGTAATGACAGGCTTGGAAAAAGCCATAGCTTCAGCAATTACAACACCAAAATTTTCTGAATAGGACGGCAATACTAAAAACTCACAGTTCTCCAACACTTTACTCTTATCATCTCCAGATACCGAACCTAAATACAAGACCGTGGAAAGAGCGTCGGATGCTTGATACTGCCCATAATCAGGGCCCGCAACAACAAGTTCCCAGTCAGGATACTCATGCCTAAACCGATTCCAAATTTCAATAAGAATATCAAGCCCTTTTTTTTTGTGGAGTCTAGACATAAACAAAAAGTACTTTTTCGGCAGCTCAAAGCCTTTAACAATTCGGTCACGCTTGACCGATGTGAAATCGGTTTCAGCTGGAAAATCAACGCCATGGGGTATTAACACAATCTTAGTCTTATCAACTCCATACCTTTGTACCGCCTCAAATTCAGATTCCGAGGTAACATGAACCATATCACTTTTTGCCATAAACCTTTTTTGAAAAACTAAAGAAGCAATTTTTTTTAGCCCCCCCCTTTGTTTTAGAGACCATTCATAAAGCGACCCCCTGGGCGCAAAAACTATTTTCGCGCCTTTCTTTCTCGCAACCAAATAGGCGCAAAATGAAACATAATTCCAAAGGTTATTTATGTACACCAGGTCGTTACAAGATATATTGTTTTTTAGAACCCTATAAAACTTAAAAGAAAACATTATCTTTCTCGGACCAATTTTCCTACAGCTATTATCCCATTCAATATTGCTACCTTGCAATGATGAATTAAATTCATTATCACTTAATCGAACACTTATAATTTTAACAGGAATATGGAAGTTTTTCTGCAGTGCTTTAATTAAGCCCGGCAATGACACTGAGGGCCCTCCATAGCTATCATCCATATTTTCAATAATGGAAATTATTTTGGCCTCACCCTCCTTCATACACACCTCTTTTTAAAAAAAGATAAACAAAAAAATAAAAACACATTAGGAAAATACAAATACAAAAAACATAAATCACAAAAGAAAACTCTATTCTATGAATATAAAATGCAACGTAAGAAAATGGCACCAAAAGAAAAGATTTTAAAAAATCTGGCGCGCGGACAACAATAACCCATGAGCCCAAAAAAACCAATACGAAGTAAAACATTAAAAACAGCGCAAGGCCAAGGAACCCACCACCATAAATAGCCTCACCCCAAAATGATGCCCCCATTCCATATGATACTCCAGGATAAAATTCCTTCATTATAACCGACGAGTACCTTGAAAGTTCATACCCAAAGAAACTAGAAATATAATCAGAGAAAAATGGAAAAAGCCTAAAAAACAAACCCAAAAAATAATAATCGTTTGATCCATTTTTCTCGAAGCCATGAATGGAGTTGTTAAAATTTGACATTATCAAAGTGGACTCACTGCCATCAAGAACTCTATAAGCCAAAATACTTAAATTAGAAGACTTACTTAATGCACCAGAAAAATCTAAAGAAAAAATATCTTGATATAAAACTTTATAAAAAACTAAAAAAACAACAAGTGAAAATCCGAAAAATAGTAATTTAATATTCATTACCAATCTAAAACTATCCTTATCTTTAAAGTAAACTAAAACAAAAATTATAAGACTCGTCGCGAAATAAGACCGAGAGCCAACAAAAAGTAGAAAAAATATCAATAAAAAAGCGAATAAAGAATAATGCTTAATGCCCGAAAATTGCGCATACGAGAAAAAAGTAAGAACCGACCATGAAAAAACAGTAAAAAGAATCCCGAGGCTTACTAATCCAGACTTACCATCTTTCAATAGATCATCTAACCCAAAAACAAGCACCATAAAAAACAAAACACAAGAAAAAACTAACATTATACCGAGCATCGTTTTTGGCGCACAATGAAGATTTCTTCCCATCCTTATTTTTATTTTTTTATATAAAAAATCGAAAATTACTGCAAACCCAACCAACAAAATAAAAAAAACTGAGTAAAAATAATAAATAACATCGGATATTTTTACATAAGAATTAGCACCCGGATCATATATCACTCCAAAAAACAAAGGATAGGAATATAAAAAAGCACATATCGCAGATACGGAAAATAGATCTAATTGCCTTTTTTTTACGAAAACATAAAAGAAAGCACAAGACAAGCTAAAAAAGTATGCAAATTCAGGAATCATTTTTTTCCTTGGGCCATCATGCCGTTTATGCAAGTCTGTGTCTTTGGGGAGTTACGGGCGCAGGGGATCGCCGCGTTCTTTTTGGTCGCCCGGTGCTAGGACCGTCTAAGACAGCGAAATAGATGACACTCAAGGTGGGGGGGGGGGCGGTCATCAATCGCAATACCCACCGGATCCGGCCACTAGTGAGTGGTGCCTATCTTTGTAAAGATGGTCAAACTCCGGTACCGTTGAAAAAGCTCCCTGACTTGCTAGGCCCACCTCCTGATTCCGGCCTAGATGCTCGGCGCTCCAACGGTCGGAACCAATGGGGTTAGGGTCCATGAATCTAAGTAAAAGAAGTTGATCAATTGTTGAGCAATCATGATTGCAACTGAGCTTTAATAGCGACAACTTGTCAGATCTACGGTGATCGCTAGGGCGCCAATGAGCAATCCGGGCTAATCCCTTTCAATATCTGACCTTGCCGCAGACTTTCAACAGGCTCGGATGTGTAGTAAAACTCTGACACCTCAACCGGCAGAGCTCCCCCTACAGACAGCCGCCGCAAACACTCAGCAACGAGTTCGCCCTCCCTACTTTCCCACTCCGTCAAATAAGTCGAACTATAATAACGAACAGCTTCAGCGCTTGAACCATGATTGTCACGGGCGTTTTCGATCAGCTTTAACACTTCACCAACCGATGATGCAGGCGCGGCCAGGCCATGTTTTACATAGCCGTAGTAATCCGGCTGGTCTGCGGGTTCAAGTTCATAGTATATCGGCATTACCCCTGCCAGAGCGGCTTCCAGATGGATACTGCTATTGCCAGCAATCAACCAGCCTATTTTTTCCATGAAGTTCGAGACGAACTCTTCGCGAGGGTCACTAAGTTCAACTCGCTCACTATTAGCAAAGGCTCCGCGGTATTGCCCGATGTCTCGCCGTGCCTGACCGGGATGCCACCGCAAGCAGACGGCTTGGCCGTTTTCCACCAAGGCATTGATAAGCTCAATGCCAGCCTCGGCGTTATCCAGCGCGTTCAGAGCCACACCCACCACCTTTTTGTTTGGCCCGTTCGACCTTTTCAGGTATTTCTTCTGACCAGAGAGAATTACCTGTGGTATCGGAACGTTTCGCGCGGTACTCGGTTGGTTTCGTTCACATTCTCGGTAGATGTCAAGCGCAGACTGGCCATCAAGAAACGCATAATTTAATCGTAACGCAGGGAAAATAGGGCTAACAGATGCATGTTGCAGGTACACCGTCTTAATGCCCTGAAGATGAGCGACGGCAAGCATGCAACGGTTGGGAGCATTGTGGTCGTTAGCCGTGATTACGAATTCTGGTTTAACCTGCGACAGCACCCGATAAAAGTAGGCCAGATAAATATAAACTCGGCAGAAGGTAGCAAAATGCCACTTCACAGAAACGGGGTGCTTCTTCTTTAACATGCGATATAAACCATAACCTCGGTAAGTAAACAAGATGACCGATCGAACTACGTCAGTTATGCTCAATTGGTAAGGAATGTGATCTTTGACTCTGTCCCGACCTGTAAGCAACTGAGGGTCGCAGATGGAAATGAGTTCTTCTCCTCGGTATTCCAACGAACTAACGGTTTTATCTAGCGAGCCCATTTGGTTAGCCGTGCCTGCGAACACTAAGAATTTGGCACGGTGTTTGAGCTCTAGTGGTTGCTTCAGCCGGAGATCCCGAAGTAGTAACGCGCCGAATTTGGCCACTTGTAGGAAAAATCCTCGGTAGCGAGGTTTTTCCCTTGTAAGCATAGGGCGATTGTGCAGTTGTTGGCCATGCAGATAAGCCAACCACGTTTCTGGTTCATTGTTAAGGATACCTGTTATTTCTTTAAACCATCGCATAATGAATCGCAATCACCCTGAAGACCCGCTTGTTAAGGCAACAATCGCAGGTATCGCTTCATTTGTAGAAAGTTTTGATGTATAGCTGCGTTTGCGGTCAGTGTTCTTTGCCCTTCTGACAACAATTCGTACTCTAACATGGATAACATATCCGCCGTCGCATGTTTGTTGGGTACATACGGATCCGGCTTACCGCATATCCTTCGTAAAACTTTGTCCATAAAGCCCTCTCTCAGCTCGTCATATCCATCGACAACCATGCCGCCGATGGCACCGTGACTGCCCTTAGCCCGCCCATCTTCAGATAAAAGCAACGAAAGTTTTCCTATGCTGTTCATAAAAATGTGCGCGTGTACACGGTAACCGACATGAAGATCGATATCGCTATAGGTTTTAATCAGGTTTTGTGCACTACCCGATATGTCGCTATAAGGAATCTGCTCGGAATCCAGCCAGCCAGCGAATAGCTGGTGTCGCCGGAGATGCTCTGGCATCGAACTGCCGTAAGCGGCTTCAGTAGTATTAAGCTCTAGCGAATGATGGAAAAGAACCTTAAACTCTGCGTCTTTGTACAGTTTCCGGCACGCAAGAATCTGCTGCTTCATCTGCGATTCCATTTGTGAGCTTTGCACAAATGAAACCCCTAGAGAAAATCCAACGCGGGAAATCTTTCCCGGCAGCTGAGGTGCGACATTGAGCGAGTCTAGATCATAATAGGCTGGACAACCGGTCATCATCACATTGTTAATAGAATTGAAACGTAAACTATTCATACTATGATAATCACGAACACTAATAGGAAGACCCGAGCTCTCTGCTTTTTTCAATAATTGAATAGAGTGCTCCGAAAATGAATAGTTGTAAGTGTCCTGCCAGCGCCCCGCGGCTGATTTCCAGCCGACTCCCATTAGCGTAAGTGGAACAGTTATATCCGCCAAATTTTTTGTGAGGCGATAGATCTCAGGATACATTTCGTACCTGAGCGACGGACCGCCCATCAGTATCACCGCGCAAGCATCGTTTACCAGATCAAGTCTCTCCTTATCGAAAGGCTCCCAAGCGTTGAGATCAACAATGTCCCTATCTGACCTTTCTTGAGCAAACAAAGCCTTTGCTCGATGTTTTATCAGAAAGTCTCCAGCGTTATTCCTGCTCCCGGTAAGCAAAACGTAGTATGGCTTCATTCAAACATGTTCCAATGTAGTACTGTATCTTCAGGAATTTCCTTAACCACTTTTTTACCAACGAGATCATCAATCAAACGAGGACTAATGCCGTAAGCAGGGCGTTTAAAGGTGAGGTCACTCTCTGTAATTTCCTGACCAGATTTTAGGTCATTTCTAGCAATCAAGCTCCTACGGGCGTTTCTCCTGGAAATTTCTTCATCTTTCAGAGCGTCTACACGAAACCCACCCAACAACCCGAACACCCGGTCCATGTTCCTCTGAAATAGCTTAAGGTCATGCACATCCATGGCGTGGTAGTGGTCATTACCCGGCAGCGTCTTATCGTGCGTGAAGTGTTTTTCGATGATAACACTTCCGAGTAACGCCGCAATTTCACAAACTTTCATATCTGCTGGCATTGTATGGTCGGAATAACCAATCAGCTTATCAGGAAAGGCTTTAAGCAACCCTCGGATCATTCCCAAATTGGCATTCTCATCAGGGGTTGGATAATTAAGAACACAATGCAGCAATGCAACAGGGTTACCGAACTCCTCTATCCAACTGACTGCCTCCTGAATTTCCCAGAGTTCGCTTGCACCTGTCGACAATATGATTGGCTTATTAAAGCCACAAAGATATTTAATGAAGGGCTTATTGGTAATGTCGGATGATGAGATTTTGAACACATCCATCAATTCATTGAGGAACTGAGCTGACTCCAAATCGAACGGCGTGCTCATGAATTCAATATTTCTGAGATCACAGTACTCTTTGAGCTGTTCCATTTCTTTCTTCCAAAACTTGTCGTGCTTGGAGAATAGCTCATGCTGGGAAAGGGTGGGCTCTTTGGATGTGTCCCAATAGGCAGGTGAGTGGCGAGAAGCCAAGGTATCAGCTTTGTATGTCTGGAATTTTATGGCGTCTGCACCTCCTTCCGATGCCTCATCCACCAAACGCTTCGCTGTCACCATTGACCCTTCATGGTTGACGCCTGCCTCTGCAATGATAAAAGGGCGGTGAAGTTCCGCTCCGTATGTATTAATACTTGATAAGAAATCTTTTAATTTCATGATGACTCCAAAACGTTTCGTATAAGTTTCTGAACCCGTTTTCGACCGCTCGACAGGTCAGCCTGAGACATCAGACTGGCCATGTGTTTGCGCGATTCTGGACTTTCTACGAGCTGAACAAAGTGTTTAAGTATTGTTACCGTGTCAACTTTTTTACCGTCTCCAAGGTTAAGAAATCCAAATTCTGCGCTGGCAAAGAGATGAGATAATTCGCGTGCGTTCTGGGCCAAAACAATACAAGGAACCTCAAGGGAGGCAATTTCGTACGTTGTTCTCCCGGCTGACGTAAATGCGATATCGGCGCTGGCCATGTGATCGGATATTGACATCGTATTTCGAACGACCCGGACATCCTCAAACTCATCAAGCGAGTCGTGGTGTCGATAACCAAAGCCAGTCACCACCAATATTTCTATTCTTTGGGATTGGCAATATCCATAAATCGCCTGGAGAACTTTTCTCGTAAGGTTGGCTGGATCAACCCCCCCAAAAGTTAGCAGAACCTTTCTAACAGCATCGCTGACAGGCTTTGGCTGGCTTAGGATAAACTCGTCTCTTAGAACAACGTATTCATGTCCAAAATAATGATTGGGCAACACTTGGCGCTCCGGATAAATAGCATTGATAACCAAGTCCGCGTACTCGGCACCTTCCCCGAGATCCTCGAAATTTATGACTTTAATACCCTTTCTTTTGAGTTCTAAGATCTCACTTGCTTCGGTGTCGAGGCGGTCATTGATTATCACATCGGGCTGTCTAACCTCAATGTCCTGAAGCAAGTTACCTGTTTCCTGAATAGAAACTAAATAATTTTTCGATGCGATTTTGTCAAATGCAAGCCTACTTTTCCGATCAACCAGAAATTCAAGCTGATGACTCAGAATATCATTCGCGATTATAAGTGAGTTATATACATGCCCTAAACCGATCTCCTGATAGCCGGAAACCACAAAAAGAATTTTTTTTCGGTTCTTGTAATATTCACATAGACTCCAGTCTTCATAATTATCTATATCGATAGCCTCACTACCCTGAAGCTCAAATAACTCAACGCAATTACCTATACGACTAATTTCTGATATACAACGCTTTCTCGTAATCAGAAACCCTCCAGTTTCCTTAAAAGTCGGGGTCAAGTACTGTCGATTCAAACGCTCGCTGTAATTTGGAGTATAGCATCCATTTTCATAGCGCCAGGTAAGGTGAGTATCATTTACGGCCGAAATAACTGTGTCAACGGTCTCATTTAGAAGCAAAGAACCCAGCGCAGCATCCAAAGATTCCCTTTTAAGGAGAGGCGAAGTTGGCTGGAGGGTAACGATCAACTGGTATTCTTTTCCTTCGTTTTTTTCTGCCCGGTTCATGCAATCGTATATAACAGGATCAAGCGTTGTATCATCACCTGCTTTATTTACCTCTCGCTTGACAACCGACGCCCCTAACTTTTCAGATATTAGTGCAATTTCATCATCTTCTGTAGAGACATAAACATCGGGCTTATAGCGCGATGACAGCGCCATAGTAATTGAGTACTGAATAAGTGGTTTTCCATCCAGAATTCTAAGGTTTTTCCTTGGAATACCTTTCGAACCACCACGGGCCGGAATGACAATCAGTATTTCATTCATATCTGGGCTTTAAATCCTAGTTAATTGGTAACTTGCGCTAAGATTATCCAAAAATTATTCTCTTCAGCGACCACGGCATTGCAATAGCGCGAGATGCCAAAAACCATGTGGCGAGAAATTGAACGGTTGTACCGACACACATAGCCCAAGCGGCACCGGCTAGACCATAGGGCTCCAAAAGGGTTAGCAGAAGAACAATATTTATAGCGCCGGATAAAATCGTTATCTTAGATATTTGCTGAGTTTTTTTAGCGTAAATCAGATAGCTGGATACCACGAAGTACATACCAAGTATTGTTTGAGCTAAAACCAACCAACCTATGACATCACCAGCGGGCGCATACTCTACACCAGCGATAAATATCAGAGCCGGCTTCCCAAAAATGAACGCAAATAATGCAATTATTACAAGCCCCAAAAAATATAAATAGCTAATCTTAATTATGTGCTTTTTTTCTTCACAGTTATCCTGTTTTAAGCGCTCAAAAAGCCAAGGAACATATGCTTTGTGTATACTCTGCAATAATAAATTTAGCGCAAGTGCCAACTGTGCTGCAACCATGTAGTGACCGGCTGCCTCTAAACCCAGAATAGAGCTTATTACGGCCCTATCCACGGTTAACAGTAAAAAACCACCGATAAAATGAGGGAGCAAAGGCACACTGAATGTTAACGCATCCTTAATTAATTCCGGTTTCCAACTAAGAGTTAAAAGCTTATCCCGCCAAAGCAAAATTGCGCCTAAAACCCCAAACAGTAACATTGATGAAGTTATGCCAACTAGTCTTCCATCAACACCTAGTGAAACTGTTAACACTAGGAGCAACGACAAACCGGCATTAAAGGCGCTTTGACTGATTTGGAATTGCCCATACTTCATGGGCTCTTTTCTAACCTGCCACTGCCGTAGTCGCAACTGAACTAAGAAATTACCTATACCAACCAGTATACCTGCGAAAAGCCACTCCCTAGGCAATCCGAGTATCTTTAAAAGCGGATCCACAAGCTGTAACATAATAACGGTTAGTATTATAGAGCTGATTATCATAATTGCTACACAGGCCGCCACATAGTCTCCCATGTATCTTTCTGGTTCGTCGTAATCGTAATATTTCCGAGTTGCAGCCCCATAAGTATTAAGGCCACAAAATACCCCAAGCAAGCTACACCAGACCTGAAACACTGCGACTACACCATACTCTTCAGGAGTGAGGTGTCGAGTGAGTATCGGAAGCAGTAGGAACGGTATGGAAGAATTAATCAATGTGGAGATCGCATAAATTCCACTACCGGACACTAATGAACTATGACGAATTTTTTTTAACAAGTTAAGTTTTACGCCCTAGTTATTGACTGGTTTACTACCAAAGTTAATTAAAAACGTGTAACGGGTACACGAATTTTTTGTCGACCGCCACTCGCTTTGATTTAGCCGGAGCTTGTTAAACACCCCGTTTTCTTTAATGGAATTTCTTCTCAGCCTTCAGCTTCTCATAATGCTCTACATTCCGCTGACCAAATGATTTTGCTGGATGGCCGCCAGCAATTGCATATGATGGGATATCACTCACCACACAACTTCCAGCTTGAATTATTGCACCTTCCCCTATAGACACGCCACCCAACACGATCACTCTACTCCCCAGCCATACGTTGTCGCTTATTACTATATCCTTATGCACATATGTGCTGTCGTAAGGAATCGAACTTCCAAAATCAAAATTGTGGTTTTCAGAAATAAACAAACAGCCGGGGCCAGAATGAAAGTTGTCTCCAATAAATACCCTCCCACCACCAGTGATTTGCATACCGTTGAAATTAACGTTCGCCCCTAAGGTTGTTGTTGATGTCACTGAGGATTTTCCGTTCACAATTACAGGCCCTTTGTAATCTGCACACTGCCATAGGACCTTTTTTGTGTAATATTTCCGAATTACGTTTCTCCTCCACAGCAAAAAAATGTTAATAATAGATCTCATTTAGCGTTCCTTCGTGATATTTTGTTATAGATCTAGCCACCTGTCGGCCTTAGGCGTTCGTAATAAGGAGAAGCACGGTTTGAGGCGGTTTTTAGTCTCTTTCGACACGAGTAGCGGTTCGGCTTCACCAAGTAAGAGGCGAAAAAGTGGTCAAATCAGGCCTTTTTCACATTAGTATAAATTCAAAGTCGGCAGGCTGCTCGAACACGCCTATTTAGTGTGATATTGCCGGGATTTGGGCTAGTCGCCTTTCATTGGTCAGCATGGCCTTGAAATTATTGACGATGTATATGCTGCGGTCGACAATAACGGGCTCCGGGCGGACGCTCCGAAGCTAGGTGATTCACCATTTACAACTATTTTTGGTCACTTTCTACCGGTAGCAAATTGCCGCTCGCAAATGACTTCATTTCTAAATATGGAAAAGGTTTTATATATTTCATACCGGCCGGACTTGGCATCCAAAGCTGGAAATAGAGCTTAACCGGAAATATCTGAGAAATCTTAGAAATCCTTTCCCCTAGGCCGAAGACTCGAAACGTTATTCTATTAATTATACTAGTGCTATTAACACTGACCAAGGCGTCTTATCTGTTTTCTTATTTCAGCCTTTTTTTAGCCTTCTGAGAAACCTTCCTTTCCTGATCGGATAAAGGCAACTAAAATTACCGTAAACACCCCAAGCATCCCGCCAAGCATCGTGGCCACGATTGCTATCAAAGCCCGTTTTGGCTCACTCTTTTCCTGAGGAATCACAGCCGGGTCCAACGTTTTAAATATATATTCGCTTTGGGCGTTAGCCAGCATCACCGTGCGGGTTTCGCTTTCTATGAGCTGGTAGAATACCTGTTGCATGCCGGCGATATTTGTTTCCCCAAGCTTTCTTTCAAGGTAAGCAATGCGGGTTTCAGCTTCGTCCACATCTTGCGCGCGCATGTGTTCGTTAATGTCGTGTACCAGTTTTTCAGCCCATTCTTTGGCCACAGGGGGTGCCTGGCTTTTAATGCTCAGGGTGAGCATGCCGATATCTTCATTTGTAGAGAGGCTCAGATGGCTTTGTTTAAACTGCTTCACCATATCCCAGTCTGTTGGCTCTAGGCTTTCTCCTTCGTCATTAGTCAGCCATTCACCGGTCTCGGGGTTGTAAACTTCCCGGTCTATTAGCCACTTTTCATTTTCTACATCCCAGGTGTCAGTAGCCATAAGAGGGATAATGAGGTTGTGTCTGTGGATAAAATCTGTAAGGAAGGCGCGAGATTGCAGAACTTCCTTTGCTATAACAGTTTGGTTCGACCCGCCTCCGCCGAGACTGATACCGGCCAAGCTAGCCAAACCACCAAGCTGGCCGCTAATTCCGGAACCGCCCTCGTCCTGAGCAGGGGCCAAGAGCACGCTGGACTGGTAGATGTTTGGCTTACTGAGTGCATAAAACACCCCAGCGGAGGCGAATATGATGACAAAGAGAGTGATGATCCACTTACCACGCCACAGGATGGCAAAGAGCTCTCGGAGATCGATTTCATCATCCGAATAGTGAGGCCGTTCCATAACGTGCGGAATATGTTTCTCTTGGCTACTCATCACAGGTTCCCCACTGCTGCGGCGCCCAGAGCCATTTGATAAACAATCTGGCTTACGTTCGTCCACAGTTCCAGTTGGTTCAGACGGTCCACATCAATGGGCATAATTACCGTATCACCGGGTTGCAACTGCTGGCTGCGACCACCAAACCAGGCACTCTTCTCGGGCAACATCACCGAGCCGTCAGCCTTTACCACGTATACGCGGTTCTCGTCCGCCTGGCGGGTAGGCCCGCCAGAGCGTTCCAGGTAGTCGTCTACCGTCAAACCTGCCGAGTGCAGATGGCTTGTGGGGAATTGTACTTCGCCGAACACACTCACAGCCTGAGGGATAGTGGGGACAGTTAAAGAATCGCCATCCTGAAGGCGAATGGATTGGTAGCTGCTATCTTCGAGAACTGAGGCAAGATCAATAACCATGCGCCCTACCGGGCGGCTGCTCTGTACATCGTCCAGTAGCCCCTGAACCTGCTCCACCCGCTGTGCATTTTGACCACCGAAGTTGTCACCATCCAGCTGAACCCCCAGCAAATCCCCTTGGAGTCGTTCTTCAGCTTCCCGCAGGCGCTGAGCTTCCAGCTCACGCAACTTTTTACGGGTGAATACCGCACCCCGCGGGAAGGCATTGCTGGTAAGCCCTCCTGCACGCTCAAGCACGTCCACCAGCGTCTCGCCGTCGCTGAATGTGTACTCACCTGGATAAAGTACTTCACCTCTCAGTTTTATCGTACGTGTGGCGCCGAACAGAGGGATGGACCTGACCATCAGGCGGTCACGACTTTGCAACTGTATATCGGCTTGGTCGTTCATTGCGTCAGCCAGGCTGACGGTAAGGAGCTGGGTTTGCTCTACTCCATCACCACTCAGGTTTCGGCGAGCCAACTCTGCATCTAACATCAGTGCGGAGTCTTTCAAACCACCGGCCATAACAATGGCATCTTTCACTTTTCCTGTCGCTGGCAGGGGGTACTCACCCGGATAACGAACCGGGCCGGAGATGGTCATCGTTTGCTGAGGCGTCGCCGGCGTTGCCTGGGCCTTCAAACGTTTCACTACAGGACTGAACAATGTTTCCCGGCTGTAGCGCTGAAAAGCTTTGTTCATTTCTTTATCTGCGTCTTGCGTGAGCTCGCTCCTTCCCTCATCCGCGAATAGCAGCAGTTGGTCTTTTTCCTGCAAAACCAGATCTTCAACACCGCCGGGGTTGGCGATCGCTGCTTTAAGCTCAAGACTACGTACAGAAATTTCGTGAGACTCGGGATCGGTTCTAACCAGCGCTGCGAAATTGGTGTCTGCAATAGGCAACAAATCCGCATCCAGGTTTCGGATGATAGAGCTCACCCGCATCCCAGGTACCCACGCAAACTTGCCCTCCCGGGTTGCCGCACCGGTTATTTCAACATACTGGCCGGTTACATCCGCGATAGATGCAACTGAAACTCGGTCACCGGGTCTAACCTTGGCGCGCTTGTCCTGGTCATTCGTGAGGTCGGCTTCCGCGATCACGCGAAGAAAATCCTGGTTCGTACGTTCGATGCGCGTTATTTGCGGATAGGCTTGAGAGGTGAGACCTCCAGCCAGATTTACCAAGCCGTCTAACGTGGTGGAGTTTTTAATTTCGTAAAGCGCTGGGCGATAGACTTCTCCATCAATCCCTACCCGGGGGCCTACAGCCGGAATGAATACTGCATCTCCGGGCTGAAGGCGTATATCACCGCTGGTATCGCCTTTCAGCAGCAGGTCGTAGAGATCCAACGTGCCTACAACCTTCCCGTTACGCTTCAGCTGTATATTGCGCAAAGACCCTGTGTGGCGAATGCCGCCAGATACGTAAAGCGCATTGGTTATGGTGGAGAGCGAGCTGACACTGAAGGACCCTGGCGTGCGGGCCTCACCAAGCACAAACACTCGCATACTGCGCAGCTCGCCCAGGGATACAGCCGCTTTTACACCAATGTACTGCTCTGCAACCAGCCGGCTAATTTCTTCTCTGATTTGCTGAAAGCTCATGCCCGCGACATTGACGGGCCCTCTCTCAGGCATGTCGATGGTGCCATCACGGGAAACAACCAAAGATAGCTGACGATTCTCATTGCCCCAAAGCTGAACTTTCAATTCGTCACCAGGGCCCAGTGTATAATTGGCCGGCACTGGAATTTCCGTCACCGGCGCAAAGGTGCTGGGCTTACCTTCAAACAACTCGTAGCCGAATGGCTTCAGGCCGTTGTTCTTATCGCTGAACGCTTGTTCTTCTTTCGAAGGCTTGCTCCTCCCTTCGTTCTCACCCCCCCCCTGCTCCGAGTCTCTCTCAAGCGGCTCAACGACAGAAATGTCTCGGTTTACATTTCGCTGAGACTGCGACGTTCCACTTTGAATCTGATCCAGGTCCACCCCATATTGCCGCGCCAACGCTTCCTGCTGGGCTTTGGGTAAAGATTTAAACTGCTGAATTTGGGCAGGTGTTATCGATTGAGCGGCAACACCGAGAGGCATGAGTAATGCCAAAGAACAGACGAAACTCTTAAAGTTCACAGCGGGTTTCCAGTATATGTTTTAAAAAAGAGTTTGAAGTTATCGACCAGATTAAGCTCGTCAGAAACGGTATCGCCAACTGGCACCTACGGACCACTGGCCAGCTTCATTCTCTGCAGGGTTAACCAGTTCAAGCTTTTTATCGGCAAACTGCGCACTTAAGTCCAGCCAGCCACTTAAAAACTCTGTGCCATAGCCAACTTTTGCGATCACTTGTTTGGCGTTTTCAGCCGGGACCATTAATTTGATGCTTTCATCAACTACCGGTGTTCGGCTAATTCCATCTTTGTTGAACTCAACAAAGCTCAGGCTGGCCGCAAGATTGCGTCCGTCGTCGAAGAAGTGAAAGCCGCCTAATGTTATTGCCTCGGCATCCCCACTGAAGCTGGCGCCCATGGTTCGGCCATAATAGCGATAGCCGCTGTTGTAACGAGAGTGGTCGTAAGTAATGTTGGGCATGGCGTCGCCCAGAAAGTCATCTGCAAGGGTATTGGCGTACTCTATAAACCACTGCTGCTCGCCGCTTAGCAGCTGGCTCGTCCAATC
Source organism: Marinobacter sp. 1_MG-2023 (assembly GCF_030549045.1). NCBI lineage: Bacteria > Pseudomonadati > Pseudomonadota > Gammaproteobacteria > Pseudomonadales > Marinobacteraceae > Marinobacter > Marinobacter sp. 1_MG-2023. The sequence goes on along the minus strand of NZ_JAUOST010000001.1, from coordinate 1,296,336 downwards.
GGAGCCCAGAAGCCAGGATTTACGGGCGGGGAAAGCACCGGCTTCGTCTTCACCCATCATCTGACCATAGACACCCATCGTTTGCTTGCCGATTGCAAAACCATAACGCGCATCAATGCTGGCAAGCTGGTTGCCTGGGTCATCTTCTTCCAGTTGGCCGTTGTCCTTGCCGACCAATGCATTCCAGATGGTAGAAGCGCCTTCAGGCCGGCCCTCACCTCCAAGCATGATCGCACGGGAAAAGCCCAATTCAAGCCCATCCAGTGGGCGAAGGTTCAGGCGCATACCGATCAGCTTAGCTTCCGGCACTGTGCGTTCTTTTTCGTACTGCCCGGCAAATATTGTGAGTTGCCAGGGGCCAATCCAGCTGAGCCAACGGCTTTCTGGAGCGGAAGCGTCTTTGCGGTTCAACCATACCGAGGGCAATGGCCGGGCGTTATTGGATAAAATAAGACTCGATTGCCAACCCGGGCCCCACCAGCGATCGATAGCACCCGCACCAAACACCCAGTTACCTGCGGTTGCGGCGAGATAGGAGCCATCCAGGCGAATGCTCTCATCATCATCGGGATTATGGGCGTAAGCCGGGCTGATTCCGAAGGCCCAATTCTGTCCCTGCCATTGCACGTCAAGTATCGCGGCCGCCTCAGACATTGGGCCGCGATCAAAACCCTGAACTATTGACACTTCATTTGTGCCAGAGAGTTCAAACTCGGCACGAAAACCAGGTGACGCTTGCTGGCTCCGCTCAAACTCAAGGTAATGGCGTGCGAGCCCAGTGGCAGGATCAGAATTGTTTTCTGACTCACTCAAGCCATTGGTTATCGAGCCCCACATGATTGGCCAGCTTGTGACAGGGCGCTGAAGCTGACCGCGATCAGCGAGCTTCTGGACAGCATATCGGGCACGCACATCACCTGGTTCAAGCCATGGCGCCGCTGTCGTTACAGTGCTAGTCAGGCACGCTACCGCCCCACCGACCAAAGCCCAGTGTTTTAAGGTCATAGAAATAAATTGCCTGCAATAACAGGAAAAAAACGAGAAGGGGAAAACACGCTCCCGACTGCATCCCTGTCAGTATGTGAATAGTCCAAGTCTGAAGCGGGGCAATTCTACGGCATCGTATGTGACATTCAAGTGACAAAAAGTCTGACACATGTGAGAAATGAATGCGGAAGCGTCAAAGGCTGTGAAAGCATCAGAAGTGCGTCTAATTTAAATAAGATCAGCCAGCACCCTCACCAGCGCTCTCAGTTGCTACCTGCTCTCTTACCGAGGACACAAACTCGCTCATAAAGGCCAAAAAAACGCCCAACATGCTGCCGAGCAACACCGCCAACACAGCGATGAGACTGCGTTTAGGGGCTACTTTTTCGGCACTTTGACGGCTGGTAACTAGTACCTCAACTCCCTGTAGGCCCTCAAGCCTACCCTCGAGCTTTGAGCGCCGCTCTATGGCACCGGCTATAGCTTCACCAGCATCTTTTTCACCTTTCAATGTCTCAATAGCGCTCTCGACAGATTCGATCTGTCGCTGCAAGCTCTGCCGTTCGCTCTTGATCAATACATCCTGGTCGTCTTTAACGCTGTTTATCAGGGCACTGTGGGCAGCGCTAACCGCCTGACCTTCGTCCTTCGTTGTAATGCTTTCAAAACGAATAAGACCGGTGCTTTCGGGATTGTTGAAAACCACATCAAAGGGCAGCTTTCTGCCGTGCTCTCCGCGATAACGCGTCTGCACTTCTGGCAACCAACGGCTCTCCAGCGTTGCAATTGTTGTCTCGGGAGGCTGCACAAATTCCTTGCTGTCTTTTTGCGCGATCTGAACAAGGCTGACGTATTCGAACTCGTCCGGCATCCACAGCGCGTACCCCAAGCCAGCTAAGGTGACGAAAATAAACACCACATAAAAAACCCGGCGCCTGCGAACAAACGTTGCGACCAGGTCAACCAGGCTGATTTCATCGGAATAATCTGGCCGCTGATCGGCCGGGGGTGTGTTTTGCATCTCATTCATTAAATTGTAACCTGGAGCACGTATTTTGTAATGGGAGCGAACAATCTGGCGAGAACTGGTTCAGCGCCAATAGACTTACTAGTCTACAGTGTAGACCTTATTATTTACGTTAATACCCAGTAAGCCATCAGGACTAGTGCCTTATGGCCGAAACCGACACCTTCACTGATTGTTGCTTCTGCATAAAGCTGATCAGCACAATAGCCCTTTCTTCACCATCATAAGCCTGAAACACTGCATTGATACCCTCAAACGGACCTTCACTCAGCTGAACAGTCTCTCCAGTTTTCAGCCCGCCATGCTGTTGAACCGTATCGAGGCCCTGTTTAACTTGCTGGATCACTTCATCAGAAATGGCTGCCGGCTTGTTTGCGAAGCTGACAACGCGCAACACGCCGCGGGTTGAGCGCAGCTTTGCCCAACTTGGATCGGTTTGCTCCAGTTGCACGAAGAGGTAACCGGGGAAAAGCGGCTCAAGTTTCTGAGACCGCTTTCCGGATTTGATCTTCTCTACCTGAATTTTCGGGTAAAAACAGGTGATCTCCTGATTTTGCAGGTGCGCCAGTGCGCGATCACCTTGGGCAGGCTTGTGCTGCAGAGCGTACCAAGTCATACGATTCCGTAGTTAATTTATGGTGAGCCGTAACCCTAAATGCGCATCAAAAATACCAGTTTCCTGCCGCAATAAAATACGGATTTAACACATCCTCTTTGCCATACCTAAGGGGTTCACCATTCAAAGCGTTTACGCTACCGCCCGCTGAAAGCAGCACGGCATGGGCTGCAGCCGTGTCCCATTCACTGGTAGGGCCCATGCGTGGATAAAGATCGGCGTGGCCTTCGGCTATCCGGCAAAATTTCAGTGAGCTGCCAGCCTGAATCGTTTTGTGGGCTCCAAGCGCTCTAATAAAGTTGCGGGTCTCATCATTCATATGGTTTTTGCTGGCGACAACGCGCTTGGTTGACGGGGGCTCCGCAACGCGGATGCGGTGAACCTGCCCGGTTCGGTCACGCTTATGGGCGCCCTCACCCTTTATTCCCCAAAACGCTTCTTTTAATGCAGGGGCGGTAACCACACCCATTACCGGCACACCGTCTTCAATCATGGCAATATTCACCGTGAACTCGCCGGTACGCTGGGTAAACTCTTTGGTGCCATCAATCGGATCAACCAGCCAGAACCGGCGCCAGTGCTTGCGCTCTTCCCAACTAGCCTGCATACCCTCTTCGGAGAGGATTGGAATGTCCCGACTTATATTGCGCAGACCTTTAACTATAATCTCGTGGCTCGCAACATCCGCAGCGGTGATAGGTGATTCATCTTCCTTGTAGCTCACCTTGAAATCAGACTGGTAGATATGAAGAACTCTGGTGCTGGCTTCATCCGCTACTTTAATAACGTCCGGGAGTATTGAGCTATAGTGCATGCCATGGATCCTGCTTCAGTGAAGTTTCCGGATACTAACAAATATTAGCGGCTGTCCGCACTGAGGCTTTTCTGCAGTGGCGCTTTCAGGCAATCTTGTAGCACTCACTTCAAACGCATTCTAACCCACCCGCTCAAAAGGTCTTTCGTGTATGAAACTTCGTTTCCTCGGCGGTACCGGCACGGTAACCGGCTCACGTTACTTGCTTTCCGATGACAAGCATCGCGTTTTGATCGATTGCGGTATGTACCAAGGCGTGAAGACCCTCCGCAGGAGAAACTGGGCAAAGTTCCCTGTAGAGCCCAGCACCATTGATGCGGTTGTTCTTACCCATGCCCACATAGACCACTCTGGTTACCTGCCTGCACTGGTGAAAAATGGCTTCAAAGGCAAGATATACTGCACGAAGGGCACCCATGATTTGTGCAAAGTGCTGCTTCCGGATGCGGGTTATTTGCAGGAAGAGGACGCAAAATACGCTTTCCGGAAGAAATTTTCGAAGCATGCACACCCGGAACCGCTCTTTACGGTGAAGGATGCAATGGAAGCTCTGAAACATTTTGAACCCCTTCACTACCACGAAACCTTTGAGCCGGTGAAGAACTTTGAAGTCACCTTTACCCCTGCAGGACACATCCTGGGGTCTGCTTGCGTGCATGTTCACCACAAAGCTGATGATCGCACAGTGGTATTCAGCGGGGATTTGGGTAGGCAAACTGACCCGATCATGCGTCCACCGGAGCCGATCAGCAAAACTGACGTGCTTGTGTGCGAATCAACCTACGGCGACAGGTTGCATGAGGAAACCGACCCGGAGACCGAACTTGCCGAGATCATCACTCGCACCGCTGGCCGTGGCGGCATCGTATTGATACCGGCTTTTGCTGTTGGCCGCGCACAGATGCTGCTCTACGTGATTCATAAAATCATGAAAGAAGGGCGCATTCCCAAACTCCCCGTGTTCCTAAACAGCCCCATGGCCATCAAAGCTACAGAAATATTTTGCAAGCATCATAAAGAACACAAACTAAGCGCCAGCCAATGCGAAATGATTGACGCTCATACCACGTTCGTCCGCACCGTGGATGAATCCATCAAGCTGGACTCCGCCCGCTACCCTTGCATCATCGTATCTGCCAGTGGCATGGCCAGCGGTGGGCGGGTCCTCCACCACCTGAAAACTCTGCTACCGAACTATAGAAACAGCGTCGTGTTCGCAGGCTTTCAAGCTCCAGGAAGCCGGGGCGACCGGTTGGTAGCGGGTGTAGAGTCGGTAAAAATTCATGGAGAATACTGGCCCGTGAAAGCTGAAATTCACAACCTGGGCTCCCTCTCCGCCCACGGCGACTACAATGAAATTCTACAATGGCTTGAGCAAGGAACCCTTGAGCCAGAGAAAGTTTACGTTACCCACGGCGAAATGCTGGCCAGCGACATCATGCGCAAGCGAATCCATGAAAAGTTCGGATGGGACGCTGAGGTACCGGATTTGTTTGAAGAGGTTGAGATTTGAGGTTCACTGAGTACTTTTTCGGCTTTCTCCTACTGTTTTTGGCAGCTAGCACGGTTCAGGCCCAACCCTTCACACTCCCCGGTATTCCCGGGCTTTCGGGTGGGTCTTCTGAGCAGACCGATGAACAGGAGGCCTCGCCCGAACAACTGACGGAATCTCTTGAGGTCACTATCCAGGCTTTGCAGGATGACGAAAGCCGGCAGGCTCTGGTTGAACAACTCAAGGCTATCCAGCAGGGGCTGGCAGTGGAATCTTCGCAAACCTCACAAACGAGAGCCGGCGGAGAAGGCCTGCTGGGTGCTCTGGCGGTTCTGTTTGATGAAGCCGCTAACCCGGATAACAATGCGGAATCACCACTTGGGAAGTGGAAAGCGAATTTCAGAAATGCCTACAGTGCGGCCGAAAAATTACTGGCAGGCGCATCGTTTCGAGTGCTTATGGAAACCCTTGCCGGACTCACAGCTTGGCTGGTCGCACTTTGGGGCCTCTCACGCCTGGCCCGCATGTTGTACGCATGGCGAGATTGGCCCGTAGAGATGCCGAGGCAACCCCGGCCCTGGATGCTGATAGCGCACCTCGCGCGGCGTCTTTTACCCTGGCTGATTACCTTTACCGCGCTGCTGGCCGGACTACCAACGTTCGGCATGTCTGAAGGCGCTCAAACCACCGTTTTGATTCTTGCCTACGCCGCCCTGTGCGCCCGGGCACTGACTACATTCTTTGATGTAACCATCTCCATCTTCTCCAGCGGCCATCGCCAAACTGCCGTTCTGATACTGCGCCGGCGAATTCTGGTGCCACTGTTCATCATAGGCGCGCTCTTCGCTCTAGAAGATGCCCTGGGCACCGCCGAGCTCACCTCGCAACTCGGCACAGAACTGGCCAGCGCCCTCGCCCTGATCTTCAGCATAGTCGCGGCTCTGCTGAGTTTTTTCCTTATTATTCGAAACCGTCGCCCCGTCACTCATCTGATTCGCAATCGTCCCTATAAACAACGCAAAAATCAGGGTGTCGGGCGCGAAGTGACAGCATTGCTGGCGAGGCTTTGGCATATCCCAATGCTGCTCGCAATCAGCGCCTCGGTGGTAGCTGTTTTCGCAAATGGTGGAGAGGCTGATGAGGCCCTGGGCAGAGCAATGATCTGCGCGTTACTGCTTGCGGCCACACTTGCCATCCAGGGTTTGTTCGGCATTCAGGAAAACAGCCCCAAGCATCGGGCCCTCAGTAAATTCAGCCAAAGATTAGTGCGTTTTGGATACCACTTGCTACAGATTGCTGCATGGCTGGCGTTCTTTGAGCTGATTCTCCAGATCTGGGACCTATCATTACTCGGTTTGGGCGAAAAACCACCGATCAGTGTCGGCCTGACGAACAGCCTGATCGGTATAATCCTCACATGGTTGATTGCCAGCATTGCCTGGATCTTTGTTGACGAACTGCTGGAACGGGCGCTGCGCGAGGGCGATCGAAAGAAAAGAATCAATCCGGCAAGGGCCCAGACAATTGTTCCCATCGCCCGGAACACTCTGCTGATTACCATCATCGTTGTAGGGATATTTGTAGGCCTATCCACATTAGGCGTAGACGTAACGCCCCTTCTGGCAGGTGCGGGCATAATCGGCCTCGCAGTCGGTTTCGGCGCCCAGACGCTCGTTCAGGATTTGATCACTGGCCTGTTTATTGTGGTTGAAGACTCCATGTCGGTCGGCGATTTCGTAGAAATCAATGGATTCATGGGCACAGTGGAAGGGTTCAACTTACGAACTGTGCGGTTGCGGGACCTCGAAGGCGTTGTTCATCACATCACCTTCAGCAAAATCAGCTCCATACACAACATGTCGCGCCAGTTCGGTATCGCGCTGATCAAAATCCGGATCCCCCGCGAGTTACCCATTGATGACGCCATTCTTTTGATGGAAGAAACGGCCGAGGAGCTGCGGACGCAGCCGGATATGCGCTGGCTGATCTGGTCTCCACTCGAGATGCAGGGGATTCACTCGTTTGAAGAAGGCTGCCCGGTATTGCGGATGCGGATGCGCACCAAGCCGGAGTGCCAGTGGGATGTTTCGAGAGCGTTTAATTTGTTGCTGAAGCGGAATATGGAGGAGCGGTATATTGATGTTGCGGCGCCGAGGATTAGTGTTGAGATGAATGGCGAGGGTGGTGGTCGCTCTCCGTTAATTGAAAGACAAACCCAAGGTAACACCTGACATACAGCGGGTTCTCGTTGTCTTTACAAAGCTAAGATCCGCTGATCGATACTGTGCTTGCAACTGACGATTGCAAAGTACGGCATTCAACTTCACAGACGACAGCCAGAAGGCAAATAAGACGCGTCCCATGTCGCTGTCACCGCTGTGATATCGAGCACACAACTCCATGCGCCCGATGATGTGCGCTCAAAACGCAGAATCAAACCTGTCAAGTTTGGGTGCGCATTGCCGCCCATGGTCACCTGAAGCTGACCCGATCCGTCAGGGTTAAGCGTACCTATATTTGTTGCCTGATTTCCGCTGGTTAGGTTGGATGGGGTATAACCGATTTCGTTGTTGGTAACGTTCCCGCCAGAACCTGAGCGCTCTTCAAATGGCGCTTTATAAGCTGACAATTCACCTACAGCCCGGTTTAGCTGAGCTTTAAAGACGTAGCCTTGATAGAGAGGGATAGAAACAGCAGCGAGAATGCCGATGATCGCAACGACAATCATCAGTTCAATTAAGGTAAAGCCGGCATTTTTAGTCATAAGCGATCGAGTTCTGGCAGCAAGGGTTAGAGAAATAGAATTGCAAAATTCGCGCCAAAACCCGGCCCATTGGGAGAGCCGCCCTTTAGATCTTTCGAGTGTAGTGGGCATCAACTACGTAGATTCAAATAGGCTCGAATGACATCAGCTTCTTGTTCTCGACCAGCCGCTTTCAGTGCGCTCTCAAGAGCAGAAAAGAGAGCCTTACTCTCGCCCTCCAGTACCTCTTTAAAGCGAATACGATCAATTCCTGCATTTAAAATTGTAATAGCCTCATCCGCCTGACCATTTTTCACAAGCGCATCAGCCAATACAGTTCGAGCCTGAACACAGTCAGGAGCACCTTCCAAGCTATCGTCAAGCAATTGGATGGACTCATCCTCCTTCCCCAACATCCAAAATAACCTTGCTTTAGTAGCAAGCTGAATACAGTTCGGCGACTTGAATGCCGCTTGCCTTTCTATTCGAGAGATCGTCTTTTCGGCGAGCTCATGCCCTAGATCCATATCAGCCATTGCAATCGCCGTATTAGCTTCCGAAAGAATCAAGTAGTTGGAGATTGACGTGTTCAACGGTGAAAAATAAGACAGTGGTAAAAGCTCGTAATAAATATTATTAGATAAAGATGGAGCCGTTTTTTCAACATTAGATTGGCTAATTATTTCTCTAGATAGATAATCAGTCCCAGATGAAATCAAACCAAATAAGCCAATCGAAGACAATACGACAGCTGACGACCACTTCATCATTTTAGGACTAATAATTTTTTCAAGATTCATTCTTCTATAAGGTACGAATTCAAAAGCTCCAATCCCCAGAAAGCTACCAAATATAAAAGCCAACAGAGGCTGATAAAAAATAAAGTTAACGAAAGCATGTGCAGCTACAGTAAAAATAATCGATAAGAGAAAAAAGCCCTGTATACGACGACTATCACTATCCGTTCCGATTAGACCTTTCGCGACTTTAAAAATTACAATTAACGGGAACGCTATGCAAGCAACAAAGCCGAAAACCCCCAACTCCAGAAGAAGCTGCAAATAATCATTATGCACAAAAAAACCAACTGTTCCTACTTCAGAGGGCTCACGCACAGCTGGATACAATAAAGAGAATGTCCCCAACCCTGAACCGAACCAAGGAGAGTTGAAAAAGAGCTTTAGACCCGACATCCAGATATCAAGACGGTAATTAAATGATTCAACCCTACTAAACGGACTAATGCTATCGGAAACCCTGAATGATAACAGCATGTTTGAAAGGAAATATGCAGCTACGAGGACAGAAAAAATAGTTAATAACGACTTTCGGTAACGGTTACTACATAAAATAAAAATAAAGAGAAAAGAAATTAAAAGAACTAAAATTGCAGCTCTTGACTGCATTGAAAATGTCGCAACCCCCAGAAATAACAGCATTAACCAAACTACGAGCTTATGCTTTTTCTCATCAACAACAACTGATTCCGACAAAATTAAGATTGCAATCACGGATAAATTTGCTGCTAAATTTGCATCAGCAAACATACCTCCCGTGCGGTCAACATGAAGTATTGACATAAACATCACAACAGAGGCATTGCATGACGCAAAAACAACGATAGATAGCTTTAGATACTTTTTTGCAACGCTAGATCCATCGTTCAGAAAAATCATGAACCCAATCGACATTAAGCTCAACGAACAAGCAACCCAAAAAGATACCCAAGGCCATTGACTAAAAAAAATAGAAGCAAAAAGAACAACTAAGAAAATAATGGCGTAAAATTCCAGCCGTGCAATCGGCGCAGAACCCCTCACCACAAATAAGCAACAAACCGAGATTACCCAAAGTACTGAAAGCCACCCACTATCAGAAGGAATGGATTGAAAGCCAATCAAAGTCGCCAGAGCAATGCAGAGAATAATCTGAGCCCAGCTCGAATTCATAGCGGTTGACATTATCCGTCTCCGAAAGATTGCAACTAAAAAGGGAGGGGTCGCCCCCTCCCTTCATAGCACACAGCTCTACACAGAGCCCTTAAACACTTAGCCTATGGAACAGCAGGTGTTCCGGCAGTGCATGAAGACGGCAGATAATCGGCGTCGACGTCGGAGACACACTCCCAGCTTCCCGCAGTGGTCCGTTCAATACCGATAACATCACCGTTAAGAATGGCTGAGGCGTCTTGACCGAAAGTCGCGATGATAACACCAGCACCACCAGCGGCTGACTGGAACGTAATCGTGCTAGGTATAGAGCCGTCCATCAAGTTGGAAGACGTCATACCAAGATCACCCGCGTCTGCTGGAAAAGAGCCGCGATTAAGCTGTTCTTCAGCGGACGTTTTTGCAGCAGAAATCTCACCCAATACTCGAGTGACTTGCGAACGCGCAATGTAATCCTGATACTGAGGAATAGCGATAGCCGCCAAAATACCAATGATCGCAACAACGATCATAAGTTCGATCAGCGTAAAACCCTTCTGGGCGTGATTGATTTTCATGTTCTTCATATTCGACCTCTATGATTGTCGTTGATCAACTCGAAATGGCCCGGGGCCGGTGGAGCTTTGCCCCGAGACCGGTTTTTTGAGCCTACCGAAGTCTAAGCACTTCTCGTGCCAATCAAAATAAAACAATAAAAATCTTTTAACTCAATAGCTTAGAAAATTCCGCGTTCCAAACACCTTATCAACCCCAAACCCTCAGAGTCGTTTTCCGTCATTCACTGACACTATTTGTCACCCCAGACTGCTACTCAACATTTTTTTGTCAGACCACTCCCAATTTAAACCTCGAATAGAGCACACGCCTTCCCAAACCAACACTGTGCATCTAAACTCACCTGAATAGACAAAACCTTCTTTCAGTCACTTAGACGGCACTCCTTATATAGTTTATGGCTACTAACCAAAGCAATATCACACTTACCGGTCTGGCTCGGCGCTTTGTAGATGACGGACTCCTTGACGAAGCCATCGCCAAGGATGCCTTCGTTCAGGCCTCCCAAAACCGGATTCCTCTGATCACCTACCTCACCCAGAACAAGCTGGCTGACAGTTCCAAGCTGGCCTTTTCGGCCGCTATGGAGTTTGGGGTATCCGTTATGGACCTCTCTGCATTTCTCCCGGAAATGATGCCGGAGAAGATAGTTGACGAAAAACTGATTCGAAAGCACAACGCCCTTCCTCTTCTCAAAAGGGGAAATCGACTTTTCATCGCGGTGTCCGATCCCACGAACATCCAGGCACTTGATGAAATAAAATTCAACACAGGCCTGAGCACAGACCCTGTATTGGTTGACGATGCACGGCTGCGTGAGGCTATAGACAAGTATCTTGAGTCAAATGACACCAGCATGGGTGATCTTGATGATGCGGACCTTGAAGGTGTAGAAACTGAAGGGGGTGAACAGGATGATGATGAAGGCGCTGTTGCTGCCAGCGATATAGATGATGCGCCCATCGTAAAGTATGTAAACAAAATGCTTCTGGACGCCATTCGCGGAGGCGCTTCGGACGTGCACTTCGAGCCCTACGAAAAAGTTTACAGGGTGCGATACAGAACCGACGGCATGCTGAAGGAAATGTCTCGCCCTTCGATTAAACTGGCACCGAAGATTTCGGCACGCGTCAAGATTATGGCGCAATTGGATATATCCGAACGGCGCGTTCCCCAGGATGGCCGAATCAAGATGAAGCTGTCCAAGACGAAAGCCATTGACTTCCGGGTTAACACGCTCCCTACCCTTTGGGGTGAGAAAATTGTTCTCCGGATCCTGGATCCAAGCCAAGCGAAACTGGGCATTGATGCCCTGGGCTACGAGGAAGACCAGAAGCAATTGTACCTAGATGCTCTCGCCCAACCCCAAGGCATGATACTCGTTACAGGCCCAACGGGCTCCGGTAAAACCGTATCTTTGTATACAGGCCTCAATATTCTTAACACCGAAGACATCAATATTTCCACAGCGGAAGATCCAGCCGAGATTAACCTCGAAGGCATTAACCAGGTAAACGTAAACAACCGGGTGGGATTAGGATTCGCCGAAGCATTGCGCGCCTTTCTCCGGCAGGATCCCGATGTCATCATGGTGGGTGAGATCCGGGATCTGGAAACAGCCAACATCGCGATAAAAGCCGCACAGACAGGTCACCTGGTTTTATCTACCCTGCACACCAACAGCGCTGCAGAAACCCTTACCCGAATGATGAATATGGGCGTCCCCGCTTTCAACATTGCGACGTCGGTGAGCCTGATCATTGCCCAGCGACTTGGCCGGCGGCTGTGCAGTGCGTGCAAACAGCCCGGTGATGTGCCAAAAGACGTACTTTTGACCGAGGGGTTCACACAGGAACAAATTGATACAGGGTTCAAGTTGTACCACCCCAAGGGCTGTGATAAATGCAATGGTGGATATAAAGGCCGCGTCGGTATTTACGAAGTGGTCAAGATTACTGACAAGCTGGCAAGCATGATTATGGAAGAGGCCAGCTCCATTAAAATTGCAAAGCAGGCTGAGGCCGAAGGCTTCCGGAATTTACGCCAATCCGCACTTATGAAAGTGATTGAAGGCGTAACCAGTCTTGAGGAAGCCAACCGCGTGACGAAGGATTAAGCATGGCAGAGAAAGCGCAAAAGCTGGAATCGTATATCTGGGAAGGTAAAGACCGGAAAGGCAACAAGTCCAAAGGTGAACTTACCGGGTCCAATTTGTCCCTGGTTAAAGCCCAGCTACGCAAGCAGGGGATCATTCCGGACAAGGTCAAGAAGAAGCCCAAGCCACTGTTTGGTGGAAGCAAAAAGATCACACCCTTCGATATCGCCATGCTTACCCGGCAATTGGCGACAATGATGAAAGCGGGCGTGCCACTGGTTCAAAGCTTCGACATAGTTACCGATGGCCTTGAGAACAAAGGCTTGCAGGAACTGGTTATGGCAATTCGGAATGACATTGCTTCCGGTACCAGTTTTGCCGGGGCGCTTCGCAAGCATCCGAAATACTTTGACAACCTTTACTGCAACCTGGTGGATTCCGGCGAAAAAGCTGGCGCGCTAGAGAAAATGCTGGATCGAATCGCGACCTACCTTGAAAAAACCGAGCTTCTCAAGAAAAAAGTTAAAAAGGCAATGACCTACCCCATTGCAGTGATTGTTGTGGCGCTCGTCGTCACCGCTATTCTTCTCGTTAAGGTAGTTCCTCAGTTCGAAAGCCTTTTCCAGGGGTTTGGCGCGGAGCTTCCTGTCTTTACCCAAATGGTCGTGAGGCTATCTGAGTGGATGCAGACATGGTGGTTTGTCGTATTGCTAGGCATTGCAGGCACGATATTTCTGTTCAAGGAAGCCAACCGTCGCTCCCCGAAATTCTCGGACTTTGTGGACAAATATGTACTTAAGCTGCCTATCGTAGGGGAAATTCTAGACAAGTCTGCAGTCGCTAAATTTGGACGGGTTTTATCCACGACCTTCGCGGCAGGTGTTCCCCTCGTAGATGCATTGGACTCCGTTGCTGGCGCGACAGGAAACGCCGTGTATAGGGACGCCATTCAACGCATAAAAACCGATGTTTCCAGCGGTACCCAGTTACAGGCATCCATGCGACAGCAGGACATATTCCCTGTTATGGCGGTGCAGTTGACAGCGATCGGCGAGGAATCCGGTAATCTGGATGAGATGCTGGAAAAGGTGGCTATTCATTATGAGGCAGTAGTTGACGATATGGTCGACAACCTGACTGCACTAATGGAGCCAATGATCATGTCTGTTCTGGGCGTTCTTGTGGGCGGTTTGATTATTGCGATGTACCTGCCAATCTTCCAGATGGGACAAGTTGTGGGCTAAAAGCCACTGTTCCCTCTCCCCGCACCCCTTTCCCCAAGGGTGCGGGGAGTAATACGAAAGAACCACTAAGAGCTTTTGAATGTCCACATTAAACATCTTCCTTTCAACTCCCTGGCTTCTGTACCTCACCGTAATCTTCGTTTCCCTATGCATCGGTAGCTTCCTGAACGTTGTCATCCTTCGCCTACCAAAAATGATGCACCAGGACTGGCGCTGCCAGTGCGAAGCCTTTCTTGAAATTCCGGAGGCCCAGCACAAACAGGAAGAGCGCGTAACGCTTTCCAGCCCGGCGTCCACCTGCCCTTCCTGTGGCCACAAAATCCGCGCTTGGGAAAACATTCCGGTAATCAGCTACCTGCTCCTTCGCGGAAAGTGCGCCGGCTGCAAGGCCCCCATTTCGGCCCGTTATCCCGTGATTGAGGCATTAACCGCATTGTTTTCCGTGATCACGGTGGTAGTTGGGGGCGCTTCTGAATCGACCTTGCTGACCTTGCTATTGGTTTGGGCATTGGTCGCCCTTACTGTGATCGATTTCGATACTCAGCTTCTACCAGACAGCATCACCCTACCCTTGATGTGGCTAGGGCTGGTATTAAGTTATTTTGGGTTTCTGGGTGATTTTAACAGCGCTTTCCTGGGAGCCGTATTCGGTTATCTTTCTCTCTGGTCTGTTTACTGGGTGTTCAAGCTGGCAACCGGCAAAGAAGGCATGGGGCACGGAGACTTCAAGCTGCTGGCCGCCTTAGGTGCCTGGCTGGGGTGGGAGTTATTACCCGCAATTATTCTGCTGTCGTCAATTGTGGGTGCGGTAGTTGGTATCAGCCTGATGCTATTCAAACAACATGGGCGTGAAGTCCCGATTCCATTTGGCCCCTACCTCGCAGCGGCCGGGCTGTTATGCTTATGGTTCGGCGTTGAGATCCAGGCATTCTGGTACGGACTTTTAGGAGTTTGAGGCATCAGATGATCGTTTTAGGCCTTACTGGCGGCATTGGATCTGGCAAATCAACAGTCGCGCGTCATTTTGGCGCTTTGGGCGTGCATTGGGTGGATGCAGACGATGTAGCCCGCGAAGTAGTGGAGCCGGGCAAGCCTGCGCTGGCAGCTATTGCAGATCATTTCGGGCAGGAGATTCTCACAAGTGAAGGAGCACTGGACAGAGCACGCCTTCGGCAAATCGTGTTCGAACAGCCGGAACAGCGTGCGTGGCTGGAAAGTCTGCTGCATCCGATAATTCGTGAAGAGCTGATACGCCAGCTACATCCTGCCGATTATACTTTGCCTTATGTTCTGTTAGTGTCTCCCCTGCTACTTGAAACCGATCAGCACAAGTTGACTGAACGGGTTCTGGTGGTCGATGTGCCTGAAGAGGTGCAGATTGAACGTACCATGGCCCGGGACACCAATTCCCGTGAGCAGGTTGAACGCATTATCGCGGCGCAGCTTCCAAGAAACCATCGCACAGCCAAGGCAAATGCCGTTATTGACAATAACCAGCCCGCAGAAAAAGTAGCCGCTGAGGTTCGCGCACTGCATGAAAGGTTCATGGTGGACTTTGGTTGATTTGTTCCATTTGAGGCAGAGTTCGGCTTTTGCCCGGACAGTTGCAGCTCTGCTCTATCTAATCAGCACCAACGGTTACAGTATCGAACCCGTGTTCAAGGTTCAGGAACACTCTATATCTGACACCCTGGCGCCTGCGACACTGCCTCTTTCGTTCTATACGTTTGAGCCTGATGAGTACTGGGCAGAGCCAATAGACTCCTACTGGATGGGTTTCAGCAACTTTATCCTGCGCCAGGAGCGTATTCAGGGACCAAAGGTTCAGTCCCTCGGCAACTGGGCAGACAGAATGCTCTCAGGCGAAAGCCATAACCTCCCGAACAACGAAAGCTACTTGCGCCTCGGCTTCGCTACCGAGTCAGAGTACGGCGACCCGGCCCAGTTTGAACCGGAAGCCCGTTTCCGCCTGGATATACCCACTACAAAACGTAAGTTGCGCCTGGTTATCGAAAGCGAAAGTGATGACCTCGTTCCGCTCGAAGAGCGTCAGCGCGACCGGCAATTGACCGAAGCAGACCGAACGACCGGCACGGCGACTGGCGCATTGCGGTATCTCTCACAGATCGGAGACGCCATCAACCTGTCAAACGACATTGGCGCCCGCCTGCGATTTCCGCCGGATGTCTTCTGGCGGGCCACGGCCGAAAAGCGCTGGAAAGCAGACGAAGACTGGGCAATTCGGGCTCAGCAGCGCTTTTACTACTACCACCAGGAAGGCTGGGGTGCCAACACTTGGTTAAGTGCCAGCCGGGATGTTGGTCATGGTTGGCGTTTCTGGTCATCTTCGGAGCTTGAGTGGGTACATAGCGACAGCAAGTTTGTTGCTTCGCAGATTTTCAGCACTTACAAGCGCCTCAATAATCGCTCAACACTCAATCCGCGCGTGGGCGTTCTCGGCGAGAGCAAACCGAACTGGCGAACAACTTCGGCGTTTGTTGACCTTACCTGGCGTTACAGGCTCCATAGCGACTGGCTGTTTGCTGAAGTAATTCCAGCCTTGACGTTTCCAAGAGAAAAGAGTTTTAAAGACCAGGGCTCTCTTCTTTTTCGTGTAGAAATGTTCTTTTCCGGTAGCATTAACCCGGATTTCTAACTCCAAAACCCGAAGAGGCCTGCAAGCGGGGCCTTCCGGGAATGTCGGAGGCCATGGATGGCCGGAGTCAAGCGCACAGGGATGTGCTTGTAGCGGTTCCCGGAAGGCCCCGCTTGCAGGCCTCAACCACGGAGTATGAATCAGGACCCATGCCCAGACACCACTCTATTCCCGCATCCGATGCACTCGCGCTTTCACCCATCGCCATCACCAGGTCGTGCTTCAAGGACAAATTCGGAGTTCCCCGGCAACCGGGCCTAACACGCTATGCCAGGGCCGATCTGATTATACAGCCACCTTACAACCGGGAAGATGCCTTCCGCGGCCTGGAAACAGCCAGCCATCTCTGGCTGATCTTCCAGTTTCATGAAGCCGTTCGGGCCGAGTGGCGCCCCGTGGTTCGCCCCCCTCGCCTGGGCGGAAACCTGAAAATGGGGGTGTTCGCCTCCCGCTCACCGTTCCGGCCCAATAGCCTTGGCTTATCTGTGGTTAGAAACGAAGGGCTTGTGCGCGCAGATAGCCAGTTTTTATTGAGAATAAGCGATCATGATCTGATTGATGGCACGCCGATTCTCGATATCAAGCCCTATCTACCGTTTGCGGATTCGGTGCCAGATGCAGGGCTGGGATGGGCTGAATCAGCGCCGACCGAGCGTCTGGATGTCATTTTTCTGCCAGAAGCAGAGGCGCAACTTGCTAATCTGCCTGCAGAGCAGTATCCAGACCTGAAGTTGCTCATCACCGATGTTGTGAGCTACGACCCCCGGCCCTCCTTTCGCAGGGGGCGGGATGAAGAGCGTATTTACGGCGCCCACCTCTACAATCTGAACGTGCGATTCCGGTTTATGAATGATCGTTCACAGAAACGTGTCGAAGTGCTGACGGTCTGTTAGACTTCTCCGGGTGGTTTAGTAGTCGACACAGGGAATTTGTGCCTTGCCTTCAAATCGAATGTTTACGCGTATGGGTATCCGGCCGCTTGCAATGCGGCTGCTTGCGTATGTTCTGATATTCAGCCTGGTGCTCTCCCTGGTTGCCACCGGTGTGCAGATGATCGGCGAGTTTGAGCGCCGAAAGTCCGATCTCGAGGAAACCCAGAAACGGGCCGCAGGTCTGGTATCCGGTGGCATGAGCAATAACATCTGGCTGATGAACTTCAGCGAGGTGGCCAACAGTCTGGATGACATGCGGGCAGTAGAGGCGATTGATTACGCCAGCGTTGTGACATCTTCGGGAGAGCATTTCAGTACCGGAGGCCACCCGGAGGGCCGGGTAATTTCACAAACCTTCCCGCTAGTCTTCAACCGCTCTACGTACCGCGGCCCCGAAAACATGGGCACCCTTACTATCACCTCGTCAGTTGAGCAGGTGTACACAGAACTGCGCAGTGGCGCCCTGATTAACCTGTTGTTCCAGTCAATTGTGGTAATGCTCGGCACACTGGGGCTCGTGATTATTGTTCGCCTCACCCTCTCCCGCCACCTCGAAACCATGGCGGATTACGCCGCACGGCTGAACCTGGATGCACTGGTGGATCCGCTACACCTGAAGCGCAAACCGCCCCGCAAGCCCGATGAGCTTTCAGAGCTTGAGCAGGCACTTAACAAAATGCGGCTGCAGATTCTGGAAGATACCCGATCACTCCGGCAAACCACCATTCAATCACAGGATGAGCGGGATGAAGCCATTCGGGCCAATCGTGCGAAAAACCAGTTTCTTGCCAATGTAAGCCACGAACTGCGCACGCCTCTGCAGTCGGTTCTCGGCTACGCCAACCTGTTGACCGACACGTCGTTGGATCAGGAGCAGAAGGAGTACGTGCACACTCTGCTGAGCGCTTCAGAAGGCCTCTCCGCCATCATCAACGATTTGCTCGACATTTCCAGCATGGAAGCTGGAAAGCTTGTGCTTGAGGACATCCCTTTCGATCTGCGGGAAACCCTGAACGACCTGGTGCACATGCTGGGCGAACGTGCACGGGAGAAAGGGCTGGCCCTGGAACTACGCATTGACGAAGAGCTGCCCTGGGCACTGCGCGGTGACCCGGTGCGAATCCGTCAGGTGTTACTGAATCTGGTTTCCAACGCCATCAAGTTTACCGATTCCGGGCACGTGCTGATCAGTATCGAAGTACTGGGGCGCCGGGATGAGAAGGTTCGCTTGCGTCTGGCAGTAGAAGATACAGGCATTGGCATTAACCCCGAAGACATTCCGCTGGTGTATGAGCCATACGTGCAGTTGGGCCAGAGGTTCCAACGTCAGCTACCTGGCGCCGGGTTGGGGCTGACCATCTGCCGACAGCTCGTCGATCTGATGGCTGGCTCTCTGGACCTGGAGAGCCAGCCCGGTGAAGGTTCTACGTTCTGGGTTGAGCTTACGCTGCCCACAACGCCGGAGAACACACCCCGAGTGCGCCCAGATACGCGCATGCTGAAGGGTAAGCGGGTTCTTGTAGCCGATTCGTACGAGCTCTCTCGCAAGATTACGCTGGAAATGCTGTCGCGCCATGATGTCCACATCGAGGCAGTTAAATCCGCCGGCGAAGCACTCACGTCATTGCGGCTGGCATTCGACAGTCAGGAACCGTTTGACGCCATCATTCTCGACGGTTTCTTGCCGGATATGGACAGCGACCTGCTGTGCCGCCAGATTAGGGGGAATCCTTTATGGACCGATATGCGCCTCTTGATTCTCTCATCCAACCCTCAGCGCGGTGATGCCGAACATTTTCGCCAGGCCGGGTCAGATGCCTTTCTCAGCAAATCCTTGCGCGAATCCTGTCTGACGCCGATTCTGAACCAGCTTTTTGAGGATGCCACGAAGGATGAGCGACGTTTTCTCACACGTTTTTCTCTTCAGGCAAGCGACGACACTGAAAAACGCCGTGAACTCACATCTCGCAGAATGAAGGTGCTGCTGGTTGAAGATAACCCGGTAAATCGCACGCTCACCCGCAGGTTGCTGGAAAAACTGGGATGCGATGTCATGACAGCGAATGATGGGGAGGCTGCATCCAGCCTGTGGCAATGGCACCCATTCGATCTGATATTTATGGATTGCGTAATGCCCCGGGTCGACGGCTTTGAAGCCACCAGGCGTCTGCGAGCGTGGGAAATCTCCCGAAAACGGCCTCGGGTTCCGGTGGTTGCTCTTACCGCCAGCGCCATGGAAGAGGATGAGGAGCGCTGCCGCCAGGCCGGGATGGATTCGTTTGTTGCCAAGCCCGTCAATATTGCAATGCTCAGGGCTGTTCTGGAACAATATGCCCATGACATTCCAGCAAAAGCCCCTGTTTAGCGATTTGAAAGGTCCACATGAACGTAGAATGCCCCACCTGCAATAAATCCGTAGAATGGTCGGAGTCCAACCCTTCCAGACCATTCTGTTCAGAACGCTGCAAGCTGATTGACCTTGGAGCCTGGGCTAATGAGGAATACCGGGTTCCTGCGGAGAATGCATCTCCGGATGATCTTGACCAGGGCGGCGAAACAACACGCCACTGATTGTGCAGACATCATCGCATGGTTCTTTCCACGAGCTTACACGCTTGTAAGTTGTGGTACCCCAGTCAGCCCGTTACCATTCGCCCCAATCAGTACGTGCACCGCAATCAAGAAGGTAAAAGAATGAAAGTATCCCGTATTTCCGTGTTGGTTCTTTCTCTGGCTGCTGCGCCTGCATTTGCCAGCGATTTGGATCTGAGCCTGACCAACGATTCCGTAAAGGGCCAGGTAAACTTCTTTGGCAACAACAACGACCTTCAGCTTGGCGCCGGCTATACCTACCATGAAGGCAGCCGCCACATTGGTAACGTAGATTTTCATGCTCAGGGCCGCACCGCTCTGGGCAACCTGCCCACAACCGCCGGCATTGGTATGCGTGCCATAGGCTGGGACGACGACCATCTGGATGGCGGCGCAGTGGGCCTGGGAGGCTTTGCTACCGTGAACGTTCCCAAGGTACCGGGCCTGTCGTTCACGGGTGGCCTGCACTATGCCCCGCGAATCCTATCGTTTGGCGACTCTGAAGAGATGACCAGCGTTGAGCTCCGTGGCAGCTACCGGGTTATCCGCAATGCTGAGTTGTTTGCCGGCTACCGCTACCTGAACACCGAACTGGATTCCCCCTACCGGGGTGACATTAATCTGGACGAAGGCGTTATGGCTGGCATGAAGATTTTCTTCTAAAGCCGTTCAGTTGCTTCAAACGGGCGCTCTGTTCTCAGGCGCCCGTTTCGTGCCCTTCCTCACGCTTTCCTGCAACGCTCACTGCTAGACTGGCTACCGTTTTTTGCACGGACTGCCAGACATGCGACTGAATCCCGGGT
The DNA here is from genome assembly GCF_030549045.1 of Marinobacter sp. 1_MG-2023. Lineage (NCBI taxonomy): Bacteria > Pseudomonadati > Pseudomonadota > Gammaproteobacteria > Pseudomonadales > Marinobacteraceae > Marinobacter > Marinobacter sp. 1_MG-2023. The sequence continues at coordinate 1,275,831 of NZ_JAUOST010000001.1, read as the reverse complement.
TATTTCTTTTATCGTTTGTTGCGCTGACCACTGCCTGCGGGGGTGGCGAAGACGCCATTGACAGCGTGCGCAATCAACCCAATTCATTTGCTGGCACGAAAAACCCCGTGGACGACTTCAGCCCCGGCAGCACCGGCGATTCCGGCAATACCAGTGGCCTGAGCACCGACGAAGTCCGAATTACTCTTGAAATGCCCGCCAGCCTCGCACCGGACGGTGAACCTACACGGCGTAACCTGCGCCTCGTTCAACCAGACTCCATCAGCGTTTATCAAACCAACCGTAACCTGCAGAACCTTGGCTCTGTTCTTTACACCAGTCGTAAGGACAGCAACGGTTTTACCATAATCAGGTTTCAGAATGGCCAGCTCCAGGGGCCAGACGTAATCATCGAAGCCAGTTATGGGAACGCCACCCTGCGAGCCCTGGCAGCCGACGCCGACCGGGACATCAAAATCAATCCGTTCTCCGAGTACCTGGTACGCAACACAATCCCGCATTATACCTCCGGCGAATACCAGGGCATTATTGATTGCGTCAACGCCTCAAATAACGCTCTGTGTCTCAATAAATACGTCTGGCCCGCCCTGGCTGACCAGGTTCACGATTTCGAGATTGATATTCCGACCGGCGCCAGTGTTGCCAGTGCACTGGATTTGCTTTCCCAACGCGCTGATTTTGCCAGCTACGTCTCCTCAATGGCGAACTATGCACTTCTGGACGATCAGTCCTCCGGCAAAATTTCAGCGAGTTCGGCGGATTACAACTCGGTTTTCATGGGCGTAGAGCTGGGGCAAACCTTTCTTGAGAGCAGTTTTAGTGGGTCTGGCCAATGGGGTGTTCGCCTCGGGCGCGAGGAGCAAACCGGCACCAGCTCCACACCCGCATACCGATACCCCGGGCTCACATTGGCAAGCTTTGATGTTTTCAACATCAAGGTAACGTCTCTTGCCACGCAAATTCCTTACGACCGAAAAACCCTGGTTCACAAATCGGGCAACGATTTTTATGCGCGGGGAGAAGACACCTGGGCCCTGAACACTCACTCAACATCGCCCGGTGCCGCCACCCTGGAGGAGGACGCCCGCTTGCTGGCTGGCCGGTCGCTCTACCAGAGCATTACCGATAAAAACAGCGCCAGAACGATTGGCTGGACCCGTAACCCGTACTTTCTGGACGCCTACACCGGAGGAGCCGGCAGCACCAATACTGGCCCGGATCGAGCATTGGCGGGCTACTTCAGTGCAGGCAAAGCCATCGCATTGGAATCCGAAGACAGCAAGCTGAGGCGTAAAGATGAGCTGGAAGTTCATTATCTCTCCGCGCTGGAACTGAACCTGCTGCGGGAGGAGGGATTTGATACGGACATCCTGAATGATCGTGATTACAACACGGTTTATCTGACCACACGGTTTTCAGAATCAGCAACACCCGTACAGGTTGAAGCAGGATCTGGCTCATGGCAGGTACGTGCGAGTTCCGGTAACAGTTCCGTCACCCAAATTCAGGCATTTACCACACTCAGCCGCGACAGTTCAGGCGCAGCCTATGCAGACAACACAGGCGCCCGTTCTGACAGCTGGATTATTACTCCGCGCACCGCCCTTCTTAGCAGCGGTAACAAGGAAATTGGCCGGCTCAATCTCGATATCAACAACCCGGCCGGAGCTTCCGGTCAGCCGGATCTGGGCGTTGGTGCCAGTGTGCCGGACGGCTCGCTACTGGCGTTTAATCTGGCCAACGCAGCATCGACAAGCGGGGCAATGGGCGATGGTTTACTCATTGCCGGTGAACAAAGCCTCTCAGCGGCACCAGGCTCCGGACAATACCGAGTGCAGGGCTTTGTGCTCGGTATGGTAGATGGCTTCAACCGACTCACTCACCTGGACAACGGCGTTCTGGAACTCTCGGGCAGCACTGCAAGTCTCGATAGTAAGACACTTGAAGTGCTCCATTCCGTAAACGACGAAAGTGTCTCCCCACCCAACTCAGGACAATTAAGCGCAAACCTGGCGTACAGCGATGAGGGCAGCGGCCGTGTCAGTTTCAGTGCCGGAGACCTTTTGTTGAACGGCCTTGTGACCCAGGATCAAAGCCAGTTTTATCTCGTCCTGCAAAACGTCACCAATGGCGAGGAGCAGCTCGGACTTTTGATCGCAACCCGGCTTCCGTGAACCCTCAGACATCCCTGCTCGTACAACCTGTTATAATTATCAACCCATACCCCGCTTGAAAAGCCTGCCGGGCACAGAGACAGGTTGTGAAGAGAGGTTTTATGTCAGCTGCAATGCGCTCGTTAATGCTGGTAGTCCCGCTAGTCGCTTTTGCTATCGGAGGCGGGCTTTACGTACCCTCAGAAAAATCAACCTATGACGATACCAGCGGCTCTGAGCCCGCTCTGAGCTCACTCCCTCCTCTACCTGCGTGGGCCCGGGAAGAACTTCCGGATTTCTCTGGCTATCAGGACACGACAGAAAAGAAAGTGGCCTTTTTCTCATTCCTGTACCCGCGCATCGTCCTCGCAAACTCGCGCATACTTATTGAACGAGACTATCTGGACAGCCTTGCCACTAAGGATACCCTGTCGAAAAAGGAATACGCCTGGCTCGCAGCCCAATCAAAACGCCTGCGTGTAGACGAGGAGCCTGGCAGCCCTGAGCAATTCGCCTTGCTGAGGAAACGTCTGGATATTATTCCGCCTTCCCTGATTCTGGCCCAGGCCGCTAACGAATCAGCCTGGGGGACCTCCCGCTTTGCTCTTCGAGGAAACAATCTGTTTGGCCAGTGGTGCTTTACTAAAGGTTGCGGCCTGGTACCTTTGAACAGAATTGAAGGTGCCAGCCATGAAGTGGCATCTTTCTCATCGCCCTATCACTCTGTGCGAGCCTATATTCAGAACCTGAACCGGCATGCCAGCTACCAGGGACTGCGTGATACACGCCTCGATGACAGAAAAACCGGTGACCCGCTTTCGGGGCTTGCTCTCGCCCGCGGGTTAAGCAGCTATTCTGAACGCGGCGAAGAATATGTTAGTGAAATTCGCTCAATGATCCGTTATAACAATCTGGAATTTTACGACATGGAGTTCAGGAATATTTTAAGCGACCGCAGCCCGTCGCATCTGAAGAGTCTGGCATCGGCGAAAGCCGGGCAGACACTTCTCCCTGGCCAGATTGCAGGAGAGAGAACCGCTGCTTCGGCCGAGGGCTGATCTCCGATTAACCCCTGATAACCTGAGACATTCCCGCATGCTTGATTTTCTGCCTGCGCCGCTGAAGGGAACCCTGGCGGCTCTGCTCGTGTTGATAAACACCCTTATACTCTTTCCGTTTCTGCTATTGTTTGCTCTGCTCAAGCTCGTGCTTCCGATAATTGCTGTTCGCAAAGGCTGCACCCTTGTACTGAACACCATCGCCAGGGTGTGGATAGGAGTCAACAACCTGGTAATGGATACGCTACACAAGGTTGAGTGGGACGTACGGGGCGCAGAGCAGCTCAGCCGCGAACACTGGTATTTCGTCACCTGCAACCATCAAAGCTGGGCTGATATTCCGGCCATACAGTACGTACTCAACAGCCAAATACCTCTGCTCAAGTTCTTTCTGAAAAAGCAGCTAATCTGGGTTCCGTTACTGGGTGTTGCCTGGTGGGCACTGGATTTTCCCTTTATGCACCGCCACACAAAAGAGCAGATTGCACGGAAGCCCGAACTGAAGGGTAAAGATATCGCCGCTACCCAGGCGGCATGCGAAAAGTTTCGCTATACGCCCGTCACGGTCTTCAACTTCATGGAAGGAACCCGCTTTACGCCGGCGAAACAAAAACGCCAGAACTCGCCTTACAAGCATCTACTGAAACCACGGGCAGGCGGCACCGCTTTTGTTCTGGGTGCAATGGGCGAAATGCTGCATACCATGCTGGATGTTACGATTGTTTACCCTGGGCAGAATCGCAGCATAGGCATCTGGGATTATCTCAGCGGGCGCATCCGCACTATTGTAATCGATATCCGGGTACGAGAAATTCCGTCCCAGTTTCTCGGCATGGATTATGAAAACAGCCGGGAAACCCGGGTGGAATTTCAGCGGTGGGTAAGTGAACTCTGGGCCGAAAAAGATGCCCGGATTGAAGCAATCAAAAGCGAAAGCCTGAACCAGAGCTGAATCTGGCAGGCTTCATAGCAGCCCAAGCTCACGGGCCCGGACGGTCGCCTGGGTGCGGGAACGCACCTCCAGTTTGGCGTTTATACGCCGGGCATGCGTTTTTACCGTATGCAACGAGATGTGCAGTTTGTCAGCAATTTCCTGGTTCGATAAACCTTGCGCAATGAGCTCAAGCACACTCTGTTCGCGATCGCTGATAGGCTCAGCCAACGAAGCGGGCAGTTTGCCTTCTGCTATGCCAAACAGATGCCCCAGGGCTGCTCGGAATGCGGTGACGGGGAGCTGATTGTAAGCCTTTTCCATCAGGTCCCTCAGCTCAAGCTTCAGCTCTGCAAATGGGCTTATAAAGTGCTCCTTCTCAGCTTCCGACACCACCGCTAAAACCATCTTCTGTGCGGCTGCCAGGCCTTTATCCTCGCTGACGAGTATGGCCTCCAATAGCCTCATGTGTATGTCCACGCCCCATGGGATGGCTTCATTATAGCGCTTGCGGGAACTCGCGAGGGCTTCCCGCGCCCTTACGGTTTCGCCCCGGGCGAGATCCAGGCGCACCTGAAGGCAGTCCAATAACCCCGGCATCATCGGAAAAAGTTCCGGCACGCATCCAGCTTCCCGGTAGGGTTGTAATCTCCTAAGGGCCTGGGCGACGCTTTCCAGCTGGCCGAGGGCCAGCCAGCAACTGGCTTTCAGGGCTTCCAGAACCGGCACATAAAGTGACTCATCTACCTGCCAGGTATGCATGGTGCGCTCTGCTCGCCCAATCCAGACAAATGCGTCTTCCAGACGGCCCTGAGAGCGACACATCAATACACGGATAGCCATTGCCAGCAGGAGACCAAGATCCCGGGTCTGCTCTGCGTGGCGCCCACAGGTTACCAATAGGCGATCAGCCTCAGCGTCACGCCCCTGGTGCCAAAGCACCAGCACAAGATTCAGCTGAAGCCGTGTCTCACCAATTCGGGCGGGCCGGGCAAGTTCCTGCACAACCGTATCCAGCCCGGTTCGCAGCAGTTGCTCTGCATGCCTGAGCGCGCCTTTGCCAAGCTCAATCCGGGCATGGGAGTATACTGCCAGCGCTTCTGAACCAGAGTCCCCGGCCTCCCTCGCCAATCGGGACGCCGCGCGGTTGGCCTCCCTGGCTTCGGTAAAACGTCCGGATGCACACAAAGCGCTGGCACGAACCATCTCGGTGACTAACTGGCCCTGAGTTGAAAGCTCCAGACCGGAAAGAGCACGCTCGGCCATTTCCAGCGCCGGTGCAACCTGCCCTTCCCCGCGCAGGATAAACGCTCGGAGTGCCCAGATTCGTGCTTCATGCTCTTGCAGGCTCGCATCATCCATACCGTCAATAAGAGCTCGCGCCTGCCGGAACTGACCACCAATGGCGTGTACCCAACTGTATACAATTCTAAGCCTGGAGCTGCGCTCAAGCAGGGGAGCAGGCAGGCTTTTGCGCAGACGCAGAAGTGATGCTGTGTCCTGCCCAAGCAGAAGCGCTTCGGATCCCTCAGACGCGATACGGATTACTTCTTCCGCATCACCTGCGAGTAGCGAGTATTTGAGAGCCTCGGGAAATTGATCGCGACTGCCGAACCACTGACTGGCGGCTAACATCCTGTCAGCATAACCGGCCATTACGGGTGCTTTTAACCACTCCACCAGCAGCGGGTTGAGCCGATACCAGCGGCCCCAACCTGGCATGACCTTTAGGGGCAGGCCTCTTTCATAAGCATCAGAAGGCAGCATTACGCCGTCTGGTATGAGGGATTGAAGTGCCAACACCAGTTCATCGGAACAAGGTCCAAGCTCTGATATAGCCCTCAAAGCACGTACCTGGCTGGGCGATAGGTTGCCCAATACGGATTCCTTCAAAAATCGCTCAACTCCGGGCGTTTCCGAAACAGTATGCCGCTCTGTACTTTGGAGTATATCCCGACGATAGAGCGCCAGTGGCGTTGGCCAGCCCTCGGTAAGATCGTACAAGTGGTCAATCGCAACACTGGTTAGCTGTTGATCACTCAAAACATCCCGGAAAAACTCAAAGGTTTCGCTTCGACTGAACTCCAGCTTTTCGACGCCAATTCGGGTAAACCGGTTTTCCAGTTCCAGAGCGTGGGTCTCATAGGGTAGCGCTTGCCTTGAAACCATAACGACCGAGAAGTAAGAAGGTATGTCAGCCACCAACTGCTGTATCAAGGCGATAACCGCCGGGTTGGTGATATGGTGGAGACCATCCAGAATCAGAACAGAGTGTTCCTCTGCGGGCGTTTTTTTCAGCCCCAGGAGCATTATCGCGAGAGCGTCAGAGAATGTTGCGCCACCTTGCAGACTGCTTTCGGAAGATTCAGGAATATCAAGGGCCACAGACAGCAGGCTGAGAAAACGGGTTGGTGCGTTATCCTGAGAATTTAGCGGAAACCACCGAATACCTTCGTCTTTGATACCCGCCGCCTGAACCCCCATGGCAACAGTATGGGATTTTCCATACCCACAAGGCGCTTCCACGAACGTCACGCCGCGTGGTGTTAATGCCTCGGCAACGAGAGCATCAAGATGAGGGCGTGCCAATGAATGGGTTGGAACAACAGGTAACTGCAACCTTTGCCTGAGCAAATCCCTTACGAGTTCACCCCGCTGTAGACCGCTATTTGCTGTCTGAAATTCGTCATTGGCCGCATAGCCATCATTGAATGATTTCACACACTGCCCCGCATACACCTTTAGTATGATAGCGAGGTTAAACCAATTGAGGGGCTGGCTGCAAAGTTTTGACGTAAAAGGTATTTATACCGTGACAGTTTTCCATCATGAAAACAGAAACGGCGGGCCGAAGCCCGCCGTTTCCTAAGATCAACACACCCGTTTAGCGGGTTCCGGCTCTGCGCAGAGCTGCCGGCGTGTAATCTCTGGATTGACGCTTGACGCCAAACTGGTAGGGGTTAACTTCCTCGTTTGTCAGACCCAGCACCAGGTAGCGGCCAGACAGAAGGTCATAAAGGGTTTCAACCGCATACCAGGGAACGATCTTATCGTAGAACTGCATGGAGTGAGCTTCTGCTACACGCCAGAGCTCGCCACGGCCATCGTAGTGGTCGATCACTGATGCCTGCCAGGTGTCTTCGTCAATATAGAAATCACGCTGGCCATAGATATGACGCTCGCCTTCTTTCAGGGTTGCACGAACATGCCAAACCCGGTGGAGCTCATAGCGGGTCAGATCCTGGTTGATATGGCCAGCTTTAACAATCTGGTCATAGCTCAGATCCCGGTCAACCAACTTGTAGGAGTTATACGGAATGTACATTTCCTTCTTGCCGACCAGCTCCCAGTTGTAGCGATCTGGCGCACCGTTGAACATATCGAAGTTGTCCGACGTACGCATGCCGTCAGACGCAGTACCTGGCCCATCGTAGGCAACCTGAGGCGCACGTCGAACACGACGTTGGCCCGCGTTGTATACCCAAGCACGCCGTGGTTCTGAAACCTGGTCTATGGTCTCATGAACCAGCAATACGTTACCGGCCAGACGCGCCGGTGCGGTGATTGCCTGTTTGAAGTAAAACAGCACGTTGGCGTCCTCGTCCGGGCTGTAATCTTCCAGGTAAGTACGCCAGGTCAACTCATCCTGAAACTTCACAATAGAGTATGCGCCATTGGCGGTAGGCGTTGCCTGCCCAACATTACGCTGCACCGAACCACCACGATAGCGTGTAATGTGGTTCCAGATTGCTTCCAGGCCGTTCTGCGGCATCGGGAACGGCGTCGCATACTGGTAGTTTCCGAGTCCGTTACCATCCTTGATCAGTTCCGTACCGGTCGCATTCTCGACGGTTTGATCCATAACGTCTTTCGGGTAGACCGCGGTGCGGTGAGTCTCGTACACCGGCAGTACATACTCCGGGTACTGCTTGATCATCGCAATTTGTCCGGGGGACAGGTTGTCAGCGTATTCCGCGACATTGCTCTGATCGATCGTGAACTGAGGCGACTCGTCCGGGAATGGGTTCACATAGATTCCGTCCCCTTTGTAGTCAGAGGGAGGCGTTGTCAAACCACCGGTCCAGGCAGGAATCGCACCACCGTTACCCGCCTTTTCTGCACCCATCGGCGTAAGTGAATCGCCGAGTTTGGCTGCTTCTTCGGAAGAAACTGCACCCCAGGCCTGGCCTGCTACAAGACTCGCAGCCAAAACGCCGGTGGCCAGTATTTTTTTGTTTAGTTTCATTTACAGTACCTCGTTAAACGAATTCTTGACGGTTCAGAATGAGTAGGAAACGCTGGCACTCACGAAGTCCCGATCAGTCAACTCGTTATACGGCTTGCCGCCGAAAAAGTTTGTATAACCGATGTTGCCGGTAATCTTGTTCTGATAAACACCCTGAAGGGAAAGGCCGATCGCTTTGCTGCCTTCGTTGAAAGCTCCACCAGGTTGCGGGCTATAACCCTGCACGTCATGACTCCAGGCCAACTGCGGTGACAGGTTTATACCGGCAATCGCGCTCGGGTAATCCCAGACCAAACGGGCGCGATAGCCCCAGGAAAAGTCTGTCGTGAAGCCTTCATTGGTGCAATAGCTTGCGTTGATGTTCACGCCTGCAGCGCAGACATCAACAATATTCCCACCACCAGCATCGGTCGGCAGCGTGCCGAGACCAAAGGTGCCCGAGCGGCCATAACGTGCCTCGTCAAGGCTTGGAAGATCGTGGATGTATGTTGCACCAAACTCCGTGATCAACGACAGACGGCTCGCACCCATCACCTGATCGAAGAATTTGATCAATGTAAACTGAGCTTGGGAAACACCGAAACTATCATTACCCGAAACTCTGGAACCTGGAGTAAGCGTCCCGCCTGCTTCTTCAAGACGCTGTTGTTCCAGCTTACTTACCGGACTGCCATCAACCGGATTTGCAAGTTGAAGCCCGCCATAAATCAGCTCGAAGGCGTTCCATTGCAGCGGCATTTTGTCACGATAGGAGTATTCTGCACCCAGAGACCACCCGCCTGCTACGTTGGTATTGACGCTAATACCGTAGAGGTTGATGTTTTCAGGATATTCAATGAAATAGGACGGGAAGGTTCCGCCAACGTCTTTAATGGTTCCACTGACGTAAGGCAGGCGGCTGTTGTACTTGATGTAATAGAAGCCGAACTCGGAATCGTTCAATGCAGGTACATACCAGCGCATGGCAACACCAAACTGGTCTTTTGAATCTGCCTCTACATCACCCAGGCGGGGTGCAATGAAGCCTTGCGCATAGGCCTGGGAATCCGGTAACTGCCCGGCAAGAAGCACTGGGCCGCAACCATCCCCTGCAAAATCATTGGTGGAGAAGAAAGTACCGCAATCATCAGGTCGAACCGGAGCCCAGTCGGTCTGCACGAATGCTTCGAGCGTGATGTTCTCGGTCACGCCCGCTGAGATGTAAAACATTTCCACCGGCAAAAGAGCATCTTTCAACTCAGAGCCCGGAGCTCTGAAAGCCGGGACATCCACCGGATTTATCGTGTTGATCCCACCCTGGATAAATGTGCTCTCACCCCAACTCAAAACCTGCTTACCGTAACGTACACTCAGGGGAACATCGCCGAGATACCAGTCAGTAAACACGTAGGCGTCCAGTAACTCACCACCGGACGCATTATCTTTTACCTGGCTATTCAGCTCCCGGCGTTGACCCACATCGTCAACAGCGCGCTGCTCGTCTTTCAGTTCGAAATCGTACCAGTAACGGCCCCGGACCAGTGCCCCGACTCGGGTAAGCATATCGCCGTTTACATCGTAGTTGAGGAAAAGCTCACTGTTGCCTTTGACGATCTTTGAGTAGGTGTCTCCCTTGCCAAAGTTCAGGTTACCGTCGTCGTAGTTGTTAGTAGACGCACCTGTGGTGGTGTTAGCATATTGAGGCCCGAGGTTACCTTGAGCAATCAGGCGTTTGTCCTGATCCGAAACTCGCCACCCAGCCCCGGCTGAAAGCGTGGTATTGAATTGGGCTTCTACATCCCCAAGGTAAAAAGAGTACGCAGATGCTTGGCCAGACATACCGGCCGCTACTGCCACAGCAAGCGGTAATTTTGTCCAACGCTGCCATTGGTGTATTTTTCTTGTCATTGGAAGGCTACTCCATTGTTGTTCTGAGTCGCTGCTCTGATTATTGGTATTCACGATGTATTGGAGGCTTCATGCACAGTGCTCGTGATGTAGGCACTATAGCTAACGCTGTCCAGTGCTTTGATCAGTCAAAAGTATGATTTTGCTCTCACCACCCGCTCACCCACCCGATCGACGTCGGGTTTTCTCGCACAGACTCACTATAGACAACAATTACGGATGCAACCACTTTGCTTTTGATGGTTTTTTTGCTCCTGCTAGGGCCTGTGTGGAGCCTGCAGATATTCTTGTGACTGCATTTCCAGGAGGCGGGATTCGGTGCGCTCGAATTCGAAGCTCAAGCGACCACCAGAGTAAAGCTCAGTAATAGGCACGGCTGCTGAAATGATCACTTTCACATTGCGATCATAGAACTCGTCGACCATGTTCACGAACCGGCGTGACTGATCATCTTTCTCGCCCCCGAGCACAGGGACGTTACTGATTATGATTGCGTGAAACTGGCGCGCCATCTCGATATAGTCGTTCTGGCTGCGAGGGCCGTCACACACGTCTTTGAAGTCAAACCAGACCACATCGTCAGCATGCTCCTGAGCCGGAATCTTGCGACCGTTAATCTCCATGGATTTACTATGCTTGCCGGCTTCCAACGCCAGTGCATCAAAGCTTCTGCGCAAAGAGGCATCAGCCTCTTCATCCAGCGGCGAATGATAAAGCTCAGCCTGCTCCAGTGTTCGCAAGCGGTAATCAACGCCGCCATCTACGTTCACTACGTCTGTGTGCTTGTTCACAAGTGCAATTGCAGGAAGGAAGCGCGCCCGCTGCAAGCCATCCTTGTAAAGGCCGTCGGGAACGATATTGGATGTACACACCAGGGTAACGCCACGTTTGAACAGCCCACCCATCAGGGTTGCGAGAATCATGGCATCGCCGATATCTGACACAAAAAACTCGTCAAAACAGATCACACGGGTCTCATCCGCAAACTTTTTCGCTACAAGATCCAGCGGATTCTTTTCACCCTTGAAGTTTTTAAGTTCCTGATGCACCCGCTGCATGAAACGGTGAAAATGCACGCGCATTTTGCGTTTGAAGGGCAGCGACTCAAAAAACGTGTCCATCAGGTAGGTCTTGCCTCTGCCAACGCCGCCCCAGAAATACAGGCCTTTAACTGGCTCCTCTCTGCCTTTTCTCAACTTGCGGCGCAATTTTGCCATTGCTTTTCCGCGTTCGCTTTCCGCTTCCACGAGTTTGTCGTAAAGTGTCTGGAGACGTCGAACAGCGTCTGCCTGGGCGGCATCACTGAGAAAATCCGGGCGTTCAAGATCTGCTTGATAGCGCTGCCAGGGGGTCTGGCTCGCAGTGGTTTCAGAGGGCATGGAAGCTGTCATCAGGAAATCCCGAGGTCTGATCGTTGATTTTGGCGCGGCGTATTATCGCGTATTTACGGTTTTTTCGCCATGCTGAAGGGCTGCGGGGGCAATACGACGATTGGCGCAGCACGCAAGCATGGGCTGATAGGGCCACGGGCGTTATACTGGCTTTCATGACTTGGTTCATTTTTCAGGCAACAGGACGACACAGCATATGACAAACCTGATTCTGGCAGCGATTGCCGCATTGATTGTTGGCATTGTCATCGGAGTATTGGTCGGCCGCTCGGGGCAGGGGTCTTCCCTCAGGCAGCGCCGTGCAGAACAGCAGGCAGAAGAACTGCGCAACGAGTACACCCGTTATCAGGCCCAGGTGAATGAGCATTTTATGGAGTCGGCCCATTTGCTGAGCCGCTTTAACGATGCCTATCGCGATGTGAACCAGCATATGGCTCGCGGCGCTAACCGCTTGTGCAACGATGAGGACTGGATGGCAGAGCTTGCTGAGCAAACCTCCCGCAAGCGCCTTGAGGAAGTCAGCGAAGACGGCGTTGAGCCGCCCCGTGATTATGCTCCCAAGACTTCGGGTACGCTTTCGGAAGACTTTGGCCTGAAGAAAGGCGAGAAAGCAACCCAGGCTTGATCAGACCGGGTTATCGCAATCTATAAACCGGTGATTGACGCCAAATTCCTTTTCTAACGCCACACCGAGCGCTTTTACACCATAGCGCTCGGTTGCGTGATGTCCGGCGGCATAGTAGTAGATGCCGCACTCTCTGGCTGTATGGGTTGTCGGTTCAGAAATTTCGCCACTGATGTAAGCATCGAGATCTGCGTCGATCGCTGTATTAAGGAACCCTTGCGCCGCACCTGTGCACCACCCCACCCTTTTAATTTCTGTTTTTCCGTCGCCGACCTGCAGAGGTTCCCGGTGAAGTGCTCTGGCAATATGCAGCCCGAATTTTTCGGGAGACATTGCTTCCTGAAGCTCACCTTCCCAGACCAAACCGTTTAACGGGCGGGGATTCTCGATACCGAGGATGTCTGCCAACTGGCGGTTGTTGCCGTATTCCGGATGGTCATCCAGAGGCAGGTGATAGGCGACCAGATTGATGTCGTTGTCCAATAACCGCTTGAGGCGTTCACGCTTCATACCCTGGATACGCTGGTCTTCGCCTTTCCAGAAGTAACCGTGGTGCACAATGACCATATCGGCGTTTGCGGCAATGGCAGCTTCGATGAGTGCGCGGGAGGCGGTTACGCCAGTGATGATGGTTTTTACGTCGCTTTTGCCCTCAACTTGCAGTCCATTGGGGCAATAGTCCTGGAAATTTTCTGGCTCGAGCCATTCATTGAGCTTTGCGAGAATGCTGTCACGGGTTGCCATGTTTTATCCTCTTTTAACCTAAACACTGGAGTTGCCGGCTGGCAGTGAGAGGGAGCGTTCCGGGAATGTAGAGGGCCAAGGACGGCCCGAAACAAGCGCACATGGATGTGCTCGTAGCGGTTCCCGGAACGCTCCCTCTCACTGCCAGCCTTGATCAGACTTCAGTCGTTTACAGAGATCTAAGACCAGTAATCAAGGCATCATTCTGCTCGGAAGTACCAATGGTAACCCTTAAGAAATCACTGATCCGGGGCTTATTGAAGTGACGGACAATAATGCCTTGCTCTCTCAGAGCTTTCGCCAGACTTTCACCGGACTTCGCTTTATGACGGGCGAAAACGAAGTTGGCTTTAGATGGCAAGACTTCGAAACTCAGACCCTCCAGAGCCTCAGTCACACGCTCCCGCTCAGAAATGACGCCTTCGCAGGATTTTTGAAACCAGGCCTCGTCTTCGTAAGCGGCTTTTGCGCCAGCCAGAGCCAGCCTGTCCAGCGGGTAACTGTTAAAGCTGTTTTTGACGCGATTCAAAGCCTCAACCAGATCCGGGTGGCCAATTGCGAAGCCGACGCGGAGGCCTGCCAATGAACGGGCCTTGGAGAGCGTCTGACTGACCAGCAGATTGGAGTATTTATCCACAAGCTTGATAGCGGTTTCGCCGCCAAAGTCTATATAAGCTTCATCAACCACAACTACACGCTCAGAATTGGCCTGGAGGATAGTTTCCACATGCTCAAGCCCGAGGTAACGACCGGTAGGCGCGTTCGGATTGGGGAAGATGATCCCACCGTTGGGCTGCGTGTAGTCTTCTGGATCGATTTCGAAGCTATCGGTCAGGGGTACCTTTTTGCCTTCTATGTTGTATAGGCCACAGTACACCGGGTAAAAACTGTAGGTTATGTCCGGGAACAGGATAGGCTCGCCGTGCTGGAACAAGGCAAAAAATATGTGCGCCAGGACTTCGTCGGAGCCATTGCCCAGGAACACTTGCTCGGGCGTTACGCTGTGATAACCGGCAATGGTCTGGCGCAGGCTTTCGCCTTCGGGATCCGGATAGAGGCGCAGGCTGTCGTTGAGTTCCGCCTGGATGGCATCTATCACTTTTGGGGATGGGCCAAACGGATTTTCATTGGTGTTCAGCTTCACCAGGTTGGCCATTTTGGGTTGCTCGCCTGGCACATAAGGAACCAAGCTCTTAACCAGGGGGCTCCAGAATTTACTCATTTCATTGCTCCGGTGGAGACGGCAGTTGGGGCGGCATCTGCTCCGGGAACCGCTACGAGCACATCCATGTGCGCTTGTCTTCGGACGTCCATGGCCTCCAACATTCCCGGAGCAGATGCCGCCCCAATTGCCTGCAAACTTTGGTGATATATTCAAATAGCTCGGGTCATTTTCAAGCTGACTAAAACTAGTCGCTTTTAATACGGTACTCAGCAGATCGTGCGTGAGCCGTAAGCCCCTCTCCCCTTGCCAGAACAGAGGCTACTCGCCCCATCCGGTCGGCACCTTTGGCACTGAAGCCAATAATAGAGGAGCGCTTCTGGAAATCGTAAACACCCAGTGGGGATGAAAATCGGGCTGTGCCGCTCGTAGGCAGTACGTGGTTCGGGCCAGCACAGTAGTCACCCAATGCTTCAGCGGTGTAGCGACCCATGAAGATAGCGCCAGCATGGCGGATTTCTTCCAGCAGAGCTTCCGGATCTTCGACCGACAACTCCAGATGTTCCGGCGCGATTCGGTTGGAGACCTTGGCGGCTTCGCTTAAATCTGAAACTTGTATCAGAGCTGCGCGATCAGACATAGAGGCGCGGATGATGTCGGCGCGCTCCATGGTGGGCAGTAGCTTGTTGATACTGGCCTCAACGGCATCGAGGAAGTCTGCGTCGGGGCTGACCAGAATGGACTGGGCCTGTTCGTCATGCTCGGCTTGGGAGAACAAGTCCATGGCGATCCAGTCAGGATCTGTCTTACCGTCACAGATCACGAGGATTTCCGAGGGGCCGGCAATCATGTCGATACCGACGGTGCCGAAGACTTCGCGCTTGGCCGTAGCCACAAAGATATTACCGGGACCAACAATCTTGTCCACAGCAGGGATGGTTTCTGTACCGTAGGCCAAAGCACCAACCGCCTGCGCGCCGCCGACGGTGAACACACGATCAACGCCCGCAATAGCGGCGGCGGCCAGCACCAGATCATTCACCACACCATCCGGAGTGGGAACCACCATGATAACTTCGCCCACCCCAGCCACTTTCGCGGGGATGGCGTTCATCAGAACGGACGAAGGATAGGCTGCTTTACCACCGGGCACGTAAAGCCCAGCGCGATCCAGCGGTGTCACCTTCTGGCCCAGCACAGTGCCGTCTTCATCCTGATACTGCCAGGACTTCTGATTCTGGCGCTCGTGATAATCCCGCACCCGATCCGCAGCCTGTTCCAACGCAACGCGCTGTTCTTTCGGAATTGCATTCAGCGCTTGCTGCAAACGACTCTGACTCATCTCCAACTCAGCGACGCTGGCAACATCCAGCCGATCAAACTTCTCTGTAAACTCCAGAACTGCCTGATCACCACGGGTTTTAACTTCGTGCAGGATATGACGCACCGACTCGTTCACCTGATGATCAACACTGTCGTCCCAGGCTAGCAGCGCAGCCAGCGCGCTATCAAAGTCACTTTGGGAGGCGTTCAATCGTTTGATGCTAACGGTCATTTCTCAAATCCTGCTTTGGATTAATTCTAAAAGCGTACACTCATGTTTCTGCGAAGCTGTTGGGCAAGGCTGACCAAAACTGTGCGGAGCCATGGATGGCGTAGCCAAGCGTACACGGACGTATTCACAGCGTGTTTTGGTCAGCCTTGCCCGACGGCTTCAGCGCACAAGGTATCTTTAGCGGCGCCTATCCACAGCAGCCGCCATCTTCTCAATGATGGGGTTAATCTGCTGATGTTTCATCTTCATAGAAGCACGATTCACCACCAACCGACTGCTGATGTGATCAATCAACTCACGGGCTTCAAGGCCATTGGCCTTCAACGTATTGCCCGTATCCACGATATCGACAATCTCATCTGCCAAACCGAGTATCGGGGCCAACTCCATCGCGCCGTAAAGCTTGATGATATCGGCCTGGCGCCCCTGGGCCGCATAATACCGGCGAGCCATATTAACGAACTTGGTTGCTACCCGAATGCGCCCGGCGGGCGGCGTTTCACCTTTGGGGCCGGCGGTCATGAGGCGGCAGCGGGAGATGTTCAGATCCAAAGGCTCGTAAAGCCCTTCCCCGCCATGCTCCATCAGCACATCCTTGCCCGTCACACCCAAATCGGCGCCGCCATATTGCACATACGTGGGCACATCAGTTGCACGGATAATAAGCACCCGCACATTCGGATCTGTGGTGGGAAACACCAGCTTACGGGATTTCTTGATGTCGTCGACCAGCTCAATTCCGGCTTCTGCCAGCAGTGGCAGAGTTTCTTCCAGGATTCGCCCCTTCGACAAGGCGATGGTAATGGAGTCTGTCATGCGTCCTTCCGGTTCCCCACTTGTGTCTGTCACGCTGGCAGGCGGCGGATACTTCCACCAAGCAGCTGCAATTTTTCTTCAATGCACTCATAACCACGATCGATATGGTAGATACGGTCGATAATAGTATCCCCATCGGCTATCAGACCTGCGATTACCAGACTGGCGGATGCCCGCAGATCCGTTGCCATAACCGGCGCGCCTGTCAGATGATCAACGCCTTTGATAATGGCAGCATTGCCTTCCAAGGTGATATCCGCCCCCATGCGGGTCAGTTCCTGAAGGTGCATGAAACGATTCTCGAAAACGGTCTCGATGATGGTGCCTGTACCTTCCGCCACTGCATTCATCGCGGCAAACTGCGCCTGCATGTCCGTGGGGAAAGCCGGGTAAGGCGCTGTACGAATATTAACCGCCTTCGGACGCTGACCTTTCATATCCAGCTCGATCCAATCAGGACCCGAAGTGATGTGGGCGCCGGCTTCTTCCAGTTTGAGCAACACGGCATCGAGAAGATCCGCGCGGGTATCTTTTAGTTTTACGCGGCCACCGGTCGCGGCTGCCGCCACCAGGTAGGTACCCGTTTCAATACGATCTGGTAGCACGTTGTAGTGACAGCCGTGCAAACGCTCAACACCTTCAATAACAATAGTCGAAGTGCCTTGCCCGGTGATTTTTGCCCCCATGGCAATCAGGCATTCAGCCAAATCAACGACTTCCGGCTCGCGGGCAGCGTTTTCGAGTATGGTTGTGCCTTCAGCAAGAGCCGCAGCCATCAACAGGTTTTCCGTGCCGGTCACCGTCACCACATCCATAAAAATGTGCGCACCTTTCAAGCGCCCATTGGTTTTCGCCCGGATGTAGCCGTTCTCTACCTTGATATCCGCGCCCATCTGCTCAAGGCCCTGAATATGCAGGTTTACCGGGCGGCTGCCAATGGCACAGCCACCAGGCAGAGAAACTTCAGCTTCGCCGAAATGCGCGACCAACGGCCCAAGCACCAGAATGGAGGCACGCATGGTTTTCACCAGCTCGTAAGGCGCATGAAAATGCTTGATGGTGTTAGCGTGAATTTCAACGCTCATCTTCTCATCAATCATTAGTTCCACACCCATGCGGCCAAGCAGCTCGATCATGGTTGTCACGTCGTGCAGGTGCGGCAGATTGCCTACGGTCACCGGCTCATCCGCCAGCAAGGTGGCAGCAAGAATAGGAAGGGCGGCATTCTTAGCACCGGAAATCCGGATTTCGCCGTCCAGGGGCTTGCAGCCCCGGATCAAAAGTTTGTCCACAATGGTAATCCTGTCGTGTGCGAGCTGTTCAGCCCTGGCGCGCGGCCCATTCAGCCGGTGTAAAAGGTTTCGGATGAAGGGCATGAATAGTGCCATCCATGATTTGCTGGAATAGCGCCTTGTTGATCAGTTGCTGCCGCTTGATGCTCGACAGGCCTTCGAAAACCTCACCTATGACTACCACCATGTAATGGCTGCCGTCGATCTGTACCTGCACTTCACAATCAGGCAGTGCTTCTTTGACCAGCTCGGAGACTTCGGTGGCGTCCATAGTAAATCCTCGGGTTTTATTGAAATCAGGGGCGGGATTGTAACCAATCCGCGAGGTTGCTCAAAGCCGCAAGCGAAACGAGGCGCTCTGGTGCGCCTGTGAAAGACAGTGAAACACCCTGCTTTTCAGCAAGCCGACTCCAACATAGAAGCATAGAGAGGGCCGCACTGTGAGTGGTGGTCAAGCCTTCAAGATCCACCACCAGGCTTCCGCTAGCCGTTTTGATCAGCCGCTCGCCCTCAGCTCGCAATGGCAACACTGTGTGAGCGTCAATGGCCCCGGCAACCGCGAGCACGCCACCCTTTTGCTTCACCGTCGGTAGCTCTGTGTTCATGAATTGTTCACTTCGTCTTCCAGGTTGAGAGATTTCACTGCATCACTCCATCCGTCGATCACTACCTGAACCTGCCCACGGTTGGCTTCCATTTCCTGGGTGAAGCGATCCCGGAACGACAGGCCGATGTTAACTCCCTCGACGATCACATTTTCCATCATCCAGTTACTGCCCTCCCGGCGATACATGGAATAGGTGACTGAGTGACGATTTCCCGTGGCAGTAATCACTTCCATGGCCACAGAAGCACGGTTATCGTTCTGCGGATTGATGGAAGCATCGTTGACATTGATTCTGAAATCTTCCGCACTCACCAACGCCTGTGCGTAGCTGTCGAACAGGCTGCGCTTGAATTTAACCACAAACTCATCCCGCTGTTCGGGAGTTGTTTGCCGCGCATAACGACCCATTACCCGGGCTGCAATTCGGCGAAAATCAACAAAACCCTCAAGTGCATCGTCCATACTCTGGTAAAACGCCTCAGGATCACGGTCATAAAGCCCGCGCTCGGCGTTAAGTTTCTCTACCAGCATCTGTGTATTCTCATCCACATACTGCTGCAAGTCTTCTTCCGGGCCCGCATGAACTGATGCCACGCAAAACGCCATCAGAGTCAGAGCGAGAAAAAATCGTTGTATTGACGCAATCACCTGATTCTCCTGTTCTGTCGCAAAACTGGCTTATTTGCCAGACGCAAAATTGCTGATCAGCCGTTCGATATTCATGGCAGACTGGGTGGAGTAGAACGTGTCGCCCTCTTTGAGGGAGTCCATTTCGCCACCAATTGATATATCAATGTACTGCTCGCCCAGCAATCCGGATGTACGTATTACTGCAGCGCTATCTGCGGGGATATTGTCCACATCACCATGGATGGACATAGCGACCCGCGCCTGGAAGGTTTCCTTGTTCAGACTGATGGAATCAATAGTGCCCACCGTTACGCCTGCCATGGACACCCTGCCTCGGGGTGTAATACCGCCGGTGTCATTAAAGTCGGCGTAAATGGTGTAGGTACTTTTTGCGGATTTTGGCGACAGTCCGCTTACCTGCAATGCGAGAAACAGCAGCGCTGCAAGCCCCGCCAGCATAAACAGGCCAACTGTGATATCCGTTGTTCTTTGTGTCATTACCCGCTCCCGGTATTATCTCGTCAGTCGTTAATCAGAAGTTGCCGAACATTACGGCAGTGAGCACAAAATCCAGCCCCAGCACGGCCAGCGAGGAGTAAACCACCGTTTTTGTAGTAGCCGAGCTGATTCCTGCCGATGTGGGTACACAGTCGTAGCCCTGATAAACCGCAATCCAGGCGCACACAAAGCCGAACACCACGCTTTTAATCACGCCATTTACTACATCGTCCCAGAAGTCCACTGAGGCCTGCATATTGCCCCAGTATGAACCCTCAAAAACGCCCAGCCATTCGACACCAACCAGCATTCCGCCCCAGATACCTACCATTGAAAAAATGATAGCCAGCACCGGCATGGCAATGAAACCCGCCCAGAGCCTGGGAGCAATAACCCGCCGCAAAGGGTCGACCCCCATCATTTCCATACTGGACAGCTGCTCGGTCGCTTTCATCAAGCCTATCTCAGCGGTCAACGCCGAGCCTGCGCGCCCGGCAAACAGCAGTGCGGTTACCACAGGCCCGAGCTCACGCACCAGGGTAAGCGCAATCATCTGCCCTATGGCCGCTTCGGAACCAAAATCGCTGAGAATTGTATAGCCCTGAAGGCCGAGTACCATGCCGATAAACAGGCCGGAAACCACTATGATAGCCAGCGATAGCACACCAACCGAATACAGCTGCTTCATCAAAAGCGGGAAACCGGTTGCTGGGTGCGGAACACCTGACAAGACGCCCGCCAGAAAGCGGCCAGCCTGGCCGAACGATATAACAAGGTCGATCCCGCTACGCCCGAAGGAAGCGATTCTGTTGATCACGAGACACCTCCCGAGAGACCAAAATCTTCAGCCGCAGCCGAGGATGGGTAATGGAACGGCACGGGGCCATCCGGGTGCCCGTTCAAAAACTGTTGTACCTGCTCGGACGGATGATCCTGCAACTCGGCAGGTGTACCTGTACCAATCACTTTTCCATCCGCGATAATACAGGCGTAATGGCAGATGCTCAGGGATTCTTTTACGTCGTGGGAGACCAGAACACTGGTGAGCCCCATGGAGCTGTTGAGGTCACGAATCAGTTTCACCAGCACACCCATACCAATCGGGTCCTGCCCGGCAAAGGGCTCATCGTACATGATCAGCTCCGGATCCAGAGCAATACTGCGGGCCAGAGCGACGCGCCGACCCATACCACCGGAAAGTTCCGATGGCATAAGTTTGCGCGCACCACGCAAACCAACGGCCTCCAGCTTCATCATTACGATGTCGTGAATCATGTCTTCCGGCAATTTCGTGTGCACACGCATCGGGAAAGCCACATTCTCGTATACGCTCAAATCGGTAAACAAGGCACCGCTCTGGAATAACATGCCCATTTTTTCCCGAAACTTGTAAAGCTCTTTACGGCGAAGTTCAGAAATCGGGTGACCATCCACCATAATGCTGCCGGAATCTGGCCGGAGCTGACCACCAACCAAACGCAACAAAGTGGTTTTCCCGCTGCCGCTAGGGCCCATAATGGCGGTAATTTTTCCACGGGGAATGTCCACGGAAACACCATTGAAAATGCGGCGACCGGAGCGCGAAAATACAACGTCCTTTAATGAAATGTACGAGCTCAAACCCATATTCCTTACCTTTCAGCCCATAGCCTTTAGCTCTCAACGCATAGCGCTTGGCTTTCAAAGACCGGCTACATTATTCTAAGGAGCCCACAAGCTCAATCAGTGGTTCGTAAAATGAATCGATAGCAATGATCAGTTTCACTGAACTTTACAGAGAAATCCTTGCGGAATTCGCTACAACGCCCGCTACTGCAATCTCTGATGAACATCCAGTAACCAGGCCTCGCGACTGGTGGGAAATGTTATACTTCGTCAACTTTATCGCATTCCCGTAAATTAACGAAAAAGCAGGCCCTTTGCCCGATGACTGAGCAAAAAACATTCAATTTCCGGAACCCCGCACTCCAGGCCATTCGCATTGAGCGCGATGCAATCAGCGCCCTGGAAAATCGCATCGATGACCACTTTGTACGTGCCTGCGAAGTAATCATGGCATGCAAAGGCCGTGTTGTGGTGACAGGCATGGGCAAGTCCGGCCATGTGGGTAACAAGATTGCAGCTACCCTGGCCAGTACCGGCACCCCTTCTTTTTTTGTTCACCCAGGGGAAGCCAGCCATGGCGATATGGGCATGATAACCAGCCAGGACGTCGTAATTGCCATTTCGAACAGCGGCAACACCAGCGAAGTGGTTACCATCCTGCCACTGATCAAACGCATGGGCGCACCTCTGATCAGCATGACCGGCAATCCGGCGTCCGTACTGGCGAAAGAGGCGGTTGCGAACCTGGATGTCAGAGTGGAAACAGAGGCTTGCCCTCTTGGACTGGCGCCGACATCCAGTACAACCGCAACCCTGGTGATGGGCGATGCCCTGGCCGTTGCCTTGTTGGAGGCGCGGGGCTTCAGCGCGGAAGACTTCGCGATCTCACATCCGGGCGGCAGCCTGGGTCGTAAACTCCTGCTACGGGTTTCCGACATTATGCACACTGGTGATCGCATACCCGTGGTAGGGGAAGACACCACCCTGAGCGGCGCTTTGTTGGAGATATCCCGCAAAGGGTTGGGAATGACCACCGTCGTAAACAGTGCTGGCTCCATGACTGGCATTTTCACTGACGGCGACTTGCGCCGTACCCTGGATAAGTCCATTGATGTGCACACCACCCCCATGCGGGATGTGATGACGCGCAATGGAAGAGCCATTCAGCCGGATCAGCTGGCAGCCGAGGCCCTCAACGTTATGGAAGGCCTGAAGATAAACGCACTCCCCGTGGTCGACGAAAACGGCGCCCTGGTTGGAGCCATTAACATGCACGACCTGCTCCGCGCCGGAGTTATCTAAAAAGCTGCTTAAAGAGTTATTCAGAGATCGATTTAATGGAAGAACTAAAAAGCCCACTTCAGGAAAACTGGCCCGACACCCTGCTGACGAAAGCAGCGCGTATCAAGCTTGTTGCTTTGGACGTTGATGGCATCATGAGCAACGGCAAAATTTACTTCAGCGCAAAAGGCGATGAGCTGAAAGGTTTTAACATTCTGGACGGGCTGGGTCTCAAACAGATCATGGCAGCGGGCATCACTGTAGCCGTCATTACCGGCCGCAACTCACCGCTTACTGAAAAGCGTATGAAAGACCTTGGAATCCCTCATCTTATGCAGGGTCGCGAGGATAAAAAGGTCGCCCTGCAAGAGTTAGTGAGCACGCTGGGCATTCTGCCAGAAGCCATCGCCTACATGGGCGATGATTTGCCGGACCTGCCCGCCATTCGCTACGCGGGCCTTGGGGTTACGGTTCCGAACGCATACTGGCTGGTGAAAGAGCATGCGGATTACTGCACCGAGGTTAGCGGTGGCAACGGAGCCGTGCGCGAACTCTGTGACCTGCTACTGACGGCAGGGGGCAGCCTGAACTCAGCATTGACGCCCTATCTGGAACCATAGCCATGGCACAAAGCGAAAAGAACAGCCTGCTATCTTTGCTGGCCATGGCAAACAGGCCACGACTTCGCATGCTCGCGCTGGCAGCCACCATCGCCGCCACGTTTTTCCTTCTGTGGCAAAGTGACGAATCACCGGTAACCAGTTACAGCGATGCCAGACAGCTCCGAGGAGAGGGTGAACCCGACGGTTTTGTAATCAACGGCAGCTACACATCTTACGATGACGCAGGCAATCGCAAGATCGTTTTTACCAGCCCCCGTATCGAACAGTTTGAAGAGGGAAACCGGGCTACCATGGAGCTGCCCAATGCAGAGGTGTTCAGCGCAACCGAAACTGAGCCATGGGTACTCAAAGCCGAGAACGGCAACCTGCTGCAGGGCGAAGACCTGTTACACCTGACCGGCAACGTTCGCGTGGTGCGCACTATTGGTGAGCGTGAAGCGACTCTGGTCACAGAGAGCCTGACCCTGGACAACAATCAGGGTAAAGTCTACACCGATGATTTTGTAGAAATTACTGACAGCGTGGGCACTACCCGGGCTAAAGGCATGAACGCGTGGATTGATGAACGCATTCTGGAACTCAACTCCCAGGTGGAAGGACGCTATGAAACCGTCAGATAACTCAATGGGCAAAGTGCTTGCCGGCATTCTGGTTGCAAGCCTCACTGGCCCGGCAATGGCATTTGATCTTGACTCCGACTCCCCTATTACCGTCAGCGCTGACAGCGCTCGTCTCGACGACGGTAAGGGCATTGCCACCTACACCGGAGCTGTAGAACTGGTTCAGGGCAAAACCCGTCTAACGGCGGAACGTGTCGTTCTGTATCGCAGCGCCGAAGGCCTGAACCGCATTGAGGCCAATGGTACTCCTGCACGCTACCAGCAGCCGGTTACCAGCGGAGAAGGTGAGACCGACGCCAAAGCCCTCAACATAACCTGGTCGGCCTCTGACAAACAGCTCACCTTTGAACGCGAGGCTGTGATTGAGCAGAATGGCAACGTGTTCAGCGGCGACATTATTCATTACGATACCGAGCAACGAGTGGTCACTGCAGAAGGCAGCGAGGATACCGGCGCTGGCCCGGGCCGGGTCGAAATGATCATCCAGCCCCGCGGTACCAACTCCAACCAATAACAGCTGATTACAGCAAACAGAGGTTCGATGGCAGTTCTCAGAGCGAGCAACCTGGCGAAAAGCTACAAACAGAAAAAAGTGGTCATCGATGTTTCGCTGGAAATTCGCAGCGGTGAAATCGTCGGACTGCTCGGCCCTAACGGCGCCGGCAAGACCACCTGTTTCTATATGATTGTAGGGCTGGTGAACGCCGACAATGGCCGCATAACCATCGACAGCCAGGACATTACGCCCTTACCCATGCACGGACGAGCCCGCAAAGGGATTGGCTACCTGCCGCAGGAAGCCTCGGTGTTCCGCAAGCTCTCCGTGCGAGATAACATCATGGCGATTCTGGAAACCCGCAAAAACCTCAATCGTGCTGACCGCCTGCAGAAGCTCGAGCAGTTGCTGGAAGAATTTCACATCACCCATATTCGCGATAGCCTTGGCATGGCGCTCTCCGGGGGTGAACGCCGCCGGGTTGAGATCGCCCGCGCTCTGGCGATGGAACCCGCCTTTATTCTGCTCGACGAGCCATTTGCAGGTGTAGACCCTATCTCCGTGAGTGATATCAAACAGATTATTCGTCACCTCCGGGACAAAGGTATAGGTGTTCTGATCACCGATCACAACGTGCGCGAAACACTGGATATCTGCGAGAACGCTTACATTGTTTCAGGTGGCCACATTATTGCCTCTGGAAATTCGGAATCTATTCTGGCCAATCAACAAGTTAAAGAAGTGTACCTTGGCAATGAATTTCACCTGTAAGCTTTGTTTTCGACACTCGGTTACACCCGTTCGATTGTTTTGCAGACCCGGAGCAAGTAAACTCGGCAAAGAACTTGCTAGGATAATCTAAAGTGGCGGCAAGTAGCCGGCATACATAGATTTTTTAGTCAATGCAAGAAATTCAGAGTGGGTATAAGTGACGGATCCTGAGCGATGGTTATGAAAGCCTCATTACAATTAAAGCTGGGTCAAAGCCTGACCATGACGCCCCAGCTGCAACAGGCGATCAGGCTTCTGCAGTTATCAACTCTCGATCTTCAGCAGGAAATCCAGCAAGCCCTGGAATCCAATCCCCTGCTGGAAGCCTCGGAAGATGACGACCAGTCTGAATCGACCCCAGCCGATAACGATCAGGGCGAGCACAAAGACACCGCGTCGGAGGAAGTTTCGGCCGACGTAGCTGGTGACTCTAACGCTTCTGACTGGGATGAAAACGAAACCG
Source organism: Marinobacter sp. 1_MG-2023 (assembly GCF_030549045.1). Classification (NCBI taxonomy): domain Bacteria; kingdom Pseudomonadati; phylum Pseudomonadota; class Gammaproteobacteria; order Pseudomonadales; family Marinobacteraceae; genus Marinobacter; species Marinobacter sp. 1_MG-2023. The sequence goes on along the minus strand of NZ_JAUOST010000001.1, from coordinate 1,250,377 downwards.
GCCCGGACTGGCAGTCCGAAAACGAAATACCGGATGCGCTTCCCGATGATCTTCCCGTAGATACCGCCTGGGAAGATGTTTATCAGTCCGCTCCCGCCCCGGCCGCGCGGAACGATGATGAGAACGACCACGATTTCGAAACCCGGAACTCTCCGACCGAAACCCTCAGGGACCATCTTGAATGGCAGCTCAACCTTACTCCGTTGAGTGAGCGGGATCAGGCCATTGCTCATGCTTTGATGGATGCGGTAGATGAGCGCGGGTATCTCACCAGTACACTTGATGAGATCTACGCGGGCCTGAGTGACGAGAGCGATGAAGACCCTCTTGAAATGGATGAAGTGGAAGCCGTTTTACGGCGGCTGCAGTACTTCGATCCGCCGGGGGTTTTCGCCCGGGATCTGCAGGATTGCCTGTTGATTCAACTCAACCAACTGCCCCCGGAAACACCCTGGCTGGCCCAGGCGCGTCTGGTTATCACCCATTATATAAATCTGCTGGGCAATCGCGATTATGCCCAGTTGCTTCGCCGCAGCCGCCTAAAAGAAGATCAATTGCGTGATGTGCTCGCGCTGATCACCAGCCTAAATCCGCGGCCTGGTGACATTATCGATCGCACAGAACCGGATTATGTCATTCCCGATGTCATCGTACGCAAACACAACGGCCGGTGGCGCGTGGAGCTGAATCCGGAAATTGCACCGCGCATACGCGTGAATGCCAGCTATGCTTCATTGATAAAGCGTGCGGACAGCAGCGCTGACAATACCTATCTTCGTGACCAGCTTCAGGAGGCCAAGTGGTTCATAAAAAGCCTGCAAAGCCGGAACGAAACTCTGTTGAAGGTAGCCACACGTATTGTTGAGTACCAGCAGGGCTTTCTGGATCATGGAGAGGAGGCGATGAAGCCGCTGATTCTCTCTGATATCGCCCAGGTAGTGGAAATGCATGAGTCCACCATTTCCCGTGTAACGACGCAGAAGTACATGCATACCCCTCGGGGTATCTTCGAGCTGAAGTACTTTTTTTCCAGCCACGTCAGCACTGACGAGGGCGGAGAATGCTCCTCAACCGCGATTCGCGCCATGATCAAAAAGCTGATTGCGGCCGAAACACCTAAAAAGCCGTTGAGTGACAGCAAGATTGCGACCATGCTTGGGGAACAGGGAATCAAAGTGGCGAGGCGCACAGTTGCAAAATATCGCGAAGCCATGCACATTCCGCCCTCGAACGAACGCAAGCGCCTGGTTTGAACCGGACACGGTTAACTGACTACTACGGATTTCGCTGGCACAGTCACAAACGCCAGCACTCAGTCCGGCTCCAGGAGCCGGAACGAATGACAACAGGAGACGTCTATGCAACTCAACATTTCAGGCCATCACGTAGAACTGACTCCCGCTTTGAAGGAATATGTATCCGAAAAGTTTGAACGGCTGGAGCGGCACTTCGACCATATCAGTAACTGCCAGGTAACACTGGAAGTTGATAAGGTTCGGCAGATCGCCGATGCTACGCTCCACGTGGTTGGTGGTGAGATTCACGCAAAGGCGGAAAACGAGGATATGTATGCGGCTATCGACGGCCTCGTCGACAAGCTTGACCGACAGATCCTCAAGCACAAAGAGAAAAGCCTGGACAGGATGCAGGGAAATACCGCCCGATAGGCGGCCATTTTCAGGCATGTAATCTAATCAAGCTGCGGCCCGGACAACGTGCCGCAGCTTTATTTTAACGGAAGCGCGGTCGATTCATGAGCGACACATCCCTGACAATAGACAACATTCTTGCACCGGAACTGACCCTGTGTAAGGTACCCGCCTCGAGTAAAAAGCGGGTTCTGGAGTTCATTGCCGAGCAGATCCGTCAGCAAAATGATTCACTCAGCGAGAGCCAGATTTTCAACAATCTGATCGCTCGTGAGCGGCTGGGCAGCACTGGAATCGGCCAGGGGATCGCCATCCCCCACTGCCGCCTGGAAGGGCTTGAGCACGTTATTGGCGTTCTGATGACGCTGGACGAAACCGTCGAGTTTGATGCGATTGATAACCAGCCGGTGGATCTTGTATTTGCACTGGTGGTACCCAAGGAAGCCACCAGTGAGCACCTTGAGTTACTGAGCCAGCTCGCCGAGAAATTCAATGAGCGTACCTTCTGTGACCGTCTCAGGCAGAGCGAAGATGCGAGCACGCTTTACCAACGCATGACCGCCGCGAGCGGCTGACATCCACTCTGGGAACAGGCTGTTTCATCATGAAGCTCATCATCGTCAGTGGCAGGTCCGGCTCCGGCAAGAGTACCGCCCTTCACGTACTGGAAGACCTCGGATACTACTGTATTGATAACCTGCCGATCGGGCTGCTGTTTCCTCTTACCCGGGAAGCTGCTAACCAGAGTGCTCCCGGGCGACTCGACAAAATGGCGGTCAGTATCGATGCCCGCAACCTGTCCGGCGAACTGGCCAATTTTGAGGAGATTTACCGCAAGCTTCGCAGAGATGACATTCAGGTAGAGATCATCTTTCTGGATGCCGATGAACAGTCCTTGCTGCAACGCTTCCATGCCACCCGGCGCAAGCACCCGCTGAGCGACGACAAAACCTCGCTCAGGGAGGCAATCAGCAACGAAAAGAGTCTGCTTGAGCCGCTCTCAAAGCTCTCGGACCTTTACATCAACACCAAAGGGCTGTCGATGTATGAGCTGCGGGATATGGTGAAGCAGCGGGTAGCGGGTCGTAAGGATCAGGAACTGGCCTTGCTTTTCCAGTCCTTCGGTTTCAAGCACGGCGTACCTCTGGATTCCGATTATGTGTTTGATGTGCGCTGCCTGCCCAATCCCTACTGGGATACCAGCCTGCGAAAGTTTACAGGCCTTGATCAGCCAGTGATCGAGTTTCTTGAAAAAGAGCCTTCAAGCAAAAAAATGATAGCCGACCTCATTACGTTTCTGGAGAGCTGGATTCCCTCCTTTGCGGATAGCAATCGCAGCTACATGACCATTTCCATTGGTTGCACTGGCGGTCAGCACCGATCTGTTTATATCTGCGAACAGTTGGGGCGGCACTTCCGGGAACACACCAGTAACGCTCAGGTACGTCACACCGAGCTACCGCATTTGCAGGCCCGGAAAGAGGTCTGAACCAGCGTGATACGGCAGCATATTGTGATTATCAATAAACTCGGTCTGCATGCCCGGGCCACCGCCAAGCTGGTTGCCACAGCGTCGGCATTTGATTGTTCCGTCAAAGTCTGCGGCAAAGGTCGCGAGGTGGACGCAAAAAACATCATGCAGGTCATGATGCTTGCTGCCAGCAAAGGCACAGAAGTGGAACTCGTGGCAGACGGCCCGGGCGAGCAGGAAGCTATTGAGGCCCTTGCCGGGTTGATCAACGACTATTTCGGGGAAGGTGAGTAACTCACCATTTTTCACTGAACATCCCTGTAACTCTTTCTCACGTGCACAGCCTAACTCCGTTATAATGCAGGTGTTTTCTGAGCTCAGGTGATTCATGTCCGATATTCTGGAAAAAAGCCAAGCCCGCCAACGTCTACGCTCACTGAGTGAAGCGCTGGACAGTGGCGCCCTGAAACAGGTCGCCCGCATTCTCAATGGCGGCCTGAGCCCCAGTGATATCGCTCACCTGCTTGAATCTTCGCCTCCACGCCAGCGTGCCGTGCTATGGAACCTGGTAGACAAACAGCTGGAAGGCGAGGTTCTCCAGTATCTTAATGAAGATATTCGTGCCGAATACCTGAGCCGCCTGAATGCTCAGGAGCTGGCAGATATCATCGAGGACTTCGAGTCCGACGATCTCGCCGACCTTCTGCAACAGCTGCCGGATGCGGTGATCCAGGAAGTCCTGGACACCATGGACGAACAGGACCGGCAGCGGGTCGAAGAAGTGCTTTCCTACCCGGAAGACACCGCCGGCGGCCTGATGAACACGGATACCATCACCGTGCGCCCCGACCTGAGCATGGATGTGGTCTTGCGGTACCTGCGCCGGCACAAAGCGCTACCGCCCATGACCGACAGCTTGATTGTGGTAAGCCGCAGGGACGAGTTTATCGGCATGCTTCCCATTACCAAAATGCTTGTATCCAACCAGAGCGCAACGGTACGGGAAGTCATGGACACCGATATCGAGCCTATTCCCGTCACCCTTTCCGATACTAAAGTGGCCACGCTGTTTGAACGTTACGACCTGATTTCCGCCCCCGTTGTGAGCGACGAGGGTCGCCTGTTGGGCCGGATCACCATCGATGACGTGGTAGATGTTATCCGGGAGGATGCAGATCACTCGCTGCTGAGCATGGCCGGCCTCGATGACGATGAAGACACCTTTGCTCCGGTATGGAAGACCACCCGCCGCAGAGCTGTCTGGTTGGGTGTCAATTTGATCACGGCTTTCACTGCCTCCGGGGTAATTGGGCTGTTCGAGGGCACCATCGACAAAGTTGTCGCCCTTGCGATACTGATGCCTATCGTGGCCAGCATGGGGGGCATAGCAGGCAGCCAGACTCTCACTCTGGTTATCCGGGGCATGGCCGTGGGGCAAATCAGTGGCGCCAATGTAGGCTGGCTACTGAACCGGGAGTTTCTCTCGGGTATTCTCAATGGTTTGCTCTGGGCTGTCGTCGTGGCGGCCGCCGCCATGGCCTGGTTCCAGGATGTCCTTATAGGCGCTATCATTGCCGCTGCGCTGGTTATCAACCTGGTCGTCGCCGCATTGGTGGGCACGGTACTGCCACTATTCCTGAAATCCCGGAACATCGACCCTGCCCTGGCCGGCAGCGTTATACTGACCACCGTGACAGATGTGGTGGGCTTCATGTCATTTCTGGGCCTTGCGACCATCGTCTACGCCTGACTCGAAAACCCTGGATGCACTAATGATTGACAGCGATCACGAAGATAACGATACCTACGAATATTCCGGCCCGAGTAAATCCCAGCTCAAGCGGGAGATGCACGCACTGCAGGGTATTGGTAAGCGCATGATGGAGCTGAGCGATGAGCAGCTTGATACGCTTACTATCAGCGATACTCTGAGACATGCCATTGAAGAGTCGCGCAGGATTCGCCAGAACGAAGCCAAGCGACGCCATCTGCAGTACATCGGCAAGATTATCCGACAGGAAGATGATCCGGAAGCGGTGCAGCGTGCCATTGATGCCTTCGATTCAGGCAGCGAAGAACATACACGTCGCCATCACCTGGCTGAACGCTGGCGTGACCGTATGATTGCAGAAGGTGATGCCGTGGCGGGTGAGTTCTTCAGATACTGCCCGGATGCTGACATACAACACTTACGCAATCTGGTTCGCAACGCCCGCAGGGACGTTGAAAAGCAGAAAAATACTGGCCAGACCCGCAAACTGTTCCGCTACCTGAGGGAGCGTATTGACGAGGTTGAGGCCTAACCCAGATTAGCCACCGGTATCAAAAACCTGCCTGAGATCTACTTTGGGCTCGTCCCAGGTGCCGGTGACGTTGTAAGTGGCGCTGGTCAACTTGCTCAATGGGTCGCCCAGCACCTTGTCCAGTACGAAAAGAGCTCCCCCTATCGGCGCACTGGCGCCCATCAACAACGCTGCCAGGGGAAGATTCTGGGTCAGTGGCAAAACGACCACCAGGCGCATATCAAGCGCTTCATTTGCCAGGTCTGTGTTACCGCTGAGCTTGAAGGCTAGCGAAGGCCCCACAACCTGGAGTTCCGGATCCATGGTCAGCAGACCTTCGTTCAGCCTCGCCTTGCCTGAGATCGCATCAAACGCTACACCTCGCTCATACAGATCGGAAAAATCCAGTTTGAGCCTGCGCCACAGGGTATCGGCATTGAGCAGGTTGAATACCCGGAATATCTGGGCACTGTTGTTGCGCTCCAGAATCACACCATCATCCAGTCGTAAGCTGACCTCGCCGCTCAGCCCCGCAATCTCAAACTCATCCGGCCGACCTGGCCAGTCCAGTTCCAGCTGAACGTCCGTCTGCTTATTGGAAAGCGGGATATCCGTATCGAAGAGCTCGCCAAGATCCGCCAGCGCACCGCCAGAAACCGACCCGGTAAACTGGCTGGTTTCTCTGTTGTCTATTACGCCCCAGGTCATATCACCGAGAAGCGTGAGGGATTTTAACCGCCCCTCGATGCCGCTGATATTGAGTTGGGAGGGCTCTGGTCGCAGGTGGAAGGACCAACGCCCAAGGCTGCCCCCATTCAGTTGCAGTTCGGAAATATCTATATCCACATCTGGCCAGTTCGCTATATCCATCGCCCGGAAGGCTTCCAACTGCTGCTCGACCGTCAGCAACTCCGGCTCATCATTTGCCGTGGCGTCATTCCGGATAAGGCGTACTACTTCAAAATTTGCAGCTATGGGGCGATCGTCGGCCGGGAAAACGATTCTGCCGACCGCCCGCTCGGAGCGAGTTGTTAAAATCCAGCGATCGCCCAGATCGAGTGCTTCCAGGTGAATATTCGTGAGCGTCTGATCGCCGAGGTACAATTCGTCGAACGTCAGCTCAACACCGGAACTTTTCAGCAGCAGATCAAAGGTCGCCCGATCTTGCCAGCTCCCGGTGATGCCAATTCCATCTGCCTCCGCCGGATCAATTTTTGCAACCAGCGGCGTCGCCTCTGCCGATTTTTTGGAAAACGGGCCGGGCCAATCAATAGCCAATCCTTCAAGGGTTGAGCGAACGGTGATGATCGAAGCTGTATCTGCGTCCACATTGAGCTCCGCAGAATAATCAATACTCCCTTTCAACCCGTATTTGCTTTGTCCGCTGCCATTGTTCTCTCCCCCCTCAGCCAAACCGGCCTGACGGAGCGCGTCAGGTACAGACAGGGAGCCGGTTTGCCTGATGCTAAGCCCGTCGGCATCAGAAGCTTTATCCGAAGAGGATTGGCTGAACATAACCTCGACCGGCTCACCGAGAAACCGGGCACTGAGCGGATCTCCTGAAAAACCTTTCTCCGAGTGGTATTTCAGGGACCCGGAAATATCCTCCCAACTCAGGTCCGCACCCGGATACCCTACATAGCCGTTCGACGTACTGACATCGGCTTCCACGACCACGCCTCCAGCATTATCAAGTGGCAGGTCAATATCCAGATCAAGCAAGTAGTCGCCACCGTAATTCAGGTTTGAAGCCTGAGTGCCGGCCATCGCCCCAAATGGGCTGTCAGTCATCCAGAATGCGATAGCACTACCCGGCACAGGTGCTGACACATCCACTCGGACCCGCGCCCCGCCATCGCCGGGAATAACCGCAACGGTTGCGGGGTTCAGCGCCAACCCACCGGTTTTTCCCGACTCCAGAGACACCAGAGTGTCGCCATTCTGTATGGCAACTCTTCCACGTGCCTCCGTCACTTCCGGCCATTGTTCATCGTAGCGGACGATGCCGTTCTCGAATTCATACCACATGGAGGAAACAAACGACCCCGAAGGTGCGTCTCCACCAATCTGTCCATGGCCGTAGTACACACCCGAAGTAATATCTGCCTCTTCTATAGCGGAGGTAAGCCATTCGTAAAGGCCGGCATCCACGACCTTTGCAGGTACAAAGTCCGCCAACATGGATTCATCTGCATTCTCGACAGCCACTCGCAATCCGAGATCGTCCTCACCCTGCCTGTCCAGTTTCAGGTCAAAAGCGCCGGTCAGATGGGTGTCCTCGCCATAGGTCATGGTTATGTCTGACGCATATACCCGGGTTACAGATCCATCCAGCTTCCAGGCGACGGTAGCGGCAAGTTCGGGTAACGACCACTCGCTTCCAAAGAGTTGAGGAAAGCCGAGAGCAACGGGCTGAATGCCTGAGCGGGCCTCCACATAGCCTGATGTCTGATCAACGTAAATGAACCCATTCACGTTCTGTACCGCTGGAGCACCCCCGTATGCGGCTGCCCCGACACCCCTGAGGCGCCCGGATAATTCGAAACTACTGCCTGTATTGCCCGGAATGCTGAGCGTCATACCATCGAGAAAACCGACGGGACGATACTGTTCGAGCGCTTCACGGGCCACATCAGGCAGCAGAGGCAGGGTTTCGGCAAGCCGTCTTAACGGGAGCAAGGGAAGAGCGTCAGCTGTTAAAGAGAACCCCTCGGGCTGGGGCGACAAAAGCAGACTGAACGGCGGCACTGTGTCACCATTCCAGGTCCAGGCCAGCTGTTTCAGGTGCCACTCCCCAATGGTTTCAGGTTGTGCGCTGGCACCCTCCTTTGCTTCGAGGACAGTATTATGGCGGCGCCAGCCGAATCGGGCGCTGATATCTTCTAGCGGCGCCAGAGACTCCCCTCCAACACCGAGCTGCAGGTACGGCGTCCTGACCGTCCCGTTGACTTGCTGCAAGACACCTGAACGGAAGGTAAGCCAGGCCTCACCACCCAGATCAAAGCCTTCTACGCGTATATCCTTCCATTGATACTCATCAATCAGGCCGTCGAACAGGCGTCCGGAATCCACATCGAGGTAAAGCTGGCCGGTAAAATCACCGCGAAAGAAGTGCTTCCCCACGAGCGTAAAACTGGCGAGCTGCTGGGTCGTTGCGGATCGCATAGCGCGCCCTGATGCACGAAAAAGGCCCTGTTGGTATCTCAGGTCAAGCTGGGGAATGTCGAGGTGCCTGAGCTGGCCCTGGTTATCCCGGATACCCAGGCTTACACGAGTGACTTTTATGTAAGGGTCTGACAGCCACTTTCCGGCAACTTCCAGCCAATACCGGAGTCGGTTGTTGAAGGGTTCCTGGAAATCCGCTCCTCGAACGCCGAGATCGCCACTGTCACGTTGATTCAGCGTCAAATCGAGCCCTTCAGCCTCAAAATCCTCGAATACAACTCTAAAACGCATCAACGAGGCCAATGCGTCAAACCGAATAGTCAGATGCTGCAGATGCAATGCCCGCACCCCGGTATCGGGGTTAGTGATTTCTATATTTTCCGCCGTAAAGGAAGGGTCAAGCCAGAACCAGCGAGAGGAGAGGCTGCCAATACTGACGTCGTGATCAAGGCGGGCGGATAGCTCGCGGGAAAGGTCATCCCGGAAGGCATCAATATTATGGGTGAGCTGCCTTCCGATTCCGGCGTAGAGAGCAAACAGCACCAGAGCAACCACCAACAGCCACCAGAAAGTGCTGGTCAGCAGCGCAATCAAACGGGCTGGCTGGCTGTCGGAAGGAGGCATCCGGGGTGTCACTCTAAGTCACCCCCTCCGCCGGTAGATTGCTCCAAAATCAGAGCAAAACCACATCGTATTGCTCCTGGCTATAAAATGGTTCCACCTGGAAACGGACCGTCTTGGCTATAAAGGTTTCAAGGTCAGCCACGTTGTCAGACTCCTCATCCAGTAGTCGATCAACCACACTCTGGGAAGCCATTACCAGATAGCTTTCGGCATCATAAACCCGGTTAACCCGGAGAATTTCCCGAAAAATCTCGAAACACACGGTTTCACTGGTTTTCAGGAAACCCCGGCCATCGCAGATCGGGCAAGGCTCGCAAAGAACCTGGCCAAGGCTTTCTGTGGTGCGCTTACGGGTCATCTCAACAAGGCCCAGCTCGGACACACCGGTAATCTTGGTTTTCGCGTGATCCCGCTCGAGCATCTTTTCCAGCATTCTGTGAACCTGGCGTTTATGCTCAGCGTCTTCCATGTCGATAAAATCGATGATGATAATGCCACCCAGATTGCGCAGGCGCAGTTGACGGCTGATCGCCCGGGCCGCTTCCAGATTGGTCTTGAAAATGGTCTCTTCCAGATTGCGATGCCCCACAAACGCACCGGTATTGATATCGATGGTTGTCATGGCTTCGGTCTGGTCAATGATCACATAACCGCCGGACTTGAGCTGAACTTTGCGGCTAAGCGCCCGCTGGATCTCATCCTCAACCGAATAGAGATCGAAAATAGGCCTCTCGCCGGGGTAGTATTCAACTTTATCGGCAAACTCTGTCACGAACTCTTCGACAAATTCCATCACGCGCTGATGGCTCTCGCGACTGTCGATACGCACTTTTTCAGTCTGAGGCCGGATAAGATCACGAATGGTGCGGATGAACAGGGGCAAATCTTTATACACAGCTGCAGGGGCCTGCACCTTTCCAATCCGTTCGTGAATGGACTGGCTGAGATGATGCAGGTAATTCATATCGGCCATCAGCTCTTCTTCCGATGCAGCCTCAGCCGCTGTGCGGATAATATAGCCTCCTTGCACATCGGCGTGTGCTGCAGCACCTTCCTCAACGAGAGCCTTCAAACGGTTACGTTCGGTCTCATCTTCAATCCGCTGGGAGATACCCACGTGGCTGACGTCTGGCATAAAGACCAGATACCGGGAGGGTATGGAAAGCTGAGTGGTGAGCCGGGCGCCTTTTGTGCCAATAGGATCCTTGGTTACCTGCACGACCAATGACTGGCCTTCCCGCAACAGGGTACGTATATCGGGAACCGTTTTTGGCCCTTCGCCCGAGTCTGCCGTGCCGGACTGGTTCGCGACAACATCCGATGCATGAATGAAGGCGGCTCTTTCCAGGCCTATATCTACGAATGCTGCTTCCATGCCAGGAAGCACACGCACAACTTTGCCTTTGTAGATATTGCCGACAATTCCTTTGCGGCTGGCACGCTCGATATACGCTTCCTGCAGCATACCGTTCTCGACCAGCGCGACCCGGGTTTCAACCGGCGTTACGTTGATCAGGATTTCTTCGCTCATGATTGGCTCTCCCGACTACTCGGCCAGTGTTTCCAGACAGGGCAACCGGCATCGGCCAGCAAGGCAGCTGTTTCCTGCAACGGCAGGCCAACAACTGCACTGTAGCTCCCTTTGATTTCTTTCACAAAAATACCACCAAGGCCCTGAATTCCATAACTTCCAGCCTTGTCCATGGGCTCACCTGAAGCCACATAGGCTGCAATTTCTGGCTCCAGAAGCTTGCGAAAAGTCACTTCTGTCGTCACCAAACGGGATTCACAACGCCCGCCCTGCACCAGCGCAATGGCCGTCATAACCCGGTGGGTTTTGGCAGACAACTCCGCAAGCATCGTTCCAGCTTCGTACGCATCCGATGGCTTCCCGAGAATCACATTGTCCAGAACCACGGAAGTATCAGACCCGAGAATCAGCTTATCAGGAAAACTGATTGCAACAGCAAGGGCTTTTTCCCGAGCCAGCCGCTCAACATAATCAACGGGCATCTCCGATGTTCCGGGTGTTTCGTCGATATGAGCAGGCTGCACAGTGAATGCAACACCGATCTGCTCAAGCAACTCCGCACGGCGCGGTGATGCAGAGGCAAGAATAATAGATGACATGGCTACCCCAGTTTCCGGTTGATGTTATCCATCAGGATGGAAAACAGGGGCCACACCAGAGCGCTGGTCAGTGCCGGCCACAAGTAACTGAAGCCGGCATCCTCGCCTCCGAACAGTTGCTTGAGGAAGTGCACCAGCATCTGATTGATGCCCAGAAGGAGAAACACCATGAGGCACTGTTGCGGCAGGGGGTACATCCGCAGCCGCTGGTGAACGGTAAGAACGAGAAACGCGATCAGCGCCATGCCCAAAGCATTGACGCCCAATGGCGTTGCCTCCAGCACATCGAGCAATAAGCCGAGGCACCAGGCAAACAGGATGCCGAACTGCCCCGGGGCCCGGAACGTCCAGTAAAACACTATCAAACCGAGCCACTCGGGCCGGAACTCGAACCAACCTACAGGAAACAAAGAAATGCTCAACACCAGTGACACGATCACTGACAGCGCAAAAACCGGATAACTGATTACAGATAACATCAGCCCTCACCCTCTTGCTCAGTAACCGAGTCAGACGACTCTGGCTGCGCCTCATCACCGATTGCAGGCTGAGACCGAAGCTCGCCTTTTGGCGGAAAAACCACCAGAGCGAGACGACTTTGATTGAGCTGAGCCTTAGGCCGCGCACGAATCGATACAAAGGGCTCGCCTGGTTCTTTGTTAATCAAGCTGACTTCTGCAACCGGATAACCCCTCGGGAAGCGCCCGCCAAGCCCGGAACTGACGAGCAGGTCGCCCTCACGAATATCCGCCGTGTCAGGCACATGAACCAGATCAAGGGCTCCTGAATCGCCAGTACCCAGAAGAACCGCCCTCAGCCCGTTCCGCACCACTTCAACCGGCACCGCATGACTGCTGTCGGAAACAAGAAGTACACGGGAGGTCACCTGACTGGTCTGTATGACCTGCCCCATCAGTCCATAGGCATCCAGTATCGCCTGCCCGACCTCCAAACCATCACTACGGCCTTTATTGATGATAATTTCATGGGAATAGGGGTCTGGCGACACGCTCACCACTTCACTGACGATAACGCGGTCATCCAGCAGTTCCGAGGAATTCATGAGGCGGCGGAGTTCGTTATTCTCAGATGCCAGGGCAGCGTACTTGAGCGCCCTTCTCTCAAGGATGAGTAGGCGGGCTTTCAGATCTTCGTTTTCCTGTTTCACATCTTCACGGGTGGTAAACAGACCAGCAACCCAGTCACTGAACTGATAGGGCGCATTGCCAAGCCAGTAGACAGGAGTGAGGCCGGTTGCCAGAGTGCTTCGGACAGGCGTAACGCGGTCGAACTGCTGATCGGCAACAATCAGCGTTGCCGATACGATAATAACGAGCAGCAGCCTGAGGCCAGGAACTGGCCCCTGGACAAAAATGGTTTTAATGGCGATCCCTCCCCAAAGGATTATCCCTCCGGTGAGAACATTCCGATGCCACCCCGGTCAATCACTTCCAGCGCCTTGCCGCCACCGCGGGCGACACAGGTAAGCGGATCCTCGGCAATAATAACCGGCAACCCGGTTTCTTCGCTGATCAGCTTGTCCAGCCCACGCAGCAACGCACCGCCGCCGGTCAGAACAATGCCACGCTCTGCGATATCCGAAGCCAGCTCTGGCGGGGACTGCTCCAGCGCACTTTTAACCGTTTGTACTATCTGAGCCAGTGATTCCTGAAGCGCGTCCAGGATTTCCTCACTGTTAAGGGTAAACGCCCGTGGCACGCCTTCAGCCAGGTTACGACCCCGAACATCGATTTCGAGAATCTCCAGCCCTTCGTATGCACAACCAATCTCATGCTTGATGCGCTCAGCGGTAGATTCACCAATCAGGCTGCCGTAATTACGACGTACATAGGTAACGATGGCTTCGTCAAACTTGTCACCACCCACTCTTACGGAATCGGCATAGACGATGCCATTCAGGGAAATAATCGCAATTTCGGAGGTGCCGCCACCTACATCCACAATCATTGAGCCGCTGGCTTCTTCTACTGGCAAACCGGCACCGATCGCCGCGGCCATTGGTTCCTCAATCAGGAACACTTCACGAGCACCGGCGCCCAGCGCCGATTCGCGAATGGCTTTGCGCTCAACCTGAGTAGACTTGCTGGGAACACACACCAGAACCCGCGGGCTTGGAGTAATGAAGCTGTTCTCATGCACCTTGTGAATAAAGTGCTGTAGCATTTTCTCGGTCACCACAAAATCAGCAATCACGCCATCTTTCATCGGGCGAATAGCGGTGATGTTACCTGGCGTCCGGCCCAGCATACGCTTGGCTTCGGAGCCCACGGCGGCAACCATTTTCTGGGAATTCGTGGTACGAATGGCTACAACGGATGGCTCGTTCAGCACAATCCCGCGGTCACGCACGAAAATAAGGGTGTTGGCGGTGCCCAGATCAATGGACAGGTCGCTGGAGAATAAGCCTCGGAGTCTTTTAATCAACATTCGTGTAGTTTCAACCTGAGAGTTGCGGTTGCAGAAAGATGCGGCAACTTTAGCAGTGCCCCCCCGCTCAGGCAAGGCGCAGCCTGCTGTAAAGGCAAATGATATTGAACTTCGCGTGAACAATTGTTCATACGCCGACCCGAACGGATTTCCGCAGGCGACAATTTACTGGTTGACGCAGGCGGCGAGTTGATCTTTGCTTCACTCAGAAGATAGCCTGAAACTCCTGAACCACAGGGGTCAACCTGCCACAAACGGGGCCACAATTGAGCACACCAGAAATCAGACTGCAACAGCGCCTCGGTGCAATAATAGCAGTAAACGGTCGGCTGCTCCTTGCTCTGATATTGACCCTGACCGCATGCATACCTTCCCTTGCTCTGGCCCAGCAAAGTGAAACCGAACCTGCAGGCGCGATCTCCCTGCAACCAGGTGCTGACAGTGACGCCTTGATCGCAGAACGCATTGCCAGCATTTTTAATCAGATTCCACAGTTTGAATCACTGCAGGTTACGGTCAATAGCGGCGTAGTTGCACTATCAGGGCAGACTGCCAACGACACCCAGGCGCAACGGGCATTGAGCCTGGCCAGCCGGGTAGAGGGCGCCATCGCCGTTGACGACAGGGTTGTACGCACCCTGGATTTGCAGGATAACCTCAACCCCCTTTGGGACTCGCTGCAAAATACCCTGCGCGGCTGGATACGAGCCTTGCCGCTATTGCTGGTAGCGTTTGCCGTTTTTGCAGTCGTGGCTTTCGCCGGGCACCGGCTGGCCGGCCACACCCCCCTCTGGTCACGCTTAACGAGAAATCCCTTCCTGGCGGAACTCGCCGGCCACGCTGTCCGGCTGATTACAATACTGCTGGGCCTGATCCTTGCCCTGAACATTCTCGGCGCCACAGCGCTGATGGGCACATTGCTGGGAGGTGCGGGCGTGCTGGGCCTGGCTATCAGCTTTGCCGTCAAGGACTCAATGGAAAACTACATTTCCAGCATCATGTTGAGCATCCGCCAGCCGTTCCGGGCCCAGGAACATGTGGTTATCAACGACTACGAAGGTGTTGTGGTGCGGCTGACATCGCGCTCCACGGTATTAATGACTCTGGACGGCAACCACCTGCGCATCCCGAATGCTACCGTGTTCAAAGCCGTCATCCTGAACTACACACGCAACCCCCAGCGCCGCTTTGACTTTGTGCTTGGCGTTGATGCTGAAGACGACCCGGCCCAGGCCATTCAGACCGGGCTTGCCGCTATACAACAACTGGACTGGGTACTGGCGGACCCCGAGCCCCACGGAATTATCGAGTCCGTGGGCGACTCCAACATCCTGATCAAATTCATGGCATGGATTGACCAGCGCGAATCCGACTACGGCAAAGCCCGTAGCCTTTCCATTCGTGCGGCCAAGAATGCTCTGGAATCTGAGGGTTTCACCCTGCCCGAGCCCATTTACCGACTGCGCTTCGATCAGACACCGGCAACCCTGGCAGTAAACGAAGTGCCCGAAATGCCGGCGAAAACAGAGGAGCCGAGTTCTGGTGCCACCGGTAGCACAACATCTGCCAACACCAATTCATCACCTGATGAAGTATTGAATGTACGCCCGGACACTACTATTTCGCGACAAGTACGCGAGGAACGCCGTGAGGCTGCTGTCGAAGACCTGCTGGACGATACCCGACCGATTGAATAGCTCTGACAGCCACGGGCCCTCCCGCTCAGCCGCGAATCTGTTACCATAACTGCCTTCTTAAAAACGCTGTTTTATACTTTTGGAGTCAACGTGACCATTTCCCGCGAAGACATTGAAAAAGTCGCCGTGCTGGCCCGTATTCGTCTCGACGAAGAGCAGATACCCGCACTGGAGAAAGACCTGGGCAACATACTCAGCCTTGTTGATGAGCTTAGCGCCGCCGATACCGATAACGTAGAGCCTCTGGCTCACCCGCTGGATGCGGTTCAGCGCCTGCGCGCCGACGAGGTGACCGAAAGCAACCAGCGCGAGGCTTTTCAAGCCATTGCTCCGGCCACCGAGAATGGCCTCTATCTCGTGCCCCGCGTTATTGAGTGATCTGACGAATCCCACCATCAGCCCAGCATCAGGATGGAACATGCATAACAAATCCGTAGCAGAGCTTTCCCGCGAACTGGAAAGCGGCAAGATTTCAAGCGTGGAACTGACCCGTGAGTTCCTCGATCGCATCAAGGCCGAAGACAGCCAATACAACAGTTTTATTACTGTCACCGAAGAGCAGGCAATGGCCGATGCCAAAGCCGCTGACGAAAAACGTGCCGCTGGAAAAGCGGAGGTTTGGACCGGTGTACCCTTTGCCCACAAAGATATCTTCTGCACCAATGGCGCAACCACCACCGCCGGTTCGAAAATGCTGGCCAACTTCGTGCCACCCTACGACGCCACGGTCACCGCCAATTTCCGCGCTGCTGGCGCAGTGTGTCTGGGCAAAACCAATATGGATGAGTTCGCGATGGGCTCTTCCAACGAGTCGAGCTTTTTCGGCCCGGTAACCAATCCCTGGGGCCTGAGCAACGGAGAGAAGCGAGTACCTGGCGGCTCCTCCGGCGGTTCCGCGGCTGCCATCGCGGCTCGCCTGACACCTGCAGCTACAGCCACCGATACTGGCGGCTCCATTCGCCAGCCAGCGGCCCTTTGTGGCATCACTGGCCTGAAGCCGACCTATGGCCGGGTCTCGCGCTTTGGCATGATTGCCTTCGCCTCCAGCCTCGACCAGGGCGGCACCATGGCGCGCACGGCCGAAGACAACGCCCTGATGCTGAACGTGATGGCCGGATTCGACCCGAAGGATTCCACATCCGCTGATCGTGCCGTACCCGATTACACTGCGACCCTGAACGAACCTTTGAAAGGCCTGCGCGTTGGCCTGCCGAAAGAATACTTCTCCGATCAGCTCAGCCCCGCGATGGAACAGCAGGTTCGCAATGCAGTGAAGGAATACGAAAAGCTGGGTGCGACAGTCAAAGAGGTGTCACTGCCCCATGCCAAGCTAGCCATTGCCGCCTATTACGTGATTGCGCCAGCTGAAGCCTCCGCCAACCTGTCACGGTTTGACGGTGTGCGCTACGGCTATCGTTGTGACGACCCCCGGGATCTCAGCGACCTCTATACCCGCACCCGCGCCGAGGGTTTCGGAGGCGAGGTGAAACGCCGCATTTTGGTCGGCACCTATGCGCTCTCCGCCGGCTATTTTGATGCCTATTACCTGAAGGCCCAGAAAGTACGACGGCTGATCCAGCAGGATTTCATCAACGCCTTCAAAGACGTGGATGTATTGATGAGCCCGGTTTCGCCCTCACCTGCGTTTGTCCAAGGCGAGAAAACCAACGACCCGGTCACCATGTACCTGGAAGATATTTTCACCATCGCCATAAACCTTGCTGGCGTGCCTGCGATGTCGGTACCGGCAGGATTCGTTGATGGTTTACCGGTCGGTTTGCAGATTATCGGGAACTACTTTGAAGAAGCCCGACTGTTGAACGTGGCTCATCAGTTCCAACAGGTAACTGACTGGCACCAGAAGCTTCCCCAGTAAGCCCGAATCAGGAGAACGTTTATGCAATGGGATATTGTGATCGGGCTGGAAATTCATGTTCAGCTTGCCACCAGAACCAAGATTTTTTCAGGCTCCAGCACTGCGTTTGGTGCCGAGCCTAATACCCAGGCCAGTGCCGTTGACCTGGCCATGCCGGGGACCTTGCCCGTTCCGAATGAGCAGGCATTCCGTTACGCAGTGATGTTCGGCCTGGCGGTAAACGCCGAAATCGGCCGGCGCTCTGTATTCGATCGTAAAAACTACTTCTACCCGGATTTGCCCAAAGGCTATCAGACCACACAGCTGGATCACCCTATCGTCGGCCCCGGCTTCGTGGATATTGATCTGGCCGACGGCAGCAGCAAACGGGTGCGCATTCACCA
Organism: Marinobacter sp. 1_MG-2023; assembly: GCF_030549045.1. Lineage (NCBI taxonomy): Bacteria > Pseudomonadati > Pseudomonadota > Gammaproteobacteria > Pseudomonadales > Marinobacteraceae > Marinobacter > Marinobacter sp. 1_MG-2023. Next base: position 1,232,652 of record NZ_JAUOST010000001.1, on the reverse strand, counting down.
CGCCCACCTGGAAGAAGACGCCGGCAAATCCCTGCACGAAGACTTTCATGGCATGACCGGTATCGATCTGAACCGCGCCGGCACTCCGCTAATCGAAATTGTCACCGAGCCGGACATGAACAGCGCGGAAGAAGCCGTAGCCTTCGCCAGGAAACTGCACAGCCTGGTATCCTCCATCGGTATTTGCGACGGAGACATGAGCCAGGGCTCCCTGCGTTTCGACGTCAACATTTCACTCAAGCCGAAAGGTTCAGACGAACTTGGCACCCGCACAGAAACCAAGAACCTGAACTCCTTCCGCTTTATGGAGCAGGCCATCGCCCACGAAGTGGAACGGCAAATGGACATTCTGGAAGACGGTGGCCGCATCATTCAGGAAACCCGACTCTATAACGGCGACCGGGATGAATCCCGCTCCATGCGCAGCAAGGAAGAAGCCAACGATTACCGGTACTTCCCCTGCCCGGATTTGCTGCCCGTAGTGATCGATGACGCCTTTATTGAAAGCGCCCGCGATTTGTTACCGGAACTGCCGGACGAGCGCAAAGCACGATTCAAGGAACAGTACGGCCTGAACGATTACGACGCACGCTTGCTCAGCGACGATGCCCGTATGGCAGCGTTCTTTGAAGAAACAGCAGGCCATGGCAAAGACGCAAAACTCGCTGCCAACTGGGTGTTGGGTGAGTTCTCCGCACGCCTGAACTCTGACGACAAAACTGTGGCGCAAGCACCCATTACCGGCGAACAACTGGGCCAGCTGGTGGCACGCATTGCCGACAACACTGTTTCTTCGTCCGGGGCCAAGAAAGTTTTCGAGGCACTCTGGAAGGGTGATGGGGACAACGCTGATGCCATTATTGAGGCCCAGGGCCTGAAACAGGTGTCGGACACCGGTGCGCTGGAACAGATGGTGGATGAGGTTCTCGCGGGCATGCCGGACCAGGTTGCGCAGTATCAGCAGGAAACCGACCCCAAGAAGCAGAAGAAAATGCTCGGGGGCTTTATGGGGCCTCTGATGAAAGCCTCCAAGGGACAGGGCAATCCAAAACTGTTCAATGAGATTTTGCTGAAAAAACTTAGCAATTAACCACTCAGGAAAGTGATTGAGTTGTCAGCCAGAGCACGCCGGTAATTCGCTGGTGCCTGGCTGACAACTCTTGTTAAGCAACCTTAATCTTGCGACCTCAATACGGTAACCTGATAGCGACCCGACGCCGCCGGCGCTGTGTTAAACATGACACACGTTCCTCAATCTGATTCTGGAAGGAGGCTCCATGTTTATTCAGACGTTCAAATCCGAAGGCTTGTCCCATCTTTCGTACCTGATTGGCAATAACGGCCAGGCCGCAGTTATCGACCCCCGCCGCGACTGCGAAATCTATGCGGAAGCCGCTGCTGCAAAAGGCTGCCGGATAACACATATCTTTGAAACGCACCGGAACGAAGATCTTATATCGGGTGCTCCCATACTTGCGCAATTGACCGGCGCTGCTGTTTTCCACGGACCGAATGCTGCGGGAACGGTGCGCTATGCAAAAACCACCCGGGAACACGATGAGTTCAGCTTTGGCAATCTGCAACTACGGGTACTCGAAACACCAGGCCACACCGACGACAGCCTGTCGTTTGCGCTCTACGATACCGACTTCGGTGATGACGCCGTAGCTGTATTCACGGGCGATGCCCTGTTCGTAGGGGATGTTGGCCGGACAGACTTCTATCCGGAGCGCCCAGAAGAAGTTGCAGGCCTACTCTTTGACAGCCTGCAAAAGCTGACAAGCCTTGGCGACCAGGCGCTGATTTACCCCGCTCACGGCGCCGGTTCTGTATGCGGCGACAATATGGCTGACCGTGAATTCTCGAGCATCGGCTATGAACGCCGCAACAACCCTATGATGCAAATCCGTTCACGCGAGGAATTCATCAGCCTGAAAGTCCAGGAACATCATTACCAGCCGCCCTACTTCCGTGAAATGGAGCGTCTGAACATGGAAGGTGGTCGCGCAACAAGCTCGGTCCTGACTCCTGCAGCCCTCTCACCTGCCGCCTTCAAAGACCTGCCAGACCAGACTGTGATCATCGACGTGCGCGGAATCAGTAGTTTCCTCGGAGCTCATATACCTGGCAGCCTGGCACTTCCGACACCCATGATTCCGGCCTTCGCAGGTTGGTTCCTGAGCCCTGAAGATAATCTGGCCCTGGTCGCTGTCAACGCGTCGGAAGCCGAGGTGGCTGCACGCCATCTTGCACGCATCGGCTTTGACAATGTACTCGGATATCTGGCTCCTGACATGCCCCAATGGGCCGCTATGGCAGAACCGTTCAGATCGGTACAAGTGATTGATCTGGAGGATTTCAAAAAACGCAGAGCCTCTCCTCCGGAGAACTGGAGCTTGCTGGATGTGCGGGGCAAAGGTGAAGTGGACGAAAATCCCGTTGACCGGGCCATTCACCACTACACCGGAAACCTGATGGAGGAGGCCCGTGAACTGGACCCTGGCAGGCACTACACCGTCATGTGTGGAAGTGGTGCACGGGCAGCGATCGCTGCGTCGGTTTTGATGCGCAGAGGCTTCAGAAACGTTGACGTATTCCTTGGGTCTGTGGGTGCGCTAATGACCGAGAAGACGTTGGTAGTCTAGCCAAACGCGAATAAGATGTGCTCACATAACGCCATACTCCCGGATTTAGACCGCGAGTGCCTGCAAGAGATCAAGAACGGCACCCTCAAACCGCCGGCATTCCTGTCCGTCGCGAAAGCTGTATTTGTCGCTGGGTGGCATGCCCGAGGAAGTAGTGCTTAACCCCCTGAACAAACCGAGGAGACATCATGGATCACATTGTTCGCGGCGTACTGAATTTTCACAAAAACATTTACCCGAAGCACAAAGACCTGTTTGGGGCCCTGGCCACCAGCCAGAGCCCGGATGTGCTGTTTATCACCTGTTCTGATTCCCGCATTGACCCGAATATGCTCACAGGCTCTCACCCAGGCGATCTATTCATTTGCAGAAACGCCGGAAATGTTATCCCTCCGCACAGCAACGAAACCGGCAGCATGACAGCGTCGATCGAATATGCCGTCGCGGTTCTCGGCGTACGCCACATTATTGTCTGTGGCCACACAGATTGCGGTGCCATCAAAGGCGCACTGGATATACCAGCATTGAAAGGCTTACCCCACGTCAAGGAATGGCTGGGCCATTGCCGTTCTGCCATGGAGATCGTCCGCGAACGGCACAATATTGCGACCGACGCCTGCCTGGACAGTAAGTACCTCAATGAAGCCATTGAGGAAAACGTGCAGCAACAGGTGCAGCACCTGCGCACGCACCCGGTCGTAGCTGCGAAACTGGCCACTGCTAAAATCGAAGTTCACGGTTGGGTATATGATATCAAGTCGGGGAGCATTCGCTGCTGTGGTCGCGACAGCCTGGAATTCAAGAGTTTTGATCAGTATTACGCCGACTACATCGCCACGTTCAGCGAATAAGCGCTAACTACAACGAAAAAGGCCCCAATATTCTGGGGCCTTTTGCACGTCACTTAACTCAGGCCAAAGTCGCCCACAAATCGTGTTCGTCGGCATGCTCAACAACTGCCTGAACAATCTGTCCCGGCTGCACACTTGTTACATCATTCAGATAAACCATGCCGTCGATTTCCGGCGCATCGGCTTTGGAGCGACCGATGGCGCCTTCTTCGTCTACTTCATCAATCAGCACATCAATGGTGGTGCCGATTTTCGCCTGCAGACGAGCAGCCGAGATTTCGGCCTGCTTGGCCATAAAGCGAGCCAGACGCTCTTCCTTGATCTCTTCCGGCACAGCGCCTTCAATTTCGTTAGCTTTAGCGCCCTCAACCGCACTGTAGGTAAAGGCACCCACGCGATCCAACTGAGCCTCATCCAACCAATCCAGCAGGTACTGGAAATCCTCTTCTGTCTCCCCAGGGAAACCCACAATGAAGGTGGAACGAATGGTCAGTTCCGGGCAGATTTCCCTCCACTTGCGGATGCGGTCAAGAGTTTTGCTATCGTGGGCCGGGCGCTTCATAGCCTTCAGCACCTTCGGGCTGGCGTGCTGGAACGGAATATCCAGATACGGAAGGATCTTACCTTCGGCCATCAGCGGAATAATATCGTCTACATGTGGGTATGGGTAAACATAGTGCAAGCGAACCCACACACCCATCTCGCCAAGGGCCTCACACAACGACTGCATTTTGGTTTTCAGTGGACGTCCTTGCCAGAAACCCGTGCGGTACTTGGTGTCTACACCGTAGGCCGAAGTGTCCTGGGAAATTACCAGCAGTTCTTTCACACCAGCGTCGACCAGGCGTTGGGCTTCATCCATCACGTCACCAATAGGCCGACTGACCAGATCGCCACGCATGGATGGAATAATGCAGAAGGTGCAGCGGTGGTTACAGCCCTCTGAAATCTTGAGATAAGCGTAGTGCCTTGGCGTCAGCTTGATCCCCTGAGGCGGCACCAGATCGGTGAACGGATCATGCTTTTTGGCTTGAGGGACAAACTGGTGCACCGCACCCACCACTTCCTCATAGGCATGAGGACCCGAGACTGCCAGCACACCTGGGTGGGTTTCGCGGATTTTGTCCGCTTCAACACCCATGCAACCGGTAACAATAACCTTGCCATTTTCGCTGATGGCCTCACCAATGGCGTCCAGAGACTCCTGCTTGGCTGCATCAATAAAACCGCAGGTGTTCACCACCACAATGTCTGCATCGTTGTAGGTCGGCACCACATCGTAGCCATCCAGTCGAAGCTGGGTCAGGATACGCTCTGAATCTACCAGTGCTTTCGGACACCCCAGACTGATAAAGCCAACCTTGCCGTTGCTGCCCACTGTGTTCTCGGTTTTTTCTGTCATAAAACGTTCAGGATTCCTGGCGCCCGAGGAGAGCACGCGAATGAATGGAGGCCGGGATTTTACACTAATAAAGCGCCTTTCTGCAGCAAAAGCCGAGATGCACGAAGGGCTAAAGGCTACTGATCTGAATCAAAACTGTGAACTCTTGTTCAGAAAAATATAATAAATCTGCAATAATATACGACACTCAAGTTGCTGATCAGAAAACAAACAACTACACTTTTTGTCGTTTACACGTTGTTCTGAAAGATTATTTAGACTTGAGCATGACCTAACAGTACCCACAAGAGCGCCCATGAAAGCTGCCACAATAAAGCCAAACCTGCGGAATCAGCAACGCGTGGATGTTGTGAGTGATATCCTTATCGAGAAGCCCGATGGATGCCAACTCACCTGCAAAATCTCCAACCTTTCCCGCACAGGCGTGATGGTTTCCTGCAACCAGGAAGCTGTGGACCAGCTCGTACCTCACCTGAAGGCCCCTGCCCCCGGCAACTGGATTGCCGTCAAAGCCCGGTTTTCTGTGCCGGTTCTCCCAACCCAACCGGTATCCATATTGGCCAACGGGAATATCATTCACCTGCGAAGAATGGCCCGGGATGAGTTTCAGCTGGGAATCCAGTTTTCAGATTTTGAAGGCAACGGATTTGATTACATAGACAGCTACGTGCGCGAACTGCTGGCCAACACAAGCAAACCAGCCTGACATCGAAAGATATAAAACACCTACGCCTGTTCCCGGGCGCATCCACGTGATGTGCTATATTTCTATAACTTAAAACTCTAAACGCAAGCCTTCTTATAGCCTTATTGCCTCTGATATGATTGCCGTTCACATTTGCACGCCTTTACGGCCCGCTGCGACAACGGATTATCATGACCACATACAACCTCACGCATCTGAAACAACTGGAAGCGGAAAGCATCCATATCATCCGCGAAGTGGCCGCCGAGTTTGATAACCCGGTCATGCTCTACTCCATTGGCAAAGATTCTGCGGTTATGCTGCACCTGGCTCGCAAGGCCTTCTACCCAGGCAAGCTACCCTTCCCGTTGATGCACGTAGACACGACCTGGAAATTCCGGGATATGATTGATTTTCGGGAACGCAAGGTTAAGGAGTACGGTCTGGATCTGATTGTGCACACCAATCAGGATGGCGTGGACCAGGGCATCGGCCCGTTCACTCATGGCAGCGCCAAACATACAGACGTAATGAAAACCCAGGCACTCAAGCAAGCCCTGGACAAACATGGCTTCGATGCCGCATTTGGTGGCGCTCGCCGGGACGAGGAAAAATCCCGTGCCAAGGAGCGGGTCTATTCTTTCCGCGACGAATATCACCGCTGGGACCCAAAGAACCAGCGTCCGGAACTCTGGAACACCTACAACGGCAAAGTTAATAAAGGTGAAAGTATTCGGGTGTTCCCTCTTTCCAACTGGACCGAGCTGGATATCTGGCAGTACATCTATCTGGAAAACATTGAAATCGTGCCGCTTTACTACTCAGCAGTACGCCCGGTTGTTGAGCGCGACGGATCTCTGATCATGGTGGACGATGATCGCATGCCTTTGAAAGAAGGCGAAAAACCTATGATGAAGTCCATCCGTTTCCGAACCCTTGGGTGTTACCCATTGACCGGCGCGATTGAATCCGAAGCGGACACATTGCCCGAAATCATCCAGGAAATGCTGCTGGCCACCAGCTCCGAGCGCCAGGGCCGCGTGATCGATCACGATTCGGCTGGCTCCATGGAACAGAAAAAGCGGGAAGGGTACTTCTGATATGTCACATCAATCTGATCTCATCGCCGACGATATTCAGGCTTACCTCAAGCAGCATGAAAACAAAGAACTACTGCGCCTGTTGACCTGCGGCAGCGTCGACGACGGCAAAAGCACCCTGATTGGCCGCCTGCTGCACGACACTAAAATGATCTACGAAGATCACATGGCCAGCCTGAAAACCGACAGCGCTAAAATGGGCACCACCGGTGAAAAGCTCGATCTTGCCTTACTGGTAGACGGCTTGCAGGCGGAGCGTGAACAGGGCATCACCATCGACGTTGCCTACCGTTACTTTTCGACCGACAAGCGCAAGTTCATCATTGCCGACACGCCGGGGCACGAGCAATACACCCGCAACATGGCTACCGGCGCATCTACCGCCCAGGTCGCCATCCTGATGATCGACGCCCGTCGCGGGGTGCTAACCCAGACTCGCCGGCATTCCTACATTGCCTCGTTACTTGGCATCCGGCATATCGTTGTAGCCGTTAACAAGATGGACCTGGCGGATTATAGCGAAGACCGCTTCAACGAAATCCGCGAGGAATATCTCGCATTCGCCGCCAAACTTGGGCTGAACGATATCCGTTTTGTGCCAATCTCCGCGCTGGAAGGCGACAACGTTGTGAACCGAAGCAAGAACATGCCGTGGTTCAACGGCCAGCCTTTGATGGAAATCCTCGAAACGGTGGAAGTGGGCCGCGACAAAAATCTGGAACATTTCCGGTTTCCGGTGCAATACGTAACCCGCCCCAATCTGAACTTCCGGGGATTCTGCGGCACCATCGCCTCCGGCGTTATCCGCCCGGGCGAAAAGGTTATGGCTCTGCCCTCCCGGCGCACCAGCACCATTAAGGAAGTCGTGACTTTCGATGGTAACCTGGAAGAAGCTTACATTGATCAGGCCGTCACGCTGACACTTGCGGACGAGATCGATCTCAGCCGCGGCGACATGCTGGTAAAGCCCGAAGACGAGCCGGAAGTCGGCAACCGCTTCAAGGCCAATATCGTGTGGATGACGGATGCGCCTTTACAAACCGGTCGTCTGTATGACATCAAACTGGGCCCCACCTTTACCTCGGGCACGGTTCGGAAAATCCATTATCAGACCGACGTGAACACGCTGGAACAGCATGCAAACCCAGAGCTGCTGCAAGTGAATGAAATCGGCCTCTGTGACCTGACCCTGAGCCAGCCAATTGCATTTGATGCCTATCAGCGCAACCACGCCACAGGCAGTTTTATCGTAATTGACCGGCTATCCAACGTAACCGTTGGTGCCGGCATGATCGACAGCCTGGCAGATACTGTAGGAACCCTTGAGCCAGTTGGCCCGGAAGAACGCGAGCGCAGGCTGGCCCAGCAGCCGACGATTATCGGCTGCTCCGGCAAACAAGCTTCCGCACTTGCATTGGCAGTGGAGCGTGCACTGTTTGACCAGGGCAAGACCGCTGTGGTCCTGAGTGAAGATAATGCAGGTAATGCTGACGACCGCCGACGCACTGCGCAGTTGCTGACAGCCCATGGGCTGATTGCGATTGCTGTGAACATTGGCACGGATGTAGCCAGCGTTTCTAGATCGGCTGATAGTACGGAGGAAGTCTCCGCTGTTGCTGCAGCTTTAGTGCAGGAGCTGGTTCGCGGAAAACGGGTTTAATCTGGGTTTTATAACCAAGACTGGCTGATTAGGTGGGGGCCGCGGGGCGGGGTGTCTTTTCTTCTGGAAAAACAACTCGCTTCGCTCAGACATTTTTTCCGGCAGAAAAGACACCCCGCCCCACGGCTATCAAGCTATGCAGTAATTCTCCCTTTTAGTCGTGAATGTAATCGTTGTACGTGGCAGAATCTGTGGCCCTGAAGGTTTCCTTCGGGGCATTTTTGTTTCTTTATCTGGGACTTTTCTGTTTATGGCCATCAAACACCTTCGCACCGCTTTTTCCAGTCAGTACCAGCCTGGGCAGCCGGCCCGCCTCCAAAGTGGTGAATCCCTACAAGAACCGGGTGGCGACTATGAGGGTCTGCATAAGCAGATGAAGCGGCTGTTTAACAGCAAGCCGGGCAAGAAATACGGACGATTTTCGGATGACATCGGTGAGAGCCCATTTGCAGGCTGGCTGAAAGATTACCTTGAGGATAAGCAGAGTTTTGCGTCTCTTACTGACCGCTTGTTCGGGCAGTGGCAGGAACTGCTTACGGGTTGCCAGGAAGAATTTCAGGGGCAGTTAGTGGTTGTCCATGAGGCGCTGGCCGATTCAGATGTGGTTTATGTACTTATCATGGAAAGCGATGGCGCCCTGCGGTTTGATGGTAACCAGACATTGGATACAACGGATGTGCTGAGCACATCGCGCCTGAACCTTGCGATGCGGGTTGAGCTTGACGACTGGCTGGGCGATAACGCGGCTGAGAACTATCTTACTCTGGTTCATGCCCGTGGCACTGGTGAACCGGGAGAGCTGTTTATACGCTTGTGCGGTTTCACTAACCATGTGGATGTTGAGAAAGAAACCCTGACGTTTCTGGATGCGGTGGAAGCTTTTGCCAAGTCTTCGGAGCCAGAGAAGGCCGGAGAGGTACGCACGCGGGCTTATGAGTTCTGCAAGGAGCAGCATGCGTTGGGTGAGCCGGTTGCCATTGAGGCGTTGTCTGGCTATTTGGACGAAGATAAACCTGAGCGTTTCAAGGAGTTTGCCAGCAAGACTACCGAGATGCCTGAGAGCGGAGTTTTGCACCCGGATCATCGGAAGGTGAAAAAGCTGGTGCGGATCGCGGGTTCTGGTGGTGGCATGAGCGTTTCTTTCTCTTCGGACCTGGTGAATCAGGCGGTGTATTACGACCGGGATAAGGATGCGCTTACGATTACGCGTTTGCCCAAGGCTTTGCGGGAACAACTGGAGAGGTATCTTCAGACAAGAGAGGATTAACTGTCTCCCTTCACCCCGAAAAACGGGGCTGGCTTCCGTGGGGGCTGGCTCCGCGGCGCGGTGCCTCTTTTCTTCTGGAAAAAGCAACTCGCTGCGCTCAGACATCTTTTTCCGGCAGAAAAGAGCCTCCACACCACGGGCCGATCAGGCTGTTGAGGTTTATCCGGTTAGCCTGCTGATTCTGGGTTGTTGTCGGTCCACCTGGAGCGGTTTGCTCTTAGCACTCTTACATCCTGCATCCAGCTTACTCCGTCAACCAGCTCTCCGGTTTCGTGGTCGAGTGGCGGGTATGGCAGATTGCGGTCGTCGCAGTAGCGTTTGACGACAGGCTGACACCAGCTGAACAGCAGGCGGTTGTATTCTTCATCCGGTATGCGCCGGGTGTCGAACAGGCCGGCTTCTTTGCGCTGTCGCTGCGCTTCGGAGAGGATGATCGCACAGGCTGCGGAGACGTTAAGGGATTCGACCATGCCCATCATGGGGATGACGATGTGTTCGTCGGCCTGCGCGGCGGCACCGGCGCTGACACCATCCACTTCATTGCCCATGACGATGGTACAGGGCACGGTAAAGTCTGCGGAGCGGTAGTCAATGGCGCGGTCTGACAGCTGTGCCGCGTAGAGTTTGTGGCCCTGCCCTTTCAGGTTTGCTATGGCATCGTCCATGGTTCTGTGGGTGTGAGGTGTTACCCACTTGAAGCTACCACCGGCGGTTTTACGGAAGGCGCGGAAGCCTTCTTTAGGCCATACCACGTGCATATTGGCAAGCCCGAAAGCGTCGCAGGTTCGCAATATAGCCGAGAGGTTTCTGGGTTTATGAACCTGGTCGGTCAGGACACTCAGGTCTGGCTGACGGGTGTTCAAAACCTGTTTGATGCGGGCAAGGCGTTCAGGTGTCATCGTTTTCTACTGCTGCGTGGGAAGCGGTCATTACTCCGAAGCAAGACGAAGCGGTTGGTGCAGGGGCATCCAAAAACGTGGAGCGCCAAGGATGGCGCGACCGAGCCCTACAGGGAAGTATTTACGGGCGTTTTTTGGATGCCCCTGCACCAACCGCTGACACTCCGAAACTCGATAAACCGCGATAATACCACAGCAAAACTGGCAGATTACCGAGACAACGCTGGTTGCCGAATGATCACACCGTTATAATACGCAGTTCTCCTTTTTAGCGCGCCCGTTCCGGATATTTCAAAGCTCCGGGCGCCAAATACATCCAGTTATGTTGAGACCCATGGCCAAAAAGCTGTTTATCAAGACCCACGGTTGCCAGATGAATGAATACGATTCATCCCGCATGGCCGACCTGCTTAAAACCGGCGAAGCGGTTGAAATGACCGAATCCCCGGACGACGCCGACATCCTGCTGCTGAACACCTGCTCCATTCGTGAAAAAGCCCAGGAGAAGGTCTTTCACCAGCTGGGTCGCTGGAAAAAGCTGAAAGCGAATAAACCGGAACTGATTATCGGTGTCGGCGGCTGTGTCGCCAGCCAGGAAGGCCAGGCCATTCTCGACCGCGCGCCATATGTCGATATGGTTTTTGGTCCTCAAACCCTGCACCGCCTACCGGATATGATTACCGAAGTGCGCATGAAAGGTAACGGCGTTGGCGTCGTGGATGTGAGCTTTCCGGAAATCGAGAAGTTCGACAACCTACCGGAGCCGGGTGCCGATGGCCCCTCGGCGTTTGTATCCATCATGGAAGGCTGTAGCAAATACTGCACCTTCTGCGTGGTGCCCTATACCCGCGGCGAAGAAGTCAGCCGGCCTGCAGACGATGTGATTGCAGAAGTCGCTCATTTGGCAAGCCAGGGTGTACGCGAAGTGAATCTGCTGGGCCAGAACGTGAACGCCTATCGCGGTGAAACCCACGACGGCGATCACATGGACCTGGCAGAGCTTATTACCTTGATAGCCACTATCAACGGTATAGATCGCATCCGTTACACAACGTCGCACCCGGTTGAGTTCACCGATGCGATGATAGACGTGTACGAACAGGTTCCCGAACTGGTCAGCCATTTGCACCTTCCGGTACAAAGCGGCTCGGATCGCATCCTGGCGGCGATGAAACGTGGCCATACGGCACTGGAGTACAAATCCAAGCTTCGTCGCCTGCGTAAAATCCGCCCCGACATCAGTTTTTCTTCAGACTTCATCATCGGTTTCCCCGGGGAAACCGAGAAAGACTTTGAAGACACGATGAAGCTGATCAACGATATCGGTTTCGACATGTCGTTCAGCTTCGTTTACAGCGCCCGCCCTGGAACTCCAGCCTCGGATCTGCCGGACGACACGGAAATGGAAGTGAAAAAGCAGCGCCTTAAGATTCTTCAGGATCGTATCAACCAGACAGTGATGGATATCAGTCGCAAGATGGTGGGTTCTACTCAACGCATTCTGGTAACCGGTCTTTCGAAGAAGGATCCTGGGGAGTATTCCGGGCGCACGGAGAACAACCGGATTGTGAATTTCCGGCACGAAAATCCGGAAATCGTAGGGCATTTCATCGACGTCGAGATTGTTGAGGCTTACGCTAACTCTTTGCGTGGTTTGCCTGTGGATTCTGAACTGTACTAGGCCTGCACTCCAATAGCACCCAAGCTTGAAATGCGTCCTCCCGAAAGGGAGTAAAACGGAGAAAATTTGAATACCAACGATTCCAGACAATTTGACTTACACCCCGCTGACCAGCGCAGGCTAACCACCCTTTGCGGGCAATTTGACGAGAACCTGAAACACGTCGAACGTCGCCTGCAAGTATCGATCAGCCGCCGAGGTCATCACTTCCGGGTGGAAGGTGAAACCGAACATGTTGCCGCCGCAGTGGAGGTCATCCGGCACCTGTACAGGGAAACTGAAGCTACCGATGACATTTCACCGGATACCGTACACCTGTATATCCGGGAAACAGGGTTCGAGCGGCTTCCGGAAGATGTGCCGTTTGATGGCGCGGTAACAATCATTAAAACCCCCAAGCTCACCGCCAAACCTCGGGGAGCGAATCAACAGAAGTACGTGCACAGCATTCGCTCCCACGACATCAATTTTGGTATTGGCCCTGCGGGCACAGGTAAAACCTGGCTGGCCGTCGCTTGCGCGGTGGAAGCACTGAAAGACGAGCAGGTGAAACGAATTCTTTTAGTACGCCCTGCTGTCGAAGCGGGTGAGAAACTGGGCTTTCTGCCCGGTGACCTGGCACAGAAAGTAGACCCTTATCTTCGCCCCCTGTATGACGCGCTTTACGAGATGCTCGGGTTTGACCATGTCACCCGGCTGATTGAAAAAAGCGTGATCGAGATTGCACCGCTTGCATTCATGCGTGGCCGCACCCTCAATAACTCGTTTATTATTCTGGATGAGAGCCAGAACACTACCCGCGAGCAGATGAAAATGTTCCTGACGCGAATAGGCTTTGGCTCTACCGCTGTCATTACCGGCGACACGACTCAAGTCGATTTGCCGCGGGGCCAGAACTCCGGGCTGATACACGCAGCGGGTGTACTTAATAAGGTTACAGGCATTGGCTTTACCCGCTTTGAAGCCAAAGACGTTGTCCGGCATCCGCTGGTTCAGCGAATAGTAGAAGCCTATGACTCGCTCGATGAAACCAGTGGCACCAATAGTAAAGAGAGCGATCGTAAGCGGTGAGCAAACTGACGGTCGATTTCCAAAATGTGGTCGCCGGGCCCGAAGTGCCTGCCGAATCCCTGTTTCAGTCTTGGGCTCAGGCAGCCTGGCTGGGGCAGGAGCCGTCCGAGGTAACCATCCGCATTGTCGGTATTGATGAAAGCCAGGCACTGAATCATCAATATCGTGGTAAGGATAAACCAACCAATGTGTTGTCCTTTCCATTTGAAGCTCCACCCGGTATAACAATGCCGTTGGCCGGAGATCTCGTTATTTGTGCCCCGGTTGTGGAAGATGAGGCCAGAGAACAACACAAACAGACGGCAACTCACTGGGCACACATGGTGATCCACGGTATGTTGCATCTTCAGGGCTATGACCATATTAATGATGAAGACGCAGAGGCCATGGAGGCCCTGGAAATCCGGTTGCTGGCACAGTTTGGGTTCGGCAACCCTTATACAGCAGAGGAAACGGTAAAAGACTCATGAGCGACGATCAGTCGAGTCGCAGCCAGGGCTCCAACAAGTCCTGGCTGGAGCGAATATCACATGCCTTCTCCAGCGGACCAGAATCAATCGAGGATGTGCTGGAAATACTGCGGGATGCTGAATCCCAGGCTATCATCGACGTCGATGCCATGAGCATCATCGAAGGTGCCATGCAGGTTGTGGACATGCGGGTGGAAGAAATCATGATTCCCCGCTCCCAGATGGTCACGGTGCGGGCCCACCAGGATCCGAAAGACTTTCTGGATGAAGTCATTGCGTCTGCTCATAGCCGGTTCCCGGTTATTGGAGACAGCCAGGACGATGTTATTGGCGTGCTTCTCGCCAAAGACCTTTTGCCGCTCGCTCTCAACAACGACATGGACTGGTCTCATGTTCGTGAGATCTTGCGCCCGCCAACGTTTGTTCCAGAGAGCAAGCGCCTGAACCAGCTTCTCAAGCAGTTCAAGGAAAACCGCAATCACATGGCAATCGTTGTGGATGAGTACGGCGGAACGGCAGGGTTGATCACCATTGAAGATGTGCTGGAGCAAATCGTCGGAGAAATCGAGGACGAGCACGATTTCGATGAAGAAACCCACATCAAGGCTCGCGGTGACGGTTCCTATGCGGTGAAAGCCGTAACACCCGTCGATGACTTCAATGAGTTCTTCAAGACGGGGCTGGATGAAGAAGACTTCGATACCATTGGCGGCGTAGTGCTCAAGGAATTCGGACACCTGCCCAGACGAGGCGAAACGGTTGAATTCGGTGGTTTGCGGTTTACCATTGCCAACGCTGATAACCGTGTCATCCGTCTGTTACAGGTAACCCGTAGTGAGCAGTGACGACTTAAAACCTCTCATTTCCTCCGCTCACCCTTTATTGCCCAACCGCTGGTTCAGTATGGCAACCCTTTTGGTTGCCGGCGCGCTGCAGACCCTGACCTTCTCACCCTTTCACCTGTGGTGGCTTGGCCCGGTTTCCATTTTGCTTATTTTGCTGGTCACCATCCCCCTTCCGGCGAAAAAGCTCTTCGCCGCTGGCTGGCTGACCGGATTGGGCCTGTTCGCTTCTGGCGCGAGCTGGGTTTACATCAGTATCAGCGAATTCGGCAACACGCCCATTCCCGTTTCAGTTTTGCTCACCGCGGCGTTTGTGGCGGGCCTGGCTCTGTTTCCTGCTATCGCCTTCTGGTTCTGGGGCAACTTGGCGAAAGCAAGTGCTGTGCGGCGCCTTATCCTCTTCCCGGCCATCTGGATTCTCGGGGATTGGCTGCGAGGCTGGCTGCTTACCGGCTTTCCCTGGCTGTATCTGGGCACAGCTCACACTGATGGCCCCTTGGCCGGTCTTGCCCCGGTTGTTGGCGTGCATGGCCTCACCTTTTGGATCGCGACCAGTGGCGCGGCAATCTTTGCGGCCGGCTGGCTTATCGCAAAGCAACGTCATACAAGCGCCGGAATTCTGATAGTGGCAACCCTTGTCCCCTGGCTTGCAGCACCTGCTCTGAACCGCGTTGACTGGACGGACATTAGTAACGAACCCACCTCGGTTGCTGCCATGCAGGGCAATATTCCACAGTTAATGAAATGGGACCCGGAGTTTCTGAAGGATCAGATTGTGGCGTATCTGGGTATGACCGAGCCGTATTGGGATACCGATTTGATTCTCTGGCCCGAGACCGCCATTCCCATCCCCCAGGATCAGGCGGGAAAAATCATTGAGCACATCAAAGAGAACCTTGGGGAAGACAGCACTCTGATCACCGGCATTCCCTGGTATGGCGTCAGCGCCCGGACGGGCGAATTCACGTATCACAACAGCATTACGGCCATCGGCAATGGTAACGGGATCTATCACAAGCAAAAACTGGTGCCTTTTGGAGAGTATGTTCCGCTGGAGGGTATTCTTCGGGGGCTTATCGGCTTTTTTGATCTGCCGATGTCGAGCTTTACACCTGGTCCGCAGGGCCAGGGACCGTTAATAGCCAATAACACCCGGGTAATGCCTTTTATTTGCTATGAGGTCGCTTACCCGGATTTTCTGGCCCGCAATGCGGTAAATTCGGATTTGCTACTAACGATCAGTAACGATGGCTGGTTCGGGGATTCGGTAGGGCCGTTACAGCATTTGCAAATTGCTCGCATGAGGGCGCTGGAAACCGGTCGTTATATGATTCGCGGCACCAACAATGGAGTGACGGCGATCATTGATCACAGAGGACAGATCACGGCACGCATTCCGCAATTTGAGCGTGCGGTGCTTACGGGAGATGTATTCAAGGCCAGCGGCAGTACCCCTTACATGATGACGGCTTCCTGGCCGGTTTTGACTTTGGCGTTGATCCTGATCGTGTTTGTTCGCGAGCGGGTTATTCCTAAGAACTGACTCTGTTCAGGTTTTGGTGCCTGCAATTGTATCCGGGGTGTCACCACCCCAGTTGTCAGGCTGGCATCAGCTTTCTTTCCTCGGCCAACGGCTGGTCACCCGCTTGTAGTATTGTGAACCGCAAGCTTCGCAAGGCTCCAGGTGACTTGTGGAGGTGAGGCACAGCATGTGCTTGCAGTTCAGGCATTGGAACATGCCGGCGGTTGCAACTTCACCGGCGATATACTTTCCTGCATCGTGACTTTCGAGCTTTTGCCGCAGCGCCAGCGTGTCCACCATGGTCTGATCTGCGACTGACAGCAAACGCTCAGTGAGGCCCGTTTCCAAAAGTGATATATCGAGCTGAAGCCATTCCGCGAGCCCTTCACCAGTTTCATCCACAAAATGTATGAGGTGCTCCAGATCCCTCTGAAGGTAAGCCCCAAGGAGGCCGATTTCGTCCCTGGTCATCTTCTCCAGTTCCGCTTCCACTTCTATCGCCCTATCAACCTCCTCTTCCAGGGTTTCCAGCGTGGTGTCCTGCGCTGTACGCAAGCGGCTCTGAACCTGCTCAAGCATACGGTCATAAGCTTCAAGAGCCTGGCCCGAGAGATGGTGTCTTTCCGGACGAGTCATAGCATTTTCCTTTTGTGAATGCCCTTGCTTCATTGTGGTCCATGATCTGCAGCCGAACAAGCACCAGGCAGCAGTTGTGGCAACATGTTTCACGTCCGAGCAGCCGGACTACCTGTTACGCCTTGTGTGCGTTAGAATGTTCGGCCGCTCCGCACATCATTTTATACAGGGTAACTTTGGTAATGGCAGGTATGGACGAGCAGTACAACCCCCGTGACGTAGAACAGAATGCGCGCACCTTCTGGGAAGAGAACAAAACCTTTGAAGTCAGGGAAGAGCCGGGTAAGCCGAAATACTACTGCCTCTCCATGTTCCCCTACCCCAGTGGCAAGCTCCACATGGGACACGTTCGAAACTATACCATCGGAGACGTGATCTCACGCTACCAGCGCATGCAAGGCAAAAACGTGATGCAGCCCATGGGCTGGGACGCGTTTGGGTTACCCGCGGAGAACGCGGCCATTGCCAACAAGACTGCACCAGCAAAGTGGACCTACGCCAATATCGAATACATGAAAAACCAGCTAAAACAGCTGGGTTTCGGGTACGACTGGAACCGCGAACTGGCTACCTGCAAGCCGGATTATTACCGCTGGGAACAATGGTTCTTTGCGCGCCTTTATGAAAAAGGCCTGGTTTACAAGAAAATGTCTACAGTGAACTGGGATCCTGTCGACCAAACCGTTCTTGCAAATGAACAGGTTGTTGATGGCCGGGGATGGCGCTCTGGTGCCCTGGTTGAGCAGAAAAAGATACCCCAGTGGTTTATCCGCATTACCGATTACGCCGAAGAGCTGCTGAACGACATGGACGATCTTGATGGGTGGCCGGAGCAGGTCAAGACCATGCAGCGCAACTGGATCGGCAAGTCTGTAGGTACAGAGCTGACCTTCCCTCTGAAGGACAGCGAGGACAGCCTGACGGTCTATACTACGCGCCCCGACACCCTGATGGGTGTGAGTTATATGGCAGTCGCTGCGGAGCACCCGCTGGCCAAAGCTGCCGCTGAGCGCCATCAGAATGTTGCCAGCTTTGTGGCTGAATGCGGTAACAGCAAGGTTGCCGAAGCTGACATGGCCACCATGGAAAAGAAAGGCGTTGACACCGGATTCAAAGCCATTAATCCGCTTACGCATGAAGAGATACCGGTGTGGGTCGCCAATTTTGTACTCACCGATTACGGTACCGGCGCCCTGATGGCGGTCCCGGGCCATGATGAACGCGACCACGAGTTTGCGCTCAAGTATCGCTTGCCGATCAAACAGGTTATTGCGGCCACCGACGGTCGTGAGATAGACGTGCAAGAGGAGGCCTTTACAGGCAAAGGTGTACTGGTTTCTTCCGGGAAATACACTGGCCTGACCAGCGACGAGGCCTTTGACGCCATTGCCGACCATTTGGAAGAGACCGGCATTGGCAAACGCACCGTAAACTACCGCCTTCGTGATTGGGGTGTGTCTCGCCAGCGTTACTGGGGTGCGCCCATTCCCATGATGACCATGGAGGATGGCACCCAACGCCCGGTACCGGATGATCAGCTACCGGTTCGCCTACCTGAAGATGTCGAGATGGACGGCGTGCAGTCCCCGATCAAAGCCGACCCCGAATGGGCAAAAACTTCTTTCAATGGCCAGCCGGCAACGCTGGAAACCGATACCTTCGACACCTTCATGGAGTCGTCCTGGTACTACGCCCGCTTCTGCAGCCCGAACTACGACAAAGGCATGCTGGACCCTGCGGCTGCGAACTACTGGCTACCGGTAGATCAGTATATAGGTGGTATCGAACACGCCATTCTCCACCTGCTTTACGCGCGCTTCTTCCATAAGCTGTTGCGTGACGTTGGTCTGGTGACCAGCTCCGAGCCTTTCAAGCAGTTGCTGACTCAGGGAATGGTGCTTGCAGACACTTACTATCGCGACGACGAAAAAGGCGGCAAGGTCTGGATTGCGCCCGCAGATGTTATTGTAGAACGGGACGAAAAAGGACACGCAGTTGGCGCTGTTCACAAGGACGACGGGCAACCTGTTATCGCCGGCGGCGTAACCAAGATGTCCAAATCAAAGAATAATGGCATAGATCCGCAATCGATCATTGATGCTCACGGCGCCGACACCGTGCGCCTGTTCATGATGTTTGCCGCACCCCCCGAGCAGTCTCTTGAGTGGTCAGACAGCGCCGTAGAGGGCGCACACCGCTTCCTGAAGCGTCTTTGGCGGCTGGCGCATGAGCAGGTGGCCGGCGGAGGCGCACCCGCTCTGGACGTAGGTGCGCTGAATAGTGCCCAGAAAGACCTGCGACGCAAAACCCACGAAACTATAACCAAGGTTAGCGACGATATAAGCCGTCGCCTGACCTTCAATACAGCCATTGCTGCGGTGATGGAGTTATTGAATGATGTTAGCCGCCTGAATGGCGACGAACCGCAAACGCGGGCCGTCCGCCAGGAGGCACTGGAAGCCGCAGTTGTTATGCTGGCACCGATTGTGCCGCACATATGCCATACCCTCTGGGAGGCTCTTGACCATCAGGGTCCCGTTGTTGATGCGCCCTGGCCGGCAGCAGATGAGGCCGCCATGGTCCGCAGCGAGATTCAAGTAGTGCTTCAGGTTAATGGTAAGGTGCGCGCCAAGGCAGACGTTCCCGCAGACATCAGCAAGCCTGATCTCGAAGCGCTGGCCCTGGAAAACGAAAATGTTTTGCGTTTTATTGAAGGCGTGACCGTTCGCAAAGTGATTGTTGTGCCCGGTAAACTGGTTAACGTGGTGGCTAACTGATATGCGGCTTTGCACCTTGCAGCTAAACGCAGCCAGACTGATTGCCATCAGTGTGATGGCGGCCAGTCTGGGAGCCTGTGGTTTTCAGTTACGGGGTGCATCACCAGTTTCGTCGGCTCTTGAACCTCTGCATCTCGATTGCCAGGCCCCTGTACCCACCGCCCTATGTGTGGCGGTTCGGAATCAGCTTGAGCTTGGCGGTGTGCTGCTGGCTTCGGACGAAGAAGCAAAATATCACCTCAAGATCCGAAATTTCGAACAGGATCGCCGAGCCTCCGCAATTACCGTTCAGGCTGCGGCCGCCGAATACACTCTCAGACACTCGGTTAACCTCGAAGTGATCAGTGGCGATGGCATTCCTATTATCGCCAGTACTCGCCTCTCAACGTCTGAAAGTTACAGGTACGATGAAACCAACGTGTTAGCCAAACAGCGCGAGGAAGAAAACCTGCAACAGCAACTGAGCGACCGTCTGGCGCAGCAGATCATCTTCCGCCTTGTGCCCCTCACTCAGGAGCGACTACAGGAGATCCGGAGCAGCCACACTAAGGCTATTACCCCGGCTAACGATCAACCACCTGTCAAACCATGAAGACGAATCCGGGCCAACTGTCACAGTTGCTGCGCAAAGGCCTGGCTCCGGTCTATCTGGTTTCCGGAGATGAGCCTCTGTTGGTACAGGAGTGCTGTGATCAGATCCGGGGTGCTGCAAGAGAAGCTGGCTTCGAGGACCGCCTGACCTTTCACGCTGATCAGCAACTCGACTGGAATATCGTTGCCGACGAATTCAATGCCATGTCCCTGTTTGCCGAGCGCCGTCGAATCGAAATCCGTTTGCCTACAGGAAAGCTGGGAGATGGCCGCGCGGTTCTTGAACGGGTGCTTGCTCAGCCTCCCGAGGATATTATTGTCCTTCTGATCAGCACGCGCCTGGACGCAGCAGAAACCAGACGCAAATGGTACAAGGAACTACAATCTAAAGGCGTTCACGTACCTGTATGGCCGGTGGATGCAGACAAGTTTCAGGGCTGGCTTCAGCAAAGAGCGGGAAACCGGGGGCTGAGCCTGACCCGGGGAGCCCTGGCGATGCTGGCAGAAAGGCTTGAGGGCAATTTGCTCGCTGCCAGCCAGGAGCTTGATCGGTTATCGCTTCTTACCAACGGGAACACCATTGACGAGGAGACGATTGAACAGGCCGTTCAGGACAGTTCACGCTTCAATGGTTTCGAACTTGTTACCGAGCTTATCAGTGGGCGTGCGCCCCATGCCGGGAAGATGATTGGTGTACTGCAACAGGAAGGTGAAAACCCCCTCGGCCTTCTTGCAGTATTGAGCCGTGACCTCAATCTTTTGCTGGAACTGAAGACCGGCGAGAACAGAACAGAAAACCCGTCGGCATTTTTCAAGAAACGTGGCGTCTTTCAACCCCAACGAGCCAGGGCATTGGAGCAGGCAGCCCGGCGCCTGAATCCGATGCAACTGCAGGAAGCCATAAAACTATGCAGCCAGATAGATCGCGCAGCTAAAGGCTTTGACGAACTCTCCCCCTGGCATTATCTGAGGGATATGTCTGCACTGCTGGCAGCCAGATCCTGACATGGGTCAAAAGCACCCGATATAGGGCCTTCTTGGCCTATCTGTCACTTGACAGTTTTTCGTGACCAAGCGCATGGTTAAGGCATCACTAACTCAAAGAGGTGCCTGGCATGGGTCTTCAAGAAGAACTCAAAACTCTCTCGGATAAAATCAAACAGTATCGTGATGAGGCTCGCGTGCAACTCCACCTGGCTCGTCAGGACGTTAAGGATGAGTTCGATGAGCTCGATCAGGAGTGGGATAAGTTCAGAGCCCGTTTTGATCAGGTAATGGACGATGCAAACGAAGTATCCCAGGAAGCACGCCAGACAGCCAAGAAACTGGGAGAAGATCTTAAGACGGGTTACGAGAGCATTCGCAATAAAATGAAGTAAAGTGTTAAACCGTTAACAGAACGCTACAAAACTTTACCTTTAGGGGCCCCGGTACCGAGGCCCTTGTGTCATAGTTCCTCTAGAAGTGAATCGAGCGTCATTGTTTTTATGACGGCACCGCCTGGTCGTATGCTCCAAGACCAAATAAGGCCTGTTCCGCCAAGACGCCCGCAGACGCTGAGAGGTATAAATGACATATGAAAAAGTTGTTGATCATCCCCATCGCCCTCGCTTTTATGCTGACCGCGACTTTTGTTATCGGTCAGAACACCCGCTTTAGTGACCCGGCAACCGTTATCAAAGAACAGTTCTGGGGCAACCTGTATGCGAGCGGTGGCCAGTCATTTTTCTGCGATGCGCCATTTTCCCGAAAAAGCTTCACGCTGACGGAAGGCTACATTTATCCGCTTGCGGATGTGCGTAACGCGCTCTCATGTGGCACCGCACGCCAGTGCGAGCAGGACAACCGCTATCGCCAGATAGCTTCTGATCTTCACAACATGATTCCGGTGCGGAGTCGTACCGAGCTTCGGCGGAGGAATGCCCGCTACGAAGACCTTGGAGAAACGGTCAAACAAGATGACTGTGGTATCCGGGAAAGCAGCCAGTTCTTTGAACCGCCCACCAGAGTCAAAGGTGATGTTGCCCGAAGCATGAGCTATATGGTTAACACCTACAGCCTTCCCTGGCTTGGATCCGCACATGTATTCCAGAATTGGAACCGTGCGGATCCTCCTGACGACAGAGAAGTGTCCCGCCACAAAAGAGTTGCGGAAATTCAGGGCAATGAAAACCCCTATATAACCGACCCAACTCGGATTGAGCACCTTTAACGCTGCGGCTGATCGAGTCAGGCCTCGCACAACTGAAATAGCAAAAAAAAAGCAGGCCCGAGGGCCTGCTTTTTTCATTCCGCCGGAGGTATCAGAACTCCTCGGCAGTTAGCGCCATCATGGATTCACTGCCGCTACGAATACCCTCTGCAAGCGAAACGGTTTTCGGCAACAGACGATCGAAATAGAAACGTGCGGTTTTCAGCTTGCCACTGTAGAAGCCGGAGGTGTCGTCACCGGCTTTCGGTGCCGCCGCCTTAACAATACGCGCCCACATGTAGCCCAATGCGGTCAACCCGAACAGGTCGAGATAATCTACTGAAGCCGCGCCAATGGCATCGGGGTTGTCAGAAGCCTGTTTGATAACGTGCTCGGTGACGTCCGAGAGGCGTTCGAGTGCGGCGGCAAGCGGTTCCAGATATGGACGCAAGCTCTCTTCGCCGCTGTTTTCCTCAATAAAGGCGGCCATATCCTCGGCAAACAACTCATACAGCTTACCCTGGCTTCCAACCACCTTGCGCCCCATGAGATCCAGTGCCTGAATGCCGTTGGTGCCTTCGTAGATCTGGGTAATGCGACAGTCACGAACCAACTGTTCCTGGCCCCATTCACGGATAAACCCGTGGCCACCAAACACTTGCTGGCCCATGATGCAGGTATCCAGACCGCGGTCTGTCAGAAATGCTTTTGCAACCGGCGTCAGCAGCGCAACCAGGCCTTCAGCGTGGGTGCGACGATCCTGTTCAGCAGCATCGGCGTATTTGGAGATGTCCAACCACTGCGCCACATACGTTGAGAAGGCGCGACCGCCTTCGACGTAGCCCTTCATCGTCAACAGCATGCGGCGCACATCCGGGTGTACCAGAATTGGATCTGCCGCTTTATCAGGCTGTTGCGCGCCGGTAGGGGCGCGGCTCTGAATACGTTCCATGGCGTATTCCCGGGCGCTTTGCAGGGAAGCTTCTGCAGCGCCGATACCCTGGATACCTACGCCCAAACGCTCATAGTTCATCATGGTGAACATGGCGTTCAGACCCTTGTTCTCCTCACCCACGAGCCAGCCTTTGGCTCCGTCAAAGTTCATTACGCAGGTCGCAGAGCCTTTGATGCCCATCTTTTTCTCGATGGAGCCGCAGCTCAGACTGTTACGCTCGCCCAGCGAACCATCATCGTTCACCATGAACTTGGGCACCAGGAGCAGAGAGATACCCTTGGGACCTTTGGGCGCGCCGGGCAACTTGGCCAGTACGAGGTGAATAATGTTTTCCGCCATGTCGTGATCGCCCCAAGTTATAAAAATCTTGGTGCCAGTCACATTGAACGAGCCATCGCCATTGGGTTCAGCTTTCGTGCGGATGATACCCAGATCAGTTCCTGCGTGCGGCTCCGTCAGATCCATTGCACCGGACCAGACACCCGAGTACATATTGGGGAGGTACTTTTCCTTCAGTTCCTGGCTGCCATGGGCATCCAATGAGAGGCAGGCACCGGCGGTCAGCATGGGGGCCAGGCCAAACGCCATATTCGCGCCCTGTAGCATTTCCTCAAACTGGGCAACCAGCGTTTTTGGCATGCCCATACCACCAAACTCGGGGTTGCCACCGAGGCCGTTCCAGCCGCCTTCTACAATCGTTTGGTAAGCTTCTTTAAAACCATCTGGCGTAGTTACTTCGCCTTCGGTCCATTTGCAGCCCTGCTCGTCCCCTTCGCGATTCAGGGGTGCCAGCACGCCACTCGTAATTTTGCCGGCTTCTTCAAGGATCGCATCTGCGGTTTCGGGGTCCACGTTTTCAGCGACCTTTGGCAATGATGCCCAAAGTGCCGGAGCATCAAAAACTTCGTTCAGGATAAAACGCATGTCACGCAATGGTGCCTGATAATCAGCCATCAAAACTCTCCAATTTCATAACAGTCTGTCTGTGCAGATGGCAGCAGTGCAAAGCCAGCTCACCTGCTCGGTCCGTGTGTCCGGGGTTGTTATATTTTATTGGCGCACATTCTAACTCAAACCCGGCCGTAACTCATGAAAAAAGCCCGGCTCCTGAGAGCACGGGCTTTTTTTGCCGGTTAATCAGCAACGCTTTCCAGAATCAGATAGCGAAAGCTTCTTCCGGCATATCCAGCAGGGTGTCAGCACCCGCCAGCATAGTCACAGCGTGCGTCTTGGTACGCGGAAGCATGCGGGCGAAATAGAAGCGTGCAGTCTGCAACTTGGCGTTGTAGAACAGCTCTTCCGTAGTACCTTCTGCCAGTTTTTCCTGGGCGATCTTCGCCATACGAGCCCAAAGGTAGCCAAATACCGCATAGCCAGAGTACATCAGGTAATCAACAGACGCGGCACCGACTTCCTCACGGTTCTTCATGGCAGTCATGCCCACTTTCATGGTCAGGTCGCCCCACTCCTTGTTGATCGCGTTCAACGGCTCGATGAACGGCTTCATCTGCTCATTGTCAGCGTTTTCTTTGCAGAAGGTGTGAACCAGCTTGGTGAAGCCTTTCAGAGACTCGCCCTGGGTCATCAATACTTTACGACCCAACAGATCCAGCGCCTGGATGCCGGTAGTACCCTCGTAGATCATGCCGATGCGGGAATCACGAACATTCTGTTCCATTCCCCACTCGGAGATAAACCCGTGGCCACCAAACACCTGCATTCCCAGGTTAGCCGCTTCATAGCCAATTTCGGTTAGAAACGCCTTGGCAATCGGGGTCAGGAAGCCAAGCAACTCATCGGCCTCTTTACGCTCTTCATCTGACTTGCCACGCTCAACGAGATCGGCTTTTTGGGCAGTCATGTAGATCAGTGCACGTGCGCCTTCTGCAACGGCTTTTTGGGTCAGCAGCATGCGACGAACGTCCGGGTGAACGATAATCGGGTCTGCAATGCCTTCCGGATTCTTGGCGCCACTCAGGGAACGCATGGCCAGACGGTCTTTGGCGTAGGCCAGTGACCCCTGGAAGCCCAGCTCCGCAGCGCCGAGGCCCTGAATGGCCGTACCAATACGGGCGACATTCATAAAGGTGAACATGCAGTTCAGGCCCTTGTTCTCTGGCCCGATCAGCCAACCTTTGGCACCGTCAAAGTTCATGACACAGGTAGCGTTGCCATGGATACCCATCTTATGTTCGATAGAACCACAGGATACCGCGTTGCGCTCTCCGGCAGAGCCGTCTGCCGCGGGCAAGCACTTGGGTACGATGAACAGGGAAATGCCCTTGGTACCTTCTGGTGCGCCTGGCAAACGTGCCAAAACAACGTGAACGATGTTGTCGGTCAGGTCATGTTCACCGGCCGAGATAAAGATTTTGGTGCCGGTGATACTATAGGAACCGTCTGCGTTGGGCTCTGCCTTGGTGCGCAGAGTGCCTAGATCCGAACCACAGTGAGCTTCAGTCAGGCACATGGTGCCAGTCCACTCACCGCTGATCATTTTGGTAAGGTAAGTCTGCTTCTGCTCTTCAGTGCCGTGCGCTTCAAGCGTGTTAATCGCGCCATGGCTCAGGCCCGGGTACATGCCCCAGGACCAATTGGATGTGCCGTTCATTTCGCTCATGACAATGCCGAGCGAGCTTGGAAGGCCCTGGCCACCGTAATTAGGGTCTGCAGCCAGTGACGGCCAGCCGCCTTCAACGTACTGGTTGTATGCTTCTTTGAAGCCTGTCGGTGTTTTTACACCGTTTTCGCTCCAGGTGCAGCCTTCCCTGTCACCAACGGTGTTCAGTGGGGACAGTACCTGTTCAGCAAACTTCGCACCTTCCTGAATAATGGCATCAACCATATCCGGAGTTGCGTCTTCCGCGCCTTCCAGACTGGCGTAGTGGGTCTCGCTGTCGAGCAGCTCGTTCATTACGAATTTGATATCACGCAGGGGCGCTTTGTACTCAGGCATGTAAACCACCTCGGTTTTCGGTCTTGGCTGAAAAGAAATAACAGCTTGTGGCCTTGGGTTTGCTCAGACACTGCAGACTGGTGTGCCGCAGCATTAATTAAACACTTGTTTGAAACATACGTTTAGAGGCACAGAATTGTCAATAGCCGGGCGAATAATTTGTGCAGAAATTGGGCACCGACGCAGATTTCCCCGGTGCATGCAAAACGCACAGACAAGCCACCAATGGCGCCTCGACGGGCGGTGACCGGCCGCGAATCCTCTATAGGGTTTAAACAGAAGGTGCCTGCCAGCCCGAAGGCTGACAAGTGATCAAATCAGACTGAAATGGGTAGAAACCCGTCTTTACCAGAGGTAGGGTCTGGCACGAAACCGGCGATATCCTGATAGATACTACGGGCCTGCTGGCTGGCTCTGGACAGTTGCTCAGCAGAGCTTTCCGACGCACTGGAACTATCACGGGAATCAGAAGATACACCGTCATCAACGCGGGCTGACACTTCCCCCTCAGAGTCGGAGGAACCCTGTTCTGAGGCAAGTTCAGACTGAGCCTGCAACATGGTCTGCATCGCCTGGGCCGCGACTGCGCGGTCCTGGCCTGAGGGTTCCGCAGGTGCCATTGCAGCTGCGCGAACCACACGCATTTTTTCGATGGTTGCCTGGGGGTCACCGTTAACTGGAGAGACATCAATAGACACCTCTCCACCTACCGCGTATTGAGCGCCGTCCGCGCCACGCTGGTAAGTAAACGACATGCTGCCTGCGTATTGGCCTCCTACCGCCTGATGCGCTGCTTCATGGGCGCGCACTTCGCGATCTCGTGCCTTGAGCTCGGACAACTCTTTCAGCTCCGCCTCATTCAGCCCACCGACTTCTTTATCAGAGGCTGACGGCTCACCTGCCTTGCGCTTTGTTCCTGCAGCTTCGCTTTCATCTGCAGCGCGAACCGCCCGATTACCAGGTTCCGCAGGCGCTTCACTACTCACATTGCCGGCACCACGCGGCTCACGGACAGCGGGGGACTGGGAGATGAATGTCGATACGGGAGGGAGGGACGAAAGTGAGTTCAAGGATTCAGAACTCAGACCATAATATCTAAAAGTGACCCGAGCGTCTCATCAGCAGTCTTTACTACCTGAGCAGACGCCTCGACGCTTCGTTCGTAAAGCTTGAGATCGACAATCGGCTCAATAAGACCGCTCCCGCTGTCGGCACTACCCTGAGGGCCATCAACGCCAGCGCGAGCGATTTTACGAGCGGCATTTTCCATGCCGTACATACCATCCTGAATACCCTGGATGCCAATAGCGAGCGTATTATTGATCATGACTGCCACTTCCCCTGACCATTAATTGACACCATTAGGCCACACTACTGGTCAATTTTCAAACAGCACATCAATACCAAGACAGCCACTCAGGGTTGTCGGCTCAGCACCTTTAACCCAGGGCATCACACCCAGGCAAGGAGCCCGGATATGCTTCATGAGATAATCCAGTGTTTCCTGCTCACAGCTCATTGCTGCGGATTCTGCATGGTTCGCAACCCAACCGGCCAATACCAATCCATCGTTTCGAATAGCCTCCGCGGTCAGCAGTGCCTGATTAATGCACCCAAGCCTGAGGGCAACAACAAGAATAACCGGCACACCAAGCGCCCTGGGCACAGCCGAGTATGTTTCCCGTTCGTTCAATGGCACTCGCCAGCCACCCGCGCCTTCAATCAGCAAAAGGTCCGCCGGGCGCATCTGCAAACCCCGACAGAAGCCCACCAGGCGATCCGCCGAAATGACTCTTCCAGCTTGCTCAGCGGCAACATGAGGTGCGATGGCAGGAGCTAACGCAATGGGGTTCACAAGATCATAGGCCAGGGATTCTGTGGCCACCCGTTGGAGAATCAATGCATCTTCATTGCGCAGCCCCTCCGGTGTCTTCTCGCAACCAGAGGCGACAGGCTTCATGCCCAGTGTACGCCTGCCAGCCGCTTTCGCGGCCTCGAGAATCGTAGCAGACACCATGGTTTTCCCTACCCCTGTGTCTGTGCCAGTCACGAAAAACGTTTTCTTAGCCATATAAGCTGGTTTGCCCCATCCTCGTGTCAATTTGCGTCTTGTCGTTGATATCCGGGCTTGACCAGTAAACCCATGCAGCCTCATAGCTGGCCACAAAGCCACCCTCAGGCTCTACCGGGTAATTCCGGCACATAGCCCGCAAACGGCCTGGAGCTGTGACCGTCATGCGTCGGTTCGCCGCTTTATAACCCGCCCCCAGTTGCTTCAGCTCTGCTGCCAAGGCGAGTGGCGAGGAATAGGGTAAGCGTAGAGTTTTTGTCTCGATTTTCGCTTCCGATAACTCACGGGATACAGCCGCCCGAAACGCCGCCTCAGGCTCGAACCGGTTTATATGCTTCTGACCAGGGTCCGCTTGATTCCACGCCTGATCAAGCTCCCAAAGAGTACCCTCAAGAAGCGTTGAAATCGCCAGTCGACCTCCCGGCCTGAGAACCCGCCGGCACTCTCTCAACACCGGGGCAGGGTCAGTACACCACTGAATCATGAGATTGCTGAAGATCAGGTCGCAGCTCTGATCCGGCAGAGGAATCGATTCGGCATCTCCAACAACCCAGTCGATGCCTGAAGGGGAACTTGCGCCGGCATGACCAATCATGCCGGGCGAAAGATCCATACCCATTATGGATACAACACACCCAAGCCCGACCAGCTTGCGGGTAAACCAACCTGTACCGCAGCCAAGGTCCAATACATGGCAAGGCAGATTGTTCTGGCTAGCCGAGGGCTGCTGAAGCTCCTCGAACATAGCGTTGCCCATAAGGCGCTGCAACCGGGATACGCTCTCATAGGTGGCCCGTGCAGTGCCAAATCCACGAGCTATATCGGTTTTGCTGGCCAGGTACGCGTCAATCATTTTTTGGGCACTCGAGCCTTCGAGGGATCGTCACAAAACTGTACTCCTGCTATCCAGAAGATATCGGCATTCCCACAGCGCCTGCATCAGATAGTCCAGATCTCCACAGGAGTGATCAGCACTAAACGTAACCCGCAAGCGCGCCTCACCTTCGGGCACCGTTGGGGGCCGGATCGCCGTCACCAGCAGCCCACGCTCTTCAAGAGCCTGGCTTAGCGCCAGAGCCACATGGTTGTCACCAATCATGATGGGTTGAATAGGCGTATACGAGGGCATGAGTTCATACCCCAGGCCAACAGCCTCTTTTCGGAACCGCCCAATCAGACTCTGCAGGTGAGTTCGTCGCTCGTCACCCTGTTCAATCAGGTCAAGATTGGCACAGGTTGCCAGCGCCAACGCCGGAGGCATCGCCGTGGTGTAAATATAGGTACGGGCCTTTTGCACCAGGTAGTCCATCAATAGTGCCGGACCAGCCACAAACGCCCCGCTGGTACCTGCGGCCTTCCCCAGAGTTCCTATGAGGATCGGCACATTTTCTTCAGACAACCCGAACTCCGCCAGGCTTCCCTGCCCATGCGGCCCAAGAACCCCAAAACCATGCGCATCATCCACCACAAGCAAGGCACCGTGCTCCCGACAAACCGAAGATAGCTCAACCAGAGGGGCCACATCCCCATCCATACTGAACACTCCGTCTGTAACCACCAGCTTGTGGCCGGACGTCTCAGCAAGCATGGTCGCAAGTGACGACACGTCTCTATGTGCATACCTGCGCACCTTTGCCCGGCTCAGGACACAGCCATCAATAATTGAGGCATGGTTCAGGCGATCCGAGAAAATCGTGTCCCCACGCCCCGCCAGTGCAGAAATCACACCCATATTGGCCATATAACCAGTGGAGAAAAATAACGCCGAACTGCGGCTGGTAAAGGCAGCAAGGCGCTCCTCCAACAGATGGTGAGCATCATGATGGCCACAGATGAGATGCGAAGCCGCACCACCAAGCCCTGTCTCTGGCAGGGCATTCCGGAGCGCTTCAATACTTGAAGGATGATTGGCCAGGCCAAGGTAGTCATTACTGCAAAACGAAAGTAATTGCTTACCGTTGGACGTTAAAACTGGTTTCTGCGGGCCAGAAATTCGCCGGCGAGTCCTGTACAGACCCGCCTGCTTTCGTTGTTCCAGTTCAGCGAAGAAATCGCGCACGAATGATTATCCTGAGAAGTCACAGATGTATATGGCTGCCGGTTGTTTGCACCAATACAAACTAGGCAGATTCTCGGGTGGCGTCATAAAACAAATGCCGCGCTGCTTCCTGCTCCAGGGCCCCGACAATCGTCTCTTCATCCTGCGCTTCAGACACGCATTGCTCCCGCTGCTCGGGCCTGATACCCAAACGGCGGAACAGCGCCATATCCGCATCCGCCTCCGGGTTCGAAGTCGTCAGCAATTTCTCGCCGTAAAAAATTGAATTGGCACCCGCCAGGAAACACAGCGCCTGCATCTGTTCGTTCATCGTCTCCCGACCCGCAGACAAACGCACATGGGAAGCTGGCATCATGATGCGAGCTACTGCAAGAACGCGAATAAACTCGAACGGATCCAGATCGTCCACATTCTCCATAGGTGTGCCCTTCACTTTTACCAGCATGTTCACCGGCACACTTTCCGGGTGATGTGGCAGGTTTGCGAGCTGAACCAGCAAACCAACCCGATCATCTTCCTCCTCACCCATACCCATAATGCCGCCACAACACACCTTCATGCCTGCGTTGCGAACGTTATCAAGCGTATCCAGCCGATCCTGGTAGGTGCGAGTTGTAATAATGTGGCTGTAGTATTTCTCGGACGTATCAAGGTTGTGGTTGTAATAATCCAGCCCTGCCGTCGCAAGCTCGTCCGCCTGCTCGGGCTTGAGCATGCCCAGTGTCATGCAGGTTTCAAGACCCAGAGATTTCACCTGCCGGATCATATCCAGCACATAGGGCATATCCTTCTCTGCAGGGCTGCGCCATGCAGCGCCCATACAGAAACGCGAAGCGCCTTTTTCCTTTGCGGCGCGGGCTTCCGCAACCACTTTCTCCAGTTCCAGTAACTTTTCCTTTTCCAGACCGGTGTTGTAGTGACCGCTTTGGGGGCAGTACTTACAATCCTCCGGACAGGCTCCGGTTTTAATCGACAGCAAGGTGCTGACCTGAACTTCATTAGGGTCAAAATGCTGCCGGTGCACCGACTGGGCACGAAACAGAAGATCATTAAAGGGCAGTTCAAAAAGTGACCGTGCTTCCTGGAGCGTCCAGTCGTGGCGTATCGATGTGGCAGTCATGCAGAAGTCCTGTTAACCTTTTTCGGTCGCTTGGTTTACGGATGAATCAGATGATAAAGGGACTGAATCGGCTGTCAACCCTAAAGTCAACTTGGGTTAACAGAGATAACACCAAAGGCCTATGCGTTGGTTGCCTTTCCGCCAATGCTGGCAACGGCTTATGCCACCTTTGCAAGGCTGATCTCCCGGTTAACCAATGGCATTGTTACTGCTGTGCCCTGCCGCTGGCATTCCCGGGAGCCGGTACTCTTTGTGGCGACTGCCTGCAGTCACCACCGCCGTTCGATCGCTCTCTCATACCCTGGCGCTATCAGTATCCGGTCGACAGCATGATCAGCCGCTATAAATATAACGGCCAACGTAAATTTGCCCGGCCATTGATCGCAGGTTTATCAGAGCACCTGCAAACCGCTATTCTGGAATCCGGTGAAACCAAACCGGACTTATTAATTCCGTCCCCCATGTTCCCCGCTCGTCGTCGAAAACGCGGCTTCAACCAGGCTCGGGATATCGCAGAAAGCCTGGGTAAGGCGCTAAGCATTCCGGTTGACACCGGAGTCGTTCGCCGCGTGCATAAAGTCCAGGCCCAAAGGGGCCTGAGCAGAGAGGCAAGGCTGGCTAATCTTCGCGGGGTTTTTAAAGTGTGTGCAGCGGTGCCAGAACGAGTTGCCATCGTAGACGATGTGGTAACGACCGGTGCAACGGTGCGGGTACTTGCATCAGCTCTGAGGGAGGCCGGAGCAAAGGAGATTCAGATCTGGGCACTGGCAAGGACGCCAGGGTAGGCTGGCTTTGGTTATGCCAGTTTGTTCTTTACCAGGCCGGCAATCGCCAGGCAGGATGTCAGACCCGGCGACTCGATCCCGAAAAGGTTTACCAGCCCCGGAACACCGTGCTCATCGGGACCATCGACTCTGAAATCGAAAAAACCGCCCTTTGCGTCTTTCAATTTCGGCCGGATGCCAGCGTATGCAGGCTGAAGGCGGCCAACCTCAAGACCGGGCCACCACTGTTTTATGCCTGCGGCAAAACCACCTACCCGCTCAGGATCGACCGAATAGTCTTCTCGTTCAATCCACTCTACGTCCGGGCCAAAGCGCGCCTGCCCGGCCAGGTCAAGGGTAAGATGAACACCCAGCCCACCTGGTTCGGGAACCGGATAGATCAGGTTTCTGAATGGGTGGCGCCCGCTGTAGCTAAAGTAGACTCCCCTGGCGAGCCATTGGGAGGGCCGTTGCTCATCGGGAAACCCCAACCAGCTTCGAGTCAGTGGAACCGCCCCTAAACCGGCGGCGTTCACAAGACTACGGACTTTTAGTGTGCACGGAGAAGCGCCGGCAACCTGGAGGAGATGATAGTCACCCGCCGATTCAATCCGCTCGACCGGGGAGTGCAATGCGAGTGAGCCCCCCGCATCCTCCAGCTCACCCAGTAGCGCAAGCATAAGGCCATGGGTATCCAGAATGCCCGTTTCCGGCGACCAGAGCCCCGCAGTAACCCGGACGCCCGGTAACTGCCGCGCAACGTCCTTGCCACCCACAAGGGAAAGAGGGACATCATTGGCTGCAGCATGCAATTGAATCCCTTCAAGCAAACGGTTTTGCGCGTCATTGGTAGCGATTACCCACTTTCCGCACTTACGGTAGCCTACCCGGTGACTTTCACAGAAGTCATACAGTTGCCTGCGACCTTCCACGCAAAGACGGGCTTTCAGCGAGTTCTGTGGATAATAGATTCCGGCATGGATAACTTCACTGTTACGTGAAGAAATGCCTTCACCGAAACGACTTCCTGCCTCGAGAACAATCACTTCCCTGCCTGACCGGGCAAGTGTCCGCGCCACCGCAAGCCCGACAACGCCGGCCCCGATCACAAGGGTATCCACTTCCAGAAGATCGCTTGTCACGTGATATTCCTGTTGCCTTTTTGATTGCCGACAGCCAGTTTCCGGAAGCCGAAAACCGTTGAAGCCTAAGGTACCCCAATACCCGCCGGGCCGGAACCCACGGAAACATCCCGTTCCCGCATTACGAGAGCACTGCCAAGAAGGTATACTTGGGGCCAAATTTACCAGCCTGGCTTCGTTTTATGATTAACGCCTCTCCCCACCCCTACGATGCCCTGACACCGGATGTCATTCTGGATGCCATGGAAGAGGTTGGTTTTGCGGTAAGTGGCCGGCTATTTGCTCTGAACAGCTATGAAAACCGGGTTTATCAAGTAGGGCTGGACGAAGGCGCCCCCATGATTGCCAAGTTCTATCGTCCCGGTCGCTGGACCGAAGAGCAAATACGGGAAGAGCACGAATTTACTCTGGAATTGCTCGCCGCTGATATCCCTGTTGTCGCACCGCTGCTAATGCCATCCGGCGATACACTCGGCAAGCATGGTGACTTTTTCTTCGCGGTGTTCGATCAGCGTGGCGGCCAGGCACCTGATACCAGTGTTACCGACACCCTCTACCGATTGGGACAGTGGCTCGGCCAGATTCACAACATCGGCGCCCTGAAGCCATTTCAACATCGTGTCGCCCACTCACCCCTGGACGGCATTGAAGCGAGCAACCAACTATTACTTGAAGGAAACTGGATTCCTAAGGACCTTCGGCCAGCCTGGGACAGCCTGATCCCGGACTTACTGACCCATTGTCGCGCCCGGATGGAAGATGCCGGAGAAGTTGAAACACTACGACTGCACGGAGACTGCCACGCCGGTAATATATTGTGCCGCGATGAGCAGATGCTCTTCGTGGACCTGGACGATTGCCGTTCCGGCCCCGCCATCCAGGACATGTGGCTGCTACTGAATGGAGAGGATAGCGAGCGTGGCGCGCAGCTGGGCGAGTTACTGGAAGGCTATGAAATGTTCCGGGATTACAATCGTCGAGAGAGGCATTTGATTGAGCCTTTGCGCTGTTATCGGCAGATCAGCCATTGTGCGTGGCTTGCAAAGCGCTGGGATGATCCTGCGTTTCCGCGGTTTTTCCCATGGTTTGCCCAGCCCAGATTCTGGTCAGATCAGGTGCTGTCCCTCAGAGAGCAGTTAGCTGCTCTGCAGGCGCCCTCCATAGCACTCCCCGGTCAATACTGAATATTCACTCACGTTTAAATTGAGGTAGGCATGAGCCAGAACGAGGCCCGTTACACCATCCGAAGCCTTTTTGTGACCGCTCTGGTCACTATTGTCGGTACCGTACTGGTGCTGGAGGTCAGCGGAAACATCAAGCATTCGGACAACAAGGATCATGTGCCTGTTGGCGACTTTCAGGCGATCCATATAACGCCGGGCGAGAGCTTCCGCATGTCACCCAAGGCCTCCGAGCTCCACGCCGCTTGTGAAAACGGGTATCTGGCTATCGCTGCTGATATAGACCCATCTTTCCGTGGCATCCTTGTCGACTACAAAAACCGCGGTGTACGCTGCTACCGGCCCACAGCCACGGCCCCGGCGGTCGTACCGCAACATGATGCACCGGATCTACAAGAGAACCCTGCCAGCGATGAGTAAGACCGACCGCTCTCCAGAACAGCAGACAGACCGGCTTTTCGCCACAGAACGACAGCCTGAAGACTTCCGGTTTGATGCGGCGGTTGCCCGCGTATTCCCGGATATGATCCGTCGCTCCGTGCCCGGATACACCACAATCATACCGATGATCGAAGTCATCACCGAACAGTATGCCCAGGCCAACTCCAACTGTTATGACCTGGGCTGCTCTCTTGGCGCCTCAACCCTGGCCATGCGCCACGGCATTTCGTTTGACAGCTGTTCTCTGGTGGGTGTTGATAACTCAGAAGCAATGATCGAGCGCTGCGAGCACTACATAGCCCTCGATGATCACGCCCAGCCGGTCAGCCTTCGCTGCGAGAACATTCAGGAGACGGAACTTACCAACGCATCCGTAACGACCCTGAATTTCACTCTGCAATTTGTTCCGCCGGGGCAGCGAAGCAGCCTGTTAAGTAAAATCGCTGCGGCTACCCGGCCTGGAGGCGTCCTAATCCTTTCGGAAAAAATCTGCTTCGACTCAGAGGAAGAACAGGCCATTCAGACACGCCTTCATCATGAATTCAAACGGGCGAATGGATATTCGGACCTGGAGATCAGTCAGAAGCGCAGCGCCATTGAACAGGTATTGATTCCGGAAACACTGGATGCACACAAGCAGCGCCTTGAAGAGGCGGGGTTTGACCGTGTTCTGGTCTGGTATCAGTGCTTCAACTTCGTATCCATGCTGGCGATCAAGGCCGACTGAACCCTATACGGAGAGCGACCAGAGAACATGCCGAATTTTGACTGGAAAACCTGTTTCAGACAGCTCCTGACTGAACTGGACGATACCGGCCAAAGCGACTGGGCAGATCTAATCAGAGCCCAGCTAAGCCGCCGTTTTGAGGATAATCCCCACGGTGACCTTGGCCGCTGGCAAACAGCCCTGGGCAGCCTCCCTGTCATTGCCGAAACAACCGCCGAGCTCAACACCTCCTCCATTACGCTTCGCTCAGCGGCTCCCCTGAACCCTGACCAACAGGATGACCTTGAGAAAGGACTCAGGGGGCTTATGCCCTGGCGCAAGGGCCCTTTCGATTTTTTCGGCACCCACATTGATACCGAATGGCGTTCCGACTGGAAGTGGGATCGGATTTCACCTTATATTTCTGACCTTAAGGGGCGCCGCATTCTGGACGTGGGGTGTGGCTCCGGATACCACTGCTGGCGCATGCTGGGTGAAGGCGCTGAGCGGGCAATCGGTATAGATCCGGGATTACTGTTCATGTTCCAGTTTCTCAGCGTAAAACGCTATTTGCCTGAGTCTCCGGTGGATCTATTACCGATACGCATGGAAGACCTCCCTCAAGGGCTCGAAGCCTTTGATACCACCTTCTCCATGGGCGTGCTCTACCACCGCCGGTCACCCCTCGATCACCTGCTGGAGCTCAAAGGCACCTTACGCAGGGGTGGTGAACTGGTACTCGAAACTCTGATCGTGGATGGGCCGGAAGGTTACAGCCTGATGCCTGAGGACCGCTATGGGCAGATGCGCAACGTATGGTTTTTACCGAGCTGTGACACTTTACTAAGGTGGCTGGACCGGGCCGGATTCCGCAACGCCCGCATTGTGGATGTCTCGGTAACCAGCACTGACGAGCAGCGCAGCACAGACTGGATGCGTTTCAATTCGCTTCATGACTTTCTGGACCCGGATGATCCCACAAAAACCATCGAAGGTTATCCCGGGCCAAAGCGGGCCACGATTATTGCTGAGAAACCCTGAACATGAAAAAGGAGCACAAAAAACCCGCTGTGCCGATTTGGCAGAGCGGGTTTTCCCTTCTCTTAGCGCTTAGCAGCCAAAAGGATGACGCAGTACAATCGTTTCAATGCGGTCTGGGCCGGTTGAAATAATATCGATTGGCGCTTCAATCTGCTGCTCAAGGAAACGGATATAGGCTTTAGCATTTTCCGGCAACTGATCGAGTTCAGTCAGCCCGAATGTACTTTCGTTCCAGCCCGGCAACTCTGCATATACCGGCTCAATATTCTTATAGCTGTCGCAACCGATCGGTGGACGGGTGATTTCACCTTTTGGGGTTTTATAGCCCACGCAAACCTTCACGGTTTCAAGCCCATCAAGAACATCCAGCTTGGTAAGACAAATGCCGGATACACTGTTGATCTGGATAGCATGGCGAAGAGCAACTGCATCAAACCAGCCACAACGGCGTGAGCGACCGGTTGTGGTACCAACTTCGTTGCCTTTCACCGCCAGATG
This sequence comes from Marinobacter sp. 1_MG-2023, assembly GCF_030549045.1. Classification (NCBI taxonomy): domain Bacteria; kingdom Pseudomonadati; phylum Pseudomonadota; class Gammaproteobacteria; order Pseudomonadales; family Marinobacteraceae; genus Marinobacter; species Marinobacter sp. 1_MG-2023. Next base: position 1,195,428 of record NZ_JAUOST010000001.1, on the reverse strand, counting down.
CTGCCCCATGTCATCAAAAAGCTCAGTGGGGAACGGGCCAGAACCCACGCGAGTGGTATAGGCTTTTGTAATACCAAGCACATAATCCAGATACAGAGGACCGAAACCAGAGCCCGTAGCTGTGCCGCCAGCAGTCGTATTGGACGAGGTTACATACGGATAGGTTCCCAGGTCTATATCGAGCAATGAGCCCTGGGCGCCCTCAAACATAATATCCTGACCACGCTTGCGATAGTCATGGAGCAAGTCGGTAACATCCGCTGCCATCGGCAGGATTTCTTTACCCATTTGCATCAGCTCTTCCAGAGCCGCATCGACATCTTCAGCTTCTTCCTTGAAGTACTCGGTCAGCACGAAGTTGTGATAGGACATGATTTCCCGCAGCTTCACTTCAAAGTCTGCCGGGCTGTGGAGATCACCAAGACGAACTCCGCGGCGTGAAACCTTGTCTTCATAAGCCGGACCTATGCCCCGGCCAGTGGTACCGATCTTGTCGTTTCCTTTCGCGCGTTCACGGGCCTGATCAATTCGCACGTGTGTGCGCAGTATGATCGGGCATGCCAGACTGATACGCAGACGGTCGCGAACCGCTACACCAGAGGCTTCCAGCCCACGGACTTCCTTGAGAAGAGCCTCCGGCGACAAAACCACGCCGTTTCCAATCAGGCACTGAACGTTTTGCCGGAGAATGCCTGAGGGAATCAGATGCAGAGCCGTTTTTTTGCCGTCAATTACCAGAGTGTGGCCCGCATTGTGGCCGCCCTGAAAACGAACTACCGCTCCGACTTTTTCAGTCAGAAGATCGACGATTTTACCCTTGCCTTCATCACCCCACTGGGTGCCCAGCACAACAACGTTTTTACCCATGATTATCTCTCAATGCGCACACGGCATGGCGTGCGTCTTGCAAATTTGGCAAATGTACTTTCACACGTTCGTAACAACTCGCCGACTTCAGCTGAGCGACTGAACGACCCAATGATCACCCTGTTTTACCAGCTTCCGATCACACCCCCGGGTCAAGGGATTCACCCCGCTGTCTTCTGGTAGCGCCCGGACAACGACATCGGTCATCCGTAGTTCCGAGACGGCCTGTTCCAGCGCTACATCATTGTCTGCAGGCGCCCAAACCGCTTTGCTGCGACAAACCGAACGCTTACCCAGAGCGACCAGAGCCCGAATATCCAGGCTAAACCCCGTAGCCGGACGAGCGCGCCCAAAATCACTGCCAATGGCGTCGTAACGGCCACCTTTTGCCACTGAGTCGCCATGACCAGGGACATAAGCCGCAAACACCAGACCGGTGTGGTAGTTGTATCCCCGCAGCTCGCAGAAATCGAAACCAAAGCTGACTTCCGGGAAGTCTCTTTCCAGCATCTCTGCAACCCGACCCAGTTGATCCAGCGCCGCGCTGAGGTTATCTGACGCACCACTCAGTATTCGACGTGCCTCAGCCAGCGCTTCCGGACCGCCGCTGACGCGAGCAAGCTCACGAAGCCTCGCTCCCGCCGAACCACTCGGGCAGTCACCAAGAAGCCTGTCCAACTCGGGTACAGACTTCCGCGCCATAGCGTCAAAGATAGCCGCACTGGTATCACGATCAAATTCGGCTTCACCAATGAGGCTTTCGTAAATGGACACATGAGCCAGATCCAGATGGACTCTCGGGAGGCCGGCAACGCGAAGGGCCTCCAGCATCAGGCTGATCACTTCCAGATCCGCAGATTCAGAGGCACTGCCAAACAGCTCACAACCCGCCTGAATCGGCGTACGCCCCGTCAGCATATGTTTTGGACGGGTATGCAGCACATGCCCGGCATAACAGAGACGAGTAACTCCTTCCTGGCCCAGAGTGTGAGCATCAATGCGCGCAGCCTGAGGCGTCATATCGGCACGAACACCCATCATGCGCCCCGTCAGCTGATCAGTCAGCTTGAAGGTCTGCAACTCCAGGTCATGTCCTGTGCCGGTAAAAAGGGATTCGAGGTATTCGATAAGCGGAGGAATTACCAGTTGGTAGCCCCAGCGCTGGCAGGTATCCATTACATCCCGGCGCAGGGATTCTATCTGTCCGGCCAGGGGCGGCAAAATATCTTCTACCCCGTCCGGCAGTAACCAGCGATCAGATACTGTCATGAGATTCCGTAGTCCATCCCGCACACTCCTGTCAGTGGTACAGAAGAAGTATGCAGATTTGTAGGGTGACATTCGGGGCAGAGAAACCCGAACCAAAACCTGAGGGATTTTACACTGTTGGCGCGCACAAAAAAACCGGAATACCAAGGTATTCCGGTTTTCAGGCGTGCAGGGCGAGTTTTAGCTTCCGCCCTTCGAATCCTTCATGAATTTCAGGAATTCACTGTTGGAGTCGATAACCATTACGTCGTCTTTGCTGGAAAAGGTGTTCCTGTAAGCCTGCAGGCTACGGTAGAAGCTGTAGAACTCCGGATTGGAGCCGTAGGCCTCCGCGTAGATACGGGCCGCTTCGCCATCGCCTTCGCCTCGCGTTTCTTCTGCGGAGGCGAATGCTGCCGCCAGGGTAACCGTTTTCTGACGGTCGGCATCAGCGCGAATTCCTTCGCCCAACTCACGTCCCCTGGAGCGGAACTCCTGCGCCAGTTTTTCACGCTCAGTAGCCATACGGCGATAAACGTTTTCACTGACCTGCCCCGGAAACTCGATAGCCTTGACACGGATGTCTATCACATCGATACCAAATTCCTTGACGGACGTTTCATTAACGCGGTCACGCAGAGTGTGCATCAGTTCGTCGCGCTGACCTGAAACCACCTCATGCATGGTACGGACACCAAATTCATCTCGCAGGCCATTATCCACCCGGGACAACAGAAGCGACTGAGCGCGGAACTCGTCTCCACCTGTGGCCCGGTAGAACTGGTCCACATCCCGAATTTTCCAGGCGATGTAGGAGGTAACATCCAGCGGTTTCTTCTCAACCGTCAGATACTGCCGCGAAGGCAGATCCATGGTGAGAAGCCGGATATCAAACTCCCTGACCTGATCGATGACCGGCACCTTGAAGTGAATGCCAGCCTTGATGTCGGTCTCAACCAACTCACCAAATCTCAGCATTACCCCACGATGGGTTTCCGGAATAATGTAAACGCTCGAAAGTACCAGCAGGACAACGATAAGAGCGCCTGCAAGACCCACTACACTTTTAGGTCCCATAATTATCTGCTCCTCCGGGTATTAGTGTCCTGCCTGGTTCGAATTTCCTGGATAACCTGGTCTGTAACCGTCTGGATATCCATATCGCTACCGCTGCTGGAAGACTGGTTTCCGCTGCGTGGCAGAGCGCCCTGAGTCATGCGATCCAACGGCAGAAGCATCATGTTGCCACTGCTTTCGGTATCCACGAGAATCTTGCTGCTGTTAGACAGAACCGTTTCCAGTGTCTGCAGGTACATGCGTTCACGGGTTACATTCGGCGCCATCTGATAAACCGCCAACAACTCGAGGAAACGTGCGGTTTCACCGCGAGCCCTTTCGGTAACCTCTTCTTTATAGGCGCTGGCTTCTTCAATCATGCGCTGGGCTTGACCACGGGCTTCCGGAACAACCTTGTTACGGTAGGTTTCCGCTTCTTCCTTCACACGCTGTTCATCCTCACGAGCTCGCTGAACCTCACGGAAAGCGTCCTGTACAGCTGGTGGCGGCTGGGTACTTTCAACGTTAACCCGAACAATCTGAAGACCAGTTTCGTACTCCTGAAGAAAGCCCTGGAGACGTTGTTCAACCCGAACAGCCAGTTCAGCCCGCCCCTCTGTGAGCACGTCATCCAGCGTCGAACTGCCAACCTCGTGGCGCAGAGCACTGTCTGTTGCGAAAGCCAAAGCCTGGTTTGAGTCCCTGACATTCAGCACATAGTCACGTGCATCGCCGACCCGGTACTGTACTTGAAGGTCAACCGTTACCAGATTCTCGTCCTGGGTCAGCATCTGGCCGCTGGACTGTGCAGTTCTGACACTTGTGACCAATACCTTGGTGACATCATCAATCAGAGGCACCTTGAATCTCAGGCCGGGGTTTTCAGTTTTGGAAAACTCGCCGAACCGCAACACAACAGCGCGCTCCTGCTCGTTTACCGTATAGAAGGACTGAAAAATCACGTAACCCACGACAAGAATAGCTGCGAGTGCGAGAACCGCACCAAAGCTGCCTGCTGCACCTGAACCGCCGCCACTGTTGCCGCCGTCGCCTCCGGATTTCTTGCCTTTACCACCCAGCATTTTGTTCAGTTTGTCGAGGCCTTTTTTCAGTGCCTCATCAAGGTCTGGTGGTCCCTGATCATTGCCGCGACGACCACCACCAGTTCCCCATGGGTCATTGTCGTTGCGGTTTCCACCCGGTTCATTCCAGGCCATAGTGCTCTCCGTTCCTAACGTGTCGAATGGTTGCAAATACTAGGGACTTATCATCGCCCCGGCAATAGCTGCTATGGTTTCAGGCGTGCCCGTCATCCAGGCGCACTGTTTCTTCATTCACGCCCGCACGGCTCAGCAATTGCAGCCAGTCCCGGCGTTGCAGTCGGATTTCGAGTACCGTATCCCCGGTTTCCCGGTATTCTTCACTCAGCACCGAACCTGCCTCATGCAGGAGCGCCCGGAGCTTGCCATCGGCAGGCCCGAGCAAAACAAATTGGTGTACAACGTCTTCAGCCAGTCTCTCGACGATGGCATCGTAGAGCCCATCCAGCCCCTCGCCTGTAACAGCCGAGACCCAGGCTCGGACAGGCACACCCTCTTCGTTGCGTTCAACCCGAGGCGCAAAATCATCTAACAAATCGATTTTATTGAACACCTGAAGCACAGGAATTTCGTCGGCACCAATTTCCGCCAGCACTTCCTCAACTTGCTCAATATTTTCGTCACGACGGCTGTCGTGGCAGTCAACAATGTGCAACAGAATGGTAGCTTCCGTGGTCTCTTCGAGAGTTGCCCGGAAGGCTTCAACCAGTTTGTGCGGCAGATGCCTGATAAAACCCACCGTATCCGCCATTACGACCGCCCCGATATCCGGAAGTTCCAAACGCCGGATGGTTGGATCCAGAGTCGCGAACAACTTGTCCGCAGCATATACGGAGGACGTGGTAATTTGGTTGAAAAGAGTGGATTTTCCGGCGTTGGTGTAGCCTACCAGAGATACCGTAGGAATATCAGCGCGCTTGCGCGCCCGACGACCCTGATTACGTTGGCTGCGAACCTTCTCAAGCCGCTTGTTAATGGACTTGATGCGCTCGCGCAGCAACCTGCGGTCGGTTTCCAGCTGGGTCTCACCCGGGCCACGCAGACCAATACCGCCTTTCTGCCGCTCAAGGTGTGTCCAGCCGCGTATCAGGCGCGTCGACATATGTTCAAGCTGCGCCAACTCTACCTGCAATTTGCCTTCGTGCGTGCGAGCACGCTGAGCAAAAATATCCAGAATAACGCCCGTTCGATCCAACACACGGCATTTGAGCTCATGTTCAATATTTCGCTCCTGGCTCGGCCTCAGAGCATGATTGAACAGAACGACATCGGCATCGTGCAGCGCTACCGCATCGCGAATTTCCTCAAGCTTGCCTTCCCCAACAAACAACTTTGGGCTGGGCTGCTTACGGGAACCGGTTACAATTCCAACCGACTCAACTCCGGCCGATGACACAAGCTCCCGGAATTCATCCGGATCTTCCGAGCCGTCATGGGACGTAAAATCGATGTGCACGAGTATCGCTCGCTCACCTACATCCGGGCGTTCAAACAATGGGTATCAACTCCGAAACAGTCAGGCTGTTATCCTCTTAAAAACAAACACCCGCGGCCATCGGAGCCAGAAGGCTCGTCAGGGGCGCGGGTGACAATGCTGGAAAACTGAATTGGTTCAGTCTTCAGGTTCACCATCTTCCGCCGGGTTCTGCTGGGGAATGCGAACATTCCTGGCAGGAACGACAGTAGAGATTGCATGCTTGTAAACCATCTGGCTGACGGTATTTTTCAGTAAAATCACAAATTGGTCAAAAGACTCTACCTGCCCTTGCAGTTTGATGCCGTTAACCAGAAAAATGGAAACCGGAATGCGTTCCTTGCGTAAGGCATTGAGGTAAGGGTCTTGTAGTGAGTGCCCTTTTGACATGTATGTTCTCCTGTTTATTGGTAAATGCAGATCGTCAATATTCTGAATTCAATGTGGTGCGAAGTCTGACTTTTTTCAAGGCTGCCTCAGCGATAAAACCGTCTTCGCTTTCCAACCAGTTCAAATCCGACCACTTTCGAAGCCACGTGAGCTGCCGTTTGGCAAGCTGACGAGTGGCTGCGACACCTTTACTTACAAATGCGTCATAATCATCAGCACCGGCCAAATGGCTCCATGCCTGTCGATAACCGACACAGCGCATGGACGGAAGTTCCGGATGCAAATCACTTCTGGCCATCAGTGCCCGAACCTCGTCGAGGAAGCCCGCTTCCAGCATATTGAGGAAGCGCGTAAGTATCCTCTCATGAAGCACCCGCCTATCTGAGGGCGCCACAGCTAACTGCGTTACAGTATACGGAAGCGATAAACTTTCGTCTGCCTGCCATTTAGTATAGTAGGTGTAATCCTTAATGCCTTGTTGGCCTGCCTCTTGCCTCTGCGGCTGGCTGCTCTCCGCTTCCCAGAACGAGGAAATCGGTCGGCCTGTCAGGCGAATCACCTCCAGGGCTCGCAGGAGACGCTGGCGATTATTCGGGTGAATCAGCTCTGCTGCTATAGGATCTTTGGCCAGCAGCTCTTCATGGAGGGCAAGCCACCCCTTCGCATCGGCCTCCATTTCCAGGGCTTTACGAAGTTCGGGGCTGGCAGAAGGCAGCCCAGACATTCCATGTAAAAGCGCTTTGAAGTACATCATGGTTCCGCCGACTAACAATGGAATACGGCCTGCCCTGGCGACCAGATCCATTTCAACCAGCGCATCCCTACGAAAGTCAGCAGCGGAATAGGTTTCTGCGGGGTCGCAGATATCGATCAGCCGGTGCGGTGCGCGTGCCAGCTCATCCGCACTGGGCTTGGCCGTGCCTATATCCATCCCGCGATAGATCATCGCTGAGTCTACGCTGATGATGTCACAAGGCAGTTGTTCGCAAAGCGCCATGGCCAAATCGGTTTTACCAGACGCTGTAGGCCCCATCAGAAAGATGGCGGGTGGTGCTTTGGAGAGCTCTCTCGACGGCACCCTAGCGACCCCGCAGAAATAGCTTATCCAGCTCCGCGAGCGTCACGAGCGTCCAGGTGGGGCGCCCATGGTTACACTGGCCACTGCGCTCCGTTGCTTCCATGTCCCGTAGTAGCGAGTTCATTTCCGGAATGGTCAATTGACGATTTGCCCGCACCGAACCGTGGCAGGCCATGGTACCGAGAAGCTCGTGGGTAACCGCTTCAACCCGGTCGCTCTGGCCGTGCTCGATCAGGTCCGACAGAACATCCCTTACGAGCTGTTCGGTATCCGCTCCCCGCAGCAGGGCGGGCACTTGACGGACGGCAAGCGTTTCGGGACCTATACGCTCAATCTGCAGCCCGAGCTGCTGTAACTCTTCTCCGTGAGTCTCCGCCAAAGCAGCCTCTTTCTGACTCACAGCAAGAGACAAAGGCACCAGCAGCGGCTGGCTTTTGAGATCCTGCTCGGCCAAAGCACGCTTCATTCGCTCATAGGTAATCCTTTCGTGGGCGGCGTGCATGTCTACCACGATCATCCCGGCACTGCTCTGGGCCAGCACATAGATACCGTGCAACTGCGCAATAGCGTAACCCAGAGGCGGCTCCTCATGACCACCTGTGCTGGCAGCATGATCCAGCGGAGAAGTCGCGATAGCTGCCGCATCTCCAAACGATGTGGGCTCGTGCGGAGCACTGACACCCCCACCACCAAGGGACTGGTAAAAAGCCATCTGATCACTGGCCCGCCATTCCTGCTGCGGTGCCGCCTGGCCGCCAAAACTGGTCGCAGCAGCATGACCTCCACTGGCAGGCATCGCAGGCTGACCATTCCAGGGCTGAGCCTGAGCCAATGATTCGCCCGCTACCGCTTCTCCCTGCCCCGAACCTTCGCGACCGAAGGACTGCGCCACTGCGCCACGAAAGTGGTCATCCGGTCGGACATCCGCCAACGCCTTATGCAACGTGCGGAATATAAAATCGTGCACCAGTCGACCATCACGGAAGCGCACTTCGTGTTTGGTCGGGTGCACGTTCACATCGACCGTAGCCGGATCAACTTCAAGATAGAGAACGAAGGCCGGATGGCGATTGTTGTACAGCACATCGCGGTAGGCCTGGCGAACAGCGTGCGCAACCAGCCTGTCCCGGATTACCCGGCCATTGACAAAGAAATACTGCAAATCGGCCTGGCTACGAGAGAATGTGGGCAAGGCCACCCATCCCCAAAGGCGGAGCCCTGTGGCTTCTGCATCGATCACCACCGCATTATCGATAAACTTCTGACCGCAAAGAGCTCCAATACGGCGCTCTCTGTCCACCATGGATTCTGCTGGCCGAAGATTCTGAACAACCCGCTGGTTGTGACGCAGAGAAAAACCAGCATCAAACCTGCTGAGCGCCTGGCGCCGCACACACTCTTCTACATGATTGAATTCGGTTTTCTCAGTACGCAGAAACTTGCGCCGCGCCGGAGTATTGAAAAAGAGATCCCGGACTTCAACGGTGGTGCCCACAGGATGCGCAGCCGGTGAGATCAACGCATCCATATCGCGACCTTCAACCTCCACCCGGGAAGCCGCTTCCTGTCCGTGCGTACGGGACGTCAGCGCAAGACGCGAAACAGAACTGATACTGGCCAGGGCCTCGCCCCGGAAACCAAGTGAGGCTACTGCCTCAAGATCATCAAGGCTGGCAATTTTGCTGGTGGCATGGCGACTAAGCGCCAGAGGCAAGTCATCTTCAGCGATACCGCTACCGTCATCGCGCACCCGGATCAGCTTTACGCCACCCTGCTCTACTTCCACATCTACGCGGTCCGCGCCCGCATCGAGCGCGTTTTCAACCAGTTCCTTGACGACAGATGCAGGGCGTTCAACCACCTCGCCCGCGGCAATCTGGTTTGCCAGCCGCGGCGAGAGCAATCGGATGGAGGGCATATTTCGGGACTACCTCTTGTTCAGGATGAGGGGATACGAATGGTTTGCCCTACCATAACACGGTCGTCCCTAAGGCCGTTATACTGCATAAGCTCGCTGACGGTGGTCTGATTTTCCCGCGCCACGCCCGAAAGCGTATCGCCACTCTGGACCCGGTACTGGCTCACACGGCTGCCTCCCTGACTGTTCTGTTTCTGCCAGGCCAACAAGGTGCCAGGCGGGGGTGTTTTACGAAAATACTCATCAACACCCTTCATAATGGCGCCGGCCAACTTGCGGCGATACCAATCGGTTGCCAGATTCTTCTCTTCCTGAGGATTGGAGATAAACCCTGCCTCAACAAGAATGGATGGAATATCAGGAGATTTGAGAACCGCGAACGCTGCCTGCTCTACCCCCGGCTTATGCAAATGGGCCACACCATTGAGTTTGCCAAGTATCGAGCTGCCCACCCCCAGACTGGCGTTAATACTGGCCGTCATGGACAGATCGAGTAACACGCCCGCCAGCATATCGTCGCGCCCATCGAGAGATACACCACCGGTGCCGCCGATCAAATCAGAGCGGTTTTCACTCTGCGCCAGCCAGCGCGCGGTTTCACTGGTAGCGCCGCGCTGAGACAGCGCGAACACTGAGGCGCCCTTGGGCTGAGGCGTCCTGAAAGCATCCGCGTGCACTGACACGAACAGGTCTGCGCTGTATTTACGGGCCAGAATGGTGCGATTTCTCAGACCGATGTAATAGTCGCCGGTTCGGGTGAGTTTGGCGGTATAACCTGGCTGCTTGTTAATCATATCCGCGAGAATTTGTGCCATCTTCAGGACTACATCTTTTTCCCGCGTGCCTCGTGGACCTATGGCTCCGGGGTCCTCACCACCGTGACCTGCATCGATAACCACAATAACATCACGCTTGCCGGCTGAATCATGAGTTACCGTAGGCTTGCTCGCTTTCTCTAATCGACTGCCGTTTTCATCAATGAGATCAAGTACGAGGCGATGCCCATACTGCTGGTTGGGCTCCAATTGGAAGCTCCGGGGCTTGATGTCACTGGCAAGATCAAGAACCACCCGCAAATCGGTGCCGTTACGCGTGGCACTGCGGATACGCCGGACGGGGCTACCAGACAGATCGAGTTTGGAAAAATCTGTTTTCAACCGGGTATCCTTGAGATCAATCACCAGACGGGAAGGATTACTCAGCGCAAACATGTTGTGATTAACCTTACCCGCGGTATCCAGTACCAGGCGAGTATGATCCGGCGCGGGCCAGATGCGGATGCCATCAACCTGAGTGCCGGCCTGTACGGTCACACTTGCCGTAAGCAAGCACAACGACACCAGAGCAATCATTGTCTTCATCGTAAGCTTGATTTTCATCATACAACTTGCCTGTTTATCCAGTGCCGGTCCGTTAATGGCCCGGACCGATCAGTTCCAATTCGTTCAAAAGTGATGCGCCCAGTTCCGAGCGCGCCCGAACAACCACGGAGCGCCCTTCGCCCTGATGTTCAAGGTGTATTTCAATGTCCGGCGCAGGCAACAGTCCCTCGCCGCGTTCTGGCCATTCAATAAGGCAAATACTCTGGCCGTTGAAGTAATCACGTATACCCATGTATTCCAACTCTTCAGGGTCGCCCAACCGATACAGATCAAAATGGTAGGCCGGCGGCTCCAAATCTTCGTACGGTTCAACAAGCGTGTAAGTAGGACTCTTTACAGCACCCTGATGCCCGAGACCCCGGATAACTCCGCGACTGAGCGTGGTCTTACCCATCCCGAGGTCGCCTTCGAGAAACACCGTCAACCCCTGACCCATTTGTTTTGCAAGGCGAGCAAGCTCGGCACCGAGATTTTCTGTTTCGGCCTCGCCTTCCAGAAACAATCTGCGCTCGTTCCCGAAGATACTCATTCCTCCCCCTTACAGAAACTGCTGTGCGGCTCTGCTTTCCGGAAAACCTGCGGCAACGCATCGATTACATCCGTTGGGATCAGCCCCATATAGCCTTTTTCCAGTGAGGCCCGGCCAGCGGCTTCCAGGTGCACGACTGCACCGATCGTGGCGGCAGCTGCCGGTGAGTCGATCATCTGTGCGTAAAGTGCACCGATGACTCCCGACAAAACATCACCCATGCCCCCCGTCGCCATGCCCGGGTTGCTGCCACCGGCAATATTCACTTCTTTCTTCCCAGAGGCGACGATCGTACCCGCCCCTTTGAGCAAAACCGCGCCACCGTATAAAGACTGGAGTTTTTTAGCTGCAGCCACACGATCCGCCTCTATTTCCGGAACCTCGCAACTCATTAGCCTGGCTGCTTCTCCCGGGTGCGGCGTCAGAATCTGATTGCCTGCAGACATAGCCGCTCTGGAACACAACAGGTTCAGGGCATCTGCATCCAGAACACGGGGTTTACCGCTTGCAACTACTTGTTGCAGCATCTGCTGCCCCCATGAGCCCTGACCTATACCCGGCCCGCACACCACTACCGTGGCAGCATCCAGCAGCGCTGGCAGTTCTGAACCGTGCATCACGCCATGAGCCATTAACGACGGACACCGAGCCAGCGCAGCCGTCACATGCTCGGGGCGGGTCGCCAACGTAACCAGCCCGGCGCCGGAGCGTGCAGCCGCTTCTGCTGCCAACAAACCAGCCCCACCAAAACCCCGGTCTCCAGCAACGACCAATACATGGCCGAATTGCCCCTTGTGGGCGTTGGCCTGACGCGCAGGCAACCAGTCACGAACCGAGGGCCAAAACTGAAGCATGGCCAGAGGCCTCTCACCGCTCTCGCTGACCCCGGTACCGGCAATCAGTGACTCGAAGACCACATCGCCACACACTGCAGCTCCCTGCCCGGTATACAGGCCGACCTTGCGACCAATGAAAGTAACGGTAAGGTCGGCTTTAACTACGTCTCCCTTGGCGGCACCGGTGGTGGCGTTCAGCCCGGACGGCAAATCCACTGCCAGCACCGGAATTCCAGAACGGTTGCAGCGTACAATTACCCCCGAAAATGGCTCTCTGGGTGCACCGGAAACACCTGTACCCAGCATGGCATCGACAATGAGGCCAGCGTTTTCAAAAAAAGAATCCCACTCAGGCTCACCGATACCCGCCAGTTCCTGAACCTTCACACCGTCGGCAACAGCCTTTTGCCAGGCCTTGCGTGCATCTCCACTCAATTTCTCCGTGGGAGCAACCGCAACACAGTGCACAACCAATCCGTGCCGCACGGCGTTGGCCGCTATCAGATAACCATCACCACCGTTATTGCCGGCACCGCAAAGAACCAGCAACGGCTCACCATTAGGCCAGCGCACAACCAGCCGGCGAAACGCCGCGCGTGCAGCAGCCTGCATCAGCGCGAAACCATCAACGCCCTGCTGTTCGATCAGATAATGATCGATACGGCGCACGGAATCGGCTGAAAACAGCGCATCTGATAAACTGCCCCCAGCGTGCTGCGGCATGAACCTTTGCCCCCGTTACAGAAACCGGTTTAAGAAAATTGGCCAGCTACCTGTAAAGCATAGCAAAACCATGGAAAAGGTCATAACTTAATCAAATTAAATATCCTTATTTCCAGCGCCTGCGAAACAGAGACATCAGCGGAAACTATGAGCACGACCGAATCCAACACGTTCCCCATCCCGGAACTGACTGATTTACCAGAACTTATCCGGCAATGGGCCAGCGACCTCGGCTTTTCGGATGCAGGCATCACAACGGCGGAGACCGGCGAACATGCCCGGCACCTGCAAGACTGGCTGGACAGTGGCTACCAGGGCGAGATGGAGTACATGGGGCACCACGGGGACAAGCGCTATACGCCGAATTCTCTCGTGCCCGGTACAATCCGGGTGATCTCCGTGCGCATGGATTACATGCCAACACCAGACAGCCCGAAAGAAGCACTTACTAACCGGGAAAACGCCTACATTACCCGCTACGCTCTTGGCCGCGACTATCACAAGCTGATCCGGAAGCGGCTCGCGACACTGGCAAAGAAAATTGACGAGGCAGTAAGTGGCTATGATCACCGCGCCTTCGTAGACAGCGCACCTGTGCTGGAGCGAGCGCTTGCGCAACGCGCCGGTCTGGGCTGGATCGGCAAGAACAACATGTTGATTCATCCGAAGGCAGGGTCGTTCTTTTTTCTTGGCGAAATATTCACCAGCGCCCCCCTGCCGGTTGATAAACCCTTCGAGACCGATCATTGCGGCAGCTGTTCTGCCTGCCTCGACATGTGCCCTACAGATGCCTTTGTGGGTCCACACAAGCTGGATGCCCGGCGCTGCATCAGCTACCTCACCATAGAGCTGAAAGGCAGCATCCCGGAGGAGTTGCGAACTCTGATGGGCAATCGGGTATTTGGTTGCGACGATTGTCAGCTCGTGTGCCCCTGGCAAAAATTCAAGAAACCCACCCGCGAAGATGATTTCCAGCCAAGACACGGCCTGGACAATAGTTCGCTGGCAGAGCTTTTTTTATGGACGGAAGAGCAATTCCTGAAGCGGACAGAGGGATCAGCGATTCGCCGAACGGGGTACGAGGGCTGGTTGCGGAATCTGGCGGTAGGGCTAGGTAATGCGCCTACCACCATCCCGGTGACCGAAGCCCTTAAACAGCGCACAGACCATCCTTCCGAGTTGGTCCGCGAGCATGTTCAATGGGCCCTGGCGCAGCACGGTTTATAATTTAAAGAAGTGTTCCCGGTAGTGGCGCAGTTCGTTGATGGAATCGCGAATATCATCCAGTGCCAGGTGACTGCCCTGCTTCTTTACGCCTTCCAGAACATCCGGGCGCCAGCGCCGAGCCAGTTCTTTTACGGTGGATACGTCAAGATTGCGATAGTGGAAGAAGTCTTCAAGCTCGGGCATGTATTTTACGAGGAAGCGACGATCCTGCCCGATGCTGTTGCCGCACAGGGGGGATTGCCCCTTTTCCATGTATTCTTTGAGGAAGGCGATGGTTTGCTGCTCGGCTTCGGCTTCTGACACTTTGCTTTCCTGAACGCGCCTGGTGAGGCCGCTTTCGCCGTGGGTTCGGGTGCACCATTCGTCCATGGAGTCCAGCAGGCTGTCGGGTTGGTGAATTGCAACAACCGGCCCTTCGGCGACCAGGTTCAGTTCTGAATCGGTGATGATGGTGGCCATCTCGATGATGCGTTCTTTTTCCGGATCAAGGCCGGTCATTTCCAGATCAATCCATACCAGGTGGTTGCCTGCTGACATTCTACTTTCCTCGTTAACCAAACATCGGTGGTAGGCGGGGCTGCCTTTTACCTGCCGGGAACCGCTACAAGCACATCCATGTGCGCTTGACTCCGGCCATCCATGGCCTCCGACATTCCCGGCAGGTAAAAGACAGCCCCACCCCATAATTCGCCGTTATATCGTGGTGAAACAGCCATATTAAAGCCGCACATAATTAATTACCGTATGATGTCACAGCAACGTCACCACTTTCATCTGTGTTATTTGAGACTTTATGGCAAAACGGCAACTGAACAAGCAGCAGCAATTCCGGATCAAGAAGGTTCAGGAGGAGCGTGCCGCACGTGCAGCTCGCAAGGAGAAATCGGTTCAGGCACAGGCCGATGCCGGCGAACTGGGGCCAGAACAGGAAGGGCTGATTATTGCTCACTATGGGCAGCAGCTTGATGTGGAAGCCCTGGAGGGCGAACACAAGGGTGATGTTGTGCGCTGCTTTGTTCGGGCAAATATCGACAGCCTGGTAACAGGTGACCGGGTTATCTGGCGGCCAGGCAAGAGCGAGACGGGCGTGATTGTTGCGCGCTGCGAACGCGATAATTTGCTGCAACGGCCGGATAACTTTGGTGCTGTGAAGCCGGTAGCGGCCAACATTGATCACATTATTCTGGTGATTGCGCCGGAGCCTGAACCCCACGACAACCTGATTGACCGATACCTGGTGGCATCAGAGACCACAGATATTCCTGCCGTCATTCTTTTGAACAAGACAGATCTGATCACGGACCGTAACCGGGCGCAGATTGACGCATTGCTGGAGCGCTATGCGGCTCTGGGCTACGAGATAGTACGCACCTCAGCCGTGCAGTTCGACGGCGCACCTTCACCGGAAGTCGAGGCGCTGGTAAAAGGCAAAACGAGCGCGTTTGTAGGTCAGTCTGGCGTCGGGAAGTCATCGATTATTCAGACACTCATGCCCGATGAGGCAATTCGGGTTGGTGCGGTTTCAGAAAGTACGGGCAAAGGCGTTCACACCACCACGACAGCAAAGCTTTTCCACCTGCCGATGGGCGGTGATCTGATTGACTCACCGGGAATCCGGGAGTTTGGCCTCTGGCATATGTCACCTAGCGAAATCGAATATGGCTTTCGCGAGATTCGCGATGTGATTGGCTACTGTAAATTTCGCAATTGCCGGCATATGGGCGATCCTGGCTGCGCCATCGATGCAGCAGCAGAATCAGGCAAGCTCAGCCCGGAACGGCGCCGGAGTTTTCACCGTATTCTTGAAGATATGGCAGAACAGCAGTCCCGAGGCTTAAAAGCCAACTGATACCGCACGACCCACAGATCTACCAGTTCAGTTCGCCGGGCGCAGGTTCAGGGTTCTCGTCCAACCAGTCTCCGCTCTGAAGGCTTTCCTGAGCCTTTTCCTGCTCTTGTTCAGATGGGGCCGTAACATCAATCAAAGGCACGCCTTCGGCGCTGGCACTGCTTTGAATGCTGTTCACGGTTTTCTTGTTCAGCACAATAATGGAAATCCGGCGATTTATGGGTGCCGTCGGCTCACTCTGATCAAACAATACGGAATCACTAAGCCCCACGACTCTTGCAATCTGCTGGGCACGCACACCGCCAGCAACAAGAGCCCTGCGTGCAGTATTCGCGCGATCGGCCGAGAGTTCCCAATTCGTGTAGCCCGGGCGCCCGCCAAAGGGCGTGGCGTCCGTATGACCGGTAATGCTTACCCTGTTATCCACAGACCCAAGGGTTTTCGCAAGCTCGAACAGGATATCTTGCGAGTAGTATTTCAATTCAGCCTTGCCGATATCGAACATGGGGCGACCTGAGCGGTCAACGATCTGGATTCGGAGCCCTTCATCCGTGATATCAATCAACAGCTGGTCTTTGAATTCCTGCAGCGTTTCGTTCTCGTCGATGCGTTGCTTCAACTCTTCAAACAATTCGTTCATACGGCGCTGCTCGAGAGTCTCCGAGAGTGCATCCACTACATTTTCACTGATCGTAATCTGACCTGGATCGACATCCATGCTTGCTTCGTTAATAACAGATGCACTGCCTTCAAGGTCTACAGGGTTGGGAGATCCACCATCCGTGAAGCCCACCGGATCGCGAAAATAACCCTCTACCGCTTTTTTCTGCTCCGGAGAGGCTGTTGCTGTTAACCAGAGAACAAGAAAGAAGGCCATCATCGCTGTAGCAAAGTCGGCAAACGCCACTTTCCAGGAGCCGCCATGATGCCCCCCGGCAACAACTTTTTTACGCTTGATGATGATCGGCTGCTGTTCCAAGACTCGGCTCCGGGTTCAGGTTGCGCTATTTGGCGCGCACATGATCGTTCAGTTCCTGAAAACCAGGGCGTTTGTCAGTTGGCAATGCTTTGCGTCCAAACTCGATGGCCATCTGGGGCGCCTGCCCTGACACTGTGGCAACAATTGCGGATTTGACGCACTCATAGGCTTTGAGTTCATATTTTGCGGCATGCTCCATGGCGATGGAGGTTGGGCCCACAAAACCATAACCCATCCAGATACCCAAAAAGGTGCCTACCAGCGCTGCTGCCACACTCAGACCAATGCGCTCGGGCCCCTCGCTCAGAAAGTTCATGGTGATAACAATACCCAGCACGGCAGCCACAATACCAAGGCCAGGAAGGGCATCAGCGATTTTGTTTACCGCGTGGGCTGGCTCTTCAAGCTCGTGCTGACGGCTGTCAATTTCACTTTCCATCATGCCTTCAAGCTCATGGGTAGCCATGTTTCCGGCACTGATTATTCGCAGATAATCGGTAATGAATGCCAGCAGCTCTTTTGATTTCATAATGGCCGGGTAACGACTGAAAATCTGGCTGGATTCCGGGTTATCTATGTCTTCCTCAATAGACATTACGCCTTGCTTGCGGGATTTATCAAAGATCTCGTAGAGCATGCTCAGCAAATCCATGTAATAGGATTTGTTGAACGGGGACCCTGTCAGCAGGCGCATGATTCCAGAGAATACTTCCTTGACGGTGTGCAGCGGGTTGGCAATCACGAACGAACCAAGGGCTGCGCCGAAGATAATGAGAAGCTCTGTCGGTTGCCACAACACCATTAGATTGCCGCCATGGAGGACATACCCACCAAGAACGCTGGCGATGACAATAATTGAGCCAATAATAAGTAACATGGGAAGAATGTGAGCCTTTGAATTGAAGGAATCGGCCTGCGCCGGTAATGATCGTGCATTTTCTGGACTGATCATAGCAAGCCCCTGCATTATCCGCGAAGCTACGAAACAATTTCTATACATACAGACGTCTGCGCAACACACTTGCAGTACTATTTGATAAACTTGGGGTCTTTGAGCACCGAGGATCTCTTTTCAATGTTCGACAAGCTGTTTGTCCTGAGTCAGTACGTCACTCCGCAACTGACAGTGTCGCACGCGGCCGGCCGTCTTGCAGACAACGACCGTGCCCCTGCGCTTAAAAATCGTGTGGTCAAATGGTTCGTGAAGCGTTACGACGTAGACATGAGTGAGGCCGCCGAAGAGGACCCGACGGCCTACGCCAGCTTTAACGCATTTTTTACCCGTGCGCTGAAGCCCGGCCTCCGCCCCATTGCCGAAGGCGCAAGCACCTTCGTAAGCCCTGCGGATGGCACCATAAGCCAGCTGGGCCATGTAACCGGCGACCGGGTCTTCCAGGCCAAAGGCCAGTCTTTCAGCCTGACCGAATTGCTCGGCGGAGACACTCAGCGGGCGGATGCTGTCTCAGAGGGTGAGTTTTCAACCATCTACCTTTCCCCGAAGGACTACCATCGAGTCCATATGCCCATGGCGGGCACGCTTCGGGAGATGACCTATGTTCCTGGCAAACTGTTTTCAGTAAACCCGGTTACCGCTGAGAATGTTCCTAACCTATTTGCCCGCAATGAGCGTGTTGTCTGCATGTTTGATACTGCGGCGGGCCCTATGGCGATGGTTCTTGTAGGTGCGATGATTGTCGGCAGCGTGGAGACGCCCTGGGCAGGCGTTGTGGCTCCCAATAGCAGTGGCGTAAAGACGATCTCCTATGAAGGCGAGAGTGCTATCTCGTTTGCCAAAGGCGAGGAGATGGGGCGTTTCCGTTTGGGTTCTACGGTGGTGATGGTTATGCCTAAGGGTAGCGTTAGCTGGGACGCTGAGCAGGTTGCGGGGAAGCGGGTTCGTATGGGTGAGGCATTTGGGAAGGTCTCCGCCTAAGAGCATAGTACAAGGCTCTTGTTGGCACCTTTTTCTATTGAGTCCGGCACTGTCGGAGGGCTGTCTCCGAAACACGCTGTGAATACGTCCATGTACGCTCCGCTCCGCCATCCATGGCTCCGCAGGGTTTCGGAGACAGCCCTTAGACAGTGCCCCGTGTCTTTTATGTAGCCTTTAAGCTCTCTCTAGCGGAAAGGCCAAAACATCTGCGATATCACGAGTACCAGTTTTTAGCATCAATAGACGATCCAGCCCTAGCGCCACCCCAGCGCAGTCTGGCAAACCCTGCCCTACAGCCGCCAAAAAAGCCTCATCAATCTCCATTTCAGGCTTTCCATCCGCTTTTCTTAGACGATTATCTGCTTCGAAGCGGGCGCGCTGTTCGTCTGGGTTGGTGAGCTCCCAGTAACCGTTGCATAGCTCCAGGCCATTAATATAAAGCTCGAAGCGGTGGGCTATGTCAAAGCCGTCTGCATTGGAAATTCTGGCCAGAGAGGCCTGGGAGGCCGGGTATTGGTTGATGAAGACCGGGGTTTCGGTGCCCAGGCTGGGTTCAACAGCGAAGCTCATGAGCAGGTCGAGGCAACCATCGCGGCTGAGGCCTTGCAGTTGTTCGGGCTCAAGCCATTGCCGGCAGCGCTGGCGCAGGTCGTTTTCCGTAACCACGAAAGGGTCGATGCCGGCCCCGTCAATCATAGCCTGGCGGTAGCTTGTAATTTGCGGTCGCGGGCAATCAAGCCAACCACAGACCAGGTCGGCAACTTCTGACATCAGACCTATGTCGTCAAAACCCGTGCGATACCATTCCAGCAGGGAAAATTCGGGATTGTGGCGGCTGCCACGCTCTCCGTTGCGAAAAACTTTCGAGATCTGGTAGATGGAGCCGGCGCCGGCGGCTAGCAGGCGCTTCATGTGGTACTCCGGCGAGGTCTGCAGCCAACCACCCTCAAGGCCCTGGGCGCTTGAATTCGCAAAGATGCTCTCGAGATTGGGCTCTGTTACACCGCAACGGCCGAGTATCGGGGTTTCAACTTCCAACACACCTCTTTGGGCAAAGAAGCCGCGCACAAAGGAGGACTGCTGTGCACGGCTTTTCAAGGCTGCCCGGGAGGCTGTCGGCTGCCAGTCGGGCTTTTGTTTCATACTTTGCTCAGCTGCTTTTTACCCGGTTCATATATTCACCGGAGCGGGTGTCTACTTTGAGCACTTCACCGATGGTGATGAACAGCGGCACGCTGACAACGGCGCCGGTAGACAGGGTTGCCGGCTTGGAGCCGCCCTGTGCAGTATCGCCCTTCATCCCTGGGTCGGTCTCAACAACTTCCAGTTCAACGAAGTTTGGCGGGGTAACCGTCAGGGGTGCACCGTTGTATAGGGTAACCGTGTAAACGTCCTGCTCTTTGAGCCATTTTAGAGCATCACCTACAGCTTTTGCGTCGGCTGCGAACTGCTCAAATGAACCATCGGTCAACATGAAGTGCCAGAATTCCCCGTCGGTATAGAGGTATTCCATATCATGGTCCATTACGTCTGCACCTTCGAGACTCTCACCAGACTTGAAGGTACGTTCCCACACCCGATTACTCATCAGGTTACGCAGCCTGACCCGGTTAAAAGCCTGGCCTTTACCGGGTTTTACAATTTCGTTCTCAAGAATGATGCAGGGGTCGCCATCCAGCAATACTTTAAGACCGCCGCGAAATTCGTTGGTAGAATATGAAGCCATGAAATGTCCACCTGCCAAAATGCTGTTTAAAATTCGAAGGCCGCTATGATACAGCGAACCCCCACCTCTATAGAAGCCCGGCTTTCTGGCGATGACAACCGAAGCTGGCAACAGCTGCTGTCCGATTCCATAACTTCGCCACAAGAGCTGCTAACCAGGCTGGACCTGCCGGCAGATACCTGGCTGGATGGCGCAGAGACCGGACACCGATTATTTGAAGTCAGAGTTCCTGAGCCTTTTCTCGCACGAATGGAGAGGGGAAATGCCTCAGATCCGCTTCTGCGACAGGTTTTACCCCTGGGTCTTGAGGCCAATCCGGCAGAGGGATTTGTAGCAGACCCCTTGCAGGAAGACGGTGCAATACAAACCACCGGACTGATTCGAAAGTACCGCAGCAGGGCTCTGCTGATGGTAACGGGCCAATGTGCGGTTAACTGTCGCTACTGTTTTCGCAGACACTTCCCCTACGACGAGCAACGCCTCAGCCCGGCCGATCGACAGGAAGTGCTGGATACGCTCTCGGCAAGCCCGGAAATCAATGAAGTTGTTTTCAGTGGCGGCGACCCTTTGGCAGTCAACGACCAACTGCTATCCCGGTGGTCTTCAGCCATCAGCAGCATTCCCCACATACGCCGTATACGCCTGCACACTCGACTGCCGGTGGTGATACCTCAACGAGTGTGTGACTCTCTGCTCAAGTGGATCAGCAGCACACCGGTGCAGGTTGTGATGGTGCTGCACATCAATCATCCAGCGGAAATTGACCAAATGACCCGTCGCGCACTGAGCTATCTCCGCTCAGCAGGCGTAACCTTACTGAACCAGAGCGTCATCCTCAGAGGTGTTAATGACAACGCCGATGTGCTTGAGGAGCTAAGCGAAACACTGTTTGATGCGGGTGTTCTGCCCTACTATCTTCATGCATTTGACCCGGTCGCAGGGGCTCAGCATTTTGATGTACCTGATGACGAGGCTCGCGCGCTGGTTCGCGAACTGCTCTCCAGGTTGCCAGGATTCCTGGTTCCAAAGCTGGTTCGCGAAGTGCCTGGTAAGACGGCCAAGACACCTATTGACCTGCACCTGGAAACTCTTTAACCGTATTTTTTCAAAGCTGGCCTGATTTCACATGTCAAACATTGTTAACTGACAACTTTCTCGCTTTCTTGCTCTGGTTTGCTACTTTAAAGTCCAGTACCGTCTATTTTGTAAAAAAATGTATTTACGGTGTTTTCCAGGCATACCGATGTGATAGAGCGATCTACTTTGCGTCGAATGAGGAAGCCCGGAATACGAAACCCAGCTTTGATATTGGCGCATATTCATGGAAGGCATGATCCTCAAACCCGATCTCCGTGTTCCCGAGCAGAAAACAGCGAGTCTGTCGTTCTGTGACACAACGCCCAAAGCGTTCAGGGCCTGGATCAATCAGCTTCCCATGGCCAATATTGGCGAGGTTTCGCGTCAGCTCTATCATGCGATCATAGAGCTCAACCATCTGTTCCTTGGCCCCCAGCATCGCCTGCAATTCCTTGAGCTGATTCGTGACAAAATTCACTTCGTCTGCAGTGAGCTTTCCCGTCATTATCTTGGTCTTGCTGTGGCACTGCCTGAAAAGCAGCGCAAAATTGCCAATCTGTCCCAGGCGCTTCAGCTTCACCTCGCCAGTGGTTATAAGCTTTGCGTTCTGGAGGCATTGGATGACGGCGGACTCGACAAAAACCGCAAACTGATTGCGACAGCCATCCATCGGGCTATGTCCGAGCTGGCCTCAACCATTCTGAGATCTCACCAACTCTATTGCCCGAGCCCGGCACAAAGCTGGCTGGAATGTCACCGCATGTTCCGGTTTGCCCATCGCAACAAACTTTCGGACGCAACCGTAGAAGACAGCACCTTGAAACAGCGAAAGGCAAGCACTGTGGCCGACAGCTACAAGCGCCTTTTGCTTCTCGGTTGCGCAAGACCAAACCAACTCCGGCAGTCAGAATTGCTCCAGGCATACGACCTGTTTGAATCCTGGACTGAACAAACCCGTTGCGGACCGAACATCGGAGAAGACACCCTTTTCGTCATCAATATGGAAGGGGATAGCTCGCCGGTATACAGAAGCCTTCTCGAAGCCAAGCCCGGTGATGAGAGCTTCGGGTTTGATACCCGCGACCTGGCGGCCGCAATTTCCGAAAACCTGGATGCGAGGCTACGTAAACTTCCGGCACCCGACACTTTGATAGTACCGGGCAGTGTCAACGAAACCCTCCTCACTCACCTGAGCCAGGCTCTGGGAATTCTGGCCAAAAGGAATTTCAACCGGATTGCCAGCCAAGGCACACTCGAAGTCTGCGTAGGACTCTCGGCGGCACACTATTTTATTTCCGGGGAAAAGTCGTTTACCGAGTTTGTTACGGGCAATGACAACGGTGATGAGGCCGACGAGAACCTTTTTGTGCGTTCCGACCGCTCGTCACGCAAGCGAGGTGATGCCTGGTCAGGCGCCCATGATGCCTCTCCTGGTGAGGAGCGCCTGCACTCCGCTGATACACCAATCAACTTTCGCGGCAGCTTCGGAAATACACCGGCACCTGCAACGGAAAAGAATCGCCCGAGAGCGCATATTACCCTGCTGGTGAACACCAGTCCCGGCGGCTACTGCGTCTCGTGGGAAACCAACGTCCCACCGTCGATGCAGGCAGGTGAAATTCTCGGTGTGCGAGAGCAACGCTCTCACCCATGGAGCATCGCGGTCGTGCGCTGGATCCGGCAGATCAAAAATCAGGGCACCCAGATTGGCATAGAACTTTTGGCACCCAGCGCCTCCCCCTGCGGTGTTCGACTGATTCATAAAGTCGGCAACAGCAGTGAATATCTGCGCGGACTTCTGCTTCCCGAGATCAGTGTTGTCAACCAGGCTGCAACCCTGATCACGCCACGACTGCCGTTCCAGGACGGCAGTCGAATCTCCATGCTGCATAGCGGCCGAGAGGAACAGGGGCAGCTTCTGAAAAAGATATCTTCTACCGGAAGCATCAGTCAGTTTGAGTTAAAGCTGCAACACAACGCTGCAGCCCCGGCACATGCGAGTACCTCACCTTCGGCAGGCACCAGCGAGGATGATTTCGACTCTCTGTGGCCATCACTCTGAACACCTCCGGCGCCTCCGTAAATCCGCCGGAGGCTTGTTATTAAGCCTCAACCCCTGCATCATTCAGCGATAGTGATAGTCCGGTCTTGCAGTACCAGTTCACATTTTCTTGCAAGATACTGTATTTAAGGCAGATTTTTATCTGCCAAGGCCGGCTCAGCCAACCTGTATTATGAGACGCCTTAGGAATGCAGAAACAGAACGCCACCGTACACCTGCTGATCCTCGATCCATCCCAGAATGATGCCGAATCCCTGGTAAGCCTCCTCAGAAATGCTGGCAGGGCCACTCGGGCGCATCGCATTACCTCCGAAGAGGACCTGGAAGAAGCTCTTAAAAGCAACAACTGGGATCTGCTTCTGGCGCGTGATATCGAGCAGGAATTCTCCGCGGATAGCGCTTTAGCCATGATCCGACGCATGGATAAAGATATTCCCTGTCTGTTCCTGACAGAGGAAGAAACCCGTGAAAGAACCGTGGCTGTCATGAAAGCTGGCGCTCAGGGTACGGTTCAGTCTGGCCATAATGATCTATTGGTTCTCAAGACCAAGCGCGAACTTGCAGCCCTGGAAGATCGCCGCCGCCGCAGAGCGCTGGAATCTCATCTGCGCGAGGCAGAACAACGCTGCCAACTGCTACTCGAAAGCTCTAAAGATGCGATCGCCTATATCAATGACGGCATGCACATCTACGCCAACCAGTCTTACCTGGAATTTCTGGGATACGACGACATCGATGACCTGATGTGTGTCCCTGTGCTCGATACGCTGACCGCTGAAAGCCAGAACGACTATAAGGCGTTCATGAAATCTTTCACCGAGAAGGGCGAAGACGGCATGACCATCAACTGCACTGCAAAGCGCAGCGATGACCATGAACTGAACGTAACCATGTCTGTCTCAGCTGCCACCTACGATAGTGAAGTATGCACTCAGATTGTGCTGCAGCCCGAGCACAGCGATGCAGAGCTGGAAGAGAAATTGCGCGAAATCAGCAGCCAGGATCTGCTTACCGGCCTGTATAACCGTCAATACCTGATGAAAGAGCTTGAACAAACCATCGCCAGTGCCGGCAAAAACAACGAAACCGGTGCCCTGGCGTACATAGCTCTCGATAACTTCATAACCATGAAAGGCCAGGTTGGTATTTCCGGCGCGGACTTGTTACTGGGTGACCTGGCCACACTGCTGAAAGAAGAGGCCGCCGATGATCTTGTACTGGCGCGCCTTAGCGATGATGCGTTCTGCCTCTTGTCTCAGTCAGGTGATGAAAAGTCACTGACCAACCGGTGCGAGCAGGTTCGCAAAGCTGTTGAGGAGCATCTGTTTGATATAAATGGCCACACGGTTCCGTTGACCGTCAGCATTGGTATTGCATCCATTACCGAAAACTCGCCGAAAGCCGAAGACCTCATGGCTCGGGCTCATAATGCATCATCGGAAGTACGCAAACAGGATGGCCACGCCGAGGGCAATGGTATTTGCGCCTATAACCCTGCAAATTATGAAACCCTCGATGATGGCAGCGCCGTAGATGACATACTTAAGGCACTGGAAGATAACCGATTCCGGCTTCTGTTCCAGCCCATTATCAACCTTCGCGGTGAAGGCGAAGAGCACTACGAAGCTTTCGTGAGAATGCTCGACAAAGACGAAAATGAAGTCTCCCCCTATGACTTCCTCCCTCCCTTGGGACCAAGCGATACCGCCATCAAGATCGACCGCTGGGTCATTCTGCAGACCATAAAGCAGTTATCCAGCCACCGCTCCAAAGGTAACGATACTCGCATGTTCCTCAATGTGACGGCGGAAACTCTCCAGGACAAAACCTTCACGCCCTGGCTGAGCGTCGCCCTGAAAGCCGCTCGCTTACCCGGTGACTCGCTGATTTTCCAGATCCGCGAGGGCGATGCCAACAAGTACATGAAGCAAGCCAAGGAGTTCACCAAAACCCTGCATCAGCTGCACTGCAAGGTATCCATTGCACAGTTCGGCTGCGCACTGAATCCGTTCAATACCCTGAAGCACATCGATACGGACTATGTGAAGATAGACGGGTCGTTCACGGAAGAGATCCAGAAGAACGATGAAGCCAGGGAACAGGTGAAGGAAATGGTAAAAAGCCTGCAAAGCTCTGGCAAACTAACCATCATTCCTCTGGTAGAAAACGCCGCTGTTCTCGCGACACTCTGGCAAGCCGGCGTGAATTACATTCAGGGGTATTATCTGCAGGCCCCGGTACCTGAGATGAACTACGACTTCAGTGATAACTGAGACTGACTGGTCAATGCCGGTTTAAAAACCGGCATTTTTCAGCCCCTGATTCGTTTCACTTTCGCGAAAGCCGATCAGATAGAGAATAGCATCGAGGCCAAGTGTAGATATCGCGTGGCGAGCAGACTCCTTAACCAACGGCTTGGCCCGGAATGCAACGCCAAGTCCCGCCTGACTCAGCATAGGCAGGTCATTGGCGCCATCCCCGACCGCAATCACCTGTTCCCGGGAAATATGCTCTTTCCCGGCAATCTCGAGTAGTAATTCCGCCTTGCGCTTACCGTCAACAATTTGGCCACAAACCTCACCTGTCACCTTACCATCGCGAATCTCCAGCGCGTTTGCGTACACGTAGTCGATTCCCAGCTTCCGTTGAAGGTGCTCGGCAAAGTAAGTGAAACCACCGGAAAGAATCGCCGTACGGTAGCCCAGCGCCTTCAGGCTTCGTATCAGGTGTTCCGCTCCTTCCGTCATCTTCAGACGGCCAGCAACACGCTCAAGCACAGATTCATCCAGACCTTTGAGTAGCAAGAGGCGTTCAGCAAAACTCTGGCTGAAGTCCAGCTCTCCCTGCATGGCACGTTCTGTAATCTCCGCAACCTGTTCGCCAACGCCAGCTTCCAGGGCAAGCTCATCAATCACTTCAGCCTCAATGAGGGTGGAGTCCATATCAAAGACCACCAGGCGGCGGTTCCGCCGGAAGATGGAATCCTCCTGAAACGCGATATCTACGTTCATCTCACCGGCAATGTGTAGAAAATCAGCTCTGAGCTGCTCAAGATTGGAGGGAGTGCCGCGCACTGAAAACTCCACACAGGCAATCCCGTTGCCGGCCGCAGTGAGTGAAGGTCTTGCCGACAGCCTGGAGATATTATCGATATTCAGGCCGTGACGAGCGGTGATCGCAGAAACCCGGGCAATCTGCTCTGCCTTGATATCACGGGACAGCAGGGTGACGATGTAGCAGGCCCGGTTACGCCCTTCGGCCCAGGACTGGTATTCCTCCACTGTTATTGGCGCAAACCTGACCTGAAGGTCCAGCGAATGCAGTCGAAACAGCAAATCGCGGATCACCGGGGAGGATTTCGATTCATCAGGAATCTCAATGAGGATCCCCCAGGTCAGGTGGTCATGAATAACCGCCTGTCCTATATCGAGAATCCGTACGTCGTAACGCCCCATGATGCCGGTAATTTCCGACGTAAGGCCGGGCTTGTCGCGCCCCGATACGTTAATCAGAACCAGTTCACTCACGATTTGAGCTCTCCATCATCAGAACTCTCCTCTTCCTTTGCTCTTGCGGCAGAAGGGATAACATCAATGGAATCCACCCTCTGAAGCCCTCGCGGCAGTTTATGCCCGCGCCGGCCCCGCTCGCCCAGATAATGCTCAAGATCGCTGAACTGCAGCCCCATCTTGCGCTTGCCTGCACGTATCTCTAACTGGTCATCCTTGGCGAATACCGCCACCGCCACCACATACTCTTCGCGGTTCTGCACCCGGGCGGAAGGGATACTGATAATCTTGTTGCCCTTACCCTTACTCAATTCTGGCAATTCACTGAGAGGGAAAACAAGCATTCTGCCTTCGTTGGATATTGCACCAAGATACAATGCGTTCTCCGTTACAGGGATAACCACCGGCGGCATGATCTTCGCTCCTTTCGGCACGCTGACCACGGCCTTGCCGTTCCGGTTTTTACTGATCATGTCTTCCAGCGAGGTCACAAAACCGTATCCGCCATCCGTAACCAACAGGGCTTTGCGGGCAGGATCGCCCATCAGCAGGCCGGAAAAGCTTGCCCCCGAGGGAGGATTGATCCTTCCGGTCAGAGGCTCGCCCTGCCCCCGGGCTGAGGGCAGGCTATGGGCCATCAGTGAATACGCCCTGCCGGTGGAGTCCATAAAGATGGCTTGTTGGTTATTACGACCTCTGGCTGCCAGGGCAAACCGGTCGCCGGACTTGTAGCTCAGCCCGTCCGGATCGATATCATGCCCCTTGGCGGCACGCACCCAACCTTTATCCGATAGAACTACGGTAACAGGGTCGTTGGATACCAGATCATTCTCACTGAACGCACGGGCTTCCTCACGCTCAACAATCGGAGAGCGCCGATCATCACCGTATGTTTCGGCATCCGCTTGCAACTCACTCTTGATCAGCTCGCGCAGCCGGTCTTCAGAACCGAGAATGGCCTGAAGCTCGTCCCGCTCAGCAGCCAGTTCGTCCTGCTCACCGCGGATTTTCATTTCCTCAAGCTTGGCCAGGTGCCGCAATTTCAGCTCAAGGATGGATTCGGCCTGATCCGGAGACAAGCCGAAACGTTCCATCAACACCGGCTTAGGCTTATCTTCGGTGCGGATAATATGGATGACTTCATCGATATTCAGATAAGCAATCAACAGACCTTCAAGGATGTGCAGGCGCGCCAACACCTTATCGAGCCTGTGCTGCAAACGACGGGTAACCGTGGTGCGACGGAACGCCAGCCATTCTGTCAGCATCTGGCGCAGGCCTTTTACGCCCGGCCGACCATCGTTACCAATTACATTGATATTTACCCGATAGGTTTTCTCGAGATCTGTGCTGGCGAAAAGATGGGCCATAAGCCCGTCCAGATCTACACGATTGGAGCGCGGCACAATAACGAGGCGAGTCGGGTTCTCATGATCCGACTCATCACGGAGGTCCGCCACCATAGGCAGCTTTTTAGTTTGCATCTGGTGCGCAATCTGCTCCAGCACACGGTTGCCAGATACCTGATGTGGCAGGTCTGTCACTACAATTTCACCAGTATCCCGAACCCAACGCGCTCGCATACGCAGCGAACCCCGCCCGGTCTCATACATCTGGCGTAAGTCCTTGCGGGGCGTAATTATTTCAGCGTAGGTTGGGAAGTCCGGGCCTTTTACGTGTTCGCAAAGCTGGTCAACCGTCGCTTCCGGGTCGTCCAGCAACCGTATACAGGCCGCGGTTACTTCCCTCACGTTATGGGGCGGGATATCCGTCGCCATACCCACCGCAATACCGGTGGTGCCGTTTAGCAGTACATGGGGCAAGCGTGCCGGCAGAACTGCGGGCTCGTCCATGGTGCCGTCAAAATTTGGCGTCCAGTCTACCGTGCCCTGGCCAAGTTCCGAGAGCAAGACGTCGGCGAAGCGCGCCAGCCGGGATTCCGTATACCGCATAGCTGCGAAGGATTTGGGATCGTCCGGCGCACCCCAGTTACCCTGCCCGTCAACAAGCGGGTAACGATATGAAAAGGGCTGAGCCATCAGAACCATGGCTTCATAGCATGCGCTATCCCCATGGGGATGAAATTTACCCAGCACATCACCCACTGTGCGTGCAGATTTCTTATATTTGGACGTGGATTTCAGGCCCAGCTCTGACATGGCATAGATAATACGCCGCTGAACCGGCTTCAGCCCGTCCCCGACATTGGGGAGCGCCCGGTCAAGAATGACGTACATGGAGTAATCGAGATAAGCTTTTTCCGTGTAGTCCCTGAGTGAAACCCGCTCAAAGCCTTCATCCGTCGTCTGAAACTCTGGCATGGATGCCTCTTTTGCCTGTATTGCCTGATTTTGAAGAAGTCCGTGATGCTACCTTGTGCGCCCGGAATAATCACGGGGCAGTGCAGTGGCACATTATATGAAGCAGCGCGCTGATACACCAACAACCGGCGTATTTATTGGTCTGAATGCTCCATCGGCGCCAGGTACCAGCAATTCCAATAGCGGAATTCCCGCATGGAGAGTCGGTAAGGTGCACCGTATGCTCCATATCGTTGACGATCAAAAGGCAGTTTTCCCTCCACACAAGCGGAACACTATGAAACCCAATATGAAAGCCTGCGGGCAAGCCATGATCACGGCAATAGTGAATGCGTCACTGGCCGTCGCACTGATGCTTCTTGTGGAATTCGCAATCAGCGGTAGCTTTCAGGTACCTGCGCCCTATCTCTGGGCTGGCCTGTTGATCGGGCTGGTAATTTTCGGTGCTCAGTTCTGGCGTCAGCGCCATCTTTGTCGCGCCTGCGAAACCCAGCGGGATGCCA
Organism: Marinobacter sp. 1_MG-2023; assembly: GCF_030549045.1. NCBI lineage: Bacteria > Pseudomonadati > Pseudomonadota > Gammaproteobacteria > Pseudomonadales > Marinobacteraceae > Marinobacter > Marinobacter sp. 1_MG-2023. The sequence goes on along the minus strand of NZ_JAUOST010000001.1, from coordinate 1,165,641 downwards.
CCAACACAACACATCACAAGCTTCACACTGACACCTGATCCTCATTATGGGATACAGACCGCCGCAATAAATCCCTTAGAATCTGCTAAACCCTGTTATGCTCTAAAAAAAACAAACAGACACGAGCATACTATGACTATCGGCAAACGCTTCGGGCTAAGGTCCAAAATCGCACTCCCCTTTGCCATCACATCAATTGCCCTGGTTTTTATTGGATTATTCAGCGTTAACACTACGCGTCAGCTGGTTTCAGGTACGGAAGATATAGCCGACACCTATCTGACCTCAGTCAGCCTCATCCTTAACGGAGACCGGGACCTCTATCAGGCGCTCGTTGCCCAGACGTCCTATGTGGATGCCAGAACAAACAACACGGATGGCTCAAACTTTCTTTCAGAATTCAGGGAAAATGCCGGCCAGGCCAAAGAGCGCTTCGAGACAACGGTAAAACAGCTCGAAGGCACCGGCGTTTCAGCGGTAGCACAAGGGTTCGATGCTGCCTTCGAAAGCTGGCACGAATCCGCTATGCAAGTGATCAGTCTCGCGGAGAGGGGCTCACTGGAACAGGCACGAGCGCTGGCAACGACTGAAACATCCCCTCGCTTCGACTCCCTGCGCAGCTATTTTGACGAGGTCGGCGCTCACGTAGACCAAAGAGCGCAAGCTCGCACTTTGGCCCTGGCCTCTGAAGGACAGAGCAGCTCTGTAACAATTCTGGTCATCACTGCGATTGCCATTCTCGGCAGCATCACGCTTTTTATCATGTTCCTCAGGATGATCATTCAATCCATTTCAACCCTCAAAGAACAATTGGATAACATTGCACAGGGCGAGGGGGACCTGACCCAGCGCATTCCGGTTGAACTCGATGACGACCTGGGCGCTCTTGCCGGAAGCTTTAACCTGGTTCTTGGAAACCTGCAGTCAATGGTCGCGTCAATCCAGCAACTGACCATAGAGCTGGGCAAAGGTGCAAACAGCCTCCGCCAGGCTTCCAATGACAATAACGAAGGCGTAAGCCGGCAAACCGACGCTATCTCGATGGTGGCAACCGCTATCAATGAAATGCAGAGCGCTATAGAAGAGGTGGCCGGAAATGCATCTCAAGCGGCAGATGTCACAAAAGAAGCCCAGCACAAAGGTAGCAACAGCGCGAACATTATCCGCGAATCTTCTGAACAGGTGCACCGCCTTTCCGCCCAGATTACGAAAGCTGTGGAAGTTATCCGCAAGCTCTCCGACGACTCCGACAACATCACGTCGGTTCTGGATGTTATCCGTGGCGTTGCAGAGCAAACCAACTTGCTCGCTCTGAACGCGGCTATAGAGGCAGCCCGGGCCGGAGATCAGGGCCGGGGGTTTGCCGTAGTCGCAGACGAAGTACGAACGCTGGCCCAACGTACACAGCAGTCTACGGAAGATATTCAGACCATGATTGAAACACTGCAGACGGGCGTTTCAGATATTGTTTCCGTCATGGAAACCGGGAGCCAGGAAGCGTCAGAAACAGTGAAACTGTCAACAGAAGCCGAACAAGAACTGAATGCCCTTCTTGAGGCCATGACCCGGATTGCTGACATGAACATCAGCGTTGCTTCCGCCACGGAGCAACAGACTCAGGTTGTTGACGAAATAAACCGCAGCATCACAGAAATCAATGACCTTGCAGCGGAAAGCGCATCCAGATCGGAACAGATTGACGATATCAGCCAATCCCTCGACGGCTATGCACGAGAACTGGAAAACCAGACAGGCAGATTCCGGGTTTAACCCCGGAATCTGTTTTGGCACGGTAACCGGTTTTACTGGCGGATGCCTTCAACCGAAATAGTGATCTCAACGGTCTCCGATGCCTTCCCAAGGTTCGTGGGAATACCGAAGTCTTCAAGGCGTAGCTCGGTCTCGGCTTCAAAGCCCATCCGATAGCCTCCCCATGGATCTTTACCGTGGCCCAGCATCTCAACATCCAGGGTAACTTCGCGGGTAACGCCGCGCAGGGTGAGGTCACCGATAATGTCAGCCTCACCTTCCTCATCAACAACCACGCGCTTGCTCTTGAAACTCGCCTCCGGATACTCACTCACATACAGGAAATCTTCGCCGCGCAGGTGTTTGTCTCGCTCGGCATGATTCGAATCCACACTTGAAGGGTCAATCGTCACGTTTACTGAGCTGTTTTCCGGGTTGTCAGCATCGTACGTAAATTGCCCATCAAAATCATTGAAGCGGCCGTAGAGCCAACTGTAACCCAGATGCGAGATCTTGAAAGTGATGAACTGGTGCGCGCCCTTGTCATCAAACGCATAGGTACCAGCGTGTTCGTCTGCATGAACACTGCCGATCATGGCCAGTGAAACCGAAGTTGCAAGCAATAGTTTTTTCATAGTTGTCTCCTTTGACGAGAAATCCAAAACGCTCTGAGCCAGAGCGACTGTAGGTAAATCAATGATCCCGGCGGCCAGGAGCCAGCATCCGGCGGAGCGTCGCATCCCGGTCTATAAAGTGATGTTTGAGTGCCCCGGCGGCGTGAATCAGGGCAAGGACGATCACCGCCCACGTGCTCCAGTAATGCACCAGGCCTGCAGTGTCTTCCAACCCTTTTATCTGGCCAGTCACCGAGGGCACCTCGAACCAGCCGAACACATTCACAGAGGAGCCGTCCGCAGTTGAAATCAGAAAGCCGCTTACCATCACCACAAAAACCAGGGCATACAAAAGGATGTGCGCTATCCGGGCGCTGACCCTCTCCCAGTTTTCGTGCCCCGACAGTGGATCAGGCGATGTGGCGAACAGGCGCCAAGCCAACCGGAACACCATCAAGCCAAATAATAAGACACCGATACTGCGATGAATATCCGGAGCGCGACGATACCAATCGTCGTAATAAGACAGGTCCACCATCCAGAATCCCAAAGCGAAGGTTCCGAACACGGTGGCAGCAACAACCCAGTGAATAACGATAGTCAGCCAACCATAACTGACAGGCGTGTTACCTAATTGCATCGTGACTGATCCCTCTTTTTCCTTGTCTGCAACTCGCGAGAAGGAGTATATGAAGCCTCATACTCAAAGGAAATCGGAATGTTTTGCCCACTATCATCAGAAATTCTGATCATGTATCCGGAGGTACGCCAGCCATTTGCCTTTGGTCTCATACGGCTTCTACGGATTGTTAGAAACCATAGACACGATAAAATTTGTCCATGCTTAACCGCCCCGTCCGGGGGGCCTCATTGAACGAGAGGACAAGACATGGAACTTGAATTCGACGAATCCGTTGCAATCCCCAGCAATAACTAATTTTGCGTGGCCCCTGTGCGGGGCCACCCTCTTACTTCAGCCCACACTACACGACGAAAATCTGCAAATCGCTTCCTGTTTCTTCATGAAACAGTGGCAATACTCTTCCGTTTTTGGCAATCTCTCTTCCAACTAGCAGTTTACTCAGGCTTTTTCCGGTTTTACCAGTGACTGACCAGTGACCATTCAGGTACTTGGCTTCCATAGTTCCTGATGCATTCGCTCAATAACCTGAAACTCACTATGCAGCGCTCCTTCCCGGAAAAGTGGACAGCCCCCGAACTTGATGTGCTGTCGCCAATGTTACACAGAAACGGCAATGTCTGGACGGCAGAGTTTCGCGGTCTGGTTCTGAGCACGGCGCTCCAACCTATCTACAGCATTTCCCACAAACGAACGGTTGGCTACGAAGCCCTGATCCGGGCCCATGACCCAGATAAGTCCAATGTTCTGCCAATACATCTTTTTGAGGTGCCAACTTCAGATGCTGAAGCCCTCCTCCTGGATCGCCTCTGCCGATACCTGCACATTCAGAACTACTGCGGTGCAGAGGATCAGCTCAACTGGCTGTTTTTGAATGTATCCCCCCGGGTGGTCACTATCGGCAGCCAGAGAGATTCGTTTTTCGGCGAATTACTTGCAAAAACAGGACTCCCTCCGCACCGGATCGTTATCGAGATTGTTGAGCAACCAACAGATGACGCCGAACGCCTGCGTGAGACAGTTGCCTACTACAGGAAGCTGGGATGCCTGACAGCCATCGATGACTTTGGCGCCGGACACTCCAACTTTGAGCGGATATGGAACCTGTCTCCAGACATCGTCAAGCTGGACAGGAAGCTGTTAACTCGAGCTACAGAAGACAATAAGGCACGGCAGATCCTGAACGGTATCGTTTCACTGCTACACCAGTCCGGGTGTCTGGTTTTACTGGAGGGCGTGGAAACCAGTGATCAGGCCATGATTGCCATCGATGCCGGTGTGGATTTTGTTCAAGGGTTCTACTTCTGCCGACCCAGCACGGATCTGGCAAAGCTGTGCAACACCCCAACAGATTTCGACCAGCTTCTGCAGAAATACAAAGCCTGTCACCAGATAACCCGGGACCCGACCCGTCAGCTGATCGATTTCTTCCAGCGAGATTTCCATTTGGCAGCCGAGCAACTCCAAACCGGCGCCCCCATGGCCAAGGCCTGTAGCGTCCTGCTGAACCAGCCTACAGTTTCCCGTTGTTATCTGGCGGACGACAGAGGCGTCCAGATTGAGGACACGCTCATATCAGACACCGGAACCCGAAGCCTCGACCCCCGCTTCAAACCGCTTGAGAGCACCAGCAAGGCCGACTGGTACCGACAACAGTACCTGAAGCAGGCGTTGGCCCAACCGGGCAACCTCCACGTTACAGCGCCCTATCTCTGCGTAACTGGCGCATACATGTGCGTTACCCTATCACTCTGCTTTACTTACGAGAGCGAGCTACGCGTACTTTGCTGTGACATTCTCGCCAATCCGCCAGCAGTTCCGGTTAACCAGAACTGATTCCGTATACCAAGGAAATCACTGCAACAGAGACCAGACCAATGAACACATTCATTGGCAAGCCTAACCTTACAAAATCCCCGAACCGGTAACCACCCGGGCCGAATACCATCATATTGGTCTGATAACCCAAAGGGGTCGCGAAGCTGGCCGAGGCAGCCATCATCACCGCGATCACAAATGGTTCGGCTGCAACGCCCATGCTGGTGGTCATCGACAGCACTATCGGGAGAACAAGGACAGCGGCTGCATTGTTTGTAATAACTTCCGTGAGCACGGATACGGAAAAATAGACCAGGAAAAGAGCCAACAATACGTGCCCCTTGCTGAGACCAAGAATGGCACCCGCCACATAGTTTGCCGCCCCGGTCTGTTGCAGAGCGGCGCCCAGAGCAAAGGAAGCCGCTATAGTCAGAACCACTGGCACATCCACGGATTTCTGAGCCTGGCCTACGGAACAGCAGCCACTCAGGATCATGAGGGCTGCACCCAGCAAAGCGGCATTCAACATGCTCAGAACACCGCAGGCAGCAAGCCCTACCAGAACAACCAGCACGCCCCAGGATAACCATGCACGATCATGCCTCGGGGCTTCTGTTCCCAGGTCGTTGATAAGCAGGAAGTCTTTATTGTAGCGTTGACGGCTCACAAACGCCGGCCGTGCTTCGAGCAAAAGCACATCGCCGGGTTTGAGGCGAATGTTGCCCAGGTTTCCCGAGACTCTCGCGCCACCCCGGGCGACCGCCAGAACAACCGCCCCATAACGTTCGCGGAATCGCGCATCGCGAATGGTCAGGCCAAGCACCTCCGACTGGGGGGACAAAGCCGCTTCCATCAAACAACGCTCCGCACGGTCTTTGCTGAGGCTAGGCTCGTCCGCGTGTACGGAAGGCACAATGCCGTTAATGCGCAGCAAATCGGAAATTGCCTGAGTGTCCCCGGCAAATACAAGCCGGTCTCCGCCTCGCAGGCGCTCCTCGGAAGGCACTGCCGTTACAACGCTGCCATCGCGCTCAATCTCGACAAGGTATAACCTTTCCAATTCGCGCAGGCCAGCTTCACCCACAGCCTTGCCAACCAGTGGCCCATCAAACGCAACCGCAACTTCCAGAGTAAACTCCTTCATGGAACCGAACTTGTGCTGATCTTCACGGTTGGGCAAGGCTCTGGGCATAAACAGTAAAATAGCGCCGATACCGAGAATCGCTACCGGCAGCCCTACAACGGTTATGGAAAATATAGAAAATCCGGCATCACCGGTTAGTTGCTCATACTGACCATTTACAACCAGGTTGGTGCTGGTGCCAATCATGGTCAGCGTGCCACCAAGAATGGCGGAATAGCTGAGAGGGATCATCAGTTTGGAAGGTGAAATTCCGATCTTCCGGGACCAGGCATGAATCGCCGGAATCATTGTGGCAACGACTGGCGTATTGTTGAGAAAACCACTCAACACCGCAACCGGAAGCGTAATCCTTGCCTGAGCAGAGCGCACAGTCGTCGGGTTTCTCAGCAGGTGCTTGACCAACAGGTCAACTCCGCCGGAATGATGAATGCCCGCCGCCACCACAAACAGTGCCACAACGGTGATCAATCCGGTATTACTGAAACCCGCCAGCGCCTGGTCAGCAGAAATAATGCCACTGGCACTCAGAACCACAAGCACACTCATCATGACAAGATGAGGCGCGAAGCGTCCTGAACTCATAAGTACCAGCGCTCCCCCTGCGAGGCTCAGCGCAAACCAGCCCTGCCAATCCATCTGCGGTTCATCCCGATCGTAAAACCGGCAGGATAACGAGTTTCAGGAATACTTAAAAAGAATAAAGAACTATTTTTATAGACCTAGAGGGAATATTCTTCGGCCCAAGCACCTTGCCATAATCAAACGGCCACATCCGCCATGTTGCCATAGGCCTCAAGCCACGCCCTGCGGTCAGACGCGCGCTTCTTGCCAAGAAGCATGTCCATCCGGCTATCGGTATCATCGCCGTCTTCAATGGTCAGCATCACCAGACGACGGGTATCCGGCGCCATGGTGGTCTCCCGAAGCTGGAGCGGGTTCATTTCACCCAACCCTTTGAAGCGGGTAACGGAAATCTTGCCTTTACGCTTTTCCGCTTCTATACGATCGAGGATGCCCTGCTTTTCGTGTTCGTCCAGGGCATAAAACGTTTCCTTGCCCAAATCCACCCGATAAAGCGGTGGCATGGCAACAAAGACGTGGCCCGCAGCAACAACCGAGCGGAAATGCTTGAGGAACAATGCGCACAACAGCGTAGCAATGTGCAAACCATCAGAATCCGCGTCCGCGAGGATGCAGATTTTGTTGTACCTAAGGCCGTCAAGCTGATCCGAGTTGGGGTCAACGCCAATGGCCACGGCGATATCGTGGATTTCCTGGGAAGCCAGGATCTCACTGGAATCCACTTCCCAGGTGTTCAGAATCTTTCCACGCAACGGCATGACCGCCTGGAATTCACGATCACGCGCCTGTTTCGCGGACCCACCCGCGGAATCCCCCTCTACCAGAAACAGCTCAGAGCGGGCGGTGTCGCCGCCAGAGCAGTCGGCAAGCTTGCCGGGTAAAGCAGGCCCGGAGGTTACCCTTTTTCGGGCCACTTTTTTACTGGCCTTGAGCCTGCGCTGGGCGTTGCTGATAAACAGTTCCGCCAGCACTTCGGCCACGCCAGTGTGCTGGTTCAGCCACAAACTGAAGGCATCCTTGACCACACCGGAAATAAATCCTGCTGCCTCCCGCGAGGATAAGCGTTCTTTCGTCTGGCCGGAGAACTGAGGCTCCTGCATCTTGAACGAAAGCACATAGGAAACTTTTTCCCAGATATCATCCGGAGAAAGCTTTACGCCCCGTGGCAGAAGATTACGGAACTCACAGAACTCACGCATGGCTTCCAGAAGCCCCGTCCGCAAACCGTTTACGTGGGTGCCTCCCTGAACGGTGGGAATAAGGTTCACGTAGCTTTCCATGAGCGCCTCACCGCCTTCCGGGAGCCACTGGATTGCCCAGTCAACCGCTTCCTGATTACCCGAAAAGCTGCCGGTAAACGGTTCCAGTGGCACAACTTCCAGGTCTGTCAGCGCAGAGCGCAGATAATCCCGAAGGCCTTCCTCATAGAACCACTCATCTTTTTCACCGGTTTTTTCCTGCACAAAAGTTACCGTCAAACCCGGGCAAAGCACTGCCTTTGCGCGGAGGTTATGACGCAAGCGACTGACAGAAAAATTAGGGCTATCGAAGTATTTTGCATCCGGCGTGAACTTGATTCGGGTACCGGTGTTGCGTTTACCAACCGTATCGATAACCTCCAACTCAGAAGCCTTGTCTCCATTCGCAAATGTCATGCGATGGAGTTCACCGTTGCGCTTTATCGTTACTTCAAGCAGCGTGGAAAGTGCGTTCACGACGGAAACGCCAACGCCGTGCAGGCCACCGGAGAAGTTGTAGTTACCCTGCGAAAACTTACCGCCGGCGTGGAGTCGGGTCAGGATCAATTCGACGCCAGGCAGCCCTTCCTCTTTATGGAGATCGACTGGCATACCGCGGCCATCGTCTTCAACACTCAGCGAACCATCGGCGTAAAGCACCACGTCAATACGGCGGGCGTGTCCGGCGAGGGCTTCATCCACACTGTTATCGATCACTTCCTGGGCCAGGTGGTTCGGACGACTGGTGTCGGTGTACATTCCCGGGCGCTTACGCACCGGGTCCAGGCCGCTCAGTACTTCAATGGCATCGGCGTTGTATTGTTGCTCGCTCATAAACTGGAAGTGACTCCGCAGGAAGAAAAATTCGTTAACATAGCTTAGGGATTCGCCGCCAAAGATCAACGGCTGATTGTGGTTTGTATCAACAGCCTGTGAACGTAAAAATAATTAAAACTTCTCAACCAGGTCCGCGTCCCGGACGCCTGAGACCCGTATTTCTGACCAGTCACCAACCGGAATCGCGATCACTGCACAAGGCGACGTGATGACCTGTGCAGCCATACTACCGGGCGCAGGCGCACGAACAACCATTGTCAGGCGTAGCATGTTGTCGCTACTTTCAACCTCAGCCGAGGCCAGGCTGAGGCTGTGACCGCCCGTTGGTTTTTGTCCCAGAGTAACAAACAACAAGTGCTCCTGTTCCAGGTCCACCTCCCGCAATTGCTGAACGGCCATATTTTGGGTGGGCAATTCCAACAGTTGCTGCAGTCGCTCTTTGGTTTGAACATATGCCAACCCGGGGCCCGTCAGCCCACAGTGCGCAGACTGGGTAACCTGACGTACCAAAGGCGCACGGGGCTCATCTTCCGCAGTTTCTGTGGCGGCGCACCCTACAAGCAATGCACCTGCAGCCACCAATGAAACCGCCGGCAAACCTGTCAACATATTCCTGAGTACAGCAATCAACGCTCAGCTCCAATTGTTTTGGGTGCCACCGCGCCAGCCGACTGTGGCGTTTTGAGTTTGTAACCTGCGAATCCGGGCCGAGGCAACGCATCCGGTGTTGCTACAGAGATCGTGGGGCGGGAGTAACTTGTGGTCATACTAATACCCGTCAGGTCGGTGTCCTCGTCGATGGTAATCACCTCCCGTACACCTGTTACCGGGTACTCGGCACAGGCTTCTCCGGACTGGCAGATAATGCCATCGTTATCCAGATCAGATCCTGCAACCAGTATATAGTCACCCGGCGGCACCTCATTCAGCATTTCAGGCTCCACACCGTCATCAGGAATGAATGAAAACTGATACTGTCCGTTGTCTGCCACAGCGCTTGTCTGGGCAACGGTTGTGTAAAGAAATCCATCAGGTTCAGGGTCGACCAACAGAACAAAATGGCGACCCGCATCTCGGGCGCTTTCATCAGTCACAAGCTCAGCCACTACGGGAATTTCAAGCACTCTGTCGGTGTCGGTGGTGTAGTTTATTTCAAGTCTGGTGCTCACAGGTGTACCCGGCACCAATAGCTGTTCATTGAGCGATACATTCACGGCGAACGGCGTCCCAGGAGACAGAAGCACATCAAGCCAGTCCGGGCTCACAATGTCCGGATCAATCGTCAGACTGTTACTCTCGTCACCCAGTACCTGCAGGTCAATATCCTGAAACGTTCGGGTCTCCGACGACAGGCTGACCGTTGACGGCGATGCTGAAAGAATCGTGACCGATGGATCTTCCATTGCAGTAAGCACGGCCTTGGCCGCATCAATTACCCCATACCCCAGAGCATCTGAGCGACCACCCGCAACGGGCGTCGTAAGCTCCCCGCTTTCAAGCCACGCCAACAGGGTTCCGGTATCCAGATCTCGCTTTTTGGTTTTCATAAGCGCAAATACGCCAGCAACGTGGGGCGCAGCCATGGAGGTGCCCTGTAGCCCGGAATAATCCGGCTCAAATCCGTTGGCACCAAGGCTGCCGCTGGCACTGATCACCAGATCTGCCGAGCCATCAAGGTTCGCATCCCTGAGCACGTCGCCGCCGGGAGCCGCAAGGTCAATCCACGAGCCAAAATTGGAATAACTGGCAAGGTTGCCCACGCCATCCACCGCACTGACAGAAAACACGCCTTGCTCTGCAGCCGGGTATGCAGGCAGAGAGCTTGCCTGGTTGCCTGCTGCGGCTACAACAATCACACCATTTGTAACGGCGTCAGCTATGGCGCTCTGTAAGGCCGGTATTTGGGGCAAGCCACCGAGGCTGAGGTTGATGATGTCAGCCTTCGGTGGTGTGCTGCCCCCTACCCACTGAATTGCATCAATCAGATCGGTGGACGATCCGACACCCCCCTCACCCAGCACCCGCACAGGCAAAACTTTACTGCCAAAGGCTACACCCGTTCCACCCAGCTGGTTATTGGCGCTGGCCGCAACCGTACCGGCAACATGGGTGCCGTGAAACACGTTGGTGCCCACAGCATTTCCCGGGTCACGCGGATCGTCATCCCGGCCGGGAGAGCTATCATTGTCGTATTCTGCTGAAACAAAATCGGCTCCGGGTAGATCAGAGGGAAGCGGGTTGACGACATTGGGGGCAAGATCCGGATGCCAACCCGAATTATCTCTGAACAACCCGGTATCCAGCACAGCGACTGTAACGTCAGAACCGCCTCCCGCATCCAGTTGCCAGGCTGCCGGCAGGTTTATCAGGCCGTAGTGCCATTGCTTTGGATACAACGGCTCATCGAGCGGGCCCTGAGCCGATGCAACATAGTCAGGTATAGCGCTCTCAACCCCGGGTTGCTGCCTTAAGGCCTGAATCCAGTCAAGAGTCTCCTGATCATTGCCAGAGGCCGCAGACATGCGACTTACCGGCATGGCCATTAGCCAGTGCTTGTGATCCAGAGCACGGACAGCCTGCCCCAACGCCAAAGTGGACGCCGCCATTCGCTGGCCGTGAGAATCCGACATGGCCACGATCGCCCGCCCCGGAACAAACTGGTGGCTGGGCCAATCCAGGTTCAGCGCCGACGACTGAATACCCGCTGTTTTCGACAGCACGTAACGAACGGGAGGCGGATCAAAGTCACCGGCCGAAATCACGACGACATAATCACCCGCCGCCTCACCTGAGGGTAGGTTCACATTGACGGAAGACAGTTCGTTAACCGGATCTGTGGCCTGAGAGTCCAAAACAGTGCCATCCAGGCGCTGCAGCTTCAAGGTGACTGTCGGCCCATCCAAATCATCAATAAACGTGCGCAGAGACACACGCTCACCCGGCATCATCGGAACTTGAAAACGGTCTTCCGGGTCCTGAGGAAAATCATCAAAAGGATCGCTGGTACCACGGGAGTCTTCGCTAAAGCTGACATAGCCCGCGAGGACGAAAGAGGCTGGCAGCGGCTGGGGCTGTGTTAGCGGGAGCTCGCCGAAAACCAGGCGATCCGCCGAATCACTATCAACCCGGGTGTTGGCTTCAATTCCAATGGAGCCGCTCAGAACAACCGGAGCCTGCGGAATACCAGTTTCACTATCCCCGCTGGAAGATGACCCGCCACCACAGCCACCTACCGCCAGCGAAAGTGCGAGAACACCAGCAATCCGTTTGCATCTACAAGCCATGATCCCCGCTCCGGAACATCGTCCATTTGACAGCCAATACTGCCATTATAATGCGTGTTCATGACAGGTTTGCCTAGCTATACGAATGGTTGACGCTCAATTCCAACCCTTCATAGCCGACCATGGTTAACTCAGGCCCAGCATTGCAACCACCTGATCGGTCAGCCCTTCCCGGGTCAGGCCACCGCGTTCCGGGCGGTACCAGGTTACGGTCCAACTCAAAGCGCCCGTCAGCATACGGCGTACCACAAATGGATCGGCAACCAGGGCGCCCTCGTCTTTCAAAGCTGTGAGCACATCCAGCCACAAGGCTTCATAAATATCGCGAAGCTTCAGCACCTCTACCTGGGAAGCCTCGGACAGGCTGCGCCATTCAAACACCAGAACCGCCATTGCCTCGCCGGTCTGCCCATTAATCGATTCCAGCTCGGCACTGATGAGTGCCCTCAGTTTGTCGCGATTGGAATCAGCAGCCTCCATGGCTGCCTGCATGACCGCTGTGTTAAGCCTGATGGTTTCAACCATAACCGCTTTAAGGATCTCTTCTTTGGTGCGGAAATGGTGAAAGAGACTGCCCGATTGAATTCCAACCGCCGCTGCCAGGTCCCTGACAGTGGTGCGCTCATAACCTTTATCACGAAATAAACGGGCTGCCTCTCGAAGCAGTCGGCCACGCGCGCTGTCCGGGGCCGAAACCAGGTTGTCAGCGATCAGTGACTGAAGAATTTTGTCTTGGCTCACGGGCATATCCACGGGTTTTGAAAGAACAGATATTCTACCCCACATTTAGCTGTTTACAAACCAAGCGCTTGCTTGGTAATGTTTGATCCATGGGCTAAACACTGGCCCGCACCCCTCGCGGGGCACGTGCCAGAAATAACAGGATGCTTAACCATGACTGATTCCTCTAAAAAGGTTCGTATCGGTTGTTCCTCCGCCTTCTGGGGTGACACAGAAACAGCCGCTGCGCAGCTGGTTCACAAAGGCGATATTGACTATCTGGTTGCCGACTACCTTGCCGAAGTCACCATGTCGATCATGGCCGGCCAGAAAATGAAGGACCCCAACCAGGGCTACGCACGGGACTTTGTCGAAACCGTCATGGGCCCCCTTCTTGCTGACATTAAAGCAAAAGGGATTCGCGTACTGACGAATGCCGGCGGCGTAAATCCTGTGGCTTGCCGGGATGCACTACAGGCACTCTGCGAGCAGGCCGGTGTGGAAATGAAAATTGCGCTGGTGGTCGGGGATGATCTGCTCCCCCAAAAGCAGGCGCTGGGCAAAGCTGGCATTACTGAAATGGCCACAGGCGAGCCCATGCCGGCAATGATGGTAAGCCTGAACGCCTACCTTGGCGCTCCCGGCCTGGTGGCTGCTCTGGACGAAGGCGCCGACATTGTTCTTACCGGCCGGGTAGTGGACAGTGCATTAATCCTCGCCCCTCTGATTCATGAATTCGGCTGGGGTTGGGCAGACTATGACAAGCTGGCTCAGGGTAGCCTTGCCGGTCACCTTCTGGAGTGCGGCGCACAGGCTACTGGCGGTAACTTTACCGACTGGGAAGAGGTTGCCGAAGGCTTCGCCGACATGGGTTTCCCCATTGCCGAAGTCAGTGCAAACGGAGACTTTGTCATCACCAAACCGGAAGAAACCGGTGGCAAGGTGAGCCTCGGCACCGTTGCCGAACAACTGGTTTACGAAATCGGTGACCCTCGTGCGTACCTGCTGCCAGATGTGACCTGCGATTTTACCAATGTAAAACTGGAGGAGAGCGGGCCAGACCGTGTAACCGTATCCGGAGCAAGCGGCCTGCCACCCACCGATAGTTACAAGGTATCCGGCACCTGGCCGGACGGCTTCAAGTGCACCGCAACTTTCCTGCTGGCAGGCATGGATGCTCCCAAAAAAGCACAGGCTGTTGCCGAAGCGATCCTGACCAAAACATCCCGACTGTTCCGGGAACGCGGCTTGCCCGATTACACCGAAACCAGCATCGAACTCTTGGGCACTGAAACCACCTACGGCAAACAAGGTCGTGGCCAGACCAGCCGGGAAGTTGTCGTGAAAATCAGTGCAGCCCATGTCAAAAAGGGCGCTCTTGTACTTTTCTCCCGGGAGATTGCGCAAGCCGCTACCGGCATGGCACCAGGTTTAACGGGCATCGTGGGTGGTCGGCCAACAGTGTGGCCCAAGATTCGACTTTATTCTTGTCTGGTACCCAAGAGTGCGGTAGCTGTGTCTGTTGACCTGAGCGGAGAGGCAGCCCCCGTTTCGGTAGCTTCGGCCGGTGGATTCCAGCCCGGCCGGATCACGGATCAACCCGTAATAGAGAAACCATCGGCAACGGATACCACCGTGCCTTTGATTGATCTTGCCTGGGCTCGCAGCGGTGATAAGGGAGACCACACAAACATTGGCGTCATTGCACGCAACCCCGACTTTGTGCCTTTTATCGCAGCAGCGTTGACCGAAGAGGCCGTTGCGGAATGGATGGCCCACACACTGAACCCGGAAACCGGAAGGGTCACACGCTGGTCACTGCCAGGATTTAACGCCTTCAACTTCTTATTGGAGCACAGCCTGGGCGGAGGCGGCGTTGCCAGTCTGCGTATTGACCCGCAAGGCAAGGCATTTGCTCAGCAGTTGCTGGAATTTCCGGTGCCGGTGCCCTCGGGGCTGGCTGGATCTTAATCCTATGGTGCATGCCCGAGCGCCCAAACATTGAACAAGGCTTTCAAATTATGAGTTATCAATCCGTTTTCCACCCCGACCTGTTCAAGAATCAGACCTTTATCGTCACCGGCGGAGGTTCTGGTATCGGGCGCTGTACCGCCCACGAACTGGCCTCTCTTGGAGCCAGAGTTGCGCTGGTGGGTCGTAAAGTCGAAAAAGTTGAAGCCGTAAAAGCTGAAATTCTTGAAGACGGCGGAATAGCCTCGGCTCACGTGTGTGATATCCGTGAAGAAGAGTCTGTAAAAGCCACGGTAAAAGCGATTATTGCAGAACATGGCGGGTTGGACGGCCTGGTCAACAACGCCGGTGGCCAGTTCCCCTCCCCTCTGGCCGGCATCAATCAGAAAGGCTGGGAAACTGTTGTTCGCACCAACCTCACCGGTGGTTTTCTGATGGCGAGAGAAGCCTACACACAGGCGCTATCGAAAACCGGCGGCGCCATCGTGAACATTGTCGCCGACATGTGGGGCGGCATGCCGGGCATGGGGCATTCGGGCGCCGCAAGAGCTGGCATGGTGAACTTTACCCAGACAGCCGCCGTGGAGTGGGGCACTTCCGGTGTTCGCGTGAATGCGGTGGCTCCTGGCTGGATAGCGTCCAGCGGCATGGACAGCTACCCCGAACACATGAAGCAGTGGATTCGCAGCCTCGGTGATAACGTTCCTATTAAACGCATGGGCACAGAATCGGAAGTCAGCTCGGCGATCTGTTTCCTGCTGAGCCCGGGCGCATCGTTTATCAGCGGCGACTGCCTGCGCATTGATGGCGCAGCGTCACAGGGTGGGCGCGTATGGCCGTTCCCCAAAGCCAAGAATAACGAGCCTTATAACGGTTTTCATCGGGCAGTCACACCCAAAGTACTCAGCGAGGATTGAGGAATTCCTATGCAACCCCTGGAAACGAGCGTTAATCCGCAATCTGATGAGTTTCGCGGCAACAGCGAGGCGATGACTGCACACATCCAGACGTTCCGGGATGTAGAGCAAAAGGTGCTCGACCTGGCGGAAGCCGCAAGGGAAAAGTTCACCAAGCGCAAAAAGCTTCTGCCCCGGGATCGCATTAACCGTCTGCTGGATCGCGGCACACCCTTCCTGGAGCTTTGCTCATTGGCAGGCTACAAGATGCACGATGACAAAGACGGCAGCTTGGCGGGCGGCAACATCATCGCCGGTATCGGCACCGTCAGCGGCATCCGCTGTCTCGTAGTTGCCAGCAATAGCGCCATCAAGGGCGGGACCATCACGCCCGCGGGCCTTGATAAAACCTTGCGCCTGCAACAGATCGCCAAAGAGAACAAATTGCCGGTTGTCTCGCTGTCGGAGAGTGGCGGCGCCAACTTGAACTACGCCACGGATATTTTTGTTCAGGGCGCGAGGGGCTTCGCCAATCAGGCTCGCATGTCGGCCGCCGGGCTACCGCAGATCACTGTGGTGCACGGCAATGCTACGGCCGGCGGCGCCTACCAGCCCGGCTTGTCTGACTATGTGATTGCTATTCGTGACCAGGCAAAAATGTTCCTGGCCGGCCCACCATTGCTTAAAGCGGCTACCGGTGAAATAGCCGATGACGAAGAACTCGGCGGTGCAGAAATGCACGCCCAGGTTGCCGGCACCGCCGAATACCTGGCCGAAGACGATGCCGACGGGATCCGCCAGGCCAGAAACATCATGGAAGCCCTGCCCTGGAATGAGCAACTTCCCGTGCAGCGCGAATTAAAATGGGACGAGCCTCTTTATCCAGCTGAAGAGTTGTTGGGCGTAATACCCTCTGACTCGAAAAAACCTTACGACGTACGCGAGATATTGGCGCGCATAGCCGATGGTTCAAAGTTCATGGACTTCAAGAACGAGTTCGACGACCAGACCGTATGCGGCACCATCCGCATTGAAGGTCACTCCGTCGGCATTATCGGCAACAACGGCCCGATAACCCCGGCGGGAAGCGCAAAAGCGGCCCAGTTCATCCAGCTCTGCGACCAGGCCGGCACGCCTCTGCTGTTCCTGCACAACACCACAGGTTTCATGGTGGGCACTCACTCTGAGCAGAACGGCATCATCAAACACGGTTCGAAAATGATTCAGGCCGTTGCCAACTGCCGGGTACCCAAAGTCGCAATCGTGATCGGCGGTTCCTATGGTGCAGGTAACTACGCCATGTGTGGTCGCGGCCTGGACCCCAGATTCATCTTCGCCTGGCCCAACAGCCGAACCGCCGTAATGGGCCCAGCGCAAGCCGGCAAGGTGATGCGCATCGTAGCGGAAGACAAACAGCGCCGCGCCGGTATGGAGCCAGACGCGAAAACTCTGGAGTTTCTGGAGCAGGCCACAGCCAAAAAGCTGGAGGACGGCTCCACGGCGCTGTTCGGTACGGCAAGGTTATGGGATGACGGACTGATCGATCCAAGGGATACCCGGCGCGTAGTCGCCCTGGTTCTCGACGTATGCCGAGAAGCCGAAATTCGCCAGTTGCGGCCCAACACATTTGGCGTGGCCCGCCTTTAACTGGTCTTGGGTGAAGCCCGCCTCGTGGATTGCTTGTTTGGGTGGGGCACCGTCTGGGAGGGCGTGTCCAAAAACCGCTACAAGCACATCCGTGTGCGCTTGGCTCCGGCCATCCATGGCCTCCGACATTTTTGGACACGCCCTCCCAGACGGTTCAGCGAAACCACGAGTTAATGCTCTTACAGCACATGAATTTCAACAGCATAAATTAGAGACAACGATGCAATGAGCGGCCTGATACATCAAAGCTCAGAAACTGTTCCAGATAGCAAAAGGTCCCAGATATAAGCGAGTGTGGGGCTGGGCGTTCAGAAAATGTAGAGGGCCATGGACGGCCCGAAACAAGCGCACACGGACGTGCTCGTAGCGGTTTTCTGAACGCCCAGCCCCACACTCGCGACCCCAAGCTAAGGCACATGCACCAAAACAAAGAAAGCACGAACTAGATCCAGGAGAACAAAAAGTGAAATTCACAGCCGAACACGAAGCCCTGAGAAAAACCGTCCGCGATTTCGTGCAGAAAGAAATTAACCCCCACTGCGACGAGTGGGAAGAAGCAGGCAATTTCCCTATTCACGAACTGTTCAAAAAACTGGGCAACCTTGGCCTACTGGGCATTCAAAAGCCCGAAGAGTACGGCGGCATGGGGCTGGATTACAGCTACAACCTCGTAGCGGCAGAGGAGCTTGGTATGGCAAATTGCGGTGGCGTACCCCTGGCCATAGGCGTGCAAACCGACATGTGCACACCCGCTATATCTCGTTTCGGCTCAGACGAACTGAAGCGCACCTTCCTGGCACCGGCGATCGCCGGCGATATGGTGGGATGCATCGGCGTGAGTGAAGTGGGGGCCGGATCCGATGTCGCGGGCCTAAAAACCAACGCCAAAAAAGATGGGGATGATTACATCATCAACGGCTCCAAAATGTGGATCACCAACAGCCCACAGGCCGACTTTATCTGTCTGCTGGCAAACACCAGCGACGACAAACCGCACAAAAACAAGTCCCTCATTGTGGTGCCCATGAACACGCCGGGGATCACCTTCAGCCCGCATCTGAACAAGTTGGGCATGCGCTCGTCCGAAACCGCCCAGATCTTTTTTGACGACGTTCGCGTACCCCAACGCTACCGTATTGGCGCTGAAGGCACCGGTTTCATGATGCAAATGCTGCAGTTCCAGGAAGAACGTTTGTGGGGTGCAGCCAACGTCATCAAGGCGCTGGAAAACTGCATTGATCAGACCATCGAGTATTGCCGCGAGCGCAAAACCTTCGGCACACCGCTGATCGACAACCAGGTTATTCACTTCCGTCTGGCCGAACTGCAAACCGAAGTCGAAGCCCTGCGCGCCCTGACCTACCAGGCTTGCGAGCTCCACATCGAAGGCAAAGATGTAACCAAACTCGCCTCCATGGCCAAACTGAAAGCCGGTCGCCTGGGCCGCGAAGTTACCGACAGCTGCCTACAATACTGGGGCGGCAACGGCTTTATGTGGGACAACCCTGCATCCCGTGCGTTCCGCGATGTCCGCCTGGTGTCTATCGGCGGCGGTGCCGATGAAATCATGCTGGGGATTATTTGCAAACTGATGGGAACCTTGCCTGGCAAGCGCAAAGGCTGAACCCTGTGCAAAGCTGGCAGCCCGGTGTAGTTGTTCAGGACACGCCCATAAGTACGTCCATGTAGGGCTTGAATCGGGCCATCCATGGCCCTCTACAGTCCTGAACAACTACACCGGCCCGCCAGCTCCGGACATCATTCTTGGAGTCTTATCATGGAAACCTTGCCTCACTGCGAAACACTGCTTCTGGAAAAACAGGGGCCAGCCCTGCACGTCACCATTAACCGGCCAGACTCCCGGAACGCCATGAGCCTGCAGATGGTGGCCGAATTGTCCACGATCTTTACCGAAGTGGAATCGGATTCCAGCATACGCGCCGTGGTTATAAGAGGCTCAGGCGGCCACTTCTGTGCAGGCGGCGACATCAAAGACATGGCAGGCGCCCGCAACCAGAAAGCCAATCAAGGTGAAAAAGATCCGTTCTACCGACTCAACCGCGCCTTCGGACAGATGATTCAACAAGTAAACGAATCCTCCAAAGTTGTCATCGCCATCACCGAGGGTGCCGTCATGGGCGGCGGCTTTGGCCTTGCTTGTGTATCCGACGTAGCTATTGCCGGGCCTACCGCAAAATTCGGCATGCCGGAAACCTCCCTCGGCATCATCCCGGCCCAGATCGCGCCATTTGTGGTTGAACGCATAGGCCTGACCCAGGCCCGACGACTAGCGTTGCTCGGATTAAGAATTGGAGCGGAAGAAGCCTGTGCGCTGGGCATCGTTCACCAAGCAGCAACATCCGATACAGAGTTGGAAGACATGCTGGCACATGCAGTGGAACGCGTTCGCCACTGCGCGCCAGATGCCACGGCAAAAACCAAAGCCCTGCTCCACCGGGTCGGACACGAATCCATGGGCGGGTTACTCGACAGCGCAGCCGAAATGTTCACAGCAGCTGTCCGGGGCAGCGAGGGCACCGAAGGCACCATGGCATTCATGCAGAAGCGTGCTCCAGCCTGGGCAGACACGAAATAGATCAGAGGGAGTGAATGGGTGTGGAAGCACTTTCAGGAAATGTCGGAGGCCATGGATGGCCGGAGTCAAGCGCACATGGGTGAGGCAAGCGTTTATGAAGCGAAGCTTCATGCGCAGCCGAACGACAGCAATCTATGATTGCTGGCCGGACCCCGCAAGGGGGGCTCGTAGCGGTTTTCTGGAGACGTCTGTCCCTCCTCACTCGCGGCCTCACACAGAACAAGAGACCAGCACAATGCTAAAAAAGTTACTGATAGCGAACCGCGGAGAAATCGCAGTCCGCGTTATTCGTACCGCCAAAGCCCTCGGATACCGCACCGTCGCCGTCTACTCCGAAGCAGACGCCAACGCCATGCACACAGATCTGGCAGATGAAGCTGTTTGCATAGGCCCCGCACAAGTAGCCGCTTCCTACCTGAACGCCGACGCCATACTCGATGCCGCCCGCAAAACCGGCGCAGACTGCATCCACCCAGGTTACGGCTTCCTCTCCGAAAACGCCGGGTTTTCCAATGCTTGCAAAGAAGCCGGCATCGTATTCGTAGGCCCGCCAGCCGGCGCCATCGAACTTATGGGCAGCAAACGGCGCTCAAAAATCGCCATGCAAAAAGCTGGAGTACCTGTTGTTCCCGGCTACGAAGGCGACAACGCCAGTGACAACGAGCTCATTGCCGCCGCAGCCGACATCGGCTACCCGCTGATGATCAAAGCCTCTGCTGGTGGTGGTGGCCGGGGCATGCGCCTTGTAAACGATGAGTCCGAGCTGGCAGACAACATAAAACGCGCCCGCTCCGAATCCAAACAAGCCTTCGGCGACGACGAACTGATCCTCGAAAGAGCCGTCATCGAACCTCGCCATGTGGAAATACAGGTCTTCGCCGACCGCCACGGCAACGCCGTGTACCTTGGCGAACGGGATTGCTCGGTACAGCGTCGCCACCAGAAAGTGGTGGAAGAAGCTCCCTCACCCTTCGTGACCCCCGAACTTCGGGCCGTCATGGGCGAAGCCGCCGTTAAAGCCGCCCTGGCCTGCGACTATGAAGGCGCAGGCACCGTCGAGTTCCTCGTGGACAAAGATCGAAACTTCTACTTCCTGGAAATGAACACGCGCCTGCAGGTAGAACACCCGGTTACTGAACTGATCACCGGGCAGGATCTGGTGGCATGGCAGCTTACAGTTGCCGAAGGCTTGCCGCTCCCGCTGGTTCAGGATGAAATCAAACTCAATGGCCATGCTATTGAAGTGAGGCTCTACGCCGAAGACCCGTCCAATGGCTTCACCCCACAAACCGGCCCCCTGCATGTCTTCCAACCGGCCGAGGGCGAAGGCCTTCGCTATGACACGGGCGTGCGTTCCGGCGACGAAGTCACTCCGCATTACGACCCCATGCTTGCAAAGGTCATCGCCTGGGGCGAGAACCGGAATCAGGCCCGCCGTCGGCTGATCCGGGCGCTGGAAGATACGATTGTTTTTGGCGTCACAACCAACCGCCACTTCCTCAGCCGAATTATTGCAGACAGCACGTTTGGTGCCGGCGAGGCTACCACGGCATTCCTGCAGCAGGCCTTCAGCGAAGACCAATCATTGCAGCCAGCTAAACCGAGAATCCGCCAGCTCGCTCTTGCAGCCTGCGTTCTGGCCCATGGCAATGCTAGCCAGCAAGCCTGGAGCAACGCACCCGCTACCAATACGCCGATGAAGCTCGATACCGGCGACGAAACTGTTGAGCTGCTGGTACAAAGCAGCGGCAACAAACTTTCCTGCCGCTTTGGTGACGAATGCCATGAAATGGTTGTTACCAGCATGCAGAACGGTGTCCTATGCACTATCGACAAGGGTATCCGGCAGCGTTGCCAGTATCATCGCAGCGGAGATTCGCTATATTTACAGGCGTTCGGAGAGTCGTGGTCAGTCACTGATCTTACTCACCAGCCAGCCGCAGGTACGAACGGCCCGGGCAGCGGGCGCATTCAGGCCTCAATGGACGGCGCCATTATCGACGTACAGGTGGAGCCCGGGCAGGCAGTTCGCCAAGGGGACACCCTGGTAATACTGGAAGCCATGAAAATGGAGCACCCGGTGAAATCCGATTGCGATGGGGTTGTTGGCGAGGTTCTGACCAACAAAGGCAGCCAGGTGAAACGCAGCCAGTTGCTGGTAGAGATCACCATCGGCGAAGCACCCGAACAGGAGAGCGAGAAATGAATACCTTGAACAAGAAAACCGTATTTATTACCGGTGCCAGCCGTGGCATCGGCCGCCAGATTGCCCTCGCCTGTGCCCGTCAAGGCGCAAATGTTGTGATCGCCGCAAAGTCAGACACACCGCATCCAAAGCTACCCGGCACCATTCACACGGTCGCTGAGGAAGTTCGTGCAGCCGGAGGCCAGGCACTGCCTTTAGTACTCGACGTGCGCGACGAAGAACAGATCAAAAAACGCATTGATGAAGCAGCCGAACACTTTGGCGGCATTGATGCCCTGATCAACAACGCCGGCGCCATTCGACTGGCCGGTGTGGAGAAGCTGAAGGTCAGCCGCTTCGACCTTCTGCACCAGGTAAATGCCCGTGCAGTGATGGCATGCAGCCAGGCCGCCTTGCCCTGGCTTAAACAGTCCGAGCGTGGCCATATCCTTAGCATGTCGCCGCCATTGAATATGGATCCCAAATGGTTTGCTCACTTTGGGCCTTACACCTCAACGAAATATGCCATGACCATGATCAGCATTGGGATGGCTCAAGAGTTCAAACGGTACGGTATCGCGGTGAACACCCTTTGGCCTAAAACCGTAATAGCCACCGCAGCGATTCAGCATGAAGCGGGCGGCGAACAATTAATGGCACAAGGCCGGAAGCCGGACATCATGGCCGACGCTGCCGTAAGCATCCTGAACCGGACAGTGGACGAACTGACAGGACAGAACCTCATTGACGAAGATGTTCTCCGTGAAGGCGGCGTGACCGATTTCGAACGTTACCGGTACAAAGCCGGCGACAAGCCCCTGTTGCCCGATCTTTACCTGGACTAGCCTCACGGCGAGGTTATTCCGAGGCCCTGATTCAACTATAAAAATACCAAGGGGAAACCATGAGCCAAGACAGCGTTACCGCGATGGATATCGTGCGCAGCCTCCCGGGAATACTTAAACGATTCCCGGCGATTGCCAAAGGCTATTATTACTACTCAATCAAGGATGCGCGCAAACCCCTTACCCTCGGAACACTCATTGAGAACAACGCAGAAAAGCATGGCGAAAGACCAGCGATTCTATTCGAGGATCGCAGTATCACCTGGGGTGATTTCAATGCATGGTCAAACCGCATCGCCGGTTATTTTCAATCTCAGGGGCTAAAAAAAGGCGACTCCATCGCCGTCTTCCTGGAAAATCGCCCGGAAATTCTGGCCGTGGTTGCGGGCGCTGCCAAGATCGGCGTTGCCTGCGCCATGCTGAATACATCGCAAAAAGGCAAGGTTCTGGAACACAGTGCGAAGCTGGTCAAGCCAACAATGGTCGTGGTTGGTGAGGAGCTGGTACCTGCATTCGATACTGTAAAAGCAAGCCTTGAGCTCAACCACCCCACGCCTTTTTTGTTTCTCGCCGACACCAATACACTCAATGCCTTCGGTGACGCACCCGCGGGCTACGCCAACATGGCGCAACAGGTCAGCACCTTCAACAGCGACAACCCCGATCTGAGCGACCCGCCGAGAACCGGAGATACAGCGATTTACCTGTTCACCTCCGGTACAACCGGCTTACCGAAGGCTGCACCGGGATCCCACAACAAGTTCCTGAAAGCCTACGGTGGCTTTGGCCTGATGTCTCTTTCAATGACACCGGAGGACGTCTTCTACTGCACTCTGCCGCTATATCACGGTACTGGCCTTGTAGTTTGCTGGGGCTCAGTGTTGGCCGGCGGTTCAGCCTTTGCCCTGCGCCGAAAATTCTCCGCCAGCGCTTTCTGGGATGATGTACGCCGTTATGATGCAACGGTTTTCGGCTACATCGGCGAGCTATGCCGCTACTTGCTCAATCAACCGCCAAGCGACCAGGACCGTAACCACCGTCTGACCCGCATGCTCGGCAATGGCCTGCGGCCTTCTATCTGGAAAGAGTTCAAAGACCGCTTCGGCATTGAAACTATCGCGGAGCTTTATGCCTCCAGCGAGGGCAACATAGGCTTCAGCAACTTTTTCAACCAGAACAACACAGTCGGCCTTTCTACGGCAACTTACAAACTGGTGAAGTTCCACGATGGCACCCGAGATCCGGTTCGGGACGAAAAAGGTGTGATGCAGGAAGTAGCCAAGGGCGATCCGGGCCTGCTCATCGGCGAAATCACAAAAAAATGGTCTTTCGAAGGCTACACCCAGAAAGAAGCCACGGAAAAATCTATCCTGCGCGATGCCTTCAAACAAGGTGACGCCTGGTTCAATACTGGCGATGTGCTGAGAGAAATAGGCTGTCGCCACCTGCAGTTCGTTGATCGAATGGGGGATACCTACCGCTGGAAAGGCGAGAACGTTTCAACCAACGAGATCGAAAACATCATCGATGGCTCCGGGATGGTCGAGGAAGCCATCGTTTACGGCGTCGAGATTCCGAAGACCAATGGCAAGGCGGGCATGGTGACGCTGGTACCGAACAAGAGTAACTTCGACCTCAACAAGCTGCTGACCTACTTGCGAGATAACCTGCCAGCTTATGCGGTGCCGGTGTTTGTGCGGGTCACCCACTCCATAGAGAAAACGGGAACCTTCAAGTATCGCAAAGTGGATATCCAGAAAGCGGGTTACGCTCTGGAGCGACCCAATGAGGAAGTTTATGCGTGGCTGCCAAAGACAGAGGGCTACACACTGCTAACTCCGGAGCTGGTTTCGGATATTGATGCCGGGCAGTTTAACTTCTGACTTTGGTGTTGGGGTCTTGTTGAAGCTCTAGCCTATAACATTTGGGGCCTGCGTTGGTGGGAGCCCCCTCCCAAAAACCGCTACGAGCACATCCATGTGCGCTTGGCGTCGGCCATCCTTGGCCGCCGACATTTTTGGGAGGGGGCTCCCACCAACGCGACCAAACTTATCCATTTACCTTGAGCAACACACACTGAGACTCCAAGACAAAGCTCACGTTCAATCGGAGCAATGCCCTTAACTTCAATAATCAGAGTCATTCGGATTTTGATATATCTGAGAAGCCAGCAAGCCGTGGCTGACAGGCCTCCCCAAAAATGTTGGAGGCCATGGACGGCCGGAAACAAGCGCACACGGACGTGCTCGTAGCGGTTTTTGGGGAGGCCTGTCAGCCACAGCATTGCCCCCCCCCCAACCATCAGGCTACAATCACTAAAAAGCAGGCAACTCAAGACCCAACTTTCAGAACCACCTTCCCGGTAGCACGCCGCTCAGTCAGCGCTCCCAGAGCCTTGGCGTAATCCTCGAACTCGAAAACTTCGCTGATTTTTGGATCGATTTTACCCTCAGCATAGAGCTTCATCAGCTCCATCATATTCTGGGCACTTGCCTCCGGCTCACGCTGGGTAAAGCTGCCCCAGAACACACCAACAACGGAACAGCCTTTAAGCAGCGTCAGGTTCGCAGGCACTTTGGGAATATCACCTGCAGCAAAACCAACAATCAGGTGCCGGCCATTCCAGGCCATGGCCCGAAGTGCCTGCTCGGTGAAATCACCACCTACCGGATCGTAGATCACATCCACACCTTTACTGCTGGTCAGGCGCTTTACGGCGTCTTTCAAAGGTTCCTCGGTGTAATTGATCAGCTCATCCGCACCGGCAGCCTTGGCAATCTCCAGCTTCTCCGCTGAACTGGCAGCAGCTATCACACGAGCGCCCATCGCCTTACCCAGCTCTACCGCCGCCAGGCCAACTCCCCCACTTGCACCCAGAACCAGAAGGCTCTCGCCCGGCTGGATGTTTGCACGCTGCTTAAGAGCGTAGTACGAAGTGCCGTAAACCATCGTAAACGCAGCTGCTTTTTCGTCGCTCATACCTTCCGGCACGGGCAGCAGGTTGTGCTCAGGTACGACTACCTCTTCGGCAAAAGCTCCGTAGCCGGTCAGGCCGGCAACACGATCACCGACTTTGAAGCGGGTTACTTTATCGCCCACAGCGACAACTTCACCTGACATTTCACCACCGGGGGAGAATGGCATGGTCGGTTTGAGCTGGTACTTGCCTTCAATAATCAAGGTATCGGGGAAATTCAGACCCGCCGCTTTTACGCGAACTTTAACGCCACGGCCTTTGGCCTCGGGACTTGGTACATCCTCGATGGCCAGCGTTTCAGCCGGGCCATATTCCTTACAGAGAATCGCTTTCATGGGGGCTCCTTTAGTGAACGTCTGTTGTTATTGAATCACGCCAAGCTAAACAGAGTCGGACCATGAAGCAAATAAAGAGCTTTTATCCATATTTATAAACGGTACTTATAAACCGTTGTCTCCGCACTCCAGAGCAGAGATGAATCAGGCGCAGTTTTCAGCTATCCTTCGCGCTTCTGATCCCGGCCGCTCAGATGCTAGCCGATGTCCTTTCAGGGTTGATCATGCTCGACATTATTTACTCACTTGAAATGATTGGAATTATTGCCTTTGCAATATCGGGCATGGTGGTTGCGCGATCCAAGAATATGGACCCGGTTGGCGTTTTTACCATCGCATTCATTACCGCCCTGGGCGGCGGAACCCTGCGCGACCTGATTATGGGGAACCACCCGGTTTACTGGATTAAACATGAGGAACAACCCATCCTCATCCTCGCCATGGCGATCGTATTCAGCTACTGGAAGCGTTCAGAGCGTATTCGCGAATCCTGGATTGTTTTCCCGGACGCAATCGGGCTCGGTACTTTCTCGATATTGGGGGCGCAGCTTGCTCTCGATCTGGGCCATTCATGGTTTATCGCCTCATTGCTCGGCGTGATGACCGGCACCTTTGGAGGCGCTCTGCGGGACACTCTCTGTAACGAAGTACCCTTTATTTTCCGCAAAGACCAAATCTATGCATCCATTTCATTCGCCGGGTGCTGGCTCTATTTCGTGTGTCAATGGGTTCTGCAAAGCGAGGCCCTGTCACTGACAATTGGTTTGCTTTTCATTGTTATCGTTCGGATGGCAGCTGTACGCTTCGATATCCGCTTACAGCGTGATCCAACGCAACACTGACGGCGCCGAGACTTCAATCATTTCTTGGCCTTGGAGCCCTCAACCAGTAAGATTACCGGTTTTTCACGCAACTCTTTTTCAAGTAGCTTTTACAGCTAGGCTTTTTAATTTAACGGTACACTCCCAAACTCCACACTCTGGCATCCTGAGAGGCAGACACCCGTCATGCTTGAACGACTGTTCCAACTCCAGGCCCACGGCACCGATGTTCGTAAAGAACTGGTTGCGGGCATCACCACCTTCCTGACCATGGCGTACATTATCGTGGTCAACCCAAGTATCCTGTCTTCAACAGGTATGGATTTCGGCGCTGTTTTTGTCGCCACCTGCCTGGCAGCGGCCATCGGCACTCTGATCATGGGGCTGTGGGCAAATTATCCGATTGCTCTGGCGCCGGGCATGGGCCTGAACGCCTTTTTCTCATTCACTGTCGTGGGCAGCCTCGGGTACAGCTGGCAAGTCGCACTTGGCGCAGTTTTCCTCTCTGGCCTGATCTTCTTTTTACTGAGTGTTCTAAAAGTCCGCGAATGGATCATAAACAGCATCCCCATGTCTCTGCGCTTCGGGATTTCAGCTGGTATCGGCTTCTTCCTGGCGCTGATTGCACTGAAAAATGCAGGCATCGTAGTGGACCACCCCGCTACGCTGGTTGGCCTCGGTGAACTTAAGTCGGCCGAGAGCATGCTGTTCTTTGGCGGATTTGTTCTGATTTGCGCTTTGTCGTTCCGCCGCATAACCGGTGCCGTCATGATCGGCATTATTGCCGTAACCGTCATCGCAATGATGCTGGGCATGGTGGAATACAACGGCTTCGCTTCCGCGCCACCAAGTCTTGCGCCCACTTTCATGCAACTGGATATTGCTGGCGCTTTGAATATCGGCATGATCAGCATCGTTTTCGCGTTCCTGTTCGTGGATCTGTTCGACACCTCGGGCACGCTGATTGGTGCCGCTCAACGCGGCGGCCTTCTGGACAAGGATGGCAAGCTTCCACGGCTGGGCCGCGCACTGATGTCTGATTCAGTAGCCACCATGTCTGGCGCAGCCCTGGGCACCTCAACCACCACCAGCTACATTGAGTCCACTGCTGGCATTTCCGCTGGAGGGCGAACAGGTCTGACAGCTGTGGTTGTAGCTTTGCTGTTCCTTGCCTGCCTCCTGCTCTCACCCATCGCCAGTATCATCCCGGCCTACGCTACGGCCCCTGCGCTACTTTACGTGGCAGTATTGATGGCGAGCGGCCTGAAGCTGATAGACTGGGACGACATCACAGAAGCCGCACCGGCTGTGGTAACTGCGCTGATGATGCCCCTTACGTTCTCTATCGCTAACGGCATTGCGATGGGCTTTGTCACTTACGCTGTAATCAAAGCTTTGAGCGGGCGCTGGTCAGACCTGAACGTGAGTGTGGTGGTGATCGCCATTGTTTTCATACTGAAATTCATGTTTCTGGACGCAGGTTAAGCTGCGCCCGGAATGAGAGCCTGACTTTTTATGGATTACTTTTCTCAAAGCATCAAACAAGCCATTCGCACCGTGCCAGACTGGCCCAAGCCCGGCGTTGCTTTCCGGGATATCACCACGGTTCTGCAGGATAAGACTGCCTTCCGGAAACTGATAGATGCGTTCGTTCATCGCTACCACGGCCACGATATCGATGCCGTGGCAGCGGTCGATGCGCGCGGATTCATCATTGGCTCTGCGTTGGCTTATGAGCTCAATGCTTCACTGGTACTGGTGCGCAAGAAAGGCAAGCTGCCGTTTGACACCCTGGTGGAAGACTACGAGCTCGAATACGGAACCGCGTCCGTTGAGCTGCATCAGGATGCGTTCAAACCCGGTGACAAAGTAATACTGATAGATGATCTGATCGCCACCGGTGGCACCATGCTGGCCGCCAGTCGCTTGATTCGGCGCATTGGCGCCGAGATTGTGGAGGTCGCAGCGATGATTGACCTCCCCGACCTTGGCGGCTCCGCCAAGCTGCAGGAGGAGGGTCTGAAGGTCTATACTGTGTGTTCGTTTGAGGGCGAATAAAGGCTTCGCCCAATCAGGTGCTGGTTGAAGCACAGATGGCGTTTTGGGAGGTCACTATGGAGCAGTATCAGCATCATTGGGTTGATGGCACACCGGTGCATTTGCCATTGGGGAAAATCGTCTGCATTGGCCGAAACTACGCCGAACATGCCAAAGAACTCAATAATCCGATACCAGAAGAACCCTTGCTATTCATCAAACCGGCTACCTCAGCGGTGCATGTAACACGCCCTCTGAACTTCCCTTCGGATCGTGGCCAGATGCATTTCGAGACCGAGTTGGCGGTGCTGATTGGCAAGCCCCTCACCAACGCAACTCCCAGCGAATCCGAGGCGGCCATTCTCGGCTATGGCCTGGCTCTGGACCTGACCCTTAGGGACCTGCAGAGTCAGCTGAAGGAAAAGGGCCACCCCTGGGAAAGAGCCAAGGCGTTTGACGGTGCCTGCCCGCTGTCACCATTCGTAGCTGCTGAGCACTTCCATAAAGATCACATTACTTTTAGCCTTGATATCGATGGTCAGCGCCAGCAAAGCGGCGACACCCGGGATATGCTCTTTCCTGTCATTCCTCTGCTGGCCCATATAAGTCGCCATTTCACGCTACTGCCCGGCGATGTTGTCATCACCGGCACCCCTAAGGGCGTTGGTCCATTGCACCAGGGGCAAACGTTGGCACTGCAGCTGGAGGATAAGTTGTCTGTCTCCACCAAAGTGGTTTAACTTGGGCTGACACAATCTTTCTTTACACAGAAAACGTATAGTCAGGCATGGCAAAAAAACCAGTTACCTCACGCAGTGGTCGTTTTTTCAAGCTAGCCGGCATGACTGCCTCGGTAGCGGGGCAGTATGCGGGCCAAAAAGCCCGCAGCATGTTCAGCAGCGAAAACGACGACGGCGCCCGCAGTGAAAGCTATACCCGCATGGCTAACCGCATCACCGACACCCTCGGTGAAATGAAAGGTGCAGCCATGAAGGTGGGCCAGATTGCCTCGCAGACCCAGGACTTCCTGCCCAGGGAGTTTTCTGATGCGCTTCAGAAGCTGCAGAAAGAAGCGCCACCCATGCCCTTCGAGATTATCCTTGAGCAGATTGAGACCGAGTTGGGAAAACCGGTTGGAGAGCTGTTTGAGTACCTGCAGGAGACGCCATACGCAGCGGCATCGATTGGTCAGGTTCACCGCGCACGCCTGCACGATGGTACCGATGTGATCATAAAAGTGCAGTATCCGGGTGTTGATGAGTCCTGCGACTCCGACCTGAAGCAATTGCGTCTTGCTTTGAAGCTCGGCGGTCTGTTGAAAATGCCCAAAGAGTCAGTCGACCAGCTGTTCACGGAGATTCGCGAACGTCTGCGGGAGGAGCTGGATTACGAGAATGAGGCCCGGAACATTGAACTGTTCCGCGCGTTTCACAAAAATGATCCCTGGGTGGTTATTCCTTCCGTGGTTCCTGGTCACTCTACGCGTCATGTTCTCACTCTGGAGCTGGAAGAAGGTGACCATGTGAGTGAGGTCACACCGGAGCACTACGATCAAGCGACGATCAACCTGATCGGCCACCGTATGTTTACTGCCATGGCGGATCAGTTATTCCGCTTTCAGTGTATCCACGGTGACCCCCATGCCGGGAACTTTGCGTACCGGCGGGATGGCAGTATCGTTATGTACGATTTTGGCTGTGTTAAAAAACTGAAACCGGAAATTGTTGAAGCCTACCGCAATGCGGTTAATGCGGCACTCGAACAGGACTATAAGGCGCTGGATGCGTATCTGATTGACCTGGGAGCGCGGGTTGGAAGCCAGCCGGCCATTGATGAGGCTTACTACGCCATGTGGCGGGATATTCTTGTGGTGCCGTTTGATTCTGAGCAGCCTTACGATTTCGGCGAGTCAAGCATTCACAAAGATGTGGCCGCCAAGACGAGCACCGTGTTCAAGTATCTGGATTCGTTCAAACCGCCAGTTGAGAGCATTTTTATTGACCGGATGATTGCGGGGCATTACTGGATGCTGAAGCGGCTGGGGGTTCAGGCTGCTTTTGGTGAGGAGCTTCGGAAGTATCTTGCGGAGCCGCCCTAAGCTTCAGCTTCGCTGCTGACGGTCTTGGCGGGATGCGGCTCCCAAAACACGCTATGAATACGTCCATGTACGCTTGGCTCCGCCATCCATGGCTCCGCACAGTTTTGGGAGCCGCATCCCGCCAAGGCCTAGCGTAAAATTGAGCTTACCGCCCCGAAGAACTCACAATTCTTTTTATCTGAACACTTTCGCCAGCTATCTGGCCAAGAAGTTCGCTACCCACTCGGCAACGCCCTCTCCTGCACCTTTACGGATAACCCTTGCCCGGGAAACGCCCGCTGGCTCGCCTGGGTCTATTACCGTGATGGGTACATCTCTCTCAACCTCATGCACCAGCCCTGCTGCCGGGTAG
This sequence comes from Marinobacter sp. 1_MG-2023, assembly GCF_030549045.1. Classification (NCBI taxonomy): domain Bacteria; kingdom Pseudomonadati; phylum Pseudomonadota; class Gammaproteobacteria; order Pseudomonadales; family Marinobacteraceae; genus Marinobacter; species Marinobacter sp. 1_MG-2023. The sequence goes on along the minus strand of NZ_JAUOST010000001.1, from coordinate 1,134,255 downwards.
ACCTGTAACGAGGTGCCTACGATCAGTAAGTCGTCGGCAGTACGAACCAGGTCAGCTGCCGCGTCCAGCATAGGGACTTCTTCGCCAAACCAGACAATGTGTGGGCGCAGCTGTTCGCCGAGTTCACACTGCTCGCCCAGCTCGATATCCCGGTAGCCCAAATCGTAAATCAGCTCGGGGTTCAGTGAACTTCTGGCTTTGGTGAGTTCGCCGTGAAGGTGTATCACGTGGCTGGAGCCGCCTCGTTCGTGCAGGTCATCTACGTTCTGAGTGATAATGGTGACCCGGTGGCGTTTCTCCAGCTCGGCGAGCAGACGGTGGGCACGATTGGGCTGAGCCGCAGCGAGCTGTTGCCGGCGTTCATTGTAGAACCTCAGTACCAGCTCCTGATTACGCGCGAACGCCTCGGGAGTAGCAACGTCGTAAACACTGTGTTGTTCCCAGAGGCCGCCGTTGTCACGGAAGGTGGAGAGGCCACTTTCGGCGCTGATACCAGCGCCGGTGAGTACTACGATATGCCGTTCCATCAGTCGAAGATCTTGCCCGGGTTGATGATCCCATTGGGATCGAATACCTGTTTGATTCCTCTCAGGTAAGCGATTTCCGCTTCGCTGCGGGTGTATTGCAAGTAAGGCTTTTTAGTCATGCCCACGCCATGTTCGGCGGAGACGCTGCCTTTATATCGTTCGACGATTTCAAATACCCACTTGTTGACCTTCTGGCACTTTTCGAAGAAATCTTCTTTTGCCATGTCTTCCGGTTTGAGGATGTTGAGGTGCAGGTTGCCATCGCCGATATGCCCGAACCAGATGATCTCGAAATCCGGATAGTGGTCAGTCACAACCGCATCGATTTCCTGCAGGAAGCCAGGCACTTTGGAAACAACAACGGAAATATCGTTCTTGTAGGGTGTTCGGGGCGCGATGGACTCCGAGATTCGCTCGCGCAGCTGCCACAGGTTCTGCGCCTGGGTTTCACTCTGGCTTATAACACCATCCACCACCCAACCGTTTTCCATGCACTGTTCGAACAGGCTCATGGCGTTGTCCATGACCTGATCAGACGTTGCCTCAAACTCCAGCAACGCATAGTAAGGGGCCTCGGTTTCAAACGGAGCCGGCACTTGCCCATGGGCCAGGACATGCCCCATGGCTTGATGAGAAAAGAACTCATAGGCAGTCAGATCAAGGCCGCCCTGGAAGGTCTTGAGCACATCCATGGTGTTGCCAAGATCACTCAGCCCGAGCACCAGGACTGTAAGACTGTCAGGTTTACGCGACAGCTTCATGGTGGCTTCGGTGATAAAGCCCAGCGTACCCTCAGCGCCGATGAAAAGGTGGCGCAGGTCGTAGCCGGTATTGTTCTTTTCCAGATCTTTGTTCAGGTCAAGGATATCGCCTTTGCCGGTGACTACCTTGAGGCCAGCCACCCAGTCTCGGCTCATGCCGTAGCGGATAACCTTGATACCTCCGGCGTTAGTTGAAAGATTACCACCCAACTGGCTGGAGCCCGCAGATGCAAAATCCACCGGGTAATAGAGATGGTTTTCTTCGGCAAAATTCTGCAGTTGTTCAGTCACCACGCCTGCCTGGCAGCGAACCAACCGGTCGCTGGCACTGAAATCCAGAATCTGGTTCATGTTATCAAACGCAACGACGACTTCGCCGTTGGCAGCAACAGCGCCGGCACTCAGGCCGGTGCGGCCACCGGACGGAACCAGAGCAACCTGGTGCTCATTGGCGAATTTCACTAGTGCCTGAACCTGCTCGGTGGTCTTCGGGAGCACGATGGCCAAAGGATTAGGGGCGTATATGCGCGTCCAATCCTTGCCGTAGCTTTCAAGATCAGCGGCGTCAGTCAGAACCTTTCCGGGCGTCGCTCCGGTGGCCACCAGCTCTTTGAGGGAAGCAATGATCTGTTCGGATTTCATGAAGGCATCAGTCTCGTCAGGGTTGGGCAGGAAGCTATGGACAAAAGTTTCTCAGTTCAATTGATCCAGGTGAACCCGCACACTGTCAAAAGTTCCTTTTATGGTATCATACCGCCCCTGTTCTGTGAGCTAGCCCATACGATGCCTGGCCACAGGTCACTTCATGCGACGAAAGGTTCGGAAGCAAAGCCCATGTCAACGACGTCTCTCGAAAAGAGCAAAATCCGCATTCTGCTGCTGGAAGGCGTGCATCAGTCCGCACTGGATACCCTGAATGCTGCAGGCTACACCAACATTGAGTACCTCAGTCACTCTCTGGCCGAGGAAGACCTGATTGAGAAGATTGCCGACGCACACTTTGTCGGTATTCGCTCACGCACTCAGTTGACGGAAAAAGTATTCGAGGCAGCCAAGAAGCTGGTTGCGGTGGGTTGTTTCTGTATCGGTACCAACCAGGTGGATCTGCAGGCAGCGACCCGTCGCGGTATCGCAGTCTTCAATGCACCCTTCTCCAACACCCGAAGTGTTGCCGAACTGGTTCTGGCACAGGCTATCCTCCTGTTGCGCGGTGTTCCCGAGAAAAGCGCCATGGCTCACAGGGGCGAATGGCAGAAGTCTGCAAAAGACAGTTACGAGATTCGTGGTAAAAAGCTGGGGATCATCGGTTACGGTAACATCGGCACCCAGTTCAGTGTTCTGGCCGAAGCCTTGGGCATGGACGTATATTTTTACGATGTGGTTTCCAAGCTATCCATCGGCAATGCCACCCAAGTGGGCACGATGCAGGAACTGCTCAACATCGCGGATGTTGTGAGCCTGCATGTTCCGGAAACACCGGCCACCAGGTACATGTTCAAGGCTGAGCAACTGGCCCAGATGAAGCCAGGTTCTATCCTGATGAACGCATCCCGCGGCACGGTCGTTGATATTGACGCACTGGCCGACACTCTGAGAAGCGGCAAACTGCTCGGCGCGGCGATCGACGTGTTCCCTACCGAACCCAAGTCCAACAACGAAGAATTTGTTTCTCCGTTACGGGAATTCGACAACGTTATCCTGACCCCGCACGTGGGCGGCTCCACCATTGAAGCCCAGGAAAACATCGGGCGCGAAGTAGCCGAAAAACTGGCTATGTACAGCGACAATGGTACCTCTGTGTCGTCAGTAAACTTCCCGGAAGTTGCCTTGCCGTCGCACCCGAACCAGCACCGCTTGCTGCACATTCATGAAAACGTGCCGGGCGTAATGTCTGAGATTAACCAGGTCTTCTCCGAAAACGGTATCAACATTTGCGGTCAATACCTGCAAACCAAAGAAGACATTGGTTATGTCGTGGTTGATGTAGACAAGGCTTACGGTGAGCTTGCACTGGAAAAACTGCTCCAGGTCAAAGGCACAATCCGGGGTCGCGTTCTGTTCTGAACAGACGACTAGCTGCACAAAAAAACCGGAGCGATTTGCTCCGGTTTTTTTGTGCCCGGCAGAACCGGGATGCTAACCATCCATGCAGTATCTGTTTACTGCATAGGCACCAACGTCAGCTCAACACGACGATTTTGTTCACGCCCTGCGGAGGTGTCATTGGAAGCAATGGGGTAACGCTCACCGTAACCCACCGCGCGGGTACGGTTAGGCTCAATGCCCTGGTTTAGCAGGAAGTCTCGCACCGAGCCTGCACGACGCTCACTGAGCAGTTGGTTGTAACTATCTGAACCCGAGCTGTCGGTGTGACCCTCAATCTGGATAATGGTCTTATTGAACTCTTTCAACACCAGGGCGACAGATTCGAGGGTGTTAGTGAAACCACCCCGGATGGATGTCTGGTTCAGGTCAAAGGTAATATTGCCGGGCATGATGAGCTCAATCTGATCACCATTACGGACCACACGAACACCACTACCTTCCAGCTTCTGCCTCAACTGGGCTTCTTGCCGATCCATATAGTAACCAATACCACCACCAACAGCCGCACCACTTGCGGCGCCAATCAATGCTCCCTTTCCACGGTCGCTTTTGCTGGAGGTTGCAGCACCAACGGCTGCGCCACCAATTGCGCCAATGATACTGCCTTTGGTCGCATCAGAAGTCTTCTGCTCGCCGGTGTACGGATCATAAGTCATACAACCGGCAAGGCCCATGGTCGCTACTGCTACTGCTACTGCAAGCATTGTTCTCTTCAAAACATTCTCCTGTTGCTGATTGTACTGCAGACGGCTTTAAACTCTCTGGCACTCTTATCAATGAGAATCAGGAGTCTCAGCGACGCCTGCCACTGAATGATCAAATGTATCAATAATGGCATTGAAGACGGTTGCCTGTAAGTCCTTGGCTTCGTTCACCAGATGATGACGCCCGTCGATGATTCTTACTTCCTCTACCGATGCAAACTTGTTACGGATAATTCTCAAATTGTGTTGCCAGTCTACAGTCTGGTCTTTTTCGCCCTGAACGACAGTAACCGGAAAGTCTACGGGGCGAGCTGATTCTATGTGCGGTATCCAGGTGCGCAGAGCGCTTACCCAGTCCACGTGAACGGCTCTTGCCTGCAATGGGTCATGTTCGCGCAGGAAGCGTAAAAAGCGGGTGTTGCCGCTGTTCGCTGCAAATACACGCTGCCAGCGGGTAACGAAGGGCTTCACCATGGTGTGCAATACTTTAGCGCCAAGCCAACCTGCAGGCCGCACCAATGGTGCCAGCAAAACCACTTTGCGGAACTCCGATGTTTCCCGGGAGTGATGGTTCGACAAAAGGTAGTCAATCAGTATGCCCCCACCTGTACTCTGTCCAACCGCAAACCAGGGCCCCCGGATTTTATCGCGGACATGGGCCAGAACTTCTGACAGCACCCCCTGATACTCAAGAAAACTACCAATTGCAGCCGGCGTGCCGCTGGAAAGTCCATGGCCCGGCTGGTCGTAAGTCAGCACATCAAAGCCAGCCGCAAGGCAGCGCTCAATCAATTGGCTATATAAACCTACATGATCAAAGTAGCCGTGCAGGATGAACACAGTGCCACGCTCTGCACAAGACTCCGGTAGCCGGAAATAGTGCACCATTACTTCGTGCTGGCCTGCTGTCACATACCCTTGATGATACGCAACATCCGGATGCTCAACCCAGAGATCAAGTCCATAGAAACGGCAGTACGCCACCATTTCCTCGCTGAGCTCTCTCCGCTCTTCCGGGTCGAATGGCTCTAGCCGGTCCAACAGGGATTTACGATTCCAGTCCGGTATTTCTATGGTATCCGTTTTCCAGTACACGTAGAGTTAAACGCCTGTCATGAATAGATAATACGAATTAAGATGCATAATCCTAACCCATAGCGGGGGCATAACACAGATGTTGCAACATCTTCTTGAAACCGGACTGCGCCAGACCATGAATCGGCTGGTCAGGCCAGCACTTCATCCAGCAGTCCCGGTTTCGGTTCAGCGCGCTTTGATCAGCCAGGCCTACCGAAGCTCCGTACCGCCCCGCGGCTGCCGTTTCCAGACAGCTACATTAGCAGATAGACCTGTCGTGAAAAGTTCTTATGGCCAGACCTCGCGGGGCGCAGTCCTGTACCTTCATGGTGGAGGCTATATCATCGGCTCGGCGGCCACTCATAAAGGGCTTACCGGACACCTGGCCAAAACAAGCGGCTGCATGGTAATTACACCAGACTACCGTCTTGCTCCCGAGCACCCGTTCCCGGCCGCACTGGACGACGCTGAGGCCGCCTGGCTGGCGCTGATTGAAGAGGGGTTTGCACCCGGGCAAATTGCCATTGCAGGTGATTCGGCCGGCGGCGGGCTGGCCATCGCTCTAGCTATGCGCTTGCGTGACAACACTCAATCCTTGCCATCATCAATTACGGTTTTTTCACCGTGGATGGATCTGACTCAGGAAGCGCTGTATTCACCCGAATGCGAACCGGTACTACAACCACGCTGGACCGCAAAAGCCGCAAAGCTTTACGCTGGCGGAGAATCTCTACGCAACCCCCTAATCTCTCCAATTTTCGGTAAGTTTGAGGATTTGCCACCACTATTGATACAGGTCGGCAGCCAGGAAATTCTGCTCAACGATGCAGAACGGCTTGCGGATGCGGCCAGAAAAGCCGGAGTAAAAACTCACCTTGAGGTGTTTAACAGCCTTTGGCACGTGTTTCAGGTTCACAGTGGACAACTGGACAGAGCAACCGCTGCCGTGCAAACCGCTGGCGAGCACATCAGAGAACATCTGGCAGACTGAGCACTCCGAGCACTAGCGCCTCTTTACGTTGTCGTGGCCACCGCTTGATGTGCCACTCCAACTTTGATGCGTGGCTGCGGTCGCCGGCTGGTGAACTGAACACCAGCTCCAGTGGCCCCTTCCCTCTGAGGCTACGGGCGCCCTTCGGCGCGCCAGCCTGATGTTCAGCAAAGCGTCGAGGCACATCTGTGCTAATACCAGTGTAAAGCGCACCACTGGCGGTGCGTACCAGGTAAACAGACCAATCAGTCGCCATTGATCAATACCCGCTCCCTTGCTTTCACTTTTTTCTGCTGTAACCAGAGGCCAGCCATAATGAGCACCAAACCGATGTAGGTCGATGACAGGATCCGCTCTCCAAGAATCAAATAGATAAAAACGAGAGAGAGGAAAGGTGAAATGAAGATCAGGTTGCTCACTCTCGAGGTGTTTTCCGCCTTTTTCATGGCATAGGACCAGAGAACAAAGGCGATGCCCATCTCAAATGTGCCGACGTAGACCGCGGCAGCAATTGAGCCGGTTGCCGGCATGCTCAACCCTTCTGTCCACCAGCAGATCAAAGCAATAACAGGAAGCCCGAACAAAAAGTTGAGAAACAGACCGACCACAGGATCCCGGGTATCGCGGGTCGCAATAATCCAGTAAGAAGCCCAGACAAGCGTGCTGCCGATAGCCAGTGAGACGCCCAGCGGATCTGAGAAGCTGAGCGTAGTCACAGCACCACGGGTTGCGATCACTACGACCCCGGCGTAACACACCAGCCCGGCGACAATATCCAGCCTGCGCAGGCGATGCCCCAGAAATGGCACCGAGAGATAAGCCAAAACCAGCGCCCAAGTATAATTTAACGGCTGTGCTTCTTGTGCTGGCAGCCGGTCAAAAGCGCCAAACAGCAGAAAGTAATACAGGCAGGGGTTGATCAAACCCATACCAAACGACTGGATGTATTGCCTTTTACCTAGCGAAAACACCAGATGCCAACGCTTCTGCAATAACAGAATGCCGCCCATGACCAATACAGATGAAGCGCAAGCAACCAGCAGCATTTGTACGGGGGCGAGATCCGCAAGCGCCAGCTTGAAAGCGGTAGCCACAGTAGACCAGAGCAGCACCGTGCCCAGCCCATACATCATGGCTGTTTTCTGATTCGTCATTACAGCCCCCCTTTCAGCTCCCCTGCATCGGTGCCTTCAGAATGAGATTCATCACTTGTCTTGTCCGCCGCCTGATCTGCTGCCAGCCAACGGTACAAGGTACGTCGGTTAATGCCGAGAATCTGTGCTGCCCGGCGTTTGTTGCCGCTAACCGCCTGCATTACCTCGCGCACATAGTCTTGCTGAAGGTGTTCCAGCGTTGGCCATTCAGAAATGTTTCCAGCGGATCGCGCCGCTTCAGGGTTCACCGATCCGACCCGACGCTTCCTGATGCGCTCAGGCAGATGATCAGGCTGAATGGTATCGCCTTCACAGAAAGTAACCGCCCTCTCGATTGCGCTACCCAGCTCGCGGACATTCCCCGGAAACGGATAATCCATCAAAGTGCGGGAGCTTACCTCACTGAGCTTGAGAAATCCGCGTTGGTGCTTACGAGCTATCTCCCTTAAAAAGTGCATTGCCAGAAGGTCGACATCATCCCCCCGCTCTCTCAGCGGTGGAATACGCAGGCTAAGAGTTTCCAGGCGATAATAGAGGTCTTCCCGGAAGCTTCCTTCGTGCACGGCCTTTAGCAAATCCACATGGGTAGCGGCGAGGATTCGCACGTCCACTGGCTCTTCCTGATCCGCACCTACCGGTTTGACCATGCCTTCCTGCAAAACCCGGAGCAACTTCGCCTGCAACGCCAGAGGCATTTCTCCTATTTCATCAAGCAACAAGGTGCCACCATGGGCTTCTGCGAACAGGCCTTTTCGAGCCTGACGGGCGCCGGTAAACGCACCCGCCTCATGGCCGAAAAACTCACTCTCCATCAACTCGCCGGGTATGCCGGCGCAATTGACAGCTACAAAAGACCCTGAACTCCGCCCGCTAGCCTGATGGATCGCTCTCGCCACCAACTCCTTACCTGTGCCACTTTCGCCGCAGATCAGCACGGCAGCTTCGCTGCGCGCAATTTGCCGGATTTCCGAGCGGAGCCGAACCATGCTTTCATGCTCACCTATCAGGCCAAGAGACTGATCCTCGCCTTTGTGCGCAAGAAACTGCTGCAATTGCCGGGTGAGATCGGCCTGAGTCAGTAACCGGCGTATCTTCAGGCGCAGGTGGTCAGTAGATAAGGGTTTGGTCAGAAAATCATCTGCTCCGGCTTTTAGTGCATCAACGGCCTGATCCACGGTCCCGAACGCGGTAATGATGATAAAAGGCAGGCTACGGCCGTCAGCCTGAGCTGCCTTTAGTAGCTCCAGCCCATCGCCATCCGGCAGACGAAGGTCAGAGACAACCAGATCCGGTGTTTCTTCAGCAAGCAGCCTGCAGGCCTCATTTACTGTACCGGCCCGAGTTACGCTATAGCCATCCAGCTCGAGCTCTTCGCTCAACAGCAAGCTCAGGCTGACATCATCTTCCAGAAGCAGGATAGTTGCCTGTTGCTCTTTCATTCCGCTACCTCCGCGGGCCAGAACAGACTCATCCGGCACCCGCCTGTTTCATTGCTGCCGATTTCAATCCGGCCACCGTGCTCCTTCAATACACTACTGACGACCGCAAGCCCAAGCCCTGTACCCTCTCCAGCTGGCCGGGTACTGTAAAACGGCTCAAATACAGACTTCCGCTTCTCCGCCTCTATGCCTGGGCCGTCGTCGTCTACCCGTACCTCCCACTCGTTATTGCTGCAAAGCAGCGATACGATCACTTCAGAACGGGCGGCCTGGCAGGCGTTGCGGACGACATTAAGACACGCCAGTTCCAACCTCATGGGTTCTGCCCTGACCCTCGCGTTCACATCAAGGCCTTCACTCAGCAAGCGCTTGCCGCGGCATTTATCATCTTCAGTAGCGCGCTCCAGTGCGTCCCGGAGAACCGTACTGAGGCTGATTGGCCTTCTTGAATCCGGCACATGACGAAAGCAATCCAGGAGTTGCTGAATAATCGTGGTCATACGCCCAACCTGATAACCGATATCATCCAACTGCCGACGCTGATCTTCCGTAAGCGTCTGTCGTGCCATGATATTTGCGCGCCCCTGAATTACATTCAATGGGGCGCCAAGTTCGTGTGCGACGCCTCCGGCCACGCGCCCGATCATGGCAATTTTCTCCTGGTACTCAAGACGCTCGGCCAATTCGCGTTCCTTGATCACGCGCTGTTGTATTTCCTCTTCCGCCCGAGCCATGCGCTCTCCCATGTCCCGCACACCACCGTATATCTGCCGCAATTCACGGGGGCCGGACGCTTCCGCACCAAGGCGCCATTGCCCGGGAGCCAGGCTTGCCATGGTATTCAATAGCCGGCTTACATGCCGCCCCACCGCACCATAATGCCCGAGCACCACCACCAGAATGATCGTGATCGCAAGAGCCGACCAGATAGACACAGCCCACAGGCGCATTGAGGCAAGAAGGTCATGAAAGTCACTGCGCCTGCGAGTTACCTGCAGCAACCCCTGTATCCGGCCATCGTCGGCTACCAGCGGCGTGAAGTGCGAAAATACTGATTGCCCGTCGACCCAGCGAAAAGCGCCCCCCAATTCGCCGCTATTGATGACCTGTTCAGCGCTGGCACTATTACCCACATCGGTATCTGCAAGGCCCAGGCTGGAGACTCGCGCGCCATCCTTGTCAAACACCGACGCTCCTGAAACACGGCCAATCCGGAAGATCGACTTCAGGGAGTCGCTCATCACTAATTCATCTTTTTCCTGCATCGCCCGGGAGAGCGGACCGCTGGCCGCACGGGCAACCAGTTCCAGGTCTTCACGCAGGCGGTCATTCAAGGCTCGTTCAACCGCACCAAACCCCAGGTAGATGGCAAGCCCGCTGATGAGAAGCAGAGGGACAACAATGCTCAATACCAGTGTTAACTGTATCGATCCAAAAACCTGGCCGGCGTTTCTGAGTAAAGGTTTCATCCTGGCTCCCACGACATAATTGCCACACCTTTCTGCCACATGTGACATTTCGCCACAACCTTCATTACCTCAGATTAACCGGAATTTTCTCGTAAGTTTATGTTTTAAATACATAAAATAAAAACCAAAGAAGCTGGCACGGTGCTTGATACATCAACAATGAACCTACACGAAACAGGAGAAGTCGATTATGAATATGAACAAAGTACTCGTATCCATTACCGCATCCGTTGCCCTGCTGGCCGCAGCTCCCGTTATGGCAGAGCAGGCGCAGCAAAACCCGGCCGCCACAGATTCAAGCGGCTACTCAAACCCTGCAGCAACAGGTACTCAGAAGACCGATTACAACGATGCAGAACTGAAAAAGTTCATCGACGCCCAGGAAGGCATTACCGAAGTGCGCGAGGAGTATATCGATAAAATCGAATCAGCGGATTCCCAGCAGAAAGCTCAGGAACTGCAGATGGAAGCTAACGATGAGATGGTAACGGTTATCGAAGAGGCGGGCATGGACATCCCGACCTATAACGCCATCGCCACCGCTTACAGCAGTGAGCCGAAGGTACGTAACCGTATTGAAGCGCTGATGTAATCGCCGGGCGAAACCGGACAAGCTGTTCGTCAGTTTAGCCCCGCCAAGTGCGGGGCTTTTTTACAGAAATCTGACAACCCTTACTGCAAATCTCTCTGTCCATTGCCAGGTAGTCTTAGCTCAGCGTGCGAAAAGGAAATCGCTAATCCTTATCTCTTACCCAGCGGTCCCCTTCTTTATGATATTCCTGCTTTACTGCAGCCCAAGCGACTTTGTGAGCGGTTTCCTCGCGTCCTGAGTCGTCCCGGCGGTCGTCTGGATCACTGTATTCGTCCCACGCTGAGTTAAACGCTTTGCGATAGATTTCCTGAGCATGAGAGGGAAGGTTGTCGGTAACCTGTTCTGGCAACTCCGATTTACTTGAATACGGCATAAATACCTCCCTGAATGAGGGGTTGGCTACGCGCCTTGCCGGCGCACTCCGCCAACATAATTAACAATCTTTGCGACTGCCTTCAACGCGCAAATAATGACAGCAGCCTTAAGAATTATTCACAACCGCTCCTTCCAGCATTATTCACACTAGACTAACTCCGGTAACTGTCGATATCGCGAAAGGAGACATTCTATGACTCATAATTCCGATCATCCAAAACACTCCGCCGCTAAGGGCGGTGAGTGGCATCAGCTTTCTGACAAAACGCACCCGACGCTTACAACCCAACAGGGCGTACCCATTGCCGACGACCAAAACTCTCTACGCGCCGGAGCTAGAGGACCGGGGCTGCTTGAAGATCAGGTCATGCGGGAGAAGATCTTCCATTTCGATCACGAGCGGATTCCGGAGCGGGTTGTTCATGCCCGCGGCGTTGGTTTCCATGGCTACTTTGAGAACTATAAAAACCAATCGGAGCTCACGACAGCAGATCTGTTTCAGCGCCCTGGCGAACAGACCCCCGTCTTCGTAAGGTTTTCAACCGTCGCGGGAAATAAAGGCTCCGCCGACCTGCCTCGTGATGTCCGTGGGTTTGCGACCAAATTCTATACCCAACAAGGCAACTGGGACCTGGTAGGCAATAACATTCCGGTCTTCTTTATTCAGGACGCAATGAAGTTTCCGGATCTGGTCCACGCCGTAAAGGAAGCACCGGATCGCGGTTTTCCGCAAGCCCAATCCGCCCACGACAATTTTTGGGATTTTGTCAGCCTGATGCCCGAAAGTACTCATATGCTGATGTGGGCCATGTCCGACCGGGCAATACCCCGCTCTCCCCGATTTATGGAAGGCTTCGGCGTACACAGCTTCCGCTTTATTAATGCTCGGGGGGAGTCGCGCTTCGTGAAGTTTCACTGGAAACCGAAACTGGGGCTTCAATCAGTTGTCTGGAACGAAGCTGTGAAGATCAACGGTGCAGATCCCGACTTTCATCGCCGGGACATGTGGGAGGCCATCCAACGCGGCGATTACCCTGAATGGGAATTAGGGGTACAGATTTTTGACGACGCCTTTGCGGACGAGTTCGAGTTCGACATATTAGATCCCACAAAACTTATTCCGGAGGAACAGGTTCCGGTAACACCACTTGGCAAAATGGTGTTGAACCGCGTGGTCGATAATTTTTTTGCTGAAACGGAGCAAGTTGCCTTCTGCACGCAAAATATCGTCCCAGGTATGGATCATTCAAATGACCCTCTCCTTCAGGGCCGCAACTTCTCCTATCTGGATACCCAGACCAAACGCCTGGGCGGGCCAAACTTTACGCACATTCCGATAAATGCACCCAAATGCCCGATGCATCACTTTCAGCAAGATGGCCACATGGCGATGACCAACCCCAGAGGCCGGGCAAATTACGAACCCAACAGCTGGGATGACAACCCAGGGCCCCGGGAAAACCCTGAGCTAGGGTTTCAGAGCTTTCCTGAGGAGATATCTGGCACCAAAGTGCGCGAGAGATCCCCCACTTTTGCCGATCACTATAGCCAGGCGTGGCAGTTCTATATCAGTCAGACCGAAACGGAGCAAAATCATATTGCCGATGCGTTCGTATTCGAGTTGAGCAAGGTGGAGAGGGAGGATATACGTAACAGGATGGTGAGCCACTTGTTAAACGTGGATGACACCCTTGCCAACAAAGTTGCCGACGGACTCGGGCTGGAATCGCTGCCAGACGCAGCTGCCGCCGCGGTAGAGCCGAGAAAAGACCTTGCCCCCTCTGACGCCCTGAGCATTTTAAAGAGCGGACCCTCGAGTTTTGCTGGCCGCAAGCTTGGAGTGTTTGTCAGTGAAGGCACGGATGCAAAGATCTTCGATGCCCTGAAGGCTGCAGTAGAGCATGAGGGCGCAGTGCTTGCTGTAATTGCGCCGGTCATTGGTGGCGTAACCGATAGCAGTGGCCGAAAAATCAGCGCGAACGAGAAAATTGATGGAGGACCGTCTGTGCTTTTCGATGCCGTCGCTCTCTTGCCTGGCGACAAGGGCATTCAAAAACTCGCACGCCACAGCCCGGTTCGCGATTTCATCAGTGATGCTTTTGCCCACTGCAAGTTCATTGGCTATAACACAGCCGCTGAGCCTTTACTGGAAAGCGCTGGCCTTGCTGAGAGTAAAGATGACGGATGCATAGAGATCGATATCATCGAGGACTCTTGTGCACGTTTCATCGAACGCTGCCGTGATTTACGTTACTGGCCACGTGAAGATGCAGTTAACAAAGTATGAAAACCTGACACTCAGGGCGAAGTGATTAAAGTTGGCCGGGTTTCGCGGCCAACTTTAATCTACAGCGACCGGCACCGAGACAAACTTGACGCCCTGGCGCGCCAATTCAGCAGAACCACGTGCCGTAAGTTCGGAGATAAACTGAAACTGCTCTTTAGGGGCGAACGGGTAAGCCTTCAATCGATAATGCATACCCCACGGCTTGTTGAATACAATCACGACCACAGGCTGCCAGGTTTTTGTTCTCGGGCTAGTAAAAGCCACATCTCTGAGCAACTCACGCACCCGGCCGACATCATGGTTCGACTCAAGATGAAAATCGGCCACGCACATCAAGTTGTCGGTGCCATCGTTACCGTTGGCAATCAATGAGTTCCACAATTTGTTATGAGGGATAATCACAACCGTGTCATCCGGAGTAACAATCTCCGCCGCACGCGTTCCTATGGCCCGCACTTCACCGTACTGCCCGTCTACCTCAATCCAATCACCTGGCCGGTAAGGCATCTCATAGAGGGTCACAATGCCAGCGATCAGGCTGTTCGCATAATCCTTGAAAGCAAAGCCCAGAGCCAACGCCAGGGCGCCAAAAATAGCCACCATATTTTCAAACGATGGCTCCACCAGAATCGGAACCACGACCACAATCGTGGCGAGAATGATTAACAGCCGAAGCAGTGGCACAGACGCCAGCAGGTAAAGGCGCGCCTTGCCACCCAGCTTTTGCGCAACCCGCGGAAGCACCTTCTGAATCGCTACGGTTAACAGGGAGGCGAGAGCAATAACAAGCACAGCCTCCAACAGCGCCTGCCCGGTTATGGAGGCAAAGGCGTCCTTGATACCAAGGTCATCGATCATGGTCGCTCCTAAAACTGATCAAGCGGGAATCCCCAACTCTGCAGGTGGCGCCTGACCGTGGGATACCCGATGGGTGTTACTCGCCAGCGCTCGCCGGGCTGTTCACAGATCACCAGTTCAGCACGCTTCAACCGTGACAGCACCAGGCTCAGCTCATAGGCGGAAACACCAGTGACCACCTCCAAAGAGGCTATATCGAGGCTGTTGTGCAGCAACAACCCATGCAGCACGAAACCGGTGACACTCTCCTTGCTCTGCGGCATGGTCGGAAGGCTCAACCGCTCCAGCGGCACAACCCAGCAGTCCGCCGCCCGGCTTTGTTTCTCCGACATTTCGCCGTCACCTTCCAGCTTGGCGTCATCATCTGGCTGTGCACGCAAGGATCTCTGCCAGATGGCCAGGGCCACGCCGGGATTGCCGCGAGATGTCGCCGCCAGGTCACGCAAAAAATTACTGTATTTGCGCTTCTTACTTCTCTTCTTTTTTTCAATATCATCTGGCTCAGGCTGGGGCAGCACGTAATGACCATCACCGGTCATCCTTACGACCACCGACGATTTTCTGCCTTTCGAAGCCAGATAAGTAAACCAGACACCCAATCGCTCAGAGTTCATTGGCGCAGGCGTCCAGGGTGACATTTGGGCGTTTTCAAGATAGTGCCCCCAATATCGCCAACACCAACTTGAGCACCCCACAATACCTGCACCCGCATTGCCATTTGCGATCCTGCGAAACAGCTCCTTGACCAAGGCCAGACCTGAAAGACGTCTCAACCAGAATTCTGCAAGCTCAGTGATTACCCAGGGGCGAGACAAATCCTGGTTGTCCCACCATTCACTGGCTTCCTGATCGCTGAACGCCAAGGTCTCAGGCGGCGCAATAATAGTCCATTCGCCAGTCCCACCAGGGATAAAGCCCGACGGCCCAGACTCAGAAAAACAAGCTAGCGACTGCTGCACTCCAGAAAAAGGCGGCGCCACCAGGCAGACAACTTCGCGGCTGAGCGCGCCTTCGGAGCGTGCGTGATCAAGACTGGAGGCAATAACGACCGCCTGGCGTGCATAATCCGGCTCCGGGGCGAGCCGATGTTGCTGGGCGATGGAAAGTTCGGGTAGGTCGTCCATGCTCTCAAAAGGCTCTTCGGCCTGAGACACACCGGCCCGCAGCTGTGTAAGTGCATGGCTAATTGCATCTTTTAGCGAACGCCGCACAGAGGTCTCAGGCAACGCCCACTGCTCAGCAGACATCAAACCACCAGGAAGACACGGGTCAGCATTATTCTCGTTGGTTGTTTCCTTCAAAAACAGCTCCTCCATGGCGAGCGGCTACCCGGTCTACTCAGGCAGCAACCAGCCCTGTTCGTGGGAAAGACCCAGCACAGACTCTCCGGCGATATCCCCAATCATGGCAGAAAATCGTTTATCAAACCCCCAAGGCGGGTTGACCACCAACATGCCGGAACCGGTCATGCCCCGCTCCGGAGGCGTTTTCAGATGGACCTCGCTGCACCACACTTTACTCATCGGGCTGTTTTCCAATGACTGCTTCAACGCAGTATGCAAACCACTGGTAAGAATCGGATACCAGACAAGATAGACCCCATGACGGCATTTTTGCCATGCTTTCTGCAAAGTGGTGGCAACATCAAGATACTCGGATTTGATTTCGTAAGAGGGGTCAATCAACGTGATCAGCCTGGGTTGAGCGGGCGGCAGGTTCCGCAACAGGCCTTTCAAGCCATCTTCATGCAGAACCCGCACACTCTTACCCTGCCCCCGGTCCGCAGCCCAGCCTTCAAGCTGGCCGCTTTCAGAAGGGTGAAGCTCAAACGCCGTCAACGAATCACCCCGGCGCAGGGCATGACGAAGCCAGGCCGGGGAGCCCGGATAAACTGTCAGTGGGCCTTCGCCGGCATTGAAATGCGACAACAGATCCACAACTGGCTGCCAGTCTTCAGAAGTAAAAGCGTTCCGACTGGTCCAGAATTTTTGCACGCCCGAATCCGCTTCTGCAGTTTTCCGTGCGCGCTCACTCTTGAGGTCATAGACGGCGCTACCCGCGTGGGTATCAAAGCAGGCAATGGCAGAGGGCTTCGCCTGCATCATGGAGATGGCAAGCATTAATGCACCGTGCTTTTGCACATCCGCAAAATTCCCGGCGTGAAAAGCGTGAAGATAACTCAACATAAATCAGCTCCCTGTAAACAGGAGCTATTAGGCCCGAGCGCGCACTCGCTGTGCAAGCTAACGCCTGCAAAAGCCTCGCAAAGTGAACAGAAAAATGGGGATTCTGCCGGATGTCAGCCAGAACGGCTCCCACTTGAGGAGGCCTGACCTGAACCACAGCACTCGGGCCGACCCTGCGCAACATTGCCTTTATCGACCGACTTACGGAGCGATTGCCACGCAGAGAACACACTTTTTGAGGAGCCTGCTAGTCGAACCACTGATCCACTCATGCTTTTCTCCAAATTAAGAGCACGTTTGAATCAGAATTTAGCATCACAAATTGTAATTGCAAATGATTATCATTAAAAATTGATATCGAGCAGGTTTTTGTCCTACCTTGGCCCGCGCTAAAGCATGCTTGCGTTAAGACACTTTAACAAACATAATTACGAACGATAATGCCTCCCATTTACATAGCCGCTTCTCAACTTTCGGAGTTCTCAATGAAAGCAATGTTCCGACCAGCCCCTCTGGCACTTACCGTCGCAGCGGTTTTAACCGCTGGTTGCGCCAACACTACCCAGACAGATTCTGCTGCGTCCCAACCAGCCACGAAAGCATCGGTTGTTGAACACTATGCCGATCTTGCACATGCAGGGTACGAAGACGCACTGATCACAGCAAAAACACTGAACAAAGCCACAGACCGTTTACTCGCAAACCCTACAGAGGCCAATTTGCAAGCAGCTAAAGAAGCCTGGCTTGCAGCCCGCGTACCCTATCAGCAAACAGAAGTGTTCCGCTTCGGCAACACGATTGTAGATGACTGGGAAGGCCAGCTGAATGCGTGGCCTCTGGATGAGGGCCTGATCGACTACGTGCAGGCAGACGATTATCAGTATGAGCTGGGCAACGCAGGCGCAACTGCCAATATCATTGGAAGCGACAGCCTCAACGTTGGTGGTGAAACCCTTGATGTAACAAATCTTTCTGCCGAACTCCTTGCCGACCTGAATGAAATTGGCGGCTCGGAAGCCAACGTTGCAACCGGCTACCACGCCATCGAATTTCTGCTATGGGGCCAGGATTTGCACGGCTTTGAGCCTGGCAGTGGCGAACGCCCGGTAACCGACTACGCCACCGGTGCCGACTGCACCAACGGCAACTGCGAACGCCGGGGTGAATACCTCGATGCCGCCACGGACCTTTTGATTTCTGATCTGGAGTGGATGGTCGCACAGTGGGCGCCAGGCGCCTCAGACAACTACCGCAGCCAGCTTGTAAATGCAGACGCCAACGAAGGCGTGCAGAAAATGCTGTTCGGAATGGGTTCTTTGTCGCTGGGAGAGCTCGCTGGCGAACGCATGAAAGTGGCCCTTGAAGCCAACTCCTATGAAGATGAACACGACTGTTTCAGCGACAACACCCACAATTCCCACTATTACAATGGTCAGGGCATCCAGAACGTATACACTGGCACCTATCGGCGCGTAGACGGAAGCCTGGTAACAGGCCCATCGCTGTCTGATCTTGTAAAACAGGGCAATCCCGAGCTGGATGCACGCCTGAATGCACAACTGGATGCTTCAATGAAGGCGCTGGGCGTAATGAAATCCAAGGCCGAATCGAGCCAGAACCCCATGCCATTTGATAGAATGATTGCACCGGGCAACACCAGTGGCGCAACCGTTGTTAATGGCGCAATCATGGCGCTGGTTGAACAGACTGGCTCCATAGAGCAGGCTGCTCGTCAACTGGGCCTTGAGGCTCTGTCGCCAGACGACGCCGGCCACTCTTTCTGACGGGAAATCAGTAGGGTATAGATATCCGGGGGCAAAACTTGCCCCCGGTCATCAAGGAACCGGAACAAGCCATGGAAAGCCTGCTTTGAGATGAGCAGATTTTCCATGGCTTCTTCAATTGTGTGGTAAGAAATAATGAACAGAAACAAATTAATGACTGCATTGCTGCCCTTGCTGCTCGGCTTCGCGTTACCAGTTAATGCCGACACCCATGCTGGCTTTCCGTTGCAGAAGTCACCAGGCACCGGAGGAGAGGGTACTGTGGAGCAGTTTGATACCAACGCCTACTCCCTGCCCCAGAGCAACCTGTCGATGACCAAGCGCCTGGACTTCAGCGTTGGCAACAGCTTCTTCCGCAACCCATGGGTAGAAGCACCATCCAGCACCGTAGCACGGGACGGTTTGGGCCCCCTGTTCAACACCAACTCCTGCCAGGGCTGTCACATAAAAGACGGCCGCGGACACCCCCCCGGAATTGATGAACCGTCGGTATCCTTGTTTCTGCGCCTGGCTGTTCCGGCAGACCCCGACGCTGACGCCGAAATGTTGCTTACCCATGGATTCAAACCTGCGCCTGTCTATGGCAGCCAGTTGCAGACGGCTGCCCTGCCCGGTGCGCAACCAGAGGCAGATTTGGTGTTAACATGGAAAAAATTGACCAAAACTCTGGCTGACGGCACCAAAGTGGAGCTGCGGGAGCCCGTGTACCAGATAGAGAACCCCAATTACGGTCCCTTGCCCGACGGCCTTCTGGTCTCCCCTCGTGTCGCACCACCTATGATCGGCATGGGGCTTCTGGAAACCATTCCAATTACCGATATTGAGGCCCTGGCTGACCCGGAGGACGCAGACGGAGATGGCATTTCCGGCAAACTGAATCAGGTATGGGATCTGGCAACTAACCAGACAAAACCGGGTCGGTTTGGCTGGAAAGCTGCCGAACCAGACGTACACCAACAGAGCATGGGCGCGTTTGCCGGCGATATGGGTCTGACCTCCAGCCTGAAACCCACTACGGATTGCACACCAGAACAGGAATGTGATCGCTTTCCCGACGGCGGCCAACCGGAAGTCAGCGACAAGATCGCAAACTTTGTAACCTTCTATGCCAAGAGTCTGGCTGTGCCGGCACGGCGTAATATGGAAGAGCCATCTGTGCAAAAAGGCGCACAGCTATTTAACGACACCGGGTGCGCCGGATGTCACACTCCCCGGCACACCACAGGAACAGATCCGGAACGGCCAGACTTGAGCAAGCAGACCATCTGGCCCTATTCCGACATGCTTTTACACGACATGGGCCCTGCCCTTGCCGATGGCCGTGATGAGTTTTTGGCCAATGGCAACGAGTGGCGCACACAACCTCTGTGGGGCATTGGTCTGGCCCAGACCGTCAATCCGCAAGCAGGATTCCTGCATGACGGGCGAGCGCGAACCCTGGAAGAAGCCATACTTTGGCATGGTGGTGAAGCCGCACCAGCCGTAGCACGCTTCAGCCAGTTCAGCGCCGACAACCGTCGGGCTCTGCTCGATTTCCTGAACTCACTTTAAAAGGAGCCTGTTATGAAGCGACTGACACTAACGCTTTGCCTCGCCTCAACTCTGGCCACCGCGCCGTTGATGGCTGCGAGCACCAAGAGTACCGATACGGACTATCGAACGCAGTGGCACAGCGACATTCTCACAGGCTACGAGAGCTTGTCGACACAAAGCCAAGCCCTGGCAGAACAGGCCGAGACATATTGCCAGAGCCCAACATCCGAAGGGCTTGAGAAGACCAAACAGGCCTGGCTGGAAGCGTTCCTCGCCTGGCAGCAGGTTCGATTCGTAGACTTTGGCCCTGTAGAGCATGGAAACCGCGCCTGGCAATTCCAGTTCTGGCCGGATCCCAAAAACCTGGTGGCTCGCAAAGCTTCCTACCTGCTGAAAGATAATGCTGCGATCACACCTGAGGCAATCAACGAATCCGGCGTTGCAGTTCAGGGCTTTCCCATGGCTGAGTACCTGTTGTACGACCAGACCTTCAACAGCAGCGAAAGAGCGCTGCCAGTAGACCATACCTGTGAGCTACTGGTGGCCGTAACCCGTCATATCGCTGGTAATGGTGAAACCCTGGCTCATGACTGGAATAGCTTTCAGAGCGACTACCTTGGCAATGACCAGTACACAGACACAACGATTCGTGCTGCCATGGCCGGGCTGGAGATCCTTGAAGAGCGCCGCCTGGCCACCCCTATGGGGTTGCGCGGCAACGGCAAACGCTCGGTATACAGCGCCGATGCATGGCGCAGTGGAGCCAGCCTGATTGCTGCTGACGCGAGCGTTCAAGGGCTTAAAAACCTCTTTCTTCCGGGCTTTTCTATACTCCTCAAAGAGAAGGGGCAAGCCGACCTGGCTGAGGATATAAATCAGCAGTTTAACGAAGTTCTCGAAAACTTCCCGGAACTCGACCGCCCAATGGCTCCATTACTGGCTGACGACAATGCCTTCCGGTCCTTGCAAAGCCTCTATATTGACGTGACTCAGCTAACCGCACTGGTGAACGACAGGGCAGCCGTTGAACTAGGCGTAGTGCGCGGCTTTAATTCCAGCGATGGAGACTGAGACAAAGCCATGCCTGAACTGACCCGCAGAAGCCTGATCAAACTAGCCTTCACAGGCAGCGCCGCGCTCACACTATCCGGTTGCAACATCTTGCCCCGAAAAGCCGGCAGTGACGGCCCGCATCAGTACACAGGTGCGGTTGGCCTGGCCGACGGCAGTTTTGCTGTGAGTGCCATAAAGCCGAATGGGAAAATACTCTGGCAATCTCCTGTACGAACCCGCTGCCACAGCGGCTGTAAACGCCCGGGTACAGCGGAGGTGTTGTTTTTTGAACGACGGCCCGGCTGGGCGTTCTACGCCATCAACAGCAAAACAGGCGAACAGCTCCATCGTATTGAAGCCGCTGAAGGCGAGCATTTCGTGGGCCACGGTGTGTTTTCACCGGACGGTCGATTCCTGTACGCCCCCGCTAATCGCTACGAGCCCGGAGAAGGCATCATCGCGGTTTACGACAGTCATCAGCAGTACCAGCGAGTCAATACCTTTGATCTGAAAGGTATAGGCCCACATCAAATCACACTGCACCCGGATGGCCAGACATTGGTCGTCGGGCTGGGTGGTATTCTCACCCACCCGGATTACGACCGTATCAAGCTCAATCTTGACACCATGGAGCCAGCGCTGATCTTGATGGACAGGCATTCCGGTGAGATTCTTGCCAGATTCCAGCCAACCCATCATCAACTGAGCACGCGGCACGTGGATGTGGCGCCAGATGGCACCATTTATGCCGCCTATCAATATCAGGGAGCGGCCCATGAACTGCCACCGCTGGTAGCAAGATACCGCAACGGGCGCTATGAAGAGATAGCCTTTGATGAGGCCGTTCACCGGGAACTCGGTAATTACATCGCCAGCATAGTCGCACACCCGGAAAACGATCTGGTTGCCATTGCCTCACCGATTGGAGGCACAGCGCTGATCTTTAACAGCCGCACAGGCGCGGTTGTCGAGAAGGCCGCCATCGCAGACTGTGCCGGCGTTGAAGCGCTGGCAGGGGGCGACTTTCTGATATCTTCAGGCCGTGGCAAATTGGTTCGCTTGGGCCAGCGCACGCCCGCCAAAGAAATTGCCAGCTTGCCGGTTCAGTGGGACCATCATCTGGTGTAAAGGAAACGCTGATCTGCATTCCGAGGTTCAGGGGTGCCGGCCCGGCTGGTATCCTTGGCTATCCATTTCCCGGAGGACTGCGGCTTGTCCCAGCAACAGACACCCTTACAGAACAACACTTCGTCACCAGAGCGCGCCCAAACAACCGGCGCACTCGATCGATCGGTTGACCGGCTATACGGCCTGATTGCAAACGAGGAAGATGCCCGAGTCTGCAAAGACATTCCGGCGGAAGCCTGCCAAGTTGTGCCGCGCAACTTTTTTCTGATTCTGGCCGCCAACGTACTGACCAAGCTGGGCGATCTCCTGATTAGCCCCAAAACGGTACTGGCGTGGCTGATGAGTGCCATTGGAGCACCGGCACTGGTGGCCTGGCTTGTCCCCATCCGGGAGTCCGGCTCCATGGTACCCCAGATGATGATTGCAGCCTGGGTTCGCCGCAAACCTGTGCGTAAATGGTTCTGGACCCTCGGCAGTTTTGGTCAGGCGATCAGTGTTACAGCCATGGCTGCGTGCGTCTGGTTTCTTGAAGGCTATATCGCAGGTGGCGGCATCATAGCCGCGCTGGTGGCATTCTCCCTGTCACGGGGCTTCTGCTCTGTCGCCATGAAAGACGTTCAGGGAAAGTGCGTTCCGAAAACCCGGCGAGGCAGGCTTTCAGGCCTTGCGGCCACCATCGGCGGCACGGCGACCGTTATATTAACGGTTTTGCTGTTCCGGGATCAGGGCGATCCGACCCTCGCATTTTACAGCTTGCTACTCTTGCTTGCTGCCGCCCTCTGGATCATTGCAGGTTTTTTGTTTGCTGGTGTGGATGAGTATGAAGGCGAAACCGGCGGCGGTGGCAACGCCCTCAAAGAAGCAATCGATAGCCTGTCGCTTTTGCGCGATGATGTGCCTTTTCGCAACTTCGTTATTACCCGGGCGCTTCTGCTGTGCTCAGCCCTGGCATCTCCTTATTTCGTGGTGTTGGCCCAGAAAGAATCAGAAACGGGCTTGATGCTTGGAGTATTTCTTCTGGCAAGCAGTCTCGCCAGTTCAGTGTCCGCAAGCTTCTGGGGCTGGATGGCTGATTCATCAAGCCGTCGGGTGATGATTCGCGGTGCCGCTATGGCCAGTGCTGTATGCCTTGGTGTCGGGCTGACAGCCATGCTTGCAGGTACAGGGGTAGGCAACGGCTGGTTTTACCCACTCGCCTTCTTCGTGCTCAGCATTGCCCATGCAGGCGTGAGACTGGGTCGAAAAACCTATCTGGTAGATATGGCAGGAGGCAATAAACGTACAGATTACACGGCCGTCAGCAACACTGTTATCGGCTTTTTGCTGCTTGCGACCGGTGGACTAACGGCCCTGCTCTCACTGATATCAAACTCTGCCGTGATTGTCGTGCTCGGATTGATGGGGTTGGCTGGAACCTTCAGTGCCATTCAGCTAAAGGAGGTAACTGACGACTGATTCCCCAGTCGTCAGACTGCCACTTCAGACAGGTGCCTTGCCATCATTCAACGCCAGGGCACCTTTCACGATGCGATAAATAACCCATATCGAAATCCCCAGCAGTATGAGCCACCCGATAATCAGGAAGGTGGTTACAACCCCGATAACTGTCCACAACAACCCTATCCAGAAAGTGCGGATCTGCCACCGAAAATGAGGTTCCACCCAGGTGCCGCGAACATCGTCCTGTTTTACGTAATTGATGATCACGCCAACCAGCCCGGTGATGCCTCCCAGGAAAAAAGACAGGCCTTGAAGAATATAGACCACAACCGCCAGGTTACGAGCGGGGTCGGAGCGACGGGACAGCTCATCCGCCTGTGCGTTGGCAGGAATGAATTCCGAATCAGCCAAGTCGTATCTCCTTTTTCTGCATGAGCCACCAGTTTAACACAGGCTCTGACGGCGCTTTCAGGCTTCGGTAGTCAGTGTTTATCCGGACGATACCCAAGCCGGAACCCGCCCCAGTGTCGGCCATTTACATAGATCGGCACAGAGAGGTCGTGCATGATTTCACCTGTGTCGCGGCGATAGGTTTGCAACAACATCTTCTCTTTGTGGTTACCACAGCGAATAGCCGTGCGATCATTAAACAGGCGTTTGCTTCTGCTGCGCATGAGATCAACTTCTGGCTCGCCAGTGGGCGGGTGGGCGAATTCACGGTTATGAGTGGGTATATAACCATCCGGTGACTGCGCAGCGGCATACACCAGAGAGGGATGTGAATCTTTTACCCGCTCCTGAACAGCAGGTAAATTGTTGTCAGTAAACGAATCAAAGCTGCTTGTATATTTGGGCGGCTGAGTACCCTGGATTGGCGTTCTGGTTTTGTCAAACAGTTTACTTTCAGCCAGCTTGCCATCGCGGATCGCCTTTTCAAGTAACTGGCCGATCTGCACAGCTCCATCACGCGCCTGATCGTAGAAGAACCTGTGGTAACTGGAACCACTGTTCAATGCAAACGCCGCGTTGGCAACTTCCGCAAGCTCCATCAGTGTACTCGCTTGCTCTGCAAGCGACGTAACGCTGTTATCGCTCTCAGAGATCTGATCCCTGACAGTTTCGATAGCTGAGAATACGTGGGTGAGGCTAACCTCGTTAGCCTGATCTATCTCGGCAATGCGCGCCACCTGCTGCTGCACCCGGTCTGACTGATCACGGATCTGATCGAGCCGTTCGCCGACAGTCTCCACAGAAGCAAGCCCCTCCTCGACACTGCGTGCAAGGTCTTCAATACGGGTGACGATCAATGCAGTATCGGAACGAATCTCGTGCAAAGTCTCCGCGACCTCACCCGTAGCTTGAGCGGTGCGACCAGCCAGTTGCCTGACTTCATCCGCAACCACCGCAAAACCGCGACCCTGGTCTCCAGCCCGGGCGGCTTCAATCGCCGCGTTGAGTGCCAGCAGGTTAGTCTGCTCTGCAATACTCTGGATGGTGGTGGTCACACCCTGAATCTTGTTGGACTTCTCGTTCAGCTCCTGGATCAGGCGCAGGTTTTCACCGGATTGCCCATGCACCACCCGTATGCTGTCAATTGCGGTTGTCAGCGCCTCGCGCCCTTCAGTACTGGCATTTCGGTTCTGCAAGGCCATTGCAGCGGCATCGGTAGCTTGCTGAGAGGATTCCCTAACGGTTTCAGTGATCTGGCCGGCGTAATCTGCCATCTGAGCAGTTTCCTGCACCTGAAGATCCAGACGCAGCTTGAGTTGGTCAGCGGCATAAGATACCTGAGCTGCGGAGATTGCATTCCTGTCGGCGCTTCCGGAGAGGGTTTCTGTCAGGGAGCGCCCGGCCTTGGCATCGGATAACAGTTGTTGGCATTGCGACTGGAGCGGATGACCCTCGGCCAGGGAGCCATCATTCAAAGCCTTGAGACCGCGCTCCGCAGGCTCCAACACCCGAACGATCATAAATCCGCTTGCGGTCACCAGGCCGACCACAAGCCCGATCAGGATTGACGCAGGCTCTAATCCTAGCACCATCGCCACCACTGTACAGGCGACAGCAACAATGGCGGCAACTGCCGCCCCCCATAAAATTGAAGTTCGGTCCAGTAACGCCATAAAAACCTCTGCTTTATCGTTGCTTCCGCAATCATTTTGTTATTCAAGGCCACGATGAACTAGAGAAGTCTAAAGAATGAGTATGAATTAATAACCCATACTTTAGGTTAGTTGTTTTGCTTATCGGCAGAGGAAGGTGTTTCTGAAACAAAAAAACCGCAAACCCGACTCACACAATGACCATGTGAGCCGGGTTTACGGTTTTCAGGCAACCTGAAAGCGGAGAATCAGGCTCCCACTACACCATTGTCGTCACGAGTGACAATCACGGTGGCGTCACGAGGGCGATCCTCACTGGCAGTCGGCCAGTTGCCACGTGGATGCTGGATATTCACGAACATGGTTTTGCTGTCCGGAGTGGTTACAACACCGGTTACTTCGCAACCAGACGGGCCCACGAAGAATCGACGGATCTCGCGCGTCTCCGGATGTGCTGCCAGCATCATCTGGTTACCAAAGGTGTCGTTGCTGTAGCCGTCAGTCTGGATCCAGAGCACACCATTGTAATCAAACCAAAGACCGTCCGGGCTGTTGAAGATGTTGTCGTCTGTAAGGGAAACGACCACTTCACCATCGGCAACGGTTTCCATGCCCTGTTCACCGGCAAACACGAAAATATCCCACTCAAAAGTGGTTGCCGTGTGATCGTTACCCGCTTCCGCCCAACGAATAATGTGTCCGTTGCGGTTCTCTACAATCGGGTTCGCAGCGTCAGTTTCCTCGTCAGTCCGCTGGCTGTTATTCGTGAGGGTGAAATACACCTCGCCAGAGTTGGGATCGACAGCGCCCCATTCCGGGCGATCCATCGGAGTCGCGCCGGCAATATCAGCGGCAAGACGAGTATTGACGGATATGTCAGCCTGGCTCTCAAAGCCATCAAACAGAATTCCACTGCGTCCCACTTCTGTACCTTCGGCAGCGGCCACTTTGGCGGCGAAGTCAGCGTCATCCAGTGACAGAGGCAACCATTCGCCAGAACCATCGTCATTGAACCTGGCAACATACAGGGTACCCTCGTCCAACAGCGATCCATTCGCCGTGGCAGCACTATAGGGCTGGGCAGTGACAAACTTGTAGATGTATTCGAATCGGGAATCATCGCCGGAATAGCAGACAACCGGCTGGCCTTCCGTAACAGGCGCAAAGATCACACCTTCGTGGCCAAAACGGCCAAGAGCAGTGCGTTTCTGAGGTTTGCTCTCTGGTGCAAACGGGTCAATCTCGACCATGTAACCGAAGGTGTTGGCCTCGTTCCGGTAGTCAGTCTCGGCTGAGCCTCCGTCGTTTGGAGTCACGTTGAAACGCTTATACTGGTCCAGACCGCTATCCGCCAGCTCCCAATCATAACGTGAACTGCTTCCTACACCGTGGCGAACGTATTCACGGGGACGCTCTGCTGCACTGGTGGCGAAATATCCGTGCCAGTTTTCTTCAGCAGTCAGATAAGTGCCCCAAGGTGTTGGTCCCATGGCGCAATTGTTCAGCGTACCGCGGGTTTCAGTGGCGTTCAGGCTGTACGGTGTTACCAGTTTGCTGTATCCGCGAGCGGGCCCCCGTATATCCATGGCCGTGCCGCCGGTAATACGCCGGTTGTAAGCGCTGCCGAAAACGACGTCCCACTTGCCGTTGCTGTCTTGCTTGATGTGCACGACAGAAACGCCGTGAGCCGCAATTTCCTTGCGAACCTCATCCGCGGGGCGAACGCCACCGTTATCTGCTGAACGAGTCGGACCATTGGCGTGCAAGGCGCCCTGGTTGATGTACTCATGGTTCATCACCAGAAGACCTTCGGTAGAAGAGTTCCCACCACTCTTCTGATCGATCGGGTAGAAATGCAAGCCATCATGATGCATACCTACCTGCTGTTCTTGCTCAGCGCCGGTATTGGTGCCGTCGGCACGGTATTCGGGGTAGGAGCCTGTAATCGGAGTTCCCCAGGGAAGGAAAGTCTCGGAGCTGTAGCCCTCAGGAACAACTACACTGTTTTCGCTGGAAACCGGAACCGCCTTGAAGCCCAGCTCGGGTGTCTGTGAGCTATTGCCTGAAGTTGACCCAGAGCTATCGCTGTCACTATCGCTATCACTTCCACAACCAGCAAGACTAACGCCCATAAGGCTAGCCAGCGCAGCACCCACGCTACCTTTCATAACAGTGCGTCGCTGCATGCGAGCCGCAAGAATTTCATTGAAAGGGGTATTGCCAGAGTGGTTAACTACCGGCTCGTAGTTGGGGTCCAGATAATTTGAATCAAGGTCGTGCTTAGCCATTTTTTATCTCTCTCTCGATGCGAATCAAACGGGTAAAACCGAAAGGGCAGTGTCGGAGAGAAGCATGACAATGTGGAGACAACTAAAAGACAGGGTTATTAAGGCTTTATGACAGCGCAAAGTTCACTCTGCTCTATACGGAGATAGTACCCGCGAAGAGCTAAAAACAAAAAAGGCGGCCTGAAAATTCATGGCCGCCCTCATACTCAAGGAAAGAGACTATATAACCTTATTGGGTTATTTCGTCATAACCTTCTTCCATAGCGTCGCCTGCGTCGTCTGCGGCGTCACCGATTTCTTCACCAGCGTTTTCGGCACCTTCTTCCATTTCGCCCATTACGCCTTCATCCTGACCAGTGGCCTCCTCGTAAGTCTCTTCAACCGAGTTGCCAGCATCGTCCACCATTTCTTCAGCGTTGTCAGCGGCCTGATCAAAATCAGCTCCCTCATTATCCTCGGAGCTGCAAGCAGCAAGACCCAAAGTCAAAAACATAAGAAGCGCGCTGAGAGTAAATTTATTCATAACATGTCCCTCTGTCGGTAAACGTTTGTAACCCTGCACAGGGTACGGCCATGTCCTGCACCATACAATTACCTACCGGTTACCCTTTGTTTAATCAACCGAGCCAGAGATCTGGCCACCGTCAAGCATGAGGACCCGCTCGAATGGCAACATGGTACCTCGACCAAGAAGAATAAAATCCTGCCCTGCACGGCTGAAAATATCCCGCACGACATCATGAACAGCGCAGACCTGCCCTGCGCTATCACGGTATACAATTTCAACAAGCCGCGCATGAGACACGTATTCCTGAAGCCTGTTTAAAACCTCCCCAGGCGCGGCAGAAGGCAAAGCGCTGGAAGCTGTCATAACCGTCCATCCCTGTTTTTATCTTTTTTGTGCTGAAAGTCTGGTCCAGATTTGCGGACTCCGCCAATTAATTGCTTTTTGTCATTTCGAGCCAACCTCCAAAGCCGTCACTTATAATTGTTGTATTGTCAGATTGTCCGACATAAATTTGAAGTGCACGCACAACAATGGAGAGACGCCGTGAACGCCAAAACCCGTGACCGTCTGGACCCGCAAACCAAAACAGATGCGGTCGATAGCCTTGCAACGCCTACCCGTCGCATCGAAAAGTGGAAAGATCCAAAACGCTACCTCTGGCTGTTGGGGCCGGCCTTACCCGGCATTGGTCTGGCAGCTCTGACAGGTTATGCAGTGGCACCAAAAAAACTCAAAGCCCTCGCCTGGACGGGCCCAACGCTGGTGCACGGTATTATCCCGGCTCTGGATCGGGCCATTGGTGAGGACAAGAGCAATCCGCCGGAATCTGCGGTTGGCCCACTGGAGCAAGACAAGTATTACAGCCGCATAGTAAAGGCATTTATACCCACCCAGTATGCAATGACAGCCCTGGGAGCATGGCTGGCTAGTCGCAAGAACACGCCGGTCGAGGACAAGATCGGTTTGACGCTGACGGTTGGCGCCATCAATGGCGTTGGTATCAACACGGCCCATGAACTGGGGCACAAATCCAACAAGTTCAACAAACTGATGGCTATGGCCGCCCTGGCACCAACGGGCTACACCCACTTTGTTGTCGAGCATAATTTTGGCCACCACAAACGGGTAGCGACCCCGGAAGATCCGGCGAGCAGTCGCATGGGTGAGAGCTTCTGGAAATTTTTACCCCGCACCGTGTTCGGTGGCATGAAATCCTCCGTGAAGATCGAGCGGGCTCGTCTGGCACGGAAGGGAAAAAGCTTCTGGAGCCTCGAAAACGAGCTGTTGCAAGGCTGGGCGATGAGTGCGGGCTTTTTCGGGGCGACAACGCTGGTTTGCGGGCCACGGGCTCTGCCTTTTCTCGCGGCGCAAGCGGTTTATGGCGCCAGCTTGCTGGAGAGCGTGAACTACATTGAGCACTACGGACTACTACGACAGAAAGACGCTAACGGCAAGTATGTGCGAACACAGCCGGAGCACAGCTGGAACAGTAATCATATTGTGACGAATTTGTTCCTGTATCAGCTACAGCGCCATTCCGATCACCACGCCCACCCGCAGCGCAGTTATCAGGCTTTACGTCACTTCGAGAAGGCGCCCCAGCTGCCTGGCGGCTACGCCTCCATGTTAGCGCCTGCTTATGTGCCGCAGTGGTGGTACGAGACTATGGATAAGCGGGTGATTGATCATTACGAAGGCGATCTGAGCAAGATCAACTGGGATCCGGACCGCAAGGCGGAGCTGATGGCGAAGTATGCGGATTACGCGGCTGAAGTGGCTGCCAAGGCTGAGGCTCGCCGGGAGAAAGAGGCTGGTACCGCTTCGGAGAAGGCCGCTTAGTAATAACCATCAAAACTCTTGAGCCTATAGCCTTCAGATTCAGGTGCAGGCCGCCGGTGGGCCAAGGTTCTCAGGACACGCTGTAAATACATCCCTGTACGCTTGACCGCAGCATCCATGCTGCCGACAGCGCTGAGAACCTTGGCCCACCGGCAGCTTGGAGCTTGGTAGGGGCTGCCCTATTTTCCTTTGAAAACTGCACTTCTCCGCTCGAGAAAAGACTGAATACCTTCCTTTACATCCTCGCTAGCCATCACGGGTTGCAGATCCGGGAACAAGCGCTGTTTAGCTGCTTCCTGGCCCTCGCTTACTGCGATTTTGGAGGACTTCAAACTACCCCGCACACCCAGGGGTGCGGCACTTGCGATCTTCTCAGCGATTTCCAGTGCTGCGTTGAATTGCTCACCCGGCTCAACGAGTTCCTGTATCAGGCCCCATTTATATGCCTGGTCAGCAGTCCATTCGTCACCGGTCAGCAGATAACGCTGGGCATTGCCCCACCCGATTTCCCGTTGCAGCCGGATGGTCGCACCACCGCAGGCGAAGATGCCGCGTTTTACTTCCAGTTGCGCGAAGCGAGTGCCTTTGGCCGCTACGCGGATGTCTGTATTCAACATCATTTCGACACCGCAGGTAAAACAAATGCCTTGAGCGGCAAAGACTACCGGTTTGTTGAGGCCGTCTCCGGTTATATGAAACGGATCCAACTCGCCTTCACCCGGTTCTATACCTTTACCCCTGGCGAACACGTCTGCCCAGTCGTCCAGCTGCAAACCGCTGGTGAAGTGGTCGCCCTCCGCGTACATCAGGCCCACTCTTAAATCGTCATCGTGTTCCAGCTGGTAATAAGCCGCAGCGATTTCATGATACATGGCCCGATTCATGGCGTTCATTTTTTCCGGGCGGTTTAATCCAATGAGCAGGATGTGGCCGTTCTTTTTAACATTAACCAAGCCCATCAGAACCACTCCGTCTTCATGTTCAGACAGGTGTCATCCATATTCCGCAACAACACCAAATCCTGCGCCACTGTCGGCAGCTCCCAGTGGAAGAAATACTGAGCCGCCTGCAGCTTGCCCTGATAGAAATTACGTTCCTCGTCACTGTTAGCGGACGCCAGTGCTTGAGCTGCCGCATTGGCTTGGCGCAGCCACATCCAGGCAACAATGATGTGTCCGAACAGGTGCAAATAGCAGGACGCGTTGGCGAGGGTTTTATCCACTTCACCGCTCATCAGGGATTTACCCAGGTTCTGGGTCACTTTCACGGCCTGCTGCAAAGTCTCGCTGAGGGACAGGGCCCATTGCTGGCAACGGTCGGTAGTTGCAGCTTCCAGATCCACCTGCATTTCCTTCATCAGCAGCTGTAAGCCATGGCTTTGGTCCTGCCAGATTTTGCGGCCCAGAAGGTCCAGACCCTGAATACCAGTGGTGCCTTCATGGATCGGGTTCAGGCGATTGTCACGCCAGCACTGCTCCACCGGGTACTCTCGGGTGTAACCGGCGCCGCCGTATACCTGAATAGCCAGATCGTTGGCTTTCGGGCCATGTTCAGAAGGCCAGGTTTTGATAACCGGCGTAAGCAGATCGAGTAATTTTCCAGCTTCCGCGCGTTTCTGTTCGTCCGGGTGGGTGTGCTGGTCGTCCATCAGGCGAGCGCCGTATAGGCAAAGAGCCAAGCCACCTTCACTGTAAGCCTTCTGCGCCAGTAGCATCCGACGTACGTCTGCGTGGTCGATGATGGGTACCTGGGGGCTTTCCGGGTTCTTTTCGGAGGCCTTGCGACCCTGCAACCGGTCTTTGGCGTATTC
Source organism: Marinobacter sp. 1_MG-2023 (assembly GCF_030549045.1). NCBI lineage: Bacteria > Pseudomonadati > Pseudomonadota > Gammaproteobacteria > Pseudomonadales > Marinobacteraceae > Marinobacter > Marinobacter sp. 1_MG-2023. The sequence goes on along the minus strand of NZ_JAUOST010000001.1, from coordinate 1,102,244 downwards.
CAGGCTGTGCATGTAACCGCGATAGCCGATCACCGCGGCCCCAAAACCGACACCAACACGGGCTTCGTTCATCATCTGGAACATGTACTTCAGGCCCTGGTGCGGCTCTCCCACCAGATATCCGTGGCAGGGTGCATCGTCGCCAAAGCTGAGTGCCGTTGAGGTAGTGCCGCGATAACCGAGCTTGTGGATGAGGCCTGCGAGACTGACTCCGTTGCGGTCCGTCGGATTGCCTTCGCTATCTACGCGGAACTTGGGAACGACGAACAGGGAGATACCCTTTACACCAGCCGGAGCGCCTTTGATTTTGGCCAGCACCATGTGAACAATGTTTTCAGTGATGCTCTGTTCACCACCGGAGATATAAATTTTCGCGCCTTTGATCAGGTAATGGCCATCATCCGTTGGCGTGGCGGAAGTACGAATATCTGCCAGCGATGAGCCAGCATGGGGCTCGGTAAGCGCCATGGTTCCGGAATAACGGCCGCTGAGCATGTTAGGAAGAAAGCGGGTTTTCTGTGATTCGTCACCGAAAACCCGAATAAGGTTGGCGGCCGCTGTGGTTAAAAACGGATAGCCAGCCGTGCCCGGATTGGCTGCGGTAAAGAAGCCGTTGCAAGCAGCCATAACCGATTCCGGTAACTGCATACCCCCCAGCTCGTAGTCATAACGCCCTGCGATAAAGCCGGCTTCCGCGTAGGCATCAAAAGCTTCTTTCACTTCCGGCAGCATTTCGACCTGGCCGTTAACGAATTTGGGCTCGTCTTTATCCGCCGCGCTGTTATGGCTCGCAAATTTTTCCCGGGCCATTTTGTCTGCGGTTTCAATAACAGCGTCGAAAGTATCACGATTATGTTCGTTAAAGCGGTCACGGCTGAGCAGGCTTTCGGTATCAAGCACTTCGTAGAGTTGGAACGCCAGATCGCGGCGGTCTATCAGGGTATCGGTCATCTATGCAGCTTCCTGGTGATTGGCTGGAGCCATCTTTTGGTTACCTACAGGCTCTCATAACAGGGTTTTCGTGGGAACCGGCGTTTATGACATAATTATGGTTATATTCGCCACTTTGCCGACTGATGCCAGGGCGATGCTGGTGCCACTGCCCAGGACTGTCGGCAGCATGGATGCTGCCGTCAAGCCTACAGGTATGTATTCACAGCGTGTCCTGGGCAGTGGCACCCGCATTGCCCAACTCCAGAGCTACAGTCCGGAGGCTTCATGCAAAAAGTTTCAATCATTGGGTTTGACGGCGCTTTGGCCAGCGCCATCACCGGTGTGATCGATTTGTTTCGTTTGGCCGGCGTGACCTGGGCGCGGATTCATGGTGAGCAACCAGTGCCGCACTTTACTACTCGACTGCTAACACGCAACGGCGATCCCTGCCGGTGCATTAATGGCATCACCCTGCTGTCAGACGGCAGTTGGGACGAGCTGGATACGGACAATGCTGATCTGGTCATCGTGCCGACTATCGGTGCGCCGATTGATCAGGTGCTTTCTTCCAATAACGACCTGATTGCCTGGCTTGGCCAATTCAACAATCAGAACAATAGCTCTGCAGGACAGGTTCGTGTGGCCAGTAACTGCACCGGCGCCTTCCTTCTGGCAGAGGCGGGATTGCTCAATGGCAAGGAGGCTACAACCCACTGGGGCTTCAGCAACGGTTTTCGCCAGCGGTACCCACTGGTAAACCTGCACCCGGACAAGCTGGTAACCGTAGACGGGGATATTGCCTGTGCCGGAGGCGGCATGGCGTGGTGGGATCTGGGGATACATCTGATCGAACGCCATGCAGGCGCTCAGGTTGCCAGGGAGTTGGCGAAGGCGTTTGTTATCGACGCAGGACGTAACAGTCAGGCACCCTACAGCGCACTTCAGAGCAAGCGGTATCATTCAGACCCGATAATCCTGGACCTCCAGGACTGGCTAGAGACGCACTATAGCGAAACCATTACCCTGGCTTTTCTGGCCACTTTGAGCGGCCTGACATCGCGCTCGCTAATGCGACGATTCAAGCTTGCCACCGGGGACACGCCAACCGGGTATCTTCAGGCCATTCGAATAGAAGCAGCACGTGCCCATCTGGAAAACTCTCGCGTGCCAGTAGAGGAGGTCACCCGCCTGGTGGGTTACGAGGATGTCAGTTCGTTCAGCCGTCTATTTCGCAAGCACACAGGGCTCTCTCCCGGGGCTTATCGTTCACGGTTTGGACGTTGATGGGAGCAGACATCATTTGGCCCGGGTTATGCATCGGATCGACTTAACGGCCTCTGGCCGGATGTTTCTGTAAACAATACTGACAGGTGTCATATGGGAGAAAACGCCATGAACGCACCCGTTCAAAAAACTCAGGTTGAAGTTCTTAACCGGCTGTACACCATGAAACTTGAGCAGATCGAAGCGGCCAGCAGACAAGGCAATAGTTTGCGCAGCCAAGTGCTGGAGGCCGAAGCCGAGGCCATTTTTAATGCTCTCAAATCAGCCCGGTGATACTCCAACAACCGTGAGGCGTTGGCAGAAAGCGGCCGAATAGTGCCGCTCCACGTCACTTTTAAATGCAATTTCTGCACTTGATCCATCACAAGTTGACTTGACCTGCGAGCCCGGGCACGTATCATCGGTTTCCAGGTTTTACTAACGGAGCAACCATGACCGCCAGGTCCGTCGGCTGCATGCAGATCAATCGCCCCCCAATTACCGCTGACATCGCGCGGCATCGCGGGCGTTTACCGTACTTCCCAGACCCACCAGCACTCTGCTGACCCTAGCCCAGGCACCCATCACGACGGTCTAGAAGAGACGTGTGCAGGGTGGCCAACCGGAGACTAGACTCAGGTTCAAACGCTATCTCCATTCATAAGAACAGAAAACCGCTAACGAGGTTGCGATGTCGCTACCGCTGGTTGTACTACTGCCATTTTTGGGGGCCATAGCCGCCCCCCTGTTTGCCCAGGGCGGGCGAACCGCTATTGCGATAGCATCATCCGTTCCTGCACTGATCGCACTGGCAGCGCTGTTTCCCCACTGGTCCGTTCTTTCCGCAGGTGGCACGGTATTGCACAACTACGAGTGGCTTCCTGTGCTTGGGCTATCGTTCAGTTTTCGACTCGACGGCTTGGCGCTCCTTTTTGCGCTGTTGATACTGGTCATCGGCCTGCTGATCATTATCTATTCCCACTACTACCTTAAAGCCAGTGAGAATGTAGCCAAGTTTTACTCCCTGCTCCTTTGTTTCAAGGGCTCGATGCTGGGCATAGTGCTCTCCGGCAACCTGTTGCTGATGCTTATTTTCTGGGAATTAACCAGCCTGACTTCGTTCCTGCTGATCAGTTTCTGGACGCACAAACAGGATGCGCGGCGCGGTGCACGAATGGCTCTGGCAGTTACTGGCGGCGGTGGGTTGGCTCTGCTGGCCGGCATTCTTCTGATCGGCAACATTGTTGGCAGCTTCGAACTTGATGATGTGCTTGCCGCCGGCGATCTGATCAAGGCCCACGCTTTGTACCCGGTTGCACTGACACTCATTTTGCTCGGCGCCTTTACGAAGTCGGCTCAGTTCCCGTTTCACTTCTGGCTGCCGCACGCCATGCAGGCGCCGACACCAATTTCTGCCTACCTGCACTCTGCCACCATGGTCAAAGCGGGGATATTTCTCATGGCCCGCCTTTATCCGGCGTTGGCGGGAACTGAGCAATGGTTTTACATGGTCAGCTTCACCGGCATGGCCACGCTGCTTCTTGGCGCCTATATCGCCATGTTCAAGCATGACCTGAAAGGTCTGCTCGCTTATTCAACCGTAAGCCACCTGGGCCTGATCACCCTGCTACTAGGCATGGGAACTCAGTTGGCCGCCGTCGCTGCAATATTCCACGTTATCAACCATGCCACTTTCAAGGCCTCTCTGTTCATGGCCGCCGGCATCATTGATCACGAAACCGGTACCCGCGATATGCGCCGGATTAACGGCCTTTGGCGTTACATGCCCCATACTGCCACTCTGGCGATGGTTGCTGCCTCATCCATGGCTGGCGTTCCTTTGCTGAACGGATTCCTCAGCAAGGAAATGTTTTTTGCCGAGTCCCTGGAACTTAACCTGCCCGGTCTCTGGGCCTGGCTACCTCCGATTATTGCCACCTTGGCAGGCATCTTCGCCGTTGCCTACTCGGCTCGCTTCGTTCACGACGTTTTCTTTAACGGCAAGCCTGTCGACCTGCCTAAATTCCCGCCCCATGAACCTCCCAGGTATATGAAATTTCCGGTGGAGATCCTGGTATTCGCGTGCATCATGGTGGGCGTATTCCCTACCATCGCCGTCGGCCCACTGCTTTTCGCGGCAGCGTCTGCAACCCTTGGCGGTGATGTTCCTGACTATCAGTTGGCGGTAATCCATGGCTTTAACCTGCCGCTGCTGATGAGTTTTATGGCTTTCTTCGGTGGTCTTCTGATGTACAGCCAACGTCAGCGCTTTTTCGATTTCCATGCCCGGTTCCGGGAGATTGACGAGAAAGCGGTGTTTGAGGCCGTGGTCTCAAAATTCGTACTTCTGGCAAACCGCTGTACCAGCTGGCTTGAAAATGGCTCCCTCCAGCGCTACGCCATGCTTCTTATTGTGAGCGTCATCGCTGTTACTGTGATGCCTCTGGCTGACATCGGCTTTGATATCGGCGAGAACGGGCTTAGCGCCGTTGACGGGGCCACGGCACTCGCCGCGGTCATACTCATACTCTCTGCACTGGCAACGGCCACCTGGCACAGAGAACGCTTTTACGCGCTGGTACTGCTGAGCGTTGTAGGCCTGATAGTGGCGCTCACATTTGCACGATTCTCCGCGCCGGATTTGGCCATGACACAGTTGTCGGTGGAAGTTGTGACCATCGTTCTGCTGATGCTGGCACTTTTCTATATGCCTTCCTGGACACCGCTGGAGAGCTCAAAAGCCCAGCGCACGCGCGACATTCTCATAGCCCTTGCCGCGGGCGCCGGGATGACACTGATCACACTGGCCATTCTCACCCAGCCGTTCAGCTCCATTTCCGACTTCTTCCTGGCAAACAGCAAGCCCGGCGGCGGCGGAACCAATGTGGTTAACGTGATTCTGGTCGACTTCCGTGGTTTCGATACCTTGGGCGAAATAACGGTACTCGCCATAGCAGCGCTCGGCATATACGCCATGCTTAAAGACACTGCCCTGACTCCTCCCCCGGGAGACGGCTTGGGCCATGCGTGGACGCGGGATCATTACCCGCTGATGCTGAGACAGATTGCCCGGCCCATGCTACCGCTGGCGCTGATGGTGTCTGCCTATATTTTCCTGCGCGGGCATAACCTGCCCGGCGGCGGTTTTATCGCCGGCCTGATCACCTCTGTAGCGCTGATTCTTCAGTATATTGCCAGCGGCATGATCTGGACCCAGGATCGCATTCGGTTCCGGTACCATAATGTTATTGGTCTCGGCCTTCTGTTTGCGACCATTGCCGGTTCCGGCAGCCTGGCCTTCGGCTACCCCTTCCTGACGACCACATTTGGCTATATTACCTGGCCCATTGTTGGCAAATTCGAAGTTGCGTCGGCTCTGGTGTTTGACCTGGGTGTATATATGGCGGTGATCGGCGCCACGCTGCTGGCACTTGTGAGCATTGGCCGGTTATCACCTCACTCCGCCATCAAGAGTAAAAAGGAGGGCGTGTAATGGAACTGTTATTTGCACTGGTTATCGGTGCCTTGACTGCATCCGGCGTATATCTTCTGCTGCGCGCCCGCACTTTTCCCGTTGTTATGGGTCTGACTTTGCTGTCTTACGGCGTCAACCTCTTCCTGTTCGCCACCGGGCGCCTCGCAACCGGTGAGCAGCCGGTCATCGGAACTGCCGCAGGCTATTCAGACCCGTTGCCACAGGCTCTGGTGCTCACAGCTATCGTTATCGGCTTTGCGATGACGGCATTTCTGGTTGTTCTGGCTCTGCGTAATCTGGCAGACAATGAAAACGACCATGTGGATGGACAACACGAAACACCTTCCGAGCAAACACAGGACCAGGAGGTAACCAGCAAATGACCCACTGGCTTATTGCTCCGATTCTGATACCGCTGCTCGGCGGCATTCTTCAGGTTTTCATGGGATATGCTCCTATCAGCCTGCGCCGAACCCTGGCCATCGCCACCACTGTGCTTATGCTGGTTTCAGCTGTGGTGTTGCTAATGCTCGCCAATGATGACAGCTACCGCATCTATGCGTTCGGCAACTGGCAACCACCCTTCGGCATTGTGTTGGTTCTTGACCGGCTAGCCGCACTGATGCTGGTTTTGACAGCTATTCTCGGATTGTTCTGTCACATCTATGCCTGCGGGGGTGCCGATGAGGGGAACCGGCAGTTCCATACCCTGTTTCTGTTCCAGTTGATGGGCCTGAACATTGCGTTTCTGACCGGCGACCTGTTCAACCTGTTCGTTGCCTTTGAAGTTCTGCTGATCGCCTCCTACGGTCTGCTCATGCACGGTGGAGGCAGTACACGAACCGTCCCCGGGCTTCACTACGTCGTTCTCAACCTGACGGGTTCAGCGCTGTTTCTGATCGGTGTGGGCATGATCTACAGCGCTACAGGAACACTGAACATGGCAGATCTGGCGGTGAAAATCCCACAGGTATCTGGCAGTAACGTGAACCTTGTAAAGGCTGGTGGCATGATGCTTCTGGTGGTGTTCTGCCTGAAAGCGGCGCTTCTTCCGCTATGTTTCTGGCTGCCCAAAGCCTACGCGAAAGCAACTGCACCGGTTGCAGCACTTTTTGCCGTTATGACCAAGGTGGGCATCTATGCAATTGTCAGAATTTACCCACTCATCTTCGGAGAGGGCGCAGGAGAGTTAGCATACCTGGGCATGGACTGGCTATTCCCTCTGGCCCTGGTAACTCTGGGCATGGGAGTTATCGGGGCCCTTGGAGCAGACAACCTGAAAACTCTGGTCGCCTGGCAGGTTATTATTTCCGTTGGGACACTACTTGCACCTATCGCACTCGGCTCTGAGGCTGGCTTGTCGGCAGCGCTGTTTTATCTGATTAGTACAACATGGACGGTCGCGGCTCTGTTCCTGGTTTCCGAGTTGGTCGCAAGCCAACGAGGCCAGGCCGGAGACAGTATCGTCACTGCACCAAAAATGCGCCACAGGACGTTCCTGAGCGTGCTGTTTCTTATCGGTGCTGTGGCCGCCGCCGGCCTGCCTCCCCTGAGCGGCTTTTTCGGCAAACTGCTTATTCTCCAGTCGGTTGAGCCTGGAGCCGAAATGGCCTGGCTATGGGGTGTACTACTCGTTGGCAGCTTTCTCACCCTGATAGCCTACAGCCGTGCAGGAAGCATTGTCTTCTGGTGGAACGTAGATGGCCAAATTGAAAAACCGGAACCAATGAGTAACAGAGCATCCATTTCCACCGGGATGCTTACCTGCCTTACTATGGCGATCGTTGTGCTGGCAGGACCGGTGAGTGACTACACCCGTGCCACCGCCGAGCAGTTGTACGACAATCGAGGCTACATCAATATTCTTCAGACGCCCATGCATGTCCCACAGAGCCCATTAGTTGGGGAGGCAAACTGATGTTTGATCGCCTGAGTTTTCCTCAACCCTGGCTTAGCCTGGTTCTGTTCACGACTTGGCAGATACTCAGTGATGGTGTATCCGGTGGCAGTGTCGTTCTCGGGTTCATTCTGGCCTGGCTGATCCCCCAGATGACCCACGGTTTCTGGCCAGAGCGCCCGGCCTTTGTAAAAACCTGGCGCATGCCCTGGTATATCCTGCGGGTACTGAATGACATCATAGCCGCCAGCTTTTCGGTGGCGTGGCTAATACTCAGCCCCCGCAAGCCGCAACCGGCTTTCATCAGCTACCCCCTGAAGCTTGAACACCCGCTCGCCATATCGATTCTGGCGAGCACCATCTCACTCACTCCCGGAACTGTGAGTGCCGATGTCAGCGATGACAACAAGACCCTGTTAATCCACGCATTGGACTCCTCAAGCGATGAGGAGATTATTGACGCTATATTCAACCGCTACGAAAAACCGCTGATGGAGATGTTCCAATGATTACAGTTGCACTGTATCTCACCATCGCCATGGTGACCTTGGCGGCTCTGCTCAACGTATATCGCCTGATCCGGGGGCCGGATGAACCAGACCGGGTTCTGGCGATAGATACACTCTATATCAACGCCATCGCTCTCATCATCTTGCTTGGTATCACTCTGAACACACGCATGTATCTTGAGTCCGGTCTGTTGATCGCAGTCATGGGGTTCGTAAGCACTGTGGCCATGGCCAAGTATCTGAAACGAGGTAGTGTCATTGAATAACTACCTCACCCAACTAACCAGCCCCCATCAGCCCTTTCGCAGAGGAGAGAACTCATGAGCCCGTTTGCGGAATACGCTATCTCCGCCCTGTTACTTTTTGGGGGAGCATTTACACTTGTAGGCGCCATCGGCCTGGCCCGGCTGCCAGACTTTTATACCCGACTGCATGGGCCTACCAAGGCAACCACCGTCGGGGTGGGAGCCATCATGCTCAGCTCGGTCATCTACTTCAGTGCCATCGGCGAAGGCATAGGTATTTCTGAAGTCCTCATCACGGTATTCCTGCTGATGACCGCACCGGTGAGTGCCAACATGCTGGCCAAAGCGGCCATGCATATTGGCGTGGAAACAGTGAAAGACACCAAAGGCAAACCCTGGGAGCAGTAGGTGGCATCACCTTACTGTTCTTGCAAGTGTTAGTAACGGCGTGCCCCAAGCTTTCGATTTCGCTCGTTTTATGTCAGATTTCGTCAACCTCTCAGACAAAACCAACAATCGTTATAGAGGATTCCAGACATGGTACAAACACGAATTTTACCTGCAGCTGAAAATGCCCATCAATACCCACTCCTGATCAAACAGCTACTGCGCTCGGGGCCGAGGTATTCTCCGGATCAAGAGATCGTTTACGCCAACCGGAGCAAGTACACATACACAGATCTGGTAGAACGCATTCATCGCCTTGCCAATGCGCTCACCGATGCCGGCGTTAAACCGGGCGATACAGTTGCGGTTATGGATTGGGATACGCCCCGCTATCTTGAATGTTTTTTCGCGATTCCCATGATGGGAGCTGTTCTGCACACGGTAAACGTGCGCCTGTCACCGGAGCAGATCGTCTACACCATGAATCATGCGGAAGACGACGTGGTGCTGGTACATGACGATTTCATACCTATCCTGGAGGGCGTTCAGGACGAAATTAAAACAGTCAAAACCTACATCCAGCTTACCGACGAAAAAACCGCCAAGGATACAAAGCTCGAAACCAGCGGCGAATACGAAGAGCTGCTCGCGAGCGCATCGGCAGAATTCGATTTCCCGGATTTCGACGAAAACAGCGTCGCAACTACCTTCTACACCACAGGCACTACCGGCAATCCAAAAGGTGTTTTCTTCAGCCACCGCCAGCTGGTGCTGCACACTCTGGCCATGACCGGCTCGCTTTCCGCCTACGATGAAGTGCCACTGTTGCGTTCGTCTTCGGTGTATATGCCGGTAACGCCCATGTTCCACGTTCACGCCTGGGGTGTTCCTTACGCAGCCACCATGATGGGCATAAAACAGGTGTACCCTGGCCGCTACGAGCCGGAGTTGCTGGTTGATCTCATCAAGGAACACAACGTCTCCTTCTCGCACTGTGTTCCGACCGTCATGCAGATGATGATGGGCACAGAGTCCATAAAAACAGCGGATCTCAGCAACTGGCAGGTATTGATTGGCGGCAGCGCACTGACCAAGGGTCTGTGTGATGCGGGCGCGAAACTTGGCATCCGCATGTACACAGGCTACGGCATGTCCGAAACCTGTCCTTTGCTCAGCGCAACCCATCTCAAGCAAGAAGATCTGGAGCTACCGCTCGAGCAGCAAACCGCTAAGCGGATCAAAACCGGCATCGCAGTCCCCATGGTGGAACTGGAAATTGTTGACCCATCCGGTAAACCTGTCGCTCACGACGGTGAAGCCAAAGGCGAAGTTGTTGCCCGGGCCCCCTGGCTTACTCAAAGCTACTTCAAAGAACCGAAAAAAGGCGAGGAACTCTGGGAAGGTGGCTGGTTGCATACGGGTGACGTTGCCTCCATGGAGCCTGACAACACGCTGACGATCAAGGATCGCATCAAGGATGTCATCAAGACCGGTGGTGAATGGCTGTCATCCCTGGACCTGGAAAATCTGATCAGCCAGCATTCCGCGGTAGCAGGTGCTGCTGTAGTGGGCATTCCGGATGAGAAATGGGGCGAGCGGCCCTATGCCCTGGTCACCCTCAGACCTGGCGAGCAGGCCAATCTGGAAGATATACAGCGCCACCTGCAAGAATATGTCGATCGAGGCGAGATCAATAAATGGGCGATACCGGCACAGATCGATTTTGTTGAAGACATTCCGAAAACAAGTGTCGGCAAGATCAATAAAAAACTGATTCGTGACCAGCTTCAGTAAATAGACCGGATACTAAAATGGCCCGCAAGGCTTTCCTGCGGGCCATTTCAGGTTTTCGTGCACAATTCTAGTTAAAGACTTTTCCCACCAAATGCTGCGTAAGAGCTCCAACAACATCAGCTTCAGCCACCTGAACGCTTAACAACCCAGCCCTTTTGCTCGAGAAGGGGCACGAGCAGATCACGTTGATCACCCTGTATCTCCACCACACCGCCCTTAACCGTGCCGCCGGTGCCGCATTTGGCTTTAAGCACTTTTGCGTAGGCTTTGAGTTCTTTCTCATCCATGGGGATGCCGGTAATCAGGGTGACACCTTTCCCCTTCCGCCCTTTGGTCTCACGGCTTACACGCACAATACCATCACCTTCCGGGCGCATTGCCTGGCCGCAGGTACAACTGGCAACCGGATTACGGCACTCAGGGCACATCCGCCCCTGCTCGGTTGAAAACACTAGGCCGCCTGTAGATCGCTTCGCCATTAATCCTCCATATGCAGGGCCGTTGGGACTATGCCATCGAAACGGCCCTGGTTTTTCAATCCAGATCGGGAGGATACTTGGTAAACATCTCTTCAACCACTTCGTCGATCAGCTTCCCGCGTTTTTCAGGAGACTGATCTTCATTGAGGTAGCGGCGGCTGGCTGCACGCCAAACAACTTCCTTCGAACTACTACTTGCCAGCTCGACCACCAACTTGCCTTCTTTGACTTCACGCACAGGAGGTGGTGCCGAAAGCCCCCAGCCAAAATTCCCTGTACCAAAGCCAATGCCAAGCCCGACGCCTGATTGCTCAAGTCGCTCCTCTTCCACAATTCGCCAGCTCACTAGAAGGTCAGCCTCCGACTCTTCCACCTTACTTAAGGATTTAAGGCTCAGTTCCCGCTCAATCGCGCCCTGTACACGACTTCCATCCAGAGAAATGAACGAGGAATCACCTGCACTGGGCGCGAAGGCCCAGGATGAATAGTCGCTAAAAGCCGCGGTTGAATTGTAATCAGTCACTACATTACTGGCGCACCCGGTCATTGCTATTGTCACCAGCGCTACCATCAGAAAACGAGCCATAACCTACCCCTTAATTTCCGGAATCCTTAACCCAAGTATACGCACAAGACACTTATCCGATGCGTTTTTGTCCTTTCATGTTTCAAAACGGTAATCCAGTTTGTGAGCGTCACAAAACGCCGTAAACGCTTCAGACTGGTCTTCCGGAACGAGAACCCGTGCAGTTACCGAAGTGCCATAGGTGATTGCATCCAGCTCGGCCGCATGGGTGTCGCACCAGTGTCGCAATGGCTGCTCATCCGCAAACCCCATTATGACGTTTGCAGCACTGACAGGCTTGTGGAATACCCTGCCGACTTCTGACAGTACACTCTCGGCTGCACCGGCATAGGCTCTCACCAGACCTCCTGCACCAAGTTTGATGCCACCAAAATAACGGATGACCATCACAAGGACATCCCCCATATCCTTGTGCTGAATCACGTTTAAAATCGGCTTACCTGCGGTTCCGGCCGGCTCACCATCATCGTTCATGGCGGCTTCCGCCGCTGAGCCCGGGCGTCCGATCTGGTAGGCCCAGCAGATATGGCGAGCATCGGGGTGATCCTGATGTGCTTTTTCTAGCCAGCCTTTCACATCGTCCCGGGAAGCCACAGGCGCAATTCTGGCAATAAAGCGGCTTTTCTTCACGTCTGTCTCGCGCTCAAGGAAGCCGGCAGGTACTGGATAGTCTTTTTTCATGAGGTGGCCTGTGTGGTCATCAGTCGACCGCAAATACCGGGAGCCGGACCAGAATCTGCAAACCGCCGCGCTGACTATTGTTTGCAGTGATTTCTCCGTCATGGGCCAGAATGATGTCTTTGGCGATCGCCAGCCCTAGCCCCCAGCCTTCGCCGCCCCGGGATTTGTCGCCCCGAAAAAACGGCTCGAAGAGATGATCGAGAATCTCACCTGGGACGCCAGGCCCTTCATCCTCAATCGCCAGGCTTATCCAACCTGAAGACACCTTCAAAGCTATATGCACCACTTTCCCTGGCGGGGTATGATCCAGAGCATTCTGCAAGATATTGTCAAACGCTCTCTGCAACAGTCCGGCGTCGCCTAACACAGAAACACCAGTGCTCTCAGGCATTGAATCCAGCTTACAATCTACTCGCTGATGCTCGGCATAGTCTGCGGCATCCCGCAAAACCTGATTCACCAGATCCACAGGTCGCACTGGCTCCCGCGCGATATCACCACCCTGTTCGGTAACCCGATACAGGGTCAGGATCTGACCAGTCATTGAATCAAGACGTTCATTCTGACGTAGAATGCTGGCCATTAAATCGTCTTCTACCCCGCCTTCGCTGGCCAACTCAATAGCAATGCGTTGACGTGCCAGCGGCGTACGTAAATCATGGGAAATATCCCTCAACAGATGTTTCTGGCGATCCAGCAGTTTACACAGCTGGTCGGTCATTCCATTAAATGCCGTTGCCAACTGCCCGACCTCATCCCGGCGGTTAGCTATGCGCTCATCGACCCGCAATTCCGTGTTGCCGCCCGCGATAGCCCGAGCCGTCCTTTCCATATGCCTCATGGGCCGCGACACAAAGCGCGCGATCAGCCAGCAAGCCAGAGTGATCAGAACAAACGCCAACCCCATCTCCATAAACCGGAAAACCCGGGGTTCCAACCAGCCCTCTCCATGCATTTTAGGCCAGGCGATCAGGCGATAACCGTCGCCCAAATCCACAATGGCAGGCTTTTGCCGATACCATCCGGATTCAATTCGGGATCGAATGGCAGGCGGTAAACGCTCGCCGCTATCCGCACTGATCATCATCAGATGCAGCCCCAGTTCATCCCCCTGGGAACTGAGAAACCTGTGAGCCTCCCGGCGCCCCTGGCGCTCCCTAATCGCGGCCACGTCGAACCCGAGATCCCGTAACTCGAGCTGCCGCTCAATGGCAGCTCGCTCGCGATCGAGCAACACCTGGGAGGCAAGATTACTCACCACAACGGTTACGGCCATGGCCAGCCAGATCAACAGGAAAATCCGCCAGAATAGTGGAAACGTTACCCGCCGATTCATGCTGGCACCCGGTAACTGTAGCCAAGACCACGCACCGTTTCGATCCTGGGCGGATCATCGCTACCCAGTTTCTTCCGGAGATTGCTGATATGCATGTCCAGGGTACGGTCGAAGGCTTCAAGGCGGCGCCCCAGGGCCCATTGCATCAGATCCGTCTTACGGACCACACTTCCGGCATGTGCAAGCAACACCTGCAGAATTTCGTACTCGGTGGCTGTCAGCTCAAGTGGCTCACCATGATGGTATATACGGCGGTGGTCAGGTTCGACGCGTAAATCTCCATAATGCCTTTCTGTCGTCACTTCCGCTTTCTGATCCCAGGCCACCCGACGCAGGATCGCCTGGAGCCGTGCCACCAGTTCACGGGGGTTGCACGGCTTGGGTATATAGTCGTCAGCACCCACCTCAAAGCCAACAATGCGGTCTGTTTCATCGCCTCGAGCTGTCAGCAGCACCACCGGTAAGTGCGTGGCCGCACGTAATTCCCGCAACACCTCAAGGCCACTGATATCCGGCAGCATAATATCCAGCACCACAATATCGCAGTGCTGCCCGAGTGCCAGCGCCAAGCCATCTTTACCATTGGCCGCTTCGCGTATGGTGAACCCCTGTCCACTCAAATAGCGGGCAAGCAGTTCGCGTAGCTCGTCGTCATCTTCTACCAGCAAGACTCTGTTCTGCATCGTTTGTCTCTATCCGGGCTTGTTCAGTCATCGTGTGCATGGTGTGATGCCCTGAAGTTTAACACGCCCCCCTGAAACTGACGGCGCCACTCAGTATTCCTTTGCAGAACCTTTACATACCCTTGACGCTCATTTACCAAGATTCGCCTTACTATGGGGGCGAATCATGCTTATGCCGAAACCGGCCAAGCAGCTAATCAACTGTACGAGGAATTATCATGAGCAAACGCAGAACCTCTATTATCGCCGCCAGCCTTTTGGCCACGACTCTTTTTGCAGCCAGCCCTGCAGTATTTGCCGACAAGCATTCCGATCATCGCGGCGACGGCCCCCGTGATATGACCGAAATGTGCGAGAACATGCGCGAAGGCAAAGGGCCTTTCAACAAAGCTGAACGCCAGGAAAAGATGGCCGAAAAGCGCGATGCTATGGCCGAGCGCCTTAAGCTGAACGATGAGCAACGCAAAATCTGGAACGATATTCATGAAGAAAGGCGCGAAGAGCAGGAAAAGCGCGCAGAAAAAATGATGGAGAAGATGAAAAAACGCTGCGATCAGCAGAAGAAGTGATCAAAAGCCGGGTTTTGACGTAAGGTAACGGGAGCGATCAAGGAGTACGCCCCAGCCATGCCAGAACCCGCAGTATCAAATATTACGATCGAGGCCTGCCATTCCCTTTCCGACATTCCCAGGGAGACCTGGGATCGGCTGGCAGGCACCGATAACCCGTTTCTCCGGTACGAGTTTTTTGAAGCGCTGGAAACCTCCCGCTGCACCAGCGAAGAAACCGGTTGGAAACCCTGCCACCTTGTCTTCCGGCTAAAAGGTGAGATTGCTGGCGTCGCTCCGGCCTACCTTAAATCCCACTCAATGGGCGAATATGTGTTTGACTGGGCCTGGGCAGACGCCTACCGTCGCTATGGTCTGGATTATTACCCGAAGCTTCTGATCGCCATTCCCTTTACGCCTTCCCAGGGGCCCAGGCTACTTCTTGATCCACGGCTGCGTGACACTCTGGACGCTCTTCAGGCTCATGACCTTCTTGATACGCTGGCAGCCCGTCTTGGCGCGCATTCATGGCACATTCTGTTTCCGAACACTGAAGATCAGCAACTATTAAACCATGACAAACAGCTGCACCGGATTGGCTGCCAGTTTCACTGGCGAAACCGCGGCTATGGATGCTTCGAGGATTTTCTGGGCGAGCTGACTTCCCGCAAACGCAAATCCATACGCAAGGAACGCCGACAGATTTCGGAGCAAAGCATCAGCTTCCGCCGCTTTCACGGTCGGGAGATTCCCGGTCACGTTCTTGCTGCATTTTATGTTTTTTACCAGGCAACCTATCTGAAACGTGGGCAAAGGCCTTATCTGACCCAGCAGTTCTTTGAGCAGCTGCGTGAGAAAATGCCTGATCACCTGCATGTCATCATGGCGGTGAAAGACGGCGAAATGATTGCAGGGGCCCTGTTTCTCAAGGGAAAAGACACACTCTACGGTCGCTACTGGGGCTGTCTTGAAGAGTACAACCACCTTCACTTTGAAACCTGCTATTACCAGGGCATTGAACTAGCCATAGAGCTGGAGCTTCAGACCTTTGATGCCGGTGCACAGGGCGAACATAAGCTCGTTCGCGGCTTTGAACCTGAACTCACGCATTCATGGCATGGGGTCGCCCATTCCGGGTTTCGAGAGGCCATTGCAGAATTTACACAGGAGGAGGCAGAGCAGGTGTTGGCTTATTTTGACGACGCCAAAACGGCGCTTCCGTTCCGGCAGAACGACGGAGCCTGACAAGAGGCGCCTTTGCGCCCCAGGCTCCGAATACAGGTCAGCTCTCCTTGATCCGGAAACCTATGCTCAGCGACACCTGGTAGTGGCCAACCTTGCCATCAACAATGTGCCCGCGGGTTTCCGTAACCTCAAACCATTCCATATTGCGGATAGTCTTCGCAGATTCCGCGAGCGCATTTTCAATCGCACCCTCAATGCTGGTTTCTGACGAACCGACAATTTCGACTTTTTTGTACACGTGATTATTGGACATAGTAAAGCTCCTGATATTCGGTGGCTTTCACAAAAAGCCTATAAGGCTCGTTGCGGTCTGGCAAATCACGATCTTGTAATCTTGAGGAAGTCCCATGAAACCTCCTTAAATCCAGCAACCATTCATTCAAGTCAGGCGATGACGACCCGATTGCGGCCGCGGCTCTTCGCCTGATACAGGGCGTCGTCTGCTTTTCTGATCAAGCGCTGATAATCCGGGTGACCGTCGAAGCAGGATACCCCTGCACTGATGGTCACTCTCAACGTGTTCTCCTCGGGCAGCCGGAACAACTCCCGCTCAACACTCACCCTGAGCTTTTCCACAAGGCGCTGGACCTGCTCTTTGTTGATGTCTACCGCAACCAACAGGAACTCTTCTCCTCCCATTCGGAACAAATAGTCACCAGACCGGCTGTTATTCAGAAGAATCAGGGCAAGCTGCTGCAAAACGACATCTCCAGCCTGGTGGCCGTATGTGTCATTAACCTGCTTGAAGTGATCAATATCCAAAGCTACAACACCAAAGCAGGTATCCTGTTTTCTCGCCTGGTCAATCTGTCTGGTGAGAACCACTGGCATGAACTTTCGGTTAAGTAAACGTGTCAGTACGTCCCGCCCGGATTCCAGCTCATTGCTTTGCTCAAACAGACTGTCCAGATGAAACAAAATGCTTCTTACATTGTCCCGCAGGTCATGCAACAAGGACACACGCTTCGCCTGGCCCTCCAGGTCGTGGCCGCCGGCACCAAACAATGGGAGCACCGTATGGTCAATAGCATCCATGGCATCCAGAATTGCAGTAGCCTCAACCGATCCTTCGAATGCATGAGCCCCTTTATGACGAAACCAAAGCCCGAACTCGGATGTCTGAATACGAGGCAGCTCTGAACACTTTTTGCCAACAGCCTGGCCAAACATCAGCTGGTTTTCCCAATGAAGCACAGCTGCTCGTTGCTGATCTTTCTCGTTTGCAATATTTTGGGTAATCGCAAAGAGCCGATAAGCCTCTTCAGCTCGAGAATTTCGGTCGTGGGAGAGAGAATAAGCCTGCCCCATGACTTCCATAGCAAGATCGATCGTGTCAGAAGCCAGGTGGATTGCCAGAACCCGCTGCTTATCACTCAATAACCCATCATCAATCAGGGCTGTAAATTGATTCTTCAGGCAGCGCGCTCCCCTCAATACCAGATGGAGGGGAATATCGATTCTGGCGTGCACCTCACCAATTTTGCGCTGCTCTGCAATCAATTTAAAAACAGAGTCCTGATCCGAAGACCCAAATAGCCCGGACAACCAGCGCTGCATGGAATTCCCGAGCCGTTGCTGAACATCCTCATTCGATAAGAATTTTGAGGCCTCTGGATTGGAAAGCATCACCTGATAGAAATATTCAGAGAGTATGCTCGCGTTGTTCTGAAAAAAACCTCGAACAAATTGGTGAGTTTCTGACGGAAATTTCTCGTTGAGCGCAAGCCACTCTGAGGAAACGAATTCAAGGGACAAGTGAGGCATGGTCTTACCAGTTTCAATAACAGCGGTGCGTTAGCTATTGCGTTGATTACATATAAACATACGCAATAAGCGACACATTCTATGGCAAGGCCAAACACGAGAAATAGGTATATTCCCCGGAAACCTACAGGTAGCGAGCATGTTCAGGGCGAAACTGACAGATTCACTTGCCGAAACACTGAAAGTCGAGGGCAGTTCAATAGGCGACTGTACGCAGCTTGATCGTGTGCGGTATGAGGAGCATGATTATTGAGCTTTAAATGCAGGCGGAACCATCAATGTTCCTGCCAGCATAAACTTGCCATTTATGTAACCTAAACAAGGAGTCACAAATGGAACGTCTGGGAAACAAGGTCGCTTTAGTTACAGGTGCAGGACAAGGGATTGGTCGAGCAATCGCATTGCGACTCGCACGCGATGGCGCCGACATTGCCGTTGTTGACCTTAATGACGAGAACATGCAGGCCGTTGCCGACGAGGTTCGAGCACTGGGGCGCAAGGCCACAATCTTCAAAGCCGATGTCTCCAAACGCGACGAAGTTTATGCTGCGATCGATCACGCAGAGAAAGAGCTGGGCGGCTTTGACATCATCGTCAATAACGCGGGCATCGCCAACATTCAATCCATCGCCAATGTTACACCGGAAGAAGTCGATAAAATCTTCAAAGTGAACGTTGAAGGTGTTTTGTGGGGCACTCAGGCGGCAGCCGCGAAATTCAAACAACACGGAACCAAAGGCAAGATCATCAATGCGTCGTCCATTGCCGGCCACGAAGGTTTCCCGTTGTTGAGCATATATTCGGCCACGAAGTTTGCAGTGCGGGCTCTGACACAGGCATCTGCCAAAGAGTTCGCGAGCGACGGCATAACGGTCAACGCCTACTGCCCAGGGGTGGTCGGCACCGATATGTGGGTTGAGATTGATAAGCGCATGGCGGAGATCACTGGTGCTAAAATCGGCGAAAGCTATGACAAGTTCGTCGGCGGCATAGCTCTTGGTCGCGCCCAGACGCCCGAAGATGTGGCGGCTTTCGTCTCGTTTCTCGCAGGACCCGACGCCGACTACATGACGGGGCAGGCCCCACTGATCGATGGCGGCCTTGTTTATCGGTAGGAAAAGCCCGACATTTCTGCCATTCAATAAGGGCGGTTGCGGTGGTTAAGGTTATCGGCCTGCCAACAACCAGTTTTCGGGGTTGGCAGGCTAAGGCAATTACGACGCAATCGCCCGGCAATTCAATATAGACTCTTTCATACGAGAGGCGGCTCTCCGCCGCAGACGTACAATCTCATCCTGTCCTACCCTGTGCAGGATTACACCCTGGCAAACTCAAGGTACCGACTCGCGGCCTGCTTTTTCTCATCCTGGCTGTTCAGCAGTTCAAGCCGCAACTGGTTGATGATATTCATGTACTCATCCAGAGGGGATTTTGCTTCCCCCAAGTTCTTGGTCTCTTCGATAAAAGCTTGTTGTTTTACCCGAATGTCATTGAGCTTCTCCAATGCACCTCGAATGGCCTCAATCCGTGCGCCCAAAAGCCCGCCGACTTCGTTGCCGTCTCTATCAGGTCCACCGCTGCCACCGAGACTCTGCATTGCGGGTGGAACTTGCTCCGTATTCTGTTCAGCCAAAGTAATTTCCTCGAGCGTGCGAACTTCGCCGTCGGTGGTCAGGTAAATGCCTGAAGCCTGAATCTGTCCCAAAGGAATGCCCTGGCTATTCGTGAGGGTAAAGCTATCCTCAGCGCTGCCTACATATAACGCCTGTACCCCAACGTCTTCCAGCGACCTCAAATCCTGCGAGCCGTCAGCAGTCTGCACCCAGACCGATAGCGATGAGAAGACTTCATCGCTGACATCAATCCACTGGTTACCGTCATCATCAAACGTTGCCAGTTCGCTGAATCCAGAACCGCTTTTGGGGCCAAACAGCTCAGTGCCGTCATCCACCTCGCCGTTCTCATTGCGATCGAATACCAGATAACCACTGCCGCTACCCAAGGTAGCAAACTGCCCGGATTCGCCGTTTCCGTTCAGGTCGAACTCGAACAGAGTGTCGTTAAGCTGAGCCGTTGCACTGCCGAAGTTGATAACCAGTGGATCGGTCATCGGGCGTTCCTCTATGCGAAGACTTTCAGAGTATTCATATGTCCGGGACTGTGATTGACGAAGTGACAAGGTGAAATCAATGGTCTCGCCGTTCTCCAGAGAAATACTTCCGGTCGAGGCAAAGGAGCGGGTTTCACTCTCGGAATAGAACATGTAGCGGTTGGCCTCAACGGACATACTGCCTTGCGTCTGGGTGCCAGAGTCGCCAGCCAAAGCAGCACGGCCTACGCTGATGGCCTGCTGGCCCCGAAGAAACAGTTCTGCGGTTTTCTCCGCCAGCTCCGCGCTGGAAAATACCGCACTACGATCAGCGCCGCTGACGGTGCTGGAACCGGAGTAGCTCAGGCGCTCCTGACTCGTGTAACGATAGGCTGCATCGCGCGTTATATTGACTTGCGCCCCACCCGGCTGATCGCTTGCCGGGGCGCCGGATAGCGGTTGTTGGTTAATCCGGAGCTGGCTCTGGTCGAAGGCCGTTTCCTGACGGGAACTTCCCTGAAGAAAGGAAATCTGACTGGACACGATCATGGCGCGGGTTTACCTCTCAATAACTCGAATCTCTATCCGTTTATCGGCTTAGAAAAGGCGAACTTGAGAGGGGTTACGCAAAATACCGGACAAGAGCAGCCGCGAGGATACCCGACGCAATGGCTGGCAGCGGCTTCTTGGTAGCAAGCATGACAACGGCAGTCACAGACAGGGCCGCAATCGCGCCGGCATCACCACCAAACGCCATGGGCACGATAATGGCAATGAGCACGGAGCTGGCCATGGTATTGATAAAGCTTTCAATACGCGGGCTTATCCGCACATAAGACATGATAAACACGCCCCCGAACCGGGTTGCCAGGGTTACCAGTGTCATGATCAGTATCAGCGCCAGAACGCCGGTTGTGGTTGTTTCAATAGTCATGCCGGCTCCTCGACATGCTCGTCAACCGGCTTTTTTTCTAGCCAGAAGAAGCCAACCACACCACCGGCAAGGGCGCCGGCAACCACATGGGTATTGGCCGGCAGCCACTTCCATGCCGCAAAGGAAGCAATCGCGGCAAGCGACCATGCAACCAGTACTCGAGGGTTTTTCTTTCCGCCCAGCGCCATAGCCAACAAAAAGCAGCCCAGCACCATGTCCATCCCCAGGCTTTTCGGATCCTGCAAAAGCCCACCGAAGTACACACCAAGCCAGGTCCCGACAATCCATGCCAGCCAAAGAGCCAGGCCGCCGCCCAGAATCACCTCAAGGTTACGCCTGCCACTTTGGTATTCCTGAGCAGATACCGCCCAGTTCGCGTCGGTGAGAAGCAACATAAGACCATAACGTTTAGCGGGAGAAACATCTTTCAGCATGGGGTACAGCGAAGCCCCCATCAACAGGTGTCGGGAGTTGATGGCAAATACCACGACCATAACGGGAAGCACGGAGACTTCAGCTCCCCACATATCAATTGCCGCAAACTGCGAGGCACCGGCAAACACCAGAGTGCTCATCAGAATGGATTCAAGAGGCCCCAGCCCTTTCTGCACAGCCGCCAGACCAAAGGCAGCGCCGAACGCTACCACGAACAATGAGATAGGAAACATCCGGATAAGCTCGGAACGAACCTTTGCGGACTGAAATTGGTAGGGATATAGGGTGTTTATCATCTACGCAAGCTAAGGAAATTTTCCGGCCACGCGAATAAGTAGTTTCCGCAGGCGTGAGTTGTTGATCTGCCAACAAGTTTTGTAAATGCAACTAACTGCAAGGAGGCTAAAGACTGCATTCGGGACAAGCCCCACGATTGACCTGCCCGGTTACAGCGATTAGTTTAACTCCAGTCCGGCCCCACAAGGGCAATCCCCTTCGGGAAACCCGGACACCTGAAATCAAACCGCCGGCCACAAGCCGGACGACAAAAACAACACCGCCACTGCCGCCGAGATCCGGCCAGGTGGAGAGGATTTCAAAATGTCTATATCTGCACGCCCCCAGGGCGCCGTTTGCAATGTGCAAACGTGTCCTTCGTTTGAGTTCGTCACCTCAGCTTCCGAAAAACGGCGCCCACCAGGGCCAGGAAAAAGAGGTGAACCGCAATGAACGTATTCAGCCATCCCGAGTTCGATAACCACGAACATTTATCGTTTTTCTGCGATCCCGAAACCGGGCTAAAAGCCATTGTTGCCATACACAACACCTCCCGCGGACCAGCTCTTGGCGGCTGCAGGATGTTCCCCTATGCCAGCGATGAGGAAGCTCTGCGCGACGTATTGCGTTTGTCTCGGGGCATGACATACAAATCCGCACTTGCCAACCTGGACCTCGGCGGCGGCAAATCGGTCATCATCGGGGATCCACGAAAGCAAAAAAGCGAAGCCTTGCTGGAAGCGATGGGCAAGCACCTTGAGGGACTTGGCGGCCAGTACATAGCGGCCGAAGACTCCGGAACCAGCGTGCCAGACCTGAAAGTCATGGGGCGGCACACCAAACACGTTGCCGGCATAATCGAGCGCACGGCTTTTGATGGTCAGCGCAGCAATGGTGACCCCTCCCCCACCACCGCTTACGGCACGTTCGTAGGTCTGAAGGCCGCGGTGAAACACAAGCTCGATCGCGACGATCTGACCGGTTTGAAGGTTGCCATCCAGGGCATTGGCAACGTGGGCTATCGACTAGCCCGCCACCTGAAAGAAGCCGGCGCTGAACTCTGGGTGTATGACATTCACCAGGAGAATATGCAGCGTGCTATGGATGAACTGGGCGCTCATGCCGCATCGGCTGAAGACATTCTGTTTCTACCGGTAGATGTGGTGGCACCATGCGCCATGGGTGCCGTGCTGAATGACGACAGCATTACCCGCCTGAAAACAACGATCGTTGCAGGCGCAGCCAATAACCTCCTGCAACGTCCGGATCACGACCAGGCGCTCAAAGACCGGGGCATCCTCTATGCCCCGGACTTTGCCATCAACGCCGGCGGCATCATCGATGTTTTCTACGAACGCACAGGCGCGTCCCCGGAAACCGTGCGAGCCCACGTAGAGAGCATTGGCCAAACACTTACAGAGATTTTCAAGCGTTCGGACCGCAGCGGCATGCCAACTGGCGCAGTCGCCAACACACTCGCCGAAGAGCGCTTCCTGAAACACTCTGGCGCAAATGGGCCCGCGCGTGAGCGGCACACTGGTACAGGTTAACCAACGACAGCCCGATTTCGGGGGCCGTGATCAATTCACGGCTTCCGCTCTTACCAACAAAAACAAGTATCTGTCAGGAGACAGTCATGTCTGAATCAAATGCGCCCTATTCCGGGGCTTTAGAAGGCTCAAACGCCAAACGGGGACTCTGGTCATCTCGCCTGGCTTTTATTCTTGCGGCTACCGGCTCTGCCGTTGGCCTGGGTAATATCTGGAAATTCCCCTACGTCACCGGTGAAAATGGTGGTGGTGCTTTTGTGCTCGTGTACCTTCTGTGCATCGCGGCAATTGGCTTGCCTATCATGATGGCCGAGGTACTTATCGGCCGCCGTGGCGGGCACAGCCCGGTTAACAGCCTGAAAGCCATCGTCAGGCACGACAAACTGAACCCCGCCTGGTGGATTGTCGGTGCAATCGGTGTCGTCGCGGGTTTCCTCATTCTGTCGTTCTACTCGGTGATTGGCGGCTGGGCTGTGTCCTATGTTGGTACAGCGGCGAGCGGACAACTCACAGGCCAGTCCGCTGACGCCATTGGCACCATCTTTTCTGATCTGCTTGGCGACCCTGCAACCTTATTGATGTGGCACACTCTGTTTATGGGTCTGGTAATGCTGGTGGTAGCGAAGGGCGTTCGTTCCGGGCTTGAGCGCGCGGTCAGCATCCTGATGCCCGCTCTTTTTCTGTTGCTTCTGATCGTCGTTGGTTACGCCATGACGACCGGCGAATTCGGACGGGCGATGACTTTCCTGTTCCAGCCAGACTTCTCCAGACTCACCACTTCCGGCATTCTGGTGGCCCTGGGCCACGCCTTCTTCACTCTGAGTCTCGGCATGGCGGTAATGATGGCTTACGGCTCCTACTTGCCCAAAAACGTATCCATAGCCAAAACCTCCATAGCGGTTTGCGTTATCGATACAGGCGTGGCTCTGCTTGCGGGCCTGGCGATTTTCCCCATTGTATTCGCAAACGGCCTTGAGCCCGGCGCCGGCCCCGGCCTGATCTTCCAGACCCTGCCGCTCGCTTTCGGCCAGATGCCTATGGGCAGCCTGTTCGGAACCCTGTTCTTCGTGTTGCTGATATTCGCTGCATGGACGTCAGGCATTTCCCTGCTGGAACCCATTGTGGAATGGCTGGAAGAGCAAAAAGGCATGAATCGCACCATCAGTACATTGGGTGCCGGTTTTGTATGTTGGGCTCTGGGTATTGCATCGATTCTTTCCCTGAACCTGTGGTCAGATTTTGCACCCCTGGGCTGGATCGGCATGCTTGAAGGCAAAACCATCTTTGACCTGCTGGACTTCTTTACCGCCAACATTCTGTTGCCTCTGGGCGGCCTGCTGGTTGCAATATTGGCTGGCTGGGTAATGTCACGCAAGGCAATGGAAGAGGAGCTGGCGCTGTCGGAGCCCATGTTCCGTCTCTGGTACGTCACTGTGCGCTACATTACACCGGTAGCTGTGGGCGCGGTATTTGTCTACAACCTGTTCGGATCTTGAGCTATATCAAATCGGAGGATGAGGGGTAAAAATCCGGGAATTTTGACGTCGACTTCAAATATATTTGAGCTATATCGACGTGTATGATGGGCCTGTGTTGATCTAAGGAGAGGCCCAATGACCCGTCGCCCCGTCAAGGATCCATCTGGCCCCAAGTGGTTTGCACTTGGGGAGGACGAGGTTTTCAGGAATGTGGGCTCAGGCCTTGATGGCCTGAGCTCCAAAGACGCAGCAGACAGGCTCAACAGTACCGGACCAAACCGTCTACCCGAAGTTCAGCCTGACGGCCCGCTACGCCGGTTCCTCAGGCAATTCCGCAACCTTCTTATCTATGTACTGCTGGCCGCAGCAGCCGTAACGGCCGCACTTGGGCATTTGGTCGATACCGGTGTGATTCTGGCCGTCGTGCTTGTCAACTCAGTAATCGGCTTCGTGCAGGAGGGGCGAGCCGAGCAGGCTCTATCGGCAATCCGCGACATGCTGGCTCCAGAGGCAGAAGTACTGCGTAACGGGCGCCGCGCGACAGTGCCTGCCGAAGAACTGGTGCCCGGGGATATCGTGCTTCTTGACGCCGGCGACAAGGTCCCCGCCGACCTTCGATTGGTTGCCGCCAGGGGCCTGCGAATTCAGGAAGCGGTTCTGACCGGTGAATCCGTCCCGGTCGACAAGGCGACAGATCCCGTCGCATCAGACGCACCCATTGGCGACCGACGCTCAATGGCCTACAGCGGTACTTTGGTCGCCGCTGGCACCGGGCGTGGTGTTATTGTCGCAACAGGGGCCGAGACCGAAATCGGGCGAATCAGCGGGCTGCTGACCAGCGTCGAGACAACAACCACGCCACTTCTCCTGCAGATGGAAGTATTCGCCCGCCGCATTACCGGCGTCATTCTAGTGCTGGCAGCTATGATCCTCGCCTTCGGGTATGGCGTGGCCGGCATGGGCTTCGGTGAGGTGTTTGTTGCCGTGGTGGGTCTGTCGGTTGCGGCGATTCCCGAGGGACTGCCGGCAATTCTCACCGTAACACTCGCCATCGGCGTGCAAGCTATGGCTCGACGCAACGCGATCGTGCGTCGGCTTCCCGCCATCGAGGCTTTGGGCTCTGTCTCAGTCATCTGTACGGACAAAACAGGCACCCTGACCCGCAACGAAATGACAGTGACCAGGGTCGCCACCGCCAGACAAAGTTTTTCTGTAACCGGCACAGGGTATACACCCGATGGTTTCATTATGCTCGACTCCCAGGAGATCGAACCGGGAACCCATCCGCTCCTGAGTGACCTTGCCCTTGGCGCCATGCTTTGCAACGATGCAGAACTGAAGCAAACGGAAGCTGGCTGGACCGTGCAAGGCGACCCAATGGAGGGTGCACTGGTCGCCTTTGCCTGCAAAGCCGGCCTGATGACAGGCGACACCCGATCCGCCAATCCGCAAACTGACGCGATTCCCTTCGACGCCCAGCACCGGTTTATGGCGACACTGCATCATGATCACAACGGCCAGGCAACCATGCACGTGAAGGGAGCTCCCGAGCGCATCCTGGCCATGTGCACCTGCCAGCACGAGGACGAAAACGGAGCCACACCTTTAGATACCGAATACTGGAGGCGCACGGCGTCGGAGATAGCGGCTGAAGGCCAGCGGGTTTTGGCCATCGCCACAAAGCGTGCACCGGAAGGAGCTCAGACACTGTCCTTCAGTGAAGTGGAAAGCGGGCTGACCATTCTTGGGCTCGTCGGCCTGATCGATCCACCCCGTGAAGAAGCCATTGCCGCCGTGGCCGAGTGTCAGGCCGCAAGCATCCGGGTCAAAATGATTACCGGAGATCACGGAGGTACGGCCCTGGCGATTGCTCGACAACTGGGGCTTGAGAATACCGAGGAGGTGCTGGAAGGGTCTCAGATCGACGGGCTGAGTGCCACAGAACTGCAGGAGAGCGCCGCCCGCATCGACGTGTTTGCGCGCACCAGCCCCGAGCACAAGCTGCGGCTGGTCGAAGCATTGCAGGCTGATGGACTCGTCGTGGCCATGACCGGCGACGGGGTAAACGATGCACCATCGCTGAAACGCGCTGATATTGGCATCGCGATGGGTAAAACCGGAACCGAAGCGGCGAAGGAAGCGGCCGAGATAGTGCTGGCGGACGATAATTTTGCCACCATTGCAGCCGCCGTTCGAGCCGGCCGAACCGTTTACGATAACCTGCAAAAAGCCGTTGTCTTTCTACTGCCCGTCAACGGCGGCGAAGCCATGGCACTGATCGCAGCGCTTCTGCTGGGCCTGACATTGCCAATTACCCCGGTGCAGATCCTTTGGGTTAACATGGTCAGCTCGGTCGTTCTGGCCATGGCTCTGGCGTTTGAAGGGCCAGAACCTGGCATCATGCAGCGCCCGCCTCGTTCTTCCGCCGAAAGCCTTCTGTCCCGCTTCGTGATATGGCGCGTGGCATTCGTGTCGGTTCTCTTATGCTCGGGTATCTTCGGGATGTTTATCTGGGCGCAACAGCAAGGTGCACGTATTGAAGAGGCACGCACGATCGCAGTCAACACCCTGGTGGTGATGGAGATCTTCTATCTTTTTTCTGTACGCTTCCTCAATACCACGTCGCTGTCGCTCAAGGCCGCACTCGGGACGCGACCGGTGCTTATCGCCATAACCGCAGTCACCGCATTACAGTTCCTGTTTACCTACGCTCCGTTTATGGAGGCTTTCTTCGATACCCGGCCTTTAACCATTTCCCAGGGCCTGGCTGTCGTTGCCGTAGGGCCAGCACTGCTAGTAATTCTGGAAATAGAAAAGCGGGCTCTGCGCTACAGGACAAAACGTCCGGGCACCGCAGGGCAACCATCAAAAACCGAAAATAAAAGCGAGACATTGTGACCGAAGCGCTTCAGGGCTACATGTTCTACGAGTTCGCAGCACTGCTGGTGCTGGCCGCCGGCGTAGGCTTTATCGGACTTCTTCTGCGCCAACCATTGATCGTAAGCTTCATTGCAGTAGGTATCGTAGCCGGCCCTTCGGTGCTGGATATCGCGCGCTCTGACGAACAGATAGACCTCCTGGCCGAGCTGGGCATCGCGGTTCTATTATTCCTAGTCGGCCTGAAGCTTGATTTCAATTTGGTGCGCACGCTGGGACCCGTGGCACTGGTCACGGGGCTGGGACAGGTGATTTTCACAACGGTCTTCGGCTTCGTCATCAGCCTCGTGCTTGGGCTGGATGCGTTGACGGCGGTTTATGTGGCGGTTGCATTGACGTTTTCGTCGACCATCATCGTCGTCAAACTCTTGTCTGATAAGCGCGAGATCGACTCACTCCATGGCCGCATCGCGCTTGGCTTCCTGATCGTACAGGATGTGGTTGTTGTGGTTGCAATGATCGTGCTGTCTGCCATCGGCGTGGGAACCGGTGAAGATGCAGCATTGACCGATGTGCTGGTCGTTCTTGGTTATGGCCTGGCCATGCTTTTTGCCGTGGCGCTGTTCATCCGCTATGCCGCCAACCCACTGGTCGACCGGCTGTCGCAGGCTCCGGAATTGCTGGTGTCATTTACCATCGCCTGGGCCGCACTGTTGGCGGCGATTGGCCACTACCTGGGCTTCGGAAAAGAACTCGGCGGGCTTCTCGCGGGTGTTTCACTGGCATCCACGGCCTACCGCGAGGCAATTGCAGCACGTCTCACGTCGCTAAGGGACTTCCTGCTACTCTTTTTCTTCATAGCGCTCGGAGCTTCTCTTGACCTGTCAGTTCTCGGCGCCAGCGTAGGGCCGGCCGTTGTTCTGTCGCTTTTCGTGCTGATCGGCAACCCCCTGATTGTACTGATCATCATGGTAACTATGGGCTACCGAAAGCGCACAGGCTTTCTTGCAGGCCTTACGGTGGCGCAGATCAGCGAGTTCTCCCTGATATTCATGGCAATGGGCGTAACCATAGGCCATGTCAACGATCAGGCACTTGGCCTGGTGACCCTGGTGGGACTTATCACCATCGCTGCCTCAACTTACATGATCACCTATTCACATCAGATCTATGACCGGTTGGAACCACTTCTGAGAATCTTTGACCGGCGAATGGCTTCAACTCCGCGCGAAGATGCACCATCAAGCTCGCAGGGGCACGATGTCATCCTGTTCGGGATGGGGCGTTACGGCCTTGGCATTGCGTGTGTGTTGAGAGAGGCTGGTCTGAGAGTGCTTGGTGTCGACTTCAGCCCCACAGCGGTTCGCCATGCCCGGATGGATGGATACGATGTCATTTTCGGAGATGCAACCGACCCGGAATTTCTCGCACACCTGCCACTTGGGGCGGCAAAATGGCTGGTACTGGCTGTACCCGAACACGAAACCGGACTGACCCATGACGATCCGCGACGTGCGCTGCTCAGATCTGTGCAGGACCTTGGTTATCATGGCAAGGTCGCCGTTGCTGCACACAGCATACAAACGGCGTCCGCGCTCACGCACGCAAAAGCCGACATAGTGCTAATGCCCTACCGCGATGCGGCTATTGCTGCGGCGCGTATGATACTGAGCGGAGGAAATTCAGCGGACGTTGCCATGGAAGACCCGACTGGTCAGAAGGAGTTAGTCGGCTGAAAGACCAGTTGATCGATGCCATAGGGCCAAAGATAAGTCACTAGTCTGGGAGAGACCTTTGATGGAGTTTGTTTAACGTGTCAATCCCACCGACCGAAGGCTGGACTCTATTGCAGGGTGGCCTGGTATTTTGTGTATGTGCGGCCATCATCGCGATCGCCGGAACACGCATTACCCGAGTAGTCGACCAACTGGCTGACCGCACCGGAATTGGTGAGGCAGCCGCAGGTGCGGTGCTGCTGGGCGCATCAACGTCTCTGGGCGGCTCGGTTCTCTCGGTCACGGCAGCCTGGAATGGCCATGTCGAGCTGGCCGTCAGCAACGCGCTGGGCGGTATCGCAGTACAAACCTTTTTCCTGGCGGTTGCCGATATGGTCTATCGCAGGGCCAATCTGGAACATGCCGCCGCATCGGTTCCGAATATGATGCAGAACGGGCTGCTGATCTGCCTGCTGGCACTGATTCTGTTTGCACCCTACTTGCCAGATGTGACCATTGGCGGCGTCCACCCTGTAACGCCAGTGCTGCTTGTAGCCTATTTTTACGGCATTTATCTGGTTCGTACGGCATCAGAATCCCCCATGTGGTTGCCATCCATGACCCGGGATACCCGCGAAGACAAGCCCGATGATGTAACGGCCATGCCTCCCATGTCGCAATTATGGGGCGAGTTTCTGGTGTTGATGGCCATCCTGGGTATCGCCGGCTGGATGCTGGAACCTGCTGCTACGGTCATTGCCACCGAAACCAACATGACTCAGACAGTGGTCGGTGTACTGCTTACCGCCATCAGTACCTCGATTCCTGAACTGGTCACTTCGGTTGCTGCGGTTCGCCGTGGAGCACTCACGCTTGCAGTGGGCGGGATCATTGGCGGCAATGCGTTTGACACGCTGTTTACCGCTGCATCGGATATTGCCTACAGGAACGGTTCGATCTACCACGCAATGCCCGAAGACTCGAAATTCTGGGCAGCTCTCACCTTGCTGATGTCGGGCGTGCTGATGATGGGGCTGATCCGTCGCGAACGCCACGGCATCGGTAGGATCGGCACAGAAAGTGCGGTTATTATGGTGTTGTATATTTTTGGGGTCGTGTTGCTGTTTGATGGCATTCCGGCTTGATGGAGCCCTGGCCCCTGCCTACAACCGAGTGAGGGTCGCCTGCAAGGTCTCCCCGATTCTGGCGTTCAGTTTCAGATCCGCCAATTCCTCCGCACGAGTGCGGCCCAGGTTCAGGGTGGCAACCGGCTTGCCAAATTCCTGGGCGTAGCGGCAGAAGCGAAAACCCGAGTAAACCATCAGCGACGACCCGATTACCAGCAGCCCATCACTGGCCTTGAGTGCATCCAAAGCTGAGTGCACTCTTTGCTTGGGCACATAATCTCCAAAAAACACCACATCCGGCTTCAGAATACCACTGCATTTAGGGCAGTCTGCCAGCTGAAATTCGGAGAAATCGATATCCAGGTCTGCATCGCCATCCGGTGCTGTATCGGCTTTATACTGCCCGAAACCTGGATTAAGGTCAGCACAGCGTTCGTGAACGTCATCCCTTGGGCAACGGTAGCCGCAGCTCATGCACAGAACTTCGTCTGCACGTCCATGCAGGTCACTCACAGCGTGAGTGCCGGCTTTCTGGTGCAGGCGATCCACATTCTGGGTAACGACAAGGCTGGAGTGGTTACGCAACTCCAGATCAGCAATGTGATAATGGGAGGGGTTGGGCGCGGCATTTCGCATCACAGGCCAGCCAATCAGGCTTCGCCCCCAATAACGCTGGCGGGTTTCGAAGCTTTCCATGAACTCACGGTGCTGAACCGGCTGTTTGCGCTTCCAGGCACCTTCGCCATCACGATAATCCGGAATACCTGAGTCCGTACTCACACCAGCGCCGGTCAGAATCAGCAGTTTGGGGTAGCGATGGATAAAATCCGACAGCAAATCACCCGCCTGTTCAGGTTCGTGCAGAATCATCGGCCCATCCCGTTCCGGGAGGCGCTGGTTTGAACTGAAAGGACGAGTGCGATGGGTCGTCACTGGCATACAAGCTCCGGCAAATTCAGCCCGGTTTTCGGGCCACGTAGACGGTGTTGAAAGATTCTCTGTTCTGGAACGGATTGTAGAAGCTTACAACATGGCAGACGACTTCGGTAAACGCGTCCCGCAGTACTTCCATGAATACGGCGTCTTCGCCCTCATTGGACCACATGGCAAAAATCCCACGAGGTTTGAGCTGCCCGGCCATGCGACGGATATTATCGGTGGTGTAAAAGCTGGCGTTCGAGTCGCTCAGCAAGGCTCGGGGCGAGTGGTCGATGTCGAGCAGAATGGCATCAAACTTTCTGCCCGGCGCGTCGGGATCAAAGCCGCCGCTGTTTGGGTCGGCAACGGCCAGGTCAAAAAAGCTGCCGTGAATGTAGCGGCTGCGGGCGTCGGCGTTAATGTCTTTGCCAAGGGGGACGTGTTCTTGCTGGTGCCAGCGAATGACGGGCTCAAGGTATTCGACAATCAGCAACTCCCCTACCCGCTCATGCTTGAGCGCGGCCACGGCCGTATAACCAAGCCCGAGGCCACCCACGACAACGCTGAGGTTGTCGCCTTCGGTTTCACCTAGCCCGAGATCAGAGAGAGCGACTTCGGCGTCCACAAACATGCTGGACATCAGAAATTCTTCGCCGAGCTTTACCTCGAAAATGTCTCTCTCGCCCAGTGCCGGGATGCGGCGACGGCGGAGTGTGATTTCGCCGATTTCGGAGGGTTGGCTATCTAGTTGCTCGAATAGTCGTGCCACTGTGGTGCCTCTTTAACGTCGTTAAATTGTCTATCGTCGGGCCTGCGACAATCCTGGCTAAGTGCAGTCGCCGGTGGGTAACCCTCTCCCAAAAACCGCTGTGAATACTTCCCTGTACGCTTGGCTCCGCCATCCATGGCTCCGCACATTTTTGGGAGAGGGTTACCCACCGGCTCTTTGGCCTACTCCCCTGCTTCAGGCGAATTCTGATGACAAGCGAAAACCACTTCTCGCATCTTCTCTACACCGAGCTTATTCATCAGCTCAATATTACGCGGTGGTATCCCGTCTACATCCGGATGACTATCGATCGCAGCTTCCAAACTGGCTTCCCGCAACAGGTGGAGCATGGGGAACGGGGAACGGTTGGTGTAGTTCTCAGCTGCATCCGGTTCAGCGTCCGAAAACTGGTAATCCGGATGGAAACTGGCGATCTGGTATACGCCTTCCATATCCAGATACGCGAGCAGACCATCGGCTGCATCCAGAAACTCGTTGTAGTCCGCGAAGCTCTGTAGAGCATGAGGGTGAATCAGAAGCGTGGTTTCGGTTTCTGGTTCATCATCCAGCCGCAGGAGTTCAGTTTGCAGGGCCTGAAGCAGTGAGTCTTCGTTATCAGCGTCAGAAACCACAAATCGAACGCGATCTCTGACCAGTTCCCGTTTGGCGAACGGGCAAAGGTTGTAGCCAACAACGACGTCTTCGACCCATTTACGGGTTGCTTCAATTACTGATAGCTCTTCCAAAGCAGTTTCCTTCACTGAATCGAGGCCACCCCAAAGTTCGGGCGGGGGCGCGGGTGGGGCGCTCCAAAAATGTGCGGAGCCATGGATGGCGGAGCCAAGCGTACACGGACGTATTCACAGCGGTTTTTGGAGCGCCCCACCCGCGCCCCCGCTTCTCACAAGTAACCTTGGCTGCGGAGATAGTCATCGTAGGTACCACTAAAGTCAGTAACACCCTCAGGCGTCAGCTCTATAATCCGAGTCGCCAATGAAGACACAAACTCACGGTCGTGGCTCACGAAAATCAGTGTACCGGGATAGTTCTCCAGCGCCAGGTTCAAAGCCTCGATGGACTCCATATCGAGGTGGTTGGTGGGCTCATCCAGCAGCATCACGTTAGGCTTCTGCAGAATCAGCTTGCCGAACAGCATGCGCCCCTGCTCACCACCGGAAATCACCCGCACCGATTTACCAATATCATCGCCAGAGAACAACATACGCCCCAAGGTGCCGCGAACCAGTTGTTCGCCACCCGTCGTCCACTGAGCCATCCACTCCGACAACGTGTCGTCGTCAGCAAAATCATCCGTGTGATCCTGGGCGTAGTAGCCCACTTCCGCGCTGTCCGTCCACTTCACCTCACCACTGTCTGGCTCATAAGCACCTGCCAAACACTGTAACAGCGTGGTTTTACCAATTCCGTTAGGGCCAATCACAGCCACTCGCTCGCCGGCCTCAACCTGCAGGTTCAACTTGTTGAACAGCGTATTCCCGTCAAAGCCTTTTGTCAGATCCCGAATGGTGACCGCCTGACGGTGCAATTTTTTGCCCTGCTCAAAACGAATGAAAGGGCTCACACGGCTGGAGGGCTTCACTTCGTCCAGCTGAATCTTGTCGATCTGGCGTGCGCGGGAGGTGGCTTGTTTGGCTTTCGAAGCATTGGCAGAGAAGCGGCTAACGAACTGCTGCAATTCCGCAATCTGAGCCTTTTTCTTGGCGTTATCCGATAGCATACGCTCACGGGCCTGGGTGGCGGCCGTCATATACTCATCATAGTTACCCGGGAACAGCTTCAGTTCACCGTAGTCCAGATCCGCCATGTGGGTGCACACGCTGTTCAGGAAGTGACGGTCATGCGAAATGATGATCATGGTGCTGCTGCGCGCTACCAGAATATTTTCCAGCCAGCGGATGGTGTTGATATCCAGGTGGTTGGTGGGCTCATCCAACAGCAAGACATCCGGGTCCGAGAACAGGGCCTGTGCCAACAGAACACGCAGCTTCCAGCCAGGCGCGAGGTTGCTCATCGGCCCATCGTGCTGTTCCAGGGGGATATCCAGGCCAAGGAGCAGTTCGCCCGCCCGGGATTCGGCGGTATAGCCGTCCATCTCGGCAAACTGAACCTCCAGGTCCGCCACCGCCATACCATCTTCTTCAGTCATCTCAGCCAGCGAATAGATGCGATCGCGCTCTTTTTTTACGTTCCACAGTTCTTCATGGCCCATGATCACAGTGTCCATGACAGAACAGGTCTCATAGGCGAACTGATCCTGACGCAGCTTACCCAGGCGAACGTTCGGCTCAAGCATAACCTGCCCTGCGGAAGGCTCAAGGTCACCACCGAGGATCTTCATCAGGGTGGATTTGCCGCACCCATTAGCCCCGATCAGGCCGTAGCGATTGCCGTTACCGAACTTGGCGGAAACATTTTCAAAAAGGGGTTTAGCCCCGAATTGCATGGTGATATTGGCAGTAGAGATCAAGAAACAAACCTATAGATGTGAGGGCCGACGCTGCGCCAGCTAAATAAAGCGGGCATTGTACAGGTTTGCAGTGACAATCGTGAGGCCGCAGAAACACCGATAAAAAGGCTTGCCTCCGGCGATAGGGACGGGCAGCATTCCCTCTCTGAAGTATCCATTCATTCTAGTTAAGGATCGTTACCATGACACAGGCAACCGCGCGCCATATTCTGGTAGACAGCGAAGCAAAGTGTGAAGAACTGAAGAAAGAGATTGAAGGCGGTAAAGATTTCGCTGAAGTTGCAAAGCAGCACTCTTCTTGCCCGTCTGGCCGCAACGGCGGCGACCTGGGCTCATTCGGCCCCGGCCAGATGGTTCCTGAGTTTGACAAAGTGGTCTTTAGTGGCGAAGTGAACAAGGTTCTCGGGCCAGTAAAAACCCAGTTTGGCTACCACCTTCTGGAAGTAACCAGCCGCAGTTAAGAGCCTTCAGCCGCATGTGGAGGAACCTTTACTCATAAGCCGAAGGTTCTCCCGCCGCGGGCTGCAGATTGGCTCCTGATTGCATCGGGAGCCAATCCTGCCAGCGCTGACTATTCTTCTAGCTAATTCCCTACTTCTTCGGGGCAAGAAAGCGTGCCATCTGGTTTCCGATGGACTCAATCGGATCCGTAATAGCCTGCTGAATACTCTGGGTAACGGTTTTAGAAAATGCAGTGCCCGGGCCACTTTCCAGAAAATCAATATACAGCCCCATTTCTTGAGAGCTGATGTTTTCATAGGTGTGCAAGTAGCTGTCGTACACCTGCTGTTCAACGATGCCCCGGATTTTGCCGCGCTGGTTTTCTATGCTTTGTTTAAGCTCATCGTAATTCACCGAGTCACTGCTGAATGCAGCCATGGCGGTTGCCAACCCAAGCTGCACGGCAATGGTCGTATCCACCGTGCTTTCAGTCGCGCGGGCTGCACGATCAAACCGCTCAAACATTTTTGCGCGATCCGTACCCTTATATTTCTCGTTCAAATCCGATGCTCTGGCCTGAATCTGCTTCCAGACAACTGGGTCCGAAGCCGCGATTTCTGCCGCCGAGATTTTCTGGGCAACCGGGGTCGTGTACCAACTCTCTACCGCTTCAAGCTGTTTCCCGGAGAGGTCGCGCTCCAGGTTGTTCACGATTTCCTGTTCTATGTCTGCAGCGCGAAAACTGTTAGTCACCACATAGCCAATGGTATCTGCCACCATAGGCGGTAGTTGCTGACTGCGCTTCATACCCTCGCGAATACCTTCACTCATCATGGCAGGGTAACGATCTACAATATCGTCTATGGGCGATGCATCTAAAACCTGCTGAGCACTAGGCGTTGCCATAACGGGGCCAGCCAGGAACAGGCCGGTGATTAAAAGAGGTTTAACTAGGGTGCCAAGCTTCATTTAATTATCATCCTGTTTGATGGGTGCTGCGTTTATGACACGCGCACCCTTCCCTGAGCAAGCAATCCATGGGTTCCGGAGATGACAGTTTGGTAGGAAAATTCTGGAGACCGGCGCGCCCACGTAAAAGACGGCGCCAGACACGCCGTAACCTGTGGAGATTCCGACTGAAATGGTACGGCCTTCCGGTACTGGGGCTGCTTATCGGCACCTGGGCAACCTTGAGGTTCAGCCTGCTGGCCCCGGAACCACCAGTTAATCCCGACAATGTATGTGAGATTTTTCGTGAGCATACCGTTTGGTATGACTATGCAAAAAACTCTCAGGACCGCTGGGGCACGCCCATCGCCACCCAAATGGCGTTCGTTTATTACGAATCTTCATTCCGCAGCCACGCCAAACCTCCCAGGACTCTGCTATGGGGGTTTATTCCCTGGAGCCGGCCAACCACAGCCTATGGCTACGCCCAAGCCCTGGACCCGGCGTGGGGAGAGTATCTGATGGCCAACGGCGATGGTCTGTTTACCGTTCGTACCGATATGGAGCACGCACTGGATTTCGTGGGTTGGTACAACCACCTCACCCACCAACAACTTGGCATTGCTTTCCACAGCCCGCGCCAACTTTACCTGGCTTATCATGAGGGTCGGGGCGGCTACGCCCGCAAAACATATAACCGCAAGCCCGCAGTTACGGCTCTGGCTTCACGGGTTCAGAACCGCGCCTTTCTTTACGATAATCAGCTCAAATCCTGTGAGCAGGAATTTCAGTGCTGGCGCTGGTATCAATTCTGGCCATTCTGCGGTTGAGATTGCGAATTATCATGCGGTCGGGTTGAACTCGATGATCGCGGCCTGGGCACGCAGTCGGTCCACCAGAAACTCCATCACAATACGAACTCTCGCCATTTGCTGAGTGTCCTGGCTTACGTGCACCCACAGGTCGACACTTTCACCCTCGATAGGATCTGACAGCCGGCGCAGCTCTTTAGTGCCTTCGCCCAGGAAGCACGGCAATACAGCCAGGCCTGCGCCGGAGCGCGCCAACGCATGCATGGCGTGCAGACTGTTACACCGGATGACCGACGTAGCGTTTTTCAGGTGTTTGCGATACCAGCGGCCCGTAGCCAAGTGGCTGAAGGTTTCGTCCGGGATAATCCAGAGACAGTCTTCGGGCTGGTTTTCAATATCCATATTACGGTTGCGCCGGCAGTAGCTGGCTGAACCATAAACAGCCGATTCGATTGCGGCTATCCGCTCACCCTCGAGTGTTGCCTGAGGTTTATTTTCAGGGCGAAGTGTAAGGTCCGCCTCCCTGTGTGTGAGGTTGGTTACGTCATTATCTGTAAGAACTTCCAGTTCAATATCCGGAAACTCGCGCACCAGTTCTGCCAGAACCGACCCGAGCAATTCGCTCATCATCGTATCCTCAGCGGCCAGCCGCACCTTGCCTACGGGTGCAGAGTCCTGCCCGACCAGCTTGCGCTCGAGATTTTCCATCTCAACCGATAGCTTTTCGGCGTTACGAAAGGCGGTTTCTCCAACCGGCGTCAGCTGCAAGCCATCCCGGTTGCGCTCGAAAAACTGCACCCCCAGCGACTCTTCCATCTGGTCCAGACGGCGTAAAACCGTGGTTTGGTGCACTCCCAGTATTTCTCCGGCTTTTGCGAGTGTTCCGCCTATTGCCAAAGCATGTATATATCGAAGATAATCCCAGTCCATAGCTACTGCATATTTGCAACGTGAGTACGGAGTTTAACGTATTTAAGCTGCAAAAAAATACCTTTAGTATTCATCGTAAATTCGGGTCAAACCCTTTATTCACTCATTAATTGTTAATCACCAGCCAAGGAGGAAGTCGCTATGGCTCATAAGCACATTGCAACCGTTCACCCGCTACCGTCCAGTATCCTCCACAACAGTGCTGGAGTAAGAAGTCATCACACCCGTGCAGCTGCAAAGATCGCGGTACAGTTCATGAGCAGAAAAATGCGCTCGTTTAACCGTAAGGCTGTAGCAGTAACTGATATCACCCAAATGCAGGGTGGTCACTGATTCCAGTCGAACATACGTAAAAAGCTGCGCCATACAGCGCAGCTTTTTACGGGAAAACCAGACTGAAAACGCCGACGATTCTGAACAGAGTCGTCGGCGTTTTGCATTACACGCTCAGAACTCCCAGATTACTTTCTTCTTCTGCTCAAACCACTCGTCCATTTTGCGGTTATATACATCCTCGATAATGTTGCGTTTGATCTTCATGGTAGGCGTCAGCATCCCGTTCTCCATCGTCCAGGGCTCTTTCACCGCAACCACAAACGCAATTTTCTCGTGGGCCTCGCAGTCTTTGTTCACCGCCTCCAGTTCCTCCGCCAACTCCCGTTCCAGCGCCTCCCGGCTGGAGCCGGTTTCCAGAGAATCCCTGACATCTTCTGAAAGCAACAACATAAGGCAGGGCTGGGGCTGATTGGCCCCAGCCACGCAGACCACTTCCACCGAAGGGTGATTGAACCTGTTTTCGATGGGCACCGGCACTACGTACTTGCCTTTGGACGTTTTGAACAGGTCTTTTACCCGGCCTGTAATCTGCAGATACCCATCAGCGTTGATTTCCCCCATGTCGCCGGTTTTGAGGAAACCATCGGTAGTGACATCTTCCCGGGTTTTTTCCTCATTCTGATAGTAACCCAGCATCATTCCAGGGCTCTTGACCTGTATCTCGCCACCTTCACCAATACGATGTTCAACACCTGGATTGGCTACGCCCACATAGCCGATCCTGGCCTCCCCGGGGCGGCTGGCGTGGGAGTAACCGAAGTTTTCTGTCATGCCGTAGACTTCCAGCAGCTCCAGCCCGAGGTTGCGGTACCAGGTGATGATCTCTTCCGACAAGGGAGCGGCACCGGTCAGAGCGGCCCGACAATGATCCAGACCCAGTTGCTTCAGTACCTTCTTTTTCACCATTGAGCCTATAAACGGAATACTGAACAGCAACTTCTGTTTTTTAGGCGGCAGTTTGGCGTTAATCCCCAGGTAGAACTTCATCCACAGGCGTGGGACCGAAAAGAAAAGGGTTGGCCGGGCGCGCTGCAAGTCCTGCTGAAAAGTTTCCAGGGTATTGGCAAAGTACAGGTGAAAGCCGAAATACAGGGATTGGGTTTCCACCGCAGCCCGCTCAGCCACGTGTGCCAGTGGCAAATAGGACAGCATACGGTCATCGGATGATGCGGTGAACATCTGTTGCAAACCGTCGGCGACTGACATCATGGCGCGGAAGCTGTGCATTACCCCTTTGGGGCGACCGGTGCTGCCGGAGGTATATTTAATCGTTGCCAGGCTATCCGGGTCGGGTAGCTTTGGTGAAGCCGGCTCATACTCCGCAATAATGTCCAGCCACTTTGGCGTATCATTCCGCGGCGACATCGGCAGGGATATGATCGGAAGATCGGAAGGAAGATGCCCTTTTATATCGTTCCATCCATCCGCCGTTCCATCAAGTTTCCCCAGAAACAACAACTTAACCCCGCTGTGTTCAAGGATATAGGCGGCAGCTTCCCCGTTCAGGGTTGGATAGAGCGGCACAGATACATGCCCTGCAGCCCAGATGGCCAGGTCTGACAGTATCCAGTGGGCACTGTTTTTACCCAGAACTGCGATATTGCTAGGTTCTGGTAGCTCAAGACTGTTGAGGTGGGCCGCCATTCGCGACACCTGATCGGCGGCTTGCTTCCAGGTGATGTCTTCCACCGTGCCGTCGGGATAGGGTTGAGTCAGATAGATTTTTTCCGGGTTGTGCTCCGCCCAGAAATATAAGCAGTGCAAGGATGTCTGCCTACGGGGGTCCATTGCCATGAACAACTCCTTATTGT
Organism: Marinobacter sp. 1_MG-2023; assembly: GCF_030549045.1. NCBI lineage: Bacteria > Pseudomonadati > Pseudomonadota > Gammaproteobacteria > Pseudomonadales > Marinobacteraceae > Marinobacter > Marinobacter sp. 1_MG-2023. The sequence continues at coordinate 1,062,485 of NZ_JAUOST010000001.1, read as the reverse complement.
TTTTATCGTTTGTTGAACCTGTACCAATTCTTAAGAATCGAAATCAAGATCAGACTCATCTTAACCTGATTTCTGAAGAGCTCAATGGCATTAGACACCCTGTCTGGTGACAAAACGCACTGCATGACGTCAGGGAGGCTAAAGAAATTGATTATATTTTTGTGACATTAATCAAGATTGGTCTAGAGTGGAAAATGAAGCGTATCGAATCCCATCACTCATAGGAGACTGCCATGAGACAATCGAGTCGCTCTTTTCTGATTTTTCCAGCCTGGGGATTTATTCTGCTTGGCTCAGCCGCTTTCTTGTACAGCGCTTACGCAGGCATGTTGGGTTCTTGATACTCACCGTTTGAACAATAGCATTCGGAAAGCGTCTAACGCCGGAAACGGGTTTCCAGAACCACCGCCGAGTTAGTGCGCTCAACACCGTCAAGGTTTCCAATTTCGTCCAGCACCGCACTCAACTCCTCCAGAGACTGAGCCTGCACGATCGCTATAAGGTCGTATTCCCCGCTGACTGAGAACAATTGCGCTACCTGGCTGATACCCTCAAGCGCGGTATTCGTTCGTGCAGTCAGTTTCTGCACAACTTTTATCGAAACATGAGCCTCTACCTGGCTACTTGAAAAAGCCCCTCCCAACTGCACCGAATACCCGGCAATTACTCCACTGCTTTCCAGGCGAGCTATCCGGTTTTGAACCGTTGTGCGTGACAGGTTTAAAGCTCTGGCAAGTTCACTGATGCTGGTTCTGGCGTTCTGACGGAGCAGCATAAGTAGCTTCTGGTCTTTGGTTCCGATCACTTTGATCACCTGATTGGTCATTTTGATAAAATAACAACTCATTTAGATCAAATTATACCTGCAACCTGTTAGTACATCACTTCATACTGTTCCAAAACACTGTCAGGTTGCAGCCCATGGTCATTCGCCCGATTACCGACACAGATCTGGACACTCTTGCTCAGATAGCCAAGGAGTCCGGCCCGGGGTTTACCTCCCTGATGCCAGACAGAGATGCTCTGGCGCGAAAAATCGCCCACTCCATGGCCAGTTTCGAGCGCCGGGTGACCAGCCCGGGCGACGAACATTATCTGTTCGTGCTGGAAGATGAGAGCACCGGTGATATTCTCGGCACCTCTGGCATAGAAGCAAATGCGGGGCACACCCGGCCGCTTTATCATTTTCGACGCAATACGGTTACCCATCACTCCCGAGACCTTGGTCTTCGTCGAAGTGTGGAAACTCTCACCCGCTGCAACCATTACACAGGCTATTCCGAGATTTGCTCGCTCTATTTACGGCCTGAACTCCGCCGGGCCCATGCTGGCAAACTCCTATCCAGAGTGCGCTTCCTGTTTATGGCACAGCACCCGGAACGCTTTTCAGACAAAGTGATTGCTGAGATGCGAGGTGTATCCAATGGCGCTGGCCAGTCGCCATTCTGGAACTGGTTGAAGGCACATTTTGTGGATCTGGAGTTCGGCCGGGCGACACATCTGGTAGGTAGCGGCTACACTGAATTTATAGATGAGTTGATGCCATCGCATCCTCTTTACACATGCCTCATGAGCGAAGAGGCCCGTGCAGTTCTCAGTCAGGTACACGAGAACACGCGGCCGGCTCTGAAGATACTGGAAGCCGAAGGGTTTCAACACAAAGGGCTCATAGACCTGTTTGACGCGGGCCCAACAGTTGAGTGCGCTCTGGCTGACATCGCCAGCGTAAGGTCTTCTTCAGCCTGCCCCATCATTATTAGTGAAACGGGTAAAAGAACTGGCAACGGCCATGAACACAACAGATACCAGCCTGATGAGCCGATCCTGATTGCAAATACAGGTACGGCAGACTTTCGGGCCACAGTCTCATCCGAGGTGTCCGCCCAGCCTGATAAGCTGACTGTTCCCCTGGCCCTCGCTGAAAAGCTGCACCTGAGGAATGGCAACTTCGCGCGCACTTTGCCCTTGGGTCAGTCAACGCCAACACAAACGCGAAATACGGCCCCGGAGTTAAGTTATGCATACTGATCGCAACGCGTTGTTCGAAAAGCTCTGGCAGAACTACCGAGACGTCACGCCTTCTGCGGTAAAAATCCACAAGATTCTGGGTGCCGAAGAAGGGCATGGAATAATCAACGATCATATCGCTCTGAGAACCTTCAACCTCGCCCCCGTTGGCCTGGAGTCTCTGGCAAAGCATTTCCTTTCTCTTGGCTATCGCGAGGGCGGCGAGTATCACTTTAAAGGCAAAAACCTCTATGCGCGCCACTATGAACACACAGATCCTGAGGCTCCGAGGGTATTCATTTCAGAGTTGTTGACGGAACAATGCTCCCCGGAACTTCAGGGCATAGTAAAAACTCTGGTCAAGAAGGTAGGAAAAGAACAGATCGCGGCAGACGACTTTCTATACTCCGGCCGGCACTGGGATATCGATTACGAGACCTACCGAAAGCTGCTGGATGAGAGCGAATATGCGGCCTGGCTAGCGGCTTGGGGCTACCGGGCAAATCATTTCACTGTGAGCGTTAATCATCTGCAGAACTTTCAGACAGTTGCTGACATCAACCAGCTTCTGAAAGACAAGGGTTTTACGGTGAACGTTTCCGGCGGCGAAGTGAAAGGGTCTCCCGAGGACCTTCTTGAACAGTCATCCACCATGGCTGACCGAGTTCCTGTTCAGTTTAGCGATCGGGAAATGACGATTCCCAGTTGCTTCTATGAGTTTGCACTGCGCTATCCAAAGCCAGATGGCAGTCTATACAACGGGTTTGTCGCTGCCTCCGCGGATAAAATCTTCGAAAGCACCCACGCCGGTATGTAACGGCCTGGGTGTGTCCTACCTGGTTAAACCGCTTACCCGCTGTTACAAAGAAATAACCTTTTTACAACGGCGCCACTGAGCGTCATTGTCTACTTTTTAGACACGAACACCATTCCAATAAAGCCACCCGGGCAAACCCGGGATCGGCATAACAACAATAATAGGCTGGCAGGCCCCCAGATTCCTGCCACCACCGAGGAGAGCATATGTCTGCATCAGTCAATCATCTCGACGAGCGTACCCGGGATTCGGGCGAGCTTCTTGAGAGCATCATGCCGTCAGCAATAACCCTTGCAATGATGCTACGGCACAAAAAAATGGCTGCATGGCTACGCTCCGAATTCGACGGTTATCAGGACCGCGATGCGGCGCCACCCTATCGCCTGGATTTGCCCGGACACATTGTCGCGAAATCCCCGCAATACGGATGGATACCCGCTCCCGTGGTGACCGAGCAGCAGAAGCTCGAGTTCGGACATATCGACCTTATCGAGGGCACCAAATCTCTGGAAAAAATCTGCGTCAACAGCAAAAAAGGCGACGGCAACCGGCTATTACTGGACGAGGAGGACATGGCTGTTCTGCAGAAACAAATCAACCTCAGTGCAGAGCTCGCGATCAATCTCAGCCGCGACGTATACTCTCACCTGCTAAGAACAGTGAGGGGTGCGGTTTACCTCTGGACGCAGGCGCTGATGGAAAAAGGGCTTGCGGGAGAGCATAACCACTACAGCCCCGATGAGCGCGCACAAGTTGCGGAGCTGGATAACCCGGAACACTTCTGGCGCAAGGCCATGGATGAGTTAGACAGCCTGCCTATTCCGGATGTGCGTTCAGCAGGTTTTTTCGAGCGGATGTTTGGGCGGGCAAGCTAAGCTGAGCGTTTATATATACCCCAACGGGTACCCAGGCATCCCGGATCTGATCTAAACTGACTCCTTGTTTGTTCCCGAACGATCCCCTGTTGTTCAACATAACGAGGAGTAACGATGAAACCTGTCGTCACACTTCTGCTGGCCAGCGTGCTTTTCGTTGCAGGCTGCCAGTCGTTGCCCGATCAACCGTCAGGCACAAAGAATGTGTCCGCAATCCCGGAAAGCACAAGTAGCGGCACAGTCTTTCTCAGCGCTCAACACTGTCTGAGCGAATATGTTCGTGATCTGGCGAAGGTTCATTACGGGCCCTGCCTCAAAATCATCAGTGTGGACGGAGAACCCCCACAAGTTTCGAGTGACGGTTTTATTGAGTTACCCGTTGCTACTTCTGCGACGATTGGCACCAGCTGTGTTTATCGTCATGCCGACGGCTCGCCTATCCCCGCCACGATGGAAACAACCGATTTCCGTATCACGCCGCAGACATTCAGAAAACCCGGCGAGCGCTGGTACCTGCATGCCCACAAGCAGGCAAGACAGATCATTGGCTGCGAGCCAACCCTGTCGCGCTCGAAAAGTCCAACCTACAAAACAGACTGACAGCATGAAACAGCTTCGGCAACGTTTACCCGGCATAACACCGTCCATGAAAATCAGGTCTTTATGACAACAGATATCAACATTGTATGGCTTGGCGCACTGGCGAGTCTGCTGGCAGGCCTTGCAACCGGTATCGGTGCCTTGGCGGTTTTCTTCGTCAAAACCCTGTCTGACCGACTGCAAGACAGCATGCTTGCGGGTGCTGCGGGCGTGATGCTTGCAGCCTCTTTTTTCTCTTTGCTGCTTCCGGGGCTCGAGCACGGGGAGGCACTGCTGGGTTCAACATGGGCGGCAGCCCTGCTGGTGATATTCGGCATATTGTCCGGCGCAGGGGCTCTTTACTTCATCCATCAGAGACTGCCCCATGAACACTTCAACCTGGGACCGGAGGGACCGAATGCGGCCCACATACGCCGTATATGGTTGTTTATAATTGCCATAACACTGCATAACTTCCCGGAAGGCATGGCGGTGGGCGTCGGTTTTGCCGGGGGAGACGTGCGCAACGGCTATGTACTGGCAATGGGCATAGGTATCCAGAACATTCCCGAAGGCCTCGCCGTTGCTCTCTCATTGATGGCCATTCAATACTCGCGGGTAAAGGCATTCACCATAGCCCTGATGAGCGGCCTTGCCGAACCCATCGGCGGTGTATTCGGCGCTGCCATGGTGTGGCTGGCAGAGCCGATTATGCCCTGGACTCTGGGTTTTGCTGCAGGAGCCATGCTATTCATTATCAGCAACGAGATCATTCCGGAAACCCACAGGAACAGCTATAAAACGCTGGCGACTTTCTCACTGCTGGTCGGTTTTGTCGTCATGATGTTCCTGGACGCAACATTGGGGTAGCGTAACGGAAGACCGCTGTTAAATCAGGCCTCTATCTACAACAGGCCTCTACGGAGATAACACCTTGCCCGATAAAAATAAAACGCCGGGTCAGTTTGAATTTGACTACATCATAGCCGGCGCCGGAACAGCCGGCTGCCTACTGGCCAATCGTCTGAGCGCCAACCCGGAGAACCGGGTACTGCTGATCGAGGCCGGAGGGCAGGACAATTACCACTGGATTCACATTCCGGTGGGTTACCTCTACTGCATCAACAATCCACGCACCGACTGGTGCTTTCGCACCGAGCCGGCACCGGGGCTCAACAACCGATCGCTGATTTACCCGCGCGGCAAAACCCTGGGCGGCTGCTCCAGCATCAATGGGATGCTGTATATCCGCGGCCAGGAACGGGACTACAACCGATGGGCTGAAATAACCGGAGATGACGCCTGGACCTGGGAAAATTGCCTGCCGGACTTCATGCGACATGAGGACCATCACGGCCTGGACGCCGGTGACCCTGACGATAGCAAGCTAAACCACTTCCACGGCCATGGCGGTGAATGGCGGGTAGAGCGCCAGCGCCTAAAATGGCAAGTACTTGAAGATTTTGCTGAAGCAGCAGTTCAGGCGGGCGTTCCCCGCACCTATGATTTCAACCGGGGGGATAATGAAGGCGTTGATTATTTCGAGGTAAACCAGCGTGCCGGCTGGCGCTGGAATACGTCAAAAGCCTTTTTGCGAAGCGCTGCAAAAAGGCCGAATCTCACCGTGTGGCACTCCACTCAGGTAGTGAGCCTGGAGATGGGCATGGATGGCAAACAGCCAAGGTGCACCGGCGTGCGCGTGGCAGGCACTGGCTTTCAAGATGCAACCCTGGCGACGGCCAGCCGCGAAGTTATTCTATCGGCCGGCTCGATCGGCTCCCCGCAACTTTTGCAGCTGTCTGGAATAGGGCCATCCGACCTGCTGCAGGCATTGAACATTCCGGTAGTTGCAGACTTGCCGGGGGTCGGCGAAAACCTTCAGGATCACTTACAAATCCGCTCCGTCTACAAAGTGACGAACGCGCTTACCCTGAACACCATGGCCAACTCTCTTTGGGGCAAGGCCCGGATTGGTCTTGAGTATTTGCTTAAACGCTCTGGCCCAATGAGCATGGCTCCGTCACAACTGTGCGCATTTACCCGCAGCTCGGATGAATACGACCACGCCAACATCCAGTACCACATCCAGCCCCTGAGCCTGGATGCCTTCGGCCAGCCCCTGCACAATTTCCCGGCCATTACCGCCAGCGTGTGCAACCTCAATCCCACTAGCCGGGGCACCGTGCGCATCCGCAGCCGCAATCCTCTGGAGGCCCCGGCCATCTCGCCAAACTACCTGAGCACCCCGGAGGACCTGAAAGTTGCGGCAGACTCATTGCGGGTAACACGCCGCATTGCGCAACAGCCAGCCTTTTCAAAGTACATGCCAGAGGAATACAAGCCCGGGGCACAGTATCAGACCGACGAGGATCTCAGCCGCCTGGCCGGCGACATAGGCACCACTATTTTCCATCCCGTGGGAACAACCCGCATGGGGCAGCCCGATGATGCAATGGCCGTGGTGGACTCTCACCTGAGAGTAAGAGGTGTAACCGGGTTGCGTGTGGTGGACGCTGGTGTGATGCCCGTGATTACCAGCGGCAACACCAATTCACCCACATTGATGATTGCCGAGAAAGCAGCAGGCTGGATTCTGGCAGGCAATTAAGCTGTCTGGGCAGACAGCCTGACGATATCCTGGTATTCCCGAATCTGAACCACCTGCTCGGCTGCAGATTCGCATGCCAGGTTACAAACCTCATTAACCATCGCACTGGCAACTGTCGCCGCTTCGATAGCACGGTATTTTTCCAGCGGGCCAACAAGAGCCCGATTGATCAGTGGCATGGCTTTGACACCTACAGCCTCTCCCAGGCGATGTTCATTCCTGGCACCCAGTAGCAGGCTGGGGTGGTAAATTGAAAGATAAGGGTACTCCAGGCCCTTAACGCCATCCTCCAGTTCACCTTTTACCCGGTTGTAGAATATGGTTGATGAAGAAGATGAACCTATAGCCGACATCAGAATAAATGCTTTAGCGCCCTCAACCCGGCCTAGTTCAGCGGCTTTCAGCCCATAACCAAAATCCACTTTACGAAACTGTTCCTGGGAGCCCGCCTTTTTGATCGTTGTACCCAGACAACAGATAATCGCATCCACCTGAAAGAGCCCGGTGTAGTCGCCCATGTGGTCAAAATCAATTTCCTCCTGGTGCAGCTTGCTGTGTTCAAGCCTTAACTTGCGCCTCAGTGGCACATTCACCAGTTCAACCTCATCACGGCCCAGCAACTCACTCAATACAAGTCCCCCGGTAAGCCCGGTAGCACCCAGTAATAGCACTCTCATAGCATTCTCTTCTCTCAGCGCAGGCGCCCATAGTATCAAAGACACCGACAGACCGGAGCCCGCCTTTGGTATCTAGAGCCCTTTCAGGTACTGCAAACCCGACAGCTGGTCCATCTGTCCGCGAATCCAGAATACCCGATCCCGGACATAGGGTGATGGAGAATTCACGCTCAGCACTTTCGGATTCGGCAAAACTGCGGCTAACCGTGCCGCCTGCTGCGCTGATAGTTGACGAGCAGGTATCCCGAAGTAAACCCGACTGGCGGCCTCAACCCCATATATTCCGGGGCCAAATTCGGCAATATTGAGGTAGACCTCCAGAATTCTCCGTTTAGGCCAAAGCCCGTCGACAGCCAGAGCAAGCCCCGCTTCCATCGCCTTACGCACGAAGCTGCGACCATTCCACAGAAACAGGTTCTTTGCGGTTTGCTGGGTGATCGTGCTTGCACCTCTGAGACCCTCACCGGCGTGATATTCGGCCAGGGCTTTGCGAATCGCCGCAAAGTCGACCCCCCAGTGATCCGGAAACCGCTGATCCTCACTGGCCACTACGGCAAGTGACATCCACGGCGAAATATCCGAATAGCTGACCCATTGCTGGCGTACCTCCTGGTCCGGATTTGCAATACTGTAACTAACGATGAACGCAGAGGTTGGCGGATTTACGTACCGGAAAAGAAGTAACAGGGAAACAAATACCAACACCAGAGGGAGGAACACCCAGGCGGCTGCACGGAAAAACCGCGTAACCATTGATCTGCGGGCCATAAGCGCGTTACCCAAGCCCCAGGCGGTCACTATCAGCCGTTCCCGTGCCCACCACTGACGCACCGATGACCCGGAGACAATGCTTGCGACAGGTTACGTGCAGCGGCGTCTTGCCCGCTTCATCACCATCTACGGTAACAGTCTGTGGACGGGAGGTAAGAACATCACAATGCTTACCTTTCAGGTGCACTACGGTACTGGTGCGGTCAGGAGACCTGCCGCTAAACCTGACCATGAGAAACGTCAGAATCAGTTGTATCAGAGGGCGTGGTTTTACGGCAATAACGTCCAGAAGACCATCGTCGGCAGTCGCTTGCGGAACCTCATTCCCTCCGCCGAAAAAGGCACCACTGGCTACGGCAATGGATAGCCAACGACCGCTCACAAAGGCCTGATCACATTTTATTTCTGCGTGAAAGCCTCGTTTGACTCTCGCACTACGTAACAGTTCAATGCCGTAGCTGAAGCGCCCGAGGAGTTTTTTGGCCGAGCCCTGCGATTCCCGAGCAGGAATCGTACCCAGGCCAATGTGGGCAACATTCAGGAATAGCCCATCACCAAACTCGGCAACATCAACCGTTTGCGTAATACCCTGCTGTACTAATTCACACACAGCCTCGGGTTCCTGGGGTAGCGCGAGGTTGCGAGCAAAATCGTTGGCAGTACCTGATGGCAAAACAGCCAGCGTGGCATTACGTTCAAGGCAGAGTCTGGCGCCAGCATTAACCGAACCATCACCACCGGCAACCATAACTACGTCATCAGGCTGTACCCGCTCAGCCCAGGTCTGCTCGCTGAAATCACAACACTCCGGGCCGGTGATACCGGCGTTTTCAAGCTTTTCAAGCCAGAACGCCCGGCCTCTTTGGCCATCGCCTGCTTCTGGATTTGCAACCAGCCAATAGGTCATATCATTCGCTTCTCTTTACCTGCGCCCATACATATTCCGGAAAACGATCGCATCCAACATACCTCAAACACGTCGCTACTGGGGTTACGATCAGGAAACCGGCGCCATATCTCCAGACAACAGATTGTCAGCCTATAGTTCAGTGTGTCCCTTAGGCTGGGCGTCTCTGCGATACCACCAGCGCAACGCCGGTTATAGAAACAATGCCTCCGACAATCGCCAGCACACCGAGGCGCTCATCAAACAGCCAGAAGGCCTCCAGAGCGGTCACCGGGGGGACAAGATAGAACAGGCTGGCAACCTGGGATGCCGCACCACGGCGAATCAACCACATGAGCAACAGAATTGCACCAATAGAAACGCCCAGGACCAACCAGGCCATGGAAAGCTGCAATTGCAAAGACCAGACCACCTCCCGGGTCTCCAGCGTCAGCGCGCCAACCGCGAAAAACGTGGCTGCAGCGCCGTACTGGATAATGGTGCCCGCAACAAGATCTGCACCCGTACCATTGCGTTTCTGATAAACCGTACCCAATGAAATGCCAGCCAGGGCGAACAGAGCCCAGACAAGCGTCCAGAGGGGAAAGCCGGTACCCGGATTGCCTGCCCCGCCAAACTTCTCCAACAAAACCAGCGTTACGCCCAACAACCCTAACCCAAGCCCGAGCCACTGTTTGCCTGAGACCGATTCCTTCAATACAAAAACCGCCACAGCAGCCGTTACCAATGGCTGCAGACCGACCACCAGAGACACTATACCGGAAGGCATTCCGTCCTGAATCGCGTAGTAAACACCGCCAAGATAACACCCGTGAACCAGCAGCCCGGTAACTGCCAGATGCCCGGCAGCTCGCAAGCCCGGCCAGCGGGTTTTAAGCAACAATGCCAGCACGAAAAGCAGCGCCAGTGTCAGCAGCATACGGATTAAAAGAAGTGTAAATGGCTCGGCATAGGGCAAGCCATATTTGGCACCGATAAAACCAGTGCTCCACAACCATACAAAAAGGGCGGGGACGAAAAAGGAATAGAACATCTTGCGCATAGCGAGTAGCCGGAATGAGGTGTTTAGGCGGTCACCCAGTATAGAAGCTCATGCACATACATAACAGATACAGACGCCCAGCCAGAAGACCATCACAGATGGCCACCCGGCCGGAAAACTCACTGTTTATGTTGTAAGGATAGATTGCAGTTTCTGCGTCAACTCAACAGCCTCACTGCCCATAGGCGTGAGATAGCCGCCGTCATCGCGAGTAATCAACCCCTTGGAAAAAAGCCGCTCAGCGGCCTGCACTGTCTCAGGTGCTGCATCATGCTGATGCACCTTGATACCAGCCTGGCCTGAGGAGGACTCAAACTGTGATAGCAGGTTAAGCTCGGCAATATGGTCTGGAGAAAATGGCATTGTGTTTCCTTGTCTCGTTTTGTTTTGATGATCAGATACTGTCGGATCTCTTGTCCTGATCCAGAGTCAATTCCCGCTCGGTTTCATTCCACTGCTCGGAAAATGTTTCATACGCGTCGGAGAAGCCTTTTTTAGCCCGCTCCCATGCCGATGCAGAACTGGCTTTGAGTTCGTTATACCAGACTTGCACCCGTTCACGCTGTTCTCGAAGAGACGCCAGGCTTTCCTGTGAACGCTCCCGGGCAGTGCTGCTCATGTCGTCCCAGTTTTCGGAAAGCTCTCTTTCTAGCTCCGCAATACGTCTGTCCAGAGCTGACAGTGTTCGATTGATAGAGTCCTCAGCCTGGTCTTTCTGGTCGGCACCGTATTCCTGTAGTGACTCGCCAAGCTCTCGGGTTTCCTGCTTGAGCTTGTCTACCGTTGAATCATTTGATTCCGCATACAAAGGCGCCGCAAGCGTGCATGAGGCTGCGACGAGCAAAGCACAGGTAATGCGTTTCAAATTCATAAAATACTCCTGAGCTACGTTCAATAAGAATAGCAGTAGCGCCACGATAACAATATCCCGCCCAACAACTTATCTTATAAAAGCTTAATCAACTGACAATAAAGTCTGTTTATCGCAGATAAAACATACTGTTAAAACTGAAAAGACTCCTCGGAAATGGCGCTTTGGTGTCCCCGGGGCTGCTTGAGATTTGTGCATTCCGGATGTGTGTGCCACGTTTACATGGAAGTTAAACAAGGAGGAAAGACTATGCTTTATTGGGCTGTCATTTGTCTCATCATCGCCATCATTGCTGGCGTTCTCGGTTTCGGGGGCATTGCAGGCACAGCGGCAGGTATCGCCAAAGTACTGTTCTTTATCTTTCTCATTCTGCTGGTGATTTCTCTGGTCGCCAATGCAGTTCGCGGGCGGGGGCCAAAGGTCTAGCGTTCTCAGTTAATTTGCTCAGCATTTCTGCCCTGGCACCTCTCAATGCCGTGCCAGGGCAGCTCTCCCGTTAACATTTTTCCGACAAGACTTTATGTCATTTCTGCGTGGTAGCGCCGTATAATCCCGGCTGTGTCTGTTTTACTATAACTTCAAGCACATATGTGGATTACGCTTTCCGCGAGTAGCCAATGATACGTCACCAACACATCGCCCTACCCTTCCTCACCTTGCTGATCTGGTTTTCTGCACCGGTCACAGCGGACAACATCAAGCGTATTGTGCACCCCGACGGCCGAGTTGAGTTTACCAATGTAAAGAGCAACAGCCCTGGTAGAGCCTCCAGCAAAAGCGAGACTGTTTTCCGGTATCAGGACGAAAATGGCATCATCGCTTACAGTGGAACCCGGCCCTCAGTTTCAGATTTCGATGTAATCAGCTTCCACTGTTACGCCTGCGACCCCGACTCAAGCGTCAACTGGCGCACAACGCCGTTGTTTTCTGGCCGTTACGAGACCGAAATTAAAACGGCTGCCAGCGAATATGGCGTTGATCCAGCGCTGGTACGCGCGGTTATCCATGCGGAATCTGCATTCAACGAGAAGGCGCTTTCCCCGGTGGGGGCGCAAGGGCTTATGCAATTGATGCCGGGAACAGCTCTGGAGGTCGGCGTTCAAAACGCCATGGTAGCAGCAGAGAACATCCGCGGCGGAGTCACCTATCTTGCCAAAATGCTCGATCGCTTCCAAGGCGACACGAGGCTGGCAACCGCGGCCTATAACGCTGGCCCGGGTGCCGTTAGCCGTTACGGTGGGATCCCTCCCTATGCCGAAACCAAAGCTTACGTTGAACGCGTAGGCATACTGCACGAGCGATACGCCAGCAACTAATCAATAAACCGGCCGACCCGTCCTTGGGTCCAAGTTCTGCCGGCTTTTACAGTAACTTTACTCAGATGCCGCAATCAGACTGGCGTTGCCACCGGCCGCAGTTGTGTCTACGCAAAGATGACGCTCAATCACAAAGCGCTGATCGAGAGTGTGCTCTGTGATCAAAGGCAGCAGCGCACCATCACGTTTGGCCAGAGCCAGGCGATATTTCCGCAGGAGTGGCTGTTCAGCGCAGCTTACAACCGCCTCAAAGCCGCTGGCACTGCCCAGTGCCTCCGGCTCAAGATTACCCTCAACGCCTACAATGGGCAGCCCGGCTTGCGCAGCGCGATTTACAGATTCTGCGACACCGGGCGCAACCACAATCACTTTGTTGCCCTGTGACAACGCCATAGCTGCCTGTGCCAACGCCGTTTCCTTGTCAGGCCCAAGGCATAGCACAACCCCACGGGCATGATTGCTAAGGCGGTTCAGTTCACCCGTTGGTCCCGGCAATTCTTCAACATGGGCATCCAAAGGCTCGGGCACCTTGCCGAAAATCGGTTCCAGGGCTTCAATTCTGGCTTTTGGAGCGGGCACTTCAAACTTGCGCAGATTAGCTGCCAAGCCTTCCAACTTCTTGCCTTCGACTGTTTTAGCACCCGATTCGGCCGGACGTTCTGCCTTGGGCCCTTTCAGGAAACGACGAACATATTGCGGGCCGCCGGCCTTAGGACCGGTTCCGGAAAGCCCTTCACCACCAAATGGCTGAGAACCAACGATTGCACCAATCTGGTTACGGTTAACGTAGGTATTGCCGACCTTGATCCGGCTGGAAATCCGGTCAACCCGGTTATCAACCCGGCTGTGGATGCCGAACGTCAGTCCGTAGCCCCTGGCGTTTATGTCATCAACAACCTTGTCGATGTCCTTGGCCTCAAAGGTAGCCACATGCAGTACCGGGCCGAAGATCTCCTCTTCCATATCCTCAATGCCGCTGACTTTCAGCACAGCCGGCGAGACGAACAGACCTTTTTCCGGCACGGGAAGCTTTTTCAGCAAGCGACCTTCGCGCTCAAACTTGTCGCAATGGTCCACGATCTTCTTGCGGGCGGCTTCGTCAATGACCGGACCCACATCCGTGGAAAGCGCCCAGGGATCTCCAATCCCCAGTTCTTCCATGGCACCGTAGAGCATTTCCAACAGGTTATCCGCAATGTCTTTTTGCACATACAGCATGCGTAGCGCAGAACAGCGCTGGCCTGCACTCTGGAACGACGAGGCCAGTACATCCCGAACCACTTGTTCAGGCAGGGCCGTCGAATCCACAATCATGGCGTTAAGACCGCCGGTTTCTGCCACCAACGGTGCGTCCGGAGCAACGTTCTCAGCCATCACCTTGTTGATACGCTGAGCGGTCGCTGTGGAGCCGGTAAAGCACACTCCGGCTATACGGGGGTCAGAGGTGAGCGCGGTGCCCACCGTCGCGCCAGAACCCGGCAGAAGCTGAATGGCATCCTTTGGAATACCCGCTTCGTACATCAATTCAACAGCGCGCGCCGCAAGCAATGAGGTTTGCTCCGCCGGTTTGGCGAGGACTACGTTGCCGGCAGCCAGGTTCGCCAGAATCTGACCTGCAAAGATCGCCAACGGAAAGTTCCAGGGCGAGATACAAGTGACAACGCCGCGAGCCTCACCTTGATCGCTATTGCGTACACCTTCATTGGCGTAAAACTGCGAGAAATCAACCGCCTCACGAATTTCGGCGATGGCATCCAGTAGAGATTTTCCAGCTTCCCGCGTTGTCAGTGCAAACAGCTCGTAGGCATTCTCCTCCAGCAGGTCGCCGACTTTGCGAACGCAGGCTGCGCGGTCTTCTGCCGACATGGCGGACCAGCGAGTGAAACCTTGCTCGGCAGCGGTAATGGCAGCATCGACATCGGCTTCATTAGCCTGAGTCATCTGCCCGACCAGGTCATCCGGATTAGCTGGATTTTTAACGTCCAGCACTTCATTGCCGGTGATGTCCGCGGCAATAAGCGGGCCGCCAGTCCAGTGGTGACTGCGGAACGCATCGCGACCTTCGTTGATGCGCGCAACCGTAACAGGGTCAGTAATATCCCACCCTTTGGAGTTGCGGCGATTGGGGCGAAACAGGTCTGCAGGCTGCACAATCACTTTGCTCGAAAGGTTCTCACCAAGCTCCTGGACTGCATCAATCGGGTCCTTGGCGATCTCCTCAGGCGTGATGCTGGTATCTACAATCTGGTTAACGAACGAGCTATTAGCGCCATTTTCAAGCAATCGACGTACAAGGTAAGCCAGCAAATCGGCGTGCTTGCCTACAGGTGCATATATCCTGCAAGGCACACCACTCTCCTTGAGGACCTGGTTATGCAATGATTCGCCCATGCCATGCAGGCGCTGGAACTCATAACTTTTCAGACCAGCAGTTTTAACCAGCTCCAGAATGGCCGAAACCGAATGCGCATTGTGGGTGGCGAACTGTGAATAAATGCGGTCGCTCATGCCCACCAGCTTTTTGGCGCATGAGAGGTAAGCCACATCGCTGCATGCTTTACGTGTAAATACAGGAAAATCACTCAGACCCATTACCTGGGCGCGCTTGATCTCGGCATCCCAATAGGCGCCTTTGACCAGACGGACCATGATGCGGCGGTCGAGCTTTTCGGAGAGAGCGTATAGCCAGTCAAGGGTATGTGAAGCACGCTTGGCAAAAGCCTGAACAACTACGCCAAAGCCATCCCAGCCCGCCAGTTCCGGGTCAGACAATATCCCTTCGATGACATCCAGTGAAAGGTCGAGGCGGTCCTGTTCCTCGGCGTCAATATTGAACCCCATATTCGCAGCCGCCGCTTTCTTGGCCAGCATCAGGGCCCGGGGCAACAGCTCAGTCATAACCCGGTCTTTCTGGCCATATTCGTAACGGGCCAGCAGTGCAGACAGTTTGACGGAAATTCCGGGATTTGTGCGCACATCGTCTTTGCAGTTTTTGGCGATGCTATCAATGGCGTGGGAGTAGGACTCAAAATAACGACGGGCATCAGCATCGGTACGAGCGGCTTCGCCAAGCATGTCGTAGGAATAGGTATAGCCCTTGGCCATGTAGGACTTGGCCTCGCTCTGGGCTTCTTCAATGTCGCGGCCCAGAACAAACTGACGGCCCATTTCCTTCATAGCCTGGCCTGCAACAGTACGAACCACCGGCTCACCCAGGCGCTTGACCAACTTGCGAAGGGTTTCCCCCACTGTGTGGCGTTCGGAGTCCTTCAGCAGGTTGCTGGTCATCAAGAGCGCAACGGTCGTGGAGTTGATGAACGATGACGACGCCTTGCCAACGTGAGCTCCCCAGTTGCCAGAGGTAATCTTGTCTTCAATCAGCGCACTTATGGTCGTGTTGTCCGGCACACGCAACAGCGCCTCAGCCAGACACATAAGCGCAACGCCCTCTTTAGTGGTGAGGCCGTATTCGGCAAGAAATTTTTCCATGATCGTGGATTTCGCGTTTGCACGGACGCTGCGCACCAGGTCCGCCGCTCGCGCCGAAATCGCTTCACGCTCTTCCCGGGACAACTGAGCGTCAGCAATCATCTCGTGAATGACTTTATACTCATCTTCGAGATAATAATCGCGAACCCCTTGCCGACTTTGGGCAAGTTCGGGAGTAACTGATTGCTGCGATGACATAGCTGTACCTCTCAGTTGTTTGTCTTTTTCGCATTCTACCTACAACGACAAAGACTATTTCACTGTATAGACCAAAAACACATATCATTTCGGCTTTATTGACCAACAAAAATACAGAAATTTCCCTTTATTAAGTGCCTTTTCAGGCAAATTAACTTATGCTAACGAAGCCTCTTTCCCGGGAGCCAATGGGCCATCTGGTACTTTCAACCTACAGCATAGTGCCCCAATCGCGGACTTGCCCAAAAGTGACGGTTTGGACATATACAGCAGGTTTACGACTGTTGGAACGGGAGAGATCAGATGACTGCAGCCACGCGGGGGCCATCACAATATGAGCGAACTTGACCGGATAGATCATTCCATTATTCGTGAACTGCAAAAGAATGCACGGATCACAATCACCGACCTTGCCTCCCGTGTTGGACTATCCAAAACCCCATGCCAAGTGCGTATGCGGCGGCTTGAGGAACAAGGTTTTATTACCGGCTACACGGTGCTGGTAAACCATACCAAGTTAGGACAAAGCCACATCGCCTTCGCCCAGATAACTCTGAGCGACACCAGCAGCGATGCACTCAGGGCTTTCAACAAAGCGGCGAAAGAAATTGCGGCCGTTGAGCAGTGCCACATGATTGCGGCCAACTTCGATTATCTGCTGAAGGTGCGTACCCGTAACATGGCAGAGTACCGGCAGGTGCTGGGCGAGCAAATTTCTGCCTTGCCCCATGTACTGCAAACGAGCACATTTGTGGTGATGGAAAACGTAAAAGATGTGGGGCTTTGAAGCATCTGATCGCGCAAAGCGACTACTTGTTGACCCTCGCCAGCCCCAGAGAAGATACATGCAGGCCAAGCTCACTTCGATAAAGCGCATTGCCGATGCCCAGTACAATATTCTCTACCGTAAAGTTGGAGGACACGGCACTGGCGCCGCCAGTGGCGCGGGACTCCAGTACGAGCACCAAGCGCAGTAAATCCAGCAACCGAATGACCAGATCAAGAATACCAAAATCACTCGGCGCATCATCGATACGGGATATAACGTAAGCTCTGGCCGCCTCTACCACAAAGGCTTCGTGACCCGTAAGGTGCTCGGTCCCCATACATTTGATCGACTCAACGCGCTGCTCTCGCTCACGTCTGATAGCCTCCATACAAACATCGCCGGAGTTCTCCTGCGTTTTACCTCCACGCAGAATACCTGCGAGGCGAAAATCCACTTTGCCCTCGCTGCGCATCTGATCGTACTCGTTCTTCAGACTCTCTTTGGCGTGAGGAAAATACCGGCGGATTGCCGTCTCGCGGGCCCGCTCGAGATCTTCGGTCGTCGCCAGACTCACCAGCGAACTCATCACGCGAACACAGTGCAGCAGATGCTGCCAGCGAGCCGATTCGATCGAAAGCGGGTTATCCGGAAGCACACGTTTGGCTGAAACAAACTCGAAGTACAGAGCAGTCACCTCCTGCTCCGAAAAATCAGACGTACGAATAATTCGCCGCAAACCCAACTTTTCAATATCCCGCAAAAGACTGGGAATCAGCATCAGAACGTAATGTTGCGCGCCTTCTGATATCGACATATCTCATTACTGCTCCGGTTAACAACTGCTCTTACCATAGCACCAAGCCCCCGCAACCGCTGCCCCCATTTTACCTCGCCCACCCCGTGCTTAACTGACCGAATCCTCTGTTCTGATAGCCTTTGGCGGCCGATATCAGTTAATTTGGCTACCAAAGACAGTTCCAGAATCCGTCCACTAATAACAACAGGTCACCATGAAACCAAAACTCGTTTACCCACAGCGAATCATTTTGCCGATAATTGTTGCCCTGTTGGGGGTCGTAGGCTGCGACTCAGGGCCAGCTCAGGAATCCGGCGCCAACGCCACCGGCCATACAGCGCCAACAGACATTACCAGCCGGATTAACACCGAAGTACTCGAACAGCGCCCCTTCAGCAATCGCGAAGACTTCGATAACGCCCGCCGAGGACTGATTGCCCAGGACCCGAGCCTGGTGGTAGAGGGAGAAAACGGCGCTGCTATCTGGAATATGCCGGAATACGGCTTTGTTGATGAACATGGTGAAAACGCCCCCGCCTCGGTTAACCCCAGCCTCTGGCGGCAGGCTTCACTCAATAATATTCATGGGTTGTTCAAAGTGACTGAGGGACTCTACCAGCTCCGGGGCTTTGATCTGGCAAATATGTCCATCATTGAAGGCGACACCGGCTGGATTCTGGTGGACCCACTGACCTCCCGTGAGACTGCAAGCAAGGCCTTCCTGTTCGCCCAGGAACATCTCGGCAAGAAGCCCCTGAAAGCGATCATCTTTACCCATAGCCACATCGATCATTTTGGCGGTGTAATGGGTGTACTCCAGCACCTTTCAGACGAAGAGAAGCGCGAACTGAAAATCATCGCGCCCGAAGGTTTTGAGGAAGAAGCCACCAGCGAAAATATCATCGCAGGCCCTGCAATGACGAGGCGTGCCATGTACATGTATGGCAAACGGCTGGAACGCGACGAGCGCGGTCACGTGGGGACGGGACTTGGTAAAGGGCCGGCGTTCGGTACCTTCGGGTTTGCAGAACCGACACAACTGGTCAGCAAGACAGGCAGTGAACTGACCGTCGATGGCGTCCGGATGGTCTTCCAGATCGTTTCCGGCTCCGAAGCGCCCTCTGAGTTCACCTTCTATCTGCCCGAGCTCAAGGCTTTCTGCGGTGCCGAACTGGTCAGCAGAAACATGCATAACCTCTACACCCTGCGAGGCGCCAAGGTACGGGATGCCCGCATCTGGAGCGCGTTCATCGACGAGGCCCGAAGCCGGTTTTCCGATGCAGACGTCTATTTTGCCAGCCATCACTGGCCGCTGTGGGGGCAAGACAACATTCAGGACTTCCTGGTGAAACAGCGGGACACCTATAAATTCATCCACGACCAGAGTGTTCGCCTTATGAACCGCGGTTTCACCCCCAACGAAATCGCCGACAATTTGCAGCTCCCGGCGGCCCTGAATCAAGACTTCCACAACCAGGGTTACTATGGGACCGTTTCCCACAATGCAAAAGCGGTGTATCAGAACTATATGGGGTGGTATACGGCAAACCCTGCAAAGCTTGATCCCTTGCCTGAAGCTGAATCCGCTGAGCGTTATGTAAAGATGATGGGTGGTGCAGACAGCATCCTGGAAAAAGCACAGAGCGACTTTGACGCTGCTGCTGAGATGAGCACAGTTGAAGGCAAGAAAGCCTACCGGTGGCTGGCAGAACTCCTGAATCATGTTGTCTTTGCCGATCCGGGCAATCAACAAGCCTTGTCCCTGCTGGCGCAGGTGTACGACCAACTCGGGTATCAGGCAGAATCAGCACCCTGGCGTGACTTCTATCTTACCGGCGCTTATGAGCTTCGCCATGGAGGACCTGACGAAGGTCTCAAGCCCGCAGCCATGACGGACGTCTTACTCAATACCCCAGTCTCGCTGTTCTTCGACAGCATGGCAGTGCGGCTGAATGCCGATGATGCGGAAGGTGAGTCCCTGAGGATCAAGGTTACCTTCACGGACCTTGGCGAAAGCTACCTGTTAACGCTGGACAACTCCGTTCTGCACAACCGGGAGACCAGCAGCGACACACCAGCAGATGCGACTCTGAAACTGACCCGCCCTCTGTTCGTGGACATTCTGACCGGCGAGGCAGGATTAAAGGACATGCTGTTCAGCGACGACATCAGTTTTGAAGGGAGCAAACTCGACCTCCTAGGCTTCTTCAGCATGCTGGACAAACCGGAGGGTAAATTCAACATCGTGACACCCTGAAGCACCATGAACCCAGCTCTCCCTGAATCAACCGGAGAGAGCTGTGTTCGTTTCACTGCCCTTGGTCCGACGCGCCAGGTGCAGCACCCCGACACCAAGCGCCATCACCAACAGCGTAAGCCATAGGCCATTGGTGTAATTACCCTCGACATCGGCAAGGTAACCAACAACGGCAGGCGCCAGCATCTGGGCGATACCATAGCTGAAGGTGAGCCGGCTCATGGGCCGGGAGGGATTTTCCGGGAATACCCGGCCAACCATCGCCAGCATCATGCTGACAATGCCGATAAAGCTGGCACCATAGATAACGGCGCTGAGCATTACACTGAGCATGCTGGTATTGATGATCAGCATCAGAATACTGACCGCATTAAGTGTGTAAGCAAGATAGAGCGCTGTCCACTGCCCCCACCGGCGTGTAAATACGTCCCATAGCCAGCAGGCAGGTGTGGCAGAAAGTCCGGCAACAAGCCAGATCAGCCAACCATGGCCGCTGAGTGCCGGTATTGACTCGGCAATGGCCACCAGAAACGTTGCCGTTACTACGTACCCGACGCCGGCACAGAAGTAAGCCAACTGCAAAATCACGATAAATCGGCTGCGCTCCTCATTGGCCCCCGCGTTGCCCGTTCGCGGCAAAGCACAGGCACGATAATCCGGCATCCAGCGCCAGGCGGGAACCAGCAGCGCCAGCCCCACAAGCCCGTATATTACCCACTGTTGATCCCAGCTGAAGGGCCCTTTGATTAGCTCCGCGATAACTGCCGTCAGAACAATCCCGAGCCCGATGCCCGAAAAGAACACGCCGAGCTCGGATTTTTCGTTGTTTTTTATCAGCCAGCTCATCAACAGGCCGGCGCCGAGCAACATGCCCGCCGACGTACTGAGACCGGAGACAAAACGCAAGACAAACCACAGCCAGGTCTCTGTGGTGTACCCCATGAGAACAGTAGAGGCGACCGCAACCACAAGCCCAAGCTGATACAGCTTTACCTTGAGCCCCAGATCACTGATCCGGGTGATGAGGAGCGCGCCCGTCAGGTAACCGGCGTAGTTTACAGTCGCGAGCATGCCCACTACGGACTGGCTAAGCCCGAGCGCTTCCATCATCTCGGGGATCATTGGCGTATATGAGAACCGCGCAACCCCGACCGTGACCACAACTGTGATCACGCTGGCTGCCAGCACCCTTATTGTTTCTATTGTTTTCACGGGGCTTCCCTAATTCAGAACAACTTCGGATCAGGCGCGGCTAAGGAACTTGCGCTCCTCCACGTTGATTTTGATCCGGTCTCCAGTAGAAATGTGTTCCGGAACCTGGACGATCAGCCCGGTGGTCAGTTTCGCAGGCTTGGTGCGAGCGGTGGCAGATCCACCCTTTACAGACGGATCTGTTTCTTCGATATCAAGTTCTACGGTTGGAGGCAGTGCCAGGGCTACAGGCGCGTCACTGACCAGAACAACCATAACACCCTGAGTGTCTTCACTGATAAAGAGCAATTCGTCAGCGATAGCTTCGCCATTCAGGCTGTACTGAGTGAAATCTTCGCTATCCATGAAGACGTATTCGTCGCCATCAGAATAAGAGAAGGTCGCAGGCCTGCGCACGAGGTCGGCAAGGTTCAGCATGTCGGAATCCTTGAACGTCTCGTCGATCTTGGCTCCTGTTACCACGTCATACATACGCATACGGTAAAGGCTTCCGCCGGCCCGCCCCTGAGGAACGGAGCGCTCGATGTCCTTTACAAAATAGACCCGACCTTCGTATTCAACCGCGGAATTTTTCTTGATTTCATTTGCTCTAGGCATTGTTTAAAGCTCCAAAACAATATCGTAAACGCGTTCATACCGGGTATAAGCCGGCGTGTTTCAACCCCGGCAATTCTACCCGCAGATCAGCCCCGCCGATACGGGGCAAGCGGACACTATAGGCCATTCCGCAAAAAGCTTCCCGACCCTATAACCGGATTCGCATAAGAAATAGCATTTTGATGTAAGCTATGATTCATTGTGGCCATCGCACGTGCCCTCACCTGATACCAGGATGAAGCATATGCATGGTCGGTGCGCTTACGGCTAAATTGAAAGGTTCTATGAAAGTACCCAAGAGATTACAGCCCCTGGTCGACGACGGCCTGGTGGATGAAGTGCTTTACCAGCTCATGAGCGGCAAAGAAGCACAGGTTTACGTTGTAAGGTGCGGTGAGCAGGTGCGCTGCGCCAAGGTGTTCAAAGAAGCGCAGAAGCGGAGTTTCAAGCAGGCTGTTGAGTATCAGGAAGGCAGAAAGGTACGCAACAGTCGCCGCGCCCGGGCGATGAGCAAAAAAACCCGCTACGGCCAGAAAGAACAGGAAGATGCCTGGCTTAATGCAGAAGTGGACGCCCTGTACCGGCTGGCTGAGGCTGGTGTGCGCGTACCAGCCCCCATGGGTTTTGTTGACGGCGTGCTACTGATGGAACTGATTGCCGACGCCGATGGTAAAGCTGCTCCACGCCTGGATGACGTGACTCTCACGCCAGAACAGGCCCGGGATTACCATGGGCGGGTGATAGCAGAAATTGTGCGAATGCTGAGCGCCGGCCTTATACATGGTGACCTGTCAGAATTTAACGTTCTGGTAGACAGCAACGGACCCGTGATCATCGATCTGCCACAGGCGGTGAACGCCGCAGGCAACAACAACGCCGAACGTATGCTGGAGCGGGATGTAGACAACATGCGCCGCTATTTTGCCAAGTTCGCACCCGACCTGCTTGTTACGGATTACGGCAAGGAGATCTGGGCTCTGTACGAAAGCGGCGACCTGCATCCTGACAGTAAACTCACCGGGTGTTTCGAGCACGATACCCACAGCGCCGATGTCGCCGAGCTTATGGCCGTAATTGACGCGGCGAAAGAGGAAGAACGAGAGCGGCTGGAACGCATGCAGGACGACGACGAGGATTAGTACGCCTCGTCACCGTAACTACCAGGCCAGCCAGATAACGTGCTTTGCCCCTTTGCCGGGGCGGTGGGCTCTTACGGTTACAGCCTCAGCCGAAAGGCCGGCACGCTTCAGGCGTTCGGTAAACGCCGGGTCCTGCCCGGCTGACCAGTAGGCCAGAACCCCCTCTGGCCGCAATGCTTCCTGCGCTGCAGCAATGCCCGCAGAAGAATACAGCCAGTCATTTTCTTTACGTGTAAGGCCCTCCGGGCCATTATCGATATCCAGCATAATGGCATCGTAACCGCCCGGAGAATCCTTGATCAGTTGCACAACATCACCAATGTGCACCCGTGCACGTGAGTCTTTCAGCGGATAGCCGGAAGCGCTGCCCAAAGGGCCCAGATTCCACTGCTCTACCTCGGGCACCAGTTCTGCAACAGTCACTTCTGCAGCATCTCCCAGAGACTGCAAGGCCGCCGCAAGGGTAAACCCCATGCCCAGCCCTCCGATCAACACCTTCGGGGCAGAATGATCCGCAATGCGTTCACACGCCAGGGTTGCAAGCGCATCCTCAGACCCATGCAGCCGAGTGTTCATCAACTCACCGCTTGTGCCGGCAATACGAATGGAGAACTCATCGTTACGCTGCAACAGGCGCAGTTCTGTGCCCTTGCCAGGGATAATTGCCGTGCCTAGCAACTCGAAGCGAGCCATAAAAACCTCTGTAAATGGAAATCCCGGGGGTGCGGGTGGGAGATAAAATAGCTCAGATTTGAGCGAGAATATTTCGTTCCGTTTGACCAGGTAATACCCCCGTCAACCAGGCCTCAGTAACAACTTCGCTATGTTGATTGGAGAGCACTGCTTCCGCCTTTGCACGGTTGCGCTCATCCACTTCGGTAATGGTGAAGACGCAGGTGATGGTATCGCCAAAATAGACGGGCCGGCGGAACCGGAAGTTCATACCGGATGCAAGCCAGCCAACCTGGCCACCGACCTCGGTGATCATGCCACCGACCAGCAAACCATGGCAGATTTTACCCCGGAACCCCTTGGCAGCAGCAAAGTGTTCATCAAAATGAATCGGGTTTGCATCACCGCTGATTTCGCCGAAGGCTATGGTGTCACTCTCGGAAAAGGTACGGGTAACCGTAAAAACGTCACCAGCCGTGAGACCCCGAATGGCCTGCTCTCGAATTTGCGTCACTCAGGTCTCTCCGGGATCTCGGTTTAAGGTTCAGGCTCGCGCTAGGCGGCACTTTAACACATTCAGCCACCCGACTTTGTTCAGCTAGCGGCCATCACTCTGCAATTGGCGCGCATCAGCCAAAAACTGATCAAACCTGATGAAACATCCGCGCGGTTCGCTCAAACGTCAGGGCCATGCGCTCGAACATACCCTCAATAGTTGCCGTTTGCGCATCCGGCTCTTTGGCATCGTAGATAGCCCTGAGCAGCCCTGCGCTCGCCTCCCTGAAGCGGGCGTTCACAATGCCACGGGAACTCAGCAAATATGTGTCAGCCAGCACCTGCTGCCACTCAGCAAGTTTTGCATCCACTTCAGCACTTCGATGATTCTTGATCCGCCGCCGCAAACGAATGGACATATGACCGATGTTCAGCCCGGTAAAGCCCAGGTCGGTCATATTGCGGTTCGAGCTGCCCGAGCTCTGGTCATAATTAGCGAGCCGCAACAAGCGCTCTCCCATGCGGCCGTTGAACCAGTTTTCAGGACGGCGATGAAAATCGATACCCGTAAGGTCTCGCGCTGTTGCTTCAAGCAAACGGCGCTGCATTAACTGGCCGTCCGGTGGAGTAATGAGCTTGAATACCCAGTACAGAATACTGATACCCACGAAGAGCCCCAGCGCGTTGCTGGTGGCAACTTCCATGTTGAATGTCATATGGTTGCCCGGCTGCACAATAAGCGTGAAAGGAATGCACAGGCCCAGGCCATAAGGCAGGGTTTCCCGGTTTGCCAGGGCCAGCAACGCGACGAAATAAGGGCCGGCCAGTACAAGCGCCAGCAACTCGAAGTCTCCGCTACTCGTTGACAAAAGCCCCATACCAAAAAGCAGTGCCACTGGAATTGCGACCACAACACCGAGCAGCAAGCGTCGTAAGATAGACGTCAATACTACCCGGGAAAAACGGGCAAACATCACGGAGAATACAACCGGCATGATCATCAGCATTATGGCTGCAAGGCTGCCGGTGCTTAACCATACTGCTGCCCCGATCAGGAACACCACAGCGGTCCGGAAGCCGTTAACGGCACCAACCAGCGGGTCACGGTGAGTTTTCAAACTAGACGCTTTCAGCAGTGTCTGATCACGGTTCTCAAGCGCGTTATAGGCCCGCAATACCATAGCCAGGTCCGCAACCAGCTCTGCAGCTGTCTGGGTGAGGCGAATCACAATAGCGGATTCATTTACATACGCGGCCCGATGTTCAAGTAACGCGCGCCTCAACGCCTGGGCCTCAATGTAGGATTCCTCAAAGCTATCCACTTCAGCGACTTTTATGAAGTGGGCTCGCATATCTTCCAATAACTTGCTGAACGCCGGCGAAACCAGATCCGGGTGGTTTCGTGGAAAACGCCCCATAATTTGCGTAACGGCCAGCAACGACAACACTTTGTTGCAGAGCAGATTTGCCGCCCTGCTCCGCCCCGGCCCCTCTGGCCCTTCATAGGCGACCGCACTGGAATCGTCATTCAGCACAACCAGGGTTTCCAGGATCTGGTCCGCGTGCTGATGACGCTGTTCATGAGTACTGTTCGGGTCCAGCTCCAGCGAGAGATATTCAAGCGTGTCGTTGATAACAACACGGGCATGGCGTCGAAGACTGGCTTTCACCGTGACGGGCCATAACAACTGGCTGACCAACATCGCACAGAGAGCACCCACAGTAATTTCGCTGATGCGCGACTGGGCGATATCAAACACCGCACGACTATCTGCCAGGTTGGGGGTAATCATCACCAACAGAACCACCAGCCCGGCCGTCATTCCTGACATGGCAAAGGCGTAAATAAAGTTGATGTTGTGCACCATGGACGAGGCGGCAGAATTCAGACCAATCCAGAGCGTGAGACAGGCCAGGGCCAATAAGGGGTATGGCATGAAAAACGCCAGAATCAGAATCCCGACGCCACCACCCAGTACTGACCCCAGAATCTGACATGCGGCCTTTTCCGTCACCAACCCGCTTTCCGGCCGGATTTGCAAAAAGATGGCAGATACCAGTGCCCAATAGGGGCGGTCAAGCTGCAAGAACATAGCGACATACAATGCCAGTACTACGGACACCACCCCTTTGAGGGCAAAAATCACAGAACTTCTGTCAGGCATCAGAAGTTGGGCCAGGAGCGGGTGGAGCGTCATGCAGGCTACTCCGTTACTCGGTTTCCAGGTATATGGAAGCCGTCATGCCCGCACTGATATTTACACCTTCAGGTATCGGGTCGAGCGCTATATCGACAGGAATGCGCTGGGCGAGCCGCACCCAGTTAAACGCTTGTTGTACCTGAGGTAACATCTGGCTATCACTGCGGGTATTCGAATCCGCTATGCCCCGGGCAATACTGACGACCTTTCCGGTAAGCTTCTCATTGCCCGAAAGCAGCGTAATTCGCGCCGCTTGCCCCACCTTGACCCTCTGCATCTTGGTTTCTTCGAAGTACCCGGTCACGTAAAAAGAATCACTTCTGATCAGCGATAATGCAGCATTTCCCCGCGAGGCATAATTGCCCTGGCGCAATGCAAAGTTATTCACTATGCCGCTTTCTGGCGCAAAGACCCTTGTCCGCTCAAGGTCGATTCGTGCGGTATCGAGCTCGGCCTGTGCAAGTTGAAAACTGGCTTCTGCAGATTCGGCGCGAATACGGAATGTTTCCAGGCTTCCGAGGCTGACGGTCTGGCGATCGGCTACCTTTTGCCGGTTTTCATACTGATGCCTGGCAAGCTCCATGGCGATACGTTCCTGAACAAGTCGGGCACTCGCCTCGGCAGATTTCGCTCGGTATCGGGTATCATCAATGGTAAAAAGCAGATCACCCCTGCTGACAGCCTGATTGTTTTTCACATTCAGCCCCGTTACCCAGCCAGAAACGTCCGGAGCGATGGTGATAACATCCGCCCGAATCCGGCCGTCCCGCGTCCAGGGTGAATAGAGATAGTAATTCCAGACCCAGACTCCAGCTGCAACTGCAGCCGCCACCACCAGCAAAGTAATCCCGATACGCCCCGGTTTTCCCATGAGAGTCTCTTAATCCCCGAACAAATAAACGATAGCCGCCAGATAACAAACGAAGACACCCACATCAAACCAGGCTTCCTTCCAGATGTACCGGCGCAGTCCCAGATAATGCAGCAGCAGTCGCGTAGCGGCCGTAAGAATAAACGCAAGAGGCGCAATCACCAGCAACGGGCTGAACAGCATCCCGCCAATACTCATCTCATGAAGCATATAGAACACGGGCCTTTTGAAGAAATACCGAACGACTTGCCCCAAGCGATTGATCATAGTTGCCGCAGAGGCAATTGGCCAATCCGTATATGCTAGAGTGACGGCTATATTTATAATGCGAGCTCTGAAAAATGTCGTCCGCAACTGTATTTGCTGTGTTCGCCGTTGCCTTCATCGCTTCGGCCGTCTTCTATCTGTTCTTCTACAGATCCTGGCGGCGGGAGCGGGAACTGCAGCAACCCTTTCCGCAAGCCTGGCGAAAGCACCTGCGATCAACCGTGCCTCTATATCGCCAGTTACCGAAGCAGCTACAGAAAACTCTGGAAAAGCAGGTTCAGCTATTCCTCGCTGAAAAAAACTTCTATGGATGCGACGGCTTTGAAGTGAATGACCGCGTGCGGGTAGCGATCGCCGGGCACGCCTGCCTTTTGACGCTCATGCGCTCGTATGCGGATTACAACGAGGTTCGCAGCATTCTTGTTTATCCTGATGTCTACAGGGTCGAAGCTTCGGAGCGCGATGGCATGGTGGTTGGCGTCAGCAACCAGGTTCGGGCGGGCGAGGCGTCATCTTTGGGGCAAGTCGTACTGGCCTGGGCGGAGTGTGAAAGTGGAGCTATGCAGCCCGGGACGGCGCACAATGTGATCCTCCACGAATTTGCTCACCAGCTGGACTACCTGGATGGCACCGCAGACGGCGCACCGCCGCTAAGCGGGGAGCAAGCCGATGAATGGCAACAGACCATGACCATCGCCTATGACAATCTCCGACACTCCCTAAGGCACCGGCGCAAGAGCTGGCTGGACCCCTACGGCGCCACAAAACCCGCCGAGTTCTTTGCAGTGCTGACAGAAACCTTCTATCAGCAACCGCAACACCTGAAAGACCAACAGCCAGCGGTTTATGATCTGCTCAGCGATTTCTACCGAATAGACCCTGGCGAGTTAATCCAGCACTAGCTTGTCTATCAACCTGAAATGCCCAGGCTTTCCGAATCTTTCTCGATGGACCGATCCAGCAGCTCCAGATAACCGGCTTTGGCTTTAAGTTTGGTCTGGGCGTGTGCTCTCATGTTCAGCTTCCGGAACGCCTGGGCCAGCTCACTCGCACGGTTCATAAGCTGCTCTGGCGCAACAACCTCATCAAGGAAGCCGGCTGCCACAGCGCCTTCAGGGGAGTAGATTTCAGCATTGATAACCGAACGATAAAAGTGAGCAGGAGCCAAACGATGCCGTGCAATCTCGATGCCGGCATGGTGCATGGTCATACCGATCGCCACTTCATTGAGCCCAAGCTTGAAGTCGCCTTCAACGCCAACCCGATAGTCGACAGACAGCATAATAAAAGCACCTTTGGCAATGGCGTGACCGCTGCATGCCCCGATAACCGGCAAGGGAAATGCCGCCAGGCGGCGGGTCAGTTTTGAGCCCACCGTGACCAGCGCGGCCGCCTCTTTCATGCCCTTCTGCATTTCCTTCAGGTCATAGCCCCCGGAAAAGATACCCGGCTGCCCTGACAGGATAACCACGGCCTTATCTTGTTCTGCCTGGTCCAGGGCCTTGTTCAGCTGTTCGAACACCTCGTGGCTGAGGGCATTGGCCTTGCCGTTATTAATAACGATTGTCGCGACACCATCGTTCAGCGAGTAATCTACAAAGTCCGTCACCGGCGTTTCCTCTTGGTGGAGTTAGGTGTGAATGCGCAGAACTTTGCCAGCTTATGCTGGCCGCCACAAATCATTCTTCAACCAATGCCGGTTTCTGCCAGATTTCATCAGGTGCGGTGCTGAAGATTCAGCCGCAACTGAGCGCTGAAACCTTTTTTCGATGACAGAGGAATCAGGTAACTGTCACCATCAGTTTCAGCCTTGCTTCCTCCACGTTCGCTCCATTGCTCATCTGTGGTGACATAGCGCAGGTTCCAGCCGTCACCGGCAGGCGTCATTTTCAGCGTGAGCGTGTCTCGGTACAAGTATTCGCCCTCCACCCTGTGTTCTGTCCACAATGCACCATCAATAAAGTAATCCGTTGCGGATACCGCAAGCTCGACAGTCATTACCATGGTTCGCCCTCGATCAACCGTGATTTTCGAGCTATCCAGGAACGTCGAAAACAGCACCGGAGAGCGAGCTGAATCAAGCCCAGCCTGAGAGGGTTTCATCATCTCGTCGAACTTTCTCAGCACGGCACTGAACGTTTCTTTGCGCCTTTCTGTCAACCGAAAGCTACGAGGCCCCCGGGGCGACACGACAACCTCGAAATAATAGGAAGCACGGACTCGTCTGCCCTCCTGCTTCGCCTTTTCGACAGACGGTGGCAGTGGCAGGGATTCAACCTCCATCACCCCATCGACGCGAACATCACCGAACAAAAATCGCACCATGTTCTGGTAGCCGTCTTCGGAATTAACGATGCCATATGGGCCACTGTGACTGCGATAAACAAAAGCCCTGGGCGCTCCCTGAACGCTGGCGTTCTCTATCGCAACCAGCCCGTCACTCATCTTGCCGGCAAGCCACTTGGATACGCCCTTGGCCGCCCCATAGTCTTGCTGATTGGTCCCGACCAGGCAGAAAAAGCGGTCTGGATCGAATTTGCCATCAAGGGTATCCACTCGCTCCGGCTTGCCATCCAGATCGAGATATTCCGCCATGGTTTTCCGGTTGAAGTTATTGATATCCCAAAGCCCGAGAAACGAAGGGACATTAATGCCAGCCATCTCGATACCATTGTGGGGCGTAGCATAGGTAAACACCTTATCCACAATGTTGCGCATCGGCGGGTTATTAATACCGTCATTCTGCAGCAGGCAACGACAAACTAGGCCGCCCATGGAATGCGCGACAAGATGCACCCGGAATTCCCCAAGCAACTCAGGGTCATCACCACAAAGCTGTTGCCGGATATTCAGAATCAAATCCCTGAGCTGCAAAGCGGCGGCGGGAATGGACAGCGGCTTACCTTCGCCAAAATCCCTGTCCGCCTGATCGTAATAACGGTAAACAACAAGGGTTTTATGAGTAATGTCCCGGTCGACCTCAGCACCATCGGAAAAGGCATCGGTATAACCGTAATCCTTCATCAGGCGCATCATCGGAGATTCAAAAATTTGCTTGTAGATGGCTCCATCCCAGGACTGGCGAACTTTCGTCGCGCCCAGGTTAAAGCCCATATAGGGCATGGATACAGTATCGGCAATTTCATTGGCCGTCATGGCATAGCCACGAACATAAATGATGGGATGGAACTGGCTCATGAGACATGCTTCCTTTCAGGCTGATCCTGCCCGACAGGCATGCGATATTCGTTCCGAAAGTCTCTTTATGATGAAGCTGCGAGCACTTGGACCCTTAGGGGTCAAGCTGTTTCAGGTTGGCTTGGCAGAAGTGTAAAAAAGGCTGACGAACAAAATCCCCCGGAGCTGCCTATCCTTTGTCTCAGAAAAAATAATACCGAACCATTTGAGCCACGATCAGCAAGGCCACCAAGGGGAAAATAAACCTTGTAAGGTTGCCGTAGTTACGCGATTCGCCTTTCGGAGCATATTTCTCAACTAGAGGCAGAATAACGATCAACGCCACGAAAAGAACGGCGAGAATAATCAGCAAAGTTTCCATAAGTTGTGTCCCATCTGGCTAGTTCCTTTTAACGAAGGCCGGGGTTGCTCAAGGCTTCAGCTCAATCGTTGGCCGTTGCTGCTTGTCGCGGCGCAGAGCGCAAAACTCCTGAGTTTCCCCGCCCTTGTATCGCACTTTCACATTGAAGCCTGCACCGGGAGTATGGTTGAGCACAAGCACGCGCTTTTTGCCGGGTGCAACGCGAAAAGCCAGTATCGATGATTGAGTATCGGCAGTTCCGAAATCCAGTTGTATGGACTCCACAGGAACCTCACTCCGGTTGTGAAACGTGACTTCCATTCCCTGAACCGGAGCAGTATTGCGGCCAATCACCCAGCCAACCGTCAATGCGATCACAAGTGCCAGATAGAAATAACGTCGGCGCATGCGAGGACGGCGGGGCTCCTCGCCAGAAGAAGCGCTGATAGTAGTGCCATCCATTGAACAAACTCCCGAAAAAACTTATCCCACAAATCTGTGGATAACTTTGTGAAAAGGCGAGGGACAAGCAAGCTCAGCCCGGTTAAAACGGGTGTTCGACAAATGTGACCGTTAAGTGACCAGATCATTTATTGTTCGGTGGCATTCTGTCGATACGCCGGCCTTCAACAGCCGTTGCTTTGCAGCCACTGATTAATCTGGCCCTGATTCATCGCGCCGCTTTGCCGAGCCAACTCGCGGCCGTTACGGAACAGAATCAACGTTGGAATACTGCGGATACCGAATTGTCCGGACGGCCCAGGGTGTTCTTCTGTATTGAGCTTGGCAAAGCGAACCTTGCCTTTCCAGCTTCGCGCTGCCTGCTCGAACTGCGGGGCCATCATCTTACAGGGGCCACACCAGCTCGCCCAAAAATCCACCAGAACAGGCAAGTCACTGCGCCCGGTATGAGCCGCAAAGCTCTGCCCGCTCAACTCCAGCACACCCTCTGGCCATAACGGCTGTTTACAGGCTCCGCAGTTACCGCCGGCGGCCACACGCTCCGCCGGCACGCGGTTTGTCTTGTTACAGTGGGGGCAAACTACATGTTTAATGTCATCACTCATGATTTCACCTCACAGTGCTTGGAATCGCTCGCTCTAAAAACCGGAAAGCTCGTCTTGCAGATCCTTTTTAAGCTCGGCCGCTTCGGTTATCCACACCGTTTTATCAAGGCCCGGAAACACTCCCACCTGCAACCCGTCTTTCGATAACCCCGGCACCCACTTCTTGAAGAAATCAGGCAAAGAGATACTTTTCGGGCTCAAATCATCCGAACCCTGGGCATAGGCAACAGCGAATTCTGAACTGGGCCAGACCGGCAAGTGCGCCATCCCGTCATCTTCCGAGACAATAGTCAAAAAGCGGCTATCCGAATTGACGAGTATCCAGATGTCCCGTTCTTCCATCACTTCGCTCAAAAAATAATCGTAACGCTCTTCGCCAGTCATCTCGAGAACGCTGGTCAGTTGCTCATCCGTCATAATCTGCATCTCTGTTTATTGAATTCGGCTCAGGAAGCCTGCTCACTGGTACGCTGCGCTTTTCGATACATCCAGGCCAGCCCGAGCAACGCCAGGCCCAGCCCCATAAAGGCTGCCACCCGCCAGAGGCCCTGCAGGCCAGCCATATCCAGCAGGAATATCTTGCCGATAACCATGCCCAACAAAGCCATGCCCGCCTTATACAACATAATATGGGCACTTTTCGCCGAATAAACCGTGGAATAGATAATTGCCGCGATGGCGTAGAGCATTCCAACCACCGAATAGGTATATAGCTCTCCCTCTGTCATACCAAACCAGAATGCCATGTCGCTACCTTGCCAAAGCTGACGAATTTCCAGGGCAGTGAACAGAAGAAAGCCCGCCGCCGCGACGCACAGAGACCAGATCTTCGGTGCAATCTCCGGGAACCGGCTGATAACCAGAGCCAGAAGAACCGGACCACCGAAGGCCGGCAGCAGCATATTGAAAATTGGCGTATCCCCGATAGTACCTTCACTCCACCAGGGGTTGTGGATAGTGATTAACGCAAGGTAACTGAGACTGGAAAGCGCCAACAAAATCCATGAGAACAACCGATAAAGCCAGGTCAGGGACTGGCTGGTTTTGGCACGAACAGCATAGGTCACGCTAAGCGCACCCCAGAGTAAGGCATTCAAGGTTGCTTCGGTAAGGCTGTATTCGTGAATAAAGATATTACCGTCGTACAGCCAGTAACGCAGCTCCGTACCGAGGAACAGCACCAGCAGGTGCAGGGTTGCGCCTTCCAGCCAGGGGCGAATCGAATGGTTTTTATCCGCCAGCCTGGTTGCAACCGCCGCAAGCAAAGTGGCTCCGCCGTAGGTCCATAACGACCAGTGAACACTCGCATCGTAACCCTGCAGCCAGGGGTTAAACGTCAGACGTGCCACGACCAGTGCCAGAACGCCTTTCAGAAGCAGGTAGAGTTCTGGCATCTGATAACGCCGCGCAAGCCAGGTCAGGCTGACAAACTGAACCGACAGCGCCAGCGTGAGCGATGCTTCACGGAAGGCCATAACCGTGGCCAGCGAGTAGCTGACGTGCGCTGCCAACACTGCCCAGACCACACCGTTTCCGTAACGCGCCCGCCCTTCCATTTGCCAGGCCAGAGCGCCGTATACTCCGCCCAGAAGAAGAGTGACAACCGCCCAAACGGTCGACGTCTCGCCATAACCGTGCAGCAAAAGCCACCCCAGGATCAGCCACACCAGCGGTGAGAGCAGCGTTAGCGAGGCCCAGCGCCGCTTATCGTCGAAGCGCCCCCATTGCCACAAACCAAGGCCTGTGGAGGTGATAGCAGCGACCATGAGGTAGCTGATAAAACCTGCCTGTTGCTTCATGGGGAGCTGAAGCAAATACACGAAATCATCCCCCACTCCTCCTACATAAAGCAGCCAGCCCGCGGCAGTAGCCAGAACAGCCGCCCAGGGCAGAAACCACAGAGCACCGCGGCTCTGTGGAACCAGGATGGCTGCCGGGAGAAGGAGCAACCAGCTCCACATCGGCGTACTGCCGGCAGTCTGGTGCGCAATTGAAATACCCCAGATGGCTAATATCGGCAAAAATGCTTCGCGCAACCGGGAGGGCGCGGCCTGCTCCTGGCCAGGCAAGAAAGCAAAAACCACAAACAGTACAGCCAGATAGCAAGCTGTGGCCAATTCCGTGGGCGCCGCAACGACGGTAACGGCCCACCAGAGCAACGCTCCCGCAAGCGTGGCGTACCAAAGCCAGTCGCGAAAGACGTAACGCATTAACAGGAGTGAGCTGAGCGTAATCAGGAAGCTGTATGAAAGCACAAAAGTGACACTGCCATCCTCACCACCGATCAAAAGAGGCACCAGGTAAGCGCCACTCAAGCCCATGATCGCCAGCAAGGGGCCGTGCACCAGTGCCAGAGCCATGGTCGCCAGAGATACTACCGCCAGGGCAATCAGCCCAATGACAGGCCCGATCAGGTCGTAGTGGTAAACACCGGCCAGCAAGGCCGCATACAGTGTGACACTGCCGCCGCCCGCCAGTGCAGCAAACACCTGGTCGGTGCTCATGTGGCGCCGGCGCAGATACTCCGCTCCCGCATGCAAGGCAAGGCCAGTAAAAAGAGCGAGCAGCAATTGCTGAGCCGGACCGATCAACCCTGCATTAATGGAATGGCTGACCATGAAAATGCCTGCCAGAGCCACACTCAGACCACCCAGCCAGACCATCCAGTTCTCTTTCAGAGCAGCAATAAAGCGGGATGGCTCACGGGGCTCAATCCAGTCATCTGTCTCTACTTCTGCGTGACTGCGCGAGGTTGACCACTGAGCCTCAATGGCCTTTTCGACTGCCCGCCGCTCAGACTCCGCCTGTTGTTCAGGGATAATCTCTCGTGGCTGTTCGGGCCGCTGTGCCCGCGAGGGTGACGGCGAAGCCTCCGGTGGAGCCTGCCTGTTCTGAAGACGCAATTCGGCAACCTCAAGGTGCAACGAAGCAACCTCATGACTCAGTGCGTCGATACGGGAGGCTTGCTCATTGCGCTTGCGAAATGCCAGAAAACCAAGAACGGAGCCAATTGGTATAAACAGTAAAAGACCCACGCCAAGAAGAATAAGTATTGCTTCCAAACCCCTTCACCTTTTTCAAGATTCCATTCAGATGCGGCGTAAGGCGCCGGCGTAATGCGCAGTCTATAGTTTCTGAGAAAAATGCTCATCTACAAAAGCCGACGTATTACGCGTCCAGGCAAAAAAACCAGCCAAGCAACCATCTATAACTTCTCGGGGTACGGGCGAAAAAAATGAACAGAAAGGGGCAACAGTTGAAATACAGAATTGGCTTGATGCCAGCCAATAGACAAAATAAATATCAGCTTGGGGAACAGCGTTTCCTGAAGTCAGAGGGAGTCATTCCAAAGCGCCCCTTGAACGCGGTGGAGAAATAACTGGAGCTACCAAAGCCAAACCTATACACAACCTCTGTGAGGCTCAACCTCCCGCTATTTGCCCTGATATAATCAGCACACATTTCCAGCCTCTGAGCCTTCACATATTCTGACAAAGTGATCGAATTACCCGCAAATGCTCGATGAAGGCTCCGGACCGATGTCCCGACTGAGTTGGCAACCATCGATGCGTTAAGGCCAGGTTCTCCGATATTGTTTTTAACAAACTCTGAAGCGGCCCTGAAAATCTTGTCGTAAGGCTCGGTACTATGGACGCTCTTAAGGACTGACGGTTTAATCAAGGTGGCCAGCGAATCGAGAATCGCCGCACCTTCCTCTATGTCGAGATTTTCATGCCGAGAGGCTTCAAGCACCAGCTTGGTAGCAAAGCGGGCAATATGTGAGTCAGCCGGAATTTTTACGCCCAGTTCAACCTTACTGAGATTCAATATCCGCTCAATAATCTGTCGCGGCAAAATGAGAGATATCTGTTGCGCCAGCTTTTGATAGGAAAACCGGAACGGTAATGCGGAATCCACAAGTACAATGTCCCCTGGCGTCAGAGACGAACGATTCCCGACTTGCTCCACCAGCGAACAACCCTGGATCTGGAAAACACAAAAAAAGTCCGGCACCCCACTTTTCTGTATCTCTTTGGGGGTTCGATATAGATCTGCGCCTCGGATACTAACCCTGGACATATCCAGCGATCCACCTACTTTCTCGACAGATCCTGAAAATTCATCTCCTACTGGGTTCGCCAAAAATGGCCCGCATATATCATTGATATTGCTGATCCATCTATCGAAATCATCAGTCCCGCCAGTACGTAAGGACACGTTTATGACCTCTTGCTCTTGTTAGTAATTATTGGCCATGAAGTTGACTAGAAAACAATCAAAAGTCAAGGAATCGTTCCGAGAGCCTGCGCCCGGATTTTGATACAAGCCCCTACGAATATCAAAGAAAGGGGTATCAGGCCAACCATGTGTTTTCGCCATACTGGCACAACAACGAAACCTTCTGGCACCGAAGAGAAAGCCCGCAGCGTGCTGAGTTGATAAAAATAGAAGACATAACGGCACCCATGCCGACGAAGGCCAGAGGCAGCTGCACAAGTTACTTCTGAGCCAGCTTCAAACATAAAACAAAAAAGGCTGAACAATGCATCAGAACAATCAACTGCGACATGCTTTTTTATGTCTTCTTGCTGCCGGTCTTGCGGTTCCAACGGCCTCCGCAGTCGAAATTTCAAACAGTGACAACCACGAACTTAATGCAGACCTGGAGCTAGCCGCCGGCATTTTTAAAAGTGACAAGAACTATCTGTATGACTCCGACCGAGGCGGGGCTACCTGGCAAGAAGGCTATTTCAAATACGGCCTATCGGGTAATTACTCTTTAGGTAAAAACGCTTCAATTTACGGAAGCGTTAGTGCTGTCTCGTCGGGTACGTTCGGTGAGGGCGATGCCGGCGGTTTCAGCACGGGAGACGAGCGCAACACGGATCTTGAGGATGCCTATATTGGCTTCAAATCCGGTGACTACCTGCCATTTCTCGGCCACAACGGCCTGGACGTATCGTTTGGCAGCCAGAACTTCGCCATTGGCGATGGCTTCCTCATAAACGGCGATGCCCTGAATTTTGGCGAGGGGTTGAATGGGGGAGGCTTTGATTTTGATCGCGGCGGGGCGTACTGGCTTGCGGCGAGAAAGGCCTTCGACAAAACCGCATTGGTTCGAATTGGAGGCAACACAGGATTACGCTCGGATTTGTTCTGGGTTGAATCGGACAATAATGCCCAGGCCGATACCAAGCTGACTGGCATCAACCTTGAGTATGTATCGCGCAACGGAACCTTCGGCCTGATGCATTTAAAAGGTCTGGGCGTAAACGACCGATATGCTCAGGCGCTTGGACTCACGGCCAGAGATGGCCAGGACACTACCAGCTTCAGGTATCAGGGTAATGCCGGCGTCGAGCCACTTTTTCTTTCGGCTGAGTTTGTAACCCAGGGCCAGGGTGACACCAGCCGTGAGGATGCCAGGGCCTGGTATATGGAAGCCGGGTGGAGCTTTAGTGAACAGTTGTGGTCTCCAAGCGTGAATATCCGCTACTCCACGTTCGAGGAAGACTTTGACCCTCTGTTTTTCGGTTTTAATCGCGGGTATGGAACCTGGTTCCAGGGTGAGGTTGCCGCGAACTACGCCGGGCCATTCAACAGCGACACAGATGTACTCCACCTTGGCATAAAAGCTTACCCCTCCCCCACCGTCGCAATTGGCGCTTTATTTTTCGACTTCAGTGACACTGCTCAAGGAAGCGGGACACTGGATAGCCAGGAATTCGACCTTTACGCCGAGTGGGCCGTTAACGACCATCTATTCCTGAGCCCTCTCATCGGTTTTTTTAAACCCGAGAACCGTGGGGCTGATGGCGGCAGCCAGCTCCAGGACAACGACCTGAACACATACGCTCAAATCATGGCGGTTATTGCCTTTTAAACAAGGGGCCAGCGGGGCACCAATATGGCTTCGCCCAAGAACAACATTGAACATCAACAGCTGGAGACCTGATACATGCAGACTTACCGGAATACTGTGGACGGAAACCTTGCAGAACCCGCGAGCAGGTACGAAATATTCAATCCTGCCAACGGTCAATCCTTGGGGTATGCGCCAGAGAGCGACGAACAGGAAGTCGACCGAGCGGTTCATGCGGCCTTGCTCGCTCAGAAAACCTGGGCAAAACGAAGTGATGGGGAACGACGCGACATTACTTTGAAAATCGCTCAGATCCTTGAAGATAACTCGGGGTATCTGGCAGAACTGCTCACACGGGAGCAAGGCAAACCCCTGTCCGGCCCCGGCTCGCGTTTTGAAATGCAAGCCTGTGTCGGATGGACTCAGATCCCGGCTAGTCTGGAACTCCCACCAGAGACGGTATACGAAGATGATGAGCGCAAAGATACATTACATCGTGTTCCACTAGGAGTTGTTGCGGCAGTCGCCCCATGGAACTGGCCCCTGATGATAGCCATTTGGCAAATCATCCCCGCCATAAGAATGGGTAATACCGTTGTCCTGAAGCCTTCTGAATACACCCCTATCGCAACGTTAGAGATGGTAAGGCTGATTAGCGAGGCTCTCCCGCCGGGAGTGCTCAACACCGTAACCGGTGACGGAAACATTGGCAGCAAGCTGACCCATCATCCCGATATCAGCAAAATCATGTTTACCGGCAGCGAAGCCACAGGCCGCCATATTGTCAAAGCATCCGCCAGCAATCTGGCTCCCATAACCCTGGAACTGGGTGGCAACGATGCCGCCATCGTTCTACCGGGAACGGACATTAAACGCATAGCAAATGATTTGTTCTGGGGGGCATTCCTGAACATGGGTCAGACATGCGCCTGCATCAAGCGTCTCTATGTTCAGGAGGACGACTACGAAGCCGTCATGTCCGAACTCAGCGCAATCGCCAGCCAGATGAAAATAGGTGACGGCATGGATGAATCGGTGCTGATTGGCCCCCTCCAGAACAAAATGCAATTTGAAAAAGTCAGAAACCTTGTGTCCGACGCCAGATCAGCCGATTGCGACGTCCGTGAATTTGGCGAAGTACCCGAACAAGGCTACTTCCTGCCAATTACGCTGGTCGGCAACATTATGGACGGCCAGAGGCTGGTTGATGAAGAACAGTTTGGACCTGCCTTGCCAATCATTCGCTATCGGGAGCTGGATGATGCTTTCGAGTCCGCAAACCGGCTCGACGCAGGCCTCGGCGCCTCCCTTTGGACAGACAGACCGGAAGAAACAATCGAGCTTGCAACCCGATTGGAAGCCGGGACTGTGTGGGTCAATCAGCACGGCGCGATTCATCCTATGGTTCCCTTTGGCGGGAACAAAGCATCCGGCTACGGCGTGGAATTCGGCATTGACGGCCTGAAAGCAGTCACCCAGAG
The DNA here is from genome assembly GCF_030549045.1 of Marinobacter sp. 1_MG-2023. Taxonomy (NCBI): domain Bacteria; kingdom Pseudomonadati; phylum Pseudomonadota; class Gammaproteobacteria; order Pseudomonadales; family Marinobacteraceae; genus Marinobacter; species Marinobacter sp. 1_MG-2023. Next base: position 1,023,103 of record NZ_JAUOST010000001.1, on the reverse strand, counting down.
CCGAGTGATAAGCATAAAAAAATAGAACAGCCTGCCGCATTTCCGGGATGCGGCAAATAACGAAACAACAGAAAAACAACATCGAGGATCTAAACAATGTACCTACCCAAAAAACTGGCGTGCTGCCTGATGGTAGCGTCCAGCCTTGTTGCTGCGAGCGCGAATGCGCGGCTACCCAACGAAACCGTTGGCAAGACAACCCTCCCGCTGCCTGATGACCATCGAAGCTACATGGTGGATTTTGAGTTCAACAACATGGTCTCTACGCGGGTTGTGGTAATTGACCCCGATAACCAGAAATACCTGGGCATGATACCGACAGGTCACGCTGCTCCTGCGACACTGTCTCAGGACAGGAAGACCATCTTCACCGCTGACTTCTACTACACGCGTTACGTGCGCGGGGAGCGCACAGATGTCCTCACCGCCTGGGATAGCCAAACCTTATCTCCGTCGTGGGAGCTTGAGTTACCAAGCCAACGTGCCTTCACCTTGACTGAACGTTTTTCGCTAGCGACCAGTAGTGATGACAAGTTCGTCTACATATACAACTTCACTCCATCTACCTCTGTAACCGTCGTCGATACCACCAAGAAAGAGATGGTTAACGAAATTACGATCAACGGCTGCATTCTTAACTACCCGGTGGGTGAGCGCCGGTTTGCTTCCCTCTGCGGAGACGGATCGCTGCAGATGATTACGCTGAACGATGAGGGTCAAGAAACCGACCGCACAAGAACCACATTTTTTGACCCGGATGTGGTCAAGCTGGTTGAAAGAGCAACCGTTATTGGAGAGACCTATTACTTCGTGACTACTCTGGGGGAAGTTCTGCCTCTGGACTTATCAGGAGACAAACCAAAGCTTTTACCACGCTGGTCGCTCGTAACGCGTGAAGAAATGGCCGAAGGCTGGGCACCGGGCGGCTGGCAACTGCTCACAGCCGCGCCGGAGCTGAATCGCCTTTACGTGCTGATGCACCCCGACCATAAGCCCCATAACTGGGAAGACCCAAGCCAGATTATCTGGGAGTTTGACCTGAAAACCGGCGAAAAAATCGGGACACTGGAATCCCCTAATTACATCTGGAGCCTGAGTGCTACCTCAGACAACACGCCTTTACTACTGGGCTCAAATATTGAGGGTGGGCTGGAGATATTTGACCTTTCCACTGGCGAACATACGGGAACAATGGAAGGCGTTACGAAAACTCCGACGCTGATACTGAATCATTAAGAGGTGACATGATGATAGACCCTATTATCAGCACAGCGGCTGCTTTGGCACTGAGCGTTATCTTCGCCAGTGCTGCCAGCCATAAACTTCGGCACCCCGGCTGGTTTCGCCGCCAGGTGCAAGAGTATGAGCTAGTCCCAGGGCTCACGGTACCCCTCGTAGCAACAGCCCTGCCGCTGGCGGAGCTCACGATTGCCGTTGGCCTGCTATGGAGCATCAGTAGACCTTATGCCGCGGCTCTGGCATTCATACTTATTGCTGCTTACACACTGGCCATCGCCATCAACCTGGCGCGGGGTCGCAAAGATATCGACTGTGGCTGCTCCGGGCCGGCAATGCGCCAGCCACTGCAACCCGCTTTATTTGCTCGCAACCTGCTACTGGTAGTCATGGCCCTTTGCGCTTTGCTACCTATGCTTGACCGTTCGCTCAGCCTGCACGACAGCTTCGTAATGATTGCCGCAGGAACCGTGCTGATTTTGTTATACACAGCCACAGATCTCTGGCTTGCCAATAGACCACTACTACTAAAAATGTCAGGAGAAAAATAAGATGCAAGCACTCATCGTTTCAAACATTCTGCTTTGGCTTCTGCTGATAGCCAGCTCCCTGGTTCTTCTCGGCCTTATCCGACAAATTGGCGTTTTACATTCACGAATTGCCCCTGCCGGCGCACTTATGCTCGATAAGGGCATCGAAGTTGGCCAGCCTGCCCCGCAAGTTACGGCACCAGACCGTTTCGGGCGTCCGGTCAACCTGGGCTATGCCGGTGAACGATCAACTCTTCTCTTTTTTCTTTCGCCTACCTGCCCCATCTGTAAGACGTTGATCCCTGCAATCAAAGCCATCAGCCGGTCGGCAAAAGATGTGGACGTTGTTTACGTCAGTGACGGCGACGCCGCAGAACATGACAAGCTCATTGCCGAGGCAGGGCTTGAAAAGTCTACCTATGTTGTAAGCCCTGAAGTCGGCATGACCTATCAGATTGGCAAGCTGCCGTATGCGGTGCTAATCGATAAAGCCGGCACTCTCAAGGCCAAGGGCCTGGTAAATTCCAGGGAACATCTGGACAGTCTTTTCGAGACCGAGATACTGGGCTCATCAACACTTCAGGATTATTTGAAGACCCAGTCCGCATCCCCGGGTATTCACACGCCATCCTGATTAAGGAGAAAAACAAAATGAAATTTCTTGATCGCTTTTTTGAACGCTCGTCACGTCACGTGGCCAATACGACGGGGCGGCGGCAGTTCATCGCAAGATTCGGATCCTTTATGGCTGTTGGTGTGGCTGCTCCAGCACTTCTTCCAATCGACAGAACGGGCAAAGCTCTGGCTGCCGGAGCGCCTTCAGCTGGGGACCCAGGGGATCCAACCAGCTGTGACTACTGGCGCTACTGTTCTGTTGATGGTTTTTTATGCAGCTGCTGTGGCGGCTCGGTAACCAGCTGCCCACCTGGAACGGAGTCCTCACAAGTCACTTGGGTCGGCACCTGCCGCAACCCGGCCGACGGCATCGACTACATCATTTCCTACAACGATTGCTGTGGCAAACACAGCTGTGCCCAATGCGCCTGTACACGGAACGACAGTGAAGAGCCCATGTACCGGCCATTCAATAACAATGACATCAACTGGTGTCTCGGCACCGACAGCAGTGTCTACAATTGCACAGTAGCGGTTATTCGGGGTGTAGCAACCCCAGGAGCTTGACAATGCGTGCACTGCTAAGTGCTTTGACTTTAGCCCTTCTGGTTGCCTCCCCTTCGGGGGAGGCAAGGGTTATTCCCGACCCTGGCCAGAAACCGGCACCGGGTAACGAAGCCCGGCAAACGCCTTTGCAGCAAGCCGGTTATTCACCCTCGGTGAACTATCAACTGCAATGTCTGGGCTGCCATCTGACAAACGGCGAGGGTTCGCCTCGAAATGATGTTCCCATGATGACAGGCTTTGTCGGGAACTTTCTGAAGGTAAAAGGAGGCCGTGAGTTTCTCATACAGGTTCCAGGCTCATCGCTGTCTGCTCTTAACAACCAGCAGTTAGCCGACTTACTCAACTGGATGCTGACAGACGACGGAATTGCATCAGGAAGTGCCCCTGACGGATTCAAACCCTACACGGGAGAGGAGGTCGAAGCCTACAGGGAGGTCATGATAAAAGACCTGCCTGGGTACAGGCTGAATCTCATTAAACAGATCAGGGATCTGGATATAGATATTCCCGAAAATGTCATACCGTAACTCAGTCCCCATGAATTAAACGCGGCTCAATCACACCCGAAGCCGCGTTTTCTTATTTTGTCGACAAACCTGACCCTCCTCGTTACAAACACTACCCAAATCTCGCACTTTACGTTAAGGTCAACTTTGCTGAGCTTTATTGGTTTTACCCAAACCGGTAAAGCTGGCAACAGGAGCCGCATCGCAACACCGGCAGGGTTGCATATTGCGTTCTATACTCTGGAAACCACCGGCAGTTAGAACAAAAGGCTCCGTAACTTAACGAAGCCCTCACAAGGGGCATTCTGTTCCTCAAGCCATCACCCCAGGACGAGGATTTATGACAACAACAAAGTCAAAAACCGTTTATTCCCCCGTTTTTACCGACGGAGCGGAGTTCCGTATCCCGACGTTTAAACTCCTGAAACAGGACGGCTCGCTCTACAAAGGCGGCAAGGCTCCTGACATCGAGAAAGAAAAAGCGCTTCGAATCTATCATGCGATGGTAACAACCCGTGTGCTGGATGAACGCATGCTGGGAGCCCAACGCCAGGGGCGCCTGAGCTTTTATATGCAGTGCACAGGCGAAGAGGCTTCTGTTATCGGCAGCACCGCCGCGCTGGACGATGCCGACATGATCATGGCTCAGTATCGTGAGCAGGGCTCCCTGGCCTATCGCGGCTTTACCATTGACGAGTTCATGAACCAGCTGTTCGGCAATGAACGGGACTATGGAAAAGGCCGCCAGATGCCGGTTCACTATGGGTCCAGCAAGCTCAATTACATGACCATTTCCTCACCGCTGGCCACACAGATTCCCCAGGCCACCGGTTATGCCTATGGCCAGAAAATGGCTGGCGACGGGCATTGCACGGTGGTCTATTTTGGCGAGGGTGCAGCGTCAGAAGGCGATTTCCACGCGGCCCTGAATATGGCAACCGTTCATCGCGTGCCGGTAATCTTCATTTGTCGTAACAACGGTTATGCCATCTCTACCCCGGCCGTTGAGCAGTTCGCCGCCGATGGCGTCGCGCCCCGCGCCTACGGCTACAAGATGGACGTCATCCGGGTAGACGGTAATGACATTCTTGCGGTTTACCAGGCCACCGAGGCCGCCCGAAAACTGGCCGTGGAACAGAACCGGCCGGTTCTGATCGAGGCCATGACTTACCGCCTGGCCGCACACTCCTCATCCGATGATCCGTCAGGCTACCGCAGTAAAGACGAAGAGTCTGTGTGGCGTGAGAAAGATCCCATCCTGCGCATGCAAAACTGGCTCACGAAGAAAAAATGGTGGAGTGAAAGCGAAGAGAAAGAACTGCAGGAGCGCCTGCGCCGCGAGGTGCTCGAAACCATGAAGCGGGCCCAGAAGCTCCCCCCTCCCCCACTTGAATCTCTGATCACGGATGTTTACGACGAGGTGCCTCCTGCGTTGAAGGCACAATATGAAAAACTCAAATCGCACATCCGCAAGTACCCGGACGAGTATCCAAAGTCGGCCGAACACGTTAAAGGAGGGGCGTAACATGGCGAAGATGAACATGCTGCAAGCCATCAATGATGCGCTTGATATCGCGATGGCCGCCAACGACCGCGTTCTCTGCTTTGGCGAAGATGTCGGTGTTTTTGGTGGTGTATTCCGGGCTACCAGCAATCTGCAACAGAAGTATGGCAAAGACCGCTGTTTCAACACGCCTCTGGTTGAGCAAGGCATTATCGGATTCGCCAACGGTCTGGCGGCCCAGGGCTCGTATCCGGTGGCTGAGATCCAGTTTGCCGATTACATATTCCCGGCCTTTGATCAGATCGTCAACGAAACGGCCAAGTTCCGTTATCGCTCTGGCAACCTGTTTAACGTGGGTGGGCTGACGATTCGTGCCCCCTACGGCGGCGGCATAGCCGGCGGCCTTTACCACTCCCAATCGCCCGAGGCCTATTTCGCCCATACACCGGGCCTGCAAATCGTAGTGCCACGCAACCCGCATCAGGCTAAAGGCCTGCTACTGGCCTCCATCAACGATCCCAATCCGACGCTGTTCTTCGAGCCCAAGCGCTTGTATCGCGCCTCCACAGGCGAGGTACCAGAAGGCGAATATGAACTGCCTATCGGCGAAGCCGAGGTTTTGAAAGAAGGCAGCGATGTAACGGTATTGGGCTGGGGTGCCCAGATGGAAGTTATCGACAAAGCCGTCGAGTTGGCCGAAGCAGAAGGCTTCTCCTGCGAGGTCATTGACCTGCGCACCATCTTGCCCTGGGATGTGGAAACCGTCGCCGAATCCGTGCTTAAAACCGGGCGCCTGGTGATCACCCACGAAGCCCCCCTCACGGGCGGCTTTGCCGGTGAGATCGCCGCCACGATCCAGGAGCGCTGCTTCCTCTATCTGGAATCACCGATCGCACGGGTCACCGGGATAGACACGCCTTTCCCGCTGGTGCTTGAGAAAGAGCACTTCCCCAACCACCTGAAGGTCTATGAGGCTATTCGGGAAAGCGTCGAATTCTAAGCGGATATCCGGACAGGAGAACAACGATGAGTGATTTTATACTGCCCGATATCGGCGAAGGTATCGTGGAATGTGAACTGGTCAAATGGCTGGTGAGTGAAGGTGACCTGATCGAAGAGGATCAGCCGGTCGCCGAAGTCATGACCGACAAGGCGCTGGTAGAGATTCCTGCCCCCTATAAGGGCCGTGTGACGCGCCTGTATTGGAAAGAAGGCGACATAGCAAAAGTGCATGCGCCCCTGTTTGAACTGGTTGATGAAAGCGGTGAAGGCTCTGATCAAGGCTCAGCGGAACAGGCTGCAACAAGCGAGGAGAGCAACAGCAAGACGCCGGAGGCAAAGCAGGCAGAGCCGCAAAAAACGCAGGAATCTGCACAAGCGCCAGCCGCAAAATCAGCTGTCTCCCCTGAGGCACCGCGCACCCCCGCCAGCCCTGCTGTACGTCGCCTCGTTCGTGAAAACGAACTGACACTCGATAGCATCGAAGGTTCTGGCAAGGATGGCCGCGTACTCAAATCTGATGTATTGACCCACCTGGAACAGCCTGCCTCCGGCGGTTCATCAGCCCCCGCGAGCGGAATGCGCAGGGCTGACGCGCAGAACCAGGAAGTTCGCATAGAACCCATTAAAGGCATGCAGGCGGTGATGGCCAAACGCATGGTGGTCTCTGCATCGACCATCCCGCACTTCAACTTCAGTGAAGACATTGATGTCACCGAGTTGCTGAGCCTGCGCCAGCAACTCAAGCCCGAAGCCGAAGCACGGGGTTCCCGCCTCACACTCATGCCTTTCATCATGAAAGCCATAGCGCTCGCTGTGCGGGAATACCCTGTGCTCAACAGCCAGCTCAACGAGGATGTCACCGAAATCCACTACCAGCCGAACTGTAACGTAGGCATGGCCGTGGACAGCAAGATCGGCCTGCTCGTACCCAACGTCAAAAACGTGGATCAGCTTACGTTGCTGGAGATTGCTGACGAAGTCACCCGGCTGACCGAAGCAGCCCGGGAAGGCCGGGTAAGCCAGGCGGATCTCAAAGGTGGCACCATTACCATCTCCAACATTGGTGCACTGGGAGGCACTTACGCCTCACCCATCATCAATGCTCCGGAGGTGGCTATTGTAGCTCTCGGACGCACCCAGAAGCTGCCTCGTTTTGATGCCAACGGGCAAGTGGCTGAACGCGCGATAATGACGATCAGCTGGGCTGGCGATCATCGCATTATTGACGGCGGCACCATCGCCCGGTTCAATAATCTGTGGAAGAGCTACCTGGAATCACCACAATCCATGCTTCTGCATATGGGCTGACCTGTATGGCGCCATCAGACCCATCACAGCCGATGTCGCAGTCGCCGCAACCGTCCCAGCTGCAGCAATTCTACATCCCGGAAGAGCAGTCGGTTTATCTGCTCAGTCACGATGATGCGAGAAAGCTGAAAGACTGGGTGGCGTTGTGTACAACGCAGCTCCGGCAGATGGGCTACGACGACATCGCAATGATTGGAAAAGGCGCCTATGGCTTCGTGTTTTCAGGCCGGTTGCAGTTGGAAGGTGCGCGTGATCTCGAACACGTGTTCAAGTTCACCCGCATCACCCTGCCCCAACACCTGCACGACCGGCTGGAGGACGAAGCCTATATTCTGGAACAGGTAGAGCACCTCCGGGTGCCTCGCCTGATCGCCTTTCACCGCGCCGGCAAACAGCCGATTCTGGTCATGGAGCGGGCACCCGGCTTTAACCTGGAGGAAGTATCCCTGCAGCAAGGCCGGCTGAGCCCGCGTCTGATTATCCGCATCGCTGATCAGTTAGCCGATATCCTGCGCAATCTGCGGCGCGAGTCCGGCAGCGACAAACGCCCCATCGTTCATGGCGATATCAAGCCCTCCAATCTGGTCTTTGACGGAGAAACCGAGAACATTGCCCTGATCGACTGGGGCTCTTCGGTATTTGCCCAGCTGGACGCCAACCAACAGTTCCTGAGCCCCAATGTCATGGAATTGATGTCGGATAACCTGCAGCAGACCAACGCCCGCCTTGGCGACGTCTACTTCATTGGCGAAGAACAACTGTATGGCGGCTTATCTTCCCCGAGGTTTGACGAGCAAGGTGCAGCAGCCACCCTGTACGCGCTCGCCTCCGGACAGTCCTGCCGCTTTGGCCACCAGGCCATACCCGCCACATCGCTAGGATTACCCATGGAGTTCGCCCGCATGCTCGAAGGCATGCTGAACCCGGATCCTGAACGGCGCAGGCAGGCCGGTGACTATTATCTGAAAGAAATGCCCCGCATGGGGCGGACAGTGATGATCGACCTGCCAGAACCTGCACCCACACCGCTGGTACCAATCTGGACGCGGCTTTCCGGGCGGGAAATCGACACCGTGGTTTATAGTTCCCGGAAATCCTTTCTCCGTCAGGAAGGAGCTCCGGAAACCCTGAACGACGTCAACGACGTGCAACTCGACCGCTACTATAAAAACTTCATGCAGGGCATGGGGGAAACCGAAAAAGCGTTCCTGGCAGCCGTCAGCAGGCTTGGCCGTTACCCAGTGGAAGGCGGGCTGGCAGTGCGCTGGGAACCTGACGGTATTTACGTGGATACTTCGTTGAATCTGCACAACCCGGAGCTCAAAAACGCCTTCACCACGGCCGTGAACAACATGGTTAACCTGGCTCAGGCAATTTACCGCCAGGGTATCTTCAAAAGCTGCCTGTTCAACGCCCGGGATACTCTGCACATTGAGCGCGACGAGCCAGACCAACCATTCCTGGCACCACGGGAAATGCGAATACCCTATCAGGTAAGCTCGGCACCGGAAGTAGAAGACCGCTCACGGGTACACTCCTACTTTGAAGACGGTCCAGACCCGGAGGAATTTCTGGTACTGCCGCAAACCATTATCAAGTCCCTGGAAGCACTCAACACGATTCGCCACACCGGCATGATTATTTTTGAGGCATTGCCCCGCCATCTGAAAATTCACAGCCAGTACTGCCTGCTTGATCCGGAGAAAGAAGACGAATTTCGCCAGCGACTTGACGAAATCCTGGCCGCCGTAAATCAGATCAGCGGGCTGGGTGTATCGGGCTTTATGAAGATGCCGTATAAGGACACTCGGTTCTTCCCCCACATCGAGCGACTGCCGGAACGGTATTATCCCCGGAATCCCAGACAGGAAGCTGCGGAAGCAAGCTAACTTCCGGCAATCATTTTATCTGCTTCGCAAACAGGCCTGATTGGTTTACGATGCGCCGCCATATCGCGTTCCCGCTAAAACCTTCAGGCTGCCATGTCCTCCAATTATCTGTACACCGATCTGTCTGGCTATTACGACTTAATGTGTTCGGATATCAGCTATCACGCACAAAGCTACGGCGTTCAGCGGCTGCATAAGCTGTTCGGCAATAACGGACAGACGCATCTGGACCTGGCCTGCGGGACCGGCCCTCATATTCGCCACTTTATTGACTTCGGATATCAGAGTAGCGGTCTGGACGTAAACCAGCCCATGCTGGATCAGGCAAAAAGCCGGTGCCCGGAAGCACAGCTTCTATTAGGCGACATGTGCGGTTTTGAGGTTGATGAACCTCTGGATTTGATCACCTGTTTTTTGTATTCCATCCACTACAGCGATGGCATCGAAAAGCTGAAGCAATGTGTTGCCAGCGCACATCGCGCGCTAAAGCCAGGCGGCATGTTTTGCTTCAATTCCGTCGATAAAAACAAAATCGACAACAACCTGTTTGAACAACACACCGTCGTTCAAGGGGGTAGCCTTTTCACCTTCCGCTCCGCATGGCACTACCCTGGAGAGGGGGAAAAGCAGTCTCTGAAACTCAGCATCGAAAAAACAACCGGGGGCATCACCCACTCCTGGGAGGACGAACACCCTATGGTGGCTTCAGGTTTTGAAGAACTGACAAAAATCCTTCAGTCCTTTTTCGATGTTCATATTCTTGAGCACGACTACGAAAGGATCGTTCCGTGGGACAATACATCAGGAAACGCAATCTTTGTATGCGTGAAGGCATGACCCGGCCACTGGATTTTCCTGACCAGCACTGGTAACTTCCAGCTCAGATTTATCACCAGATAAACATACCTTCAAGGATTGAAGATATGCCCCAGGCAAACGGATTGCAGTTCACTGCGCGTGTCGGTGAGCTCTCCCCAGATGTATTTTCTGTCGTCAGTTTTGCACTTACCGAAGGTCTTTCGGAGCTTTTCCATGGCCGACTGATCATGGCTAGCACAAACCCCGGAATCCAGGCCTCCGATATATTGGAGCAACCGGTGAATCTGGTGGTCTGGCAGGACGGGATTCCCCTGCGCCGCTTTACCGGCGTGGTGAACGAGTTTGTCCGAGGCGACACAGGCCATCGCCGCACCCTCTACGAGGTGGTCATTCAGCCGCCACTATGGCGTTTGGGGCTGATGCACAACAGCCGTATATTCCAGACTCAAACCACTGACACCATAGTGCGCACCCTGCTGGAAGAAAGGGGTATTGTGGATTCGGTGTTTGATCTCAAGCGGGCGCCACAGGAGCGGGAATACTGCGTGCAGCACAGGGAAAGCGACCTGGCGTTTATTGAGCGACTGGCAGCAGAGGAAGGCTGGCACTACCGGCACCAACACGGCAGCCTGGACGATGACAGCGAAGAAGAGAGACAGCCCTGTTTGATCCTTGCCGACCACCACGGCGACGCACCAAGGTTGGAAGCTGCCGATTACAATAGTAAAGCGGGCAGCAGCAGCCAACAGCCTGCGGTGTTCCGCTTCCGCTATGAAGAAAGAGTTCGAGCCGCGTCCATTGCCATGAAGGACTATACCTTCAAGAATCCCGCCTACAACCTTCTTCACGAACAGAACGCCGCCAGCTCAAATCAACGCCAGGATTATCAACACTTCGATTACCCGGGCCGATTCAAAGCCGACTCTAGTGGTCAGTCGTTCACAGAAGCGCGCCTGGATGCACTCAGAAACGATGCCATCACCGCCAACGGCGAAAGTAACCGACCAGACTTCACCTGTGGTGCAAAAGTCGAACTCACCCACCACGAAACCGAAAAACTGAACCGTGACTGGCTACTGACGTCTGTAACCCATGTGGGCGATCAGCCCCAGGCACTGGCAGAAGAAAGTGGCACCGCGCCAACCACCTATCACAATCGGTTCAGCGCTGTTCCAGCTAATAAAACCTGGCGCCCCCTGTGCAACCACCGCCCGCTGATGGACGGCCCGCAAATTGCCATAGTGACAGGCCCCGAGGGTGAAGAGATTCACTGTGATGAGTTCGGCCGGGTAAAAGTGCGCTTCCCCTGGGACCGGCGCCAGCGGAGAAATGAGGTAGAGAACAAGAAGAACAACGAACACAGCAGTGCCTGGCTGCGCGTAAGCCAGGGCTGGGCGGGTGGGCAATATGGTTTCATGGCGCTGCCGAGAATTGGCCACGAAGTGATCGTGTCTTTTCTTGATGGCGATCCTGATCAGCCCATCATCACCGGCAGAACACACCACGCCACCAATACACCCCCTTACGCGCTACCTGAGCACAAAACCCGCACCACCCTGAGAACCCGGACACACAAGGGTGAAGGCAGTAACGAACTGCGCTTTGAGGATGAAACAGATAGCGAACAAATTTACATCCACGCCCAGAAAGATCTCGACCTGCTTACGGAAAACAACCGCACTGAAGTCATCAAAAATGAGCGCCACCTGACCGTCGAGAACGATCAGTTCACCCATATCAAAAACGAGGATCACGCAACCGTAAACGGCGAGTACCGGGAAAACATCGGTGGCGACTTCAGCCTCACAGTTAACGGCAGCCATCACAGCAAATTCGGTAAAGCCCAACTCATCGAAGCAGGCAACGAGATACACCATAAGGCAGGCATGAAGATCGTTATTGAGGCCGGTGCAGAAGTAACCCTGAAAGCCGGCGGTAGTTTCGTGAAACTGGGCCCGAGTGGCGTAACCCTCTTCGGGCCTTTGGTGAGGATGAATTCCGGAGGTGGCCCGGGCAGTGGCAGTAAGGTCTCAGCACAGGCCCCTCTGCGGCCCTCATCACTTTCTGCGCAGGAGCAACCTGACCATGCAACAGCAGAATTGGCGCGAGCGTCTGAACGACCGAGTGCTTCATACAAACCACTTTCGCCGAGCATGGCCCATCAAACGAACAGGGCGGGCCTGTTAAAACTGGCTGCTCAGGAAGAAGCATTAACCGTGACTGCGTGTGTGTTCGATGAGCACGGGCGTTGCACCTTGCACCAACACACCTGAACTGTGCTCAACGCCACTGTATGCGAGGAACAAAAAAAGCCCCCGAAGGGGCTAAAACTTGAAACATTAAACGCAGTCTGATCAGTGACTGATCATCCAGGGCCGCATGGAGGGGAACATCTTTTTCCCGTCAGCGGTATAGAACAGCATGTGTTTGCCGTCTGATTTTTTCTTGCACCCACAGCTCTTGCGATGGTCTGCATCCCGTGCACGCTGGTCCGCAGTGGAGATAATCGGCTCATGCCGGGCTTTCTCATTGCGGGCTTGCGCCTTGCGCAGCGCCGGGTCCATGGCGAGCACCTCTGGCGGCAGAAGGATCACTCGCGGCGACAGCACCTTACACTCTGGACAGTTTGCCGGATGGCCAGCTTCCGCTACTGTGCCTAGCTCCTTGAACAGACCGTGCTCGCGGCACTTGTAGTCATACAACGGCATGGCTTGTTACTCCTTGTCCGGAGACAGGGGTACGTCGATGCCCGGGGTAACCATCTTCGTTGGGCCCTCTGCCGTGGGATTGATGTCAAAGTCGAAGATTTCGGTCGGCAACCACAGGGTTGCACAGGCATTGGGTACGTCTACCACACCACTGATATGGCCTTCGACCGGCGCGCAGCCAAGCAGTGCATAGCCCTGAGCTGGCGTATAACCAAATTTGGTCAGGTACTCAATGGCGTTCAGGCAGGCCTGGCGATAGGCTACCTGCACATCCAGGTAATGCTGCTGGCCTTCCTCATCCACCGAAATGCCTTCAAAGATCACGTAGTCTTCATAACGAGGCTTGATGGTACTGGGCTTGAACACCGGATTCTTGATGCCGTACTTGGACATACCATCCTTGATCAGATTTACCCGCAGGTGAATCCAACCAGCCATTTCGATCGCACCACAGAAGGTGATCTCACCATCGCCCTGACTGAAGTGAAGATCGCCCACCGACAGGCCGGCACCTTTCACATAAACAGGGAAATAAGCTTTGGAACCCCGGGACAAATCCTTGATGTCGCAGTTGCCGCCGTGTTCGCGAGGAGGCACGGTACGGGCCGCTTCTGCTGCGGCTTCCTTGGCAGCGTCACCGGCCAGTTTACCCAAGTGGGCAGTGTCGGCATACGGCATGTTGGCCAGCCCAGGTACCCGGTTCGGTTCGGTGTCGTAAAGTTCTTTCTCCCGGCGGTTCCACTCCGTCAACATTTCTTTAGACGGCAAGCAGCCAATCAGACCGGGGTGAATCATGCCCGCGAATTCCACATTGGGAATATGGCGGGATTTGGTGAACATGCCGTTGAAGTCCCAGATGGATTTTTGGGCTTCGGGAAAATGCTCCGTAAGAAAGCCGCCACCGTTTTTCTTGGCGAAGAAGCCGTTAAAACCCCATTGGCTGTCCTGGAAGGCACCAATATCCAGAATGTCTACTTCTAACAGGTCACCGGGCTCTGCGCCTTCGACGGCAACAGGTCCCGAAAGGAAATGCACCTGAGTAAGATCCACGTCGCGGATATCGTCTGCGCAGTCGTCGTTTTTGATCTGCCCGCCGGTCCAGTCGTAGCATTCCAGAACAAAATCATCTCCTGGCTTAACCGTCGCGGCCATGGGGATGTCCGGGTGCCAGCGGTTATGAATTTGCTCATTCTCGTAAGCAGATTTGCTTCTATCGATCTTGATCAGGGTTTCGGCCATCGTGGTAACTCCTCAGCGAATCAAAATAATCTAGTAAACATCAACGTGCTCACTATTGATGAATCCACTGGGCACAACCATTCGTTAATAACACCACCCACCTACGTCATTTAACGTAGGCGGGAGGTGGCTGATGTTACCTTCAGGCTTTTACGTGGAGCGAACAGTTATTTAGGCATGGGCCCTAACTTCACCCCGTCAGGATAGTATTTCCAGCCATCCCGGATCTTGACCTTATCATCCCAGGGAAGCTTGTAATTGCCCTCGGCAAGATCTTTGACCCATGTGAGGTAATTTTCGGTACTGCCTCCGGGCTGGCCAACATAGGCTCGACACCCCAGGTTGAAAATATTGTTTTCCAGGGCCCAGTTTTCCCGCGCTTTGTCCACCAGTCTCGGGAACAGCTCCGCCGTTACTATCTCCCATGGGTTGCGGTGCCCCTGCTGGACCACATTACCGTCATAGTTGCAGACAGTACCCTCACCGAAGTAATAGAACACACCGTCATAACCGGCCAGATTCACCGAGATGGTGTACATCAGGTTCTGCCAGGCATTGGTACGGTTGGTCCAGATCCACTGGTCGTTGACCTGTGTAGAGTAACCGGAGATGCGAATGTAAACGTTGGCGCCTTTGTAGGCGGCCTCGCGGGCCAGTTCCGGGAACATGCCATCGTGACAGATACAAACCGCCAGTTTGGATCCCTTGGGCCCATCACATACCGGCATACCATAGTTCCCTGGCGACCAGGGCTCGATCGGCACCCAGGGCTGCAGCTTGCGATAATGCAGTGCTATTTCGCCGTCACTATTGATGATGATGGCCGTATTGTATGGGGGCTTTGATGGGTCCTCGTTCTTCTCCATCAGCGAAAATACGCCCCAGACGTCGTTATCAACACACGCCTTTTTGAACTGGTCTATCTCAGGGCTGTCGATGGTCAACAACATTTCGTCGTAGGTCCAGATCGCCGTATTCAGGCCCTGGGTGGAATATTCGGGGAAAACAATCAGATCCAGATCGGGGTAGCCCGCTTTAGTCGAGGCGAGGGCCTTGCAAATCTGGTCCACCTGAACCTGGATATCCTCCGGCCCTTTGATGACCGGAACGGGGTACTGAATCATTGCAACCAGAAGCGCTTCTTCCCAAGCGCTAACACTACCTGTACTCGCCATGTTAAGACTCCTGAATAATGTCCGATTAAATTCTCAACAGCTGCAATGCTATTTTAAAACGTTATAACGTTTCATAAATGCGTCAAATAACGTAGTTCGGTAAAACGATCGATAATACGGGTTACAAACTGAGCAAAATGCGAGCCGAACGGCGCATCAAGACTGCGGTCGGGCAATCAGCCCCAGGTCCACGCAATCCACCACAAAGCCCGCCGCCGCAGGATTCGACAGTGTCGCCCTGGCGACGACAGGCCCCAATTCATTGCGCACCAGCCTGGCCAGGTCGCGGGCGCCATAACGGGTATCGTAATCGCGGCACAGATAGTCTCTGGCCGCTGGCGTCACCTCCAGCTCGACTCGGTGGTCCCGTAACCGGCGGTGCAGTTTATCCAACTCAAGATCCAGCAATTTTGCCGACTCGCGCTCAGGCAAGCGTTGGTACTGTAAGATGAGGTCAATTCGGTTAACGAATTCCGGGTCGAAGCGGCGGTTCAGCGCTTCATCCAGAATTCTCGATTCAGAGGTTTGACTGGGCTTGAGAAACTTTCGCCAGCCACGCCGAAAACCATTCTGATAACGCAGCAGTTCAGCAGCACCCAGGTTACTTGTGAGGAAGATCAGGGTGTTGTGAAAGTTGATCGTGCGGTTTCCCGCCGGCAGGGTCAGTACGCCTGTGTCCAGGATATTCAATAAAGTCCGGATGACCTCCGGGCTGGCTTTTTCCAATTCGTCGAACAGTACAATGCCCGGCTTACTGTAGCTGCCCTGAATCTTGTCCGCATCGAACAGGGTGTGGCCTTCCTTGCTCCCGACATAACCCGGGGGAGCCCCGGTAAGCGCAGACGCATAGTGTTCCTGGCCCAGCGTGTTCATGTCGATGCGACACAACGCTTGACGGCTGCCGTGAATCAGCTCCGACAGGATATGGACCGTCTCCGTCTTGCCCACACCTGTGGGCCCCATGAGCAGACATACGCCCAAGGGCCGGTCCTTTGAACCAAGGTCCGCCCGGACAACCTGAAACAGGCTATCAAGGCGGTGCAATGCATCATCCTGCCCGACAATTCGCCTTTTCAGGGTTCGGGCAATATGGTCAGGATCAAAGGTATAGCGCGTCTGCCTCAGGCCTGGCGGGGCTTCCTTCTCCGAAATCACGCGTCGGTTGGCCTCAATTCGATCATTAATACAAGGCATACAGGCTCCCTTCAAGGGCAGTTAGTGATTACTCGCCAGCCGATTTCTCTTTGCCGTCTACCGGCAGCGCACCAACCGGGCATTCCGCCACACCGATGGTGCTTCGCGTCATGGCCTCTACGTTTTCCTGTGCCTGTTTGGCGTCCATGACCCAGGTGCGGTAGAAGTCAAACGGGCAGTCCGCCACGCCCTTGTCGCCATCGCCGGAGCTATGAACGCCGGTGTAGCCACGGTGCAACAGTTTGAACAGATGGTTCTGGGACTGGTCATTGGCACGGGCATCGCGAATCTGGCTGATAGAAAGCTGGGCATACTGAATCCCCATATCTTCCTCACCACACTCACCCAAAGTGCGACCATCAAAGCCGATGATTGCCGAATGTCCGAAGTAGGAATAGACACCGTCGAAGCCGGATGCGTTTGCCACCGCCACATAACAGTTGTTCGCCCAGGCCATGCTCTTGGACATCATCACCTGCTGTTCCTTGGCCGGGTACATATAGCCCTGGCAGCGAACGATCAGCTCGGCACCCTTCATGGCGCAATCCCGCCAGATTTCCGGGTAGTTGCCGTCATCACAGATGATCAGGCTGATTTTCATGCCCTTCGGGCCTTCGCTGACGTATGTGGTATCACCCGGATACCAGCCTTCGATCGGGCACCAGGGAATACATTTGCGGTACTTCTGAACAATCTCACCTTCGTTATTGATGAGAATCAAAGTGTTATAGGGGGCCTTATTCGGGTGGTCCTCATGACGCTCGCCAGTCAGGGAGAAAATACCCCAGGTATTGGCTTCACGGCAGGCGGCAGAGAAAATCGCCGTTTCATCGCCAGGAATCGTAGCGGCGGTTTCCATCATCTCGTCGTTGTCGTACATGATGCCCATGGTGCTGTATTCCGGGAACACCACCAGATCCATACCCGGCAGGCCGACTTTCATACCCTTGATCATGTCCGCAATCTTGCGGGCGTTATCCAACACCTCGGCTTTAGTATGTAACCGGGGCATCTTGTAGTTCACTACCGCCACACCAACGGTATCGTTACTGCTGGAAATATCACCGTGTCTCATAAATTACTCTCCCGAAAATCTTACTCAGAATTTTGGGCCGCTGGGGCGGGATACCTCTTCCGAAACCGTACGCGGCAGGGATGCCGCGTCCGAGACTACATGGATGTATTCACGGCGAGTTTCGGAAGAAGTAACCCGCCGCAGCGGCTTGCACCAAACTAAACAGCCAGATAACTGGCAATCTTCTCCTGATCTGCCTCGGCCCGGCTCTCTTCATGGACGATCGCGCCCTTCTCGATCACCAGAATCCGGTCCGCAGCATCCATTACAAAACTCAAAACCTGCTCCGAGACCACAATTGACAGCCCACGCTCATCGCGTATGCGTCGCAGGGTTTGAGCAATTTCCTTGATAATGTTCGGCTGAATGCCTTCAGTGGGCTCGTCGAGCAGCAGCACCTTCGGCCGCGTCGCCAATGCCCGGGCAATAGCCAACTGTTGCTGTTGACCACCCGACAGGTTGCCGCCCCGCCGGTTCTGCATCTCCTTCAGCACCGGAAACATTTCATACAGATCTTCCGGTACCTTCTTCTCGCCCACTGCGGCGAGCCCGGTTTCAATGTTCTCCCGCACCGTGAGCGTCGGAAAGATCATCCGCCCCTGAGGAACAAAGCCGATGCCAGCGCGCACACGCTGAAAACTTTTGAGGCGGGTCAGATCAACACCGTCCAGGCTGACTTCGCCCCCTTTGGTTGGCGTCATGCCAACGAGAGATTTCATCAGTGTGGTCTTGCCCATGCCATTGCGGCCAACCACAGCCACAATCTCGTTTTTTTTCACATCGAGGTTCAGGTCCTGGATGATGGTGCTTTGGCCATAGGCCACCAAATGATGTTTGATGCTTAACATGATCAATGCCCCAGGTAGACTTCGATGACTTTAGGATCTGACTTCACGTGATCGATGGATCCTTCCGAGAGAACCTTGCCCTGGTGCATGACCGTGACCCGGTCAGCGATATCGCCGACAAACTGCATGTCATGCTCAATAACCAGAACCGTATGATCCTTGGTGATCACCCGGAGCAGTTCCGCCGTTTTCTTCCTTTCCGCCACAGACATGCCGGCCACCGGTTCATCCAGCATCAGCAGGTCTGGTTTCTGAATCAGTAGCATGCCGATCTCCAGCCACTGTTTCTGGCCGTGACTGAGGAGCGCAGCAGGTTCGTGCAGGGCTTCGGTGAGGAAGATGGTTTTCGCTACGTCTTCAACAGCCTCAATAACCGCCGCATCCCGCTTGAACGCAAGCGCACCGATCACACTGTGGCCTTGTGGATAGGAGACCTCGAGGTTCTCGAATACCGTCAAGTCCTCAAACACCGACGGGGTCTGGAACTTCCGGCCAACGCCCGAATGAACAATCTGGTGCTCTTTGAGTTTGGTCAGTTCCTTCCCCGCGAATTTGATGGACCCGGATGTGGCCTTGGTTTTGCCGCAGATCAGATCAAGAACCGTGGTCTTACCCGCGCCGTTAGGGCCAATGATGACCCGGATTTCCTTGGGGTCCAGATAGAAGGACAGGTCGTCCACTGCCTTGAAACCATCGAAGGAGACGGTCAGGCCTTCAACTGCCAGCAGAAAATCCCCGCTTTTGCTCTTGGCTATGCTCATCACGATTTCTCCGGGCTGTAGGTGTTTGCCATCGGACTGTAGTCATCGGCTTTTTCAGCAGTCTGACTGGTCCCCACAGGTACGGCTTTACTCTTGTTGCGCTTGAATACCTTGTCTTCCAGGGGCATAACGTAGCTCTTGTAGAGACCCGCAAGTCCATCCGGGAACGCCAGCACCACGCCGATGAACAGGGCACCCATGGCAAAAGGCCAAAGCTCGGGGAAAGACTCGGAGAAACCACTCTTGGCGGCATTTACCAGCAGAGCACCGTAAACGGCACCAAGGATGGACAGGCGGCCACCAAGGGCACAGAAGATGACCATCTCGATGGAGGCAACGATGCCAATGAACGACGGCGACATGAAGCCCACCAAGAGGGTAAACAGAGCGCCACCAATGCCGGCGAACGCCGCAGCCAGGCAGAATACGAAGATCTTGAAAGCCGCGACGTCATAGCCGGAGAAACGCACTCGCATCTCCTGAGCGTTCATGGCAACCAGAATACGGCCGAGTTTACGGTTCTGAACAAGACGTGCTGCAAACAAGCAGAGGAACAGCATACCGACGCAGATGAAGTACAGGATATTTCTGGCCTCATCGGTGCGGATGTCCCAGCCCATGAGGGTCTGCAAATCGGTAATACCATTCACGCCACCGGTATAACCCTGTTGTCCGATAATCAGGATGGTCAGGACCGCAGCGATAGCCTGGGTGATGATGGCGAAATACACGCCACCCACACGCCGGGTGAACATGGCAACACCGATCACGAACGCCAGCAGAACCGGCACACCAACAACAGCCAACAAGGTAAACGAGAAGCTGTGGAACGGTTCCCAGAACCACGGCAGCTCGGTGAGCTGGTTCCAGTCCATGAAGTCCGGGATGCCGGGCGTGGACTGAATAGCTGTGGCCTCCGGCGTGGAGGCCTCCAGTTTAAGGAACATGGCCATGCAGTAACCGCCAAGACCAAAGAACACGCCCTGGCCCAGGCTGAGGATGCCAGCCTTGCCCCAGCACATCACCAGGCCAATCGCAACGAATGCATAAGTCAGATACTTACCCACCATGTTCAGGCGGAACGAATCCAGCGTAAGCGGCAAAAGAACCACCAGCAGGAAGGCCAATGCCAGGTAATACAGTCCCTCTCGGGAGACAAACCACTTCATAAGGGGTGAATGCTTCATGACAATCTCCTAGCGACGGACCTTCAGGGCCATAAGTCCTTCCGGACGTATCATCAGAATTCCGATAACAACCAGCAGGGTCAGTACCTTGGCCATGGAACCACTGAGGAAGAACTCCATGGTGGACTGGGCCTGCGATATACCGAAGGCAGATACAATCGTGCCGATCAGGCTTTGGGCACCGCCAAACACCACAACCAGGAAGGTATCAACGATGTAGGCCTGTCCGGACGAGGGGCCGGTGGAGCCAATCATGGTGAATGCAGCTCCGGCAATACCGGCAATGCCGCAGCCAAGAGCAAAGGTAGCCCGGTCTATACCCGCACTGTTGATGCCCACGGCTTCCGCCATGGGGCGATTCTGAACCACAGCACGAACCTTCTTGCCGTAGCCGGAGCGATACATAAGCAAGTACACACCCACCGCGACCGAAAGTGCGATGACCATAACGAAGAGGCCGTTGATTGGCAGGTCGACCATTTCGGTTACCGGGATTGCACCCATCATCCATTCTGGTAGATCAACACCCACTTCCCGGGCTCCGAAGATAGAGCGGTACGCCTGCTGCATGATCAGGCTCAGGCCCCAGGTGGCAAGCAGAGTGTCGAGGGGGCGGTGGTAGAGATGCCGTATCATGAGCCACTCAACGAGTGCTCCCAGCGCGGCACAAATAAAGAAGGCCAGAACCATGGCGATAAAGAAGTAACCGCTGAATAGTCCTGGCAGATAGGATTGGAAAAATCCGGATGTCAGATACGTTGTGTAGGCACCGAGGATCATGAACTCCCCGTGGGCCATGTTGATCACACCCATCTGACCAAAAATAATTGCAAGGCCCAAGGCCATCAGCACGAAGACTGAAAACAGGGAGAGCCCGGCAAACCCCTGCATGGCAAATATCGACATCAATTCACTGCTGGTGTAGCCATCGAACATGACCCAATCTCCCGTTCAAACCAACGTACTTCCCGTTATAGCGACAATGGACGCCGGCGCCCGAAGGCACCGGCTATCCGGTCTTACTGGTAACCTTCCGGGAACGGATCTGGTTCCATCAGTTCTTCGGTCTCGTAAACCACTTTGTACTGGCCATCAAGCTGAGCCTGACCGATACGGGTTTTGGACCAGAGGTGATGGTTCTCGTGGATACGCACATAGCCTTCAGGTGCCTTGTCGAACTCAATGCCAGCGAACTCTTCGCGGATCTTGTCGATATCGAAGGAACCTGCCTTCTCAACCGCTGCTTTCCACAACCATGGGCCGAGGTAGGCCGCCTGAGTTACGTCGCCGATAACCATGTCATCGCCGTAGGCTTCCTTGAACGCCGCAACAAACTCTTTGTTGTTGGGGTTATCAAGGCTCTGGAAGTACTTCATGGACGCATAGATACCTTCCACGTTCTCACCACCGATACCGCGAATTTCGTCCTCGGTTACGGAGATGGTCAGCAGCAGAGGCTTCTCGTCGGTGAAATCAACACCCGCAGCTTTCATCTGCTTGTAGAAAGCTACGTTGGAGCCGCCCACAACTGATGCGAAGATCACGTCAGGCTTACGAAGCTTGATTTTGTTGATAACCGAGTTGAACTGGGTATGGCCCAGTGGGTAGTACTCTTCACCCACCACTTTCAGGCCCAGCTTGTCGATGTGCTTGCGGGCAATCTTGTTGGAAGTACGTGGCCAGATATAATCCGAACCCAGCAGGTAGAATGTCTTGGCACCTTTGGTTTCAACTGCCCAGTCGATACTTGCGAGAATTTGCTGAGTCGCTTCCTGCCCGGTGTAGACAACGTTGGGGGACTGCTCCAGACCCTCATAGAACGTCGGGTAGTACAGCATGCCGTTAAACTGTTCAATTACCGGCAGGATGGCTTTACGTGATGCGGAGGTCCAGGCACCGAAAATAGCCGCAACATTGTCCTGACGCAGCAACTTACGGGTTTTCTCAGCGAAGGTCGGCCAGTCACTGGCGCCATCTTCCTGAACATATTCAATCTGGCGTCCGAGAACGCCGCCCGAGGCATTGATCTGATCGATGGCAAGTTTTTCCGCCTGCACCGAACCGATCTCACTGATCGCCATTGTGCCGGTGATTGAGTGCAGAATACCGACCGTGACGGTGTCATCGGTAACCGCCAGCCCTGTGGTGTTGACCTCAGCTGTGCTCGGCGTGGCCGCTTGCACAGATGTCGCCAGCATGACGGACGCCGCCAGTGTCATCAGGCTCTTTCGAAACCCTGATCTTTTGCCATCTGACCGCCCGATGGCGGTTGTATCTGTCGTACCCATGGTGAATCCTCACAGTGTTTGGAAAGCCGGTGCTGCGCACCCTCAGGAGAGCACAGCGCCTACCCCAAACATTCTGCTAGACCCCTTCATAGGCGCCCATTCGGTAATCGCCCCAGCAGACTACGTCATTTGACGCATTCCTTCTGCACAGGCCAATACCTCACTCGCACGGTATAATCAGATCCGTTCACTCCCGCAAGGTGAAATCTGGCATAAAAGTTGTAAATACCTCCCTGCCCGACATAAAGAAGCACTAAAACGCACCAAAATCGGGCAACCTTCATATACAGAGACAAGACAGCAATGGCGGCAACACAGAATATCTTCAGGGTCAGGCGTCGATACAACCAATGGGTCGCCAACCAGACGCTCGAAGACTACGCCCTGCGTTTCACCGCCAAGAGCGCTCGACGCTGGTCTGCAGGAAGGGTGTCCAATACAGCTCTGGGCGCAATCTCATTTCTGGCCATGGAAGCCATTGGCGGCTCCATCACCTTGTACTACGGCTTTGACAACGCGGTGGCGGCTATTCTTGCGGTCGGTCTCATGATCTTTCTGACTGCCATCCCTATCAGTTACTACGCTGCACGCTACGGTGTGGATATTGACCTGCTCACCCGCGGCGCCGGCTTTGGCTATATCGGCTCAACCATCACATCGCTCATATACGCCAGCTTCACGTTCATTTTTTTCGCCATAGAAGCTGCCATCATGGCCATGGCCCTGGAAATGCTGTTCGATATTCCCCTGGTGATTGGCTATCTGATCTGCGCAGTAGCCGTTATCCCTCTCGTCATACACGGCATTACTACCATAAGCCGGTTTCAGGTTTGGACGCAGCCTGTATGGATTCTGTTACAGCTGGCTCCCTTCGTATTCATAATCTACGCCGACGCCTCTTCCGTCGGCGACTGGACACAGTTTGAAGGTCTTAGCCCTGTGGCCGGGCAAGGGCTCAATGTTATGGCGTTTGGCGCTGCGGCAGCGGTTGTTTTCTCTCTCATCGCCCAAATCGGCGAACAGGTGGATTTTCTTCGTTTTATTCCTGAACCCCAGAACCAGAAAGAAAAACGCCGCTGGTGGTTAGCCGTCATGGCCGGTGGGCCAGGCTGGATTGTAGTCGGCATATTCAAGATTCTGGCCGGATCGTTTCTGGCCGTACTTGCACTAAATCAGGGCATTTCTGTGACGGAGGCGGCCGATCCGACCCAGATGTACCTTGTGGCATTCAACTACATCACCCATTCCCCGGAAATATCCCTGGCATTGGCGGGCATTTTTGTAATTCTATGCCAACTTAAAATCAACGTGACCAACGCTTACGCCGGCTCTATCGCATGGTCAAACTTCTTCTCCCGTTTGACTCACAGCCACCCGGGGCGCGTAGTCTGGTTGTTTTTCAACGTGGCTATTGCACTGCTGGTCATGGAATTGGGAGTGTACCGGGCGCTTGAGGAAACCCTGGGCTTCTACGGCATTATTGCCATCGGCTGGGTCGGAGCACTGGTGGCTGACCTGGTGATCAACAAACCGCTTGGCTTCAGCCCTCCTCATATCGAGTTCAAGCGGGCACACCTTTATGACATCAACCCCGTAGGCGTTGGCGCCATGCTGGCGGCCTCCGTGGTAGGTATTACCTGTCATACCGGTGCCTTTGGAATGTACGCTCAGGCCTTGTCCCACTTCATTGCCCTGGGCACTGCGCTGATAACGGCACCGCTGATCGCCTGGCAAACGGGAGGACGCTTTTATACGGCTCGCCCTTTCGTTCTGCTTGCCACGGACCATCAACTGGTGCAGTGCACCATCTGCGAGCACAGCTTCGAACCTGAAGATGTTACCAGCTGCCCCGCCTATGCGGGCATCATATGCTCCCTGTGTTGCTCACTTGATGCCCGTTGTGGTGACTCCTGCAAGCCTGGCGCGGGCTATCACGAGCAGCTCCAGGAATTTCTGAGCAAACTGATTCCTCAAGCAATACTGAACCGCCTGCGTTCTCGTCTTGGCCATTTTCTGACGCTTCTTCTGTTGATCAACGGGTTATCAGGCCTGCTGTTGTCACTCATTTACTTTAAAACACCCGTCGCCTCGGTACCTGAAGCCCTGGTGCTTTCCATTACCTTGTGGAAGGTTTTCTTTATCCTTCTGATTGTCACCGGGGTGATCTGCTGGCTATTTGTTCTGGCCCATGAAAGCCGCGTGGTTGCCGAAGAAGAATCCCGGCGGCAAACCCGGCTGCTGACGGAAGAAATCGTTGCGCACAAAAGGACTGACCAGGCTTTACAGGAGGCCAAGGAGCAGGCGGAGGCAGCCAATGGTGCCAAGAGTCGGTATCTGACTGGGATCAGCCACGAACTTCGGTCCCCGCTCAATTCGATTCTGGGATATGCCCAGCTGATGGAGAATGACGAGGCGATACCAGCTCATCGAAAAGAAGCCGTGGGCGTCATCCGCAACAGCGGAGAGTATCTCGCAGACCTGATTGAGGGGCTTCTGGACATTTCCAAGATTGAAGCCGGACGTCTGGATCTTCACCGGGACAAGGTGCGTATAGGGTTACTGATGGAACAAGTGGTTACCATGTTCCGGTTACAGGCTGAAGAAAAAGGGCTGGCGTTTGATTACCACTGCCCAAATCCCCTACCCGAGGTCGTGACCACCGATGAGAAGCGTCTGCGCCAGATCCTAATTAACCTGCTGTCCAATGCGATCAAATATACGGACCACGGGAGCGTTTCTCTGACCTTGCGCTACCGCAGTCAGGTAGCGGAGTTTACGGTCAGGGATTCGGGTGAGGGGATTGCAGAGGAAAACATTGAACGTATTTTCCGCCCCTTTGAGCGTATTCGCCTCCCCGGGGAGAGCCGCATAGGCACCGGCCTGGGACTGACGATCACCCGTCTACTCACCGAAATCATGGGTGGCGACATCAGCGTGGACAGCAAACTGGGCCATGGCAGCACCTTTAAAGTCAGCCTTATGCTGTCCAGTGTCCACAGTTCCACCCCACGCTCCACCTCCGCTCCAACCCGTCGAATTTATGGTTATCAGGGAGTCCGGCGCAAAGTTCTTCTGGTCGACGACGATCCCTCGAATCGCCAGGTGATCCGCGCCATGCTGTCACCGCTTGGCTTCGAAATCATTGACACCGGCAATGCCCTCAAGGTTCTGGAGACCGTTGAAGCAGAACGACCGGACCTGATTCTGATGGACGTATCCATGCCAGGCAAAACCGGCTGGGAAGTTCTCGAGCAGTTGCGTGCGGAAAAGCATACTATGCCGGTAGTCATGGTGTCCGCCGATGCCAACGAGGGCCATCACTCGGTGGAATCCACCCCACTGTACGATGATTACATCATTAAACCCGTGCGGCTGAACTTACTGCTTGACACCATTGCCCGGGTGATGGACCTGGGCTGGCGCTTCGAAAAGAGCGCCGAACCGCTGGCACCACTGCAGTTGCCTGAAGCCGGCGCTCTTCCGCTCCCCGATATAGCGCACCGGCTAGCGCTCGCGAGCCTGGCTCGAATAGGCCACCGCAAGGGCCTTCTGGAATCCCTGCACGGCCTGAAACACAATGGTGAGGCTGACGAGCGGTTTACTCGTGAGCTGACAAGTCTCACCAACGACTTCCAGTTTGAGAAAATAATTGAACTCCTTAAGGTAGCCGAACATGAAGCCTCATGATGACCGTAAAACCGTTGTAATGGTCGTAGATGATGCGATCGACTCCATCCGAATGATCAGCGATGCGCTGGAGGAAGCGGGCATGACCGTACTGGTTGCGCTGGAAGGCAATCAGGCGCTGACCATCAGCCAGAACATCACTCCTGATGTTGTACTCATGGATGCGCTCATGCCCCATATGGATGGCTTCGAAACCTGCAGGCGCCTCAAGGAAAATCCGGCCTTCACCGATATCCCTATTATCTTCATGACGGGCCTGAGTGATACCGAACATGTCGTAATGGGACTGAAAGCCGGCGGTGTCGATTACGTTACCAAGCCCATCAATACCACTGAACTATTGGCCCGTATGGATGTGCATCTGGCCAACGCCCGTATGACACGAAGCGCCAGAAGTGCGCTGGATACGGCCGGCCAAAACCTGTTCGCGGTGGACCGGGAAGGTAACCTGCTCTGGGGCACCCCCCAGGTATGCCGGTGTCTGCCTGATATTGGCCACCCTGAATTTCAGGAGATTCGCAGCAAACTCTCTGAATGGCTGGGCCACAACCTGGAGCCCGGACACCAGATGCCGTTGCATGCTCTGGATACACAACACTCGGTAGAATATCTGACATTGGTAGATGGCCAGGAATACCTGCTTCGGCTGAAAACACCGCAAAGCCAATCCAGTGCCACCGCAGCCCTGAGGGACAGGTTCAAGCTGACATTGCGTGAGTCCGACGTATTATTGTGGATCGCTAATGGCAAGACCAACCGGGAAATAGCGCAAATTCTGGACATGAGCCCCCGCACTGTGAACAAGCACCTGGAGCAAGTGTTCCGCAAGCTGGGCGTCGAAAACCGGACCTCTGCTGCCGCCACGGCCATTCGCCTGCTGGCTACACAGTAATCGTATCAGTACATTTCTACGGCCACCTGCCCCATACAACCACCTGTTACACTCTGGTCAGGCTAGACTGATCGGCATGTACAACCCATATCCGGTGGTGATCATTTGAAAAAGCTACTTCTGATTTGTGGCATAGCCCTGCTGATGGCGGCTATTTTCAGCACAACCTCCCAGCCAGTCCCCATAGAGCAGAAGCTGATTAACATTCACGCCAGCGACGTGCTTGGTGACTTCCATGGCATTAAGCAGGAGTCCGTCGACATTCAGGCGATACTGCTGGACATGTCAGACGACCCTCTGCTGCTTTTGAAAGCCCAGGCCTCGTTCATACGTTATCCCGACATGGCCCGAAATCTGTTCCCACTCTACGCAGCAGAGCCCGAGTTTCGGGATATTCTCAGGCACTACGGCGAGGACGTTCTGCTACCCATTCAACACTTTGTAAACCAGCCCATCAGTACGATCGAGTGGATGAACAAGGCGTCTCGTCAGTATCAGGCCGCCAAACGTTACTTTACAGGTGCTAACGAGGCTTCAAAGCCCGACAGTCAGTCATCAAATGGAGAGAGCGATGACCTCTCACCGGAAGAGCGCGGCTGGTACGCCGTCAACTTCATTCAGAGCGAAGGCCACGACTTTTTGGGCCAGTTTATTGTGGATAGTCAGGGCGACACTCAGTGGATCGGCACGGAGCGTGTGCTGGAAGGCGTGAATCAGTTTTTTGCCAGTGGCCTTCGTGATCTGGAACGGAACTACCGGTTGGGCAATGAGATTACCGCCGGTGATATTGGCTGGGCATCGGTGGACATGCTGGTTTTTGCCAGTGCCGTCAAAGTACTCCGCGTTGGGCGTGCTGCCGCCGTCACCACCAAGAATGCTAGCCGCGGCACTCGTTCTGCGGCTCTGGCGGCCCGGGTGTCACGCAGCGGGAAAATGGTTCTGAGCAGCGCCCGTTATGCCAAATGGCCAGTTATTATCGGTGCAGGCTACCTGATTATCACCCACCCCAGCATTATCAATGATCTGTTTGCAGGTGTGGCGGAGGTGCTTGGCTACCCAGTGGTTGTCGTTCAGTTCGTGGGCTGGCTGTTACTGCTTGTTCCTGCGCTTTACATCGGTAGTTGGCTGCTATGGTTAGTGGCACCCTTTCTGATGGGACTGTTCAGGGCTTTGAGCCTTCTGGTGGCGGCTTTGAGCGGCCGCCGGCATCGTCATTCCGGATACGGTAAGCTATAACGCAACCTGAAAGCCTCACGTTCCGGAATCGCTGACCATGGCACTCCCCTATTTTCTTGGCTGCCCCCAGTGGCAACACCCCGCGTGGAGTCGAGGGCTACCACAGGGCAAAAGCCCGCTGAATCGTTACAGCCAGGTGTTTAACTGTGTTGAGGGCAACACAACCTTTTACGCGACGCCCAGCCAGGAGCAATGCCAGCAATGGCGATCCCAGGTGCCAGACGACTTCCGCTTTTTACTCAAGTTTCCACGTGCCATCACTCACGACCGACTGCTCTCTGGAGTAGACGCGGGCGTACGGGACTTTCTGGCGGTTGTTGCGCCACTGGAGGATGTACTCGGCCCGTTTCTGCTGCAGCTTCCTGCGGCATTTGGGCCAGAACACCTGGGCAATCTCTGGCAATTTGTTGATGGTTTGCCTGCGCCCCTGCAATGCACCGTCGAAGTCCGAAACAGCGCTTTTTTCAGCAAAGGAGAGGCGGAGAAAACGCTGAACCGTGGCCTCCGTGAACGCAGCATCGCACGCGTATGCATGGATACCCGGGCTCTGTTTTCGGCTACGCCGGATAGTGAAATCACCATTGAAGCCCAACGCAAGAAGCCTCGAGTGCCTGTGCATTTGCTTCCAGGCGACGCAGCTCCGGTAATCCGCTACATCGGCCACCCGGATCTGGAGTCCAACCGGCGGTATCTCGCGCCCTGGGTCGAGAGAGTTGCCAACTGGATCGAAGAAGAACGTCGACCGTATTTTTTCCTGCACATGCCGGATATTGGCGATGCTCTCTCCCTGACAGAAATCTGGACGGAGCTCCTGAGCAAGCGAGTAGATGGGCTGGAGCCCATGCATTTCAAAGAAAAACAGCCCCAAATGGGGCTGTTTTGAAGAAATCTTCCGGGCCCACAGGCCTGCCAGCTACGTCCTGGCCTTCGCAAGCCGGAATAACGCCTCCGGCGCCACCCGCTTGACCCACAATGCAGCCATTTCCTTGCCTTTGCCCACCGGGATCTCGCGCTTTTTCGCATCCAGAGCTTTAACGACCACTTCGGCGCACTCGTTCACCTCCATACCTCCGGAGATATCGTCATCGTCCTCACCAAAGGCTTTGCCGTCACCAGCAAGCGCATTTCGCGCGATATCCGTTCGAATAAAACCTGGCACGATCGTAGAGACATGAATGCCCTGCCCTTCTACCTCGGCACGCAGCGCATCGAAAAAACCCATAACCGCGTGTTTGGCTGCGCAATAACCGGTACGCAAAGGCGCACCCACTTTACCCGCCACGCTGGCCGTCACGGCAATATGACCAGCGCCACGCTCCAGCATATGTGGCAAAACTTCTTTCGTGAGCGCAATCTGGCCCATCACATCCACTTCCATCAGCTGGCGATAGACAGACATATCTGTATCCACACACAAAGAGCGCTGGGACACGCCAGCATTGTTGATTAACAGGTCAATATGACCAAACCTGCCGCGCACGGTTTGCACTGCATCAGGCAATGCCGCCCAGTCGGTAACATCGAGAGGCAAAACCAGAACCTGGTCTTCGTTAAGGCCATTTTCCGTGCAACGTTCAGCGACGCGTTTCAGCTCGCTTTCCCGCCGGGCGGAAAGTACCAGACGGACGCCATCCCGTGCATATCGAACAGCTAGCGCCTCGCCGATGCCAGAAGATGCCCCGGTTATCCAGATGGTTCGGTCAGACATTACCGTTTCTCCAAAAAAGTCGCCAAAAAGGTTTGTGAACTCAAACCTCTACTGACCCCAAGTCTATCGAAAAGCGCCGCCAATACGAACATGGGTGCGTCACTTCGGAAAGTCTGAAACCTCTCCCGGGGCGGGGGCAGCAATCGAGCCTACCCCCATCCTCAACCTCTATTGGCATTGTCCTTTCTCAAAAACTCCCGCCGGATTTTCCCTGACCCAGGCATTCCCACCTGGAAAAGCTCCAAGGTAATCGTCCCCTCCGGTGCTGTAATAGCCACCAGCATAATAGGCGCGCCCTGCCATATTGTGGTTCAGGTTACTGGCATTCCAGTCCTGGCAGACAAACGGTTCGCCACCACTGTTACCACCACCGTTACCACCGCCATTGCTGCCACAGGCGGCAGGCTCGCTGGCGAACCATTGGCCCGGGTTACCTTCATGAAGAAGTACATCGCTCCAGCTGTCAAAAGAGCCACCAATATCTACATCGTCACCGTTCGTGTAGGCACGGAGGTTATAGCTACCGCCAGCGTATGCCCGGCCCGCAGATATGTGGGCGCTGGGTGAGGCTGTCACCTGCTCACAGGTTTCGGTGGGCGCATTCGGATCCATAACCACAACCTGGCGCTCTGCCGTAGTCACATTGGCATCACTGTCCGTTGCCGTGTACATGCAAGAATATGTACCGACAGTGGATGCATCTACTGAACTGCAATCCGCCGTGACCGCTACGGATCCGTCTTCCGCATCTTCGGCAGTCGCACCCGGGTCGACAAATGAGGTATTTAAAGCAATTGTCGCAGGGTTATCACCAATCAGCGTGATCACCGGGAACCCTTCCGGTGCGGTACCGTTGCGGCTGTGCCCATTGAAAAAGTTCCAGATAATATCCGGATAGCTTGGCCCCGTTCGAACAGCCCATTTGCCATTGTTGCCCTGCTCGCCTCCAACCCAATAATGACCATGATTGGTATCCTGGGAGTTAGGTGTGGTCAATGGCCCGTCAAGGTAAACGGTTTCAACCAGCGATCTGGCGCCACTGGTCCCATCCTGGGTATACCGGGTACGCATGCAACCATAGTTGTTCTGGTAGTAAGGAGAGCAGGCACCAGACTCTGCCTGGGCTTCCGCTGGGGTGTCGAAAGAAGCCTCGCCAAATGCTTTCAGGTGGGCGTCGCGGATGAGATCGGCTGACGCTTTTATAACGGTGCAGTCATTCTCGTTTTGCAAAACCATCAGCGGTATCGGATAGGCATCATCCATCTCGGCGGCCATATCGGAAACTACCCGAGACAAGCTGTGAAATGTCGCATTTCCAGGGCACTGGCCGGTCAAGGATACCGACGACGCATCCTCACCATAGGGAATACCGGCCGCCGGCGCAGCCGCTGCCCAGTATTCATTATGCGCCACGGCTGCAACGACCGTCATCGCGCCGCCTGACGACAGACCTGTGATATAGCGGCGCTGAGAATCAACAGCGTAGTTGCTCTCAACCGCGAGCGCGATCTGGTGCAGGTCTTCCACTTCTCCTGCCCCCTGATGGCGGTGATGTTCAAACCAGAAACCCCAGCAGTTCTCGTTTCGCAAACCGTCATAACTGGTTATGTAGGGCGCAACGAGAATAAAGCCATACTGGTCGGCCGCTGCCTTCAGACCCCAGTCATTCAAGACATCATTGTTGGTCTGTTTACACCCGTGCAAGGCCATCACCATGGGCGCTGGTGACTGGATATTATCCGGAATGTAAACCTTGTAGTCCCTGGCACGGGACTGGTTGTAGCCTTGTTGCGGCAGGGTGTAGGAATCGGTCTGGCCTGCACTGGCAGACAGTGAGGGCAGCATTAAGGTCAGAGACAGAGTCAGTGCAGAAATAGCAATACGACTCATCCCGTTGAACATGATGTTCGACATGAAGTGCTCCTTATTGGATTTGTTTTTAGCACCAGAACAGAAAGAAAGAATCATGCCACATGGATAACACTTTAATTTAAAAGCACTAACCTTTTTGAGTAAGATAAAAAGTGGCCGGACAGCCAGACAGGGTGTCCGAAAACCAAGACACCAACCTTTCAAAGTTTCCCACTCAAAAGGACAGCTATGACACTCCACCTCGAACTTGCTCCGCTCATTAGTCTGGGCGCTGGGATTGGCATTCTGGTGTTTCCGCGCCTGCTTAACTACATTGTAGCTGGCTATCTGATCGCTCTTGGCGTGCTTGGATTGCTGGGGCATTCGCTGTGACATACCGATAAGCGCCGATCCTACGTTACCTGTAGGAGATCTCTCACAGGCCAGCGAGCTGATCTCCGGTATCCCGCAAATACACTCCCTATAGAATAGCTAACGTCAAGGATGACAAGCCGGCAAGGAACGTTGGCTCAGGGAAGACGCGCTCAGGATGAGCGACAGCCTGAAGGAACAGGCGGGGGTCAGCCACGGAATCGGGGATCACAAGGACTGTGGCCCTTATCCGTGCACCATATGTCACCCATCATGGTTTACGATGGAGATGTGACTCTCCTTCGTTTTTTCGCTGAATCCGCCGGAACCTGAGACCCTCGTCTCTGCTGCCTTGCGCCTCTGACCCATAACCACAAAGACGCAACTTGGACTCAGGGAAAGATTTACATGAAGCACACATCCTTTTTTGCAACTCTGGTATTGCTATTCAGCCTGGTAACCGGATTCGCGCATGCACAGCCACAGGTTATCAATATCAATCTCGCCGATGCAGCAACCCTTTCAAGCCTTGACGGAATCGGGAACAGCAAAGCAGAGGCCATAATTGCCTATCGCGAAGCAAACGGTCCCTTCGAGACAACACTGGACCTGTCCAACGTAAAGGGCATCGGAGCGCGCACCGTTGAAAAAAACGCCGAGCGTTTGTCTGTAAAATGAGTGCAGAGGGGTAATATTTCCCCGGGCATTTAAAATGAGGGCAGCTCCAAGCTGCCCTCATTTCCCATCCGCATAATGCACCACGAAAGTATTCTGGCAACTCCCACGCAGCCGCCCTATGATTACCGGACAACAAATCTAACCGGTTCGAGTGGCATGCTATGGCTGATCCCATCAAGGTTTACCCGCCAAAACCCTCCCATGTTTATTTTTACGCAACCTGTCTGATAGACATGTTCTACCCCGATGCGGGCATGGCTGGCATACAGCTACTTGAGCGTGAAGGCGTTAAAGTCATTTTTCCGGAAGATCAGACATGCTGTGGCCAGCCGGCTTATACGTCCGGTTACCATGATGAGGCCAGGACAGTCGCAAAAGCCCAACTTGATCTGTTTCCGGAAGACTGGCCTATCGTTGTGCCCTCTGGTTCCTGTGGTGGAATGATGCGTAAACACTACCCGAGCCTGTTCAAGCATACCGACCAGGAAGATAAAGCTTCCGGGATTGCCGCCAGAACCTGGGAGCTAACGGATTTTCTTCTGAACGTGTGCCACATACATCTGAAAGATCTGGGTGAGCCGACCACCGTTGCCATGCACACATCCTG
Organism: Marinobacter sp. 1_MG-2023; assembly: GCF_030549045.1. NCBI lineage: Bacteria > Pseudomonadati > Pseudomonadota > Gammaproteobacteria > Pseudomonadales > Marinobacteraceae > Marinobacter > Marinobacter sp. 1_MG-2023. Next base: position 989,621 of record NZ_JAUOST010000001.1, on the reverse strand, counting down.
CTCAGCCCGTCGTGAAATGGGTGTTGCTGAGGTCGGACCGCGGCTGCTAGGTCAGCTGCAAAACGTAAACCTGGTGGAACAGGTGCGCGCCGAGGAATGCTGCGGATTTGGCGGGACTTTTGCTGTACGCCATCCGGAAATTTCCGGGGCCATGGTGAGCGAGAAAGTGGATGCCCTTACCGATACCGGTGCAGGAGCATTTGTGACAACGGATTGCGGCTGCCTGATGAACATTTCTGGTTGCGCGGAGAAGAACCGAAAGCCCCTTGAAGGCCAGCATATCCTGAGTTTTCTCTGGGACCGTACGCATTCCGGTAGTGGGAGAGAGTCATGAATCAGGCAACCCAGGACCCGCACCACATCGATGTAAAAGAATTTCATCCCAGAGCACGGGCGGCCATTTCAGACCCCAAGATACGCCAGAACTTTCGCAAAGCTATGGACGGGCTGATTACCAAGCGCAAAGACGCCTTTGAAGGCATGGACCTTGAGGCCCTCAGAGAACTTGGCGCCAACATCCGCCTGCGGGCGCTGGCAAACCTGCCAGATTTGCTGGAACAGCTCGAAAAAAAGCTCAGTGAGAATGGCATCAAAGTGCACTGGGCGACGGATGGTGATGAAGCCTGCCGAATTGTGCGGAACATCTGTGTAGCCCGGAACGCCAAAACGGTGATCAAAGGCAAATCCATGGTGTCTGAGGAAATGGAGCTGAACCATTACCTCGAGGAACGTGGTATTACTGCACTGGAATCGGATCTGGGCGAGTACATAGTTCAGCTTGCCGGCGAAACCCCCTCCCACATCATCATGCCCGCGATTCACAAGAATACCGGTGAGATTTCCGAGCTGATGCACCAGACGACCGGCACCGATCTTTCCAACGATGTTGAATACCTGACTGCAAGCGCCCGCCAGCAATTGCGCGAAAAGTTCATGAATGCGGATGTAGGCGTCTCCGGGGTGAACTTTGCAGTTGCCGAGACCGGAACGCTTTGCCTCGTCGAGAATGAAGGCAACGGCCGAATGACCACCACGGTGCCGCCCTGCCATATTGCCGTTACCGGCATAGAAAAGGTCGTGGGTAACCTGGAAGATGTGGCTCCACTTCTCGCGCTTCTGACACGCTCAGCCACCGGACAGCACATTACCACCTACTTCAACATGATCTCGGGCCCGCGCAAGCTTGAGGAACTGGACGGCCCCGAGGAAGTCCATCTGGTACTGGTTGATAATGGCCGCTCGTCCATCTACCAGGACGACGAGTTACTGGACACCCTGCGCTGCATTCGCTGCGGCGCCTGCATGAACCACTGCCCGGTTTATACCCGCGTGGGTGGTCACACCTACGGCACCACCTACCCTGGACCAATCGGCAAGATTCTGATGCCCCACCTTATCGGTCTCGACGAAGGTCGGCACCTGCCCACGGCTTCAAGCCTCTGCGGTGCCTGTGGTGAAGTGTGCCCGGTAAAAATTCCGATACCCGACCTTTTGGTGCGCCTACGTCAAGAGTCCGTAGACGGCGATAAACTCAATCCCGCCAAAGTTCGCGGTCACGGGGCGAAACGCGGCTCGGTAGAAGCACTGGTCTGGAAAGGCTGGAGCTGGATGCACGCCCGCCCCGGCGTTTACAGGTTTGGTACAGCGCTGGCTGCACGCCTACGCAAACTGCAACCCGGGCAACTGGGGGGCTGGACAGAGTACCGGACGGCACCGAAACTGGCTGCCAAAACACTCCATGAACGTATGAAGGAGCGTGGCCAATGAGTTCCCGAGATGCAATTTTACAACGCTTGCGTAACCGCAGCGGCGGCGAGCTGGCCATACCCGACTGCGACTTTTCAGTACTACAGCGACCGTCTTCCTCTGTGGCTGAACGCGTTGATCAGTTTCAGAAAACCATAGAGTCCGTGCATGGGGAAGTGCATCGATGCACATCAGAAAACTGGATTACACAGCTTGCAGACCTGCTCTCATCCCGCGGAGCCCGTAATCTGCTGGTTCCCGCAGCACACCAAATCGGCCGCACGTTACGCGATGCCGATAGCAATGAACTACCAGAACTGCTGATCTACGACGAGCCGATCCACAGCTGGCAGGCCCAGCTGTTCAACGAAGTCGACGCCAGTATCACCTCCACCCGAGGTGGTATTGCCGAGACAGGATCGCTGATTATGTGGCCAACACCGGACGAGCCTCGCCTGATGAGTCTGGTACCCCCCATCCATATTGCTGTACTGGAAGCATCGGAACTCTATTCAACATTCCATGAGGCGATGCAGGACCAGAACTGGGCTTCTGGCATGCCGACAAATGCTTTGTTAGTCTCCGGACCTTCCAAAACCGCCGACATCGAACAGACTCTGGCTTACGGTGTTCACGGCCCCAAAGAACTAATCGTACTGGTTATAGAATGATTCGAGGCGCTCTGCTTATCGCCCTGGCGGCCCTGCTCTGGGCGACTACAGGGATTGTTGCAAAATTCCTGTTTACCGGCACAGAGCTACAAGCTACTACCCTGGCCTTTCTCCGGCTGGCCGTTGCACTGCCATTTTTCTGGTTACTCATGCGCAGGGAGCAATACCAACTTCGAAACGCGGATGCCAAAGCACCTGGTAGCTCCCTGCGACAATTAAACTTGAAATCCCTGGCCCCCCTTGCAGCGCTCGGGCTTTTTCAGGCTATTTATCAGGGCAGCTATTTGCTTGCAGTGGACCTGACCGGAGCCGGCATAGCCACGCTGATTGCCCTGTGCCTCCCGCCGGTGCTAGTGGCGATACTCGCTGCGCCGTTGCTTGGAGAAAAGCCAGGGCTGCTAACCATAATGGCTCTGATTACCGCGGTTATCGGCACCGCCATGCTGGTACTCAGCGATATGGATACCAGCGGCACCTTGCGACTTGCGGGTATACTCATGGCATTACTGGCAGCATTCGTATACACAGGTTTTACCCTGACAAGTCGCTACAGCTCAACCGGCACACCGGTCTTTACTACGGCCTTCATCTGTTTTTTTACCGCCGCACTCATACTGCTGCCCATAGTCGGACTCAGCGGAGGCTTTGCGGGACTTGAAGAACTGGCGCTCAGGCACTGGCTGATGGTGGCTTTTATCGGCATAGTCCCCACCTGCATCGGTTACGTATGCTTCTTCGCGGGCATGCAAACAACCCCGGCAACGCTTTCCAGCATTATTGTCACACTGGAGCCGTTGTTCGTCGCTCTACTCGCCTGGATTTTTCTGGAGGAGATTCTGGGGCCGATTGGAATCACCGGCGCTCTGATACTCACTGCAGCGGTGATTGTGGCTTCGCGTTATGGCGGGAAATCCGCTGCCGCTCCGAAGAGCGACACGGAAACATCCGTCTGATCAGCTGGTCTTGCGCTGCTCCTCCAGCATGTTTGGCTGCAGTATCTCGATCCAGTAGCCGTCTGGATCCTTGATGAAGGCGAGGCCTTTCATCTTTCCGTCATCCGGTTTCTTGACGAACTCAACACCCAGACTCGTAAAACGCTCGCAGGCGCTGTAGACATCTGGTACCGCGACGCCAATATGGCCGAAGCCCTGTGGCTCATCGTTGCCGTTATGGTAGGCAATTTCGTTATCATTTTCCGTGCCCCAGTTATGGGTCAGCTCCAGCATGGCTTCGCGCCCGAACGTGTAGGTGGTCCGGTGAGCGTCATCTGCCGGCACAAGGCCAGCCTGCCGGTCATCAAGGTAGCCGAGGAAATAGAGCGTAAACTTCATCTCCGGGAAGTCCAGCTTGCGCACTAGCCGCATTCCCATCACACGGGTATAAAAATCCATGGAGCGTTCAGGATCTTTTATGCGCAGCATGGTCTGGTTAAAAACGTAGCCTTCCGTTTCCGGAACTGGCTGTTCATGCAGACCGGGGGCTTGCTCAAAATGCTTGGGCATGGTTTTTCCCTTTTTTACTTTTGAAAAATCAGGCTATATACCTGTGTGCGATTCGGCTCAATTTCAAGGCTATGGTTCGGCGGGCTTTGTCTTCAATTTAATCCGTACCGGCAACTGTGATTCAACTCACAGACATACCTGCTCCTCCCTCCTATCGTAACAACATGTAACGAAACTCTATTGCCGCTGCGTCGGTTGCGTTCTCCCCTGCGGCCAGGAAGCTTTTAAAAGCTCCATACCAACAACAAAAACAGTCCATGGAACCGGGGTCGTCATGATTCAGCCGCTCACTTGTCGCCGCACGATACGATCAGAAACGTTTTCACTCTGGGTGCTCGCACTCTCACTGCCTAACGCTGCCATGGCGGAGTTTGAGCCGTTGGATGACGGCACTCTTTCAGGCGTTACCGGCCAGGCCGGCGTGACGATTGAGCTTGAAACCAAAATCAATATCGATCGCCTGACCTGGACGGATGAAGGCTCGTTGAATGTGAACAACATGCGGCTGTCCGGGCACAACAATACCCTTCTGGATAACCTTAAGCTGACCGTGGATATTGCCGGTACGGGTGAAGTACTGGAGCATGGGTTTTCAGAAATTGCTCGCCGGGCGAATGCCGGGCTTCTCAATACCAGTGATGCTGATGTTGCAGACGCATTGGCGACCTACTCCATAACCGGCGAGTTCGGTAAGCAATTCAACAGTGGAGACCTGGTTATTCATTTGGGCGCTACCAATTACGGCGACCCGACCAGCCTCTCTGACTACTTGCAGGCGGTGGATTTTGAGCTCGAGGTAGGAAGCATTATCGCCGCCGGTTCCGAAGGGACGGCCACGCTGTTTTCAGATGTGTTGCTGCAGGGTTATGTAGGGCCTACGGACCTGGTTATCCGCAACGCCAGTGGGTCAAATCGCACGTTGCGTAATGGTAACGTCGTTTCTGGGGCAGAACTGCAGCTGGACACTCATTTTGAAATCACCAATGGAAGCCTGAACTGGGATGCCGCGGATTTGATTCTGCTGTTCAACTTTGCTGCCGTAGGAATCGAGGGTCTGCAAATTCATAACCGGCGGGGCAATGACACCCTTGGCCACTTCGGCATGGCAAGCGCCACCGCCAAGCTCTCACAGGGCACAGGTTCGGTGTCAGGCAAGGAGGGCTTGTCGATTCACGACGTCGAGTTCCGGGCAGACATTGATATGCCCGTGTTCAAGGTAGGCTCGATCAGTATTGGCAGCGTTCAATTCACAGACTTTGCCATTACGGATACCACCATGTTGGTTTATGGCCACTAGTGTCCTGTAAACTGCCTGTCTCTTTTTGACGGGCAGCCCATGACTGACAACATTGACACCAGTTACCAGCCAACAACCTCGGCACGACGCCTGATCCTGTTCAGCCTGCTCTTTATTTTACTCACAGCGGCCGGGCTCTACGCCGTATATGATCAATTCGCAGGGCGCAGCATAAGTTTTGACGCCAGACTGATTGCTCCACAGACCCTTGTAGCCATCGGTGCCCTCCTTCTCGTGTATTTCATCTCCGATGGTCTGCGTCTGCACTTTACGCTGCGGGCACTTGGGCACTGCCTGTCTTTTCCAACGATATTTCGTCTGGTTTTTATCAACCTGTTTTTTTCCAACGTCACGCCCATGGCCACCGGCGGCGGCTTCGCTCAGATCTGGTACCTGAATCGCCATGGGGTGCCGGTGGGTAGGGCCACGGCTGCGACCACCATCAGAACAGTGCTGGCAGTACTTTTCATCTTCTCTCTTACGCCGGTCTTCCTGCTGACAATGGATGCGTTTGACGGCCAGACCATCACCGGCGACCTGGGCGTGGCACTGGCCATATTCATTTTGCTGTATTTGGGCTTTTTCATTGTCCTGCTGTTCCGCACACGTTGGCTCATCGGGCCCCTCAGCGGCCTGCTAAGGACTCTTAATCGCTGGCATATCATAGGCAACACTCGCCATCAGCTCTGGCAATTCAAGGCGCGGCGGGAGATGCTGCGTTTCTCACGCAGCTTTGGGGATTACTTGCGGGGCAAGCCTCTGTTCGTTGTGCTTTCGATCCTGTTTACAGCCCTGTTCCTTCTCAGCCTGTTCAGCTTTCCGGCTCTGCTTATTTACAGCCTGGATTATGATGTTGATTACCTTATGTCGCTGGGGCTACTGGTTGTAACAACCTTTATTATGTATTTCTCACCAACGCCCGGCGCTTCCGGCATTTCAGAGGGTGTCTTCGGCAGCTTCTTCAGCGGGATCCTTTCAGGAAACCACCTGATTCTGGTTATTGTAAGCTGGCGACTGATCACGATTTATCTCGGTATGATCATCGGCCTGTTCGTGCTGCAAAGAGAGCTGATTAAAACTCGCAGGAACCCCGGATGATTTTCCGAAACCCGCTAAAACTGCTGTTCTACCTCAGCCTTCTGATTGTGATATTGCTGGTGGGCTATAAGGCCTACCTGAACTTTTTCATGGAAGACTTCGCAGGGGTGCATAGCGAACAGGTCGATCGAATTCACGACAACCTGTCGGCCAACGAACCCTTCGCTTTCGCGGTGGTTGGCAACATCAACAATTCTGTCGGGATTTTTGAAGATCGCATCATTCCGGAGCTAAACGCGTCAGGAATGGATTTTCTGGTATCCGCCGGCAATGCCGTCAGCGGCGGGGGTGAAGACAAATACCGAGCCCTGTACGGAACTCTAAGCCATCTGGACATTCCGTACCTGCTTACATTTGGCGCCCACGAATACGATGATTTTGGCAGCTTTCGTTTTTACGACCATTTCGGACCGCACTTCTACAGCATTCAGGCTGGCAGCAGTCGGTTAATCTTTCTCGACAGCACCGGGAAAACGCCCTGGCGTTGGCAGATTCGCTGGCTGGACGACCTTCTGAGCCAGGACACCTCAAAAGCCAGAATCCTGTTTATTAGTCACCCACCTCTGCAGCCCAGCGAGGATGCTCTGTTTGATCAGCCTGAGGACTATCTCGAACCGTCTGAATTCCGGAGCGCATTTCTGGAGACGACCAAAAAACACAACATCGATCTCGTATTCTCAGCCAACCTCTCGCTTTACTCGGAGAAGCGCCTGGGCAACACGACGTTCATAACCACCGGAGGTGCCGGCGGGCTTATACTGAACGACGACACCAGTTTTTATCACTACGTGAGGGTGAACGTCAGCCCGGAAGGCGAGGTCAGCCACACGCTTCAAAAGCTTGAAGTCGGCCAGCACCCGATCCTGAAGCGTCTCGAAAGCCTGTGGTTCTTCGTCTATTCACTTTTTTATACCGGCTATATCAACTTCATTCTGATTGTGGCGATCTTTGCGGCGATCACCATCAAGCTCTACTCCGTTATTTTTGTCGGCAAGGACTATTACCCGGACTACGATCTGGATCCTACGCCATGGCTGGAGAAGCCGTTAAGAGTGGCCATGTTCACCAACAACTACCTGCCGTTTATTGGAGGTGTACCCATCTCCATTGCCCGGCTGCGACAGGGCCTTGAGAGTCTTGGCGACAAGTTGCTGGTCATTGCTCCGAGATACAAGGATCAACCTGAAGTTGAAGAGCATGTACTCCGGGTTCCTTCTCTGCTCGCAATGGGCGAGAAACGGGAGTTCCGGCTTGCAAACATTTTTCTTGGCCGAATCCGAAAGCGGGTGAGAGCCTTCCACCCGGATATTATTCACCTGCACCACCCGTTCTGGCTTGGGTCCCTCGGTTTATTTATGGCGCGGAGGCTCAAGGTGCCCGCTATTTACACCTACCACACCAGGCTGGAGCACTACGCTCACTTTGTGCCCCTGCCTGGCCTGATCTTCCGTAACTTTATCTCCCATGCATTGATCAAGCGCTTCGCCAACAAGTGTGATGGTGTAATCGTACCGACCTATTCAACCGAGGAATATCTCAGAATGATTGGCGTAAAAACGCCCACTTTCGTGCAGCCCACAGGGATCGAGTACGAGCGTTTTCAGGCCGTAACAGATGAGGAAATCACTCGACTCCGCAAAAAGCTGAACCTGGAAGGCAAAACCGTTTTCATCAGCGTCTCGCGCTTGTCTAACGAAAAGAATATCGATTTCATGATCGAGGCAGTCAGCACACTGCGCCAGGAAACAGAGAAACCTTTTCACTTCCTGATGATCGGCGAAGGCCACCAGAAAAGCCGGCTGCAAAGCAAGCTTCAGGAGCTTGGGCTTGAAGCCTGCATCACTCTCGTTGGCGCAATACCGCCAGATGACATGGCTGTCTGGTATCGCCTGGGCGACGCTTTTCTATTCGCATCCAAATCCGAAACCCAGGGTATGGTTATCCTGGAAGCTATGGCAGCCGGCCTTCCTGTCGTTGCTGTGCGCTCCAGTGGTATTGATGACGTTGTCCGCCATGGCTTCAACGGTTTCAAAACCCCGGAAAGACAGGATCAGTGGTGCGCTCAGGTAAAGTGTTTGCTGGAGGACGAGGATCTAAGACGTACTCTTTCGGAGCAGGCTCTGGCCTTCGCCAAAGATTTTTCAGTTGAACAGTTTGCCAGTGATGTTCGCGGGATTTACGCTACTACTTTGGCACTCAACGATAAAAAGCTGACAAAACGGAGAGAAACGTGAGCGGTATTCCTGTGGGAATCAGCACCTGCCTTTTGGGCAAAGAAGTTCGCCATGACGGCGGTCACAAACATTCAAGATACTGTACGCAGGTCTTGGCTCAGCACTTTGACTTCCGCTCCATTTGCCCGGAGCTCGAAGCCGGCCTGGGTGTCCCCCGCCCCGCCATTCATTTGCGGGAGTACCCGGATGGCATCCGTCTTATTGAAGCAAAGGGCACTGCCGATCACACCATAGCCATGCAGGAATTTACCGAGCGTATTCTGCCGGACCTGTCCGACCTGCGCGGTTACATCCTGATGGCAAAGTCGCCCAGCTGCGGCATGGAACGCATTAAGGTACATAACGCTGAAGGCCAGGTGGTGCGACGCGATGGGCAGGGCATGTTTGCCGAGGCGCTTATCCGCGCTTACCCGCTGATGCCGGTTGAAGAAGAAGGCCGGCTAAATGATGACACGCTACGGGAGAACTTCATCGAGCGAGTGTTCGCCTACGACGACTGGATCCAGAACGTTGCAGGCCAACACCTGACAGCAAAAGCCCTTATCGAATTCCACACCCGCCACAAGTTTCAGCTCCTGGCGCACTCTGAAAAGATCTACCGCCAGCTTGGGCCTATGCTGGGAGATCTCAAAGCGGACGCACTCGAAACGATCGCCGGCCGATATATTCAGGCATTCATGGAGGCGATGACGAAGAAAGTAAGCCGGGGCTCACACATCAATGTCATGCAGCATCTGATGGGTTACCTGCGGGATGCCATAGGAGACGAAGACCGCAAGGTTCTGGTAGAACAAATTGAAGCCTATGGCCGCGAAGAAATCCCACTGGTTGTACCTATGACATTACTGAGAATGGCACAGCGCAGGGAGCCAGTGGATTATCTGAACCTGCAACACTACCTGAGCCCCTACCCGGATGAGTTGGGGCTCAGAAACAAGGTTTAGGGCGTTGGATCAGAAGCCATAAAGCAGTGTGATCGCCGTCTCCGTATCCGTAGAGTCTTTGCCGGCAGGCGCATCGGACAAATGCTTCACGCGGTAAGCAGCCTTCATTGAGAGATTGCCAACTATGTTGGCTTTTATCGCAGTCTCGGATTCGCTGATCACGTTGTTGTCATCCAGGCCAATTTCCGTGCTCAGCTTCTGATGGAATAGTGCATTGTCAGAAAGTTCATAGTCGAACTGAGCTGCAAGCCGTGCGATTGCTTCTTTCTCGACATCTTCACCGTCTGAATTTACGACCTCCAGCTTGTTGTAGCGATAACCAACACCTGCCGAGAGATCAAGAAATGAGTCTTCTCCCCGCTGCCAGACCCGGTTTCCATAACCGGTGGTAGCACTGGATTCGAAGTCGTATCCGGAGAAACGATCATTCTCGTAGCCGCCCCGCAGAAACCAGTACTGGCTTTCATCAAACTTGTAGTTGGTTTCCAACGAACCTCTGTATTTCTCCGCCGTGGTTTCATCCTCGGCTTCAGAGTAGTTGGAACTGAACTGCGCAATGTTACGCCAGTCCACTACCTCATGAACCACCCCAAGGCGTCCATTGACGTTGGTTTCTTCAGTATTACCAGAAGTAATGAGCACACCAAGTTCGGCCTCGCCTTCCCAGTCTTTGGCATCCTGGCCGTAGGCCAAAGGTGCGGCTGAAATAGCAATAACGGCAACTGTTTTTTTAAAACCCATGAAAGCTCCTTGATAGCGGGTTAACTCAAATTCGCTCAGGTCTCAAGACCATGTGGCTGCCCCTCACCCTTCAGGCTTTTCTCCGCATGGCGTTCACGCTCTGACTTTTTGCGCGCCTTGCGCTCAGCAATAAAACGAGCAGCCTCACCGCCTACATGCACTTCACCGCGGGCCTCGGCCAACCTAATCTGGCGTTCCCGCTCGGCAAATCGAACCTTTTGTTCTTCACTCAGAGTGTCCAGGCACCGATGACAACTCACACCTTGCTGATACTCCGGACGCTGCTTATCAGCCTCGGTAATCGGGCGGCGACAGGCATGACATTGATCGTAATCGCCCCGTTCCAAACGATGATTGACCGTAACCCGATCGTCAAATACAAAACATTCACCTTTCCAGAGGCTTTGTTCTTCCGGCACCTCTTCCAGGTATTTCAGAATACCGCCCTTGAGGTGATATACCTCGTCAAACCCTTGCTCTCTAAGGTACGCCGTCGATTTTTCGCAACGAATGCCGCCGGTACAGAACATGGCAACTTTTTTATGCTTTGCCGGGTCAAGGTTCTGCTTTACATATTCCGGAAACTCACGAAACGTATCTGTGGCCGGGTTAACAGCATGAGTGAAGGTGCCAATTTCCACCTCGTACTGGTTACGGGTATCCACAAGAAGAACATCCGGATCGGAGATCAGGTCGTTCCAGTCGCTCGGCTCCACGTAGGTGCCGACGATGCGCTTTGGATCGATACCATCAACGCCCATGGTGACAATTTCTTTTTTGAGCTTCACTTTGGTGCGTTTGAACGGCTGGATATCGACGAACGATTCCTTGTAATCAATACCATCAAAGCGCTCATCAGCGCCCAACCAGTCCTGTACCGCATCGATACCGCTGCGGCTTCCGGCAATGGTGCCATTGATACCTTCCCGGGCCAGTAACAGAGTGCCATGCACACCGTGGGCCAGCATGACATCAAGTAGCGGCTGACGAAGGGTTTTGTAATCATTCAGAACGGCGAACTTATAAAGCGCGCAGACAACAACGTTGTTGCTCATGGGCATTCTCCTGCGGGCCGGATCGTAAATCCGGAGCATGGGTTTATTTATCTGGAAGGCATAAGCCAAGAGAAGGCGAGAATTCTAACCCACTCCGGCTTATGTTCAAATCAGGATTGACCGAAGTCAAAATCCAATGCTTATTCGCTCGCGGCAGAAAGCTCCCTCTCCACTAGGGCTGAAAGCTGCCCCCAGCCCGGGCGTGTAAGGCGGATATTATCCACCAGCACCGTTGGGGTACTGGTTACTCGCAGCTGCACAGCAACTCGGCGGCTTTCTTCAACAGCCTCACGATGTAACTCTGTTGTCATACACCGGCGAAAGCGGCGCTCTTCCAGACCTAAATCGTTCCCGTAGCGGGTAAACGTAGCAACAGGATCGTTCGACCCGCTCCACTCAGACTGCGAATCGAAAAGGCGTTCATGCATTTCCCAATATGCACCCTGGTCGCCGGCACAGCGTGCAGCCTGAGCAGCAGGAAGAGCGTTCTGATGCTGCTGTAACGGCAGGTCGAAATACACAAAGCGAACCTTCCCCGCCTCCACATATTCCTGCTTCAGGCGCTTGCTCGCTTCTGCAAAAAGACCACAGGCAGGGCACTGGTAATCAGCAAATTCCCGCACCACAACCGGGGCGTCATCAGCACCCACTGAAACACCGTACTGGTCCAACTGAGCAGGAAAAGCGTCTGCGCCTGGCGCAGCAACCGGCAAGTCATCCGACGTTGGCTTCGGAGCTGCCGTCAGAAAGAACGCGCCAATAACAATAGCTGCCAGAACCAGCACACTCACACCGATGACCAGAGGCTTTCGCGAGGTGGTTTTCCGGGGCGGCGGCGCTCCGGTTTGTTTGCGACGTTTTGCTTCACCCATTCTTGACTCCCTTTTGTTTTACCGAGGTTACCCGGCGTTTGTTAGCAGGCGAACATTTCCACATTCGCTCAGGCAGGCTAAGATCCTCTATATCCTACATAAGTTCCAATACAAATTAAGGAGATCTCATGCCGCTTCCCGCCTTTAGCAAAGATTCACTCAATCTGCCCGTCGTTGCCGCCCCCATGTTTCTGATCTCTGGCCCCGAGTTAGCACTTGCGTGCTGCCGGGAGGGCATAGTGGGTAGTTTCCCGGCTCTGAACCAGCGCACAAGCGAAGGTTTTGAGGAATGGCTGATTCAGATGACGGAGGATCTTGCCAGGCTGGAAAACGAAAATACTGAAGCCAACATAGCACCCTATGCTGTCAACCTGATCGTGCATCGCTCCAACCCGCGCTGGCAGGCCGATCTGGAGCTGTGCGTAAAGCATCAGGTACCCATCATCATCACGTCGTTGGGCGCTGCAAGCCAGGTGGTGGAAGCGGTGCACAGTTATGGTGGCATGGTTTTCCATGATGTAACCAACCAGAAGCACGCGCGCAAAGCGGCCGAAGCCGGCGTAGACGGAATTATAGCGGTGTCAGCCGGTGCCGGTGGACATGCAGGCACCACAAACCCCTTTGTTCTGGTTCATGAAATCCGCGAAGTGTTCGATGGCATTATTTTACTGGCGGGCGGGCTCTCCCATGGCGAAGATGTTCTCGCTGCCCAGGCTCTGGGGGCGGACCTGGCTTATATGGGAACACGCTTCATCAACACCACAGAATCCCAGGCGGAAGACGCCTACCGCAATATGATTATTGAATCGGTATCCGGCGACATCATCCATACGCCTGCAGTTTCCGGTGTACCTGCCAGTTTTATGCGACAGAGCCTTGAGGCTGCAGGCTTCCCGATGGACAAACTGAACCAGGCCGGCGAGATCAACTACGGCGACAAACTCAAACCGGTTGATGACGAAGCCAAAGCCTGGAAGACCGTCTGGTCAGCAGGCCAGGGTGTCAGCCAGATCCACGATGTACTGACGGTCAAAGATCTGGTGAGCCGCCTGTCCGAGGAATACCAAAGCGCCAGGGCCCGTCTGGCCTAAACCCGGAACTGTGACGCTTTGTCCTGCAGGGAGGTCAGTGTGCGCGCAATCTCGCCACTGGCCTCATCAGAACGTTCAATCGCTTCGACTGTTTGCCGAGAAGAGCCGGCTATATCGCTCACGCTTACGCTGACTTCGCTGGCGTGACGCCCCTGCTCTTCCGCCACCGATGATATCGCAAGAGCCCGGTCCTGCAGACTGCTTAGCAGCTGGTTGATCCGATCAAAATGTTCATCAGCCCGACGGAACTCCGACGACGATTCCACAACCTGTCCGGACACATCACCGATAACACTGACCGCCTGCCGACTGCCCTGTTGCAGGCGATCAATGATAGCCTGAATCTCCGTGGTGGACTCCTGGGTCCGGCTCGCCAGGGTGCGAACCTCATCGGCCACCACCGCGAAGCCCCGTCCAGACTCTCCTGCACGGGCGGCTTCTATAGCGGCATTCAACGCCAGCAAATTGGTCTGCTCGGCGATTGAACCAATCACCGACAGCACCGAACCGATTTCCTTACTCTGGTTGTCCAGCTCGTTAACGGCACCCACCGCCTTTTCAACATTCCGCACGACCTGATCCAACCGGCTTCGCACGTCCCGGGAAATCCCAGCTGTCGCCTCACTCTCGGAGCTGACGTTGCTCACCGAGCCGGCGATACTCTGAATGTTATCGGCCACCTCGGAAATACTGCGTGACATGGCATCCATGGTTGCCGACACATCAGCTACCTCTTGTTCCTGACGGTTCACGGCTGCCACCGCAGTGCGGCTGACCGCACCCTGTGCCTCGGCCTGACCTGCCGCCGATTCGGCAGAGGCTTTCACATCCGAGACCAGCTCCTGAATGCGGGCGATAAAACGGTTCACGCCCCGGGCCATTTCTGTGAGCTCATCATTGCCTTTCATGGAGACCCTGCGCGTCAGATCTGCCTCGCCGTCAGCGATACCCCAGATTGCAGAGCTTAGCCGGGACACTCGCGCCAGCAAGCCTCCGCCCAGTACCAATGCAACCAATGCGATAAGAACAAGCACCGAGCCAATCACCAGAAAGCTCAAGTTTGCCGACAGGCTGGAGGCCTCAATATTCAGTGCTTCCACCGTACTGCGGATGCGTGATCCCGTGTCGGTATCCATGCTGGCAAGCTGTTGCTGAAGACGCTGATTCACCTGCTCGGTTTCTGATTCCAGTGTGCTGCTCAGCGCGCCAATGCTGCCGCCAATCGTGGCACTGAACTCTTCCTCCAGCGCGGCCAGATCCCGGTTGATACCTTCAAGAGACAACCCCAGTTTGAGCTGACCGATTGCGGAGCCCTGTGGTGCTATATCCGCTGTAACGATCACCACATTCGAATCACGGCTTGCAGCATCCAGAACACGGTTTGCTGCACCACGCCCTTCCCCCTGCTCCATTAAGGTGCGCACACGGTCATCACTGCGATCCACATAGCGGGTGAGGCGTTCACCGTACTGGTCGTAATAGACGGCGAACAGAACAGATTCACGGGCATCTGCAAGTTCTACAAGATCGGTAAGCCGGGGCACGTCACGGTCCCAGATCAGGGGGGCAGCTACGGCTGCAAGCACGTCTGCAAGCCCCTGGGCTTCAGCCATAACAGCACTGCGGACGTTACTTGCAACCCGCTCTTGCTGTGCGGTCTGCTGGCGGGTTAGTTCCAAAGAGAGTTCGTCAGTGGTCGTCTGCCGCATGACGTCCAGGCGAGAGCGGACGTCTTCGCGGGTATCCCCGAAGGAGGCACTGACCTGCTGACTACTGGCCTCAAGTGCCGAGCCTGCGGTTTGGATCAGACGCTCAACCTGACTGGATATCAGCCACTGGCTGACCAAAACCTGAACCAGGCCGGCAACCACCAAAACGATGAAAACAGGCCGAAGAAGGCGACTTGAAATCAGCCTTCTGATAAAACTGAGTGACATATGGACTCCGCTAATGTGTGCGCTTCATGCATCCTGCACACCTCTGAATAGCTTCCCTGCGAAGCGTGTCCATATGTATAGCAAAACCCGGGCCGGAAAGGGGCGTGGTTATGTACAGGTTTTGTAGTCAGTCGTCATCGTCTTCTTCGAGTTCGATTTCGCTGATGACATAGTGCGAGCTTGAGTCTCCAGCTTCATACTCAACTTCGACTTTCGGTTTCGGCCTTTCATCGTCATCAACCAGCCCCTGGAGCTCACCGCGCGAAATGTCATCAAACTCAGTGTCGTTAGTAATAACTAAGTCCACCCCCAGCACCTGAATGCGATCACCCACCATTTCGGAGACTCGACCGGTCAATTCAAAACTGTCACCAGGCGAATCATCATCCCGCTCGATTTTCAAGGCCTCCAGGAAAACCTGGCCGGTATCGCTCACCCGTTGAATACCATCAATCTCAAGCTCACTGTTCGCTTCAAGAGCCCAAAATGACAGTCGGGTATCGTCATCATCAGTAATGATGGTCAGCGGCGTTACCTGAACAAGAACACCTCCGACTTTGAACTGACTGAGGCTTGAATTTATTTCCTGCGCAGGACCGCCCTGCACTTCCGAGTCAGCTTCGCGCGACTCGATTTCTTCAGCCGTAACCGATCCATCGCTCTCGAAACGACCATCAACTTGCACCAGTACGCCCTGAACAAGGTCGTCAGGCCCGGTTAAACCATCAAACTCTGTGTCATTAGTAACCTGCACTGGAACACCATTAACTGTGAATGAACCTGTTACCTGACTGTAGGCAGCGGAAACCGGCCCTACGAATTCCGTTTCATCTTCTGTGCCAGGGCGGTAGCGGCGGGAGTCGTCTGGCCTGATCTCCTGAGCCATAAGCGTGCTGCCTGAGAGAGAACCCTCCACTTCCACCGCAACACCATTCGCAAGCTCCGCCAGAACCAAACCATCAGGCGTCGCACCGGAATAATTCACCACCTGAGACCCGATACGGAAATCGGTTTCTGTGAAGTCTGAAATAACACCTTCCAATTCCACCTTGTTCAAAGCATCAAAATCATCGCTATTGCTCGATGTCTGAATCCCCAGATAGCTGGCACGAAACTCTCCATTCGGAAGGCGCCATCCAGACATCCGAACAAAAGAGCCACTGGTGAGATTACTTACCTGTATGCCTTTAACCACAGTCTGGGAGTCAATACTTACGGTCTGTTCCAGAATTTTTATCGTTGCGGTTTTGTTTACGGGGTCCCAAGGATTGAGAACCTGCATCGTTCCTCGCAGGGTATCGTCATACTCGACGCTTTCCGCATCACCCAGCCCTGAGGTCCCCCACTCGCCTTCAACTCGCAGGATCATACCCACAACAAGACGGTCTTCCTGATTGATACCATCATCACCGCTAACGTTGCGATCAGTGCTGAACTTCACACCATTAACAAATACACTACCAAAGCCAGAAACCGGCCCGACGCTTGAACCTGTACCACGAATTCCGCCATCTGCCACGTCCAGGCCGCCGCCACCGGCACCTCCACAAGCAGATATCACACCGAAAGCCACCGTACCGGCTGCCAATCCGAACACGCGATTGCGGAATTGCCGTTTCATTGATTCTATCTCCCTATCCGGCATTTCAGGCCGGTATCCTTCAATAAGTATCGTTGAAGCGCCGACGAGCAATCGCTTCGTCAGCTCTGAATATTCGGTTGATCCGATGGGCCCTATGACGTCGGGGCTGCGATGGTGCGTAAACACTGCGCCTTAGCAACAGAGAGCCGTTATCAAGAGGCTCGACTACACCTTTACGAAGTAATTCGTTCAGAACCACCAGTGGTGCTAATTCGGGACTGGTAGACTGAACCAGTTGGGCAAACGAATTCGCGGACTGAGTATCCATCATCAACATGACGGGATCATTATGCTCGTCAAGAAATTCTTTGGAACTGATCCAGGCACGAATCACTTGTCGGGCAGACGCAGAGAGAATGGTGCTCGCCAACTCGGTTGGCTCCCAGCGACAAATAGTGTCCGACTGCCTTGTGGAGCTCATAGTGGCCCTTCTCCTTTAGCATCTTTACCCGCGGGTTCTTCAAAAAAGAAGATGCTCACACCCGTTCGGAATGAATCTCCTGGTTCGCCGCTCGACTGCTGTCCCGATATATCGCGGTCATAGGGTCCCAGCCATTTGTCCATTTGTTCCAACAATGCCTGGGACTGCTCAGCTGCATACTTGCGCCAGCGTTCCATGATCTCCGGAGGAATGTTGTTGTAGGTCAAAGTCCTTTGAAACAGCGCAGCCTGACCGGGATCATTCCTAACCAGATTGTGATCAATTGTCGTTATCAGATCTGATACGTCCTCGCCGAAAATCTGCAGCATTTCCTCACTGTCCCCGACAGGAACATAGGCTCTCTGCTGCAATATCAGGCCACCTGATCCCCCATCGACCGAGACCACACCTACCCGGAGTAGCTCATCCAGTACAGCGCGGGGGGGCATATCACCACTGTACTGTTTGACCAGCTCACTGAAGCTCACGGGACCGTCGAAGGCCAGCATGGCTGGCTCGCCATCTGCCGCTTGAAAAGCGGTGTCGTGGACCCAACCGGACACCACCCGCGAAGCGCGGTTGGCATGGAGCTTATCTCGCGCTCCGGTGTGTTCACCGGCCAGTACTTCCCGCTGTTTTTTCACTTCCTTCCGGGTCAAGCCGGTCATCACTGCAGCGCGGGAGTCAGTGGGTTTGCGCCGCCCATCAGCGAAGTCGTCCAGCGCCGCTTCCACATAGGCACGCTTTACCAGTTCAGAGAACTCTCCGAAAGGAATACCGTTCCGTAACAGCAGCCTCGCCAAGGGGCGCAGAATGCGAAACAGCGCTTGATGCAAGGGGTTGGTCTCTTTCATGTTTGGGATTGTATTCCCATAGCGATGTTAAAAGCCAGAAAACCGGGCCAGAGCTTCCTGGCCCGGCTCAGCGATGACTAGTCAGTCGTCAGAGTCGTCATCGTCAACATCGACATCATCTGTCAGTTCAAACTGGCCACCACTGTTCTGGCGATATTCTACCTCTACTTCATCACCAACCTGAGCTCCGGAGCTTCTATACCCATTCAGCAGGATTTCGAGATTCATGATGGTTATGGAATTCGAGCTAACGCCATTTACACGTGCTTCAAGCTCGTAGTTGTCATCGTCATCTTCGTCTTCTCGTTCAATGCTCAGAGCTTCAAGAAAACCGTTTTCCGTACTGCGCTGACGCCCCTCTATTTCCAGATAATCACCTACCTGTAGGCTCTGGATGTCCTGCACCCGGCTGCGGCGACTGTCGTCATCATCGTCATCGATAAGGGTGTTTGCAGTGAGCTGGACGCGAACACCGCTGACGACCAGGGATTCATTAGTCAGGTCGATGGATTCAATCCGGCCATCCAGCTCTGCATCAGATGCCTGCCCCTCGATTTCTTCGGCAATAAGAATGCCGTTACGGAAGTCGCCTTCTACTTCTACGAACAGGCCATCGGCCAGACTGTTTTCACGAAGGTCATCAAACTCGGTGCCACCGTTAACCTGAACTGTCACTCCATTCAGGGAGAACTGGCGACTGGCTGCATCGAAATTGTAGATTGTTCCGGACATCTCGACGTCATCATCATCATCGAACCAGTCGTCTTCATCATCGATCTCTTCTGCCATGATGGTATTGCCGTTGAGATAGCCCTCAACCTCGACAACGATTCCATTGGTCAGTTTGTCGAGAGAGAAATCATCGTCTGCCACTGCACTGGTGTAATCAATGGAGAATCCATTGATGGTGAAGGTTTGCGCGCTGCTATCGAGGTTAGCGACCACCCCCTCAATCTCGACTTCATTGTTGTCATCGAAATCCATACCAATAGCACGAGCACCTACAAAGCTTGCCCGGAAGCTGCCATCATCCAGGCGCCAGGCACTGACACGCACCCGATAACCTTGGGGGTTGCTGTTAATGGCGCCTGCAGTGGCACCCCGGAAGACTGTTCTGCTATCCAGTGTGATGCTCTGCCCCAGCATAGTAAGGGTTCCTGTTCGGGCCACATCGTCCCAGCTCATGCCGGAGACTGGCCCCCGGAGGGTGTCGTCATAACCGACCTGATCAGCACGGCCTTGGCCACTACCGTCCCAGTCGCCCCTGACTTTTAGAATCATGCCTTTTTCAAGCTGATCCTCCCGGCCAACGCCGTCATCACTCTCAACACTGCCGTTGGTTTCGAACCGGGTGCCATTTACATAAACACTGCCAAATCCGGTTACCGCACCCACACTTGTGCCCGAGGAGGTTCCGGCTGTCGCGGAAGAGTCATCTGAACCACCGCCACCACAGGCCACGAGGGTGCCAACCATTGCACCGGTTATGACCATTTTCACTGCCACTGACAAGGGATTGCGTTTCATCGTTTTTCTCCAGGTTCGCTCGTGTACCCAATAAACAGTCGATTCCGACCATCTTTATTTTGGGATTATTTTCCCAAACTTTGTTATTGGGAATTTAATCCCAAATAATCAAAGAGTCCAGTGGTTGTTTATGAACTTTTTGTGAACTTTATGGATTTAGGAGCGTAAACGACTGAACCATCAATCAAATCAGGCACAGAAACATGCTGGGATTTTTAAGAAGTGATCCGAAAAAGAAATTGCAGAAAGCCTACGAAGACAAGCTAACCAAAGCCCTGAAGGCACAGCGCAATGGCGACCTCAGAACACATGGGACACTGATGGAAGAGGCTGAAAAGATATACGCCGAGATTCGAGCGCTGGAAGAAAAGAACTGATCAGGGGGAGTGGCTCCCCCTGATCGCTTGCTAGTCCATTAACTGCTGCAAGCGTTGATTAAGCCGCGCCACCTCCCGGCGCATTTCCTGAACTTCGTCCAGAAGCTCCAACGACATAGCCAACCCTGGCAGGTTCATTTTCAGGTCCCTCTGCAACCGCCGGGCTTTGTGCAAACGGGCCAGTGCCGCCACATCAAACAGCCACTGGCGAGCCTCCTCAGAAGGCTCTACGGGCGCGATAATGCCGTAGTTAACCAGTTTGATAACAAATTCAGCGTGGCACTCACCCCGCTCGCACACCTCGTGAAGGGTATAGGTGCTGCCATCGGAGTCCATTACTTCAACGGTCAGAATACTGTCTTTATTACTCATCCCTTACTCTCCCCTTCACAGATGGAGTTTACTGCGTGGATCGAACGCTTTTTCAGCTTCTGCAAGCTGTTCGTAGAGTTTGCTTGCCTCCGCAGAATGCTGCTCCGGTATGGCAATCTGAAGGATAACGATCTGGTCACCAGGGTGTTTCCCCGGAAGCCCCTTACCCTTGAGGCGGAGCTTGCGACCGGATGAAGTTCCCTTGGGTACTTTCACATTAACCCTGGAACCAACCGTCGGAACCGTAATTGTTGCGCCCAGGGCAGCCTCCCAGGGCGTCACGGGAACAGTCAGGACAACATCTCTACCCTCCACACTGAACAACGGATGGGGCGCCAACTCGACTTCAATCAGCAAGTCGCCTGCATCACCACCGCCAATTCCGGGGGAGCCCTGGCCTTTCAGACGCAGGTGTTGCCCCTCTCGCATGCCCGCAGGGATTTTCACTTTCAGCGTTTTCTGACGTGCAACTATGCGGCCGTGGTCATCGGCTTCATGAACAGTGAAGGAAACCTGCTTCTCTGTTCCGTTAAATATTTCCTCAAGGAACAGCGGCAAACGGGCAATGACATCTTCACCCCGCATGCGCACGTTCCGGCCGAAACCACCGCCAGCGCTTCGACCACCCGCATGGCCACCACCGCCAAACATCTGCTCAAAAAAGTCGCTGAACTGACGGCTATCCGCATCGGTGTATCCTCCGCCACCAAAGTTGGATTCGCTCTGCCAGCCCGGGGGCGGTTGGAAAGAGCCATCGGCCTGCGCACCGTATTTTCGTAGCTGATCGTACTCAGTCCGTTTTTCCGGATCTTTCAGCACTTCGTAGGCCTCGCCCAGTTCTTTGAACTTCTCGTCGGCGTTATCCTCTTTACTGACATCCGGATGGTACTTCCGGGCCAGCTTCCTGTAGGATTTTTTAATCTCCTCGGGGGACGCAGACTCGCTCACACCGAGCACGGCGTAATAGTCTTTGAAATCCATTGGACTCCTCGCATATGGTCAAAGATTGTTCTCTTGCTCTATATAATTGGCGCAAACAGCTGGAATACAAGCTCTGCCCGGCGCTTTCGCAGATATAGTAACCTTAGCCCAAAACCGAAGCCGAGAAAGAAAGTTATGCCAGATAAGCCGTCGAAACCCGTATCCGCCTCAGCGATTGAGAAACACGTTTACAAAGTCTTTCCCAATGACATGAATGCCCACGACACCGTATTCGGTGGCATGATCATGGCAAAATGCGACCGCCTTGCACTGGTGGTCGCAGAGCGCCACTCGGCGCACGTGTGCGTAACTGCGGCAGTCGATTCCATTCATTTCCGAGCACCGGCAAAAGGTAATGATACCCTGCTGTTCAACTTATCTCTGAACCGCAGCTGGGGCTCGTCTATGGAGATCGGCGCCCGCGTTGAAGCAGAGAACAGCTATACGGGTGAAACCCGGCATATTCTCTCCGCATTCTTTACCTTTGTAGCTCTGGACAGGAACGACAGGCCGGTCGATGTTCCCTCCGTAACCCCTGAAACAGCCAAACAGCAGCGGCGTTTTGCAAATGCAGAAATTCGCAGAGAGGGGCGGCTAAAAACCCGTTCAGAGCTGGCGAAAGCTGCGCAGGAGGAAGGCTCTTAACGTGCCGAGATTCTGTAAATGGGCCAGCTATGATAGGGTCTCGCGAGCTTAAACCTTCTCCATCCACCTTGTTCAATGAAAACTCAGGAGCACTGCATGATCTGGAATGTCTACCTCTCTGGCGAGATCCACACCGACTGGCGTGAACAAATTCAGGCCGGAGCCGAAGCCGCCGGGCTGCCGGTAGAATTCACTGCGCCCGTGACCAATCACGAAGCCAGTGATGCCGCAGGCGATATGCTGGGGAAGCCTGAAGTGGGGTTCTGGCGTGACCACCAGTCATCGAAGGTAAATGGCATTCGCACCAAAACGTTGCTGGAGCAATGCGACCTGGCCGTGATCCGGTTTGGAGACAAGTACAAACAATGGAACGCAGCGTTTGATGCCGGCTTCTGTGCTGCCATGGGTACGCCCTACGTTACGCTGCACAACGACGACATTATTCACCCACTGAAGGAAGTAGACGCATCCGCCATGGCATGGGCGCAGACTCCCGAGCAGGTGGTTGAGATCCTGAAGTACGTTACCTCAGCTCAGTAATTACCTGAAACATCTGGCGAAGAACAGGCCTGGAGGCTACTTCGCCAGGTGTCCCACGTAAGCTGCTACAAAGGCGGTTTCCTGAAACACCTTCAACCCTGTCTCTGAAAAGGAGATAGGCATCGGCTTGGCAGCCAGCGTCGATTTGATGGTTGCAGGTGAAAGCAATTCCACCTCAACATCTGTACCTGGCATCAACTGAATAGCCGCTTCCATTTTGAAGCTGATCGCACCACCGGCAAACTTGCCTTTGGGCATGCGCTCTTTAATGGCCACTTTTTTTACATCGTGCTCTGCCAGAAACTTTGCAAAAGACACTTGGAATTCCTGCAAATCCTCACGGGTGTGATTCTTCTTCAAGGTGATCTTGCGAACCTTGCTCTCTGGCAAGCTGAACTGCCCCGAATCCAGGTTCAGCAAACACACCACTGCATCGCTGCCGCTCAGTTCAACACCACAAATAAGCATGGGCACTCCTTTTCGATGAGGAAGGTTTTTTGTTTATCAGGCGCAGCACTTTTTGAATTTTTTTCCACTGCTGCAACTGCAGGGGTCGTTCCGGGAAGGTGTTTTGGCCTGTGTAATGGTGCCGCCCTTATTCAGAATAGCGGTAAGTTCCGCTATGGATTCAACGGCACCCTCCTGGGAATCGACAGTGATATCCGCGTGCAGCTGTGCATTTGCCACCAACGCCTCAACCTCTTGCTTGCGGGCCTCACTGGTCACTGTCAGTTTCAACGGGAACTTTTTGCTACCACTTTTCTGACTGGCGTTTGTCTTAAAGCCGCCATAAGCCGTGTGGTGCTGGCGCGCATCCTGCCGGCCTTTGAAGAAAAATTTATCAGACATGCTGAAATTCCGGATAAAAAAGGGCGATCACAATAACACCGCCTATGGCCGCGACGCGATCAGCAAAAATACCGGGTAATTACCGGATTCCCTCTCGATCGTACTGGCAGATACCACCTCCACGTTTTCAAAGCCCGCCTGGGCGGCGGCAGAGGCAATGTCATCCCGATCGAAACCGAAATGGAACACCCCGGTATCTTCGGTGTGAAAGGAGCCGTCCTCCTTATCCAGATCGGCTATGGCAATAAAGCCACCCGGCTTCACCATCTCATGAAAACGGCGGAACATGGCGCCAACGTCTCGAACATGGTGCATCGTCATAGAGGAAATAATGCCATCGAACTGCCCCTCTATGGATTGGCTTTCCAGGTCCAGTTGAAGAATCTCCAGCTCACAGCCCAGGCTGCCCTGCTTCTCCGCCAACTGCTTGTTCATGGAGGGCGAGATATCAACTGCCGTGATCTTTTTCACGTGAGGCGCAATGCGTTCCAACAGCAACCCGGTTCCGGAACCAAAATCCAGCAGGTGCATATTCGACCCAAGCTTCGCCTTTTCAAGGATGGTGTTGGCAATGTTGCTTACATTATCGACGCGATCGGGGCTCTGTTCGTAGGTGTGTGCCTTGTGGGCGAAAAAGTCTTTGTTCATGAGTACCTCGGAACATTAATCGTGGTTTGAGTGATTCTGCATGCCTGTTTTGGAAGCTTCAATAAAAAAGCCCCGGCAAATGCCGGGGCTTCAGTCCAGACACTAAAGTGCTTAGTGCAGAGTTTGCTTACGACGGTTGCGGATAACCAGTCCACCGAGTGCCGCCAGTGCCACAAGTGGCAATGTCGGATCGAACGGAGCACCCGGGTTGTAGCTACAACCGAAGAGTGTGCCGCCACCTTCTTTCTCATCGGTGCTAGTGCCAGAATCCGTTGGCTCGTCAACCCTCACGGTGATTACAGCAGAGTTGGACTCTTTACCGTTCACGGTGACCGTATAGGAGAAACGATCCAGCCCGGTAAAGCCTGACGCAGGCGTATACAACACTTTGCCGTCCGCAATAACTGCGTTGCCGTTCAACGGATCATTATCCAGAATCAATGTTCCTCCAACCGCACGCGAATCATTGTCCAGCACGTCAATCGTTACCGGAGTGTTGATGAAGGTCACAGCCGAATCGTTTTGGGCGATTGGCGCATCATCTTCCGGATAGGAGACGACTTGGATAGTGACCGTCGCGGTGTTCGAAACAGAATCCGTGTCGTAATCATCGGAATCGCCAGGGTTGGTATCAGTCACTTCCACCTGATAGGTGAACGTATCCTGACCTGCGAAGCCAGAACTCGCTGTGTAGGTTGCTTGCCCATCAGCAGCGTTGACGCTGACCGTACCATTTGCCGGATTTCCAACAACGGTATAGTCCGCAGTGACATCACCATCTGCAATACGCTGGCTCAGAAGAGCTCCGTTTAGAACATCGTTCTCCATCAGATCGATCTCAACCGGGAAAACCCCGACAGCCTGCGCTGAATCGTTCAGAGCTTCCGGAGCTGGCCTTGGAGCCCGGTATGTCGCAAGATCCGGAGCCGTATTTTCACCAGTGACCGGATCAACCCAAGCCGGAGTAGCGTTGCCAAGGCTGGTAGCTGTAAGCCCTTCACCAGCCGTAGAAACAGCCGTTACCCGCATGGTGATATTGTCGTACTTGGGGTTGCCGTCTCCATCCAGTATGCCGTCACTGATGTAGATATAGACGTCCATATTCTGGACAGCCAGATCGTCGGCCAGGATAGAGGCATAGCGCACTTTATCGGTGTCAGTTGTAGGAGTGCCCAACAGCTTTTCAGCCCATGCAGCTAGCTGGCTGGGATCCACCTCACCGAACGAATTCAAACCGGCAGCGTCTCCGGCCTGCCCATAGCGCCAGATGCTTCCATCCCACCAGGCTTCAAGTGCATCCGACTCGCCATCGGGGATGCCTTCGTCATAGCGTGCGATGGTGAATGGCGCCAATGAATCGGACAGCCAATATCCGAAGATACCCTCAGCGCTACCGTCATCAAAACCGGTTCCTGCTGCCTGCAAGTCAGCCATGCTGAAAAAGTTCTGGGTAACTGCCCCGAGTGCACCTGTCTCTGCGTTGAAGTCAACACCACTGGCTATCCGTGTCGTTTTGTCCGAGCTATCACCCGCTGCATTGCCAACATCCTGTGGCGGGAAAAGACCGGCAGCCTGATCGGAGAAGAAGCCGGGATCAAAGCGCGCACGTTCACCGGTATCAAAAGCCTTCGGCGAGAAGGTAGAGAAGCGCTCTGTATCCCATACTTCGATATCCGGCGCGCCGGTTTCTCCTTCAAAGAACTCGCGGGGCACAAGTGGACGGAGTTCAAACGCAACACCGTCTTGGGCGAAATTGAATGGCGTGAAATCGTCTCCGACACCGTGACCCAGTTCTACTTCAACACCCATCCAACGCTCGTCAGAGTTGTTGATCACCTTTTGAATCACACGATAGATACGGCCGATGCCGTATTCCTCACGGAAAGCGGCTAATTCTTCGCCTCCGTCATCGCTTTTCACACCCTTATAGCGAATGTCCTTCAGACCGACATCGAATACCATATCGACTGGCTGATCAGCTGTCCGGATTTCCAGGAAGTAGCGCTTGGAGCTGCTCTCCGAATCACTGCAGGTTTTAGGAACAGCCACACCCAGCTCGTCGTCAACTATCTCACCTGAAGCCATGATGCAGTTGTTGGTCGGGAAATCCAGATCGTCAGTTACGGCCTGAATGCCAGGCGCACGACCGCTGCCGTTATCAAGTTCCCAGTAAACTGCTGCAGGGCTTTCTGCCCAAAGTGCACCTTCAACATCACCACTGCCACCGATAGCCGCTTCAGCGGTATCTCGTGTCGTTGCACTGGGATAGAACTGAGTCCGCGCAGATGCCCCCGAGTAGCCGTCAACACCCGGTTGAACCGTCAAGGTGTTGGCCTCGGTATTCCAGCGGGTTAGCTGGGGCACAGAAACATCTATGTATGTATTAGGCTCTGGATTGGGTTCCTGAGCGACAGCAACGCCAGAAAGCGCGCCCGCAACCAGAAAACCGGTAAAAAAGGCCTGCGGCTTTCTGCGAGCCAAACTCTTTGGCGCCCCGGCGGGGCCCGATACTCTGTGATAACAAGACTTCAAAATCATATTAAAGCTCCGATTACTTCTTATTCGTAGACGGAAAAACCAACACAGACGGCCTATCACAACATAACATGAACGTTTGTTCATAATTAATGCTACACGAAGAGCCCCCAGTATCCAAAAGGTTATTTCGTTATATCCAATACAAACCTTAGCCGAGCACTACCCTCTGCCAAAATGATTCGTTACTAGCTTGTAACGATTAGGAATAAAGCGTTTTAATACATGGCACTTGGGGGTGCGGCTAATTGACGCACACTGATATGAAGGCGCAGGTTTGGGGAAATAGAGTACTTCTGATGGCAGCGAAACCACCGAATACATCGTTGTCTGGCGACAAGCAAACTCGGATTGTGAATCAGCTGACGTGTTAACCTAGCGCATCCGGCACCAGGCAATTTATCAAGGTTATCGACAGGTCCCGAAAAACAGCCTCTGAGGCCACAATGCTCGGAAACTGGTCGTACATCGCACGCCGGCAGGTCGACGTGCGGGTTTCCGCTTGCGCTACACAGCGGGTATAAGCCCTGGAGCCTGGTGGCTGCCCGGTAGCATCCTCACAGAGGGAAGGTACCTGAGTCACAATCCAGCCCACCGCCGTACTGAGTTGAACGGGATTTTCCGCCAGACTGGTAAACCTTTTTGCATCGACAACTTCTGGCTGCTCCCGAGCTTGGTCCCAGAGAACAAACATTAACGCGGCTGAAACCAGAGAAACAGTAACAATCGGGAATTTCATGAAAGCCTTTATGGGTCGAAGTGTTAAACGAATTATTATAGCCCTGCTCGCACTGGGCTGTCTGGTCGCCTCCTGGCACCTCATGCAAACCGGGCTCGGGCAACTCGCTCAGGCGCGCCAAATGGAGCGCATGCCACAGACACCCATCGGAGCCCTGGCAAAAGGGCCGTATATCCTTGCCGGACAAGTCCATATCGAACGGGATGCACTCACAGCTCCCTACTCCAACTCGGAGGCCGTTTATTACCGCTACAAACTTGAGGAAGAGTATCGGGATTCCGACGGCGATTTGCGCACCCGTACACTCGACTCCGGCCAGCGCGGCACAAACTTCCAGCTTCGGGATTCCAGTGGCACCGTTACCATTGCCCCCGGAAAGGACCTGTCCGCCATCGAATGGAGCCTTGAGCGAACCTACAGGTCAAGAACCGGGGATAAAATCTATTCGGAATGGGCGCTGAAGCCCGGTGAGACTGTGCGAATAATCGGGCACTACAACAACGAGACCCGCAAACTAACATTCTCCGGTCTGGAAGACTTTAGTCTGCCAGCGCTGATTTCAGGCTTCACCCTCGATATCGATGGCGGGGATCGAATGTTCAGCGCGGCCATCCGGATTTCAATTGCCACCGGTTTGCTGGCGCTGGGCGTGGCTTTGCTGCTGACGGCCGCCAAAATACACCGTTTTTGGGTTTATGTGTGGGTGATGAGCATCGCTGTTTCGGGAACGCTTGCGGCCCTGGGCGTGACCAAGCTGAACCAGGAATGGCAGGGAATTGCCACACTTTACGAATCCCGCTATCAACAAATTAGCACCGAAGCCAGCAACCCACTGGTACTCGCAGATCTCGCTGCTTTGCGACAGCTCATTCACCAGAGCACAAGCGGGTGGCTCGACCGATGGAAATTCCGGAGCCTAGTAGAAAAACGCTTGCCGATACCTGAACTGGATGCCAGTACCGCTGCGAGGGCGGCACAAATTATCGAAAGTCAGCCAAACGGCAAATTCCAGCATACCTGGACGAGCTGGGGGCTCTCCGCCGCAAGCTCGGTACTCGCTGTTGTTCTGATTCTGTTCGCCATACGTGCGGTTAAACTGAAGCGTTTGATTGAGGCCGTGCCTACAACCAGCACCAAGGGCTTGAGCTTCGGGCTTTCCGAGCTGAAGGCTATGGTCGATGTAGATGATGCATACCCACCGGTTCGCGACCCACTTCGGAACGAAAAATGCGTTGCCTACGATTATAAAGTTGAAGAACGTAGGGGGTCCGGTAAGGATAAAAAATGGCGCACCTTAGAACATAAGAAAGAGCGCGTGCCCTTCTGGCTGGAAGACAACGAAGGCCGGGCACTGGTCTATCCCGAGGGCGCCAACATCACCTACCCGAAACGCCACTCGGAAATCCGTGGCAATAAACGCTACACCGTCAGGTTACTGGACACACTGGTCAATGTTTATTGCCTTGGGTTTGCGGGACTCGACCGTGAGCAGTCAGACCGCCTGGCCCTGCAAAAAGATAGTGACTCGCCATTTCTGATCACCACTCAGGAAGAAGACGACATAGTCCTTTCTCGGGGTGCGGGAGGATTTGCCGGCACGGCTGTGAGCCTCGGACTGTTTCTATTTGCGGCCACTGCCTTGTTGGCTGCAGACGGCAGCTTTAGCCCGGATAATCTGTTGCTGTCTGCACTCACCGTTCCATTAGTGCTCTGCGCCTACCTTGGCGTTTTGCACTACAACGACATAGTGTTCCTTAAAAACCGCGTCGACAGGGCCAGAGCCAATATCGACACAATCTTACAACAGCGCCATGACCTGTGGCCCAACCTCGAGAAAGCGGTAAAAGCGTCGCTGGCCCATGAGAAAGAGCTGCTGAGAACCATCGGCCAACTGCGATCAGCTAACCCTGCGGCGACCAATACCTCTGCCCGGATAGACCAGTTGATGGCAACGGAACAGCAGGTGGTCACAACTCTGTTGGCCCGGATAGAGAACTACCCGGACCTTAAAAACAATACCGTGATCATGAAGTTTATGAGCATTATGAGCGAGACCGAAAACTACCTTGCGCTTCTACGGAACAGCCATACGGAAAGCGTGATGATCTACAACACCCGCATACAGTCCTTCCCGGATCTGATTCTGGCCAAGCTGTTCCGGTTTCGGCCAACTCACCAGTAGCCCAACAGCTTCCACCAGAGACCACCAACCACTACCCATATGGACAGATTTACCAGGCTCATCACGAAACCGGCCTTCCACCACTCACCCAGGGCGACATAGCCCGAGCCAAATATGACCGGCGATGTGCCGGTGGCATAGTGAGTTAACGTCATCATGATGGAGGAGGTGGCCGCCATCATCAGCACAAAAGCCATAGGTGGAGCGCCCAGGCCAAGACCAACGACCAGAAAAGCTCCCATCATCGCAGTGATGTGGGCAGTGGTACTGGCAAAGAAATAGTGGGAATACAGAAACACCAAAACCAGAATCGCCGTTGAAGCTGGCCACGCCAAGCCTGTGCTGACAATGCCATCCTGGATAGCCCCGGAGAACCATGTAATAACGCCCAGCTCGTTAAGCTGAGTGGCCATCATCACCAGTGCCCCGAACCAGACCAGCGTATCCCAGGCGCTCTTCTCACCCAGCACGTCCTTCCAGTTCAATACGCCGGTGACCAGCAGAATCGACAAACCTACAAAGGCCGTGGTGGTTGCGTTCAGTTTGAATGAGGCCCCAAAAATCCAGGCAGGTATATCCGCCCAAAGCAACAACAGAACCAGGAACACACCCAGCATGATGCCTTCATCACGGGTCAGCTTTCCCAGCTTTTCGAGGCGTTCACGGGCGAAATTGACCGCATCCGGTGTGGCTTTTATTTCCGGGGGATACATCAAGTAGATCGCCAGAGGCATCAGCGCAATGGCAACAAGGCCAGGCAACAACATGGCGAAAGCCCAGGTCATCCAGCTCAGGCTGATCGCGGCGCCCGTAGCATCGGCAATCAATTTGACGGTCAATGGATTGGGTGCGGTGGCGGTAATGAACATCGCCGAGGTAATAGGATTGGCATGGTAGTTTACCAACGCCAGATACTTGCCGATTTTATTGGTATTGCCTTCGTCTGGCGTGCACCCATAGCTCTTGGCGATAGACAACATGATTGGGTGAATAATAGCGCCGCCACGGGCAGTGTTGCTGGGCGTGACCGGTGCGATCACCAGTTCTGAAAGCGCCAGGCCGTAACCAATTCCAATGGTTTTTTTGCCAAAGATCGCAATAAAGTAGTAGCCAATACGCTCACCCAACCCGGTTTTTATGAGCCCCCGGGAGATCATGATCGCTATGGCTATCAGCCAGATCAGCGAATTACTAAAGCTCCCCAGCGCATTGCGAATCGACGTGCCCGGATTGTCGCTGGTAACGCCGCTAACCGCCACTACGGTAATCGCCACAATCGATATAGCGCCAATCGGCATTGCCTTGCCGATGATGGCCGCAATGGTCGCCACGAAGATGGACAGCATCAGCCAGCCCTGAGCAGAAACACCTTCCGGTGTAGGTATGAACCAGATAGCAATCCCGATGGCGATTGCAACAAGGGCAGGCAGTAAACGAAAATCGGATGTAGAAGATGGCATTACAAACAATCCTTTAGTGTTTTTTGAAAAAGCTCCATTGAGATCAAACAGGCCAACTCTCTGAACAAGGGAACTCCACTAAGAGAAATCTGCTTACAGGCTAGTCGCTGACGGCTATGGCTGTAAACAATCTGCGAGAGACTTTCGGGCTCACTTGCCACATATCATCAATCCGGCTTAAAAGAAGGCAATTTGTGCCCTATCATGAACCGTTACACGGTAACTAAACGTATAAATGCCTGATCCAACACCCCAAAGGAACGTGTTTGACCATGACATCGCCATCCCAGACAACTGTGTTCACAGCTAAATCACCCAGTACACGGCCAAGCCCGATAACATTGCTTAGAACACCCAGGCTGGACGACGGCGCTCCGAGCGAAAAGCGTAAAGAAATAGCTCTCTACTTCCTCAACACTTTTGACACCTATACAAGCCTTTTCGACTGTTTGGCGGATGATACGGGGTTCTATCAAAAATCCATTCCATTGCGGCATCCGCTCATCTTCTATCTCGGCCACACCGCAACATTTTTTATCAATAAGCTCACGCTGGCGAAACTTCTTCCAGAGCGCATTGATCCTCGTATGGAGTCGATTTTTGCGGTAGGTGTGGATGAAATGAGCTGGGACGATCTGAACGACGATCATTACAGCTGGCCAAGTGTGTCTGAGGTAATGGACTACCGGGCCAGGGTACGAGCCACGGTACTTGACCTGATCGACACCCTGCCCTTGCACATGCCGATTAACTGGGACAATCCCTGGTGGCCAATCGTCATGGCCATTGAGCACGAACGCATTCACCTTGAAACTTCGTCCGTACTGATCCGCCAGCACGACGTCGCAAGGGTTCGGCCACAGCCAGCTTGGCGACCCTGTATGGCAACGGGTGAAGCACCGGTAAATGAACTGATCACAGTACCGGCCGGTAGAGTCCGTATCGGGAAGTCTTACGACGACGCCTACTATGGCTGGGACAACGAATACGGCGAGCACGAAGCAGACGTCGAAGAATTCAAAGCCAGTCAATATCTGGTGAGCAATCAGGAATTCCTGGAGTTTGTCGAGGCAGGCGGTTATGAGCAGGGCAGATACTGGAGCGACGAGGGGCAATCCTGGCGCCGTTTTACGGGCGCCAAGCACCCCACCTTCTGGCAGTGGCGCAACACCTGGCACCTGCGACTGATGACCGAAGAAGTTGAAATGCCCTGGGACTGGCCTGTGGAGGTGAATTACCACGAGGCAAAAGCTTTCTGTGAATGGAAACGGGAGCAAACCGGGCTACCTGTTCGCATGCCCACAGAAGATGAATGGTACCGGCTGGTTTCGGCCGCCGGTGTAGAGGAAGTTGGCGACGACGCCGCGAACGGAAACCTGCACCTGGATCACGGTGCCTCGCCCTGCCCGGTAACCCGTTACCGGCATGGCGGATGGTTTGATGTCGTCGGCAACGTATGGCAATGGACCGAAACACCGATCTACCCTTTCAATAACTTCAAGGTACATCCTCTATACGACGATTTCACCACTCCAACCTTCGACGGTCAGCATAATCTCATCAAAGGCGGTTCCTGGATTTCGTGCGGAAATGAAGCGCGTCTTGCTGCCCGCTATGCGTTCAGACGCCACTTCTTCCAGCATGCCGGGTTCAGATATATCACATCTGAGGCGGAGGCAGCGCAGCCCAATGCCTATTATGAAAGCGATAAGCTACTCACGGAGTACGCGGAATTTCACTTTGGTGACACCTCATTCGGGGTTGGCAACTTCCCGAAGGCCCTTGCGGATTTGGCATTGGAAGCCATGAAAGGAAAGCCAACGCAAAAGGCCCTGGATCTCGGGTGCGCCTGCGGCCGCGCCAGCTTTGAACTGGCCCGACAATTCAGTGTGGTGGAGGGCGTTGATTTTTCAGCCAACTTTATCCGCCTTGGGGTCGAAATGGCAGACCAGGGCTCGGTGCGATACTCACTTGCCGAAGAAGGCGATTTGGTTAGCTACCATACCCGCACGCTCAAGGAACTTGGGCTGGAAGCAGCCGCCCAAAGGGTGTCGTTCCATCAAGGAGACGCCTGTAATCTGAAACCTCAATTCACCGGTTACGACCTGGTACTGGCTGCCAACCTGATTGACAGGCTTTACCGGCCAAGACGCTTCCTCGACAGCATTCATGAGCGAGTTAACGAAGGCGGCCTGCTCATCATTGCATCACCCTATACATGGCTGGAGGAACACACACCCAAAGACGAATGGATTGGAGGCTTCAAAAAAGACGGAGAAAACTACACAACGCTGGACGGCTTGCGAGACCTCCTCTCTGACAACTTCCGGTTAGTAGGAGAGCCCAGAAAAGTGCCCTTCATCATCCGTGAAACACAACATAAGCATCAGCACACCTTGTCTGAAGTTACTATTTGGGAGCGGTTGCCACGCTGACCCGCGTGGCTCCATCCAGCCAATCAACACCAAGGAACGTTTTATGGCAGAAGGTATTCACTTCTATGAACCAGCCCAAGGCCATGGGCTGGCCCATGACCCGTTCAACGCCCTGGTGGCACCACGCCCGATTGGCTGGATTTCATCCAGAAGCAGTGAGGGAACGCTTAACCTAGCTCCTTACAGCTTCTTCAATGCTTTTAACTATATCCCCCCGATCATTGGATTCTCGAGCATCGGCTACAAAGATTCCGTTCGCAATGCACAAGAGACGGGAGAATTCTGCTGGAACCTGGTCACGCGCTCGCTCAGCGACGCCATGAATCAGACCTGTGCACCTGTCGGACCAGAAGTTGACGAATTTGCCCTTGCAGGGCTTACACCCAGACCGTCCCGGATTATTTCTCCTCCGCATGTCGCGGAAAGCCCGGTAACCCTGGAATGCACAGTTTCACAAGTACTACAGCTTTCAGGTGCCGATGGAAAAAAGGTAGACACCTGGGTGGTTTTCGGTGAAGTCGTTGGTGTGCACATCGCACAACAGCTTCTTAAAGATGGGATCTACGATACAGCGGCAGCAGAGCCAGTCATGCGGGGTGGCGGCCCTGCCGACTACTTTACCTTGGACGCAGCGCAGAAATTCCAGATGCACCGGCCCAAATAAATCTCGGGCCAATTGCTACACCCTGATCAATGATGTTCCGGCGGTGTCCATACCGGAACATCCTCGGGCTTTGGTTCGTCCCAGTCCCGATGCATGGCGCTGCTCAATGCTTCTTCCAGCTTCATGAACAACTCACCATATCGAGGACTAAACTTAATACCTCCCTCGATTTCCTTCCAGGCCTCAAACAACTGGTCTTTATGGGCCTGCTCGTTATCAACAAACGCCCAGGTCATCTGCCGCGCCCGCATAGGATGCACGCCTAACGCGGTCAGGGTGTAGCCGCCAAGCTCCAGCGCAGAGTGGTAGGTTTCACTGACCACATCGTCTGCACCCGCTTCCCTCAACTGATAGCCATGCCCGCGGTCAAAAGCCCGAGCCAAAATCCATACGCCCGGGAAGAACTTCTTCGAGTGCTCTACTATCTGAACAGCACGTTCGCTGTCGTTAATGGCAACCACCAGCAAACGCGCCTGCCCAATGCCCGCAGTTTCCAGCAATTCGGGCCGGCTCGCATCACCAAAGAAGCTCTTGATGTTAATCTTGCGAAGATTCTCAATCTGCTCGAATTCATGGTCGAGAGCCACGACAGGAATGTCGTTGGCCCGGAGCAGCCGACAGATTACCTGGCCAAAGCGCCCCACACCCACGACAATCACTGGCGCTTGCTCATCTATCGTGTCCGACTCCCGTTCGTCATTTTTCGAACGCCGGTAGAGCGGCAAAACAAGCTTGTCGTAAGCAATGAACAACATGGGTGTGAGGAACATCGACAACGCAACAACCAACGAAAGAATCTTGGCGACATCTGGCGGAATAACGGCGTTTTGTACGCCATAGGTAAGCAACACGAATCCAAATTCGCCTGCCTGTGCCAGCCCCAGAGTAAACAACCAGCCGTTGCTGCCACGGCTCCTGAATATCAGCGCAAGGATGAGCAGGATAAGAGCTTTTATCACTATCACCGTTACCACCAAACCAGCAACGGCGTCCCACTCGGCTACCAGTACCCCGAAATCAATGCCCGCACCCACGGTGATAAAGAATAACCCCAGCAACAGGCCTTTGAAGGGTTCGATACTCGCTTTCAGTTCATGGCGGAACTCACTGTTACCCAATACCACACCGGCCAGAAAGGCTCCAAGAGCCGGCGAGAGGTTCACGATACTCATCAGTGCCGCAATGCCGATAACCAGCATTAACGCTGTGGCAGTGAAAATCTCACGTAACCTGGATTGCACAACATAGCGGAACAAAGGGCGGCTCAAATAATAACCACCAACGATAACGGCAGCGACCGCACCCACAACTACCAGTGCGTGGCCCCAGCCGGGAAGACCGTCGACCAGGCTCAATCCTGTTTCAGGACTGGCAACAGAGCCGGAGTTCGATTTCAGGCCAGGTAACGCCAGCAGCGGAATCAGAGCCAACATGGGAATAACCGCGATATCCTGAAACAACAAGACGGAGAACGCGTTGCGCCCCCCTTCTGTTTTCGACAGGCCTTTCTCTTCCAGGGTCTGCAACACAATAGCGGTAGAGGAAAGCGCAAAAATCAGGCCTACCGTCAGTGCCGTCTGCCACTGAAGCCCAAGCCCCCAGGCCACAGCCATCCCGGCCGTAGAGGTCAAGGTTACCTGTAAGCCACCAAGCCCCAGAAGGTGAACCTTCCTGGCCCAAAGCCTCTTCGGGTCGATTTCCATGCCGATCAGAAACAGCATCATAACGACACCGAATTCTGCAAAATGCTGAATAGTGCTGGTTTCCTGCCCCACCAGCCCCATAACAGGCCCGATCGCCACGCCGGCAACCAAATAGCCCAACACAGAGCCCAGGCCATAACGCTTTGCTAAAGGCACTGCAACTACGGCAGCAAGTAGATAAATGAAAGCTTGAATAAAATAAGTGGTCATAGGGGTCAGAGATCAATAAATCTGGGGGTGAGCATCAGAACAACACCGACAGCTACCACAGCAATTGTGTCAGTTACCAAAAATGGATAAAGAATCAGGGCAATACCGCAATATCGTGCGATCAGACTCGACTGTTTTCGACCGTAGACAAAGTAACCGATGCCAATGGAGCCGAAAATCAACCCCAAAAACAGATGAGCGGTTTCCATGGTACTTAAGCTCCAGGCCAGGATCTCGATTGTTTAAAAACATGCTAGTGTGTGAATCACGGTTCCCAATAGGCTCGCCGGGGCATCTCTGCCGGCCAGAACTCAATCAGGACAACGCCATGATGTATTTTGCCCACGAGATAGGCCGCGCAGCACTGAAGCCGGTACGCATGATAGCCAGTGTTCAGAGCAAGCTGCTCCAACATCGACTCAGCCCACTCTCCCGTATCCCGGGTGCACGCAGCGTAGCTTCAGCTTACAGCGTATTCGGAGATCTAACCCGCCGCTACCCGAAGCCAGCCTTTAATTTACCCACAACCATCTGTGATGGCGAGCAAGTCAACATTCGCGAGGCCATTGTCAAACGCAAACCCTTCGCGCAGCTTAAGCATTTCCAGCGCGATGTGGCGCGCCCGGATGACCCGAAACTACTGATTATTGCACCGCTATCAGGCCATTTTGCTTCGCTTCTTCGCGGCACAGTGGAAGCTATGCTACCGGATCATGACGTATACATTACCGATTGGCGCAATGCCTGTATGGTTCCACTTTCAAAGGGCGATTTTGGTCTCGACGAGTACATTGATTACATCATTGATTTCATCGACCACCTGGGGCCCGATACGCACGTGCTGGCCGTTTGCCAGCCAGTAGTGGCCGCACTGGCAGCAACCGCCGTCATGGCAGAGGATGGCCACCCCTCGGCGCCTCGCTCACTAACGTTAATGAGCGGGCCTATTGACGCACGCATCGACCCGACAGAACCATGCAAACTGGCGACCAAACACAAACTGGCGTGGTTCAAACGTAACCTCGTCCACCCGGTGCCCGCGCCCTACCCTGGTGCCATGCGCAAAGTTTACCCGGGATTCCTGCAACTGACCGGGTTTGTGAACATGAACCTCGACCGCCATGTTGATGCCTATCGGGGGCTATTCAGATCCATTCGGGACGACGAAGCCGAGAAAGTCAGCCGCCACCGTGAATTTTATGACGAGTACCTGGCCGTGATGGACCTGCCGGCCACTTACTACCTCGATACGATACAGCGTGTCTTTCAGGAATTTCAGCTGGCACGCGGCTGCTTCAAGTACCGCGGCCGCCTGGTAAACCCAGCCGCCATTCGCGACACCGCCCTGATGACGATTGAAGGCGAAAAAGACGACATTTCCAGCCCTGGGCAGACCCGTGCCGCCCAGGATCTATGTATCAACATCCCGGACTCCCGCCGGCTGCATCACTTGCAGCAAGGTGTGGGCCATTACGGCGTGTTCAATGGCAGCCAGTGGCGCAAGGCGATTTCACCCAGATTACGGGAATTTATCCGCGCCGCCTGATCGTTTGTTTCGCCGATTCCTTGTGGCGTCGTGGGGCCTCTGCTAGCTTAATTAATGAGTAGTCTTTGCATATAGCTTTTGGTTTAAACGCAAAATACTCAACGATCAACAATAATTATTAGCTACGCAGTACCGAAATCAAAACAATACCAAGGAGAGTCTCATGAAAGATCTCACAGGCAAGGTGGCCATTGTCACCGGCGGCTCTCGTGGCATCGGCCGGCATATCGCACTTCAGCTCGCGCAACGCGGCGCAGACGTCGCAATCAACTATCGCTCACGGCAATCCGATGCAGACGAAACCCTCAAGGAAATTGAGGCGGAAGGCGTCCGGGCACTGGCCATCAAGGCGGACCTTTCGAAGATGCCGGAGGCGCGCGGCATGATCAAAAAGGTTCACGAAAAGTGGGGGCGTATCGACATCCTGGTGAACAACGCGGGCATCACCAAGGATAAATCCATGAAAAAACTTACCGATGACGACTGGAATGACGTTCTCGATACCAACTTGGGGAGCGTTTACGCGACCTGCTCCGAAGTGCTGAATATTATGCTGGAGCAAAAGTACGGGCGCATCATCAACATCACCTCGTTCGTCGGCCAGGCCGGTAACTTCGGCCAGGCTAACTACGCTGCCAGCAAAGGCGGCATTATCGCCTTCACCAAAACCATGGCGCTTGAAGTGGCAAAGCATAACATTACCGTCAACGCCATTGCCCCGGGCTTTACCGAGACCGAAATGCTTGCCCAGGTCCCTGAGAACATCCGCGAACAAATCATATCGAGAGTACCTATGGGGCGCTTTGGCCAACCGGAGGAGATCGCCAGAGCGGTCGTATTCCTGGCCGCGGAAGGAGACTACATTACCGGCCAGCAGATCAACGTTAACGGCGGTGTGTACATGTAAAACCCCGTCGCGGCAGATGCAAAGAGCCCTTGCGTCCACCGCCGTTTTTAACAGATCCGCGGCCCTGGTGGTCGCGGGTTGGAGACTGTGCCAATGTCTGAGAAACCTGTTAAAACCACACCCAACCCCGAACTTGAACCCAACGTTGTGCCCCGCTCCCTGATGCGCGTCAGCATACATGGCAGCAACCTCCTGAAACGCTCTATTATGAGCCGTTTACAACGCAGAAGCCCTAATCCGGTCAGCATCAAAAGCATGGCCAAACCCTTTGTTTCACTCACAGGAAAGCTCCTGACCCAGCCTGACACACTGGTCCTCGCGCAGGTGCGCCTACTCAGAGACACCACCAAATTCTGTTCGGGCCTGGTCTCCAGTGGCATACGCAATAAGCCATTGGACGTGATCGAGCCGGAAAGGGGCGATGGGCGCTTCCGCGATCCAGGCTGGAACGACACGATGGCATTCAACGCCATCAAACAGGCGTACTTGCTCACTAATCGCTGGATCATGGACACCATCAATGATGTGCGCGGAATGGACAAGCACACCAGGCGCAAAGTGCGTTTTTTCACAAGCCAGATGACAGACGCTCTCGCACCGAGCAATTTCGTTCTGAGCAACCCGGAAGTGCTGCGTACAACCGTGCAGACGCGCGGCACGAATCTGCTGCGCGGGATAGCCAACTTGCTGCGTGATCTGGATGAAGGCTCGGGCCCTATGCCCTTTAGAATGTCTGACCCGGATGCCTTCACAGTTGGGGAGAACCTGGCCAACACGCCGGGAGATGTTGTTTTCCAGAATGAGCTGATGCAGCTGATTCAATACAAGCCAACGACTGACACCGTTCACCGTCGGCCATTGCTGGTCATCCCCCCCTGGATCAACAAGTACTACATTCTCGATCTGGGTGAGAAAAAATCGTTCATCCGCTACTGGGTGGAACATGGGCACACGGTGTTCGTAATCTCATGGGTTAATCCAGGGCCGGAACTGGCACACAAGAGCTTTGAAGATTACATGCTGGACGGGCCCATCGCTGCCATGGACGCGATTGAGCAAGCCACCGGAGAACGCGAGCTCAATACCGTCGGCTACTGCATTGGCGGCACCCTGCTTGGCTGCACACTGGCCTGGCTCGCAGCCCGCAAGGACAACAGAATCAAAAGCGCAACCTTTCTCAACAGCATGTTGGATTTCTCGGATGTTGGCGATCTGGAGGTGTTCATTGATGAGGACGCCGTTAGCAAGCTCGAGAAGGCCATGGACAAACAGGGCTATCTTGAGGGCGCCTCCATGGCAACCGCCTTCAACATGCTGAGGGCCAATGGACTGATATGGTCATTTTTCGTCAACAATTACCTGCTGGGTCGCGACACCGCCCCCTTTGACCTGCTCTACTGGAACTCAGATGCCACTCGCATGCCTGCGGCCATGCACAGCTTTTATCTACGCAATATGTACATGCATAACCGGTTGCGTGAGCCCGGGGGTATTGAACTGGCGGGCACACCGATTGATCTGGGAAAGGTCAAGATTCCGACTTACTTCGCCTCGGCCATCGAAGACCATATTGCGCCCTGGGTCTCCTGTTACAAGGGGTCCCGTTACCTGGGCGGACCTGTGCGATTTGTACTCGGAGGCTCCGGGCACATCGCTGGCATCATCAACCCGCCGGACCGGAAAAAATACGGCTATCGTCTCAACGATGACAGCAACCTGGAGCCGGATGCCTGGCTAAGTGGCGCAGAGCAGTTTGAAGGCTCCTGGTGGCCAGATTGGATCGCTTGGGCGGCAAAGTTTGGCGGTGGCAAGGTGAAAGCCCGCCAGGCCGGGGAAGGAAACCTCACGGTAATCGAACCAGCACCCGGGGCTTATGTGCAGAATTAAAACGTAACGCTGTCACCTGGCAGGCGGCCCCGGGCAAACTCATCACTGTTTATCCGGGCGCT
Source organism: Marinobacter sp. 1_MG-2023 (assembly GCF_030549045.1). Lineage (NCBI taxonomy): Bacteria > Pseudomonadati > Pseudomonadota > Gammaproteobacteria > Pseudomonadales > Marinobacteraceae > Marinobacter > Marinobacter sp. 1_MG-2023. Next base: position 949,247 of record NZ_JAUOST010000001.1, on the reverse strand, counting down.
GCGCAAACAGTGAGACCAGGGCCAGACACGCCGAGCCCACCATCAGCAATACCGAAACCGCATTCAATACCGGAGTAGAGCCTTCGCGCAGCCGGTCAAACATGGCAATGGTCAAAGGTGCGTCTGAGCCCACCAGCATCAGGGTGGTGTTGAAGTTCTCAAAGGACATCAGAAATGCCACCACGCCGGCACCGAACAGGGCCGGCTTCAAAAATGGCAGTGTCACAGTTGCAATAGCCGTCAGGCGGCTCGCGCCGAGATTCATAGCAGCCTCCTCCTGGGTAACGTCGAACTTGCGCAGGCGTGCAGAAATAACAAGGGTGGCGATGGTGGTAATGAAAGCAAACTGACCAAGGGTGACTAACACCAGGCCCGGCCGCAAAGCTTCGAAATCGTAGTCAAACTGCACTTCAAACCAGTTTGCCACCGTACTGCTGAATACCAGGATAGAGACACCAAGTATGACCCCCGGTACTACCAGCGGCATCAACATGAGTACATAAAGAAAGTTCTTGCCCGGGAACTGCTCCCGCTCGAACAAAAAGGCATTGCAGGTCGCCAGTGCGAGGCTTGCCAGCGTAGTCACTATAGCTACCTGAACACTAACGCCGATACTCTCGAGCAACGCGTCATCATGGAACAACCCGAGCCTTGGCTCCTTGCTGCCCAGGTACCAGTCCCAGGTAAAGCCGTTCCACGGCAACGAAGGAAATAAGGAATCGTTGAACGAGAACGCCGCCACCACCAGTAGAGGCGTAATCAGAAAAATAAAAAACAGTACGACGTAACACAGGTAGGACGCCCGATAAAAACGGCTACTGGAAATAGAGGGGATCATGACATCACCCGTGTAAAAGACTGCTTGGTGATTTTAAGTCCCAGCCAGACAATCAGCGACGACAAGACCAGCAGCAAAATACCGAAGGCCGCACCCTGCTCCCAGTTAAAACGAGTGATGAACTGGGTGTAGATTTGCTCGGTAAACCACAAGCTGTCTTTGCCTCCCAGAAGTGTCGGGGTCAGGTAATTTCCCAGCGTCAGCATAAACACCACGATGCAGCCACTCATGATGCCAGGCATGGCATGGGGAATTACGATGCTCTTCATCACATGCCAGCTACTGCCACCAAGATCGTAACCGGCTTCGATCAGGCTGTTATCCAGACTGTCGAGCGTTGTGACAAGAGGCACTACCATGAACAGCATGGAGGTGTATATCAGCCCCACCATAATGGCGACATCGTTGTAGAGCATTTCAACAGGCTGGTCGACCAGCCCCAACCACTGCAGCGCCCCGCTAACCAACCCGGTCTCTCGGAGCAGAATCATCCAGCCGTAAGTACGCACCAACTCGCTGACCCAGAACGGAATCAGGCACAGAATAAACAGCGCCATTTTCGGCTTGCCACTGAGAACTTTCGCAATATAAAACGAGACAGGAAAGGCAATAATTAACGTAAGTGCCGTGGCCACAATGGACATTACTGCGGTGCGAACAAAGGTATTCCAGTATAGCGGCTCAGTAAAAAATTCGGTGTAATTGCTGAAGCTGAACTCATACTGCCGGGATGCGACGCGTTCCCGCAGAGACACCAGCACCATATCGATATGTGGCAGAATAATCAGCAAACTGAGCCAGAGCACAATAGGCGCAAGTAACAGCCAAAAGCCAAGGCGATACTGCGTACGCTTTAAACTGCCAGGCTCTGCGCTCATCACACAGCCTCTGGCCGGGTTACCGGTGCGACCGGAAAGCAAAGGCACTGGTTGGCTTGCCAACTCACATACACAGAGCGGCCCGGCTCAAGGGCATGAAAGTCCGCGGTTTGGGGAAGCGCCACAGTAAGCACGGCACCTTCAGCCGTTTCCACTTGTAGCTGGCTGCGAGCGCCATCAAACAGCGTGCGCAGAACAGTTACCTGCAGGCAGTTATCCTGCTCAGCCTCCGGTTGACCCAGACTGATTTGCATCACTTCCGGCCGGATGAACACTGTGATGCGTGAGCCGGGCGGCGTCTCCTCGCTGCTTTGACTCAGCAACCGCACGCCGTGCTCGGTAACAACAGTGATGGTTTTACCCGACTGACCTTGCACCTTGCCTACATATTGATTGCTATCGCCGATAAAACTCGCCACAAAGGGTGTCTTGGGGTGATAGTAGAGTTCCTGTGGCGTGCCCACCTGCTCAAACCGCCCCTTATTCATCACTGCCACCTGGTCAGACATCACCAGTGCTTCTGATTGATCGTGGGTGATGTACACAAACGTGGTATTGAACTCACGCTGCAGGCGTTTGAGCTCAATTTTCATTTGTTCTCGCAGTTTCAGGTCCAGCGCACCCAAAGGCTCATCCAGTAATAACACTGCAGGGTTCAACACCAGACAGCGGGCGATCGCTACGCGCTGTTTCTGTCCGCCAGAGAGTTGATCAATCCGCTTTTTTCCATAATCGGGCAACTGAACCTTGGCCAGCACCGCGTCGATAAGGGTGGCGTGTTCACGCTTTGGAACACCTTTGCGCTTCAGTCCGTAGGCAATATTCTCTGCAACCGACATAGTGGGAAACAACGCCAGGTGCTGAAACACCATATTTACCGGGCGCTTGTTCGGGGGCGTATTCAGTACGGACTGGCCTTTAATAAGTATGTCGCCGGAATCGGGCTGCTGGAACCCGGCCAGCATACGCAACAGTGTTGTTTTACCGCAGCCGGAGGGCCCAAGGATGGAAAAAAAGGCCCCGCGAGGGATGCTGAATGACACTTCATCAACCGCGGCGAATTCACCAAAATGTTTGCTCAGCAGGGTGCAGGCAAGATCCTCCTGCACCCCAGCACCTGCATCCAAAGCGAATGCTTGATCCGACATAGACAACAACCTTAGTTAGCGGCTTTCACCCTATCAAGCACCTTGCCCTCCATCTCTTCCAGACCGGCTGGAACGGGCGGGTACCAGTTGATGTTGTCAAGATCTGCTTGCGGAAAGCTCTCTTTGAACTGAGCCTTCAGAGTGTCATTAACGAAATCATCACTGCCTTTGGAAGCCGTAAAGTTACCGGCAGACTCAGTAATGCGTGCGGCGACGTCTGGCTGCATAACAAAGTTGATCCACTGGTATGCGGCATCTTCTGCTTTCGTTTTACGGGGAAGAACAAAGGTGTCGATCCAGCCCAAAGCGCCAGATTCAGGCGCCACAAAGGTAATATCCGGACTCTCCGCGTTAAGCTTCCAGCCACCGGCATCCCACGCCATTGCCGCAGACACCTCGCCGGAGCGCATCAGATTCAACAAGGCATCGCCACCTGACCAATAGGCTTTAACGTTACTTTTACAATCGATCAGTTTTTCTTCGACCTTATCCAGAATGGCCTGATATTTTTCCATATCGCCATAAGCTGCGAACGGGTCTTCACCCATAGCAAAAGCGAAACCAATCAATGTGGGACGTTTAAGGCGATACGATACAGAGCCGCTCAATGAATCATCACAAAGGTCGGTGTAGTCCTTTACTGTGGCTGCAGTCTTGCGGTTTACAATCAGCCCGCTGGTGCCCCAAACGTGAGGAACTCCGTATACCTCGCCGTCAAATTCAGTATTCTTTTTGGTCGCTTCCAGCATGGAGGGAATGATCTTTGCCGTCTCGATTTTGCTCAAATCCATCGGCTTATATATATCGAAATCGGCCTGGGCGCTCACGATCCGATCCTGGCTGGGCTGAGCGAGATCGAAGCCGGCACCGCGGGTAGCGCGCAATTTCGAGATCATATCTTCGTTATTGGAGAGGGTGACTTTGACTTCAATGCCGGTCTCTTTCTCAAACTGCTCAACTACATCCTGTGGTGCGTAGCCGCCCCAGGTCAGTAGCCGAAGTGTTTCAGCCTGAGCTGAAACCGAAAAGGCCGCAGTAGCGGCAGCAAACATTGTCACGTACTTGAATTGACGGAAAGATCTCATGATGGGGCCTGTCCTTGTGAGCAACGAGAAGCAATCTCGGGGGATTCATGACCTTAAATGTAGCGTGTTACAGATTTTTGACAAGCTACCAGCTAAACCACTACGAAGGTTCCCCGCCCTCGTTCTTTCGCAAGGTACAGCGCCTGATCAGCGGCTTGAATCATGCCTTCCAGAGACCCGAAATCCTCAGGCTGCCCATGACATACTCCGATTGAACAACTAAGAAGCTTTTCGCCCGGGCTCTCTTCGTTCGGCATTGCCGCATTCTTCCATTCAGCCAGAATCCGTGCCGCCTGCTGTTCGAGTTCAAGCTCCCCCTGGTTCTGGTTTGCAGTCACGACAATAAACTCTTCGCCACCATAACGGCCGATAATATCTGTTCCGCGTTTGAATACTTTTTTCAGGATATCGGCTTGATAGCGGATAGCACGATCACCTTCCTGATGACCATAACAGTCATTGAATTGCTTGAAGTGATCCAGATCGATCATGAACACCGCCAACGACTGGCCTGAACGCCGTTGCCAGGCGAACAAACGCTCCGATTCACTCATAAACGCCCTGCGATTCAGCAACTCTGTAAGTCCATCCGTGGTGCTCAGAGTAACTAACCGCTCATTCACTTTGTTAATTTCACCAACCAACTGATCAACCCTGTACCTGCCAATAGCACCAATAAACAGCGAGCCAACCACAAATCCAGCGCTCATGGCGGTGCGGTCGCCGTAAACAGGCTCCAGAAACATCAGCCAGACAAATCCAAACGAGCTCAAAAACATCAGCCATAACGCAAAACGGAACTTCATACCGAATACAAAGAAGCCGAAGAACGCGTACAACAATGTTCCCTCATAGGGAAAGCTGAACGCGACCCGCTCCCAGAGAGTATGAATCAGGTAGTAGTTGGCATAGGTGAGGCCAAGAATAGTCAGTAAAAAAGCTGACTGGGAAAATCGAAAGAAATGCCGATAAAAACTCAAAGCAAACAGAGCCAGCAGAATTGGAAGCTGAACAAAAACCCGGTTATTAAAATAAACACCCGCCACTTCTTCGGGTACGAGTTTAAGGTCGCCAATCATAAACAAAACGATCAACACGCCGCCCATTAAGATAGACAACCTGAGCATAAGTAGGTCGCGAGGGGACGTGTAATTGAGATCAACCGAAGCTTGCGGCATAAAAATGGTTCTCTTGGCCAACTATTAGCTCGGGGGTTAACTACCTTGTAATCCTGATCAGGGTAACTAAAAAGGCAAACTTGCGATACGCTCTACACTTAACCTAAAGGGCAAATGCGGCCGAGTAGCGATCCACAACCTGCCCTTGGAACCCATTCAAGATGCAAAAGGTGTAGCAATGGCGGATGCCAGTCCCAGGCAGAAGCTCCAGGAACTCAGAGGCAAGTACGTTGCCGGACTGCCCGACCGTTTGGCAGAGCTCAACGACTCCTGGAGTCACCTTCAGCATGTCAGCTGGAATCAAAAATCACTCACCTTCATGAGCCAATGCGCGCATAAGTTGAGCGGCAGCGGGGCCACCTTCGAATTTCCGGACATTACCAATACGGCGCGAGTGCTCGAAGAGCAGCTACAAACGGTCCTGACCAAACCTGACGCGACACCAGCAGAACGCCAGGAAATAGATAGTGCACTCAAAGCACTTGAGCGCGCCATCGTGCGAGCTACTAACACCGATCTAAGGCATGAGCCGGACGGCTCGGAACTGCACGACACCCGGAAGAATAACAACCCGCACCGCATCGCCGTCATCGAAGATGATGCAAATCAAGCCGACCATCTCAAGAACTGGCTGGAGCTACGAGGCTATTACGCAGAAACTTTTGAGGACCCTGACACCTACAACCAACGGGCAGACAAACGCTTTCATGACCTGATTCTGCTGGATATCAGTTTTCCCCAAGGCGCTATGGAAGGTATTGCCTGGTTGGAGCGCCTGAAAACCCAGATGGGGACCAATGCTCCCGTGATCATGATGTCCGCGAGGAGCGATATGGTCGCCCGCATGCGGGCACTCCGGGCGGGCGCAGATATCTATCTGACCAAACCACTCAATATGGGCGTACTTGAGAAGCGCATCCACCAGTTACTTGAAAGCAACGCAACAAGCCGGCCAAAGGTACTTTGGGTAGACGACGACGTTGAACTTCTCGCCCACTATGAAACCATGCTGGCCGCAGAAGGCTACGAGGTAGAAGGGCTGAGCCAGCCCGTTCGCGTTCTGGAGCGCATCGCCCAGTTCCAGCCGGATGCCATTGTACTGGACCATGACATGCCCGGCTGCCGGGGCATCGAACTGGCGAAGGTGCTCAGGCAGGATGCCAACTACATGACCATCCCTATCCTTTTTGTATCAGCCTCGTCAGAAGCCCTGGAACAGGTCGAACAACACAGCATTGCCGGCAACGAGTTTTTCCAGAAACCGCTGAACAGCGAACAGTTCCTCACCTCCCTGCAGCGCCACTTGATGAACGCCCAGCTTATTGCGGCCCGCATCAACCTGATCAGCCAGCGCAAAGAACCCGAGGGACTGCAGAACCTGGACTATTTCCTGACTGAGCTAGGAGGTCTCCTCGCCACTATCGGTGGCAACCCGGAAGGTGAGTCGCATTATCTGGTTCAGGCCAGCATTGACCACCAGGAATATTTGCGAGCCCAGCATGGTGCTCGTGCCATGGCAAGCCTTGGCGCCCGAATGGAAAAACACTTCGCCAAACAGCTCAGGCCCGGGGATTCCGGTTGCGCCCTGGGGGGCGGTAGCTTTCTATTCCAATTGCATGAGTCCACCGCCAGTGACGACGGCGTATCAATCCTTCAGCGCTTCCAGCGAAACTTGAATACGCCCGCCTGGACCCTGACAGACGAACACACTCCTGTAACTCTCAGTCTGGGCGCACTGATGCTTAACGACGCTCTGGATGAAGACAAGGCTCTGATCGAAGTGGAACATGCTTGCAGCGAAGCCATGCTGAGTGGTGGCAATCGCATTCAGTGGCAACAGGCGCCGGAACGCTCTTCTGAACCCAAATTCAACGCCCGTATCAGGGAGTTGATCGCGGCTCAGCGATTTAACCTCTACTACCAACCGATCGTTAATATGGAAACCGGCGACACTTTGTTTGAGGCGTTGATACGACTGGTAGACGATGACAATGCCGTGTATTTGCCGAGCCAGTTCCTGCAGCAGCTGCCTGAGGGCATCCGGGGGCCATTCCATGAGCTGGACCGCTGGGTAATCCAGCACGCGGTAGAGGCCCTTTCCCACCTTAAAGGCAAAGATGCCGCCAGCCATTCGGTGAGCATAAAGCTTTCTTCCTCCATGGCTGTTGTAGAGAACCTTCTCCCTCTGCTGAGTTCAGCAATCAGGAACGCACGCCTCAAGGGCAAACGCAGAATCTATCTGGCATTATCCAGCCAGAATGTAATGAAAGATGTACCCGGCGCAATAAAGATAGCGCGACTGGTTCAGAACATGGACTGCGGGCTGATCATTGAACACATAGATACCTCAGCCGCCTCTGTCGACCTGATCAAAGAACTGAATTCGGTGGATGTTGTGAAACTGGCACCCGCACTCGGCGCAGTTGCTCAACAAACCCCAGCTCTGGAACAGCTGTTGGATCAACTGAAAGCCACACTCAACTTCAACCGGAAGATAGTGGTCACCGGCGTCGAAGACGCCAAAGCGCTTTCCTGGTTCTGGGAGCGCGGCATTCGTAACTTCCAGGGGTACTTTATCCAGGAACCGAAAGGGGCCATGAGTTACGAGCTATAGCCTTTAGCCGGCAAGATTCATTATTCCAGGAGCAACGATGACAAATGGAAGTGCGCGCGCGCCAGGGGGACTGGCTCGCATAAAACAACTGACGATACGGCTCATATACTCCCGTCATGCTTTCTGGGGCCTGGGCCTCGCATCTTTTCTTGAATCCATCCTCATACCAATTCCGCTGGAGGCGCTGCTCATTCCCTTGATGCAGGCCCGGCGCAGCCAGATATTCATTCTCAGCACCATCGCTCTGCTCGGTTGTCTGGTGGGAGCCAGTGTTGGCTACTTTGTCGGCTACTTCGTGTTTGATGCGATTGGTCAGCAGCTCGTGGAAATGGTCTCCACACCCGAACAATTCGAAAGTGTGCGCGGGCGCATGGAGGAAGACGGCTTCTGGTTTATCCTGAGCGTGGGCGTTATCCCGGTTCCCTTTCAGATCGCCATGTTGGCTGCAGGTGCCACCAGCTATTCGTTCTTCCTGTTCATGCTCGCATCAGCCTTATCCCGGGCGCTGAGGTACTATGGCCTGGGGTTACTGGTTCTGATTGCAGGCAATCGGGCCCAGGCTATTTTCGAACGTCACAAAGTGTCTGCAGCTATAGTGATTACAGTAATGGTTCTGGTGATCTGGGGCGGATCTTTACTGGGCGGTTGATCGTCCAGTGCAACTGAACCTCTTTGTACGAAAGCGGAAGAATTCTGCGCGAGCGGGAGAAACACCATGAACAACCCTGCATATGAGCACAAAATGAAATGGTTCGCCCGTTTGGGGTACGGGGCTCGCGGGTTGATTTACACCATTGTCGGCGGGCTTTCTTTGCTGTCGGCGATCGGTGCGGGTGGCGACACAGTGGATAGCCGGGGCGCCATCCAGAAGGTGCTGCAACAACCGCTGGGCAACACAATGTTAGTCATCCTTGTGGCAGGTCTCTTGGGCTATGTCGGATGGCGTTTGATACAAGCAATTAAGGACACAGATAAGCACGGTACATCCATAAAAGGATTCGCTGTCCGTGGGGGACTTTTTATCAGTGCCGCGACGCACGCAGTATTAGCGTATTACGCCACCACACTCCTGTTTGCCAGCGGCTCCTCAGGCGGGGGATCGGAGGCAGGGAAAAGCTTTATCGCCTCAACGCCAGGCCAGATATTCCTGATGCTGGCGGGCCTGGCAGTCATCGGTGCCGGGGCGGCCCATATCATCAAAGGCTTTAAAGCCAGGTTTGAAAAATATATGGAGATCCCCGCCAAACAAACGAGCTGGGTTCGACCTTTGTGCCAATTCGGTCTTATAGCTCGCGGAGCCGTCTGGTTACTGATCGGCTGGTTTATGATCCGGTCTGCCCTTTGGGCTCAGAGCGGAGACATTGCCGGCATGGGCGAAGCGCTCGATACGCTAGCGACCAGCCCCTATGGCACCTGGCTCCTCGGAATCGCGGCTGCAGGTCTGTTTGCTTTTGGGCTCTACAGTTTTCTGGAAGCCGCCTATAGAAGGATTAACGCTTAGTCCGGACTTCTAAAACAAGAACCTCTGCCACTGTCACCTAACCATAACAATCCATGGTTAGTATCAGGTCGATGATCATTTCATGACCAAGGATACGAACATGAAGAAGTTGGTGACACTAACGTGCGCAGCGCTGATGACCCCGATGCTCGCGCAAGCCGCATTCAAGCTCGACTCCAGATACACCGACCAGGATGGCGACCTGATTGCAGACATTCCGGCCAAATCCGAACAAGTCGATCCCTCTACGCTTATATTTGCCTACACGCCGGTAGAAGATCCTTCCGTGTATTCCGAAGCCTGGTCTGACTTTCTCGATCACCTGGCCAGGGAGACGGGCAAAAAAGTTCAGTTTTTCCCGGTGCAGTCCAACGCAGCTCAAATTGAGGCCATGCGTGCCGGCCGCCTCCATATTGCAGGTTTCAATACAGGCTCCAACCCGATAGCGGTAGCCTGTGGCGGCTTTCGGCCATTCACGATCATGGCATCGGCTGACGGCTCGTTCGGCTATGAGATGGAAATCATTACCCATCCTGACTCAGGCATTACCGACGTTGAGGAGCTGAGAGGCCGCGAACTGGCCTTCACCTCTGAAACCTCGAATTCAGGCTTCAAGGCACCGTCTGCCATCCTGAAAGCAGATTACGACCTGGTACCAAACAGGGACTTCACCCCGGCGTTTTCTGGTAAACACGACAATTCCATCCTTGGCGTTGCCAACAAAGACTACGACGCTGCCGCCGTAGCCAATTCCGTTATGTCGAGAATGTTGGAGCGGGACGTAGTCAGCGAGGATCAGATTGTATCGCTATACAAATCCCAGACTTTCCCGACTACTGGCTATGGCATTGCTCACAACCTGACGCCCGAGCTACAGGAAAAGATCCAGCAGGCATTCTTCTCATTCGAGTGGGAAGGCACCTCTCTGGAAGAAGAGTTCTCCAAATCAGGCGAAGCACAGTTCATCCCGATTACCTTCCAGGAACACTGGGAAGTCATTCGTAAAATCGATGATGCCAACGGTGTTGTTTATAACTGTCGGTAAAGACTCATAAGCAATCCTTTGTCAGCGAGCTGACCATGTCGTGAGATGTGGTCAGCGCCGCTGATTTTTATTATCAGCCATGGCAACACATTGTGCTTGAACTCAAAGCCTTATCGAAAACCTACAAAACCGGCGACCGGGCACTGACAGACATCAGCTTCTCCGTACCTGCTGGCCAGGTCGTGGGGCTGATCGGCCCTTCCGGTGCTGGCAAATCGACCTTGATCCGTTGCGTCAATCGTCTGGTTGAGCCTACCTCTGGCAGCATTCAACTCGGCCCAACAGAACTGACCAGGCTCAATGGCCGGGCCTTGCGCCAGGCTCGCCGGCGTATTGGAATGATCTTCCAGGAATATGCGCTGGTTGAACGCCTCACGGTGATGGAGAACGTGCTGTCGGGCCGTTTGGGTTATGTCACCGCCTGGCGCTCGTTCCTGCGCAGATACCCCCACGCTGACATTGACCAGGCCTTCGGCTTGCTGGACCGGGTGGGCCTGGGTGATCACTGCAATAAGCGGGCAGATGAACTGTCTGGCGGTCAGCGCCAGCGTGTGGGGATTGCCCGGGCACTGGAGCAGAACCCCGAATTGTTGCTGGCCGACGAGCCAACCGCATCATTGGACCCGAAAACCTCCCGTCAGATCATGCGATTGATTCAGAGTGTTTGCCGGGAAATGAACCTGCCCGCCATCATCAACATACACGATGTTGTGCTGGCGCAGAATTTTGCAGACCGGATCATTGGTTTACAAGCCGGCCAGGTGGTTTTTGACGGCCCTCCATCCGCGTTAACCCACGATGTCTTGACCCGAATTTACGGTGCAGAGGACTGGGACCAGGTGCAACAGAACGCTGAGACCCAGGACGACGATGTTCTCAGCGAGGCCCAAGCCCTGGAGCAATCATGAGCCGTGAAGTCACCTCTTTGCGGGCCTGGAAACGGCCTCCGATATTGCTGAAGAACCCTCGTTGGCGCTGGACTATTCTCTTGGGCAGCGCAATCTACCTGGTTTTGGCGATCAGCTCTGTGGACGTGGACTGGTCTCGGGTTCACGAGGGGCTTGAGCGTGGCTGGCGATTCATCCAGGGATTTCTGACGCCGGATTTCAGCTCCCGCTGGAGGGACATTCAGATCGGGTTGATAGAGAGTCTGACCATGACACTCACCTCTACCGTGGCCGGCGTTCTGATCTCGGTACCCATAGGAATAGGTGCAGCCAGAAACCTGGCCCCTATGCCTGTGTATATGATCTGCAGAGGCATCATTACAGTATCGCGCTCGTTCCAGGAAATCATCATTGCGATCCTGTTGGTCGCCATGTTCGGGTTCGGCCCCTTTGCCGGCTTCCTTACATTGACATTTGCTTCCATCGGCTTCCTTTCCAAGCTGCTTGCAGAAGAAATAGAAGACTGCGACAGCGCACAGATCGAAGCCATTCGTGCAACCGGGGCAGGATGGTGGCAAGTGGTCAACTATGCAGTTCAACCCCAGGTCATGCCCCGACTTATCGGCCTTTCCCTGTACCGGTTGGACATCAACTTCAGGGAATCGTCCGTCATCGGTATCGTCGGTGCCGGCGGTGTCGGGGCCACGCTGAATACAGCCATTGATCGCTACGAGTACGATTCGGCCGGCGCCATTCTGATCATCATCATCGCAATTGTATTAGTGGTGGAATACTCCTCATCCTACATCCGGCGGTGGGTCCAATGATGCCGGTAACACCTACTCAAACCTGGCAGTTCCGATCACCGAAACAGCATCTGTTGAGGTGGGTCGGCTGGTTCTGGCTCATTGCACTCACCGTGTTCTGCTGGAACCTGATGACTGAAAACACCATATGGGCATTTGTAGCGGATGCACCGCGACAGGCGTCGGATATCGGTGGCAGAATGTTGCCCCCACGCTGGGGTTACCTGAACGAGCTCTGGAAGCCACTCTGGGACACCCTGAATATCGCCACTCTTGGTACCTTGATTGGTGTGATCATCGCCATACCTGTGGCATTTCTGGCTGCGGGTAACACAACTCCGAGTCGACATTTCGTGCGCCCGCTGGCACTACTGATTATCGTAACTTCGCGCTCGATCAACTCCCTGATCTGGGCCCTATTGCTGGTCGCTATTATAGGCCCCGGCCTGCTTGCTGGCATTATTGCTATCGGGTTGCGCTCTGTCGGGTTTATCGCCAAGCTGCTGTACGAAGCTATTGAAGAGATCGATGAAAGTCAGGTGGAAGCCATACGGGCCACAGGTGCCTCGAACGTCCAAGTGATCGACTATGCGATTATCCCGCAGATCCTTCCGGCATTCTGCGGGATTTCAGTCTTCCGCTGGGACATTAACATCCGTGAGTCGACGATTCTCGGGCTGGTAGGCGCCGGTGGTCTCGGGCTGCAACTGCAGTCCTCTTTGAGCACGCTGGCGTGGAACCAGGTAACCGTGATATTTCTTGTCATTCTGGCAACGGTCATCGTTTCCGAGTGGGTGTCAGCCAGAGTTCGACAAGCGGTGCTTTGATGTCAGCTTTAACACCACCATTGCAAACGCCTTCGACACGCTGGGCATTTGAAGCCTATCAGCGCGTTCGCCCGCGGCTTCCAATATCAGCTTCGACAAATGTTACACCTGAATTTGTACCATCACTTGGCGCCATTGCCGACCAGTTCGATGGTTTTATATTCGATGCGTTCGGTGTACTCAATGCCGGCAATACTGCCTTGCCCACGGCCGTCGCGCGCTTCCATGAGTTGCAGGCAATGGGCAAGCATTGCCTGATACTCTCCAATGCCGCCACCGCTCCTCAACAGCAACTGGTGAAGAAGTACCGCCACCTCGGTTTTCCCATTACACAGGAACAGTTAATTTCCAGCCGTATGCTGGTCAGCGACGCATTGGCGCGCGAAAAAGAACAAACCTGGGCCGTTATGGCACCTGCATCGGCACATGCCGACCAACTGCCCTGCCATAGCTTTGTTATCGCCAACCAGACTGTAAAAGCTAACCGTGAGAAGCTGGATAACGCCGACGCGATATTGATGTTAAGCGCTCAGGGCTGGACCGAAGAGCTGCAACAAAGCCTTACCGAGAGCCTGCATCGCAGGTCACGACCGGTCTGGGTGGCAAATCCTGACCTGGTAGCCCCCCGAGAGAAGGGTCTGTCTCTCGAACCCGGGCACTATGCGCACCGACTGATCGACGCCACTGGCCGGGATACTGTATTTTTCGGCAAACCTTTCCGCAACGCTTTCGATGCAGCCAAAAACCGCCTGTCCCACATACCGGCGTCCAGATTGCTGATGGTAGGGGATACCCTGCACACGGACATCCTTGGTGGCCGCAGCTCTGGTATCAGCACAATGCTGGTAACAGCCCATGGTGCGCTCAAAGGTCTCGATGTGACTTCCTGCATAGAGCTGTCGGGCATAGTTCCGGATTTTATTGCTCCGGAAATCTGAAGTTGCAGGCCAGCGGATAAAGACCATTCAGGGGCATCACCCCTGGCTAACAACAACTCAGGCTTTTCGTAACGACGGTCGAGCACCTTTAACCTGCCACCGCCAAAGCCATTCCAGGGGCCCGTAATTAAACAATTTCAACCAGACAGCACTGAAGACCACCTGCACCAGGAAGAGCGCCAGTGAAAACAGCATCAATGCGGCAAGGGACATAGTGGCGAACCGACCACCACCGAACCCATAGAACAGACTGATGCACACCGCAGACTGCAGAACATAGTTGGTCATGGCCATGCGCCCCACAGGCGCAAACATTGCACGAACGCCTCGGGTAAGCAGGCCGTTTCCACGCCACCACCACAGCAGAACAGCCCCATAGCCCATGGCGAGAAGTGGCGGGCTGGCGACATTTCCCATAATCGTTATAAGCCGCCCGGCAGCAGTTTCAGCCTGAGGGCTCACTTCGCCAATCGCCAGAGCCACTCCTGCCCCGAGGCCGAAAATGGCCACGATTGCCAATAACTTGATGTGCCCGGTATTACTCTCAGCCAGGTGCAGCCTAGCGGCCGCCGCCCCCAGCAGAAACATGGCAAGCACACGCAGTGGCCTCAAGCCTTCAAGCCGGTCCATCAGCACGCTGACACTCAGGTAAGCATTGGCTTCAACAACCTCAGGATAACTGCCGCCACTAAGAGCGGGAACATTATCCTGCAGCAGTCGCAAAGCCAGTTCGCCACGGCCGGCCGGCAACCCCAGTTGAGGCCCGAACCACAGGGTAACCCCCACAACCAGCAAAAGCCCCAGGGCCCAGATGGCTAGCGCCCCTGCCCTAACATTCAGAAAAGCACCCAGACACAACCCCATCACCGCATAGAGCATGAGAATGTCCCAGGGCGATAGAAGCAGCGAGTGCGCTATGCCAATCACCAGTAACCCGAACATGCGCTTTATATGGTAGCGAAGGGGCCCATGCTCAATCTTCTGCGCCAACATCATAAAGCTGTAGCCAAAAAGCAGGGAGAACAGGCTGAAAAACTTGGTACGCACAAGAACATCCAGCCAGGTGCCGATGGTCCCGTCCCACTCAGACCAGGTCAGTGCTTGCCTTGTTTCAGTGGCAACAAAGCCCCACCCCGAGAACACCTGGATGTTGATCAGAAGAATGCCGAGGATCGCAAAGCCCCTCAAAGCATCCAGACTATCAATGCGACCGCTTTTATTAGCCAACTACTGCCCCCTTCCGCGTGTTGTTCCGGTTCTGACACTAGTGTTTTCCTGCCTCAACATCCATAGAAAGTAAAATATGGTAATCAACGCCTGATTGACAGCGAGGAAAGCTGAGGCTCAGCATGGGCGGACTTTTTTGGCAGCAATAGCGGGACAGGAGAATCGATGCACCTGGAAAAACCTCGGACGTCTTTAAGTGCAGCTCTGCTTTTTCTTTGCACTTTAAGTTTCCCGGTTCTTGCTCTGGGCGGTGACTGGACGGCCTCACTGGCGCGGGATATAGAGCAAATTGACCAATCATTCTCTGGGGATTTAGGTGTCTATATCAGGCACATGGGCAGCCATCAATCTGTCTCCCACAACGTAGAGCAGGACTGGTATCTCGCCTCGACAACCAAAATCCCACTTGCGATCGCGCTGATGCAGCGTGCTGAAAGCGATGGGCTGGACCTGGAACAAAAGCTCACACTGCGCGACTCAGACTACGTGGACGGCAGTGGTGATCTTATGTGGGTGGAGCCCGGAGCTCGCTATAGCCTGGAGGAGCTCAACAAAAGATCAATTGAAGACAGTGACAGCACAGCCACCGACATGCTGATCCGCTTCCTCGGTGAAGAGTCGTTTAATGAACAGGTAAAAAGGATGGTTCCAGAGGGCCTTGGCCCCATCACGACCATTCTGCAGGTGCGCTACGATGCCTACAGTGAAGTCCACCCCAAGGTATCGGTGCTTACCAATCGTGATTTCATTGATCTGAAAACCGTAAGCACGTACGACGCCCGATTCGACATGCTCATTGAGAAGCTCGCCGTCTCGGCTGACGACATTGGAGCCAGCAGTGTCCGGGAAGCGTTTGAGCGCTATTACGAGCGCGGGTTGAACTCGGGAAACCTGGTGACATTTGGTCGATTACTGGAACAGTTGGTGGATGGCGAACTACTGAATGAAGCCCACACTGAGCGTCTACTTGGTTACCTCTCAGAGATCACCACGGGCGACAACCGGATTGCGGGCGGGCTTTCATCAGAGATACGCTTCGCCCATAAAACCGGCACCCAGGTGGCCCGTTCCTGCGACATCGGCGTACTGAATCCACAAACGCCTGACGACGCAGTGATCGTGGCCGCCTGTGCCAAAAATTACGGTGCTCTCAAAGAAGCCGAAAAAGCCTATCAGGCTGTAGGCCACGCTCTGCAAAAAGCGGGTTTTTAGTTTCGGCACAGAAGGCTGGCTTCCGCCAGCCTTCTCTCATTCAGGACAGGTGGTGCACGCTTTCCATGCCATAAACCGGTGTATTCAGGCCCTCTTTTCGAGCTTTCAGCTGAAGGGCCAGATACAGGGAATAGTGGCGTGATTGCAGCCACGCATCAGGACCTGACCCAACTCATTGAAAACGGCCATTTCCGGGCCGACCTGTACTACCGGTTGAACGGTACTACCTTGCGCTTGCCATCCCTGGGCGAGCGGGCCGACCGCCAGCATGTCATTAACCGCGTACTCACGAACCTGGTTCAGCAAAACAACCTTCCCGATGTCCGAATCCGGGCAGATGCTATGAGCGCTCTCCTTGCCTACAGCTGGCCGGGCAATATTCGCCAGCTCGTCAACGCACTGGCATTTGCCGAAGCCACCTGTGACAACGGCCAGATCACGGTCAACGATCTGCCGGAAGAATGCCTGAGTAGTCACGAGGTTGCAGAGCCCGGCTCAGACCCGGATCGGGACAATAAAAACGCCGAGAACAACCGATTGCTGGAATGCCTGAAAGAATACCGCTGGAACGTATCCGAGGTCGCACGATGCTACGGCGTGTCACGGCCGACCATCTATCGCTGGATGCAACACCAAGCGATAGAGCCGCCCAGATTTCTGGGTAAGCGATGACTTGTCGCCTCTACATGGGTTCAGGAACCTAAAACTCCAGGCAGATCTTGCCAAAGTGCGCGCCTGACTCTTCATAGCGAAAGGCATCTGCAATCCCGTCCAACGCGAACGAACGGTCAATGACCGGGCGCATGTCGTTGGCCTCGATGGCGCGAATCATTTCCTGCTGCTGCACCCTGCTGCCCACGATTAGCCCTTGCAGGCGCGCCTGCTTGGATAACAGTTTCAGTGTGGGCACGTCCCCTGCAACACCCGTAAGAATCCCAATCAATGATATGTGGCCCCCGATACTCACGGCGTCGATGGATTCCGGCAAGGTGCCGGGGCCGCCCACTTCAATCACATGATCCGCTCCTCGGCCACCAGTCAGATCAAGTACCCTTTGCCCCCATACAGGCGTGGTTTTGTAGTTGATGGTCTCGTCAGCACCTAACGCCTTCAGGCGCTCAAGCTTTGCATCGGATGATGAGGTTGCGATTACCCTGGCCCCCATCATCTTCGCAAATTGCACCGCAAAAATGGAGACGCCACCAGTGCCCAGGGTGAGTACCGTATCGCCCGCTTTCAGGTTGCCGTTGACCACCAGTGCCCGCCATGCCGTAAGCCCGGCGGTTGTAAGGGTAGCGGCCTCTGCGTGGCTATAACCCTTCGGCGCTTGGGTAAAGCCCTGGGCCAGCCCAATGACCTGCTCCCGGGCGTAGCCGTCGACGCCGTCGCCCGGCGTGGTGCTGAAGTTATCTATTGGTGCAGGACCGTCCACCCAATGCGGGAAGAAGGTTGAGACCACATGGTCACCCACTGAAAACTCGCTCACGCCTTCGCCAATGGCCTCTACCACGCCTGCACCGTCGGACATTGGAATACGGTTATTTTCGGTTGGCAGAGCGCCCACGACCACCGCGTAGTCGTGGAAGTTCAGGGAGTTGGCGTGAATCCGCACCCGGATTTCACCTGGTCCGGGTTCGCCGGGTGCGTTGCCAGCGATTACCCTGAGTTGGTCCAGTCCGAATGGATGAGAGACTGTTGCAAGCTTCATGAGCCGGCTCCTATTCGTCAGTCGCGTGAAAAGTGAGATCGCTTGGCTCCAAAATGGAACCGTTACTATCGTCGACTCAGTTTTGGCTAACGGGCGCCGGCGGACAATGCTACTTGAGTGCCATTATTGCTGTCACGAAGAGCTATTCAAAGGGGCTGTTTCGCACCCGGTTCAGGGTGATAGGGTAAGGCTCAAGGGGAAAGATCAAACGTTACCAATAGCGAATGCTCCTGCGGCAGTTCGCTAGTGGGGTTTGCGATTTATGTATCACAGCAACGCCCTTGTAGTAAAAAGTTCGGCGTTTGTCGCACTGGCTGCTCTTTGTTGGGGCCTGTCTGGCGGTATTGGAAGCATCCTGCTGGCTGAAGGGTGGAGCGCCTTTGTGGTGGCACTTTGCAGAGGTGCTATCGGCTTCCTGTTTGTGCTCGTCTGGTTGTTGCTACGACCGCATAACAGCGGCTTGGCAAATCCTCGGCTATGGTTCTGGTCTGCCATTGCCGGGCTTGGCGTGACAGGCAACTTTACCTTCTATTTCATGAGCATCGGCGAGGGTAGCGTCGCAGTTGCGGCAACGTTAATGTACTGCGCCCCAGTGTTCGTCTATCTGGTGTCCTTCGGGCTGAAACTTGAACGTCCGACACCGCTCAAGTTAACGGCCATCTGCGTTGTCATTCTCGGAATCGTATTGCTTACCGGCGTTTATGATACCGGAGGTAATAAGATTACACTTATTGGGGTCGTTGCCGGCCTTCTTGCGGGATTGTCCTATAGTATTTTCATTTTCGGTTTCAAGTACGCCGCGCCTTATGGCAGCCCCCAGGCCATTCTCGTGATAGCGCTCGCGCTGCTCTCCAGCATTCTTAGCTGGCCAGGCGAAACAGGCCAAACCATCGCCGTACTGACTTCCCCCGACTGGCCGCTGTTTGCAGCTCTGGGTGTGCTGGGTGCCGGCCTCTCTTTCATCCTTTATATTGTTGGGCTCAACCAAACAGCACCGACCACCGCCTCGATTATGGCAATGATCGAACCTGTTACTGCGTCACTGTTCGGTGTTTTATTGCTGAATGAGAGTATCGGCGGATTGCAGTATGTTGGTATGGCGCTAATTCTGATTACAGTTACCATTTTGAGTTTCAATTCAAGCAGGGAGGCGAGGTGACATCCTCACGCACCAATCCTTGAGGACCTGGTTCACTGAACTGAAAAGACGTCCATGATTTTTCCAAAGGAAGCCTTTGTTGGGCTAACATATCCAGCGTTTATCAGTAATTCACCTTCAGATTGAACAGGTTCACATGTCCGAAGATCCCCTCAAAGCCCTTTCCGACATGGCTAGCGATGCGCATACCCGCATTCAGGCGGCCCACCAGCACATCAACCCGGTGATAGAAGTGCGCCGTGGTATGCGTGATGCCGGCATTCCCGCAGATGTGATGACCATAGACTGCCTGCGCACCCGCCGCCGCATCACACTCATATTGCATGATGAACAGCCAGGTGTGTTGCTCTATCAGTTTGTAACCATCGAGGATGAAGTGGGAAACGACTTTAAACAGATAGCGTTGCCGGAGGTAAGCACCGGCACGCTATTTGACTGGATGCAGGATTATTTCGACAGCCCTTTGAACAGCGCCTCATAAAAGCGCTCTGATTCCCGAATGTGGGGCGAGTGGCCCAGATCGGAGAACAGGAGGCTCTCACAAAGCCGGGCTCGCATTATTGCTCGGTGGCGATTTCCTGGAAGGCTTCTACCAGAGTAGCGGGCTCCTGAGCGCCTGCAATGAGGTACTTGTTGTTGATAATAAACGCGGGGACAGCCGTGACGCCGGCCTTCTGATAATTCTCTTCGTCTTCTCGCACGGTCTGCGCGTATTGGTCCGACTCAAGGACAACCTTGGCCTGTGCTGGATCCAATCCCAGACCTTTAACGCACTGGACAAGAATATCGTGGTCTGAGACGTTCTCCCCCCTGCCAAAATAGGCCTCAAACAGTGCCTGCTTCATACCAGTCTGAAGCCCTTGCTCGCCGGCCCACTTGACCAATCGGTGGGCATCAAAGGTATTGCAGGTTAGCCGCTCCTGCAATTTATCGAAGTTGATGCCAAGATCTCTCGCAATCGTCATCATCTGATTCTGGGTTGCACGCGCCTCTTCCTCGCTCTTCCCGTATTTCCGAGCCAGAGCCGGCAAAATCGGTTCGCCCTCCCCGCTATGCTCAGGGTTCAGTTCAAACGCATGCCACTCGATAGTGAATTCATACTCGGGCGCCAACTGCGCCATTGCACGTTCCAGCCGAGCATAGCCAATGGCGCACCAGGGGCAAGCGATGTCAGAAACGATATCAATGTGCATCTTGATCATAATGGGTCCTCGAATGTGAACAGGCAATTACGGCTTCTTCCAGATACTCGAGTGCGTGCTTGTCAGAGCTAATACATTCGAGACGGCTATCCGGACTCATTTCCAGCCTGGTTTCAGACAGTACGTTATCCGCCTTGTCGTAAGCAATGACTCCTTGATCAGTTTTAAATACGCCTTTGATCCGTTCAGCTTCCGCACCTGAAAGCAGCGTGTACAGCCGGCTTGCATCAAACACCCAGTCGGCGTCAAACACCCAGCCCTGGCTGTAAAACCCCTCACTTTCTTTCCCAACACCAAGATAGCCTTCAGTCGGAGTATCGACTGCCTTTGCAAAGGAGAAGAATTGTTGGGGGGCAGCATGATCATCGGGCAAGCGGTCGTCACCTGCAGACGTATCCAGCCAGCCAAGCTCCAGCGCCCCCCGGCTCACTGGAAAAACGGATTCCGACCGGGCGTTCAATGTCTTATGGAGATAGTCCAGCAGCGCCGGCAAATCTCCGGGCTGATACTGTTCTGCTTTGTTGGCAACTATCACGTCGGCGACACGTAACTGCTGGTTGAAGGTTGCGTGGTTCAGGTACCGGGCGTCGTGAATTTTTCGTGCATCAACGAGGGTAATCGTCGCGCGAAGATCCAGTATTTCCCTGTAGTGCTCTGAGCCCAGAACCTCGAGCACCTCTTTGGGGTGGCCAAGGCCGGTAGGCTCAATCAGCAACCGGTCCGGTTTGGCGCGAGCGATGAGCATATTAAGCGCCACCTGCATAGGCAAACCGGCAGCGCAACACATGCAGCCACCCGGCACCTCGCGAATGAAGACACCCTGTTGCCCGCTTTCGTGCCCCTCGAGCACACTGCCGTCGATACCCACCTCGCCAAACTCGTTGACAAGCACGGCCCAGCGTTCGGTTTCAGGCTTATGCTTAAGCAGGTGCAGAATAGCTGTGGTTTTCCCAACACCCAGAAAGCCGGTGATGACGTTGGTCGGAATTGGTTTAGAGATTGGCATTTAAAGAAACGTTCTCTTGTGCGGCTTTGACTGCTTCGCCACGTTATAACATATCACTCCATGCATAAGAAATCGGAGTGGGCAGCATAAAATATGCGGTAACAGTGAACCAAAAAGCCAATTGCGGACTACTGTACTAGTCTACTCATTTTTTCGCGAACGGAGCTCCCGCATGATCACAGTTCACCACCTCAATAACTCCCGCTCACAGCGGATTCTCTGGATGCTGGAAGAGTTGGGAGTCCCCTACGAAATACAGCGTTACGAACGCGATCCCAAAACCATGCTGGCACCCGCAAGCCTTAAAAAAGTACACCCGCTGGGCAAATCGCCGGTGATCACCGATGGCGATCTGGTCGTCGCCGAATCAGGCGCGATAATCGAATACCTCGCCCACACCTACGGCAAAGACACTCTACTGCCAGAGAGCGGCGGGCAGAAGTGGCTCGATTACACTTATTGGCTGCATTATGCCGAAGGTTCCCTGATGCCGCCTCTGCTTATGCGCCTGGTATTTGAAAAGGTGAAAACCAGCCCGATGCCGTTTTTTATCAAGCCCGTCGCAAAAGGTATTGCAGACAAGACCAATAAGGTTTTCATCGGCCCCATGATCAAAACACACCTTGATTTTGTCGAATCCCATCTGGCGAAAAACACCTGGTTTCTTGGCGACAACCTGAGTGCTGCGGATATTCAGATGAGCTTTCCGCTGGAAGCCTCAGTAGCCCGGGGTATTGTCGGTAAAAGCCGGCCAAATATCACAGCCTGGGTTAAACGAGTTCATGCGAGAACTGCTTATCAGAAAGGCCTGGAGAAAGGTGGAGATTACGATTTTGCCTAAGTGGGCAGCATAGAGCTCAAGTGCCCTGTAAAGTGTAGTACCCCGGATGACTCACGAGGTGCTATCAACATGAGCGATTTTCGCAGCGACACAGTTACTCGGCCAACCGACCGCATGCGCAAGGCTATGGCCAGCGCCGAAGTTGGAGACGACGTGTATGGCGACGACCCAACCGTAAATAGCCTGCAGGCATACGCAGCCGAGCGGTTGGGCTTTGAGTCCGCCTTGTTCACCTCCACAGGCACCCAGGCCAACCTGTTGGCAATCATGAGCCACTGCGAGCGGGGGGATGAGTACCTCTGCGGCCAGTCGGCACACAACTATCGCTACGAAGGTGGCGGCGCCGCCGTGCTGGGCAGTGTGCAGCCACAACCCATTGAAAATGAGCCAGACGGAAGCATCCACCTTCAAAAAGCCAAAGCTGCTATTAAAGCTGACGACTTCCACTTCGCCGTCACCCGCATGCTCTCGCTGGAAAACACCATTGGCGGCAAAGTGTTGTCACTGGACTACCAGCGCCAGGCTCGCAAATTTTGCGACGACCACGGGCTGCAACTGCACCTCGATGGCGCCCGGATATTCAATGCCGCAGTCAAATCGGGCTGCGATGTAACCGAGATAACCAAGCACTACGACTCGGTCAGCGTCTGTCTCTCAAAAGGGCTGGGTGCACCGGTAGGGTCGCTGCTGCTGGGTACAAAAGCCTTTATCGACCGCGCGACACGGCTGCGCAAAATGGTAGGTGGTGGCATGCGCCAGGCTGGGATACTGGCAGCCGCCGGGCGCATCGCCCTGGAACAGGGCCCACACCGGCTTTACGAGGACCATGAAAACGCCGAATATCTGAGCGCCGGCCTTGCCGCCATTCCACAGTTGGAAATTAACCCCGCCAGCACCCAGACCAACATTGTCTACGCCCGCTGCCGAACCGGCCGCGCTTCGCAACTGCGCGACTATCTCGCGGATCTGGGCATACAGGTCACCGCAGGCGACCCCATTCGATTCGTAACGCACCTGGATGTGGACCGGCAAGATGTAGACCGGTTGCTAGGCGCCATCCAGGGGTTCTACCAATCGTGATAGAGGTAGAAAAACCGGAGACGGGCGCTGAGCCAGACCAGAGCATCCCGGAAGCTGAAATAGCACAGGCTTTACGCTTGGGAATAACGCGATACTTTGCCGACTGTCGGGCAAGGGTGCCTGCGTTTATCGACCGTCATTTTAATTACCCGGGCGCTGTTGCAACCAACCGGATGGCACTGGGGTGGGACATGGTTCGAGCCCCGGTCAACCTGCTTTGGGCGCCGTTTTACGCACTGGCGTGTCTGGTGAAAATCATGCCTCGCAACCGGGCCGGCCTCAAGTGGCTGCACGCCGTAGCCGACTCTGTGCCGGCAGGTTTTACTACTCGGGTGCAGCAGCACATCTCGAACCTGATTCAGACAGACCTGCTCAACAAGCAGGAAGCCATTCATCTTGCTGACAGTGCCCTGCCTGAAGCGCACCTGCTAGAGAGCTACCTGGTTGAAGCCTTGGAGGAAGTTTATGCACGCAATACCCATAAACCGGTAGATCACCAGCGTTTCACCAAACTGATCGAGCCCCTGATCGGAGACGCTCTCCGCCAATATCGGGTAACCCGAACCGCTTCCGCCGATATCACCAACAGCATTTCATGCACCGTGTTGGGCGCCTTTGCCTTTCAGAAATTTACCCCCGGGGGCATAGGCCTGGGCGTGGTACTCGCATCCATGGTCGCAAAGAACCTGGCTGCGAGAGACTTTATTCTGGGCGAAACCATCGGCGGCTGGTATTACAGCGTATTTCCACCTGAGCCGTCGCTGGCGACGACGGCCAGCGTGATGCTTGCTGTTATGGCGACACTGGCGGCGTTTGCGGCTTTGTCCGGGGTTATTTCCGACCCATTGCAGGCTGCACTCGGCCTGCACCGACGACGCCTGAACAAACTGCTGGATCATCTGGAGCAGGACGTAACACTGAGCACCCAAAACAGCTTCCGCCCCAAAGACCAATATGTCGCACGGGTTCTGGACGCCTTCGACATGATCAGGTCTGGTTTAATCTAAGGACCCCAGTCGGCGCAAGGCATTACCAACATTAGCCGAGAACCTCTTGTATCTGATTCAGCAGCTGCAGAGCGTCCTCATAAAAACGCGCCTGGCTGCCCTGCTCACGCAGGTACTTACCAGTGGCTTCAAGGGCTTCTTCCTGCCGCCCCGTTTCATGAAGTGCTTCGCCATAGAAATAATAAAAATCCGGATCCAGCGGCACTTCAAGCTCCTCCAGGCGCTCGAAAGCCGGTAAAGCTTTCTCGTAATTTCTGGCTGCCAGAGCATCTCGCAGGGCAATCATATACTTATCCACCAGCACTTCTTTAGGCAGCGAGGCTTCTAGCACCCTTCTCCTCTCATCTGCAGCAACGGCTCGCCGATCAGATTCCACCACAGTGACCATCGTCTGACGTTCCGCGGGGGCAATCAGCACATGGGGAATGGTGTCGTAGACGGGTGCGCAGGTCTCCAGTGAAGGCTGGTCAAGGCACGCCTTGACCAATTGCTGCTCTGCTTGGGGAAGGTAATCGTGGCGCGGTCTGGAGGGTTCAATTACAACACGACTGTACCAATGCAGATTGTCAAACCACTCCTGGAATTCATGCCTGGAGATTTCACCATAGGGACTCCAGATCCAGGGACCTACATTCTCAAAATAAAGCTCCTGGCCCTGGCGGATGGTAAACATCAGCTCATTCGACTCATGCCCTTCGAGCTGGGTTTTCAAGCGATAGCTACCCGGCAACAACGGCAGCCGAACGAGGCCTCGGTGTTGGGTTCCAACGGCAACATCGTTGAGCCAGATAGTCACCGGCTCGGATTCGTACCCACCGAAAGGCACAGATATGGCTGCCACCTCGCTTAAATCTTCCGCCAACAACACGTCCTGCTGCTCTGTCGAAACCGGCTCATTTAACACTGCGTTACTGGCACACCCGCTTGCAATAACAGACAACGTAAATACCAGCAAAAGATGCAGGCATCGCGTAATCACACAGCCAGGAACTACTGGAAAGAATCTCCACATAATCGCTTCATCCGCGGTTTCTGATTTTTAAGTAATGCCAACTAAAGATCAGACGGCAGTGATTAACGGAAGCTGAAAGTGCCCCCACTCGCCGCACACAAATCTCTGACAGTAGCTGGATCCGTGCCTGGTGTGATGGTCACGGAAGTCCGGTTTTCAGAGTCTATTCGGCAGGCAGGCCCTGAAACAGGACACTGTGAGTGTATCTCGGCCCCCGCCTGGCGACACTGCGCCAGAAACTGATCATAGGTATTTTGGCTACCCAATGTGTATTCCACACACATAGACTGACTCACCAGATTACAGGCCAAAGCATGGTCGCCAGGCACAGTTCGAGTGCTGGATGAATGCCCGGTGCCTGAATGGCCGGTGCTCGCAGTATTTGAAGCAACCGCATTCCCCGCCTGTGCACGCATATTACCCATGCCGTCGGTTCCAGCCGTACTGTCCTGAACCATAGCCCCGACAAAGGCCACCTGGTCTTCAACATCCAGTTCCGTCAGGCCGCCGGCAAGAGCACCCGCGCCAAGTGCCGCCAACTTGCCCCACTGAAACGAACTGCTGTCATTGTCTGGCTGTCGTGCCTGGGCAACGCGCCTTTGATGCTCCTTTTCTGCATCAGCGATAAGCGTGTCAGCCTGTTCGTCATAAATCCTGAGGGTTTCACGCCGCCGATCGAGAGCTGTGATCGCAACCCGGGCCTCTTCGATAGTCGGTGGTGTCATATCCAACAATGAGACTTGCTTCTGCAACTTATTGCATTGATCTAGCCGCTGGTCTTCAAGCCGGAGGACGTCGCTCTTGATTGCGCCGTAGGAATTATCGTAGCAACCGGCTCGCTCCGAGGAGCAACTGCAAAGAAGGTCGAGCGATTGTTTCTTGCGCTCAAGCTCAACATGGGCGTTCTCTAGCGCAATGCGATCCCGTTGGAGCGGAATATCGCTCAGGCGAATGCCTGTTTCGCTGGAGCGTTCACGTTCATCGTCGTCGGGAGTAGCAGCGGATAGCGGGGCTGGCTGTGCTGTTGTCGAATCATCACGCAGGTCGGCAAGGCTGAATTTACTGCTACCAGGTGGCGGCGTAGCCGCTGAAGATTGAAGCGAGTCCGTTTGTGCACGAGCCAAACCAGCCAGGGCAAAAAACAACGTCAGAAGCAAAACAATAGGCTTCATGAACTCATCTGTACCTGTATTAAACTCACACACATCAAAATCAGTTTAAATACTTCTCACGAATTTTCCAGACTGGCTAGAGCATTTTTTCATCAAATCCGTGAAAAGTGACACGTCTGGATGCGGGCATCTCGGTTTCCCGCACTTTTATTTTGACCAAAGCGCCCCATATATTAGTTAACTTCAGAACCTTCATACCCTAGGACACCACAATGAACGCTATTCTCAAAAAGTTTCTCTTTGTTTCGAGCATTTATCTGCTAGCACCCTCTGCTGGTGCTTTCAGCTTGGATAGCGCTCTGTCCAGCGGAACAGCCGCACTCACCTCAGCAACAGAGGTCAACGGCGAAGCCCAACAACTGATGGGTCAGCTTGAAGAACAGCTCGGTGTTACCGAAGCTCAAGCCGCAGGTGGCACAGGTGCACTGCTGCAACTGGCCCAAAGTGAGCTAGGCGCCAACACTATGAGCTCTCTCACCAGCCAGGCCTCAGGCCTGTCCAGCCTTCTAGGCGGCGGCAATAGCCTGACGGAAAGCATGCTCTCCAACATTTCATCCATGAGCGGGGTCGAGTCGGCCTTTTCTGCACTGGGCATGGACAGTTCCATGATTCAGCAGTTCGTGCCAATCGTGATGGGTTTCCTGGGAGACCAGGGCGTTGGCTCTTCTCTGCTAGGCCAGTTACAGGGCCTGTGGACACCTGCCAGTTAAGAGCAAGGCTTACAGAAGCTACAATGCTACGCCACGTTCAATATTGACGGACCGCCCTGCGGCATGCCTGAATGTAGAGCATACCAATGGGCGGAGGAACAACCATGAAGTGGATCATCCTGATCATTATTGGCGCAGCAGTAGCTTTCTGGCTATATCAGGGCCGTCGCAAGAACAACGTTGAAGACCCTGACATGAAAACCTTCGAAGAAAAGGACTACTACCTCCGGCCAGGTGACGACTCATCCGGTGAGCGTTTATCCGATGACAATTCCTCCGACGACAAAAACCCGCGTCACTGAATTGCTTCCTGCCAGCTCCATACAGATATCAAGCGGGCATTAGCCCGCCAATGCGGCTCGCACCTTCTTACCCAGATGGCCCATTTCCACCCGGCCAAGCACCTGTGGACGTAGCTCATTCATCACGCGCCCCATGTCCTGCATTCCCTGGGCGTCGGTTGAGTTGATTGCCGCACTAATCAGGTTGTCCAGTTCATCCTCCGTAAGAGCTGCAGGCATGAACTCTTCAATAATCACCATTTCCGCCCGCTCAGTATCACCCAGCTCCTGACGACCAGCATCGTCATATTGGCGGGCAGAATCGCGGCGTTGCTTGAGCATTTTATCCAGCACTTTCAGAACGTCTTCGTCACCCAGCTCGCGGCGTTCATCAATTTCAATCTGCTTGATCGCGGCCTGCGCCGTACGAAGAGTGACAAGCCGAAGTTTATCCCGGTTCCGCATCGCAGTTTTAACCGCACTGCTCAGTTGTTCCTTGAGTGATGATTCCGCCATTGTTGAGCTCCTGTTCCAATAGTTAAGAGAATGAACTTCGCAATAATCAAAGAGACGAGTGTAGCGAAAGGATACTACACACCGGACGCTGCTGAACGGGACATGCTGAAGAAAGAGACAGTTAAAAAACGAAGGCTACGCCCGTGGTAATAACACCAAACAGAATGGACAATCCGATCAGGGTTTTCCAGGGAAATGGTGGCGGGGGCGGCTCCACCGTTAGCTGCTCTTCCAGATAGTTTCTCAGCAACCGGGTATTACGAGTATTGGCCTTATAAATCGCATCAAAGGCATCCCCGACCAAAGGCAACAGACCACCAACAAAATCGATACCCATATTGCGCAGCATGCGCAGCTTTACATCCTTACTGGCTCCGGCACGCTGGGCCTCCACCAACACATAACTTGCCAGCACCAGGCCTGCAGCATCGCCTACCACCGGCAACAATCCAATAACAGCCTCTGCCCCGATCTGGACTCGAGTGAAAGGAATACCAATACTGCTGTCAGTAAAGCGGCTGAACTTGTCCAGCCTCGCAAGAATCGCCCTCTGACGGGCTTCGGTAGGTTTGGCCATAGAACATCCAGAAAGTCAGAAACCCGATATCGACTATTCTATCAGCGTGGGGTTGCTGTCGTCCTCACCAATACGGGTGATGGCTTGCCAATATGGTAGCCTTGCGCGAAATCAACGCCCAGCTCCCGTAACTTAAGCAGCGTCACTTCATCTTCGACAAATTCCGCAATCGTCTGCATCCCGAATGCATTAACCATGTTGGTGAGACTTTCAACAAACACCTGATTATCCGGATTCTTGTCCAAATCCAGAATGTAAGAGCCATCGAGCTTAACGTAACTCAAGGGCAGCTTCTTGAGATAGCTGAATGATGAGAAGCCCACGCCGAAATCGTCCAGGGCAATCATGACACCCGTAGCGTTGATTTCCTCCAGGTTCGACAGAACCATCTGGAAGTTTTCTATATAGGCGGTTTCTGTCAGCTCCAGAATCAGCTGCCCGGGGCTTATTTGATATTTGCGAATCAGATCAGTCAATATCCTGGGTAGATCCGCCGTCTGAAGCGTTGGCGCCGACACATTGACAGCAAAACACGTGGCACCCCCTTCAGCATTCTCAGCAGCCAATCTTCGGATGGCGCTTTCCAGCACCCAGGTATCAACCAATCGGATCAGTCCCATACGCTCTGCTGCGGGGATGAATTCGCTGGGAAAAACCGGAGTGCCATAACTGTCCTTCAATCGCAGCAGGACCTCGTGGTGGCTGATCCTGTTCTCCTCAAGAAACAGAATCGGCTGAAAATGCAGCTCGAACAAACCGTCTTCGGCCAAGGCGCGCTTCAACAACGCCGTCAGAGCGTGGTCGCGGCGCAGCCCCTCCAGATTATTGTCTGCGGGGTCAAAGATTTGCCATTGGTTGACGCCTTTTTTCTTGGCCTGGTACATCGCCATGTCTGCATGCACCACCAGTTCCTGCTCGGTGGTACCGTGATCTGGAATCAAGGCGGCACCAATACTGACACTGTACTCGGCGGTCCGCCCCTCGGCCGGGATCAGAATTTCGCCGTTGAGCTGAGTCGAGAGTTTAACGAGCACAGCCTGAAGCTGAGCCGGGGTAACTCCTGGCAGGATAACGGTAAATTCATCCCCTGCCAGCCGGCTGATGGAGTCGCTGGCTCGTACACTCGCGGTCAGTGAATTCGCGATCTGAATCAGCACGCTGTCACCGACCGCGTGGCCATAAAGATCATTAATCTGCTTGAACCGATTAATGTCGATGAAGACGATGGCACCCGCGGTCCCGGCTTCGAGAGCGCTGGCCAAATCATGCTGAAAGGCCCGACGGTTTCCTATACATGTTAAAGGGTCGTTATTTGCCAGCCATTCCAGTGCTTGTTCATCACGTTTCCGCTGGGTCAGATCTACGCCCGTAGCAAGGACGACGGATTGCCCGTTTTCATTTTCGACCAGAGAGCAGGTCCAGTCTGCGAAGACGGTGTGTCCCTGATCGTTCGTGAACTTTGCATCGAACTGAATGGCGTCAAGCTTACCGTTTTGCAGGAGGGCGATCTTGCTTGTGTAGTCCGCATAGACAGCGTCTGATTTAAAGATCTCCCTAAAGCTTGTCAGCGGTTTGTTGAACTCCCTCTCAAATCTCGTATTCGTAGTCAGAATATCGCCATTCATGGTGTGGGTCGCAATAAACAGGTGCGAACTGTCAATCAGGCGCTCAAGGAAAGCTCGGGAACGGGAAATGATGGCAATCTGGCTTTTGAGCGAATGGTTTTTCTGCTCAACTTCGGTATGCAAGGTGTTCAGTTCCTGGGTGACAAAACGGGTACTTTTCTCAAGCAGAGTGAGCTCGTCGCTGAGATAGCCCCGATGCCCCTGTATTTTCTTCTGTGCTTGCTCATATTCATGCTTTGGCAATAAGTTTAGCGCCTCGACAACTGCGATCAGGCGTCGCAGGGGGCTTAGTATCAGCATGACAAGAAGGACTTCAGCAATGACCAGCGCCAGCACCCCTATCAACAGACTGGTTTTTACGGAATTGACGAGATTGTTGTATTGCCAGGTGTCGTCAATGATTGCTACGAAGTGCGGCGCAGTGCCCATAGTTTTGAAGCGGGTCAGGTCAAGCGTGTTGAAAAGCACTCGTCGTGATTCATGAACAAAGGCCTGGTCACTGCGAAGGATGCTGAATGGTGCTATTGCTTCAACGGCCTTGAGCTGAGCAAAGGTTTGTGAAAAATTACTGGCCGCCCATACTCTTTTGTTCCAATTGCCAAGCGAGCGTTCATTCCCTGTATCGGCATTGTCTGCGGCCAGGCCGTCAAGAATAATGGCCAAGTCGTCTGTGGATATCTGCTGAAAATGCTGGATTACGTCGGCAATATTCTGACCCACTACCATCACAGCTTCGGAGCCATCTTGCAGCACAAAGGGCTCGATGACGAACTGGGAGCAGCCAAAACCACAGTACAGGAAAGATTGAGGCGTTCCTGGCTCTCTCGCCTGCACAAGCTGATCAATTGCCTGGCTCAAGCCGGCCGGATCACGAAAAAAAACCAGATTCATTGCAGAGCCCAGTCGATTTCCCTGTGCCGAATAGACCGCAAGGTAATCGAGTCCGGTATTAAGGTTGAGCTTAAACCACTCGCGCTGGAGGAATTGGTTCATTTCCGCCTGCGGATTACTCTCATCCGCAGCCTGAATCTGCGGTGTTTCAGCGATCAGCTGGGCTAGTTGGGACAGGCGAAGGGCACTCTCCTCCAGCTGGCGATCAATTACGCGCTCCTGCTGCAGGTGTATATCTGTCACCCGGTTTTCATAGTAATCGAACGTTTTGAAAACGTGCTGCGCGACCCAGGCGGCAGTAATCACAACCAATACCAGGCTGAGAAATACAACTGCCTTCCACTTGATGCTGACAAACATCGCTGTGCGCCCGCGCCGCTAAAACTGAAAGGTCAGCGAGATGACATAATAATTCCAGTATTTACTGACGTTATAATCTTCTATGCCACTGTAGCTGGGCAGCCATGCTGTGCCCTCATTGAAGCTGGCCTGTCCGGTGACTGTCCATCGAGGGTAGAACATCCACTTGCCACCCAAGCTCCAGCCCTTGCCAAATCCCCGGTATGGATCGTTCGGCGACAACAGGTTGCCGCCCGAACGGTCGTCCTTATTGAGGTACAGCTCTTCATAACGGACAAACCAAGAGGTGGCAAGCGTCGGCAGCCACTCAACCTGAAGATAATAAGCTTCGGTGGTGTTGCTCCTGTCGCTTTCCACTCCTGCGATCTGAAGTTCGAGGTCGCTGAACAGGTTCATATACTCCGCCGTGATCACCCAGTCGCGGTAGCTGTACTGAGCCGAGAGGATGGCAAACAAGACATCAACTCTCGTGCCCGTGACATAGTTTTGTGCGTTCATGGCAATATCTGCCGGTCCTGCCGCAAACAACGCCATTTGAGCATTGGAAACACTCTGGGGGTTGTCCAGATCCACACCCGAGTCCAGCAAACTGAAGCCGAGCTTGAGGCTCCTCTGGGCTGCCGGCACGAAATTCAGATTCAGCCCATAAAGAGACATATCGTTAAACTCACCCTCACTTACCGGGCGGCCGAAGATATAATACTCAAGGCGCTCACTTTCAACGCTTTTTCGACCGGCGAAGACCTCCCAGTTCAGCTGGTTACCCTGAAACAACCGAGAACCATAAAGATTAATGCCATCGGTAGACAGAATGCTGTCTCGTAAAGAGTCGAAATAGATTGAGTCTGGCACATTAAAACCGGGCCGGGCAGAAGGTATATCCCGAGTGGCATTATAAAAGCCTACGTTGTTCTTTACCCGGCCGAGACGAACACCGGCGGTCGTACCCATATCACTGTAGAAAAGGTAATCCGCCAGCAGAAAGTCAATCCGCAAATCACCATCATCGCTTTCGTCTCGTTGCCGGCTGATCACTTGCCCCGCCAATCGAAACTCCGGAGATACTTCAGTAAAACCGGTTATGCCGATTTCACGGAACTTGAAAGAACCGTCAAGGGAATCGGTACCTGCATATGGATTATCCGGACTGTACAGGTACGCCTGACTCACGAACCCATGGAGCTCTGATGAGCTTCCCAGCTCAAGTGCGGTTGCCGGTGCCATAATTACTGCGGCAATAATGCCCAGAATCACCGAGGAGAACTTGCTCATCATTCCTTATCTCCCAGGGTCACAATACTTCCCGTCGGGTAGTCTGCGGAGGTATACCCAATTGCACCGGGTGTGCTTCGAATCATTTCAACCATCTCAGCCTGAGAATTGACAACGGCTGGTGCTTTGCCTGTTCCGGTGAAAAGCATCCGGTTCCAGATGCGGTCGAGTTGGTGGGTTTGAATATGCAGCCGATTAATGACGAACTCGCGGTGAAGTTCATTCTCGCTAGGTAACGTGAAGACTTCGATCGCGAGGCCGTTTGGCCACTTTCGGATTTGCATGGCAAAGATCTGGCTCAGGTGGGAGGAGTCCAGCGAGGTGATGCCTGCATCGTCGTTGACTATGACTTTCGGGGCCGAAAGTAGCGGTTGGGTAAGAGAAAACAGCGCGATGAACACTAGCGCGCTGAATCCTTTTCTCAAGTAACCGCAGTTAGCTCTATCCATAAGACCCATTTATTTTTTGTGCACTTGAGAAGGCAACTTCAAGCAACAGCTTTAGCAAAAACTCCTTTGTGGTGAATGCTAACCGAATTCATGACCAAAAGTTAATCCTTAATGTAGTAAAGTGTTAACCTTTGATACCTGGCGCAGGCATGCCGAAGTATTCTCCTTGGGAGAAATCGATACCAAGCTCCACAACACGCTCCTGCACTGCTTCGCTGTGTACAAATTCTGCTACTGTCTTGATCCCCATACTCCGGGCGAACTGCACAATACCTTTGGTCACCAGAAACGCCGTATGATCCTGCGCCAGATAGCGAATGAGGCTACCGTCTATCTTGATGAAATCCACGTTCAGCTTGCGCAGGTGGGAAAAATTGGAATAGCCGGTACCGAAGTCATCTATTGCAATCCGGCACCCGAAAGATTTAACTTTTTCGATAAACTGCAAAACATCGCCATAACTGCCGATGCCATCAGACTCCAGAATCTCAAAGATCACACGCTCGCCAATATTGCTAGCTCGCAGGTGCTCCAGAATCAGGGCCAGGGTTTCGGGATCTACAATATCAACATAGGACAAGTTGATAGAAAACGCATAGGGCTGTGTGGCAAACGCAGTGAACGCTTTTTCCACCATGATTCTGGTGATCTGTCGATTAAGGCGTAGCTTGTTGGCCACCTCAATGAACTGCCCGGCAGCAATCACACCATGCTCGGGGTCATCCATTCGCACCAGGCACTCATACTTGGTAAACCTGCCCTGCACGTTGTCGTGAATTGGCTGAAAGTATGGACGTAAGGTGCCGGCCTCGATCGCTTCTTTCAAACGACGGGCCCAGTAAAGATTCTTCTCGTACCCTTTTTCTACTTCCTGGCTTTGATCATAAAACAGGTACTGACGCATCTGGTCCCGTGCCTGCAAAACAGCGATGGTCGCCTGGTTGAGCAAACGGTCAGCTGCGGCGTCATCTTTACGCTCTCTCTGGAAGGCAATGCCTGCGCTGGTGTCCAGGGTTAACACCTGCTGCCGCCAGATAACCTTTTGCGAACAAAGAAAGTCGATCAATTCACTGGCGAAAGTGCGCACCCGAGACTCAGCAACACCAGGGCCCAAGAGCGCAAATTCATCACTGGACAAACGATAAAGCTCTGGAGAAAGCCCAAAGGGGTGAGAGTGAGTGCGGACAAACGTTCGTACCTGCTTGCGCATGGCCAGCAAAACGGCGTCGCCACAGTCATTGCCAAACAAGCTATTGATTTCCTTGAACCGATCCAGGTTCAGGAGAATGAGACAGGCATCTTGTCTATCCTGCAAATCTCGCAGCAAACGCACACGATTAGGCAGACCGGTCAGGGCATCTGTATAGGACGCTTGCAACTCATGCATGAGCTGCGCGATCCGATATAGCAGGTAAAGGCTCAGTATCAGCAGAATCGAACCCGTAATCAGCAGAATCCGGTAATTGGTATCACGCATGGGTACCAGCACGCGGTCGATCTCGTCCTTTGGAACCCCGGCACCGTAGACCATGCCTGCCGGCGTAGTGGCGTAATACAGCTCATAGAGTCGGCCGTCCACCTCAAGCTGACGTGTGCGCAGGCGTTCTTCAGGTGTTTGGCTATCACCTGATGCTTTCGGCACACCCAGATCCTTTTCCGAAAGGTTCGCCGCGAGAATGGCATCAATCAACATCTGCTCCTGAATCGGGTCCTGGTTTTGACTGAGGCTGGACAGATTCCGATTGTTGCGATCGTTGAGAAAAGAAAAACTGTTTTGCGTAACCTCCATTCGGCTGACCAGATCCACCACCTGATCCGATGCCCAATCAATGGTCGCGACACCGATCAACTCACCCTCGGCACTGACCATCGGCAAAGCGAGAGTTAAAATGGCGCGCTCGGTTGCCATATCAAAGTACACAGGTGACCAGTAGACAGGAGCGTCAACTTTAGGGCTGAGGGCGTCGGCACGGCCCAGAGTAAGCCCATACCAGTGGGTCTGCAGGAAGTCAGTTGATCGTGATTGCACTCGGGAGCCACCAACTTCGCCCTTGACCAGATAAGGCGCATAACGTTCGCCGGCTGGTGCGACGATGCCCGGCTGATACCAAAGGCCGGCACCAGAAACACCGCCTTCACTCTCAAGTCGGCTCTGCAAAGCTTTTTCAAGCTGGCCCTGAAGTTGGCGCTGGGACTGTGGCGAACCCTGCCGTTCCCTCGATAACCGGTAGAACGTCTCCCCAATTGTCGCGAGAGTCGCTACCTGGCTCTCCAACGCAATTTGACGGGCATCAATCCGAACCAGCCCGGTGAAAAACACATCGCGGATCTGGTCCCGGCGCAACTCGTACATTGCCTGCTGGGAGTAGCTAAGGTTGAGATGAGATAACAGGAACATGCCGACAGCAAAAAGCGCAACCAGCAGAACAAGAAGCCCCATGATGGTATGCATGGCGTAGCTGCTGCGCCAGAAGCCCAGATGTGGCCTTAGCCACCTGGAAACGACTGACCGCGACAGCTGATTAACCGGCATGGGTATCCGCAGTGGCTGAAGCCAGATCATCCAGAGCCTTTTGAGCCTCTGCCTGGCCAAGCTCTGCAGCCACTTTGAACCACTTTATTGCCGCCGCCTTATCTTGTGCGACGCCATGCCCATGAGCATACATTTCGCCAAGAAGATAGGCTGCCTGGCCAGACTCTGTCGCGGCCTGTATTGCCCATTGATAGGCTTGCTCATGGTGTCCCAGAGCGCTATGAATTTGCGCCATACTTGCCTGCGCACCTGCAACGCCGGCTTCGGCGGGGCCACGACAGGCCTCCAATGCACCACTGAAATTTCGAATGCGGGTGAGCAGGTAGCAATCATTCAACTCACGGGATTCTGTAACAGTTTCGGCTTTGAGTTCTGGCTCAGCAGTTGCATCGTCGTGAGCCCCGCTCCCAACACCCTCTAAATCCGACGCCCCTGGATTTGCGCTGACAGCCTTCTGCACGGATTTTGGCGGGTGCTGCATGGCTTCAAGCCGCGCCTCATAGGCTGCCACATCCTGCGGACATGAAAAGCCATAGCCTCGACGATAAAGTGCCAAGCCGGTTTCGGAAATCTCATCTTTGTTATAACGAAGAGCAACTGCAGCACAGCGGCGTTCGCGCTCCTGCCTTACCTGATCGAGCTGCGCCGTTTTGGTTGAATCGCCCTCATGACGCCGCAAATACTCCGTTAACGGATCAATATACGGTTGCTCGAAAAGCGGCCTGACTTCTTGATCAAGACCGGAAGCAGGCGTCTTCTGCCCGATTTTAACAAGCGCGTCACCGGTGCGACTCAGAACCTCAGCCGTCTTTAAGTTGCCGCAGCCTCCAAGAAGCACTGCGCTCATCATGATGACAAACAATCGATACATCAGCTTCACCAGAAGATCTAAAAGCCTACGGCCATGCGTCGGGAAAACACCCCGGTTTAATGAACTCTAATTCACCTATTCCCTGATGTCCTCGACGACATTGTAACGTATTGAAAACAGCCTGGATGGCTGGGCTACCTTTTTGCATGAACCAGGCAAATAAGCCAGGCCTGCTTTACCGCAACGGACTTTGTACGCCTATCAGGTCAGTGATAAGGTCTTCGCAAGGTTAGAACACAAACAAGCCACCGCACCAGAGAGGTTGTTTTCAACTTGAACTGGCTCCTTATACTTCACATTGTGGCACTGCTCTTCTGGACTGCCCTGCTTGTGTACCTTCCAGCGCTGGTGTCCGGCACTGTTTATACCTCTTCAGAGACCGAAAACAGCCTGGTGCTCCGTCAACGTCTTCCGCGGCTACTCTTTACTCATGTCGCGACACCAATTGCTCTGTCTTCCATTATTGCAGGCACACTCGTATTCGTTGTTTATCACAATATCGGTATCTGGCTGATCATCAAGTTGACCCTTGTGGTGTTGCTGGTCATTAATCACGCGCTGCTTGGATTGTTGATTCTGCGGGCGGAGAGCGGCAGTGGTAAGCCGGTGCGGCGGTGGTGCCTGGCTTCGGCTCTGGTGACCGGCACGCTGATTATCGCTGTGCTGTGGGTTGTTCTCTCCAAGCCCCCTTTCGAGAGCATTCCATGAGGTACAGCAAACTCGCCAGACTTACTGACTCATCAGGGGTCCTGCCGACGTTCTGCCATCTTTTCAGGGGAAACACCAACGGCATGATCGTAGACCAACTCGCCGCCGAGCAGACTGGTGATGGTTATCAGCACACCGGTAAGCAGAGAAAGATAAAGCCCCCAGGGCACAATAAGTTGATCAGGCTCGCCCACCCTCAGAAACCAGTTAAGGGTGGCAATGGAAAGCAGCATCACTGCCAGCAACGCGTGGCACCACGCGGTAATGAGCTGACGTATCTGCTTAACGATGACAAGATCCAGCAACCCGACCGAGCCAGACAACCAGCCACCAGCCATTCCTATAGCCGCAAGCCAGACGCCGGCGCGAGCCCAGAAAAAGTCTCCGGTCATAACGTAACCAATATCCGTTGCGATAAGCAGCAGCAGAGCGGCCACCGGGAAATGGATCAGCATGGGGTGGATCGGGTGACCCATAATCGACATACGACTGACGATGTGTTCCTTGGCCATGGCTACCCTCAGAGCGTGCAGTTGCGAAGCAGGAGTTGTTCTCCGTCAGAAATAAAAAGAGTAGCAGCCCTGGGTGTAATTGGCACAGGTGGATTGTTGGCCGGATGTCAGGGCGAGTTTTCCACGCTTTCTCCCGCCGGCCCTAACGCTCTCTCGGCAGCATGGTTGTGGTGGGGAATGTTTGGCTGGTTCACATTCGTTCTTGTGGTCGTGGTCGGGCTCTGGCTATACGCCATCAGGCGTGCCCCGGAGCCCGTGTCGAAAGCTCGAGCCAGGCAGGTCCAGAACCGGTGGATTCTCTGGGGTGGCCTGGTACTGCCGATCACCAGTATGGCAGTGATTCTGGCGTTTGGCGTCCCCGCCGGCCATCAAATGCTACCTCTGCCACCTGCAGAAGGGAAAGCGCTCCGGATCAACGTCACGGCACACCAATGGTGGTGGGAAGTGCAATATCCGGACTCAGGTATTCAGCTGAAGGACGAACTGCACGTTCCAGCCGGAGTCCCCCTTGACCTTCACCTTACCAGTGCTGATGTTATTCATTCGTTCTGGGTTCCCCGCCTGGGAGGCAAACTGGATATGCTACCTGGCCGCACGAATGTACTGCGCCTGCAAGCAGATGAACCCGGCACCTATCGTGGCCAGTGTGCCGAATTCTGCGGCACCCATCATGCTCATATGAAATTTACGGTAACCGCATACAGCCCGGAAGATTACCAGGCATGGCTCCGCGAGGAGACCGTTAATGACTAACCTGTCAGAAGAGGCAAACTGCAAACGGGAAGCGCAACTGGAACATGTGTGGGGCAATTTACCCGGATGGGGCGCTCTGGCAGCAGTGAACCATACCTCCATAGGGTTCAGGTTCATGGCCACCGGGATGATATTTTTTCTGATCGGTGGCGTGTTAGCGATGTTAATTCGCACACAACTCGCGATGCCCGAGCAGGAGATTATTGAGGCCAGCCTCTACAACCAGATTTTCACCATGCACGGCACGGTGATGATGTTCCTGTTTGCGATCCCGGTGCTCGAAGGGGTAGCGATGTATCTGGTGCCAAAGATGATCGGCACCCGGGACCTTGTATTCCCTCGCTTGAGCGCCCTGGGCTACTACTGTTACCTGTTTGGTGGTGTGATTATTCTCTCCAGCCTGGTGCTTGAGGTAGCGCCGGATGCCGGCTGGTTTATGTACACGCCTCTGAGCAGCAACACTTATTCGCCTGGCCCGGGCTCGGACTTCTGGTTATTGGGCATCACCTTTGTGGAAATATCCGCGATTTCCGCCGGCGTAGAGCTGGTCGTGTCCATTTTGCGAACTCGTGCCAACGGCATGGCCCTCAACAAAATGCCAATCTTCTGCTGGTACATCCTCGCGATGGCGCTGATGATCGTATTTGGCTTTCCACCCCTGATCCTCGGCAGTGTGTTGCTTGAACTCGAGCGTGCAGTCGGGTTCGTATTCTTTGAAACCTCTGGCGGTGGTGACCCTCTGCTATGGCAGCACCTGTTCTGGATGTTTGGACACCCGGAGGTCTACATCATCTTCCTGCCTGCAGCAGGGATTGTATCTACCCTAATTCCGGTGTTCGCACGGCATCCGCTGGTGGGTTATCGCTGGGTGGTGCTGGGCATTATTACCATGGGGTTTGTCAGCTTTGGGCTGTGGGTACACCACATGTTTACTGTGGGCATCCCGCAGCTGGCCCAGGCTTTCTTCTCCATAGCCAGCATGTTGGTAGCGGTTCCCACAGGTATCCAGATTTTTGCATGGCTGGCAACACTCTGGCAGGGCAAAGTAGTGTTTCACCTGCCAATGCTCTGGATCGTCGGGTTTCTGGTGGTCTTCGTTTGCGGCGGACTGACGGGCGTGATGCTGGCGCTGGTGCCCTTCAACTGGCAGGTTCACGACACACACTTTGTGGTCGCTCACCTGCATTACGTGCTGGTCGGTGGCATGCTGTTTCCGCTGATCGCCGGTTTTTACTATTGGTTGCCCCATGTTTCCGGCCGTATGCCCTCGGACAAAATGGGCCGCTGGGGGTTCTGGCTGTTTTTCGGTGGATTCAATACCACCTTCCTGCTGATGCATCTTACCGGGCTGCTGGGCATGCCCCGGCGAGTCTACACCTATGAAGCGGGGCTAGGCTGGGATTGGCTCAACCTCATTTCCTCCATCGGTGGATTCATAATGGCGATCGGTGTCGCAGTGATCATTGTCGACATCGTATTGCATTTCCGCTTTGGTCGCCGAGCTGAGCAGAATCCCTGGGGCGCAGATACTCTGGAATGGGCCATCCCAATGCCAGTGAATGCCTATAATTTTTCGAGTATGCCCGATATCACCACCCGGCATCCGATGTGGGAGAACCCCGAGCTCGTAGAAAGCATCGCCGCAGGCGAACATGGTCTGGCGGAAGTCCAGAGCCTGAGGCGGGATATATATGGATCAGATGCTGTCACCGGTAAAGTCAGAGAAGTGGTTCACCTGCCCACCAACTCCTGGCTACCCCTGATGACTGCCACAGTCCTGGCGGTGGTATGCGTCAGCTTGCTGATCAAAGCCTACCTGATAGCTCTGGCAGCCGCTGCGGTAGCGCTTGTATTGGTGCTGCGTTGGAGCTGGGAGAACGGCGCCCACCCCAGAGCCGCGCCAGTAGATGCCAACGATCCCGTGGACCCACCACTGCACTCCCGTACCTGTGATGGCCCCGGGCTATGGGGCATGGTGGTCAGCCTGATGGCCAATGGAACCCTCTATGTTTCGCTGTTGTTTGGCTGGTTCTATCTCTGGACGGCTGCGCCACAATGGTCAACGCCCGAAACAAGCCCATTGGCACTGATTCCTCTGGCAGCAAGCGGGATACTGCTAACCCTTGCGGTAATGATCTACCATGGTGCTGTCTCCCGACTGCGCAAACGCAATGCAGGCAGCCTTGGCCTGCGTCTGTGGCTTGCTTCGGCCATCGGATTCACCCATTGGTGCTTGCTGGCCTGGGTGCTGCAAACATCGTCATTACAACCGACGGAGTTGGCCCATGACGCGGTTCTGACGGTAGCACTCTATTACCTTTTGCTACACAGCGGGCTTGCGATGATCTTCACAGTACTTCAGGCGTTGCGGGTACAGCGGGGATATGTTGGCTCCAGTCTGCCTTACGAACCCATCGTGATTCAGCCGTTCTGGGTCTATACCCTGGGCGTTTTCTGGCTCAGTTTTGCCATGTTTTCGCTGTTGCCGATGGTATGGGGAGCGCCATGACTCCCTCTCCGTTTCATCCAATAAACCTGGTTCTTGGGCTGATCATCTGGGCGCTGTGGTTTGTCCTGCTCTATGGAGGCTTATCCATCGGCTGTGCCTTCGCACCACCGGATGCGGGGGATGGTGCCTGGACGTGGATAAATGCAGCGTCCCTGGTGGTGGCGCTCATGGTCACCGGCTATCTATTGGCTTGCGCTTACGCTTGCTGGAAGGCTTCTTCGCCGTCATCTGCCGCCAAAGCCCAGCCTCTCAATACATTCATCAGCAAAACGTCCGCTGCAGTCTATCTGGTATCAGCGGTAGCATCATTGATGCTGGTTCTGCCGGGCGTAAGGTTGCCGCCATGTGTATGAAAACGCGCACTGGGCCGTGGATCATTTTAGCTCTGCTTGGCCTGAGTTCGCCGGCCTTTGGCCATAGTCCTATAACCAGCGATGGCGCAGATCAGATGACCGCCTTGATCGGTCTGGTCATTTTTATTCTGGTCTGGCTTGCTTACATCCTAGGCGCACGGCGGGTAGCGCCGCACTGGTCGCAAGCACTGGGCTTTCATAGCACCATGATCATCAGCTTTTTCGCGCTTTGGGGGCCTCTTGACCACTGGGCGGAAAGCAGTGCCGCGGCTCACATGGTCCAGCACATGGTATTTATGGTGATCATAGCGCCATTTTGGGTACTGACCACTCCCCTACCGCAACTCTCTGCAGGGAGCGGGCGACTGCTGGCTCGCCTGTGGATGCCCCTGCTTAACCTGGTACAGCATCCGGTTTATCTGGCGTACCTCCATGGTGCGATGATCTGGTTCTGGCACATTCCCCGGTTTTACGTCCTGGCCCTGGAGAACCCCTGGTGGCACCTCGTTGAACACGCGTGTTTCCTGATCACCGCAGGCCTATTCTGGTGGTCCGTGCTGAAAAGTCCTCAGCGCACCGTTGGTTGGGCATTGTTTGCCTTGCTCTTTACACTGATACATACCGGTTTTCTGGGGGCCATACTCACCTTCGCTCAAAACCCTTTATATGGGGCCGGGCGCAGCCTGCAAGACCAACAGTTGGCAGGTTTGATTATGTGGGTCTTGGGCGCTATTCCTTATTTGATTGCTTCTGGCTGGATAGGCTGGAGAATGTATCAGAGGTTGCAGCACCGGGTATAAATACTGTGTCGGCCGGGAAGACGGAGCCCCCTGTTTTCATTTCAAGCGCTACTGGCACTCAACTAGCGAATTGAAACACCCTAAAAAATAACAACGCACTCTGCGCTGCAACGCAGGCTCACCTTACAAAGTTCATCCTTGCAGGAATTCTGGGCTTGGGTGGGAGACCACTTCGCCCCCCCCAATCAGTGCTCAGCAAGCCTTGAGATAGCGGCCGCCAGCTCCGCTTGCCGCCAACCCAGATCACAGGAGAGAGCACATGCAGTGCGGTAGCCAAACCCATAAAGCGCCTCCCGTATTAAAATGCGTGTGATAAAATACCCGTGAGCAACTAAAGCCGCTCAATAGACTTGAGAAGTGAGTTGAAAGCCTTCGTAAAACTGCGCTCAGCGAGCTTATCCAGAATCGGACCGACGAAGGGAGCTTTTATGTGGCCCTCTGATACCCAAGTTACTCTGGTGCGCTCACCTGCAGGCTGTAACATGATTTCACCTTTAGTGTGCATAATAGAGAAAGGTCTCGATTTCTCGATGTGGTAGTGCATTCTGGCCGGCCTCTCAAACCGCGTAATACGCTCCGTCAGTTCAAGTGGCCCAGCCCCAATGATTCGCAGTGCCCCGGTACCATTTTTTTCTTGCTCACCCAACTCAACCAGGATGGACTTATCAACACCAGGAAACCGGTGGTAGCGGGTATGATCAGATATGGCCTCAAAAACGATATCAATGTCTTTGGCAAGCGTGCGCTCTACACAAATACGAAACATGTTGCCCCCTTGAGTTCAAATGTTAGAACAATAGTTTGATGTGCCAAAGTCTACCCCCCGCAACTTACTTGAACTTCATCCCAAAAGAACTAACACTCTAATGATAGACAAGGGTAAATCCCGGGCCACAGCGAGCTGCACATTGACCAAATCTTCTGATAGCGAGGCCGACCGAGAAAAAGTGCACCCGGACACACGTACCGGGGCATTGCGTTCGTCGGAAAGTGCACGCATTCACAGATTAACCCAAATGTACCGTGCACTTAGCGAAATCAACCAGGCCATTGTCCGCATGAGTGACGAGGAAGAACTGTTTCCTCTTGTCTGCCGGATTGCAGTTGATTTCGGCGGTGTCAGCATGGCCTGGGTCGGGGTTGCCGACCTCGAATCCGAACAAATTATCCCGGTAGAAAGTTATGGCGCTAATGCGGATTATCTGAAAAACATACAAATTTCTACACGCGAGGACAGACCGGAAGGCCTCGGGCCATCGGCAACGACTTACCGAAATAACGTTGCCATGATCACAAATGACTGGGCAAGCAACCCTCTAACGGCGCCCTGGTATAAAAAGGCCAGCCATTTTCACTGGGGTAGCAGCGGCAGTTTTCCCATCCAGCGGAGCGGTCAACCCTTTGCAGTCTTGTCGGTTTATCACAATGACGAAGACTTTTTCGA
Source organism: Marinobacter sp. 1_MG-2023 (assembly GCF_030549045.1). Lineage (NCBI taxonomy): Bacteria > Pseudomonadati > Pseudomonadota > Gammaproteobacteria > Pseudomonadales > Marinobacteraceae > Marinobacter > Marinobacter sp. 1_MG-2023. Next base: position 905,712 of record NZ_JAUOST010000001.1, on the reverse strand, counting down.
CAGCGAAACGACAGCCCTTCTCGACGAACTGGCCCGCGACATTACGTTCGCCCTCGACAACTTTGACCGGGGAACAGCACATCATCATGCCCTGGAAGCCCTTCGAGCCAGTGAACAACGTTTTCGTGCCTATTTCGAGCGCTCAATGTTTGGCATGGCCGCTACAGATGCAGATAAAGGCTGGATAGAGGTCAACCAGGCGCTTTGCGACATGCTTGGTTACACAGCCGAAGAGATTATGGCAACGAAATGGCCTGATCTGACCCATCCTGATGACCTGGAGCCCAACGCGACGCTCTACGAGCAGTTGATTGATGGCTACATTGATGAGCTGTCTGTTGAAAAACGATTTATCCAAAAATCTGGCAATGCAATTGATACACACCTGGCCGTGCGCGCTGTTCGAAACGAGGATGGCAGCCTCGCATACACAGTAGCGCTGATTGAAGACATTTCACTTCGAAAGCTGTCTGAGCGACGCGAGCAAATGCGACAAAAGACTCTTGAAAGAGTTGCCAAAGGCGGCTCTCTCATGGAAATCATGTCGCTGGTCATCGAATCGGCAGAATCGATTTACCCCGAATCCATGTGCTCAATTCTACTTATGGATAGCGAAGGGGAGCACTTGTTGAGCGGGGCAGCGCCAGGTTTGCCTGACTTTTATAACGACGCTATTAATGGCGTAAAGATTGGTATGAATGTCGGCTCTTGCGGAACCGCTGCCTTCACAGGAAAGCGCACAATTGTCGAAGACATCGCCTCTCACCGTTACTGGGAAAACTACAAGGAGCTAGCTGCCAGGGCAGGTCTTGGCTCATGCTGGTCAGAACCCATACGTTCAGCATCAGGGGGTGTATTGGGCACGTTTGCTATTTACCGCAAAGAGCCCGGGTTACCTGACGAACAGGAAGTCGCTTTGATAGAGAGCGCGACAAGCCTGGTGGGTATTGCTATTGAAAGAGTCCGTGCAGAAGAGGAGCTGCACCTTGCATCGTCAATCTACATCAATAGCGCGGAAGCCGTGCTGGTAACAGACGCCGACAACAAAATCGTTGCACTCAATCCAGCGTTTACCAAAATAACCGGTTACACACTTGGCGACCTGGAGGGCAAAGACCCTGTACTTCTCTACTCGGGCCGTCAAACCGCCGATTTCTTCAAAGGTATATGGGATGAAGTCGCTCAGCGAGGTTTTTGGCAGGGCGAGGTCTGGAGCCGCCGCAATACGGGCGAAGCCTTTCCTGCATGGCTCACCATCAATGTTATTCGCAATGATAAAGGGCACATCCAACGTCATGTAGTGATGGGGTCTGATATCACAAACAAAGTTCGGTCAGACGAACTGATATGGCGCCAGGCAAACTACGACTTCCTGACTGACCTGCCAAATCGTTACATGTTCCAGGATCGACTGGAACAGGAGATCCGAAAATCATTACGCCATGATTCATTGCTCGCTCTTTTATTCATTGACCTTGACCATTTCAAAGATGTTAACGACACCCTCGGGCACCCTGTGGGGGACCAGTTACTGATAAAAGCCGCAGCGCGCATTAACAGTTGTGTCAGGGACTCAGATACCGTAGCCCGCATGAGCGGTGACGAGTTCACCGTTATCTTGCCCAGGCTTGCAAATACAGCTGCTGGAGAAAAGGTGAGCGAACAAATCATCAGTGCGCTGGCAGAACCATACTTCATCAATGGCGAAATCATCTATATCCAGGCCAGCATCGGCATAACCTTTTGCCCGGACGACGCGTCAGAGGTTGATCAGTTAGTAAGCAACGCCGACCAGGCCATGTATGCGTCAAAAGCAGCAGGGCGGAACCGTCTCAGTTATTTCACCCAATCTTTGCACGATAAAGCCCGAAATCGCCTGAAACTGTTAAATGATATGCGCTCGGCCATTGAGAACCGGCAGTTCGAGCTTCATTTCCAGCCCATAATCGATCTCACCACCGGGCGCGTCGGCAAAGCAGAGGCACTGATACGCTGGAACCACCCGGAGCGTGGAATGATCAGCCCGGCTGAATTTATCCCTCTGGCTGAAGAGACCGGCTTGATTGTTGGTATCGGCGACTGGGTGTTTCGGGAGGCTGCGGCCAAGGTAAAACGGTGGAGCGAATTGTCTGATACCGAGTTACAGGTATCGCTGAACATGTCACCAATACAGTTTCAGAGTGAAGCTTTGAGTATTATGGACTGGCTGGCTTACCTGCGAACTCTCGGCCTGGAAACAAAACACCTGAGCGTAGAGATCACCGAAGGCTTGTTGCTAAATGCAAGCAAAGACGTAACAGACAAGCTTCTCCAGTTCCGTGATGCCGGAATCCAGGTCGCCATTGATGATTTTGGAGTGGGTTATTCAGCGCTGTCTTACCTCAGGCGCTTTGATATCGACTACCTCAAGATTGACCAGTCTTTTATCCGAAACCTCGAAACGGAACAAAACGACCTGGTGCTCTCCGAGGCCATTGTCATCATGGCGCACAAGCTCGGGCTGAAAGTCATTGCAGAGGGGGTTGAAACAAGCGAACAACACCGCCTATTGCGGGAAATCGGCTGTGATCATGGCCAGGGCTACCTTTTCTCCCGCCCTCTGCCCGCCTCGGAATTTGAGGAGTTTCTCTTGAAAAATACGATGCCGGGAAGCAGCTGAAAAGGGAGGCAAATGCCTCCCTTTGTCTTTGCTACTTGGCAGACCTAAGCGGATTTGCGCCGCGCAAATCCAAGTCCAGCCAAGCCGAGACCTAATAGTGCCAATGTACCCGGCTCGGGAACAGCTGTATTGCCTTTCCAGATCACACCTGTCGCAAAATTTTCGTCGTTAGTGACCCAAAAGTTGAGTCGACCATCGCCAGCTATCAGAAAGGGTGCAGACACATAGTCAAAAACATTTATAACCTGTGTCCAGGGCTGGTCGATTTCGTAATCTTCTGAATCAAACAGGGTTACGCCCTGGCTCTTGATCTGCAAGGTGTCATCATAAGAGACAAACAAAGAGTCAATGATCGCGTCAGTGCCGGTCAGGTTCAGATCCTCCTCCCAGATTCGGTATCCCGAATTATCTACGAACCAACCTGCAGTATCCTGTATCCAGGCAGCTCCATCGAGAGCTGTCCCGGTTGGGTCTACGTAGTTGTTACCCACTTGGTCGGACAGCGTACAACCAACGCATTCATCGCCAAGGCTGGACATGAAGGGTACTGCCTGCGCCGCTGCCGATGCCAGACTGAACACAACCACACCTAACGCTAAACTTAATGTTTTCATTTACTTGTTCCTTATACGAAGGACTTCATGTTTCGACACAGAGCTGGCTCTTGGTCATTGTTAAAACATTAACAAGCAAAAAACCCACCAAAAAACATAAATACTTTAAAAACAATACCCTATAAATATCTCACAACCCGTCGAAAAGTGTCAGCCAGAAATATGTATAAAATCTCGACACCTAAGGCTTGCCCCCAAGCCGGGCAACAAAAAAACGGCGGTCAAAGGGTCAGGCTACGTACACCTCACCCTGTTCAAAGCGAGTCCGCACCCAGGCGATCTGGGTGTAGGCCGTTGCCAGTTGGTAGTGCGGCGAATCCTTGAACGAGCGCCAACTACCACCCCACACCAGAGGCCCGACGGCGTATTCAGCAACTGCGTCGTAATCACTTTCGCTCATTGAGTAAGAGCCGTCCTCCCTGAAAATGCCAATATCCCAGGCAATGCCAAAGTTATGATTGCTCTGCCCTCCCCTTGCTCGCGTTATGACCGGGCCTGGATTACCGTAGCGCCCCTGGCGAAACAGTTGGTTCTGCTCGTAATACGTTCGGGTTCCGGAAATAATTTTCACATTCACACCCCGGCTCAGTGCCCGAATCATGAACTTGCGGGCCTCCCGCTGAGCCCGGATAGAGAGGGAGGCGATATTCTGCTCTGTACGCCGGTCAAAGGTTCCATACTCGCGCTTCAGCTTTTCGTATTCACTATCAAAGGCAATTGAAGCCGCTTCGGAGAGGCGCCCCCATAAGCCGTCCAGCGCGCCGCGATAAAAACCTTCTGATTTCAGAAGCCGCTGAAAAAAGAGCACGTCTTCGCCAAACAATCTGTCGCTCATCCTGAACCTCCCGGGTAACCAGTGGGGGTAGCAATGCCCGACCACGAATACCACTTCCTCTGGGCTCTACAGCTTCAGAATAGATCATTTTTCATGCCCGGTTGTTACACTCGCTGGATGACGAGCCCACGAATACGAGCCCGATCTTCTCAGCCAATTTGTCAAAAAAGGACAAGGCTCTGTGACACCCAAACGCTGGAAGCTCAACATACGCCCCCGTGAGCTGCCTTTCCGACGACATCTTGCCCGGGCATCCGTGGCTTTAATCTACCGCCAGTCTGAAGACGCCGGAGTGGAGTTGCTGTTTATCCAGCGGGCCCGTAAGGAAGGAGACCCATGGTCCGGGCACATGGCGTTTCCCGGAGGCCGCATGCAGCCGGAAGACGCCAACCCCCGGGCCACAGCCGAACGGGAAACCCTGGAAGAAACCGGTGTCGATCTGGCAAGGAATGGATACTTTCAGGCCAGGCTGTCTGACCTGCTCACTCGCCAACACAGCCGCTGGCGCCCGATGGTGGTCACTCCTTATGTATATGAGTGGCGGGGGCCGCAAACGGTATCGCCGAACCACGAAGTCGAGAAGTTGCTATGGATCTCGCTCGACTACCTCGCAGCCAAAGAGAATCAGGGCAAGATACTCTGGCGAACCCGTCTCGGCACATTGAAACTTCCCTGTTGCCGATATCAAGACCACTGCATATGGGGGTTGAGCTATAGCATGCTGCAGGACCTTCTGGCGCAGATATTCAGTGATAAGGTGCAGTCGTGACACCTGCAAGGCACTAGTCTCCATAGATTGCGGTGCCCTCGGCCTAGGATACGGGTGCGCGGGTCGGCTCACCACAGACCCAGGTGCCGTTGTAGCCGATGGCATCACCGGGCAGCTCATATCATTCGCCGAAGTAAAGTGGCTTAGCATGGTAATGCTGTATGAGCGCCATTATGCCGCGCCACCAGCTGAACCCCGTCCCTAAACCCGGAACCCCTGAGCCAGAGCCTGGAGCTCATTGGCCAGCTCTGCCTGACTGACCGTAACCTGAGAAATCTCCTGGGAGCCTGAGAGTGTCTGTAGTGACGTGTCGCGTACCGTGGCCATATTGCGGGAAATACCCCGGGTGACAGACACCTGCTCTTCCGCCGCTGCTGCAATCTGGGTAGCCATGCCAGAGATGCGATCAACATCCCGGAGAACATCTGCAAGGGTCCCCTCCAGAGTCGCGGCCTCATCGGCACTGCGGTTAGCCAGCTCATGGCTTTCAGTTACCGCCCCGTGGACATCATCAGTGATCGTCTGCAGGCCGGCAATAATGGATTCGATTTCGACCGTAGACTGGTGCGTCTGCCGCGCAAGTGCGCGCACCTCCTCCGCCACCACCGCAAAACCACGGCCATGCTCTCCGGCGCGGGCAGCTTCAATGGCGGCATTCAGAGCCAGCAGATTGGTCTGATCGGCAACACTGCGAATCACATCAGTCACCTGCGTAATAGACGCGCTGCTTTTCTGCAGACGCGCGACCTGTCCACTGACCTGTTCAATCGAGCCTGCCAGGCTGCGGATATGGCGCACACTGGTCTGTACTACCTTACGCCCGTTTTCGCTCTTGCCAGAAGCACTGGTTGCTGCTTCCGCCACATCCTGGGTATTGCGGGAAATGTCCTCGGAGGTATTGGTCATTTCCTCAGCAGCCGTGGCAACCTGTTCCACCAGTTGCTGTTGCTGGCTCACCTGCTCGGCATTTTCTCCAGCGGTCGCTCGAGTCTGTTCAGAGGCCGACGCCAGTTGCACACTGGTCTGATCGATTTGCTTCAGCGCACTGGCGAAGCTCTCCATCAGACTGTTCAAGGCGGCACCTATCATCCCCATTTCATCTTTCGAGCTGACTCGGGTACGGATACCCAGGTTCCTCTCATCCATGATCTGGCGGAAATCCCCCAGCAACAGGTTAACTTGTCCGCTCACCCCGCGAATGATCATCATCGCCAGCAGAAGCACCGCCAGTATGACCACCACGCCTACAATAGCCGCTTCTCTCAGGTCAGCGGTAGCGTCATCAAGCACTGCCTGCGTTCCGGCGGCCATGTCCATGCTAAGGGTATTCTTGACCTGACTGATCGCTTCAACGGCCTGGCTGGCACTGTCGAACCATTCAATGTTGGCCATGCCCAGATAACCGTATTGACTGCCAATCAACCGGTCTCGCAATGACTTGAAGTCAGCAACCGGTGCGGATTCCCGCATCGCCTGGAACGCATCTTCAAAGCCCGCACCCAAAGTGTCACCGGCCAGGGTAAGTAACGCATCCTGGCGTCCCGACGCCCGGCTGATTTCTGAAGCCAGGCCCAGCGTGGTAGCGCTTTCCTTCAGCACACGGGCACCCGCTTCCATTTCTCGGCCACCCCACTCTGTGGCTTCGGTCATCGCCAAAAAGGCGCTCAACTGACGTGTCAAATCCGGCTCACCGGAACGCTGCAGAATCAATGGAAGCAAGTCAATCAAACCCGTGATGCTATCGGTGTAGCGCGCCCGAACCGTTTCAAGGAGCGGATCACTGCCGTCCATTAAGTTTCCGCGCAGGCCCGCGAGCGCACTCAGCGCGTCATCTACAGTGTTCAGTCGAACCGCCACGATCTGTCGGTCTTCCACGGACATGGTGTCGATGAACGACTGCACATTGGTAAGGCTTGAATCTGTGGCCTCTAGTTGCAGCTCCAGGCGTTCCAAAACCCGGCTATCACTGCCGCCGGTCGTCAGATAGAGTTCCGCCAGCCCGCGCTCCCTTTGCAGATTTTCCAGCAGTGGATCCGCCACCAGCACCAGATTGAACAGAGTCTGCAGGGATTGGGTATGCTGCAGATTGCTGTAGCGTTCACTGACTGTGGATATCGAAAAATAAAGGATGCCCAGGAGCGCGGGCAGAATAAGCAGCAACAGTTTGCCGCGCATTGAAAGGTTTCGAAGCAAGAACAGCATAATTCTCCAGCCCTGAATAAAATCTGACTCATTGGACAAGATTCAAGGCAAGAACGGTGCCATCAGAGACGTAATAAACAACAGGCTTTTACAGCGCAAACCGCACCAGATCAGTGCCGGAGAAGACAAGACACCCTGTAAACGCCCCAAAAAGACTTAACTTCTGTTGAGACTCTTCACCCAGTATCCAGGAGACCTGCTTAGGATTATTCGTGATCGCCCCGGAGTCCCCGGGCTGATAATGACCGCCATCACACCAACCTGGCATCCATACTATTCTGGGCCAGCCGGCGGGCCTGGTCTTCGGTCATCCCCAGCCCATCGCGCAGCGCCATAAAGTTCTCCAGTACATAACCGCCGAAATAGGACGGGTCATCTGAGTTCACGGTGACCTTCAGGCCGCGCTCCAGCAGTTCCAGAATGTTGTGATGAGCCATGTCCGGGAACACGCACAACTTGGTATTCGACAGCGGACAAACCGTAAGCGGGATCTGCTGTTCCGCCAGCCTGTCGAGCAGCCTCGGGTCTTCTGCGGCACGAACTCCGTGGTCAATCCGGCTCACCTTGAGCAGGTCCAGAGCCTGCCAGATATACTCGGGCGGGCCTTCCTCACCGGCATGGGCAACCGCCAGAAAGCCCTCGGACCGCGCCTTGGCGAACACCCGCTCGAACTTACTGGGAGGATTGTCTTGTTCGGAGCTGTCCAGGCCCACCGCAAAAAACTGGTCACGGAACGGCATGGCCTGTTCAAGCGTCCGGAAAGCATCGTCTTCAGACAGATGTCTCAGGAAGCTGAGAATCAGTCCGCCGGAAATCCCCAGCTGCTCGCGGCCATCACGCATGGCCGCACGGATGCCGTTGAGAGCCACTTCAAAGGGAATGCCACGCTCGGTATGGGTCTGGGGATCGTAGAAGGGTTCAACGTGCACCACGCCCTGAGCCTGGCACTTCTGCAGGTAAGCCCAGGTGAGATCATAAAAATCCTGCTCAGTGCGCAGCACGTCGGCGCCCTTGTAATACAGGTCCAGAAATTCCTGCAGATTATTGAAGGCATAGGCCTGTCGCAATGCCTCCACATCATTCCACGGCAATTCAATGCCATTACGCCGGGCCAGCGCAAACATCAGTTCGGGCTCGAGCGCACCTTCAAGATGAAGGTGCAGCTCCGCTTTGGGCAAGGCTTTCAGCCAGGCTTCGTTCATCGCAGTCTCCGGGACAGTTCTATCGTAAATAAACATATCAAGACAGCAAGGCAGGCTTTACGCTTCATCCGCCTTGCGATAGCTACCCTGATAATCAAAAATCCGTTCCTGTACTTGCCAGTAATGCTTCTGTTTCCGGGCAATGACAAAATCCGGTGCGGTTAACAAGGCTTGTATCTCAAGCACCTCGTCAACTTTGCTGAACGCATGCGGGGCCTGGCTACCCGACAGACGCCGCCCAAACAGTTTGTTGAAGACGTTGCGCTGAGCCAGCTTGCTGAAATCAAAAGACTCCCTGAGTTCTTCCCCATCTTCACTGTGGTAAGTGATCCTCAGCTTGCTGCCCTCTCCGCTAAGGGTAATCCCGGCGCAACGGATCACCATCGCATCTTTGAGTTTCAATGCGTCTCTTAGTTGATCATCCGGGTCGATAATCGCTTTTTTGCACTGATGACAGTTACGGGCCGCAATATCATTCTCGCCGCCACAATGGGGACACTCTTTGAACCGGAAACGGTAATCGCACTGCTCAGGGCGTAGGTTCCGCGCCTCCGGCTCACCCTCTTCAGCGGGTTCCAGCAGGCCCTGACAGCGGCGGCCGTAGTGCTCGATCACACGCCCGTTGTCGTCCGTCTTGCCCCAGAAGATATTGGCGAAACCACAGCCCGGGCAGAAGACCTGCACCGGCTCACTGTCGGGATTCGGTTTCGGCTCTCCCACCTCCGGGTGATGCAGGTTCACATGGTTGCCCGCGTAATCGATCACCAGGCAATCCTGCTTCCCCTCATCCAGGCGAAGACCGCGGCCGACAATCTGTTGATACAGGCTGACCGACTGAGTGGGCCGGAGGATGGCGATAAAGTCGACATGGGGCGCATCAAAGCCCGTGGTGAGTACGGACACGTTCACCAGATACTTCAACTGCCGTTGTTTGAAGCGCTGGATCAGCAGGTCCCGATCCTTCAGATCGGTAGCGCCGGTCACCAGGGCGGTTTGCATATCCGGCAGATAGCCGGTGATCTCGCGCGCATGGTCCACCGTTGCCGCAAAGATCATCACGGCCCGGCGCTCTGCGGCGAGCTCCATCACCTGCTCGATAATGGCCCGAGTTACACGCTTGTGTTTACTCAGCAGCTGATTGACGTCCTTCTCGGCGTATTCGCCAAAGCGGTCCTGGGCAACTGCGGAGAAATCGTATTGCGCCACCGCTGCGTTCACCAACTCAGGCTTGGTAAGATAGCCCCGATTGATCATGTAGCTCAACGGCAGTTCGTAAATGCAATGCTGAAAAGGTTTGGCCTGCTCATCGCCAGAGCCGCGAACAAAGCCACGGTAGTGATAGCGATAGATCCAACCCATGGCCAGGCGATAGGGGGTTGCGGTAAGCCCAAGCACCTTGAGGGAGTGATTCTGTTGTCGCAGAAGATCGATGATCCTCTGATACTGGCTGGTATCCTCACCGCTGACCCGATGGCACTCATCAATGATGACCAACGAGTATTCATCCGAGAACCGGTCCAGATTTGCCGATACCGACTGCACACTGGCGAAGGTCACCTGATGCCGGTTTTCCTTGCGCTTCAGGCCAGCGGAGAAGATGCCACCGCTTAGCCCATAGCTCTCGTATTTGGCATGATTCTGCTCTACCAACTCCTTCACATGGGTCAGTACCAGAATTTTGCGCCTGGCGAGACGGGCCAACTCGGCAATAACCAGACTTTTACCCGCACCGGTCGGCAGCACAATAACTGCAGAATCGTCAGATTTGCGAAAGTGCTGCAACGTGGCATCAACCGCTTCCTGCTGATAGGGCCGCAACTTGAAAGGAGCATTCACTTTGAGTTGCCCCAATTCTCTATGCGCGACCGTGGGCCTGTGAACTGAGCTCCCCGGTGTCTACCCGAACGAAGATCGAATCAGCGGTCACCGTGAGCACATCACCGGCCCAGACTTCGCAGATCACACGGCTCTTGCGACCTACTTCGCCCTCTACCCTGGCTTTGAGGGTCAGTTCCACGCCCATTGGCGTCGGCTTGATAAAGGTGAGGTTAAGCTTGCCTGTAACGCAATCCACGCGCGGCAGGCTGCCCGGCTCACGACCCTCGGCACGATAGTGGTAGGCCATGGCTGTCCAGTTGGAGTGACAGTCCACAAGCATGGCCAGCAAGCCGCCGTAAACCAGCTCGGGCCAACCGAGAAACTTCGGGTCAGGTGTATGAGAACACACCACGTGAACGCCATCCTCGTGCCAATAGCTTTTCAGCTGCAGGCCCTCTGGGTGGGCACTTCCGCACCCGTAGCAAACTCCATCCGGAGCGGCCATATCCTGCAAAGCGGCAGAAACGTTGGTCATAATCAAACTTTCCTTCACAAAACCACATACAAAAAGCGGCAAGAAAGCCGCAACGGGATCAGCATAATACCGAAAAACCAGTAGCAGCAGTAAAAGGCTAAAGCCCTATCATTCCTTTACCCTGACCATCCGACCATCGCACCCGGCTCAATCGCATGACAAATTTATTTTCCATCAGGTTAGTCATTTTGTTCACGACCACCTATAGTGATGAACATTCGTTCACTGTTTAATTTTCGGGTCCCCCTGACCATGCCCGCCGTGAAAAGCCCCGATCAGCTCATAACGACGTCCAGCAGTCTGCTTCCCTTTATTGATGCTTTACCTGATGCCGTTGTTATCGTTAACAATGACCACAGAATCGCTTTGGTAAACTCTCGCGCCGGGGAAATGTTTGGACATCCTGTAGATACCCTGAAAGGTTCAGATCTGTCGATGCTTATCCCCAAGCTTCACCGGGATATGCACAGACACAGGGTCGGTGACTATTTTCAGAACCCCACTCCCCGCTCCATGGGTTTGAATAAAAGATTTTGCGGCGTTCATGCTGATGGCACGGAGATTCCCGTCGATATTACGATTAACACGATCATGTTGGACGGGTGCGTTGTTGCCATGGCACTTGTCAGAGATGTGTCCTACCAAAGAGAGCTGGAAGAGCGCTTGATTCGTGAATCCCTGACGGACGAAATGACAGGTTTTTTCAATCGAAAACATTTCAACAATCAGCTGAGCGCACTGCACTCCGGCTTCACCCGGTCGGGTTTGCCTTCCTCTGTCATCATGTTCGATTTCGACCACTTCAAGAACATCAATGATCAATACGGCCACGCCGCCGGTGACATTGTACTTATTGATACCGCAAAGATGATCAAGGAAGAGCTCCGCCCGTTAGACGTGGCCTGCCGTATCGGTGGAGAGGAGTTTGCCATCATCATGCCGAACACCCGGATAGAAAGTGCAGCGACACTCGCAGAGCGTATTCGCAAACAAATTGAGGCAACGGACTTCAGGCTCGAAAACACAGTTTTTCATGCCACTGTCACTATGAGCGTGGCCTCGTTTCTACCCTCAGACCAATCGTACGACTCGCTAGTCAGAAGGGCCGACAAAGCTCTCTATATTGGCAAAGCCGCCGGGCGTAACTGTATAGCTTCGCAGGACTCAATACCGCCGATATAAGGGGCCTAAAGCCCCGGCTTCTCACCTCAATGATGCCCGCCAGGCCCATGAGCGTGGCCGTGCGCGATCTCTTCTGGCTCGGCAGCGCGTACTTCAATGATTTCGACATCGAAAGTCAGGGTTTTGCCCGCCATTGGGTGGTTGGTATCAACATCAGCAAACTTGAGGCCGACCTTGGCGACGACCACATGGCGTGGGCCCTGCTCTGTTTGCACCTGGGCAATCATGCCCCGCTTCCAGCGTTTGGCGCCCATCAAATGTTTGACTGGCACACGCTGCACCGCGTCAGCCTTACGTGCACCATAGGCTTTATCCGGAGTGACGGTTACACTAAATGTATCGCCGGCCTCACGACCTTCCAAAGCTTCTTCCAGGCCCCGGATAATGCCACCGTGGCCATGCAGGTATGCGTTCGGCTCACCACCGCGGGAATTTTCAACGGTATTGCCTTGCTCATCACTAACACTGTAGTGGAACAAGACAACCTGATTCTTTTCGATTGGCATAGAGTTCTCTGCAATGGTTCTGGGTGCGCCATTATAACCAGCAGCGCCACTGACTCCAGCACTCACTGGTAAGCTAGGCCTCCTGATGAGCCTGCACCTTGCCGTCAACAAGCCCTGTAAACTCTGAAACGGGAACAGGGCGACTGAAATAGTTCCCTTGATAAAGGTCACAGCCAAGCCCTTTGAGAACTTCCAGGTGAGGCCCTTTTTCCACACCTTCCGCCACAACACTGATACCGAAATTCTTGCCCATTGCGATGATAGATTTAACCATAACCAAATCCATTTCATCATCAAGCAAGTCGCGCGTAAAAGAGTGGTCAACCTTCAGTTCGTTGATGGGTAGATGCTTCAGATAATTCAGCGATGAATAGCCCGTACCGAAATCATCCAGCGAAAACGATAACCCGAAATCTACCAACTCATTCAGCTTTTCAATTATTTCCTTGGTGTCGCCCAGCAAAACGGTTTCAGTGATTTCCAGCTTCAACATAGAGCGGTCAATACCCGACTCAGAAACAATCCTTTTCACATTCGTCACAAAATCCCCAGACCAAACCTGCTTCGCACTAATGTTGATCGACATGCGTAAATGTTGATATCGCGAATCAGATTGCCACTCTTTTAGCTGCCTGCAAGCTTCAGCCAGTACCCAGTCACCGATCGGTGAAATTAAATTCGTCCCTTCGACAACAGCCATAAAATCACTCGGGCTCAGCAGACCCCGCTCAGGGTGAGCCCAACGGATCAGAGCCTCGGCAGAGACAAGGTTGAGATTTTCATCATATTGAGGTTGATAGTGCAAAACGAAATCGCCCTGAGCCAACGAGGCCCACAACTCTTTCTCTAACCGCGCAGTCTTGTCAATTTCTTCCTGTATGACCGGATCAAATACTGCGGAATCATCCTTGCCTTTACTCTTGGCCTGATACAGTGCCAAATCCGCTAACTGCAGCAATTCAGAGGCCTCTTTCAAACCAGGTTCAAAAATAGTGATCCCAATACTTGCTGTAATAGCGTAGTTAATCGGAGGGCGGTTTTCGTTCAGCGTTATACTTATGTTTTTGCCAATCTCTGAGCGAATATCCTTAGCAATCAGCTTGGCTTGAGCAGCCGCATTCCGAGGGTCAACATCCAACTCATTAAGAACAATGACAAACTCATCACCGCCGAACCTGGCAACCGTATCATCCCCACGAACCAGTGAGTTAAGCCGCCCCCCCAGAACCATCAGCAAATCATCACCCGCTTGATGCCCATAGGTATCATTCAGGTACTTGAAGTTATCCAGATCTAAAAATAATACTGCACCGCACTTCCCGGAACGCTTACAACGATCGAGAGCAAGACCTAACCTGTCGTTCAATAGTGCGCGATTTGGCAGACTGGTTAGAGAATCATAAAAAGCCAATGACTCTATTTCGGATTGGTTAATTTTTTGCTGCGTAACATCCTGAACAATCCCTGCCAGCAGCAACGGCTTACCTTCCTCATCGTACTCAACAATACTTCCACGATCCCAAAGCCATATGACTTCTCCATCGGGGCGATTAAACCTGAACTCAATTTCATATGGGGTATTCTTTTCCAATAACGCCTCAAGAGCATCGGCAACACGCTGTTTGTCGTCCTCAACAATGCGAGACATGAAATACGAGAACGAACCTCTCGAACGGTTAATTCCGGTAATTCTTTCCCAACCTTTACTGAAAAGCACCACATTGGTCTCTGTGTTCCAGTCCCACATTCCTTCTCGGGAAACAGACAAAACCAGCTCCAACCGCTTGGAGTTAAACTCGGCCAGATTCTTTAATTCGGTTATTTCAGTAATGTCTCGAGCAATAACAGCAACGTTCGGCTCACCGTTACTGTTCTTGAATGGGATTTTCAGCGACTGGTAATGGCGAACCTCGCCTGTATTGCTATCAGTAGAGTCCTCATAAACCGTTTCGGGCTCGAAGCGCCGCATCACGCTCTGAACGTTTTCTTTAAAAAACCTGCCCTGCTCCTTATTGCCAGTAAAAAAGGAGTCTTCTTTACCAATCATTTCCTCTGGGGTGGTGCCGTATAGCTTTGCCACGTAGCTGTTTGCAAAAACAAAGTTGCCTTCCCAGTTTTTAGCCAGGATAGGCTCTGGTATGGCGTTAACGATGTCAGACAGCAACCTGTTTTTTTCTCGCTCAGCATCCAGTTGTGATTGAGGTGAATCGCCCATTAATCTACTGCCCATGTCTAGAATCTTGAAACTAACATTGAACATAAATCAATCTTTGATTCGATGCCTCAGGATTTTTGTAACTCTTTTCCAGTGGCAAACGGAGCTGTTCAGCACAATTTGACGCGATGCAGGACCTGATAGGGGCCTTGCACGTCTCTGGTTTCGTATTGAGCAAACACGATTTCGTGAACCGTAAAATCGATATCGTGTGAGCTGAGCTCAGAAATCGATCCCACTATGTCGGCCGGCCTGTAAGCTTCATTATAGAATCCCAGAGTGACGTGCGGGGTGTAAACACGTTGGTTGTCAACGTTAGCAGCACTACCCAGGCACTCGCGTATGGATGCCAGATTACCCAAAGGGTCGTGAACTTGAATGTAAGGGCAGATAGCAAAGCTGTTGCAGCCGGATAACTGTAAGGGAAATGCTCTGAACGAACGTTTCTCTAGCTGATCAACTTGCCTCAATACCAAATTCTGATGGACTTGCTTCTCCGAAAGCAGGCCTGCCAACGCCAAGGTAATGTGGGGCTGTCGTGCATAGCCTGCGTGCAGTTTGTCGGACAAATGCTTCTGACACGCCTCTACTTTATTCAGGCAGGCCGGGTTTGTTACTTCGATTGCCCAGAACCCGAAATGAGGGGCTCCTTTATGCCACTCACGGAAATCCCGCAGCTCGGCTGGGCAAGTAGCTTCAAGGGCTAAAAAGTCGGAAAACATAGTATGGATCGCTCAACGTGGCACGCTACCCCGGTTTCCCGAAGTTGATAAGCACAACATCCTGGTCTTAAATGAAAAGGTTATCCGGCACACTGTATTTTATGGCGGTTCAGTCTCATTAGCGACATAGCGCCATTGTGAGAGACAGCGATCAGTCTCTCAGGCGAAATGTTTTATCCGCATGAAACATCGTATTCAAAGGAGGATTTTATGAAAAAGCTCCATGCACTCGCGTTTTATGCTTTGATCACACCGGGCATAGCCCTGGGTTCAGCGGCATTGCTTGCCGAAGAAGGCAGTGACGCGAATCAGGATTTGGGAGAACAGGACATGGGCCACCATGCTGAACCCCAAAACCAGAACTCTGAGCTACATCAAGGGTCCACCAAGTCCAAATACAATGCAGCTGACACCACGGGCAGAACTGACAAAAAAGACAAAAAAGGCAAAGCTGGTCCGAAAAAGGGCGACCATTCGGGCAAACATAAAAAAGAAGATATGGACGAGCAGTAACCACTAGTTCGTCATCAGAATCAGGCCTTTTTCGGACTGAACCAATAAAGGCCTGCCGGTGTCTCAGGAGAGCACGCTAGGCCAGCTGTTTATCCGGCACCGCCGAGCTTTCCACCACAGAACCATGCTTCTGTTCGGAACGGGCTATCACTGAGGTACACGCCAGGTCTCCGGTTACGTTCATAGCCGTGGCCCCCATACCCACAAGGGCATCAATAGAGACCAATAGAGCAACAGTTTCGATGGGCAGTCCCACCTGCGCAAACACGGTAGCAATCATGACAATACCCGCGCCCGGCACCCCAGCAGTACCTATAGAGGCGAGGGTACCGATCAGCACAATTTCCAGCATGGTGACAAAGTCCAGGGGCACCCCTACCACATTGGCGGCAAAGACTGCGGAAATGGCAATGCGGATACCAGCCCCATCCATATTGATGGTGGCGCCCAGTGGCAAGCTGAAACCAAAGATACGCTGAGGAATACCCATTCGACGGGCTGCGTTCAGCGTCAGAGGCAGGGTTCCGGAGCTGCTCTGGGTAGCAAAGGCCGTGGCAACCGGAGCACGGGCCTCACGAATAAAGTCCGCCAGGCCAACACCATTGAGACGCATAAGAACCGCGTACACCGCCAGCTGTACCGCCAGAGCGATATACAACACCATGACCATGTCCCCCAAGGCCAGTATCGTGGCCATGCCCTGCTCACCTGCGGTAGTGGCCACAATCGCGAACACACCAATCGGAACATACTGCAGAACTCCTGCCATCACCTTCATCGTGACATCGTTCAGGCCAGAGACCACGTCATACACCTTGGCTCCTGCTTCACCGTGGGTGTCTGATTCCCGCAGTTTCAGCAAGGCAATGCCAAACACAATCGCGGTAAAAATAATTCCCAGAAGGTTCGGTTGGGCAAATGCCTCCACAATATTGGCGGGAACAATGTTCAGAAGCACTTGAACAAAGCCAGGATTCTCCGGCACTTCAACACTGGCCGAAGACGTTAACTCCAGCCCGCTGCCGGGTTCAAATAAGGAAGCCACACCCAACCCTACCGCAATAGCCAGAGCCGAGGTCAGCACATAGAAACCCAGCAGTTTCCGGCCCACACGCCCCATGCTGGAAAGATCGGCCTGATTGATGCCCACCATCAGGGTAAACAGAACAATCGGCACGATCAGAAACTTCAATAACTTGAGCAGCAGCTCACCAAAAGGGTTCAGCCATTCAGCCACCACCGGTCCGCCTACAAGGCCGACAACCAAACCAAGAACCAGCGCAATACCAATACGCAGCACCAAAGAAGTCTTCAGATACACATCAAGCACAGATTTCATGGAGGCTCCCGTTACACCCAGGCCCGTTAATGAGCAAGCGTTCAAATATCTAAGGAGGGGGATTCTGGTCAGCAGCGGCCTATGGGTAAACCGGTATTCCCACGTACGTTACTCACAAAAGCTTTGGATAAGGTTGCTGATAACATCGGGTTAGTCAGCCGAAAGCCTTGTGCTACGGGAGCTCGGGAGAGCTGGTGCAAAAAAAGGCTATACATGAAGGCTATATGAATATGAAGGATCCGTCTCAGCAGGTGAGGAATGCCTCGCTCACGTCCACCGCCACATCGACAAATCAACGTTCAAAACAGGTACCGCCTGTAGTTATCGAGTGGAACCGGAAACTCTACAAAATGCCGGCACAGCTTTCTGGTTAAAAGGCCCATTTTCTGTCAATGGCTTCCAGAGAACCATCTGCGACCAATGACTGATAGGCCACTAGCAAGCGCTTTAATTCATCAGCCGTTACCGACGCCTTGCTGACCCCAAAGAACACGGGTTCTTTAATCACAGTAAAAGGGTGAACCACCAGACCGTAATCCGGGTTGCGCCTTCTTTCAGCCAGGATGTCCAACGGTTCATCGAAGTAGCCAAGCAGCCGGCCCAGCAATACCTTGTCGTCGTTCTGGGGGCCGACCAACTCTTCAGCGCAGGCCTTGAATACATCGTCGCTTCTCAGCCTTTCAGCAAACTCATCGCCGTAAGCGACATCTGGCTGAATACCAAATTTCAGGCCAAGTGATTGACACTGCGCAACCAGATCGTCAAGAGAGCTGATCGGCAGCGCAGCATTCTCCCTCGTCACAACCAGGCTCATCTGGGTGTATCGCTCTGGACCAATCCAATGCAGGTATTCGGAGCGTTCTTCGGTGATGTTTACATTTACCAGCACGTCTACCTGCCCCTGCCTGGCCATGATCAAAGCGCGTGACCACGGAATTTCAACGACATTCGGGGTGAATCCCGCGCGCTCCACCAGAGCGACAGCCATCTCGACGTCAAGGCCTTCCCATTGTTTCTCTGAGTTTTTGTAATAGTTGGGATAGAAGTTGCCCACCCTGATATCAAGGCTTTCTGTTGCCTTCGAGCTTGCGGCCATTAACAACAAAAAAAGCAGCACCAAGAGGTGAAATAAACGGCTATCGGTACTTGAATGAAGTTGAAACAAGAAGCGCACCTTTTCAAAATGAACTGATTTAAAGTAACAGGTTTTCGCCGACGTCACATTGATACTTGAGATTAGATGATACGTATACTGGTTGGGTTTTGACCACCAACCAATGCATGCAGTTCGAGGTACCTCCTGAATGATTAAACCCCTTCAATGGCTCATCAGAACCACCATATTTTTGTTGGTTCTGCTGGCAGGCCCCGCATTGATTGCGGCCTGTAGTAGCCAGTCTGGCCAGAGTTGGCGTGACGCCGATCGCTCCAGCGCGGGCATTGCGCCGCTACCCGGCGAGACCGAGGAAGCCATTGTGCAGGTTTATGGTGCCCGAGCTTATAATTGGCGCGGCAATTTTGCGGTCCATACCTGGATTGCGACCAAGGCGCGCGGGGCATCCACCTACGAGGTTCACGATGTCACTGGCTGGGGTTATAAGCCGGTGCGGTCCCGCCCCGGTGAGCCGGACACCGCCTGGTATGGCAACCCGCCGATGTTACTGGCAGATCTCCGTGGTGAGAAAGCAGAGGCCGCCATCATCAATATCCAGAAAGCGATCGACGACTACCCCTTCGCGAATGAATACACAGCCTGGCCCGGGCCCAACAGCAACACCTTTGTAGCCTGGGTAATCCGGCAGGTACCCGAACTGGACGTCGCGCTGCCCAATATTGCCATCGGGAAAGACTATCTCGATGAAGGAGTGTTTGCGAAAGCACCCTCCGGTTCGGGCTACCAGTTCTCCCTGAATGGGTATTTCGGCATTATGGCGAGCATGCGGGAAGGTGTTGAGCTGAATATCCTCGGCCTCAATATCGGTGTTGACCCTCTCTCTTTGGCCGTCAAATTGCCAGGCATCGGGCACCTTGGCTTGCGCGACCCCTGGATGGATCGCTCCACTTGGCAAACAGCACCGGCTATCGAACAGGTTTCAGATGCAAATTAGCGGTCACTCCCGCACGCCTGCGATAGGCGGGCTTTAAACTGAGTGAGAATTTCCAAGCTTGAGAACAGTCTGGGCATGATTGGTCGCGCCCAGAAAGCGGGAGCAACCTTGTGATAACTGTTTGTTCAGAAGAGGCATTGTCAGAATTACTGCAAACACACCCGGCCGTCCTGATCCTATTCGGAGGCCCCCACTGCGGCGTATGCCAGGCAATCAAGCCTCAGCTTGAAAAGCTTGCCAGTGGGGAATTCCCGATGCTGGTAACAGCCTACATTGATTGCCAGGAAAGCGGCGGACAATTGTGCGCAGCTCGCGGCATTTTTTCTCTTCCGGTCGTACAGCTATGGTTTAACGGCCAGCGTTTCGCGGAGTTTGCCAGAGTTTTTTCCATCGGAGAGGTTCGTACCGCGCTGGAAAGGCCCTATCACCACCTCAATGATGGCTGAATGGTTCACCACCAGAACCACAACCAGCCTGCGATCGTATCTACCTGGATGCCAGCCTACATCGGTTTTATGACCGCAGATCCCCCCGGAGCATCCAGACACTTATGCTGAATCCTACCATCGTGGATTCTTCGCCAATCTTGCAAAAGGCCGGCCGCCCGAACAATGCGCCATGAACACCCACGACACGGCGTCAGTCGGTGGTCTGGTAACAATTGCCCCACTGGTGTTCTCAGAGCGGCTCCGAGGTACGGAAGTGCCCGACATACAGTCTCTTTGCCGGGAACACCTGGCACTGACGCACCCGGATGAAAGCTTGATGCAGGTCTGTGATCGCTATGTAAGCCTTCTTTGCGGCCTTATGGAAGGGTCAGACGAAGAAGGCGTCAAGGCGCTGCTGTCGGAAGCCGGTAAAGGTGCAAAAGGCCTGGATGTTGCGGCATTGGTGAAACGAAACCTGCCGGACAACCAGGTGGTGGGCCGGATTTACTCACCCGCGTGCTACATCTCAGACTCCTGGCCGATTGTTTTGTACCTGGCTTACAAATACCGCAGTGATCCCTGGTTAGCGCTGCGGGTAAACACCAACCTGGGCGGCGATAACGTTCATCGGGGCATGGTGCTTGGAGCGATATTGGGGCTAATCAGTGATGACGTGGCCGCCCGCTGGTTTGATCAGTTAAAGGATCATGAGGCGATTGGCCGGGAGATTGCTGCGCTGATCAGTGCTGCGGCTGCAGCCGGATAGTCGTCGGCGGAACTAGGCTTTAGGTGCAAATAATCGAGATAACAAGTCCCGATAAATCCGATTATTCCAGTCCTGAACGATGATCTGAGACCTGAACAATTGCCACAATTCCCACGAATAGACGATCAAGAGCAAGATGACTGCCGGCCAAAGCAACCCCGCCCTCAGGCGCACTGAAACCAAACCCTTTGGCGTCGTTCTATGCAGTGAGAAATCCTTTCTGATTCAATTCACTTCCCCCCCCTTGAAGCAATCTGACGTGAAACATAAATCAGTCTTTGATTCGGTGCCTCAGGAGCTTTGTAACTCCTCGCCAATGGGGCTTAAAGGAAAGCGATCAACCACTGTGTATACAGAACCATCAGCACTCTGCTCGCTTTCAAAAAGCACAAACTGATCCACCTGAAACGACCCGAAAGCCGTCTCGCCATACTCGGCCAGCAAGCCTTCAACCGAACCAGGCTGACGTTTGAATCGGGAAAGGGTGATATGGGGGAGAAATGCCCGGCTTTCCGTTATTAATCCAAGGCGTTCCATTTGCTCTTTAATCGCACAATGGAGGCTGACAACGGGAGCCTCCGGCTGGATTGCCGCCCAGAGATTTCGGGGAGCGCAAGGCTGGCCGAAACAACCTAACCCCGCGACACTGAGTTCAAAAGGAGCCTGGGGGTTGCGGCGGGCAGCCTCGCACACCGCTGATAGACGACCTTCATCAACGTCGCCAAGGAACAACAAGGTGATGTGCATCTGCTCAACACTTTGCCATTTGGCAGCGGACACCTCTGCCCTGACCTTCGACAGGCGGGCTTTGATCTGAACGGGTATCTCCAATCCGAAGAAGAGTCTAGGCATAATTTGGAGCATCCAGTATGTCAGGCAATCCAGCCTTAGCTTGAAAAGCTTGCCTGAGATGAATTTACGAAGCGGGTAACAGCCTATATTTATTGCGAGAAAAGGAGGGATTACCTCTCAACGGGCGCTCTTGTATTCGTCAAAGATTACTCATCTAGCCCAAATTTTTTCCGAATGCGCTTGGCCCATGATGGCCTTTGTATTTTGTAGCTATATGTACTTTCAGGAACAATGATGTTCGGGTTGGCTAATACGAGCGCGTCGAAAAAAGCGCGTCGATCAAACCCACGATAATTCCCGTACATCAGTTGCTTCTTCTCCCCGTTTTTGAGCACTATCAAGTTTGAAATAAACTCTTGCGTTGCATCACTTACTTGCTTTAATTCCGTAATGTCAGAAACTTTGACCTGCCAGCTCACATCACCGAAGGTAGGGTCAAAATAGGACAGCATGGTTGGCGTGACACAAACCCTGATTTGCTTATTTTCAAGCCAGAACCACAGTGCCAAACCAAGCAAAATAGCCTCAACAACCCAAATGGCGATATCAAGAACGTCAAAGAGCTGCGTTAGCGCACTTTTATCACTCGTTAAACCAGGGAGGTATTTGTGTGCTGCCACGTATAGAAGGAATGTCAGCCCAGCATTGAAAACAAGCAACAATGCTGAAGAACGTTGCTTCCTGGTAAAAATGAAGTAAGTTGCCATTTTTTCCTTCGTGAAAATATATTACATGCGCGCCAGGGCCCTTTTTCTAGAAGATTGCCCGGCAGCTTCCCATCGATTGTGCCGTCAGATACTCACAAAACGCCTTCACATCAGGATTGGTAAACTCACTGGAAATCAACTCGCCCGGAATCAGCCCTTCATCCCATCGCGACGTAACCAGAGTATGCGGGTACACGTTACCGTCGCCGGGATAAATCTGCACCTCGGCTTGGGTCTGATGAATATAGAGATCGCGAAGTTCTTTGGTGCAACGAAGCGCGCTGTGGTCATCGCGGATAACGCACTGATAGCCCTCCCCGGCGAAAAACTCACTGCCGACGGATAACAACGAACTTGTGCTCAGAGTAGAAGTCGGCATCGGGTGGATGGTTCGGGAGACGTCTTTGGCGATATTCGTGCAGCCGGCGATTAACGACAGCAATAGAAGCGTCAACACTTTGAACGTATTCACAAGAGTGCACTGAAACAAGACCGCTGGATTCTTTTGAATAGGCATCACTTTGGTTGTAACTCTTAAAAGAAAACCATTATAGCCAGCATCTGCGCTGACTCCAGAAGAGGAACGCGCCAGGCCTGTCGCGGCCCTGCGCCTTATGCAATAATGATATAACAGAAACCCAAAATATAATATTATTAGGAAATGCAAGTATGAAAAGGATTTTAGTGTGCACCCTCGTTTCAGCATTAATGGTTGGCTGCGGAGGTGGTGGCAATGGAAGCAACCTGGAGTCAGTCAACGAAGAGACGGGGTCGCCTGGGGAAGGCGAAGACAACGGGACCGTAACGCCAGGAGACCAGATCACAGCACTTGAGGGCTCCTGGAAGAAGCAATGCGGAAACGTTGATGGCGAATCGCACTACGATATCGTAACGGTATCCTTCACCGGAGGCAGGTACACCACAAGTATCGAGAACTATATCGATAGCGGTTGCACGACCCCGTTTCAGGACGCTCCGAACCCTGTCGCATCAGGTGACTTCTCACTGGGTGAAAATATATTGCTAGGTGATGGCGTCACCGCTACGGAACTCAACATACACGTTACCCAGTTCAATGGTGCCGACTTCGAAATCTACGAATACGATGTTGTTTACATCAACAACAATGTTCTCTATACAGGAATAGAATCAGGCAGTTCACCAGACCTGCGGCCAACCAGTCTCAACTATAATCGTCCATTCTATCGACTGAACTAGGTTTATTGATCTCAACCGGGACAGATCTGTCCCGGTTTCGCGGTTTCGTGACTTGATGCTTCACTTCAGTGTCTTACTTTCGTTACCACTTCGGGTACTGCCGGCTCACCGGGTTTGCCGGCGAGAATGCGGTCGGCATCCAGTGAGGCAATCGGTATTCGCGTATCCCTCGGGACGTCGCCGCTTAGCTGCAGCTCAAGATAGCGGAGTGCACAAACCCGCAGGAAGGAAGTGAAGTTGCCGAGGTCGTGGCCGGCATCAATGGATTCGTGGTAAAGCCGGGTAATCATCTGTGGCAGGTTCATGCCGTCCCGTTCAGCCAGCTCTGCCAGCACCTGCCAGAAAGCGTTTTCCATCCGCACACTGGTCACCATGCCATCAATACGCAGAGAATGAGTCCGACTGATCCAAAGCTCCGGATCGGCGTTAATAAAAAGCTTGCACATGGCGACCTCGCTGGAAGCGTTGAGGGGCCGATCATATCGGCCCCTGCCGCGTTATTGATCCAGTAATTTGAAGAACTGCGCCAACCAGGCCGGATGAGCGGGCCATGCAGGCGCTGTTACCAGATTAGCATCAGTTACAGCCTGATCAACCTCGATACCGGCAAAGGTGCCGCCGGCCAGCTCTACTTCCGGTTGGCAGGCCGGATAGGCTGAGCATTTTCGGCCCTCCAGAACCCCCGCTGCGGCCAGCAACTGGGCACCGTGGCAGATCGCCGCCACCGGTTTGTTGGTTTCGAAGAAATGGCGCACCAGATTCAGCACATCCTTGTTCAGGCGCAGGTACTCGGGTGCGCGACCGCCGGGCACCACCAGTGCGTCGTAGTTCGCCGGGTTCAGCCCGTCGAAATCCCCATTCAGAGCAAATCGATGGCCAGGCTTTTCTGTATAAGTCTGGTCGCCCTCGAAGTCATGGATGGCCGTAGCAACGGTATCGCCCGCTTTTTTGTCCGGGCAAACGGCATGAACCGTGTGGCCGACGGCTTGCAGTGCCTGGAACGGCACCATGGTTTCGTAATCTTCGGTGAAATCACCGGTAATCATCAAAATCTTTTTCCCGCTCATGGCTATCTCCTTAATCTTGTTTTTGCCAAGTCCGAAAACAGTAGCAGGGGGGATAGTGGAGCGGGTATTAAGGGACTACTACAGGCCTTCTCAGCCAAAGATATGGGCTTGCTCCTCCACTTAGCGACCGTAGGTTGGCAGCTTCATGTGCCGGTTCACATCCTTGTAAAGCAAATAGCGAAACGGGCCCGGCCCGCCGGCGTAGCAAGCCTGCGGGCAAAAGGCTCGCAGCCACATGTAATCGCCAGCCTCTACTTCCACCCAATCTTTGTTGAGCAGATACATGGCCTTGCCTTCGAGCACATACAGTCCATGCTCCATCACATGGGTTTCAGCAAAGGGAATCACGCCACCGGGCATAAAGTTGACGATATTCACATGCATGTCGTGCCGCATATCCTGCATATCCACAAACCGCGTAGTGCTCCAGCAGCCATTAGTATCGGGCATGACCAGTGGGTCAATCAGCATTTCATTGGTTACGAACGCTTCAGGAACATCAACGCCTTCTACCTTCTCGTAGGCCTTACGAATCCAGTGAAAGCGCACCGTCTCGCCCGAGTTGTTGTGCAGTGTCCAGTCGCTGCCCGGCGGAATGAATGCGTAGCCACCCGGCTGCATGTTGTGCTCTTCGCCGCTCAGAGTGAGTGTCAGCTCACCCTCAACGATAAACAACACACCCTCAGCGCCCGGATCGGTTTCCGGTTTGTCGCTACCACCACCCGGCTGCACTTCCATAATGTACTGGGAGAAAGTTTCAGAAAAACCGGTCAGTGGCCGCGACAGCACCCACAAACGCGTACCTGTCCAGAATGGCAGATGGCTGGTGACTATGTCTCGCATCACACCCTTGGGAATCACTGCATAGGCCTCGGTGAACACCGCTCGGTCTGTCAGCAGTTGCGTTTGAGGCGGGTGCCCGCCCGTGGGCGCGTAATAGGTTTTCGGTGTATTCGAACTCTGGTCCATGATGGCCCCTTCAAGAAAAACTTAAGCTGGATGGGGTTCCACTCAGCAGCGGGCTATGCCTACTGAACCGGAACTGCATCGTATTTTTTTGGTGCGAACGTAGTAAGTAAAACCGCCCAGTACAGCGCCAATAATCCAGGCGTACCCAGACAAGTCGCTCAACACAGGCACCCACACCGCCGCTACGGAGAATGCTCCACCCACTACAAATGCAATAACTGCGTTGTCGTGCCAACCTTTGTTGTAGTGATACTGGCCCGCCTCCATGTTGTAAAGGTCATCGCGGCTAAGCTCCTGTTTACGCACTACGTAGTAATCAACAATCAAAATACCAAACAACGGAGCCAGGGTTGCGCCCAGCGTGTTTACAAAGCCAGCAATACCTATCTGGCTGATCACTGCAGTCCACAACCCGCCAATAACCAGGGCAAACGCGGATGTGATCAAGCCGGCCTTACGAAAGCTGATGGTAGATGGCGACAGATTGGCAATGCCGTTAACGGCAGGAATAAAGTTAGCAACCAGGTTGATGCCAACCGTCGCGGCAAAGAAAGTGATGGCTGCGATTATGCCCAGGAACACACTGTCTGAACGCTCCACAATAGCAGTGGGGTTGATGATGGCTTCACCATAAACAACCGCGGCGCCCGCCGTCGTAAGCAAGGCCAAAGCGGAGAACAGAATCATGTTCATCGGCAGCCCCCAGAAATTGCCCTTGACCATGGCCTGTTTGTTTTTTGCATAGCGGGAGAAGTCACTGAAGTTGATCATCACCGCTGCAAAATAAGCCACCATGGTGCCAAAGATGGCAACAAAACCCGCCGCCTCGGTCTTCCATGTCCCTTCGGGGTTCGCAAAAATCGTTTGTGCGGCAGATAGTAGTTGTCCGTCTGATTTGCTCCAGAGCACGATCAACAAGCCAATCATAACCAAGTACACAAACGGGCCTGCCAGGTTCAAAAAACCTTCAACCCAGTTCATACCGCGCCAGAAAATAATAATGTGAAACGCCCATACGAACAGGAAGGCCACCCAGTCGACGCCGCTTAAACCAAGAAATATCACCTCGGACTCGGCGCCTGTAATGGACTTGATCAACAACGCTAACGCGGTTGAGGCAAAGTAGACTTGCGCGCCGTACCAGAACACAGCGACGACTGCGCGCAGAACCGCAGGCAACTTGGCCCCCGCCGTACCCATACTGGCGCGGGCGAATACCGGGTAGGAAATACCGTAGCGCTCCCCTGCTGCCCCGGACAAATTAACCATGTACATGACAAACAGGCCGGCCGCGATCAAAGCAGTAAATGCAGTCCATCCACTCACGCCAAATGAAATAAATAGCGATGCGACCAGGGTGTAGCCAAACAAAGACTGAATGTCGTTTGCCCACACGTTGAATATTGCAAACGAGCCCCACGTTTTTTCCCTGGCGGTAATGGGGCGCAGAGTGTTTTCACTTTCACTGACGACGGTATCGCTGGCTGGTTGCATGCCAATCTCCTGAGATTAAGTGGTACCCGTACAGGGTTACTGCACAAACCTCAGGCATCAGCAAGATACGGACCATGACAAATCCGCATCCATTCTCAGGCATAGTTAGACAACCGCCGAAATCACAACAGCCAGAACACTGCGACGTAGCGCCCTCCGCGACGATATGGGGAGAGCCCCGGCCGACGGCGGTCCGATATAGCTACGTTTACTTCTCCGAATAAAATAGGGCGAAAAGATCAATGCCGGGCGGTACTGAGCACTAAAGTGGAGCATAAAGAGCTCTGAGCCGATAATTTCTTATCGGTGGTAACATCCGTCCACGCTCCATTCTTCAACTTAACCTTAGCAACCGGGCTCACGTTGCCGATCATGAACATTTTGCTGGAGTCTGACTTTCTCGCGTTTGAGTCACAACATCCATAAGGAAAGCGAAGCCACAGCCTGGTCTTTCATGGAAAGCCATTAGCATTCAGACTAGAAACTGGACCTGTGCAATTACATACAACCAGCCTTAAGAGGCCCCTATGGCAAAGCCAAAACGAATCTACCTCGCTGGCCCTGAAGTTTTCTTTCCCGCCGGCGAACATCAGTTCATCGTAGCCGAGAAAAAACGCCTCCTTGGGGAATACGGGTTTGAAGGCGTAGACCCACTGGATACCGAGTTGGTGTTTTCAGAGGGCGAGGCAAAAGCTGATTGCGGGCATAGAATCTACAAGGCCAACCGTGAACTGATGGACAGCTGCGATGCCATCATCGCCAACCTGACACCGTTTCGTGGTATCAGCGCTGACCCGGGTACCGTCTATGAGGTGGGTTACATGATCGGCCAGGGCAAGCCTGCATACGGATTCACCCTGGATAGCCGGCACTACCGGGAACGGGCAGGTGCAACCGAACTGGACGACATGGACCATACAATCGAGGACTTCGAGCTGAGTGATAACCTGATGATTGAGGGCGGCATCCACGAATCCGGCGGGCAACTCTTTGTGGCTGAGCAACCAGGCGAGCACCCGTTTTTCTCAGCAGAGCTGTTCCACCGCTGCGTTCAGGCGCTTACCTGTCATGATCACTTCCGGTTAAGTTAATTTTTCATTAAAAAACTCAATGGTACGTTGCCATGCAAGCTCTGCGTTTTCTTCATCATATCGGGCGGTCGAGTCATTATGAAAACCATGGTTAGCCCCCTTATACATGTACATTGTGTATTCCACATTATTCGCTTTTAAATCTTGCTCGTACTCAGGCCATGTATCATTAACACGTTTATCCAATTCACCCAGTTGTATCAAGAGCGGTGCTTCAATATTCTTACGTAAGTTTTCGCTTGCAGGCGTACCATAAAACGGCACGCCGGCGCTCAGAAGGCCTGGATCAACCGCCGCCAGGTAATTTACAACATAACCACCAAAGCAAAAGCCAACAGCGCCTAATTTCCCATTGCTATCAGGGTGCGACTTTAAATAATGTGCAGCGGCTACGAAGTCATTTTGTATTTTCGCCCTGTCCATCGTTTTTTGCATTGCACGGCCTTCATCGTCGTTACCCGGATACCCCCCTAAAGGAAATAACGCATCCGGCGCAAAGGCGATAAAACCCACTTTAGCAAGTCGTCTTGCCACATCTTCGACATAAGGGTTCAAGCCCCGGTTTTCGTGTATCACCAAGACAACAGGAAGCTTACCCTCCACATTTCTCGGAACAACGAGATAACCCCGGCCTTTACCATGCCCATCAGGCGAGTCAAATTCTTCGTACGTTGCCTTTATATCTTCATCATTAAACGATACCTGCTCTGCGAGGGCATAATCAGGCAATAAGGCGGAGGTTAATACACTGAGAGAAAAGCCAAGAACAGCTAACCCACTGAGCTTTCGCATAAAAGTACGTCGATCGATCAAACCATGTGCATATTCATCATACCAATCGAATGCTTCCTGAGGGATATGATCTGATGTTGGCGTATTCATAACTGATCCTCGGTTTTTAAACACTTACTGACTTTGTACCATAGCGTAACAACACTAAAACTGGCAGTTTTCGTGCTTTGTACTGGCTGATTCAGCAGGCCTGCACCGATATGGGCGCATGACGGTTTGGCAAGAAACCGGAAAAAAGCCTGGCCAACGAGATAATATGGCGCCATCCAGTTCATCCAGAGAGTGGGTATTCAAATGAAATTAAAAAAATTTTTAGCCGTTAGCGCAGTCAGCTCCGCAATTTTTCTAGGTGCCTGTGCAAATACACCCGGGGCCACCGATAAAGATGTGACAACGGAAAACCTGATTCGTGGCGGCGAGTGGGTTGTGGACGATATAAGCGGCAAAGGCATTATCGACAGCTCTCGTGTCAGCATCGTGTTCATGGAAGGCAATAAGGTAGTGGGTAGCTCATCCTGCAATCGTTACAGCGGCGAATACCAACTCAATGGATCCGAATTTACCGTTGGCGAAAATATGGCCTCTACCCGAATGGCCTGTGCGCCGGCGCTGATGAATCAGGAAGAATCTTTTTTGAAGCTGCTCATGAATGTGAACCAGGCGCGCTTTGGCGATCACGGCGAATTGCTGTTGAGCACCCCCGAAGGAGAAACTATCCGCGCTTTTCAATCGTCACCCAAGCCGTAGTTTGGACGGGTACGTGTGAGCTCGCCGGTGCGCATCTCGCGAGCGCGCATCGGCATGGCGTCGATACGGCGGAAAATGGCGTCAAGGTCGAGATAGGAGTCCCGGCTTTTGATGCCGCCGTCCTTGCCTATCAACAGGACCTGGCCATCCGAACGCGACTCTTCCAGCATAGCCTTCACGTCACTCTTGAGGCTGCTCGAAACAGATTGCTGATTCGAAACCACACCCGAACCAGTACTTACAAACCAGACAATATCACGGTCATCCACTTTGGCCCGGACACCCCTGAGCGTTTCAATCTCACCGCCATTTTCACTGGCTGCTTGCACCAGAATGAGTCGGTTTTTCCACCGGTAGTCGTTCAACCTGTCCATGTCAGCCCCGTGAGCAGTCAGTGTAATAAGCGAAAGCATCACCGCCAGAACGGTTTTGATTCTAGTAACGAAAAAATTGAGACTCATTTCTTTGCCCCGTCATCGTTCGCTCAAAAAATACGAGCGTCTGTACCCACCTGATCATACGAACGGCCACAAGGAATCTCTCACACCTGTTGGAGAGCTCGCTATTCTAGAGCTATTGCTACAAACGAGGATGCAGGAACGCCAGGCTCTGGCATTTTGCGCGAAAATACATCTGTCCCGATTTTCGAAGGCTCCTACGGTTGGGATAATCATTCCACCCCGTATAAACTGCACTTGAGCAACCCAAGAAACCAAACCTATGCAAACCATCCTCGGCGGGAGACGAGCCGACTGCTCCACGGACCCAACGAAGTGGATTCAAACTGCGATCAGGTATCATTGGCAATGAATAAAACTACCGAGGATAAAACAGCATCAGCGCCGCCGCCCGAAAAGAAGGGCTTCAGTGGCTTGCATGTCTTTGGCATTGTGCTGCTCACCATCGTTGCCACCGTCGGCGCTGGTTACTGGTGGTTAAGCCACTATGTGTTTCCTGAGAACTTCGAGCCCGTAACCCTGAATGCCAGCGAACAGGATTCACTCAACAACAAACTGACTACTCTCGGCATTGATACCCAAGGCGCCGAATCCGGCCGCCCGCTGCAGCCGGTACCCTACAGTGAAAAAGGCGCCAGCCGGGAGGTACGTTTCAGCGAGCGGGAACTCAACGGCATGCTGGCCAATAACACCGACCTGGCTCAGAGACTCGCAGTAGACCTTTCGGACGATCTGGTGAGCGCCCTCCTTCTGGTGCCTCTTGAAGAGGGCTTCCCTGTACTCGGCGGCAGAACCCTGCGAGTAAATGCCGGTGTGGAATTGTCCTTTGCCAACGGTCGCCCCCTGGTCAAGTTAAGGGGCGTCAGCCTCATGGGCGTGCCCATTCCGAATGCCTGGCTGGGTAACCTCAAGAATGTGGACCTTGTAAACGAGTTCGGCGCCAACCCGGGATTCTGGCAATCCTTTGCAGCGGGTGTGGATCATATCCAGGTTGAGGATGGCCGGTTGCTTGTCCGGCTCAAGGAATAAATAACCCAACAAGGAGACACCATGTCGTACACCAGCCGATATACACCCGAAACCCTGAGCCGTGATGAGCTGGAACAGAGCACGGGCCCAATGGTGATCGAATTCGGCACCAACTGGTGCGGGATCTGCCAGGGTGCTCAGGCGGACATCAAGGCGGCAATGGACAATCACCCAGACATTCCGCATGTGAAGATTGAGGATGGCAAAGGCCGCAGATTGGGGCGGACGTTTGGCGTTAAGCTCTGGCCGACCCTGATTGTTTTGAAGGATGGTGAAGAAATAGCGCGGGTCGTCCGCCCGAGCGACAGCAGCGTCATTGAAGATGCACTGCTAAAAATTCACTAAGGCCGGTGCCGGCAATTGCTGGCCTGCCAGGACCAATACGGAAACTGGATAATAAATCTGGCCCGGTTTTCCCCAAAAATAAATCGGTCCAGGTTTTCGCTGGTTATGCATTCTCCAGTTTTTCAAGAGCCTGCTGATGAGATAGCTCTTCCCCTTCCCAAAGCTCGACCCTATGAGCACCAGCCCCAAAGGCAACTTCCCGAAGCACTTTTACCTCAACTTCAGACAGCCCCCCTTCCGTCATTTCGATAGGGTGCATTAGTACAGCCGGGCTCCGTTTTATAAGTTTTTTCGGAAGCACCTTCTTTATGCCGTTAAGTAATTCATGCTCGGCTCTTACGAATTCTCCGATCAACAGGCGGGATGTGCTGAATGGCTCCGGAGAACAAACAATTTCGACAACAGGCTTGCCGGACACTTTCATAATCTCGAAGCGGTCCCGCGAAACCTTTACGTACACCTTTTCTTCAAACAGTTTTCTCAACACTATCTCGTCCTATGTTTAACGAGGTTCTGGAAAAACCTTCCCCGAATTTGATCCACGGAAACCCAGAGATGCTGTTGGTAGTGACTCGAGTTGCCCGCCTTTACTGCGTGGCCTGGTCAATCTTTTCCAACTGCCTGGCCGCCTCATCCTCCATAAACTTCTTCATGTCCTCTTCGAACTTCGGCACATCGCCCGGGCTCGTCGGAACCTTTGGCGCATTGTCGGCCCTCATTTCCGCAGCCCGCTCAGCGTTGGCCTCTTTACCTTTGTTCAGTTGCTGAGTCACCAACAGACCAACCACCAATACAGCGGCGAGCAAAAGGATAAGTTTCATAACGGTTTCCCATTCAGTGGTTACCGAGCAGATTAGCTCAATCGGTGCGCATCTCGCGAATGCGGGTCAGCATGGCATCGATCCGGCGGACACCCTTGCCTGACTTGAAACCAGACTTGTCCCGCTTTTGAGCGCTTACGACCTGCCAGTCAAAAACCATAACAACAAGCCAGAAACTCCGAAAAGAAGCACTGCAAAATGGACAGCCAGGTTCTTCCGGATAGTTGGGGCAGGCTTGGCAGTGAAACTGAAATAGTCCTCTCCAAACAGCCCAACGCCGCAGCCCTCACAGTAGTTTTTCGAGTAAGAGAGTCTGAGTTCAGATGGCTCAAACTTTTTCCGACAGCTGTAACAACTGGGCTTAATCACTTGGGGCTCCGATTCGTCTGGTGGTTGAAATAATCGGCTCAGATGGCAGGAAATCTGAAAACCGGGACATATTTATCGTCATTACCCAGCTACCAAACAAGCGGCCGCAAAGAATTCAACAAATCGAAGTCCATTTGCTGCCGCAAACCCGCCGCTTCCGGGGCTACAAGCAGCCAGCCAAGAGCGCCCAGATTAGCGAAAACCGCCAGCCAGAAAACGAACTGATAGCT
This sequence comes from Marinobacter sp. 1_MG-2023, assembly GCF_030549045.1. Classification (NCBI taxonomy): domain Bacteria; kingdom Pseudomonadati; phylum Pseudomonadota; class Gammaproteobacteria; order Pseudomonadales; family Marinobacteraceae; genus Marinobacter; species Marinobacter sp. 1_MG-2023. The sequence goes on along the minus strand of NZ_JAUOST010000001.1, from coordinate 873,110 downwards.
CACCTTTCGCGTTTTATGCCGAAAAACCTGTTGCGCCATAAGTGCACCAGGCCAGCCACAGCAGAGTTCAAAGAAGTGCAGCCTTTTCTCGGGTGTACGCTGTGCTCCCCGTTGAGCCGCCCGCTTATCAATCCAATACATCACAAACAACAGCAGACTCACCCCACCATAGGCAGCCGGGATAGAAACAGGCATATAACCCCGATGAAACAAGCCTGCCAGAGTGGTGAAAAACGCAAGCACAACAACAGCCGCCACCCAGACTCCCGGAGCGATACTGGCGCCTACCTTTGCTGCTCCCGCATACTGAAACCGCCCAGCCCTCAGCCGGCCCCGGTCATCCTTCGAGATGCTATACGTCACCTTGCGATCAGAAACCGGTCGCCCTCGGCCTGCATAACTGCTGATATGCGCAAAAACCCGCTCACCACCGGCTTCCGGAGTAATAAATCCAAACCCCTTGGCATCATCCCAGACAGTGAGAATTCCTTTCTGATTCAATTCACTTCTCCTCGAAGCAGGAGCATTTGATCAGGCCTGCCATGATTGAAAGAGCTAACAGATAATAAAGTGCAGTAATAAAGGGCTGGAAAGCCGGGCTCAAATCCATTTCTCAGACATCCTTGTTGTGCAATCCTGAATCAACCCAGCGTGGAACATAAATCAGTCTGTGGTTCGACGCCTTAGAATTTTTGTAACGGATTACAAGCTCTGCCCAGGCTGGAAAACAGACCTGATCAGGTTTTCCTATTGTTCCTTCAACTCACGATAATTCTCACAGGACTTATCGCGCTCTCGCGCCAACCTAGGATCGCTATTGCCCATAGCAGCAACTGTCGCCGCATTGCACGCCTGCCGCGCTTCATCTAGCGGATCAAGCGTTGGTGCGGAACCTATATTGGCAACCGTTGGTTTGAAAGAGACAGCTGCATTGCAGTACATATTCTGGATTTTCGCCTGTTTCCAATCGTCTGACCCTGAGGCTCTCAATTGCGAACACAGAGCATTGAACAGCCGGGCAGCCTTAGCAGTGCATCTGGAAAACTGACTGAGGTTTTGCTGATGGTTGGCACAAACACTCTCAGAGCGCACCCTCCAAAGCTGATGCTGGTACGAAACCGATACCCCCTCGTATTCAATAACCACGGGGGTAACCTGAAGGTTTCTGGTTTCATTGAAATGATTCGATACCGTCGATTGCACGGTGTTGAGGTAAGCGGAAAACACAAAACTCACCGGGTCCAAAATTCCATACTCCAAAATAAACCATGGTTGAGGGCCGAATAATCAGGCCAGGTATTCGACACCGGTATCAGACACCTTGAGAAATTTGGCGTGTACCAGTTGATTAAGGGCTTTCTGAATAGCCATCTCATTGCCCTGGAGCCGCAGATTAGAAGCGATATGGTTACGAAGGCCAGTGACCTTCTGAGGACGCTTGTCTTTTGGCATTGAAGTCAGATTCTTGATCAGCTTCTGTGTCTCACCAGAGGCCCCAGCAATCTTTACCTGCTTGCACACCCGTCCACTGGACTTGATGTGGGCAATCAGCGGCGAAAAGCCTGAATCATTGCTAATCACCTCAAACGCCACCTTTCGATCGGCCTGGGCATCGAATTTTCCGAGATAGTAGGCAAGATGGAAATCAAGGTTATTTGGCTGAGTGGCCTTCAACTGAACGACCACCATATTGATTGGTTCGTCGTACTTCGTGTCCGTGAAGTCGAGCTTGGGCTGCTTGGCACCAAGGAACACGATGACCCGCTCATACTCTGAGAGATTAACCTTTCCAAGATTTCCTACATTTTCGTAGTCGATGAAAGCCCATTTCATTACTCAACGTCCTATGTCGGTTCAAAAATAAATCTGTCCCGGTTTTCCCACGGTTTCCCCGTAATACCTCCTTGTAGCGCCAACGCCCGGCTCAGCGGCGAGTTAACCTGGCACTTGTTTTGCGGCTCTTTTTTGCAAAACAAGTGCCAGGTTGACGAGTCCGTTGAAGCCGCTTGTTATAAGCTTTCGGCTCCATTCAATCCCCCCAAATATCTTGAAAGCTTGGGCCATCTGATTTCGGAGGATATATTGGCTTATCAATCTGTATGGTCATTGGTATTGGAAAGTCAACACCAACTAATGCTACTTCACCTTGTTTTAAATTAGGCAAGAAGGATGCGGCTGAGCGGTCAATTTCTCCACACGCTCTCTCAACAACTTCTCTATCTCTATCATTTGTCAATCTATGCACCAATAAAGTGCCCATTTGACTTAGTACCCCCTCGGTTATATCTCGCGGCCTTTGAGTGGTTAGGCATATATTCAGGCCATATTTTCGACCTTCTTTCGCTATCATCTCAAAAGCATCAAGTTTTGTAGAGTGATCTTCTGCACCAACTCTTTTACCGAGAAAGTTATGTGCCTCATCCACAATTACTAATACGGGCTTTTTTCTAAAGGCCTCCTTCCTAGCGAATGAAAGCAATTTTCTACCTATAACATTAGCTAATACTTCCCTAGCATAGAATTCATAACTCACGTCACTTAAACATAGTCTGAATACTCTGCTATCCCCCTCAATAAACTGTTTTAGCGATTCCTCAAGATTTGATATTCCATCATTCTTGAAAACAGCCTTAAGCGAAGGTGAATAAATAACGGCCTGTATTCTTGTTAATAGAGATGAGCAATAGCCCAAATCATTGCTTTCTTTTCCCCAGCTATCTCCATTATCCCAGCAACACTCTTGAACAAGTTGTTTAATCAGTTTTGTAACATCAAACTCTTGAGAAGGACTGTCTACAAGTTTTGAATTACCATCCTTATTCATTGCTTGACGATAAAGAGCTTTACTTTGATTTATTTTCTCAACGAAGCCATCAGGAAATAAATCCGGGGAAAGCTTTGCTAGTCTAAGACTTTTAATAGCTTCCTTAAGCTTTGGTCCTTGCACCTTTCCTGAAGGGTCAAAAATAGCTAAAAAGTCGGACTCTAAAAAATCTGTTGGAGGTATGCAAAGTTCTGTAGAAGCTTCGTTTCTATAAAGCGGGGAACTAATATGATAATGCGATGTATATGTGTTACTCAGAGTCCTGTATTCACTAGTCGCATCAATAACTATAATTTTAGAGTTATTATGTTTTGCACATTCTTCAATTATTTTTGCTGTAGTCCAGCTTTTCCCACCACCAGTAGAACCTAGGATAGCGCAATGACGGCCAAAGAGTTTTTCTGGTGTTACACGTATCTTGCTTCCAGTCTCTCCGGTAACCTCACCAATCTCCAATGTAACTCTAGTGCTTCTTGAATCAGTTACACCACTGATCATAAGCTCAGGCAAGGCAGAAATTAGTTCAGCAGGAGCAGAAAATACCCGATCCCCCAGTCTAGGGTAAGAAATGATACCTGCTTGAATTTTTAATTGTTCAATATTTATTGAGCCCAATAATTGTACAAATCCAATAGCATCAAGCTTGGCAGAGCCTTCAAAATCTTGTGACAACTCAGTTCGATCTCTATCAGGGAGTCTCACTTCTGTTAATCGTCCAAGTAAAATCGATTGTTGCCCCTCAATTAAAAGAAGCTCACCTACTTCTCCTCGCCCGTATCTACTTCCATCGACATAACTACCACTTACATCGCCCGAATGAGCTAGATTAATTTTAATTCCTTGGGCAGTTACAGAAGAAACAACACCGACTTTTAGGCGATTGCTTAGAATTCCGTTTTCTGTGAAAAGTAAATTTAAGTCCATTTTATCTTCCAGCAGCTTTAACTGCTTTTGCTAACTGATCAGCAGGAGTTAAAGCTCTCAAGTGTGGAATAATTGACACAAAATCCGAAAAGCTGCCATTAATAAAATGTATGTCATAGCCTTGCGAGGCTAACTCAGATAGCTCTTTCCAGTAAGGGCTGGTTTCTTCAGACGGATTATTGATATTAGAGGCTGCTTTATAGTCGGCAATAATTAATTTTAGGCTCGGGTTTGATTTAATAGACGATATTATGGGTTCAGAAAGATGATCATCATTGAAACCAAATCCTGCCATAATTAAACACGAATTAGGTTGTCTCAAAGACTCTAAAAATCTTGATAGAAGTTCAAGGTGAGGCTGAATGAAAGCTTGTTGGTACTTTCCTTTCGCAGGGTAAATTAATACTGCACTTTCAGGAGATGGTGCACTTGTTTCATATACACTACTTCCTTTTCTTTCCCAACTAACAGAACCATGAAGTTTGTAAAGCTGTATTATTCCTTCCACAAATTCATGGTTATCACTTTCCCTTCTAACAACATCATAGTTAAAATATTTTCCATCAAATTTTCGATTTCGAGTGTAAGAAAAGCCGTCAACTATCATCATCCCTAAATCTGACGCGGCAGTTTCAAAACACATATCATAGTTTGTAGTAAACACCTTTAGTCTCGGGTCACGTACTCTTCTTCTTGCTAACTTTTGCAAAAGGCTTTGGTAGCAAGATATATCACTTTGTTCTGTATCTATAAATGATGAACATTCATGTAATATGGTTTTTTTAACTTGATTCAAGAAGCTATCAACTTCTTCATCCTCATTAAATAAAAGATAGGCATCACATTGTGACAAGAAATGTTCAATATTAGGGTTCTCTAACTCTGTATATTTTACTTTATCTAATGTCGCTGACGCCTCCGTTGCGAGCTTACCAAAATCATCATCTGCTTTATCTGCATTTGGAGATTTCAACATTGATTTTTGCCATAGATCCCACATGCTAGGCCCATTGACTTCAGCAAGAGAAGTTCCACTTCCTGCAAAAAATGATAAATTAGGTAATTGCAGTGACTTTAATAAAACATCGTTTATATGTTGCTTATTTTGCTCTACCTTGCTTTTTTCCTCTTCATTTAAAGCCCTTGCTTTTGGCTCTGGGATAAGGGCTAAAAATGACTCCTCACATAGTGAGTCCCACTTATCACTTCGTGGCTTTAGATAAGCAAGCTTTCCGTCAATATTTGGTACTTCCTGATTGTTCATAATATATCCATAATAATTAAACGGATTTAGTTAGTTTCAAGAGCGTATAACAGTAATTAGATAGAGCGCTTCGTTATTGCACAAAAGTGACTTCCACTATCCGCGCCCACCATCAAATCTTTTTTAATATTTTTACATTAAAAATTAGCAACTTGCAAAGACTGCCCCGCTATCCCCGATGTAATCGCGTGACCTCTGCATTATTGCAATAACGAAGCGCGTGCGATGATCTCGGTGCAATGCATTCTACACAGACTCCTAAATACCAAGGCGCACGAAAGTAACCTTCGATCAAAAGATCTGCACAAGGCGCTAGGAAATACCAGCGGTCTAAGGGGAAAGAGAGATTCAAAAAAGGCAGAAATCCATCTGTCGTCCTTAACAGCGGCAAAAGTCCGTTTCTTATGGCTACACACTAACCTACTGTTAAGCAAGCTGACTACCCTTCCGTTGCAAAATGGTGTCAACCCAACACGAAAAAGCCGCCCGGTTTCCCGGGCGGCTTTTCTTGATGCTTTGGTTAGCTGGTCGGTATCAGGCAGCTGCCAGATACGCTCCCGCAACCGCCAGCACGCCACCAACACCACGGCTGAAGCGGCTGTCTGCTTTCAGCATCAGGCTGCCCAGTCCACGCCCAACGAGGGTGATGGCTAGGGTTGCGATGGAGAAGCCAGCCAGGTAGGCGGCGAGTGTTGCGCCTGCTGGCATTTCTGCGCCATGGGCAAAGCCGTGGAACAGCATGAAGGCGCCAACCAGGGTGCCACCCACAGCGGTGGGCAGTTTCGCCAGAGTAGCAATGAGGATGCCGGCAACCAGTACAGAGAAGGTGATACCGGTTTCAACGCCGGGCAGGCTCAGGCCGCCCCAGGCCAGGGCGGCGCCTAAGACCATGCCACCGATCACAAAGGCTGGGGTGGCGTTTTTCATAGTGTTTGACTGGCGCACGCTCCAGAAGCCGATGGCGCCCATGGCCAACAGGTGGTCAAGGCCCAGCATGGGGTGCAACAGGCCACTGGTGAAGCCACCTTCAGCATGGCCGGGGTGGGCCATTGCAGAGGCGGAGGCGGCCAGCAGCGCGGCGGCGGTAAGGAGTTTGGCTGTATGTTTCATGGTATTTCTCCTGGTGGTTCTGGATTCGTTCGGATTCGGTTGGCTCAGGCGGTTTCGGCAAGTTTTTCCGTGCGTCTTTCCGGCAGCATTCCGCGCTCAAGAATGAAGCTGATGATGGTTTCCAGCCCTACTCCGTCGTACAGGTTGGTGAACACGAAGGGGCGTTCGCCGCGCATTTTCTTGCTGTCCCGCTCCATCACGTCGAGGGAGGCGTGTACCTGTTCGGCAATGTCGATCTTGTTGATGATCAGCAGGTCGGATTTGGTGATGCCGGGGCCGCCTTTGCGGGGAATTTTGTCGCCGGCGGATACGTCGATCACGTACAGGGTGAGATCGCTCAGTTCCGGGCTGAAGGTAGCCGAAAGGTTGTCACCACCGGATTCCACCAGTACCAGTTCAAGGTTCGGGTGGCGGCTTTGCAGGTCGTCTATGGCTGCCAGGTTCATGGAGGCATCTTCGCGGATGGCGGTGTGCGGGCAGCCGCCGGTTTCCACGCCGAGGATGCGGTCGGCTGGCAGGGCGTCGTGCTTCAGCAGGAAGTCGGCATCTTCACGGGTGTAGATATCGTTGGTTACTACGGCTATGTCGTAGTGGTCTTTCAGGGCCTTGCACAACTGGCGCAAGAGGGCGGTTTTTCCGGAACCGACCGGGCCGCCGACTCCAACTCTCAAACAATGTTTCATAGCTTTATCCTCTTATCTTCAGGCTCCGTGTCTGCTGCGACCAATAAGTCCTTCCGGGACACGCTGTAAATACATCCCTGTACGCTTGACTGCAGCATCCATGCTGCAGACAGTCCCGGAAGGACTTACTGACCGCCGCTCCAGACCTCGGAGTAAATGTCTTTATGTTTCAGCTTCTGAAAAGCCGTGAATACTGGGTTTCGTGTAAGGCGCTGCCTAAGGCCAGGCCGGGCAGAATGGGGCCAAGCTCCTCGTCACTCCGCTGCAGGGCAATCTCGACAGCGGTTACCAATAAGGGGCGCATGTGTTCGGTTACTCGCTGGGCTGCGGTGTGGCCAAGGGGCAGTGCTTTGCAGGCAACTGCCAGCTGGTTTTCCAGCCAGGCCCAGGCGAAGCCGATCAAGGTCTGGCGCTCGGGTACCTTCCGGTAATGGGCCACCCAGGCGAACATGGTGATGTAACCGGGTTCGTCTGGAATCAGCTTTGCATCCGGCAACAGGCCAAGGTTGCGCAGCAGGGTGGCCAGCGCCGCGCCAAGGCGGGTGTCTTCGTCACTCAGTTCTGCGGTTTCCCGGGTGGCGTGCAACCAGTCGTTCCACTGTGCAATGGCACCAGCATCTCCGACAGCCCAGGCTGTTTGCAGGCGCACCAGCAAAGGCAATTCGCAGCGGCTCAGACCATCTTCAAGCACGCCTTCCAGCCATTGCTGCAAGTCTGCTTCGTTTTCTACCCAGCCCAGCTCAAAGGCACTTTCCAGCCCCTGGGACCAGGCAAAGGCACCTATGGGCAGCGCGGGGCTGACCAGTTGCATCAGGCCCAGCAAAGCCAGGTCGCTCGATGCGGCGGCCGGGCTGTTAGTGGGAGTGAGCATGTTGATGGCCGTGGCTATGGCTGTGGCCGCTATCGGCATTTCCAGCTTGTGCATAAGCGCCAGGTTCGGGATCAAAGGTTGCCGTGTGGCGAACCAGTTCTGCGCCCAGGTGCTCGGCCAGCTCTTCCAGAACATGATCAGGCGGGAAACGCACCCAGCCACCTCTTTCGCTCTGGCCAATAGCCAGCGAGACATGGCGGTTGCCAAGGTGGTAGCACAACCTTGCCAGCGGCAGGCCGGCCTGTATGTAAGCGGTTACTACCGGCTCTTCCGCGGCGCGAATCCGGATGATTTCGCCGGTTCTGGCTTGCAGCAAGTCGCCGTCACGCAATACGGGGCCACGGTCCAGAAACAGGCCAACGTCCTGGCTGGTTTCTGTGGTGGAGCGCAGCCGGCCCCGCATGCGCAGGTCGTAGGGCAAGGTCAGATTGTCGAAAATTTCAGTGCTTTCCACATGGGAAACGCGTTTTATAAGTTCCAGCATAAGGTTCTCCGGCCTCTGGCTCAGAATAGGTGGTAACGCTGGGCCAACGGCAACTCAGAAGCCGGTTCGCAGGTCAGCAGTTCACCGTCTGCATGCACTTCGTAGGTTTGCGGATCTACGGTCAGGTGCGGGCAGGCGTCGTTCAATTTCATATCGCTCTTGCGGACTTGCCGCACGTTGGTACAGGCGGAGAGCATGCTATCCAAGCCCAGCTCCTTGCCAATACCGGCTTCCAGGGCTGCCTTGCTGACAAAGGTCAGGCGGGTGGCACTGGCGGCTTTACCAAAGGCACCAAACATGGGGCGGTAGTGCACCGGCTGCGGCGTGGGAATCGATGCATTGGGATCGCCCATGGGCGCAGCGGCAATCATGCCGCCTTTGATGATGCAGGCGGGTTTCACACCAAAGAATGCCGGGCTCCAGAGCACCAGATCCGCCAGCTTGCCCACTTCTACCGAGCCCACATCGTGTGCAATGCCATGGGTAATGGCGGAGTTGATGGTGTACTTGGCGATGTAGCGTTTGGCGCGGAAGTTGTCGGCACCCAGTTCTTCATCTTCCGGCAGCAGACCGCGCTGGGTTTTCATTTTGTGGGCCGTTTGCCAGGTGCGGCAGATAACCTCCCCTACCCGGCCCATGGCCTGTGAGTCGGAGGAGATCATGGAGATCACACCCATGTCGTGAAGAATGTCTTCCGCCGCAATGGTTTCCCGGCGTATGCGGGAGTCAGCAAACGCGACATCTTCCGGAATGTTGGGGTCCAGATGGTGGCAGACCATCAACATGTCCAGGTGCTCGTCGATGGTGTTCACCGTGTACGGGCGCGTGGGGTTAGTGGAAGACGGCAACACATAGGGTTTGGAGCAGGCGGTGATGATATCCGGCGCGTGGCCGCCACCAGCACCTTCGGTATGGAAGGTGTGAATGCAACGCTCTTTGAACGCCGCCAGGGTATCTTCCACAAAGCCGGATTCGTTCAATGTGTCGGTGTGGATGGCAACCTGTACGTCGTATTGATCTGCAACGGTCAGGCAGTTGTCGATGCTGGCCGGGGTGGTGCCCCAGTCTTCGTGCAACTTGAGGCCGATAGCGCCCGCTTTGATCTGCAGTTCCAGTGCTTCTGGCAGGCTGGCGTTGCCTTTGCCCAGAAAGCCGATGTTCATGGGCAGGCTGTCCACGGCCTGCAGCATTTTACCCATGTGCCAGGCACCGGGTGTACAGGTAGTCGCGTTGGTTCCGGTTGCCGGGCCGGTGCCGCCGCCCAGCATGGTGGTCACGCCGCTCATCAGCGCTTCTTCTACCTGTTGCGGGCAGATAAAGTGAATATGCGGGTCGATGCCACCTGCGGTGAGGATCTTACCCTCGCCGGCGATGATTTCAGTGCCGGGGCCGATCACTATATCGACGTCTGGCTGGGTGTCCGGGTTGCCGGATTTGCCAATGGCGGCAATGCGGCCTTTCTGGATACCCACATCCGCTTTTACAATGCCCCACCAGTCGAGAATCAGGGCGTTGGTAATCACCGTGTCCATCACGGTATCGTCGGCACGCTGGCTCTGGCCCATGCCATCGCGGATAACTTTACCGCCGCCGAATTTTACTTCGTCGCCGTAATGGGTGTGATCTTTCTCGACCTCAATCCACAGTTCAGTGTCGCCCAGTCTTACGCGGTCGCCAACGGTGGGGCCGTACATGTCGGCGTATGCCTGCCTAGTAATCTTCATTTCTGCGCCTCCAGTTTGCCCATCACATCGCCCCGAAACCCATAGATTTCGCGTCCGCCAGCAAAGGGGATCAGAGTGACCTGACGCGATTGCCCCGGCTCGAAACGAATGGCCGTGCCCGCAGCTACGTCCAGGCGGTAGCCTTTTGCTTTATCACGATCAAAAATCAGAGCCGGATTCGCTTCGGCGAAATGGTAGTGGGAGCCGAGCTGAACCGGCCGATCGCCGGTATTGGCAACGTCCAGCGTGATGCGCGGGCGACCTGCGCAAAGTTCGATATCGCCGTCTTTGAGTTGGTACTCTCCGGGAATCATAAATAGCCTCCTTTAAAAGCCGATGAGAAGCGTTGGCGAGGCAGCCGATACAAGCGGAACGCCGCCCGGACAAAAGAAGGCGAAAAAGCGCAATTTATGCAGGTATAAATGAGCATTTTGAGCCTTCTTTTAACGCCGTAGCGGCAACGCAGGTAGCTTCTCATTGGCCTTTTAAACAATGGGGTTGTGAACGGTGACGAGCTTGGTGCCGTCCGGAAAGGTGGCTTCCACCTGCACTTCCGGAATCATTTCGGCTATTCCATCCATCACGTCGTCCCGCGTGAGAATTTCTGCGCCGCTGCTCATCAGTTCTGCAACGGAGTGGCCGGCTCTGGCGCCTTCCATGATTTCCGCGCTGATCAGGGCGATGGCCTCCGGGTAGTTCAGTTTCAGGCCCCGGGCCTTGCGGCGTTCGGCCAGCAGTGCGGCGGTGAACAGCAATAGTTTGTCTTTGTCTCTGGGCGTTAATTCCATGGTGTCTAACTCCGGTTATCGCGACGCAATTCGAATGGTGTTCAGGTCAGCCAGATGCGGGGAACGCTGGCTGGCTGGCCGGTGAGTTCTGGCCTGAGCAGTTCCCAGGCTTGCTGGCAAAGGGCCCAGGCTTCGTTTCTTTCCTGCCCCAGATAGCGCAACAGCAACACGCCACGGCGACGGGTAACGGCCCAGCGTTGATTAGCGGGCAGGTTTGCCCGGAGCGCTTCGATAGCAGCGGCTTCGTCTTCCAGCCCGACAACCCAGAGGGTGGCTTGCACGGTCGCACCACCCTGCCCCCAATGGCCTTTAAATCGGCTGTGGGTAGGGTCCATAGGCTGGCGTTCGAGCCACAGAGGGCGGCCGTTCATGTGCAGGCGAAAACTCTGTTCCAGATGACCGGACACAAACGGTAAATCACTGGCCGGGCGCCCCAGGGCAAGGATTTCCCAGCCGATGCATTTGGCGCCGGTTTCGAGTTCGATGGTGGTGCTTTGCTTGCCCCGGGAGCCGTCAAAGGCAATGGTTTCTTGTGGCAGGTATTCAAGAATGCCGTTTCTGGCCACCTGCAGGCGGGTGTGCTGCCCCCAGGCGACGCCGTGGCTGTCGGCTTTGTAAAGCTTGGCGGCGGCCGGAGTGGTTAGCAACACATGAGCTCGCTCACCGACCGAGGCTTCAATACGGAGCTCATCACCGCTCACCAACCCGCCGGGCGGGTGCAATAAATACACATGGCAGCAGCCGGTGCGCCCTTCCGGGTAGAAAGGCCGCTGCACCCTTAACGGGCCATGGTGTTTACGGCGAACCAGACGGGTAACAGGCTCACCTTTTTCTTTATCTCTCGCTTCAAAACCAAGAGACAAACCGGCGGCCCAACGCCGCTCCAGATCAAACCGGTGGCCCGACGCAGACTCGTGCTGAAGGAATGGTTCTAGTCGTTGGAAAGCTGTCATACCACGGGATGCTTTTGAAAGTGAGTTGCGCCGTTCATCATGAACCTTTCCCACATTGCATCAGCCGTTCCAGACCGGTAAAACCCTCATTAATTTCAGCTAGTTACATTAAAAACAAACATAGCATGGTGCTCTATTCCGGGTTCAAGAACCCCAAATCAGTGCGAGCAAAACCGGCGTGCGCCATTCTGGTGCGTTCACCCTGCCAGGTTGAGTGGGCTCTAGATCAGCACAACCTCGTCGCCAACACTTATCAGGCCCGAGTTTCTGACGTTTCCGTAGATCCCCAGATTCTGATCCGCGTGCCGAACAATGCTACGCAGCAAACCGGTATCTGCACCAAAGTCGCTCTGCTGCCGGGTAACCGCCCCGCAACGTGGTGCAGGCCCGTCGCATTCGATGCGTAGCTCGCCAATTTGTAGGGTTTTACCAATCCAGTCCTGTTCAGCCAGGCCCTCGATTCCCGGCAAGGTTTCAATCATCAGATTGGGGCGAAAGCGCTCCAGGTGCCAGTCGGCCTCCGGGTTCTGCTGCTTCATGTAATCCAGGCTGGCTGTGGTCAGGATATGAAACTGCGACACCAGAAAGAACGTGCCCCGAACAGACACGAACTCCTGCATGGACTTTGGCAGGTTGTCGAGATCGGGCAGTGGTTCACCTTCTTCTCGTGCGAAGGTAGCTTTCAGCTCGTCAAGCCAGGTGTGGTCATCGGTTTTGTATCGGCGATAGAAGTCGTCACCTGCATCTGCGCGCAGTGGCTGCAGAACGCTTTCATGGCCAATAAGGGCAGACACCTGGGCATTGACCTGCGGGTGATCGCTGCGAAGGGTTTGGCCGCCAGGAAAGGTGATTTCGATATGCTCGCTGTCAAGCTCACCCCGGGTGCGGGCACGGCATTGAAGGAGTTGCGGGCGGAACTTGCAGCTCTGGATCTCCTGGCGTTTTACGTCCTGCACAGCCCATGTGCGATCACCCGCCAAACCCTGCGAATCAAGAGCACAGGCTCCCAGACTTTCACCGGCCATGCCCTTTACGGGGTAACGCCAAATCGACTCGATCGTACCAATTTTCATTGCAGTTACCTCTGAAAATACCGTTTAAAGGTATTGCCGAGGTGTACAGGCGTCTATACGTCGGAGAACGTAGAAGCGCCCAAGGGGTTGCCAACCATCAACTTGCCTTACTTGATGCAGTTCTGGCGCTGTTGATGATGGCGTCTAACTCTAAACCGTCGCGAGGATACTCAGCAGCGCCCACTCTGCAAGAAACAAGCACATCCCGACCGTCCTCCAGCTGGATCGCCGACTTCAGGGCATCGGTTATAAGGTGGGCGACTTCACTCGCGTCTGCAGCGCTCTGCCCGGGAAGCAGAACAATGAATTCGTCGCCACCCCAGCGGGATACTGTATCGGCCTGGCCGATACAGGCGCCGACCCTTCGAGCCACCTGGCGGAGCACGTCATCGCCACCGGAGAACCCCAGCTTTTCGTTGACCTGTTTAAAGCCGTTGATGTTCACATACAAAACGATGACGGTACCCTGCCACCTGTCTGCCTGTATCATGGCCTGCCGTAATCTGTCGGTCAGTAACAGGCGGTTTGGCAGATCTGTGACACTGTCAAAATGCGTCAGGTACTCCAACTCCTGGCTTTTTTCCAGATTGGCGATTGCGAATGAGATATCGCCAGCGACTTCCCGCAAAAGTTCCATTTCAGCCTGGTCGAACGAAAACGGCTCACACCGATAGAGGACCAAAGCAGCGTCCAACGGCTGTCCCTGCGTGGTTAGCGGAAAACTGGCCAACGCCTGTATGCCCTGACCAACCAACCCCGCCAGGTCCACGTTGCCTTCCTGCTGCGCCAGATTGTTTCGCGTAACTACCTGATGTGTCTGCAGACACTCATAAATGGCATCGGTTTCGAAACCAGAGAGTGACCGGGCCTGCAGCTGCGTATTTTCGGCGTGTGCGTGCCGGATATTGAGCAGGCCCGAATGCTTGTCGTGCTCTACAACGATTGCAGCAGGCAACTCACCTTTCTCTACCGCAATCCATGTAGCGCCCTCATAGAGCGCATCCAGGGTCTGAGCGCGTAAGATCAGCGTGTTGATGCCACTCAGAACCTTATGAATCCGATTCAGGCGAAGTACTTTCAGCTCGGCTTCTACGCGCGCCGTGATATCCAGAATCGCCACGATAATAGAGTGGCCATCAGCCGTCTGTACCGGGTTCAGAGCAATCTCGGCCCGAAACTCGCTACCGTCCTGGCGCAAAGCAAACAGATCTCGCCCGCTGCCCAAAATTCTTCGTTCTCCCCCTTCCAGATACTCACGCTGGAAGGTTAAAGGCTCACTGCGGAACCGCTCGGGTAGAAGGCGTTCTACCTGCCGGTTAACCAAATGGCCTTGCGGGCAGCGAAATAATGAGTGTGCGAGTTGGTTGGCTATCTGGATAGTACCCCTTCGATCAACCATAAGCGTGGCCACTGGAGAGGAGTCCACGGTGGAGCGAAAACGTTCCTCCTCCCGGTTGAGGGCACCCGCACCGAGCCAGCCGACACAGGTCAGCACCAGGATGCTGGAGAGACTGCTCAATGCAAAGCCGAACGCCTCGGTGTAATAGCCAGCCACAACGCCTTCCATACTCAGCCAGCCTATAAGCACCGGAGTAACAACGAAATAAGGCAGAAGGCGCCTTAAGGAGCGGCCACCAATATACGCACTCGCTGCGGAACTCATCACCCCGGCGTGAGGCCTTACCATGAGCATGCCAGCGCCGCAGACAACGAACAAAGCAGCGGTGTGCAGGGCCATGGTGGAAAACAAAGGCAGCCTGAAGCGTTGCACACCGAAAATATATCCGATGAGTGCCGCACCGCTGATCACGATTACCGCCAGGGCAAGGAGTTGCAGTACGACGATGGAGTGGCGTAACGGCATAGCATTGATCAGCCACGCGACGCCCATCAGGCTGAAACAAAGGGCCGTGCCGGCCGACATACGCCCCGGCCAGTCCTCTGGAGGCGTATCCAAATCCTGAATCACAAGATTATCGATGCCCAGCTGCCAACCCAGCCCGTACTGGAGCAGCGTGAGGCCTGATATCACGAGAAGAAAAACCCCCAGGCAGGCAACGATCGAGTCCCGTGCAGAAGTCTCGCCACTCTGTGATTGACGATGAAAAAGAAGGCCGCAGATGAGGAAGCAAAATGCTGTATTGAACTTCATTGACTGGAAAGAGGGGCGAAGGCGTTTTCCCACCTCAATATCCAAACCCCACGACAGCATAACCAGCGAACTGATTACGATGACCGCCCAGCCAATATGACAGATGGTGCGGCTGTATGCGCCTTGCGAGCCTAGCGCTGGAATGTTATTCGGATAGCTTACCCCTGGCATGCCACTCGCCTCTTCCCTGGGTTAGCACGGAGTCTCTGCGCCAATTCGCCGGCCAATTCTCCGCCTGCCAACCCAGCATACACCTGAAGAATACAAGGTTGAAAGCTGAGCAGAAAACAAAGCACTCAAATAAAGCACTGCGCTCTTGAGTGCACCACTGTGGCACCAGCCGGGGCGATGTTTTACTCAAACAGGCAGTTTTTTCAAGGCTGGCCCAGCTCCTTGTTTTTCCGACACTATTAATAGAATCCGCACGCCGGGCAAAAGCCTTCTGGTCCCCACCCGGTACAAATCCTGCAAGCACCGTAAGGAAACATGCAGACAGGAGTGCACCATCATGTTACTTGCCACCGATCTTGACGGAACCTTTCTTGCGGGTGATCCGGAGAATCGCCTCAGGCTGTACCAACTGATCGCCGCCCACCCGGAAATCCAACTGGTGTTCGTAACCGGTCGAGGATTGGAGTCGGTATTGCCACTACTATCTGACCCGACCATCCCCCAGCCCGATTACATCATCTGCGACGTGGGCTGCACCGTTGTCCATGGGGATTCCCAGCAGGCCATACAGCCCTTGCAGGGCGAAATCGACGATATCTGGCCCGGCGAACAGATCATCGAGGCGGCGCTGACGTCGTTCGAAGGCCTGCAGCGCCAGGAAGTGCCTCAGGAACGCCGCGTTTCCTACTTCTGCCACAGCACTGCAGTGGGTGAGGAACTGAAAGCCAAAGCGGAAGCCTTGTCCTGCGACGTGCTCTTCTCCGCTGGCAAGTATCTGGACATTCTGCCCCGGGGTGTTAACAAGGGCAGTACTCTTACCCGTCTGATTGAGCACCTGGGCGCCGACCCGGAAACAGTTCTGGTGGCAGGCGACACCCTGAACGATCTGTCGATGTATCAGCAAAGCTTTAAAGGGGTTTGCGTTGGCGCCTCGGAGGCCAGTCTGCTGGAGGAAACCGAACAGCAGGCACGGGTGTATCACGCAGACGCGACCGGCTGTGGCGGTATTCTCGAAGCCTTTGAACACTTCGGGTTTCTGGGCCACGCCGGTATAGATGCTGAAATTCCGGATACCATGCGATCGGGTAAATCGGACCTGGTTATCGTGTACCACCGCCTGCCCTATGAAGAAGTGGTAGAGAACGGCCAACTGATCCGACGCCGGCCCCGTTCGCCCAACGGCATCATTCCCACTCTGCTGAGCTTCTTTGCCGATGGCAAAGCCGGATCCTGGGTGGCCTGGTCGATTGATGACCCGGAACTGGGGCCCTTCCAGACCCACACCGAAGTGGACACCAGCCGCTATGAAAAACTCGTAGCCGCACGGGTTGGGTTAACCGCCGAAGAAGTCGATATCTTCTACAAGCGCTTCTCCAAAGAAGCCTTCTGGCCCACCCTGCACACCTTCTGGGAACGCGCCACCTTCCGGGATGATCACTGGCAGGTGTTCCTCAAGGTCAACAAACTCTTCGCTGAACGCACGGCGGCGGAGGCAGCAGACAATGCCGTGGTGTGGATCCACGATTACAATTTGTGGATGGTGCCGGCCTTTCTGCGAGAGCTGCGCCCGGATCTGACCATCGCTTTTTTCCATCACACCTATTTCCCCTCTGCCGATGTGTTCAACGTTTTACCCTGGCGCCGGGAAATTATCAGTAGCCTGCTGCAGTGCGATCACATCGGGTTCCATATTCCCCGCCAAGCCGAGAATTTCGTGGATGTGGCCCGCGGCGTTACACCTCTGGAAGTCACCAAAAAAGCCGGCTGCGCACCTCGATTCCTGACTTACGGCTGCGCCGTGGGCCTGGACGAGATGAGCACCGAAATTACCGTGAACGAACGCAAGATAGGCCTTGGTGCACACCCGGTGGGGCTGGATCTGAGCCGTGTTCGCAACGCCCTTGCAGATACCGATGTCATTGCCCGTATGGAGACTCTCAGAGAAGAACTCGAAGGCATCCGGCTGATCCTTTCTGTGGAACGCCTTGATTTCACCAAGGGCATTCTGGAAAAGCTGCAGGCATACGAGCGCATGCTGACCGAGCATCCGGAACTGGAAACCAAGGTCACTCTGATGATGGTGTGTGTGCCCGCCGCGAAAGGCATGACCATCTACGAAGAACTGCTGGCGCAGATTGAACAGACCGTGGGCCGTATCAATGGCCAGTTTGCTCAGGTGGGCTGGACCCCGGTGCAATTCTTCTTCCGCGCCCTGCCCTTCGAGGAACTGGTTGCTTATTACACCATGGCCGATGTGATGTGGATTACCCCCTTGCGTGATGGCCTTAACCTGGTCGCCAAGGAATACATTGCTACCCAGGGGCTCACCAAGGGCTGCGGGGTGCTGGTGTTGTCCGAGTTTGCCGGAGCAGCGGCTGAACTTCGGGGTGCCATACTGGCCAACCCCCACCACCCACAGGACCTGGCAGACACCTGTTACTACGCATTGGCCATGAGCCCGGATGAAGCCAGAAACCGCTTGAGCGAGGCTTTCGAAATCGTGTGTCGCTACGACATAAGCTACTGGGGCGACGAGTTTATCGAGACAGTGGAACAGCGGCGCCTCAGCAAACTGAAAAAAGTCGTATCGCTGGGCCAGAGCGCGGCCTGATTGGTTTTTATCCGATAATTGATAACGCAGGAGCCCTGCCATGCTGCTCAAAAATGCCGTTCAGCTGATCTGCTATCCCGACCGGATTGGTAAAGATCTTAAAGACCTTCACACGGTGGTGGACAAGCACCTTTCGGAAGCCATCGGCGGGCTGCACATACTGCCGTTTTTTCCCTCCAATGCAGACGGCGGTTTCTCACCCCTGACTCACAAGGAAGTCGACCCCGCCTTCGGCGACTGGGACGACATTGAAGCCTTCACACAGAAATACGATCTGTGTGTGGATCTGACGGTGAATCATATCTCTGATGAATCCCCGGAGTTCCGGGATTTCATCGCCAAGGGGTTCGACTCCGAATACGCCGATCTGTTCGTACACGTGGACAAGTTCGGTGAGATATCGCCGGACGACATGGCCAAGATTCATATCCGTAAGGAAAAAGAACCTTTCCGGGAAGTGACTTTCGCCGATGGCACCAAAACCCGGGTGTGGTGCACCTTCACCGAACAGCAGGTCGACCTCAATTACGACGCCGATCTGGCCTACAGGTTGATGGAAAGCTACATCGGTTTTCTGACCTCCAAAGGCGTAAACCTGCTGCGGCTGGACGCCTTTGGCTACACCACCAAACGCATCGGCACCAGTTGTTTTCTGGTGGAGCCAGAGGTTTACCGCATTCTGGACTGGATCAACGAAGTGGCCCTCAAGCACGGGGCCGAGTGTCTGCCAGAAGTGCACGACCACACCAGTTATCAGTACGCCATCAGCCGGCGCAACATGCATCCTTACGGATTTGCCCTGCCACCCTTGCTGCTCTACTCACTGCTCGACGCCAACAGTGTTTACCTGAAGAACTGGCTGCGCATGTGCCCGCGCAACATGGTAACCGTGCTGGATACCCACGATGGCATTTGCATACCCGACGTTGAAGGGGTGCTGCCGGATGACAAGATCAGAGTGCTGATCGATAACATCGACGCCCGCAGCGCCGACCCGATTCTGCGCCGCTCTGCAGCGAATATTCACAGCGTGGGCGCTATCTACCAGCTTACCTGCACCTTCTATGATGCTCTGATGCAGAACGACGATGCCTACATTGCTGCCCGGGCCATCCAGTTTTTCACACCGGGCATTCCGCAGGTGTATTACGTGGGGCTTCTGGCGGGTTGTAACGATCAGGAACTGATGGAACAAACCGGCGAACTACGCGACATCAACCGGCATTATTACAGCCTGGACGAAGTAGAGCAGGAGATGCAGAAACCAGTGGTGCAACGCCTGCTGAGCCTGATGAAGTTTCGCAGCAACTACCCCGCTTTCGATGGCCACTTCGAGCTGAACTACTCCAACGATTCCAGCGTCGCCATGGCCTGGCGACATGGGGAATATTACTGCCACCTGTTCGTGGATCTGAACTTTAATACGGTAAAGGTCGAGTACCTTGATGTGCAAAGCGGGGAAACTCGGCGCCTGGATTGTTAGGCGCCGAGCCTGCTCAAAATGTCATATCAGCTAAACATTCTCGTCACGCAATAAAACATAATTGCCCTACCTAACGATCAATTACCTACCATAAAATATGGCTTATTGAAGTACTGATGAATAAGCCAATTTTATTGCTCTCCAGGCTGCACCCTCAAACAATATAGGTTCTCGATGTTAGAAAGCAGTTACAACGGGGTTTTAGTTGCCTGTTCCATCATAGTCGCCATTCTCGCATCCTACACTGCCCTCAACATGGCCAGCCGCGTCTCCAATGCCTCGGGCAAGACGGCTCTTTTCTGGCTGGTCGGCGGCTCGTTTGCCATGGGGTTTGGCATCTGGTCGATGCATTTTGTCGGTATGCTCGCTTTCAGCCTTCCCATTGATCTGGGCTATGACGTCCCGCTAACCCTGCTTTCATTGCTTATTGCCATCGCATCCTCTGCGTTCGCACTTTACCTGGTGTGCCAGGACAAATTGCCTTTGAGGCGGCTGTTGTCCGGCGGTGTTCTGATGGGGCTGGGCATCGCCTCCATGCACTATACCGGCATGGAAGCAATGCTCATGAATCCGCACATTTTTTATGTACCCTGGTTAGTTGTGCTGTCCATTGTTATCGCTATTGTCGCCTCTCTGGGCGCTCTCTGGCTGGCTTTTCGGCTTCGCGAGGAAACCAAACGGGCCACATTTAGCCGCATAGGTGCATCGCTGGTTATGGGCTGCGCCATCATCGGTATGCACTACACAGGAATGGCCGCTTCCAAGTTCCCCCTCAATAGCTTCTGCGGTGCCGCAAACAGTGGCATTGATGCCAAATGGCTGGCCATACTGGTCATCATTGTGAGCCTCGCGGTTTTTGCCATTGCGCTGATTGTGTCCATGCTCGATGTGCGCACAAACCGCCTGTCCACTTCACTTGATGACGCCAACAACGAACTGATCAAGCTGGCTTTGCATGACAACCTGACCCGCCTCCCAAATCGTGTTCTTCTGGGTGACCGGCTGGAGCAGGCCATACATCGGGCAGAGAGAAGCAAGAATGAGTTTGCAGTGCTTTTCCTCGACCTCGACGGTTTCAAGGCCATTAACGACATGCACGGGCACCATGTGGGAGACCTTTTGCTGAAGGAAGTCTCTCAGCGCCTCCTATCGAGCAAGCGCGAGGGGGATACGGCTGCAAGGCTTGGAGGGGACGAATTTATACTGCTGATGGAACCCGGCACCCCGGAAAATTCAGCCGGTTTTGCCCAGCGGTTGATTGATAAAATAGAAGAGCCTTACGAGGCTTTGAATAATCACCTGAAAATATCTACCAGCGTAGGTATCGCCATTTACCCTCAGGATGGTGAGACCGGACACGAGCTGATGGTGAACGCCGACGCCGCCATGTACCACGCCAAAAAGCAGGGCCGTAACGGTTACTGTTTTTTCGAACACAGCATGAACGCCGATGTACACCTGCAAATGCAGATGCAACAAAACCTGCGAAACGCGATTGATCGCAACGAGCTGGTTTTGCACTATCAACCCAAAGTTGTCGCTCCGAACGGACCCATGACCGGGTTGGAAGCCTTGCTAAGGTGGCAAAGCCCCGACCACGGTTTCCTGTCACCAGATCGCTTTTTGCCTCTGGCCGAAAGCTCCGGGTTGATCGTGCCCATTGGCAATTGGGTTATCAACGAAGCCTGCCGGCAAATGCGGACCTGGTACGAGCAAGGCCATCAGGACTGGAGTGTGGCGGTCAATCTTTCCGCTGTGCAACTTGAACACGACAGCCTGGTGGACGTTGTTCGTTCGGCACTGATGCGCAACTCGTTGTCTGCTTCACACCTGGTGCTTGAGATCACTGAATCCACCGCCATGCGCGATGCCGAGACCAGCCTGAAGGTGCTGAACAAACTGTCTGAGCTTGGCGTGTCCATTTCTATCGACGACTTTGGCACAGGTTACTCAAGTTTGCTGTACCTGAAGCGCCTGCCAGCCGATGAGCTGAAAATCGATCGGGGCTTTATAACTGAACTGGCCCAGGGCAACGATGACGAAGCGATCATTCAGGCCATTATTGCCCTGGGCAAGACGTTGGGTATGAGGATTGTCGCCGAAGGTGTTGAAACCTCAGACCAGCAGGCACTGCTGACTCGCCTGGGCTGCAATACCTTGCAAGGCTACCTGCTAGCCCGGCCCGCCGCGCCTGATGTATTGTTCGATAGCATTGCTCATCTGACCAAACGCGCTGAGCCAACGCTCGTTACTACTTAGCCTGATTCAACCCTACTTCACCCGGTGCGTTGCGGCATTTTTCGAGCCGCAACGCAGCAAGGAACAAACAACGAACCGGTGCAGCCAGGCCACCTGTTTGTAGTGTTTTGAGAGCCCTGACACTCCCCCATCGATAGCCCCCTGCCAATCGATTTTCTTCATAAAATAAACTAAGCTCCCACCACTCTCCCCATCTTCAGCGGGGGTGCATTTTTCAAACGCGTTATCGCCTGATTAATCAAGGACAATTACAATGACAAAACTCAGCCTGAATACGCTGGCGCTAAGCATTTCACTGGCCCTGGCCAGCACAGCTTTTGCCTCCGATTTCACCGATATGGACCCCGTTACCCTGCGACTGGCACACGTGGTCAACGAGCAGGATGGCTTTCACATAGCCGCTGTAAAATTTCAGGATTTGGTGGCCGAGCGTACCGAGGGTGCGGTAAGCATCGAGCTTTATCCGAACGCTTCTCTGGGTGACGAACGTACCTTGCTCGAAGGCATGCAGATTGGCACTGTGGATATGGGTGTGATCACCAACGGGCCGGTAGCCAACTTTGTAGAAGAGATGGCGGTTTTCGAACTCCCGTTTCTGTTCCCCTCACCACAAGCCGCTTATGAAGTGCTCGATGGGCCCATTGGCCAGGAACTGCTGGACAAGCTTTCTGAGGTTAACCTGAAAGGCCTGGCCTATGCAGAGCGCGGCTTTCGCAATC
This sequence comes from Marinobacter sp. 1_MG-2023, assembly GCF_030549045.1. Classification (NCBI taxonomy): domain Bacteria; kingdom Pseudomonadati; phylum Pseudomonadota; class Gammaproteobacteria; order Pseudomonadales; family Marinobacteraceae; genus Marinobacter; species Marinobacter sp. 1_MG-2023. The sequence goes on along the minus strand of NZ_JAUOST010000001.1, from coordinate 851,017 downwards.
TGACCAACAGCGAGCGCCCGGTTAACACTCCCGAGGATCTGGATGGCCTGCGCATTCGTGTAATGGAGAACCCGGTGTATGTGGATACCTTCCGGGCATTAGGTGCCAACGCCATTCCGATGGCGTGGACGGAAGCCCTGACAGCCATGCAGCAGGGCACCATCGACGGGCAAGAAAACCCGGTCAACGTGGTTCACTCATTCAAGCTCAATGAAACCCAGAATTACATGACCCTTTCCCGGCATACCTATGCCCCGGCCATCTTCGTTATGGGCATGCCCGCGTGGAACAAACTACCGAAAGCTGCTCAGGACGTGCTGAGCCAGGCCGCTCAGGAAGCCGCAGAGCATGAGCGCCAGGTAAATGCCGAGATGGCATCAAAGCAACTCGAGGAACTCAGGGCAGCTGGTATGCAGATCAACGACGAGCCGGACATAAAAGCTTTCCAGTCTGCAGTAAAACCGGTTTACGAGCAGTACGGCAAAGAGTTCGGCGACTACCTGCCGCGCATTCAGGAGGCGCTCAAGTAAGTGGCATTAGCAACTCAATCGGTGCTGAGGCCGCTGAAGCGAGTTGAGCGCGGGCTGGATGCAATTCTCCAGCCCGTGGTCTTTGCGGCTATGGCGGCATTGATCGCAGTGATTACCCTGCAGATCGTATCCCGTGTGCTGTTCAGCGCGGTCGGCTGGACCGAAGAGGTCAGCCGCTTTCTGCTGGTCTGGATTACCTTTTTGGCAAGCACTCTGGCGTTTCAGCGTGGCCGGCATATCGCCGTAACCTTTGCCGTAGATGCGCTACCTGTGCGACTTCGGCAGGTCGCACGCATTGTTGCCACGCTGGCAGTGCTGGCTTTTCTGGTGACTCTTGTAGTGATCGGGTATCGCTACATGCAGGTTCAAAGCTTTCAGAAATCCGCCTCACTGCGTTTGTCCATGACCTACGTTTACGCCGTAATTCCCCTGAGCGCCGCGATAATGTGCTGGTATGCCTTGGTCGACGTGGTAGAGCTGATTGTGGATGGCGAACGTGTTGAGGGTCCCGCGCCATGACGTTGCTTCTGTTCGGGCTCTTCTTCGGGCTTATGCTTCTGGGCGTGCCGATTGCATTGGCAATAGGCGCCAGCACCATGATTGCACTGAGCCAGGCCGGGGTGCCACTGATGGTGGTCACCCAGCAGATGTTTCAGGGCATCAATTCGTTTGCCCTGGTGGCCATTCCGATGTTCATTCTGGCCGGCGACCTGATGGCTCAGGGCAAGGTAAGCGAAAGGCTGGTGAACTTCGCTGACTCCCTTTTCGGTTTCCTGCGTGGGGGCCTGTCTTTGGTGTCGGTGATGGCAGGTATGTTCTTCGCAGCGATTTCTGGCTCCGGAGCTGCGACCACGGCGGCAGTAGGATCAAGCCTGGTTCCGGAACTGCGCAAGAAAGGCTATGACCCTGCATCTGCCGCCAGCCTGATTGCCGCAAGCGGTACCCTGGGCGTGGTGATCCCGCCTTCTGTGCCCATGATTATCTATGCCGTGATTGCTCAGCAATCGGTAACCGAGCTGTTCCTGAACGGCTTTTTGCCGGGGCTGGCTATGGGGTTGGGTTTGATGGCAATTGCCATTACCCAGGCCTACAAGCGCCAGTATCCAAAAGGCACGACGCTCTCGCTGCGCACCATCTGGCGCACGCTGAAAAGTGCAAGCTGGGGCTTGATGACACCGGTGATCATTCTGGGAGGGATCTTTTCTGGCATTTTCACCCCGAGTGAGGCGGCTGTGGTAGCCGTAAACTACGCACTCATGGTGTCATTGTTCATCTACCGCGATCTCAAACCACGCGATGTGTATCGAATTCTGATTCGCTCGGCAATTACCACATCGGTGATCATGCTGGTGATCGCCACCTCGGCGGTGCTGAGCTGGACACTTTCCAGCTGGCAGGTACCCGGCGCCATTGCTCAAGCCGTGCTTTCCATCTCCACCAACCCATACGTGATCATGCTTCTGGTGGTAGGAGTAATCCTGCTGACCGGCGTATTCATTGAAACCGCCAGCGCCCTGATCATCCTGACTCCGGTGTTGCTGCCGCTGGTACTCCAGCTCGGAATCGACCCGATTCACTTCGGCATAGTCATCGTGGTGGGATTGGCGATAGGCATGATAACTCCGCCGGTGGCGATCAACCTTTATGTGGCATCCTCGATCACACAACTGCCGCTGGAGCGCATCACCCGGGCGATCATTCCATACTTGCTGACCTTGATCAGCGTATTGCTGTTAATCGTTTACGTGCCGATTCTCGCTGGCTGGTCAGGCTCCTGACCAGCCAGCGAGAATTTCACAGGCTATCAACATGCGCCACCATTCGCTTGCGCAATGTCTCATCAGGCAGCGCGCCCATGGCCCCACCCATGTTATCGATCATATGCCGGGCTTTGCTGGTCGCGGGTGTGGCAGCCGTCACCACGGGGTTTGAAAGCACAAACTTCAGGAAGAACTGAGCCCAGGAATGAGCATCAAACTCTGCTGCCCACTCCGGTAGCTCCTTGCCTCTTACCTTCTCCCACAGACGAGAGCGACCAAACGGCGCGTATATGAGCACGGCAATGCCCTTGTCTTTGGCCAGTGGCAAAATACGTTCTTCCATGGTCAGGTTGTCAACGGCGTAATCAACGCCGATAAAATCAATGGGCTCCTTCTTCATCACCTCTTCCAGGCCCTCGTATTGGCGCTGAAAGGTCGTCGTCACCCCGATGTAGCGTACCCGGCCATCGGTCCGAAGCTCCTTTAGCAGGCCAAGCTGGTTAGGGATGTCCGCCATGTTGTGGACCTGGATCAGGTCGATGGGGTTTTTGCCGATCCGCTCAAAAGAGGTTTCTATCTGGGCCCGGGCATCGTCCATGTTAGCGGTACGCCCACCCCAGCCAGCTGCGTTCAGTTTGGTCGCCCAGAACAACTTATCGACAATGCCCAGCTCATTGGCGATTTTCCCGGCCACTTCCTCAGACGCCCCGTAGCCCGGTGCTGTATCAAATACCGAACCGCCCTCTTTAATCAGCGCAGCCAGCACTTCCCGCAACGCGTCAAAATCCTCGCTTCGGGCGGTGCTGGAGAAGCTGGCAGAACTGCCCAGGCCGACACCCGGCAGGCGCTCGCCTGTGGAAGGGATGGGGCGGGTGATCAATTCAAGCTTGCGGTCTTCTGCCCACAACAGGCCAGGCCGCATGGCCAGGCTGGCGCCGGCCGCCATCGCCAGTTTGAGATAGGTACGACGGGATATCATGATGGCATTCTCCTCTCTTGCTCTGCACCGGCTAACTCGTAGGCCAGCGCCTTTTGTTTCTGGGATCGTCCAAGCCAGAAAGCCAGAACCGCCCACATCAGGGCAAGCGGAACAGCAACAGCGGCTATGCCGGCAAGGCCCATTCCTAAACGAGTCAGAAGGCCTTCTGTCTGGGCGCCCACCACATCACCCGAGCGATAAACAAAGGTATCGATAAACGCCTTGGCCTTGTATTTTTCCTCGCGGCTGGCAACGGTGTACAGGGTTTCCCGAGCTGGACGCATCAGCGACCGCTGCACCGCCCTGAAGGTGGCTTCGAATACCACCAAAGCCGCGAATGAACCCACCATCGCAAGGCCAACAAAACCCAGTGCAGCCGTCAGCGGCAACAACGCCAGGGTTACAGAGACCCCAAGGCGTTTCATCAAATGCCCTGCCACCAGCGCTTGCATCACCAGAGTGGCAATCTGGGTTATCAGATCAATTCGGGCAAACAGCGTGGTGCGCAGGTCGGTGCTTTCTCCCATGGCTGCCACCATATGCAGCCGGGTGAAGTAGATGAAGGTGGCCATCACGGCAAGAATCACCACGTAAGCCGCAATACCCATCAGGTAGCGGGAACGGCAGACCGCCCGCAAACCTTCCCAGGCACTGCCTCCGATGCGTGCATGCTCATCGACGGGAAGCGGATCTTCCGGGCTATGACGCTGTGACGGCGAATGGGGCTGCAGACGGGTGAGCACCAGAGCAGAAATCAGTGCCAGAACCAGAAAGCCGGTGGCTACCAATAAAAGAGCCGGTGTGCCCAATGGCTGGGCGAGGCGCCCCGCCAGCCAGGGCCCGAAAATAGCGCCCAGGGTGCCTCCAACCGCAATTAACCCGAAAAAGCGCTTCCCCTGCTCAAACGAGAAACGATCCGCCATCAGCGCCCAAAACACCATGGTTACGAACAGGTTGAACACGCTGAACCACACATAGAACACCTGTCCGGTGGTTACACCAATCACATTGGGGGTTAGCGTCATCAAACCGTAGAAAACCAGCAGGCTGGCACTGAAAAACAGGTAAGTTGCAGAGATAAACAGACGCCGGGGTAATTTGCTGACCAGCCACCCAAACACCGGGTTAACGGCCAGTGTAACCACCGCCGTGCCAATGAACAGCCAGCGAACCGTGTCGATGCCGCCCTGAATACCCAGCGCCTCCCGGGCGGGCCGAAGCACCATCAGCGCAGTCAGGACACAGAAAAAATACAGGACAGCTACAAAGACCGGCAGGACTTCATGTCGGTGGAGGTTGAAGGCGTTCTGGAACGGGTGACGCATGAAAGCTCTCCTGAGGCCAAGGTGTTAATTATCCAGCCATAGGTCGATTGCCGCATCGTAAGTTGATTGTCTTGCATCCTCAGAAGCGCTATAGCCGCCGTTGCCGCTTTGCTGAGAGGAAGTTTTCGGAACCGACCCTACACCATGTTTGTTGTACGACCAGCTTTCCATGTTTTCGAATAGTTTCTTTGCTTCAGCGAGGTCCCGCACCAGATACGCCCCTGCGCTGTGTTTGTAGTCCGGATGGTCAGACCATTTTGCACAGGAAATAAACGCGCAGGTTCTCCCATTAAAATTCCCTATCCTGCAGAACCTTTGGTTGCTTGAATTCTTGAACCGGTAGATTCCCCGTCTTTGCACACCTCCTTTCTCGAAAACCGGTTCCAGATAATGCGCCCGTGTCGCCCCATAGGTCTCGCGACCACAAGCGTCACTAACGGCTTGCATATAATCATTCGATACCCAGTTTCCAAGACTGTTGTGCCAAGTGCCTTTATTGGCTTTCTGATTTCGGCGAGCAAGCCTGGGATCTGCTGACGTGTGAACGATACTGACAAAATCATAGCCCAGAGATGGCTTGTGCCTGGTCACAGTTATCTGGGCTATTCCGGAACTTGAAACTTCGTACCAGCCGTGAGGATTATCCAGCTTTACTATGGGCTTTCTGACGGGGGTGGTAGCAACTTGAGGCGGTGTTGCCGCTTGGTTTGCTACTCGGTCCTGACTCAAAGAAGCTAACTCTTTCTGTTGGCGGTCATACCCCACAGCTAATATTGACTGTGCCTTAAAATTGTCTTGAAACGTACCGTCTTTCAAATTGATAGCAACAAATTCAGGCTGTTTCATCATATTCGAAATGTCACTCAAAACCTCCGGCGATGAAACGACTCTTTCAGGTACGAGCCCTTTTGACGTAAAAGCACCAACAGTTAACCCCCCGGGGGCAGGCTCCAGTGTGAAAAACAGGTTCCTCTCAACATTCTCGTTCCCATGCAGGTAAGGTTTCAGCTTGCCTGTGCGATCATCCCTCTTCGCAAGAGACTTCGCAGGAACTGTGGCTAATACACGTTCAGTGCCAGGAACCCACGACAAGACTGCAACACCAGAATAATGCGTCACAGTTTTTTGATTGCCTGTCTGGAAGCTGAATTTAACTGCCGGTAAGGCTTTAGCGGGTTCAGTAGATCCAGCCTCGCCAGGATGCGCTGGCGTAAATGGCGGGCTCCATGAACCCAATGAATCTGAAATCGATAAGTACCAGACGTAGTCTTTATCCTCGATCCGAAGATAAACACCCGATAGCTCGCGAAGCTCATGTTCACTTAATAAATGGTCTCGGAATACGACTGCATTATCGGAGACAGTCAGGCAGCCGGAAAGCAGCAGGAAAGAAGCGATCAAAAATAACTGAAAGCGTTTCTTCAGCGCTGCGCCGAATGCGAACTTGTGCTGATCGGAGTTGGTGCGGTATGTCGTTATTCTTCGATTCATTGGCGCTGACCCCTGTTTTTGACGTTCAGCCAGCAACTCCGAAACCGGAGCGACGCCAGAACCAACAAACAGCATGTTGATGCCGATAGCCCAACCTCAATCGTTCTATCTATAACAGACAGCCCCGCCAATGCAACACGCCGGCGACACCTGAACTGTTACAGAGCATTCACTACGCCTTATTTGCACACACCCCGGCCCTATGTTTGTATTAGCGAGTGGGGTCGATTGAACGGCTCAGCCTTTGCCTCTATTGTCCGAAGCGGGATCACCCGGTTCCGATATTCCCCAGGAGAGCTACATGGATAGTTTGTTCAGCAGTTTAGGAAATGTTTTCGGTGGCCTGTTGAGCCTGATCTGGCTGATCATCGTTATTATGGCCATTATTAACGTCACCAAAAGCAGCGCCAGCACCCTCGCCAAAGTGCTCTGGATTATCGTTCTGATTTTCTTCCCTCTTGTCGGCCTGATCATCTGGTATCTATTCGGCCCCAGAGGGTAGTTCGCCAGTGCCGGGAATGTTTCTACAATTCTCCCAGCGGGTGATACGCAACTTTCTGCGCAATCACGGCATATTGCTGGCAGGCGGGGTTGGCTACAACGTTCTGCTGTCGGCAGTGCCCATGCTTGCTCTGCTGGCGGTATTGCTCACTCGGGTGGTCGACGAGGAGCAACTGTTGGAAGTTATGTCAGTACAGGCACAGCACTTTGCCCCCGGCAACGCGAGCCTGCTGCTGGATGCGGTCCGGGCGTTCATGGATTCAAGGGACATCATCGGCATTGTCGGTTTACCAGTGATGTTGTTCTTCAGTTCGTTTGCTTTCCGTATGCTGGAAGATTCCATTGCAATCATTTTCCACCGGCCAGACAACCCTCACCGCAGTTTCTGGGTGTCCGCGGCGCTACCCTATGCCTTCATCCTGGTATTGGGCGCCGGCCTGCTTGCCCTGACGCTCCTATTCAGCCTGATCAACGCATTGTATGACGCCCCGGGGCTAACTCTGTATCTGATCAGTTTCCTGGGTGTATTTGCGCTGTTCAGCTCTATCTATAAGGTTTTACCCATTGTGCGCATCTCTCCCCGGAGAGCTTTGGTGGGTGGTCTGGTGGCAGCGATTCTCTGGGAAACTACCCGCCTTTTGCTGATGTATTACTTTCTCAACGTATCATTCGTCAATGCAATCTATGGCTCACTGGCGACCATCATTGTCATACTGATCAGCCTGGAAATTGCGTCTATTATCCTGTTACTTGGTGCCCAGGTAATCGCAGAGCTGGAACGAAGCGAACGATTGGGCTTGCCTTGGTATGTTTCCCCGGACTGAATACAGTGTCCTGAGGCGATTGATTGCTATACAGTTTCGTTTTCGAAAAGAAACCCATGAACTCCAGGGAGTTTAAAATGTTAAGTTCATCAGAAGGTAAGAAGGTCCCCGAGGTTACGTTTCCTATTCGCCAGGATAACGAGTGGAAATCTATAACCAGCAACGAGTTATTCAACGATCAAACAGTCGTTTTGTTCGCCTTGCCGGGCGCGTTTACACCAACCTGTTCGAGCACGCATTTACCGCGATACAACGAGCTGGCACCGGTTTTCAAAGAGCTTGGTGTAGATCGGGTAGTCTGCCTTTCAGTGAACGATCCGTTCGTGATGCAGGCGTGGGCGGAAGACCAGCACGCTGACAACATCGAATTTATTCCCGACGGTAACGGCGACTTTTCCCGCGGGATGGGCATGCTGGTCAACAAGAGTGACATAGGGTTTGGCGACCGCAGCTGGCGCTATTCCATGCTGGTCAAAAACGGCACCATTGAAAAGATGTTTATTGAGCCAGACAAGCCTGGCGACCCGTTTGAAGTATCAGACGCCGACACAATGCTTCATTACATGAAGCCGGATGTAACCTTACCGGCACGGGTCAGCATATTTACAAAACCCGGATGCCCACACTGTACCCGCGCTAAAACGCTGCTACAGAGCAAGGGCTACAAGTATGAAGAAATCACACTGGGCGGCGCTGGCCTGTCGTATAGCACACTGCAGGCAGTGACAGGAAAAGGCACAACCCCTCAGGTGTTTATCGACGGTCAACTGGTTGGTGGCGCCGATGAACTCGAAGCCGCGATGGCCTTGCGCTGATCGCCGAACCGAGCTGAACTGAGCTGCGCCTGCACGGATATTGTTCAGGCGCAGTTTTCTGACAACTCAGTTATTATCATTCACACCCCTTACCCTTTAGAATAGTCGCCCCTGAAAGATCGAAAGACGACCAAAAGTCTCTTTGCTACCTAACCTGTGCGCGATTATTTGATGACTCACACACCCTCAAACTCTGCCGGGGTTTCGCCACCAAGGCTGCTACAGCTACTCGCCCAACCCGGAGCGCAGACTGCCGACGAGCGACTACCCTGTTGCGGTGAACTGTTGGGGCGTCTGTTCGGGCTATCAGACACCCTGGCCCTGGATTCGGCGATCGGGTTTCGGACTCGTCAACCAGGCATGGACCAGGGGCCAGCTATTGAACGAGTCATTCAGGAACTGACCAACACTCGCAGGGCACTGATACGAAAAATCAGCAGCTACGGTAGCGAAGTCGAACCCATCGATAGCCTGGAGTTCGAGCCCTACCTGAACGCATGGACCACGCTACAGCGCAGGGTTATCGCCGCCAGCCGCCAGCTTCGGGACAAAACCCGCAAGGTGATGAAAGAGCACAACCAGAACCTGGCCCGGCTGGCAGAGCTGGACTCAGCGTTTGACCACGCCATGGCCGGTTACACCAGCCAGTGTTTTTCCCATATCCCCAAGGTACTGGAACAACGGTTCCAGGCACTGGCCCAGGCACTCCAGAGCCCCTCTGATATCCCCCAGGAAGCCGGTATTACGCCCGCTGACTGGCTCCACAGTTACTGCGAAGAAGCGCAGAATCTTTTACTTGCTGAACTGGATGTTCGGCTGGAGCCAGTGCTGGGATTGCTTGAGGCCTGCCACAACGAGGTAACACATTCGCCATGAGCAGATTTTTCTATTTTTTCGCTTTTGCCATTGGCCTGGCCGTGGTGGCCTGGATTGGCCAGCGCTTTCTTGGCTCGGACCTTCTGGCTCTTACCGTTACAGCTATTATTGCTGTGGTGTACGCCCTGGGCTTTGTCGAGTTGGCGGGGTTTCGCCGCACCACCCGGCAGCTCGCAGAGCGGCTTGATGATGTTCCGCAAAACCGTGAGCAGCTGGAGGGCTGGCTCTCTGGCCTGCCCGAGCAAGTTCAGTTTGCTGTACAGAAGCGCATTGATGGTCATTTTGCCGCCCTGCCCAGTCCTCAGTTGACGCCCTACCTGGTTGGCCTGCTGGTGATGCTTGGTTTGCTGGGCACCTTTGCCGGCATGATCGTAACCCTGAGCGGTGCTGCGTCTGCACTGGATGGCAGTACAGACCTTAGTGTGATTCGTGGTGCACTGGCCGCCCCCATTGCCGGGCTGAGCCTGGCGTTTGGCACCTCCATTGCCGGCGTTGCAGCTTCGGCTATGTTGGGTTTGGCATCCACTCTCAGCCGACGTGACCGATTGCAGATTTCCCGTCAACTGGATAAAACCCTGCGCCAACGGCTGTACCACTTGTCAGCGGACTACCAGCGCCAGCAAGCCTTCGCAGCACTCGAATCCCAGGCCGCCGCCCTGCCTCAAATGGCCACGGCCATGGAGTCCATGACTGCCCGCATGGAACAGCTGGGCCAGCAACTTGAGCAGTCGCTGACCCGCAACCAGCAGGAATTCCACAGCACCGTTGGCAACCACTACCAGGCTCTGGCGGATTCTGTTGCCAAGTCCCTGGAGAACGCATTGGAATCAAGCTCGCGCCTGAGTGCTGAACGTATAGAGCCCATAGTCACTGAAGCCATGACAAGCCTGCAGTCCAGTGCCGGACAACTCCATGAAAACTGGTCTTCCACCACCAGACAACAACTGGAGGAGCTTGCCGAAAGCTTCCAGGAAACCACCAGGGATGCGGGTGAAAACTGGCAGCAAAACCTTCTGGCTCAACAGCGAGCCTCGGCTGATCACAACAAAGCTTTGCAAGAGACGTCACAGCAGGCACAACAGCGCCTGTTGGAGCAGGTTCAGCAAGCTACTGAGCAAACCGCACAGCTCTGGCAGGCTGGCGTAGAGCAACAGCAGCAAACCGCAGAAGCGCTGATGACCAACCTGCAGAGCAGCTTGCAGGAATATCAATCCAGTCTCCGAGAAGAAAGCGAAAAGCTCACCACAAACCAGCAACAAGGCCTGGATGCTCTTATCAACCGCATCAGCGAGCAGCTCACCAAGCTGCGTGACCAGGAAGCTGTCAGAGGCGAAGCTGCCAATGACCGACTGGCTCAACTGGAAGCTGCTGTCGCCAAACACCTGAATGAATTGGGCTCCGGCTTGGAAGCCCCCATGACCCGCCTGATAGAAACCGCGTCGGAAACTCCGAAGGCCGCAGCACAGGTGATCTCCCGACTGCAAGGTGAAATGGCGCGCAACAGCGAGCGGGAAAACGAATTGCTGGAAGAACGCCAGCGGCTGGTGCAGGAACTGGATAGCCTCCTCGAATCCCAACGCAGCAACGCAGACAGTCAGCGCCAGGCGGTGGACTCCCTGATCAGCGGCGCTGGCGACACCCTCACAGGCATCAGCGAACGCTTCAACACACTGATCCAGGAACAAAGCCAGCAGCTAGGCAAACTGGGCGAAGACATCACCGGTAGCAGCCAGGAAGTAGGCGCCCTCAGCGAATCTTTCCTCGCCGCTGTGGAGCTGTTTAGCTCTTCCAATACGCAACTGCAGGAAAGCCTGACCAACATTCAGAAAGCACTGGATAGCGCCGGCAGCCGCCACGATGAGCAACTGGCCTATTATGTTGCCCAGGCCCGTGAAGTGATCGACCTCTCGGTTTCTTCCCAGAAAGACGTGATTGATGCTGCTGCGGCCTTGATCTCCAGCCGCGATGAGACCGCTGGAGCCAGCTGATGGAATACCTCGAGGATGGCGAACAACAGTCCACCCCCATCTGGGCGATTTTCTCAGACCTGATGGCCGCACTGGTGGGTATCCTGGTGCTGATACTGGTGTGGGTCATCGGAGTTCAGGTAGAACTCAGCCAGTCTCTGGAAGATGAAAAAGCCAAGCGGGAAGCCGAGGAGCAGCGGCGCATTGCGCTTGAACAGGCCCTGGAAGACCCACTGACCAAGGGCCTGGTAACCTTTCAGAACGGCCGCATTGGCATCAGTGGCAACGTGCTGTTCGAGTTGAACTCGGATCAGCTACAGGCAGACGGCCTGGACGTGCTGGAAGCCCTGATAACCCCTCTGCAAACCTATCTGACTCAGCATGAAGAGCTCTTGATGATCAGCGGTTTTACCGATGATCTGCCCATGCACAGTGGCAATCGATACCAGGACAACTGGGGCCTGTCAGCTCAACGAGCCCTGACGGTTACCCGAACCTTAATGGAGCTTGGCCTACCCAACGACCGGGTATTCGCCGCTGCGTTTGGCCCGCACCATCCGGCTGTGCCGAATACGGATGCCGAATCCCGGGCTCGGAACCGGCGGGTGGAGATCAGTACCGTGCCCCTGGCCCCCGAAACACCAGCAAGCGAAGAGTCCGGGGATTTATGACCACAGCGGTGGAAACAGCCCCCATGCACCCGCAACTGGAAGAGCTCCGGAACTGCGGCGCGAATCGGGCAAACCCGGCCCGCTTCCGCTATCTGGAATCTCTGGCCCTTCGCCTTCGCGCGAAAGGCCTGCAGCAAACCCGGCATTGGCAGAAGCTGGAGCAGGCTATTTCAGATTATCAGGCCAGCTATGAATCACCAGCCCAGCCTTCCAAAACCGATGAAGCACACTCCCCCTCACCTCTGTCAGATCTTCTGGAAAGGCTGAACCAGTCGCCAAATATTCCTGCGACCCAACCCAGCTCAACACTGGAACAGTTGGTTTTCGGAGCAGCCCAAGAAGATTCCAGCCCGGCCCAACGCCGGCCATTAAAAGCCATGACAAGGGCAAGCGCCGGGTGTGGCGAGCAAGCGTTACAGGAGCGTATTCGCCACGCCATCGAACACGCCCCCAAAGACGCCGGCCCGATAAACGCCCACCGGCTGGTAAGCCGGGCGCTTGCAGAAATGCAGAAGCTGTCGCCGGAGTATCTGAAACGCTTTGTGAACTATACGGATACACTGATGGCGTTAGAGCGGCTGGGGCGGAAGGGTTAGGCTGCATGGATCCCAAGCAGGCACACTGAAAAAACTACCAGCTACACACCTGGATGCACCACCCGTACTTCGAAGATATATTTCATACATACCCCTCCATTATTTGCGCAACCAAAAGCCCTGTGCTTGTATAAATATGATAGGCCAATTGGAAGGTAGCGCCTATCACCCTTCAACCCGCCGTGAGATCAACTGATTTCAAGCGGTCTGGCATCACTGTTAAACGGAGTTAGCTTTGTTATGGCTTATGAAACGATTGATGGTCAAAAATACGAAAAAGAACTTCTGGATCTGGCCCGCAAGCACACGACCGGGCAAGGCGAAGGTAATTTGTCCAAAGACGAGGTGGCTGATCTTTTCAAATCTGCCCAGGATGGCACCAGCGTGACTGAAACGGAAAAGGCTACGCTGGCGTATATCAGGAACAACTTTGATTTTACCGACGCTGCAGCCAAGGATTTCGATGCAGCTTTCGGCAAGCTCTGACCAAGTGAAGCGGTAATCGGGGCAATCAAATCCCCCGATTACCGTCCTGGTTCAATCTGCAACTATTCCGTTTCATTCACCAAAATAACTTTTCGATGGGGGAACGGAATTTCTATACCCGCTTCATCGAGAGCCTTTTTGATCTGTTCCGGCACTGAATACAGCACATCGAAATAATGCTCACCCTCGCAAAAAGGCCTGACCAGAAAGTCTACGGAACTGTTATTCAGGGTTTCAACTTCAACAAACGGTGCAGGGTCGGTCAGGATATGGGGATGGTTCGCCAGTACGCTGTCGATTACCTTTCGGGCTTCATCAATGCTTTCGTTGTAAGCGATACCAAAATGCATATCCACACCCCGCACAGGGTGGTGAGAATGGTTGGTAATCTGCTGCCCCCAAATCTGACTGTTGGGAATAATAATCTGCTGATTGTCGAAGGTTTGCAGGATGGTGGTGAACATATCCACTTCCCTGACATTTCCGAATTTACCGGCCGCATCGATAAAATCACCAACCTTGTATGGGCGGAATATCAATAGCATTACACCAGCAGCGAGATTGGAAAGCGTGCCCTGCAACGCTAACCCAATGGCCAGGCCGGCAGCACCGAGCAGGGCAATAATGGAAGCCGTCTGAACGCCGAAACGATTCAGCACCGCGATACCCACAAAAGCCAGAATGGTATAGCGCACAACGCTGCCAAAGAACTTGAACAGGGTATCGTCCAGCTGATCGTAACTCGCAGAGATACGGACAACAGACTTGTAAGCCTTGCCGGCAACCCAGAAACCAATTATGAGAATAACCAGAGCCAACAGAATGTTGGTTGCCCAATCCAGAGCAGTGGGGAGGTACTGGTTGATATCCAGTTGATCGATATAATCCGTCATCATCTTGAGCTTCCTATGTGTTGAAGCTCATTAAAATAAGTTAACCTTTAGGCGTGCGCAATATTTTTTTCTTGGCCATTAGAGCAACACGCTAACCATACCCACGCTGCTTACCACCAACAGCACTATGCCCAGCAGGCGGAAAAACACTGGTGTTTCAGCTTTCAGAATGCGTTCATGAAAGCGCAACCCGATCACATGACCTATGGCTGCGCAGGGTAGCAACCACAGGTGATGAATCAGTTGCAGATCAAGCCCCACCCAGATGAACGCTGCCAGTTTGATAAGTACCAGAATGAACCAGAGACCAAACAGCGTGTCGCGCAGTTTTTCCCGAGCCAGGTGCTGTGCCGCAACGGCAATAATCAGCGGCGCGCCAATCAGCGAGGTGCCGCTGATATAGCCGCCAGCCATCAACAAAGCCACATCCACGCTTTTACTTTTACTGCGAAACGGCCGGTTAATGATGTAGGACACCGAGTAGATTGCGACAATCACGAAAATAATTGCACTCAACACATTCGATGGCAGCGTAAACAGTCCAAACACACCAATCAGCTTGGGTATCAGCATCACGCGCAGCATGCGCCAAAGGTAACCCCAGTCAACCGTACCTTCCGCCGGAGCAGAGGCAACATCAGGTCCAAAGCCAGTCAATTTCTGCCGGCTCTGGCTATCTTTATTCGCTGAACTACGGCGATTGTTCGTCCAGATCGTCAGTGATGAAAACACCAACAGATGCACTGCAATAATGGGCAGAAAGACCAGCGGGTCGTCCTTCACCAGTAGCAGGAAAGGCAGCGACAGCACCGCCCCTCCAAAGCCCAGACCGGAGCGCACAAAACCACTCCAGATGAAAATGAGTGCGATCAGGGCATATTGAATTACGGAAAGGTCTGACATAACTTCCTGAACAGGGGAAAAATTTTCTCAATTGTAACGGTTTTCCAAAAAAAACACCGGGCAAAGCCCGGTGCAAATTTCTTTATATCTCTGCTAAAGCGGCTTATCTGCCACTTAATCGCTCACCGGCCCCTCCTTGATGGCGGTGCGCATGCGTCTGCGCAATATCGGCCCGAATAGAGTCGGCAACACCAGGCCAAGACCGGCTACCAGCCACAGCCCAATGGCCAGAGGGCTTGACCAGAGCGTTGACCAGTCACCATCAGACAGGATCAATGCGTGGCCCAGGTTTTTCTCCATTTCCGGTCCCAGAAGCAGACCCAGAATAATGGGTACCATGGGAATCTCGAGCTTGCGCAGAATAAACCCGCCAACCCCGAAGACGATCATGAAGTACAGATCGAAGGTACTGTGGCTGATGGAGTAAATCCCCACAAACGCCACCATGGTCACAATGGGCAACAGGTACATAGGCGGCACGGACAGCAGCCGCACAAACACCCCGATCATCGGAATGTTCAGCACCAGCAGAAGTACGTTACCGATCAGCAGCGCAGCAATCACGCCCCATACGATGTCGGCATTCTGTGTGAACATCAGGGGGCCTGGCGTGATATTCAGGGAGATCAGCATAGCCAGCAGTACCGCTGTGGTGCCACTACCAGGCACACCCAGAGTCAGCATCGGCACCAAAGCACCTGACGCAGCACCGTTATTGCCCGCTTCCGGTGCCACAACGCCACGAATATCGCCTTCACCAAAGCGACCTTTTTTGCCCAGTACCGATTTCTCCAGGGTGTAGCTGATAAAGCTACCCAAAGACGCACCGGCGCCCGGTAAAACACCAGCAACAAAGCCCAACAAACCACCACGCAGCTGGGTCGGAATTGTCGTTACGACCTCTTTAAAACTCAGTGTCAGCTTACCCACTTCCACTTTGCTACGGCCTTTGCCCATGCGTGATTCAACAAAAAACAGCAGCTCGGATATGGCAAACAGACCAACAATCGCCAGAATGAAATCGATGCCCTCGTACAGCTCCAACACACCGCCGGTGTATCGCTGGGTGCCGGTGGATATGTCGATCCCTACGGTGGAAATCATGATGCCCAGCGTTGCGGCAATGACCGTTTTCATCGGATTTTTGCCGGTAATACCACCCAGGGTGGCGAAGGCCAGCAAAAACAGCGCGAAATATTCCGCCGGCCCGAACGTCAGCGCAAAACGCGCCAGCACGGGCGCCAGCATGATCAGCCCTATGGTGCCAATCAGACTGCCCGCGAAGGACGCAATTGCCGAGATTGCCAAAGCGTCCGCCGCCCGGCCTTTTTGTGCCATGGGATAGCCATCAAGGCAAGTCATCATGGCAGGCTCGTCGCCCGGAATATTCAGCAGAATCGACGAGATCCGACCGCCGTACATGGCGCCAGCGTAAACCGATGTGAGCAGAATCATCGCGGTTTCAGGCGGCAACCCCAGGGTAAAAGCCAGCGGAATCAGAATGGCAACGCCATTCGCCGGGCCCAGGCCTGGCAGACAGCCAATCAAAGTACCCACAAAGGCACCGAACAGCGCAAACATCAAGTTGTACGGTGTCAACGCCACCGCAAACCCTTCCATCAGAAAGCCTATGGTTTCCATGATTAAAAGCCCCCCAACAAGCCATTGGGCAAGCTTAAGGACAGCCCATAATTAAACAGTCCAAACACCACAACAGCGCTGATCAGGCCAGTTACAAACGAGTTGGTTACCGGTGCACCCATACGCCAACTCAAAGCACCAACGGCCAGGGTGGTAGAAATAATAAAGCCCAGAGGCTCCAGCAGAAGTGCATAAATCACCAGCACAACGATTGATATCAGCAGTTCAAGAGCCGATTTCCCTACTGGCCACTGAGCGTCTGCATCTGGCTTTATCATCAGGTACAAGCTACCCACCACCAGTACGACCGCCAACATGGTCGGAAAGGTTTCTGGCCCCACCCCCTCGGTACCGCCGAAGGGCTCTGGCCATTGTTGAGCTACCCAGCCGTAGGCAACCGCCAACACCAGCAGGAATAGCCCCAGAATACGATCACCCATACCAGTCATTTCAGCAGCCCTATTTCCCGGGACAGGTCTTCGATCTCCTGCACCTGATTGGTCACGAAGGCCTCAAACTCACCTGCTTTGGGATGGAACGGAATCAGACCGTTACTTTTCATGACGGCTTTCCACTCTTCACTGGCGTAGAGGGTGTCGATTGCCTTCACCCAATACTGCTGAGCGTCTGCTGAAGTGTCTTTTGGCATGTAAAAGCCACGCCAGTTAGGGCCAAGCGCATCAATACCCTGCTCACGGGCAGTAGGGATATCGCCGAATTTACCCGGCAGGCGCTCCTCTGACAGTACCGCTAGCACGCGCAAATCGCCGGATTCCATAAAGCCGGTAGCCTCTGACACATCACCGGTAAAGGCGTCCACCTGGCCACCCACGACCTGGGTCATGGCTTCGCCGCCGTTGTTGTATGACAGGTAAGGAATGGATGGCAGTTTTTCAGCGCCTGCAGCCTTTGCTGCAATAAGGACTTTGAGGTGATCCCAGCCGCCACGGGCACTACCGCCGGCGAATTTGACCGAACGCGGGTTCGCTTTCAGCGCGTCCATCAGTTGATTCAGGTTTTCATATTTGGAGTCTTTGCCTACAGCAATAATGCCGTAGTCTGCACCCAGCGCGCCGATCCACTTCACCATGGAAGCATCCATACCGGGAAACTGTTTCTGCGCCAACCGCGTGGTGGTTGCGGTAGACGCCGCGACGATCAGCTTATCGTCGTTTTTACGCTTGCTGACCGTGTGAGCATATGCCACACCGCCGCCTGCGCCGGCCATGTTAACGGTTTGCACCGTTCCATCGACCAGATCAAGGGTTTGCATCACGTTGCCGACACTGCGGCAGGTAAAATCCCAGCCGCCGCCTGGATCGGCTGGCGCCAGGCACTCGACTTTTCCGCTGGGTTGCCAGGCCATGGCAGACATACTGAAGGCGGCTACTGCCGCAAATGCGATTGTTCTTTTAATAAACATACACATTACCTCTTTGTTGTTTGAGCACTCAGAGTAAAAGGCAATGCGTAGTTCCTGAAGTTTGCGGGCGTAACGCGTTTAAAAAAACTACTGTGCTTTTTGTGCATAAAGTTCACGAGCAAACCCGCCAACGGTGTCCTACCCTTTACCCATTCCATTGATGGACGATTCTTAAGAGCCTTATGCCTGTTAAACGACGCACCAAACTCAAAACCCGCATGATTCTCACCCTGGGCCTGGTGAGCGCACTGCAAACAGCGTTTATCGGGGTATTTGCCGGTTATTACCTTAGCGAATCCCTATACAGCGAAATTGGCCAGCGTGCGCTGATGGTGGCCAAAACCGTTGCCGCCAGCCCTGCAATTATCCAGGGCATACAGCAGAAGGACGTCGAGTCTCTCAACACGCTCACCCATACAATGGCTGTAACCAACGAAGCCTTGTTCATCGTGATTGGCGACCACAAAGCTATTCGCCTGGCCCACCCCTCACCCGATCGCATCGGACACTCCATGGCGGACGACGACGGCGACTTTGGCCGCCGCGCGCTGGAGGAGGGAGAGGGTTATGTGGCCCGTGCGGTAGGCAATCTGGGCGAATCCATGCGAGGTAAAGCGCCCGTGTTCGAGCCCGACAGCGGCGAGATTATCGGCATTGTGTCGGTGGGATACAGCGTGGGGCAGGTAGAAGCAACGGTGCAGCGCTACAACTTTGTGCTGTACGGCGTTCTGGGCGTGGTCTTGCTGGTTAGTATTCTGGCCGCGGTGGTCATCGCCGGTCGGTTCAAGCGCGCTATTTTTGGTCTGGAACCGGAAGAAATCGCGGGGCTCTTTCAGGAACGCGATGCTACTCTACAATCGATACGTGAGGGCATTATTGCCATCAATCGTCACGGCATTATCACTACGGTAAACCGTGCCGCCCTGACAACTCTGGAGCTCAGCCCAGATACCCCCATTGCGGGGCGACCCATTCTGGAAATACTGCCGGAAAGCGACCTGATGTCGGTTCTAACCACTGGTACGCCGGATTTCGATCGCGAAGTGTGGCTGCGCAACCGCCAGATGGTGGTGAACCGGCTACCGATGCGCCAGGGCAACGAGATTATTGGCGTGGTGGCCAGTTTTCGCCTGCGCAACGAGCTGGACCAGGTTAGCCAGCAGCTCACGCACATCCAGCAATACGCCGACACTCTGCGCAGCCAGACCCACGAATACTCCAACAAACTCCATACCATTGCAGGGCTGATCCAACTGGGCGCCTACAATGATGCGCTGAAGCTAATCGGTAATGAGGTGATCAGTCATCAGGCGCTGATACACCTGCTGCTTGAAGCGGTACCAGACCCCATTATTGCAGGTTGCCTTCTGGGCAAGCACAACCGGGCGCGGGAGATGGGCCTGCATCTCGACATAGACCCAGGCAGCCAGATGGCCGACCTGCCTGATAACCTGCCACGGGATCAATTGGTGAGCGTACTGGGCAACCTGATTGATAACGCGCTGGAGGCCACACGTCGCCACACCGGAGCAAACGGCCGGGTGCATTTGTCTATGACCGACCTCGGCCAGGAGCTGATTTTTGAAGTGGAAGATCAGGGGCCGGGCGTGGCACCGGAGGTACAAAACCGCATCTTTGAAAAGGGTGTGACCAGCAAAGCCGGTAACGAACACGGTTTTGGGCTTCACCTGGTGCGCCAGTTCCTCGACAGCTGGGGCGGTTCAGTAACCGTGGAGAATCTGGGCGAAGCAGGCGGCAGCCGCTTTACCTTATACTTACCCAAAGAACCCACAGGCAGGAGCCAACCGTGCCCCCCATCCGACTGCTGATCGCCGAAGACGACCGCCAGATTGCAGAAATTCAGCGCCGCTTTATTGAACGCCTGGGGCAGGTGGAACTGTGCGGCATCGCACACACCCTGGCAGACGCACGGGAGCAGGCCGAAGTGTTGCAGCCCGACCTGATTCTTCTGGATGTGTATTTCCCCGATGGCAGCGGCCTGGATTTACTGCGCGAACTGCGCGCCAGTGACAACAGCAGCGATGTAATCCTGATTACCGCCGCCAAAGAAGTGGACACGCTACGCACCGCCCTGCGCGGCGGGGTGTTCGACTATATCCTGAAGCCTCTGGTGTTCGAGCGCCTGGAAGAGGCCATAACCCGCTACTGTGATCACCTTTCGCGCCTATCGGCACTGAAACACCTGGGCCAGGACGAAGTAGACGCCCTACTCCCGCGCAACGCCGGCGACACGGGCAACGACACCCAGCATAGACTGCCAAAGGGAATCGACGTTATTACCCTCGACAAGATTCGCGAATTGATCGCAGATGGCAAACCCTGGAGTGCAGAAGAAGTGGGCGGCGCCATGGGTGCATCACGCACCACCGCCAGGCGTTATCTGGAATACATGACAGGCACCGGAACTCTGGTGGCTGAGGTTAGTTACGGCAGCGTTGGCCGGCCAGAGCGGCGCTACCGGATGCAGGGCCTCCCGACCTGAGAACTAAGGATTAACCACCCATTCCGGCTCGTTAAACTCTCCAAGAGGCCGGATTTCACAAAAAGGCGCCGCACTGCGGATAATCTCAGCCACGTCGCTGCTGTGTTGCGCCTCCATCGCATCCCGGCTGGCTTTGCTGTCCCAGTGGGCAATGGCTATAAGGATTTTGCGATGAACAAGCGAGCAACTAAGCCGCAGATGGCGATACATAACTGAAGCGCTTGCGGTACTGCTCCATGGTGCAGCCCGCTATCCTTTTGAAAAGGCGCCGGAACGAACTGGCATCTTCATAACCCACACTCCAGATAATGCGAGCAGTCTGTTCACGACTGGATTCCAGCAAATGCTTGGCTCCCTCGACCCGCAGGTGTTGCAGGTAACCAATGGGCGTTTCGCCAGTGGCCTCCTTGAAGCGGCGTTTGAAAGTACGGGCGCCAAGACCAGCAACAGCAGCTACCTCATTGATGGTCACGGAGTCGGCATAATGCTCTTCAAGCCAGGTTTGTGCCTTGCGGATGGCATCATCCTGATGAGCCTTCTGGCTGTATAACGCCATATAGGGTGTCTGCTCTATTCGGCGACCGTCCAGCACCAGCATTTTACTGCAGGCAAGAGCAACCGCAGGCGAGGCAAATCTTTCCACCAGATGAACACACAGGTCCACAAACGCCGAAGCACCACCGGCACAGATGATCTGGCCGTTATCCACCAGCAACTGATCCGCATCCATGCGGATATGAGGATAACGGCTGCGGAACAGTGAGGCTGCTCGCCAGTGAGTAGTCGCCACCTGATCGTCAAGCAAACCGGCCTCCGCCAACACAAAACTGCCGGTGCAGACACTCGCAACCACCGTACCCTTTGCCACGGCGTCCCTGAGCCAGCCATGCAGCGGAATTGCCGGCGCCAGGGTTTGATCCAGACGATCTGCACCAACGGCCGCTTCTACCGAGGACCCCATCACAATCAAATCTGCCTGAAAGTCTCTCCGCTGGATGGTCGGCGTGATCACGGCACCGCTGTAGCCGCGCACTGGTTTGTCATCCACGGTGACGATCTGGCAGTCGAAGAGCGGAGCACTCTGCGCCCCCGATTGGTTGCTGCAGTAATTGGCTACGGAAAAGAAATCCATTACGCCGTGCACACCAGAGGCGTGGCAGTATGGTAAAGCAACAATCGCGACGTTGAACATGAATCTGGCCCTTTTCGCATTTTATATGTCAAATATGACACTCCTGCTCATCGCCCGCAAGCCCTAACCTGAAGCTGTAAACAACCAGAGCAGGAAGAAGGACTTTCACTATGAACTCACCACTGACCACCCAACCTTCGATTACTCAACAGTCCACACCTCGCCGTGCTGGTCTTTCAGCCACCCGACTGGCTTTGCAGCTTTACGCTCGCGTGGCCCCGCAGAAAGCAGGTCAACTGGTAAATCGCATGGCATTCCGGCCATCACGCCTGCCATTGCCTATACGCTATGAATACCTGTTGGACACTGCCGACAGCTATACCCGGCTCCAACATGGTGCCCACAGCATTCCGGTGTATTCTTGGGGGAAGGGACCCGTTATTCTGGGTGTTCATGGCTGGGCCGGCGCAGGCATCCAGTTTGGTGCCTGGGTGAATCCGTTGGTAGAAGCCGGCTATCGCGTGGTGCTGTTCGACGCAATAGCCCATGGGCGCGCCCAGGGCAGCAGTACCGACCTGTTTGAGATAGCCGAGGTCACAACGAAGGTGGCTGACCATGTTGGCCTGGTCCAAGGGATATTGGCGCATTCCATGGGCTGCATAGCGGCTGCAAGAGCAATTAAGGACGGTCTTCATTCCCAGCACTTGGTCATGCTTGCGCCCCCACTCAGCGTAGCGGCTGTGATGGACAATCTGGGGCAGCAACTTGGGTTACGCCAGGATGTTCTCGACGTCCATCTTCGGCTAATGGAAGAGCGTTTCGGGAATTCGGTTTGGGAGAAGCTGGATCTGGAGGCACTATCCCTGTCACTTAAGCAGCGTGGCATGATCGTCATTGACCACGACGATATGTCGATTGCCCCAAATGAAAGTGAAAGAGTCTCTACCAACTGGCAAGCCGCACAGGTACTGCGCACCCGTGGCCTGGGGCATTACCGGCTGCTTTGGAGCCCACTGGTCATTGAAACCGTTCTTCAGGATCTGGGCAGGCCGGTGGTCGAGACGGTTGCTTGATTGAACATGACCGCTTTATCTCATCTATGACGGTTGCACCACCCATTCCGGCTCATCAAACTCACCAAGAGGCCGGATTTCACAAAAAGGTGCAGCACGGCGGATGATCTCAACCACATCCGGATTGTGCTGTGCCTCCATCGCATCCCGGCTGGCTTTGCTGTCCCAGTGGGCAATCGCTATAAGCGTATCCGGATCACCGATCTTGCGGTGCAATTCGGTTCCCCTCGCGCCCGGTGCACGCTGAATCAACTTACTTGCACGCACCCAGGCATCGGCGTAGTCCTCGGCGGTATAGCCCTCTTTGATATGTACTTCGAAGATGTATTTCATACCTGCCTCCACTGTCGGTAGGGGTAATCCACAAACCATGCCTTTTCAAAGGCCTCAGTACTGAAGCTACTAGCTAGCTTGTCCTTTATCAAGCAGCTACCTTGACTACGGATCAGACCACCTTATAGCATTTAACATTCATGCGAAATACTTGTTAAAGGTGACCACATGCTCTCTGAATATACCATTGCTACCGTTAAATCGACGGTGCCTCTACTGGCCGAAAATGGCCAAGCCATCACCAAAGAGTTTTATAGAAGGCTGTTCGCCAACAACCCCGACCTGCAGCATATATTCAACATGGCCAATCAACGCAGCGGTGGCGGTGGTCAATCATCCGCTTTGGCAGATGCCGTTTTTGCCTACGCCAATAACATCGACCAGATTGAAGTACTGGTTCCCGCAGTGCAGCGAATCGCCAGCAAACATGCCAGCATTGGCGTTGAGCCCAAGCACTACCCGATTGTAGGGGAAAACCTGATCGCAGCCATTCGGGATGTGTTGCAGTTGCCAGACAATCACAAAGCACTCATCGCATGGGAGGAGGCCTACAACGTGCTGGCACAGATTTTTACCGCTACTGAAGAAAGCATGTATAGCGAAAAAGAAACTCAACCAGGGGGCTGGCGCGGATTTCGCTCCTTTACCATTGAGCAAATTGTTGAGGAAACACCGGAAGTTAAATCGTTTTACTTCAAACCAACCGATGGTGGTGCTATTTGCGCCTATTCCGGCGGCCAGTATCTTGGCATCAAGCTGACCGGAACCGGTGACAGCTATGATGAGATCCGCCAGTATTCATTATCATCCTGGGGCACAGAGGATTACTACCGGATTTCGGTCAAAGCCGAAACTCACGGAGCAGCATCGCAACAACTCCATCAATGTGCGGTCGGTGATACAGTTGAACTGAGCGCGCCCAATGGGCAATTCATGCTGAACAAAAACATTCCGAAGCATGTATTTATCTCCGGTGGCGTTGGCATCACTCCGCTGTTCAGTATGTTGAAAGAAGCGCTGGCATCTGGCATCCCAGGCGACAACCTACAATTTATTAACTGCTGCCGCAGTGCCGAGCATCAGATCTTCCGCAAGGAGCTGGCAGAGCTGACAGCATCAACAGGGCTGGATCTTAGGCTTGCATTTGAGTTTGGCGAAGGAGCGGACTGGGTTGGGTACTTATCCGCTGACATTCTCAATACATGGCTGACCGACAAAACTGCCCACGTTTACTTCTGTGGCCCTATGCCCTTTATGGCCGCCCTTAAGAGCATACTTAACAGCATCGGATTCACCGACGATCAATTGCACTACGAAGTGTTCGGGCCAACCACGGAGATCCCTTCAACCCATTGATGCCATAAAGAAACCAGGCAGGATTGTAAGATGGAATGCTTTGCTGCCTGCTCATCCCACCGTACCCTTTGCCACGGCCTCCCAGAGCCAGCCATGCAGCGGAATCGCCGGGGGAAATTAATTCGCCCGGACAAAGACCCAGTTTATCCCGACGTTGTCGCAGACGATGACATCGCGATCGACGGTCTCACACATAGACAGGTTTTCTGGCAGCTCATCGTGGTAGCGGGCCTTCACGCCCAGAGTTTTTCGATCCTGTTTGAGCAGCTCGTAGGTCTGCCCCATACGCTTGGAAAAATCCACGCCACTGTTTTCAAGGGTTTGAAAGGCGTTGTGAAACGCCGTGAAACTCATGGTGTTTGCGCCAAGGCCAATAGCCAGCATTTTGAGGATGTAACGATCATAGGCGGCCGAGAGATAAGACCGCACGGCTTCATCATCGTTTCGTCCGCCATCAAAAGGCACTATTCCGAGACGGTTGCGAGGCTCCAGCACGCCGTCGTCCAGTGATGCAAGTGAGCGATTGCCTTCCAGCTCATAGGTGACTTTCGGGCACTGTATAAACTCGCCCCTCAACAGGCAACCCGCCAAGCCCCGGGTAACCGACGGTTCAGAGCGGGATTCTTTCGCGGGTTCTCGCTGCGACGTGGCCAATTCAGGTTTAGACCCAGGTTCAGGGGTGGCCGAAACCTCGGGCAATGTCAGGCTCAGACGTTTGGCTGGCTGGCGCAACAACAGCGCCTGCACCTTTGGATCATTACGCTTGAAATCCACCATAGAAGGCAGGCCTGCACCTCCACCGCGCTCTACAACCTCACAGTAGAGACGTTCCAGATCCGACTGTGCTGACGCCAGACAACCTTCATCGGCGCTGGCGACCGAAATCCAGCCAGCGGCGAAAATCATGAAGAGTTGTTTTAGGTAGGCGATGACTCAAACCTCAATAATTCTGTCTGCAACAAACAGCGGTGGCACGTATTCTTTCGGATAGGCACCGGGGTTAGCGAACACGCGAGTGCCTTCAACCTGCAGGTCTACCGGCTCATGAACGTGGCCGTGGACCCACAAATCCATCTTCCCCATCAGCGACCGCAAATCCGAAGCAAAAGCTGGCGACAGGATATCGCCCTGGTATTTTGGCGGAATGCATTCCGGCAAAGGCGCATGATGGCTGATGACCACTTGCGGTCCCGAACAGGCTTCGCTCAGCTGCGCCTCCAGCCATGCAATGGCTTCTGCGTGCAGCTTCTGGCTTTCTGCCGTAGTAAACACCTCACCCGTTGGTTGTTCGATAATACGGAAATCAGGCATATACGCGAGCGCGCGCCGTTCCGTCTGCAACGGATCCTGGTCAGGTTGGCCGTCATACAGACTAAAATCTGTCCATAAGGTGGTGCCATGAAAGCGCACGCCGCCAATGTTTACCGTATCGTTATCAAGCAGATGAATTCCCAACCGCCGGGCTTCGGCACGCATTGACTGGCGGGCCTCGGGCATACTTGTTCCGTAGAACTCGTGGTTACCGGCAACGTAAATAATCTCCTGCCCGACAAACCGCTCCGCTGCCCAGGCAAGACCCTCCGTTGTGCGGTGAATGTCTCCGGCAAGGATAACCACATCTGCGGCTACGTCCGGCAGCTCTCGACCTTCCCGAAAAGTCTCGATGTGTAAATCTGACAATATTCGCAAACGCACAATGTTACCTCCTTTATTGATGTGCCAGAGCGTAGTCGATCCCGGCGCACACCGCGGCAACCTGCGCAGCATTGCATTGCTCGGGGGTCGCACGGGGGCTGTCGGGATAAACCTCCGTCGTCGTTCTATAGGGTGCATTGGTCACACTGGCACAGAGGCCCAGTTGCTTGAGCGGATACTGGATAACGCCCCTGGCTGCCATCGTTGAACCAAGGATCTCCCCGTTGTCGTCAGCGGGAGCAATATGAGTGACCTGCTCCACCGCCTCAATCACCTTCTGCTGAAATTCAGAGTGCGGGTTCTCGCTGTCGTCGACCAGATAAAAACCATCGGGAATCTCACCCGGCTCGAATGGATTTCCTTCGAGAGCTGCCAGTGCGGGCCTAAACTCGCTTTCATCCGTATCGGTAGTTTCGTGCAGGTCCATATGCATCAGCACACGATCACGAACGGGCGCAACAAGCCGCATCAGTGCCGCCGCCTCCTCAGCCGGGCTATCATCCCGAAACGAGCGATTCGGGTCGACGGCGTGCGGGTTCCAGCGGTGGATGCGCTCATATGCCCAGGGGCTAACACAGGGCGCAACCAGCAAGTTTACGCGCCCGGCGTAATCTTCCGCACGCTGATCAACGAACTGCAGCGCACCATGCACCCCACTGGTTTCATAGCCGTGCACTCCGCCCGTTATCAGCACGACCGGAAGATCGTCACGCCAGTCGCGGCTGCGGATCGCCATCAGCGGGTAAGTATCCGGACCATAATCCAGCCGCCCAAACTCTTCCACGTCAAAGCGCGAGCGCAGGCGCTCGATCACGCTCAACACTTCTGACTCGTAGCTGCGCTGCCGAGTCTGTCGCGAAACCCACTCGGCGCGTTCCACCTCGCCCCAGGGAATGCCAGGCGTACCGATTGGGTAGAATGCGGTAACCGTGCTCATCTTGATTTTCTCCGGAATGCTTTCATATCACCTCTCTTTCCTGAGGCCGCCATCCAGACCGGCGCTCTGTATTGCCACGTACTCAGTGCCGTATTCGATAAACGACCATCCAAATGCATCACCAAAGAACTCCTTCGTTGCCCCATGCCCATATTAGCCCTTGATCAATTTATCGACCATACTGATAAATCTCGTGCAATCCCAGCCGAACTCAGCATGAACTAACCGCGCCCTATGGCCGCCGATGATCTTGGCTAATAACAAACTAGAGGTGAATCCGGTGCTGGAAGATTCAGTTTTCATAGGCAAAGGCAGTTCTGTTCAAAACCTGTTGTTACGTCGCGCCAATCGTCACGGCCTTATTGCCGGAGCAACCGGTACCGGCAAAACCGTCACCCTGCAGATTCTGGCGGAAGGCTTTTCCGCACAGGGTGTGCCGGTATTTATGGCCGATGTGAAAGGCGACTTGTCTGGCATTTCCCAGCCAGGCACTGCCAAACCTTTTCTTACCAAGCGCGCAGAGCAGGTTGGCCTTGAACCCTACAATTTCGCGGGATTCCCCACCGTGTTCTGGGACGTTTTTGGTAAGCAGGGGCACCCAATGCGAGCCACCATTTCAGATATGGGCCCGCTTTTACTGTCTCGTCTGCTGGAACTAAACGACACTCAGGAAGGCGTTATCAACATAGCCTTCAAGCTTGCCGATGATCACGGCATGGCCTTGCTTGATCTCAAAGACCTGCGTGCATTAATGACGTTTGTGTCCGAGCAGTCGAAGGAGCTCACTGCGTTATATGGCAACGTCAGCAAAGCATCCGTAGGCGCGATACAACGTCGCTTGTTACAACTTGAACAACAGGGCGGAGATCAATTCTTTGGCGAACCGGCCCTGGAACTCGCCGACCTGATGCGCTGTGATTCGGCTGGGCGGGGGCACATTAATTTGCTGGCTGCAGACCAGTTGATCGAAAGGCCCCAGCTATACGCCACCATCCTGCTCTGGCTATTGGCCGAGTTGTTTGAGGAACTACCCGAAGTTGGTGACCCTGAAAAACCCAGGCTCGTGTTCTTTTTTGATGAAGCTCACCTGCTATTCGAGGATGCTCCGAAAGCTTTGCTTCAAAAAGTGGAACAGGTGGTGCGATTAATTCGATCCAAGGGCGTAGGCGTCTATTTTGTTTCACAAAACCCTACCGATATCCCCGACAAAATACTCGGCCAACTCGGCAACCGGGTGCAACATGCCCTGAGAGCCTTTACCACTCGTGATCAAAAAGCCGTTCGCGCAGCCGCTTCAACCTTCAGAGAAAACCCCGAACTGGATACTGAAAAAGTCATAATGGAACTCGGTGTCGGCGAAGCCCTGGTCTCTACCCTCGATGCCAAAGGATCGCCCTCTATCGTTGATCGAACGCTTATACGTCCGCCTTCTTCACGCATGGGGCCAGCTACGGCAGAAGAACGCAAACGTATTCTCAACCTCAGTGAGTTTGGCCCTCGCTACGACCAGGTTATAGACCGCGAATCCGCTCACGAAATTCTGCAAAAACGCGCGGAGAAAGCTGCGAAAGAAGCTGAGCAAGCAGCCCTGGATAAAAGCCGGGTTTATAAACCGCCTGCCAGTAAAAGCAAAAAGCCCCCACAGCGTCGACGCTCCTCACGCCAGGGGGTCTTTGAAACCATGGCAAAAAGCGTAGCGCGTACCATGGGTCGCGAAATGACACGGGGAGTTATGCGAGGCCTGCTAGGATCCCTGTTTAAAGGGCGCTAACGAGGAGCATGCTTCGAAGGGATCACTCATAGGTTCGCCCGTTGTGCTTAAGCCAGCCTCCATCAGGGACCTCCTTATAGCGCAACAGTTTTATCTCCCTGGCAGAGCAACCTCAACGGTCTTACCTCCGTAGCCGAAACGTTGATCACGACCTTGAATGACCACCGTCGCAACGGACTTTGGAACCTTGACCGCATGGAGGCTTCTGGTGAAGGGCTGTTCGGCGGCGTGATCGTGTAGAAGTATTCGTTCGCCGTAGAGCGTGCCATCTTTTCCCATCACCCGAAATGCATCTGCATAACGTTGTGGCGTGTCGTAGGGTGAGGAAAGAGTAACGTCGAAACCGAAGCTGTCATCGCCGGTGGCGCGCACCTCGGCTGAAATGACATCGGGGTACCTCTGTTGAGGTGCATTTTCTGCTAATGCATCGCCCGCCAAGGTGATGATTCCGATCGCAAGAATCGTGAAGATTCGAAGGTGCGTCAGCATGGCGGATTACTCCTTCGTTGACTGAACTGTCTTGAGATAAGCCGAAAACACACGGTGTTTATCGTCCTGCCCATTTTATTCGCTAACTTCCATTGTATTAACGCGAGTGGTACCGGTCACTGTAACCAAAAACTTCCCGATCTTTTCTTCAATATGGCTTTCGACCGTTTTCAGCCGAAGCAAAGGCAAACCACCTTTTTGAAGGATGCTATTCTTCAGGGCATCCCATTGCTTCTGCTGAGGCTTTTCGTGATCACCTCCGTCTACCTCAATGACGGCTAGCGGTTTCTTACCCACCTTGAAGTAGAGCACAAAATCACAAGAGCTTCGGCCCTTCATAAACCCGCGTTCTCTGGCGGTCAAAGCTTCGCTGTTAAGTGACACCAACTGATTCAAGGCTATCTGCGTATGGAAGGTTATCCCCTGATTAGCAGGAAGAGAAAGACGTTCGCGCAGTATCTGGGCGACTATCTGTTCCGACCTGAATTGTGAATCGCCCGCCCTTAAAGCAGACTGCAGCTTTTCCAGGGATTGGTCATACTCGGCGTAGAGCAGATCAAAAGCCGACACAACGGGTGAGCGATGGACTTGTGCCGTTTCATTCGCGTAATACTCAATATAGCGTATCAAAGCTGCAACAGGCCCACTCGACGCACTGAAGACATCATCACCTGTTACCAACGTAAACTTCTCTTTTGCCCGGGACACCGCAACGTTGATCAGATGGGGATCATCCACAAATCCCAGATTTTTCTGGTTACTGGCTTTCTTGTCCAATACCGTCGAAAAAACAATCTCATCACATTCCCTGCCCTGGAACTTGTGGGTGGTATCTTTGATGAAGCTGGCAGGAAGGTGAGAGCGCGAAAGCGCAACCTGTGCGTTGTATGGTGCAATAAATCCTCGCTTGGAGGCTTCATCCCACTGGCTGCTTTCGCCCCCTTCCAGGACATGGAGTAATGAATCCAGCTCTCGCTGGTTTTTGTAGAGCCGGGTGTGATTCCCTTTGGCAGTTACTATAAGTTGCAGGACATCTTCGCCCGCATCCTGAGTCATCGGAATAAGTTCGTTGTCATAGAATTGCTGATTACAGAACTGGATGATTCTGGGGTGGCACCGGTAGTGCTCCTTCAACAGGGTAACCGGAATGGTGTCGCCAAAAACCCGAAGGCAGGAATCCAGCAAGCTGTACTTTTCGCAGTCATACGCTCTATCAGGCGCTGATTTACCAGTCTTCGTAAAGATTGGGGGCAATTGTTTTCCGTCACCAACGATAACCAGGTTCCGGGCGCACCCCAACGCCAATATTCCCGGAATAATATCCTGCTGGGAGGCTTCATCAATGATGGCGTAGTCGAGAACCGTCCCTGACTTGAGCGAGTTGATGATGGAGTGCGTACTGCTGCCGATGATTGGATAGCGCTTCAGAAACGCATCGATCCGGTCCCGGTACCCTTCCGAAGTAAAGGCTTCCTCAGGCCGTTTTCGTTGTTGAAGCTGATCTTTCAGGTAGGCCATCGAGGAAGTGGTTACGCTCGCTAATAATGCGTCGAAGTCACCATTCTTCAAAGTCTCCTGACAGGAAGCCAGCTCAGCTTCTTTTTCCTGCAAGGACTTGTCGTAGTATCTCAGTTGCAACGCATGGATTGTGGCGTCGCGTTTATCGGTGGTACTAAAAGGTTTGATGCGCAAAATCCGGAAATTCAACCACAGCTCTATTCTGTTCCTCATGCTGACGGGCTTGTCATCCAGCATAGTAAGATAAGCCATCAGATCGGTGATCTTTTGCTTTGATAACCGGTATTTGTCCAATGGGTCCGTTTTGGGCGAGTTTGGGTCAGTTTCCAGATTCTCCTGCCGCCAGTGAAGCAAGTGCTTTCGCTCGATGTTCAGTTCATCGACTTCAGCTTGCAGTTTCGCCATCTCGTTCCGTGCATGTAGAAACTGCTTTAAATGCTCCACATCTGCCTCGATATCATTCAATAACGGCGCAGGTGGCGACTCTCCTGTTGGAAGCGAGGGAGTATTTTCAAAAAAATTCTTACGATTTTCTCTGTTGCCGAGCTTGGCGACAAGGAAGTCCAACCCTTCTTTACCCAGCTTCTCATACACATTTTCAACGGCGGTATTATTGTTGGAAAGGATGGCAACGGTTTCATTCCTTAGCAGAATATTGGCAACGATATTCAATATCGTCTGGGTCTTTCCTGTGCCGGGAGGGCCCTTGATAATACTTACCTGCGAGGAGAAAACGCCCGCCACGGCCTCTAGCTGGCTCTCATTGATACCAAAGGGAAAAATAAGATTTTCTTGAGATTCTCTTGGCTGACTGAAGCCTGTGCAGTATGAATTCAATACCATCTCTGGATTTGAAGGCAGGGCCTTCAGTTGGCGCAACACATTTTCCGCAATCGCGGAATCTTCCTTAGGGCTTGCCTTCGCCTTTTCCAACCTGGCCTCGGCCACAGAAACGAAGTAACGGAAGACTTCTCCATCCTTGAGCTTTGTTTTTTTAACAAGCCGGATGTTGTCCATATTCATAACGTAGGTTTTAGCATTCTCCGAATACTGGACAACAGCCTGTTTGTTACCATAAACCACCGCCCTATCCACTTGCCCGAACACGCTACCGTTTTTCTTAACAAGGAGCGCGTCCTCCAGCACTTCTGTGGGCGTGACTTGGCATTCACTAAGCGGACGAGTGTAGGATTTTCCTGAGGGGAAAAAGCAGGTCAGCTCCAGGCCTTTACGAGAATCCCGTATTTTCCAATCATTGATCTGCTTGGTCTTATCCTGGCCGTCTACATGGATGGTGACCATGGCCCTCTCGATATTATTTGCTCTGAAAAAACTGATTGGAGTGCCTTGCAAGGTATGAGATGAACCAGGCAATTAGCCATGCAACCACTACCCAAAAGGTTACAAGCACAATGTAACCAAAAACAATCGGGCTGTAATCTACCAGCCCCCTGCCCTTATGCTCTGGATGGGTTAGACTTCAAACAGCCAGCCGGACGCCCCAATTAAAGGAACAGAATGAGTAAACCTGGCACCATCAGACCCGAAACCCGATACCTTCTTTACTTCGCTGTTTTCTGGATTGTGTTCCTCACCGCTGCAACCTATTTACTCGGTAGCTGGGACTCCCGCAAAACCAACCCGAACCAGCAACTGGTCAGCCACACCGACGGCGACGCCACCGAAATTAAACTGCAGGCAAACCGCCAGGGCCATTATCTGGCAAATGGCACCATCAATGACCAAAACGTGACCTTCATCCTCGATACCGGCGCGACAACCGTGTCTGTCTCAGAACACATCGCCCAAAACGCAGGCCTTGTCCGGATACAGCCCAGCCTTGCACGCACTGCAGCTGGTACCGTACGTGTGTGGGATACAACCATTCCAGAACTCCGCATGGGCGATATCACTTTCAATAACGTACCCGGCACCATTAACCCGGAGATGGACCCGGACATGGTCCTGCTAGGCATGAGTGTGCTTGGACAACTTAACTTCTCCCAACAATCGGGCGTTTTGACCCTGAGCCAGGGAACACATTGAGATGGAGGGGAGCCTCTCAATCGCCATAACCTGGCAGCCTGTCACTATCCGTGCCGTTTCAGAAGATGAGGGTGTCCGGTGGAGGCATCAAGTGCAGAATGAACTACAACTACTGGCTATGTGGTTGGGCTAATGAACACAAGGTTGCAGCGAAAACAAAAATAGCCCAAACCAAACATTCCCCAACAATATCTGAAGCCTGATCGCATCCCGAGCAAATGCCGGAATATTTTGATAGCGGTATAGATAACCAATGACTACCCACTGCACTGCCAGCCATATCGCAGAGAAATACAAAAAGCCTTTATGGCACTGAGTGTTGGGGGTCGTGTAATAGGCATACCACCAAGCCGATACTGCACCCGTAGCGATTAACACGAGAATCGCACACGACAAAAGATTGCGCCAACGCGGGTACTCCGTGCTTAAAAGCCTGTCCTTCGCTTCAGTCAAATTTTCCGGCATTCAAATCCCTTCATGAACTACCACATACCGCTCTATGTACGGGCTAGGCCTCACCGCGCTTCCACAAAAAGACCACGAATCAGTGGCCATGTGACGCTCTCGAATACCTTTCCAGTTAACTCAACATTCATGTCACCAAAGACGAGGTTCAGCCCCTCGCCCTGGTGGATCGTCGGGCTGTTCTGCATATGCATGTGCAGGTGCGGGAAATCGCTGTTTCCCGAATTTCCAACACGGCCGACCACTTGGTGGCGCTCGAGGCGTTCTCCCACCTTCACATCGACACTACCCCTCTTCAAGTGCGCCAGGAATACAAAAGTTCCTGCTTCGCTTCGAATGGAGACGTAGTTGCCGGCAGAACGCCGAACATCCCTCTTGCCCAGCGGATTGTCGGGAAGATCGTTGACAACCGAGGTTACCACCCCTTCCACAGGAGCGAGAACCAACTGGTTCCATGAGTAGAAGTGTTCGAGTCTGGAAGGCTTCTCCACGGGTGTCAGCGCCCTGCCAGAAGCACCACCGACCATAGCGAAATCAACTCCGTACCACTGCGCCCTTACCGCCATGTGATGGTTGACGTTCGGCGTATCCCCTCCCTGTACTACAAACCACCGCCCCTGAAACGGAAGAACAAGCTCCTGGGCATGTGCGCCAAAAGCAATCACGGTCAACAGCAACAGTGCGAGCTTCCTCAGCATCTCAACGTCTCCCGGAGGCTTAACGCGGAGCTTCGCGGCAATTTTAGAGCCGCGAAGCGGTGGAAAAATTGTCCGGCAACAGCGTCTTGTTAGCTCTCACTCTCTATCACCTTCAGATGGTGCAAGCTCACGATCGAAAGCGCGGCTACAGCAACATTAGTTGTTACAGGATTGAATGCGGCACCCAGCAACATAGGCTGCACCAGAATTACGAATGCCAGCAAACCTATCATTGCAAATAATGTAAGTAGCATTGGCCAACGCTGCCGCCAAAATATCAAGATCGCAACGGACATGGCAATCTCCAATGCTCCACCGATAGTGGCCAACTTAACTGCATCGGGCCGTGAAAATCCGGCGGCCATATTCATTGCCAGTTCATCCTGGTGCATGTAAAGCAATTTCGGAATCAAGCCTTGATAGAACCAAATAAACGCAATGGTGCCCCGGCAGACTGCGTAGCTCAAAAGTGAACTACTCACCCAGGAACCTTGATTTATGATCTTTATCAGGAATCACACAAGCCTCATAGCGACCGAACAGCTTGTAACGATTTAATGCGATACGGTCGTAAAGCCAGTCTCGAAAAACCGATGGGATAACCCGACCAATACAGGCCAATGGCCACGGCCATGGCAGTTCACGCATTACCCGGAAAAATGCGGTCGATTTGGTATAAATATCCTGCCCCTCAGCAAGCAACATGGTTTCGTAGTAGTCCGTTGGAAAACCGTGCGATTGCAGAATGGCTTGGCCTTCAGGTGACTGCACGGTAGCTAATTTAAATCGACGTTTTTTATCGAACTTAATAAGGAACCGCGCCCACGACGAGCACAATCGGCACACCCCATCGAACAAAACCACCCGATCCTCGGGAGCAGTATTTGATTGAGTTTGAGACTGTATTTTTTGTTTCATAATAGAGCTAACAGCGTATTAGATAAAACGCCTCATTATTGCAAAAACGTGACTTCCGCATTTTACGCAACCCGCGCTCTGCAAAAGAATTTTTTATCTTACAATATCAATAACTTAAAATCACAAACTTCCCATGCCCCGTAATCGCGTGACGCCTTCATTCTTGCAATAACAACGAAGCACCGGCGTCTTGCGGTTTCGGGTAATCGCTCTGAGTTTTTTTCGATCCGCACCGCATCATTCACAGGCAGAGCTGTGCCCAATAGACGCAATAAGGCGAAGCACCAAAAATTGAATAAAACAGATTGTATTAGTACTGAAGAGGTCATCGGCCACTGTCCCTAAACGCCGTGCGTCCATAGCGTATAGCTTCCAACACTAGCCCATCCCCGGACTATTTGCCGCCGTCTTTTGCAATACTTTGTTAATCTGGATGAAGAATATCGAGAAGAGAAACCGGAAGCGGGAATTACAGCCCCAGGCGTAGATCAGCAACACAAACAGTATTGCGGCCGCTGTTCTTAGCCTGATAGAGAGCCTGGTCAGCTCTGTTAACCCAACTGGTCAGAGGGGCGCCGGGCACAACTTCTGCAACTCCGAAACTGCAGGTAAGGTGCCCGACTTCGCCAAAAACCTGTTCAGCCATCGACAGACGCAGCTTTTCAGCGACTTTCTGTGCCTCTTTGGCATCACTCTGAGGTAACAGGATGATGAATTCCTCACCACCCCAACGGGCCAGAACATCACTGGCTCTCAGATTTTGAAGGGTCAGCTCGGTTAACCGAACTAAAACCTCATCCCCACTGTGGTGGCCAAAGCGATCATTGATCTTCTTGAAGTAATCGATATCGAATATTATCAATGAAAGAGGCGTTCCATGGCGCAGTGTTCGCGAAGCTTCTACTTCGACTCTCTCTTCAAAATGTCGTCGATTAAAAGCGCCTGTGAGAGGGTCCGTGGTCGCAAGCTTCGTCAATGCTTGACTCGAGTTCTGCAACTTCCGGTATGCAGATTTGATTTCAGCGACGTAGTTCATGATCAAAGCGCGGCCGACCAGCAGAAATACCACCAGATAAACGGGCAAAAACACGAAAATCAGACCAAGCTCTACGACCCTGATGCCGTAGGTCTTGTCGACCGTGATCGAGCTTCCCAGGAAAAACAGTCCTAGTCGCGCACACTGGACGACTAACTGGACGATCAGCAATGTTTTAAGTGAGTTCAGGAGGGGCTCGCCCGGGCTTCGCTGAAGGTGCAACACCAAAACCTCGGCCAGTGCCCAGCCCGCAAGGCAAATCAGCAGGATCAATAGTAAAAGCTGGTGCTCCCACTGTATGTTGAGCAAAGACAGAAGGTCCAAGCTGAAATTCAGTGCCAGTATCAACGCACTTAAGGCACCGACTATGCTGAGTGGCAGTCTCGCCTTTTGTAACCAGGGGGTCTGGTCCAGATCTCTCACTGGTGATCACCTGATTTTCTTATTAGAACGGGTTCCACCAACTCTTGCCATTCATCGGAGCAGCCCGGATAGAGCTCATCACAGTACTGCGCCCATTTTGGAAAGACGGTCTCTTTAAAAGCTTGGCCCAGTAACTGGTAGTCCTGCTCACTCGGCTCAACATCAACCAGGTTATAAGGCGTGCCGTCCTGGCAGGGTTGACCCGTGTTGCACGCTGAAAACTGTAAATGAAGTTGCTCAACAGACGCCCATATGGCGTCTACATAAGCTTCAAAGGCCTGCTCCAGCCTCTCCTGCTGGTGACGCGACAAGCGGTTCCAGAGGCTGAGGTTAATAACATAGCCATTGACCCCCGCCTGTGTGCGTAGCCGGAAGAAGTGGGTTGCGTATTCCGGCCATCCAGCTGCATTAGCCGAGGCGGCGCTACTGATGGCGCAGTCGATCAGCCCGCTACGCAGGCCCATTTGGACGTCTTCAAACAACATAATGACCGGCGAGGCACCAAAATATTCTATAAGAGGCGAGAAGGTTTCATTACTCACTCGTATCCTCAACCCCTCAAAATCCTGTAGGGACTCAACCGGTGTTCTACAGACAAACACCTGAGGGCCAAACGGCCACATACCCAACAATTTCACATTGAAACGGTCCTGCAGGCGACGGTCGAGTGCAGGAGCGTAGGCTTGCATGATTGCGTAAGCGTTCTCAACATCAACCGCTCCGCCGAGCAGGTCCACACCGAGCAATGCGGGTTCAACCCAGGCGTTCTGAGGAAACCGCAGCGAAACAAGATCAAGCGCGCCTTCTCTCAACATGATTAACTGGTGGGTATCTTTGAATCCAAGGGTATCGACTGGTGTATAGTTAATTTCAAGTGGCAGGTCCGTCGTTTCTGCGAGGTCCTCAAAAAATTTTCTTTCCTCGATGTGCACAGAACCCGACGCATGCTGCTGACCAACAACCTGAACAGGAATGCGGTCGTATACCTTCCAGGCGATGGAAAACCCGGCGATCAAAACCATCGCAACCAGAGGTCTAACCCACATACACGAAATGCCCTCAACGTGCGCGTTGGCGCCCCCACCCAGGATCAAAAGAAGTCATCAGCCGTTGTCCATTACAATACTTAATTAAGATGGGTAATGAATATCGAGGAGTGAGTTCAATGGGGGGGACATGACAGCCCCAGGCAAAGCGCCAGGGGCTGCTTTAACGCAACTTACTTAACTTTCGGATCCAGCTCACCAGACTCGTAACGCTCAAACATACGCTCGAGATTGATTGGCTTGATCTTGCTGGCCTGGCCGGCGCAGCCGAAGGCTTCGTAGCGTGCGATGCACACGTCGGTCATGGCGACCATGGTGGCTTTCAGGAATTTGCGTGGGTCGAACTCGGCCGGGTTCTGGGCCAGGAAGCGACGCACTGCACCTGTGCTGGCGAGGCGCAAGTCGGTGTCGATGTTTACTTTACGCACACCGTGCTTGATGCCTTCCACGATTTCCTCAACCGGCACACCGTAGGTTTCCGGAATCTCACCGCCAAACTCGTTGATCACTTTCAGCCATTCCTGGGGTACGGAGCTGGAGCCGTGCATGACCAGATGGGTGTCTGGAATGCGTTTGTGGATGGCTTTGATTTGCTCGATGGCCAGGATGTCGCCTGTGGGCGGGCGAGTAAACTTGTATGCACCGTGGCTGGTGCCGATGGCGATAGCCAGGGCATCTACGTGGGTCTTTTTCACGAAGTCGGCGGCTTCTTCGGGGTCGGTCAGCATCTGGCTCATGTCCAGGGTGCCTTCGGCGCCAATGCCGTCTTCTTCACCGGCCTGGCCGGTTTCCAGGGAGCCCAGGCAACCCAGTTCGCCTTCTACAGACACGCCACAGGCGTGAGCCATTTCGACGGTACGACGGGTTACGTCTACGTTGTATTCGTAGTCCATAGGCGTTTTGCCGTCTTCACCCAGGGAGCCGTCCATCATGACTGAGCTGAAGCCCAGCTGGATGGAGCGCTGGCAGATAGCCGGGCTGGTGCCGTGGTCCTGGTGCATGACTACCGGGATATGTGGCCATTCTTCAATAGCGGCCAGAATCAGGTGGCGCAGGAAGGGGGCACCAGCATATTTGCGGGCACCGGCAGAGGCCTGAACAATCACCGGGGAGTCGGTTTTGTCAGCCGCTTCCATGATAGCGCGCATCTGTTCCAGGTTGTTTACGTTAAAGGCTGGCACACCGTAACCATGCTCGGCGGCGTGGTCCAGCATTTGCCGCATCGAAATCAGGGCCATTTGGTTGTCTCCTTAGTTACACATTTGTTTGAAATCTGGTTCGCAGTCCTACGCGCCGCGCTCTTCCAGTACGGCAACAGCTGGCAGCACTTTACCTTCCACAAATTCCAGGAAGGCACCACCGCCGGTGGAAATATACGAGATCTTGTCAGCTATGCCGTATTTGTCAACGGCCGCGACGGTATCGCCACCGCCGGCCAGAGAGAAAGCATCGCTCTCGGCGATGGCGTTGGCCAGGGTTTTAGTGCCGTTACCAAACTGGTCAAACTCAAACACGCCCACAGGACCATTCCACAGGATGGTTTTGGCATTTTTGAGCAGTTCAGCGAACTGGCCCGCAGTTTCCGGGCCTACGTCCAGGATCATGTCGTCTTCAGTTACGTCGGAGATGTTCCGGGTGGTGGCTGTAGCGTCTTCTGCAAACTCACTGGCAACCACCACATCGACCGGCAGTGGTATGTTCACGCGGGAGGCGATATCTCTGGCAGTTTCCAGCAGGTCGTGTTCGCACAGGGATTTGCCTACCGGGTGACCAGCAGCCGCAAGGAAGGTGTTGGCGATGCCGCCACCGACGATGATCTGGTCACACACTTTTTCAAGGGCGTTGAGCACGTCGAGCTTGGTAGAGACTTTCGCGCCGCCAACAATGGCAACAACTGGCCTGGCCGGGTTATCCAGGGCTTTGCCCAGGGCTTCCAGCTCTGCCGCCAACAGCGGACCGGCGCAGGCTTCCGGTGCAAAACGGGCAACGCCATGGGTTGAGGCCTGGGCGCGGTGCGCGGTGCCGAAAGCATCCATCACGTAGATGTCGCACAGAGCGGCGTATTGCTTGGCCAGGGTTTCGTCGTCTTTCTTTTCGCCTTTGTTGAAGCGCACGTTCTCGAATAGCACCACTTCGCCGTCAGCTACTTCAACACCTTCGAGGTAGTCTTTGATCAGGCGCACTTCCTGGCCCAGCACTTTGGTGAGGTGCTCGGCAACCGGCTTCATAGAGGAGGCTTCGTCGTACACGCCTTCTTCCGGGCGCCCCAGGTGGGACATCAGCATCACCTTGGCGCCGGCGTCTTTTGCCGCCTTGATGGTTGGCAGGGAGGCACGGATGCGGGCATCGCTGGAAACCGCGCCGTTCTTCACCGGTACGTTGAGGTCTTCGCGGATCAGAACCCGTTTGCCCGCGAGGTTCAGGTCGGTCATTTTTTTGATGGCCATAACACTCTTGTCCTTAACGTTTAAATCTTGAAGATGGGGGCAGGCGATTCGTCGCCTGCCCCCTATTCAGTCTTGAACCTCTGCGGTCTTGCTCAACCAGCTCTGACTTACGTCCAGCATTCGGTTGGCAAACCCCCATTCGTTATCAAACCAGCACAACACTTTCACCATGGTGCCCCGGGTTACCCGGGTCTGGCCGCCATCCACAACGCCGGAATGGGCATCGTGGTTGAAGTCGGAGCTGGCCAGCAGTTCGTCGGTATAGCCGAGAATGCCTTTCAGCGGGCCCTGGGCGGCCTCTTTGATTACACGGTTTACCGATGCCACATCAGTTTCTTGCCTCACGTTGAACACCATGTCGATGGCAGATACGTTCATGGTGGGGACACGCAAAGCCACGGAGCTGAACCGACCTTCCATATGAGGCAGCAACCGCTCCACACCGCGCGCCAACCCAGTGTCCACCGGCACTATGTTGTGCAACGCACTGCGGGTGAGGCGCAAGTCCTGCTGGTGGTATGCGTCGATGACTGGCTGGTCGTTCATGGCGGCGTGGATGGTGGTGGTGCTGCCCTGCTCCACACCAAAGGCTTTATCGAGCACACAGATCACCGGCACCAGGCAATTGGTGGTGCAGGAACCTGCGGCCATAATGCGATCAGCACCGGTGATTTCCCTTTCATTGATTCCGTAAACCACCGTGCGGTCGACATCCGATTCCGCAGGCTGGGAAAACAGCAATCGTTTTGCGCCCGCCTGAAGGTGCCGTTCCGCGGTCGCCCGGTCAGAATAGGAACCGGAGCATTCCAGCACCAGATCAATGTCCAGTTCATTCCACGGCAACTCGGCCGGGTCCGAATGGCTGAGCACGCGGATGGGATCGCCGTTAACAATCAGTTCCTGCCCTTCCACCGCAATGCTTCCGGAGAAGCGGCCATGGGTAGAGTCGTACCGGGTCAGGTGTGCAATCGTGTCGATATCAGAAAGCTCGTTAATCGCGACCACCTGAAGATGATCGCGAAAACCGTTCTCGTACAGAGCACGCAACACGCATTGGCCGATACGGCCGTAGCCGTTGATAGCAATACGAAAAGGCGCAGGTGCTGTCATCAGGCGTCCAGAAGCTCCGCAGCAACTTCGAGGATGTTGTCCACGGTAAAGCCGAACTCTTTGAACAGTTCGCCAGCTGGCGCAGATTCACCAAAGGTGGTCATACCTACAACGCGACCGTCCAGGCCAACATACTTGTACCAGTAGTCGGCAATTGAGGCTTCGATGGCAATGCGGTTAGTGACTTCCAGCGGCAACACCTGCTGTTTGTACTCGGCACTCTGGGCATCGAATACGTCAGTAGACGGCATGGATACAACGCGTACCTTCTTACCCTGCTCACGCAACTTGGCAGCGGTATCCTGGGCCAGACCCACTTCGGAACCGGTGGCAATCAGGATCAGGTCCGGAGTGCCTTCGCTGTCTGTCAGCACGTAGCCGCCTTTGGCAACGTCTGCCAGTTGCTGCGCATCACGCGCCTGACCGGGCAGACCCTGACGGGAGAAGATCATGGCCGTTGGGCCGTCTTTGCGTTCCAGTGCGGATTTCCAGGCAACGGCAGACTCTACGGCATCGGCCGGGCGCCAGGTGCTCATGTTCGGCGTGGTGCGCAGGCTGGCCAGCTGTTCAACCGGCTGGTGTGTGGGGCCGTCTTCGCCCAGACCAATGGAGTCGTGGGTGAATACGTAGATGGAGCGCTGCTTCATCAGTGCGGCCATGCGCACCGCGTTACGGCAATATTCCATGAAGATCAGGAAGGTCGCGCCGTAGGGTACAAAACCGCCGTGCAGGGCAATACCGTTCATGATCGCAGCCATGCCAAACTCACGCACACCGTAATAGATGTAGTTACCGCTGGCGTCGTCTTTGCTCACGCCTTTGCAACCGCTCCAGATCGTGAGGTTGGAGCCTGCCAGGTCGGCAGA
Organism: Marinobacter sp. 1_MG-2023; assembly: GCF_030549045.1. Taxonomy (NCBI): domain Bacteria; kingdom Pseudomonadati; phylum Pseudomonadota; class Gammaproteobacteria; order Pseudomonadales; family Marinobacteraceae; genus Marinobacter; species Marinobacter sp. 1_MG-2023. The sequence goes on along the minus strand of NZ_JAUOST010000001.1, from coordinate 809,474 downwards.
GCCGCCGAGCAGTTCCGGTAGCAACGGGCCGTAGGCGTTCAGGGTGTTCTGGGAAGCCTTGCGGCTGGCAACAGTCTCGCTCTTGTCCTGACATTCCTGAATGTAAGCCTGAGCTTTTTCAGAGAAATCAGCAGGCAGGTCACCCGCCATGCGACGCTTCAGCTCGGCAGCCAGTTCCGGCTCAGCTTTTTCGTAAGCTGCAAAGGTATCGTTCCAAACGCTTTCAGCCGTTGCGCCTTTGTCCTTGGCGTTCCAGGCGCTGTAGATGTCGGCCGGAACTTCAAACGGGCCGTGAGTCCAGCCCAGTGCTTCGCGGGTCAGTGCAATTTCATCATCCCCCAAAGGAGCGCCGTGACAATCTTCTTTACCCTGTTTATTGGGAGAACCAAAGCCAATGATGGTTTTGCAACAGATCAGCGTGGGTTGATCTTTATTGGCACGGCCAGCTTCTACGGCAGCGCGGATGGCGTCAGCGTCGTGGCCATCAACATTGGCAATTACCTGCCAACCGTATGCTTCAAAGCGCTGCGGGGTGTTATCGGTAAACCAGCCCTCAACTTCGCCATCAATGGAGATGCCGTTGTCGTCGTAGAACATGATCAGCTTGCCCAGGCCCAGGGTGCCTGCCAGCGAAGATACTTCGTGGGAGATGCCTTCCATCAGGCAGCCGTCTCCGAGAAACGCGTAAGTGTAGTGGTCAACCACATCATGGCCAGGGCGGTTGAACTGCGCGGCCAGTGTTTTCTCAGCCAGTGCGAAACCCACTGCGTTGGCCATGCCCTGCCCCAGCGGGCCGGTGGTGGTTTCAACACCCGGCGTGTAACCGTATTCCGGGTGGCCCGGGGTTTTTGAATGCAGCTGGCGGAAGTTCTTGAGGTCGTCGATGGAAACGTCGTAACCGCTCAGGTGCAGCAGCGAGTACTGCAGCATCGAGCCGTGGCCGTTGGAGAGTACAAAGCGGTCGCGGTTGGCCCACTGTGGATTAGCCGGGTTGTGGCTCAGATAGTCATTCCACAATACCTCGGCGATATCCGCCATGCCCATGGGCGCACCCGGGTGGCCGGATTTGGCTTTCTGGACCGCATCCATGCTCAGCGCGCGAACGGCGTTGGCGAGATCTTTACGAGAGGGCATCAACGTTTCTCCAATGTTTTACGAAAAATAGGAAGCAATCCAGGGCTTTTTACAATGCTTGAAAAAGCTGCTTAAAAATAAGGCGCGTATTTTCGCCGATTAGGGTGTGCCGGGGCAAATCAACATGCCGCTTGTGTGTAAATATCCTGACGCGGAAACCCGAAAGAGATTGATTTCAAAGAATGATAAATCTATATCAAAAAACTTTGATATGGCTATTGATTGAACAACTCAACGCCCTTACACTTCGCAACCATGACAAGTTTGAATGCACACGCTAACCAAATTTCCTCCGTGGACGTGCTGGCCCCGATCTTCAAAGCGAGCGGCGACCCTTTGCGTCTGGAGATTTTGCGTGTGCTGAGGCGCGATACCTTTGGTGTTCTGGAACTGAGCCAGCTGTTCGATATGCGCCAGTCCGGCATGAGCCACCACTTGAAGGTGATGCATAAGGCTGGCCTGGTGGAGCCGCAACGTGAAGGCAACGCGATTTTCTATCGCCGTCCGTTGCACCTGGATAGCGAAAAGCCAACCGACCTGACCATTCGCCAGATTTTTGAAGCGGTGGATCGCGCGCCTTTACCTGCGCAATTGCAGGAAAAGATTGAATCTATACGTACCCAACGGGCAGATCAGTCGCAGGCGTTTTTTTCCCGGCACTCAGAACAATTCCGGGAACAGCAGGAGCTGATCGCCGCGTTTGATCTGTATGCGGCACCCGTGGCCGACATGATTCGTAAGCGGACCCGCAAGCAGCAGTGGCAGACTGCGCTGGAAATTGGTCCGGGCGAAGGCGGCTTTCTGCCCGTACTGTCGGAATTGAGCGAACACGTTGTGGCGCTGGACAATAGTAAAGACATGCTCGCCAAGGCAACGCGCACCTGTATTGACGAGCGTCTTAATAACGTGGATCTGATAGAAGGCATAACCGACACATTGCTGGCCCGGGGAGATGCGTTCGATCTTGTTGTGGCCAATATGGTTCTGCACCACGTACCTAGCCCTGCAGACATTTTTCTGGATGCTGCGGCACTCATGAATAATGGCGGCTGCCTGGTTGTCAGTGACCTTTGCAGGCACGACCAGAACTGGGCAAAAGACAATTGCGGCGATCTCTGGCTTGGCTTTGAACCGGAGGAATTGACCGCCTGGGCGGTAGCAGCCGGCCTCAAAGCAGGCGAGCAGCTATTTATTGGATTGCGCAACGGCTTCCAGATCCAGGTCAGGGAATTCTGGAAAACCCAATTGCCACTGAGATGAACAACCCCTGATACGCCAACAGCTTCACAGGCATATCAAAAAACTTTGATATTGGTGTAGGTAGTACTACTTACACGCTAAACCACAAGATTTCGAAACGCTCACAAAGGAGCAAACCTATGTCTGACTACAGCATTTTCACCTCCGAATCGGTCTCCGAAGGCCACCCGGACAAACTGGCAGACCAGATCTCCGACGCCGTTCTGGATTCCATCCTGACGACTGATCCGCACGCCCGGGTAGCTTGCGAAACCATGGTGAAAACCGGTGTAGCTATCGTAGGTGGTGAAGTTACAACCAGCGCCTGGGTAGATCTGGAAGACCTGGTTCGCGGTGTGATCAAAGATATTGGTTACACCTCTTCCGATGTCGGCTTCGACGGCGACACCTGCGGCATTATCAACATCATCGGCAAACAGTCTGTGGACATCGCCCAGGGCGTTGACCGTCAGAAACCTGAAGACCAGGGCGCCGGCGACCAGGGCCTGATGTTCGGCTACGCCAGCAACGAAACCGAAGTGCTGATGCCCGCGCCGATCACTTTTGCCCACCGTCTGGTCGAGCGCCAGGCAGAAGCGCGTAAAAATGGTGTCTTGCCGTGGCTGCGCCCCGACGCTAAGAGCCAGGTAACCTGCCGTTACGAAAACGGCAAGGTAGTGGGCATCGACGCGGTCGTGCTCTCCACCCAGCACGATCCGGACGTTTCCCAGGCAGATCTGCAGGAAGCCATCATGGAGCTGGTGGTCAAAAACGTACTTCCGGCTGAGCTACTGCATAAAGGCACCCAGTTCCACATCAACCCTACCGGCAAGTTTGTGATCGGCGGCCCAGTGGGTGACTGCGGCCTGACCGGCCGCAAAATCATCGTAGACACCTACGGCGGCATGGCTCGCCATGGTGGCGGCGCTTTCTCCGGCAAAGACCCCTCAAAGGTTGACCGCTCGGCGGCCTACGCTGGTCGTTATGTTGCCAAAAACATCGTCGCAGCAGGTCTGGCTGACAAATGCGAGATTCAGGTTTCCTACGCCATCGGCGTGGCACAGCCAACCTCTATCTCTGTAAACACGTTTGGAACGGGCAAAATCGGCGACGACAAAATCATCGAACTGGTTCGACAGCACTTTGATCTGCGCCCTTACGCCATCACCAACATGCTTGATTTGCTGCACCCCATGTACCGGGCCACAGCAGCCTACGGCCACTTCGGGCGCCAACCAGAGGAAGTGACCATCGGTGGCAAAACTTTCACGACCTTCCCTTGGGAAAAAACCGATCGTGCAGCCGCTTTGAAAGACGCAGCTGGCATCTAAATCATTTTCGGGCGTATTGATGAACTCAAGCGTCTAAACAGAACTGACTGGAGAACACCTGAATGAGCAACTTCGAAGACTTTAAAGTCCGCGACATTTCCCTGGCAGACTGGGGCCGCAAAGAAATCAAAATTGCTGAAGGCGAAATGCCTGCTTTGATGGCGCTGCGTGAGAAGTACAAAACAGAGCAGCCGCTGAAAGGCGCCAATATCATGGGCTGCATCCACATGACCATCCAGACCGCTGTACTGATCGAAACACTGATCGAGCTGGGTGCAGACGTGCGCTGGTCATCCTGCAACATTTTCTCAACGCAGGACCAGGCGGCTGCAGCCATCGCGGCGCAAAATATCCCTGTGTTTGCCTGGAAGGGCGAGACCGATGAAGAGTACGACTGGTGCCTTGAGCGCACTGTCGGTGTTGACGTAGAAGGTTGGGAACCCAACATGATTCTGGATGACGGCGGCGACCTGACAGCCCTGCTCCATGAAAAGTATCCGGAAGTTCTGGCCAACTGCCACGGCGTGACCGAGGAAACCACCACCGGTGTACACCGCCTGCAGGAGATGCTGCGCGACGGTACACTGAAAGTCCCGGCTATCAACGTTAATGATGCCGTAACGAAAGCAAAGAACGACAACAAGTACGGTTGCCGTCATAGTCTTAACGATGCCATCAAACGCGGCACCGACCACCTGATGGCCGGCAAGAAAGCGCTGGTTGTCGGTTACGGCGACGTGGGCAAAGGCTCTGCTGCCTCACTGCGTCAGGAAGGCATGATTGTGAAAGTTACCGAAGCCGACCCCATCTGTGCCATGCAGGCCTGCATGGACGGCTTTGAAGTTGTTTCTCCCTACCTCAATGGTGTGAATACCGGCACCGAAGCAGGCGTAGATAAAGCTCTTCTGCAAACCACCGATCTGCTGGTGACCACCACCGGTAACATGAACGTGTGTGATGCGAACATGCTCAAGTCCCTGAAGTCTGGCGCGGTGGTTTGCAACATCGGCCACTTCGACAATGAGATCGACACTGCGTACATGCGCAAGAACTGGGAATGGGACGAAGTGAAGCCTCAGGTTCACGTGATCTACCGTGACAAGGCCACCAACGATCATCTGATCCTGCTCTCCGAAGGCCGTCTGGTAAATCTGGGCAACGCGACAGGTCACCCGTCACGAATCATGGACGGCTCATTCGCCAACCAGGTTCTGGCTCAGATGTACCTGTTTGAGCGCAAGTTCGCTGACCTGCCAGAAGAAGCACGCACCAAGGGTGTGTATGTTCAGGTCCTACCCAAGCAACTGGATGAAGAAGTTGCTCGAGCCATGGTGGAAGGTTTTGGTGGTGTGATCACCAAAATGACCCCGGAACAGGCAAAATACATCGGTGTACCGGTCGAAGGCCCGTACAAGCCAGAAAGCTACAAGTACTGATCAGGTAACAAGATGCAATCCCAGAAACAGTTCAAACGCCGTTTCAGCTTCGAGTTTTTCCCGCCCAAGACCGACCAGGGCAAGGAAAAACTCCAAGTGGTGCGTGATCAACTAGCCGGGGTGAATCCGGATTTTTTCTCAGTGACTTTCGGGGCGGGGGGCTCCACCCGGGAGCGCACCATTGAAACCGTCCTCAACCTGCACAAGCAGGGCATTTCCACAGCGCCACATCTCTCCTGCGTCGGTGGTACGCGGAGCGAGATTGCTGAGCTGCTGGATGTGTATAAAGAGAACGGCATCAACCGGATTGTCGCCCTTCGGGGTGACATGCCGTCCGGTATGGGTGCCTCCGGCGAAATGCGTTACGCCAACGAGTTGGTTGAGTTTATTCGTGAGCACAGCGGTGATCACTTTAATCTCGAAGTAGCAGCCTACCCGGAGTTCCATCCCCAGGCCCGTAACGCTGAAGAAGATCTGAAAAACTTCGCCCGCAAGGTAGAGGCTGGTGCCAACAGCGCCATTACCCAGTACTTCTTTAACCCGGACAGCTACTTCTACTTCATCGACAGGCTTGAACAGCTCGGGGTTACCATTCCGGTGGTACCCGGCATCATGCCCATCGTGAACTTTTCAAGCCTGGTGCGCTTCTCCGACATGTGCGGTGCAGAAATACCGCGCTGGATTCGTAAGCAGCTGGAAGCCTATGGCGATGATAAAGAGAGCATTCTCAAGTTCGGCGAAGAAGTCGTCACCAATATGTGTGAAAAGCTTCTGAAAGCCGGTGCACCGGGATTGCACTTTTACACTCTGAACCAGGCTGAACCCAGCATCAGCATATGGAAAAACCTTGGAATCAGTGAGCGCGAGAAAATCGCATTCTGATTACATGTCAGAGCGTTCGAAATATTACCGGGTTATGCCACGTGGCTATAACCCGGTTATCTAAACTCCCTTCATTCGCTACAGGGCACAACCCAAGCAGTTGATATTGGGTACGCTCCTGAGTAATAGTCTAAAGTGTACGTGACGCATTCACTAATGCTCCCCGGGAATCACAGTCATCAGCAGTGAACTCCCCGGCCTGCCTTATCGGGCAAACGGAGCCTCATAAGAAAGAAAAGGAGAAAGCATGAGCACGAAATGGCTGAAAACAATGGGTACTGGCCTGGCACTTACCGTAGCCGCCAGCGCCGTAAGCGCCGAAACCCTGCGAGTGGCTACCGACCCTAGCTTCGTCCCGTTCGAAATGCTGGACCAGGAAACCGGTGAGATGATCGGGTTCGATATGGAAATCATTGCCGAAGTCGCTGAGCGTGCCGGTTTCGATTACAACATCAACACCATGGACTTCAACGGTATTATCCCTGCACTTCAAACCGGCAACGTGGATATTGCCATTGCCGGTATCACCATTACCGACGAGCGTGAAAAAATCGTTGATTTTTCAGACCCCTACTACGATTCTGGCCTGCGCATTCTGGTTCGCCAGGACAACGACAATGTCACAGAAATATCCGATCTGGAAGGCCTGAAAATCGGCTCCAAAATCGGCAGTACCAGTTATGACTTCCTGAAGAAAAATCTGGATGAAAACGACGGTGTAACGCCTTATCCGGGCAGCTCGGATATGTACATGGCCCTGATGTCCCGTTCAGTTGACGCGGTATTCTACGATGCCCCGAACGTTGGCTACTTTGCCCGCACCAAGGGTGAAGGCAAAGTCAAAACCGTTGGCCAGCTATACGAAGGTCAGCAATATGGCATCGCGCTTAAAAACGGCAGTGAGTGGGTAGACGAGGTTAATGAAGCCCTCGCAGCCATGAAAGAAGACGGAACCTACAAAACCATCTACGAAAAGTGGTTTGGCCCAATGCCTGACGGCATGTAAAGGCCGAAAGGGCCATCAGGTCCTTTCCTTTTGTAGCGCCGGGGTTATTTGCCCCGGCGTCTTCTGCCCCTAACTCCTGCGGAGACGCACACTGTGGAATCCCAGTTCCAATTTGACTGGCAAGCAGCCATCGACTCGATTCCCTTTCTGATTAAAGGGATCCCCTATACCTTGATGATCTCATTTGGCGGCCTGCTTATCGGCTTTGCCCTGGGCATCATTTTCGGCCTGTTGAGCATCAATAAAAAGTGGTTTCTTAAGTGGCCCGCAACGGCTTATATAGAAATCTTCCGTGGCACACCGATTCTGGTTCAGGTTCTTTTTATATTTTATGGCCTGCCCGACTTGATCGGCGGCCCTATCGATCCTCTTACCGCGGGTGTCGCCGCCATCGCGCTGAACTCAGGCGCTTACATTTCTGAAGTGGTACGTGGTGGCGTTCAATCCATTGCCAAGGGTCAGACCGAAGCCGGGCTTTCCCTGGGTCTTTCCCGCACTCAGACATTCTGGTCAATCACCTGGCCGCAGGCCTTCCGGCGCATGATTCCGCCGCTTGGCAACCAGGCCATCGTCAGCATCAAGGACACCTCGCTGTTCTCGGTCATTGGCGTCGGCGAACTGGTTCGTCAGGGCCAGGTTTACATTGCCAGCACCTTCACTGCCTTCGAGGTGTATTTTGTGGTCGCGATTATGTATCTGGCCATTACCCTCTCACTGTCTCTGATTCTCCGCCTGGTTGAACGGCGTGGACTGGCCTCTGTCTGAAGGAACCTGACCCATGACTCAGATTGTAAAGATGAAGGGCATGAACAAGTACTTCGGCAAGGTACATGTCCTTAAAGATATAGATTTAACGGTAGAACAGGGCGAAGTCGTGGTGATTATCGGTGCCAGTGGCTCCGGCAAATCCACTCTGATCCGTTGTGTGAACGGGCTGGAAGAATTCGAATCCGGCCACCTGGAAGTCGACGGCCAGGCACTGGCACCGAAAGGCGGTAACCAGCAGGCGCTAGCGGAGATCCGCAAAGAAGTGGGCATGGTTTTCCAGCAGTTCAACCTGTTCCCTCATCTTACGGTGAAAAAGAACATCATGCTGGCGCCCCAGAAAGTTAAAAACACATCCCAAACAGTTGCGAATGCAACGGCTGAACGCCTTCTGGAACGAGTTGGGATTGGCAGCCAGGCCGACAAATACCCCGGCCATCTCTCGGGCGGTCAGCAACAACGGGTTGCTATCGCCCGCGCCCTGGCCATGGAACCGCGCCTGATGCTGTTCGACGAGCCCACCTCGGCACTGGACCCGGAAATGATTGGTGAAGTGTTGGATGTAATGCGGGAACTGGCCAAAGAAGGCATGACCATGATGGTGGTTACCCACGAAATGGGCTTCGCCCGTGAAGTGGCTGACCGCGTGATATACATTCACGAAGGCCAGATTGTGGAAGAAGGCAAGCCGGATGACGTGTTCGACAACCCTCAAAATGAGCGCACACAGGCGTTTCTATCGAGGGTGTTGGCGCACTGACCACTTGCGGACATTTTCATGCGCAAGGCTTCTAACAAGCCCCTGTGGACCTTTTGTCGTCCACAGGGGCTTTTTTAGGGCCTCCACTAAAGAAACAGATCACCAGCGCAAAGACTCCATACTCGGCTACTTCTTGAACACCTCCTCGCGTGATGATATATATGATGCTATATGTCATCAAAACTGAGGATAACACGCTCATGCGTACTACCGTGACCATCGATGAGGAACTCTACCAGCAGGCGTTGGACATGGCTGATCCCGACATGGATAAGGCTGAGCTGTTTCGGGAAGCTATCAAAACGTTTGTAAGAGTTCGCGCGGCCAAACGCCTTGCTGCTCTTGGTGGTGACACCCCCGACATGGAGTCCATTCCTCGCCGTCATGAAGTCGCGCCTACATCATGAGCGTACTGGTTGATACATCAGTATGGGTAGACCACTTCCGAAACCGCAATATAGTGCTCACCCACCTTTTGCTCTCCGACAGAGCTCTCACCCACCCCATGGTGATCGCCGAACTGGCCTGCGGCACACCACCCGCGCCACGAAAACAAACCTTGGGCGATATCGGCTTGCTTCAGCCCGCAACTCAGGCAAACCTTAGCGAAGTCAGAGAGCTAATTGAGCGGGAACAACTCTACGGTCTTGGCTGTGGCTTGATAGATATCGCGCTGCTGGCATCCACATTGATCACACCGGATGCCCGGCTATGGACCTTTGATAAACGCCTGGCGACGTTAGCGTCGCGATTTGATGTGGGCTATCAATACGAAATAGCTGAGTAGGCAACCAGGCATTGAGAAATAACCAAACTCCAGGCGCAGAATTCTTCGCCAGCTTTCAGGCAGGACCAAACGCAGAATCCGTCAACTAAAATCCAAAGAAAGACCAACCGAAAAGAACACGATACCAGAGAGAAAAAATACGATGTGCGGAAAAGTCGCCCACAACTTGAGGCTCAACGATAGTGGTTCGACTTCATCACCGTAACGTGCAGAGATTTTTGATCCGTATTTCGGGATTTTCCGAAACGCAAAAAAAGCAAACACATGAAGCGAGCGCATCCATCGCCCTATAGGCCCACCACCGAAAGACAGCCTCACAGAATCAATCAGTTTTCCTGCGGTACCAATTCGCCGTTCCACATCTGCAATTCTGGGAAATGCAACCGTCACTATAAATATCACGGAAAGCAGCCCGGTTGGCAGCGAGACCATCAATGCATATTCCCAAAAGGTAAGTGCGCTATTCTCCATCAGTAACGACCTTCCTCATCAAATTACCAGCATTTCCCCCGGCCGTTCCGCCTAACTGCCCCCCAACCGCCGAACCAATTCCACCCACGATAATAACGCAGGCGACACCTCCGATCCCGGCAGAAGCCACACCAAGCAAGCCGCAGCCCAGTGCTGCTGTGGAGCCTAACGCTCCACCAAGTGCACTCCCTGAAAAACGTCCATACTCCTGATATTTGGCTACTTCACATTGCTCCTGGCTGCCAAATGTACAAACCTGCTCAAGGCGCCGATCCATGGCCAAATAATCGAGCCCCAAAGCCACATAACCCACACCCTGAGCATATTTCGCAGCATTTGCGAGCGTCGCGTAATGCGTGCCATAACCCGGAATCCCGCCAACTCCCGAAGCTTTCCACTCATGCACAATGCTCTTGGAAGACAAGCCCAATGCCCGCTTGAGTTTCGCGTTGTCGTCTAAAGACATCCCTTTTCTGGCGACTTTACCGAGCGCAAAGTCCAGCTTCGTAAACAGTCGCTGGCGGCGCTCAAAAAACTCCGAATGGCTAAGTGTTCCATGTTTTCGGAAGGTATCCTGGTGCAGAACTTCCAGCTCCTTCAATGTGGCATTGATGCTCTTGATTTGCTGGCCAATCATTGTGGCACCTACACCAAGTCCAGTTGCGGTGCTTGAGGTCATCATTTCCAATAAATTGTAGTGATCTACAATGAACTGGGCTTCCGGCTCACTGAGTTGTCGAACTTCCTGATTCACCTGCTCAGCCACCTGCATCAGGTCGTTTTCCTCAACCGTGCATTCAAGGCTGTTCGGGTCAGCGATCACGATCATTTCACCAGGCAACACCCGGCTACCCAGGCCCGGATTGAGGCGTTCGAAATTATCTGGTTTGGCTGATGCATCACCATAGAGCAACGTAAGAAGTCCGAGCTTGCTCATGGGCTGACGCACGATGTGAAATCCCGGTTCGCTCAACAGCTGATCCGGCTTCTGGGCGAGGTTGCCTGAAATACCCTCGACAGGGGGCACGCTTTGGACAGAGACTGGTGATTGCTGCGGAGACGCATGCGGGCTAGCCGCTTTAGCCGGGGCTATTCTATTCTGTAATGCCGAAGCCTGAGCGGCTGCAAAAGTACCTCCCTCGGATAATGTTGTCGGTGACACCCCCGAGAATGTGGCGGGTGTATGAGTATCACCAATCACCACCGACCCTGAACCAATCGTTACACCCCCACAGGAAATCGCACTACCCGTTACGGCTGCGGGTATGCCATTGATCATCACGGTGCCAGAACCGTCAGCAATCACGCGCGGGTGCGAAGAGTGCTTAGGCTTGGAGTGAGGCGCCAGTGGATCACCAACCCGGGCTACGGGTTTGCCATCAATCAGAACATCGGGGGAACCGGCAATAACCGGCGTAGGCGGGAAACCTTCGTGATCGGAGCCCATGTCTCCGAGAAGCACAGCTGCTTTACTCATGCCGCATCCTTTGCGTTATTTTCTTCCTTGAAACCAGACCGCACATCTTCGAGCCAGCCAGGCTCTGTCGGTATGAACGAGCATCTTATACCGAAGGCGCGCAGAGGCCAAACCAGGCAAAACCTCGGTGGTCTGGCTGTGCTCGGCATCACAGTGGCCAGGCACCGCTGTTAACTGTATTATCGCCAAAGGTTAACAGCCAGACTTTTTCATTGTAGAACCACCGTCTTATCGGAGCTCCCATATGCGCAATGCCGACCTTGTCGCCCGCGGCCTGAAATCCGTGTGGCACCCTTGTACGCAGATGAAAGACCACGAAACTCTACCTCTGGTCCCGATCAAACGGGGCGAAGGCGTCTGGCTGGAGGATTTTGAAAACAACCGGTTTATCGACGCGGTCAGCTCCTGGTGGGTAAACCTGTTCGGCCACGCCAACCCCAGAATCAACGCTGCGATCCAGAAGCAGATCGGTGAGTTAGAGCATGTCATTCTGGCCGGTTTTACCCATGAACCCGTCGTCAATCTATCCGAACGGCTCATCGAAGTTACGCCTGAAGGACTCAATAAATGCTTTTACGCTGACAATGGCTCATCAGCCATCGAAGCTGCGCTCAAGATGAGCTTCCACTACTGGAAGAACCTGGGAAAGCCCGGCAAAAAGAACTTCGTAAACCTTAGCAACAGTTACCACGGCGAAACCCTCGGTGCCCTGGCACTGGGGGATGTTGCTTTGTACAAGGACACTTACCAGCCATTGCTGATGGAAGTGCTAACCGCCCCCTCGCCAGACGCTTACAACAAGGAAGAAGGCGAAACCGACGAAGCCTATGCCCTGCGCCAGTTTGAGGTTATGGAAACGCTACTGGCAGAGAAGCATGAGGAAATCTGTGCCGTTGTGGTGGAACCGCTGATCCAGTGCGCCGGTGGCATGCGCATGCACCACCCGATTTACCACACCAAACTACGCGAAGCCTGTGACCGCTATAACATTCATCTGATCGCAGACGAAATCGCCGTCGGCTTTGGGCGCACCGGTACTCTGTTCGCCTGCGAGCAGTCAGGTATCACCCCGGATTTCATGTGCCTTTCAAAAGGGCTGACCGCCGGCTACCTGCCGCTATCCGTAGTGTTGACCACCGATACCGTCTACAACGCTTTCTATGATGATTACGAAACCCTGAAGGCCTTTCTGCACAGCCACAGCTATACCGGAAACCCCATCGGTTGTGCAGTAGCACTGGCAACACTCGATATTTTCCGCGACGATAATGTAATTGAGAATAACCGCCGGCTTTCAGCCTGTATGGCTGACTCCGTCGCCCATCTTGCCGATCACCCCAACGTCGGGGATATCCGCCAGCACGGGATGACGCTCGCAGTGGAAATGGTGAAGGACAAAGCCTCGAAAACGCCTTTTCCCTGGCAGGAGCGTCGGGGTGTTCGCGTTTATCAGCACTCTCTCACGCGTGAGGCCTTGCTTCGACCCCTGGGTAATGTGGTTTACTTCATGCCGCCTTACGTCATCACCGAAGACCAGATCCGCCACCTGGCCCAGGTCGCGACCGAAGGCATCAACATAGCCGTTCGGGACTGACCAAGGTAAACACGCATGCGTATCCCAAGAATTTATACCGATTCGCCACTAAGCGAAGGCCACCAATCGGATCTGGACGAAAACGCCACCCAACATGTTGGCCGGGTATTGCGCATGCAGCCAGGCCAGGAGCTGAGACTGTTTAACGGCGATGGCCAGGACTACCCTGCCACTATTACTGAAGCGGGCAAGAAGCGTGTGGAAGTACTCGTGGGAGCGCCCGAGACAAACCACACAGAATCGCCGCTGCAGATCACTCTTGGCCAGGCCCTTTCCAAAGGCGACCGAATGGATTATGCCGTGCAGAAAGCGGTGGAAATGGGCGTCACCCGCATAGTGCCGCTCACCACCGAGCGCTGCGAGGTAAAACTCAAAGGCGACCGTGAAGACAAGCGACTGCGTCACTGGCAATCCATTGCTGTAAGCGCCGCGGAACAATGTGGTCGCGCCCGGGTGCCCGAAGTCCTGCCAGTTATGACGGTGGCACAGTGGCTAGAGCACAGCCACAACTGCGATCTGCGCCTGGTGTTACACCACCGCACTGAACAGTCACTGGAATCCATGGCCAAACCCGACAGCATAGCCCTGATGATCGGACCGGAGGGCGGCTTGACTGCCGATGAAATTGCACACGCAGAGAAAGACGGATTCATGCCTGTGGCACTTGGCCCCCGTGTTCTCAGGACAGAAACCGCACCGGTCGCAGCCATGGCCCTTTGCCACTGGTTATGGGGTGACATTGGGCACTAGCGCCGCTTTTAAGGGGCTGGCGAGTCATTGACAGGCACAGGCCTTCCACACATGCTCCATCCCACAGACATAATCAAAAAGTGAGCACGAGCCCGGATGACAAGCCTGTTTAGTAACCCAGAATTCTGGCAATACCTCAGCATCCCCATTATTGCGGCACTCATTGGCTGGACCACCAACTGGCTCGCCATCAAGATGACTTTCTTCCCACTGGAGTTCGTTGGCAAACCGCCCCTGTTGGGCTGGCAGGGCATCATTCCATCAAAAGCCCGAAAAATGGCTGCTATCAGTGTCGACGCTACAATTTCCAAAATCGGCACCGTGCGGGAAATTTTCCAGCAGATTGACCCCAGAGTACTCGCCACCCACATTGTCCACTCCGTTGAGCCTCGCATTGAAGAATACGTGGACGAACTGATGCTTAGAGAGCACCCCACATTCTGGGAAAACCTTCCCGCTTCAGCGCGAAAAATGGTCTACGACCGGGTGCGTAAATCTACACCTCAGCTTGTAGACAACCTGGTGGACGACATATCTGACAACGTCGAAGATCTGCTTGATATCAAAGGCATGGTGATTGAGAGGCTGGCTGCAGACAAACAGTTGCTGAACCGCATCTTTCTGGAATGCGGCGAGGTCGAATTCCGCTTCATTGTAAACTCCGGCCTTTACTTCGGTTTCCTGTTCGGCCTGATTCAGATGGCCGTCTGGTACTTTTATCAGAACTGGTGGGTGTTGCCCGTTTTCGGGTTATTAGTGGGCTGGGCAACCAACTGGATTGCACTGAATGTTATCTTCCGGCCTTTGCGTGCCAGGAAGATCGGACCATTCCGCATTCAGGGCCTGTTCCTCAAACGGCAACCCGAGGTCGCGGAATCCTTCTGCCACATAGTGACCCACGAAATCCTTACCGTCGGGAATATTATCAACGCTATTCTGGAAGGCCCCAAGGGTGACCGCGCCAGCAATATGGTAAAAAAGCACATCAAACCTCTGGTCGACGAAACGGCTGGCATGGGCAAGGCACTGACACAGATGGCGTTTGGCCCTACAGGTTTTGCCACCCTCAAAAACCAGGTGGGCGAAAAAGCCATCGAGATATCTAAAACATCCTTTAATAATCCGGTGTTCGAAACCGACCGCGCACGCGCCGTTGAGTCTATTATGGTCGAGCGAATGGTTGCCCTGTCATCGGTAGAGTTTCAGGATCTGCTGCGCCCCTGTTTTCAGGAAGATGAGATCAAGTTGATTCTGGTAGGTGCCACGCTCGGCTGTGCGGCAGGTATATGCCAGCTTGTTTTCGTATTTGGTGGCGCACTGGTATAACCGCCCTACTGGCCTTAACGGGTTTGGCCTGTGCAAGCCTGCGGTGTACCTCTATACTGCGGAATATGAGTGCGTACTCTTTCACGACTGATTGATCCGGAGGGTGTGGATGCCAGGCTTCTTTTCCTGGATTGCAGGCTTTTTCAAGACAGCAGAACCGCCACCTTCTCCGATGGCTGAGGCCAGGCTGTTTAATCCTGCGAAAACCACAGAACAAGGTGAAGTACCGGAGAACACCCAGGACCTTACCCTGCAACTTGAAGAAAACCTGTTCTGCTGGCTTCTGGACACGGGGCCTTCAAACCTGCACTCAGAATCAAGCTCATGGGACGCAGTGCTTCAGGAGCTTCAATCCCGCCTTACAAATAACACGATGGAAGAGGTTCCGAGACGGCCCATGACGCTGCCCATGCTCATGAAAGCCCTCTCGGATGAGGGTTCTGACCGTCATAAGCTGACGCAGATTATTCTTGGTGACCCCGCTCTGACGGACCAGATTCTGCAAGTTGCGAACAGCCCGTATTTCCGCACCGGGGAGCACACCATCGAGTCTGTTGACCAGGCTGTCTTTGTACTCGGAATGAACGGCATCCGAAATGTGATCTCTGCTGCGGTTATGCGCCCTATGATGGCCGCCCGTAACAGCCGGGAAGCGCTGTTCGCCCAGAGGGCCTGGGCCTGGGGCCTTACATGCGCACGCGCTGCCGAGTTTATCGCCGATATCCGCAACGAAGACACAGGTGCACTTTTTACGGCCGGCTTGTTGCCGGCGCTTTCCTATATAACGATTCGCCGGGAGCTTCAGCGCATTTGCAAGGCTCAACGTGGCAGCGATGAACCCGATACTGCATTGATACGCAACGCAATTTCACGCTATCAGTGGGTGGCTTGCCAGCTAATTGCAAGCGAATGGAACCTGCCGCCCAAGTACCACGCTTACCTGATGGCAGCAGAGCGCCCTGCCCCGGATCAGGAAGAAACGACATTGATCGACGGCATGGTAATAGGCAGTCGCGAAGTCCTGCGCCACGCCCACCAACGAAATCTGCCCGAAGAAGATCTCAACAAGATTGTACACCTTACCCCGGAGCAGACCGGTCGCGTGCGTACAGCGCTGAAAGCTTTGCTCAACCAGGGGGCTAGGGGCTGATCTCAGGCCGGGCGCCGTTTTTCAGCAGAGCCGCGAATGTCATGGATTCATTCTTGCGCTCGCCCTTGAGCAACTCGACAGGAAATACGGGCGGCAACCGATCAACGACCCGATCCTCATCGTGGCGCACCACCTGAAGCACATCACCCACCGTAATCAGATCCAGAGCCCGCCCGGGTACAAGCTGATCTCCCTGCTTGCCCGCCAATGAAAGCAACCCCGCACGAATCAACTTGTCACTGACTCCGCGCGTCACTTCACCCGGCACCCTCAAGGTTTGTTCCAGAGCTTCCTGCTGCGGTGCTTTGTGGCCCTCATTGAATGGACGCGCCACCAGCCACATCATGGCTAAAGCCACTTTCTCCTGGAGCTCCGGTGCCAATTGCACATGGGTATGCTTGGCAACAGCACCGGGGTTTTGCAGGTAAAACGCCAGGCTCGCACCCAGAAGCAGAATCATCCAGTTCAGGTAAATCCAGATCAGCATGATAATACCGATCGCAAAGCTGGAATAAATGGCGGCGTACTTTGCTGAACCGGCCACAAAGGAGGCAAACAACATTCCACCGGCTTGCCAGGAAACCCCGGCAACCAGACCACCAATAAAGGCATACCTCAGCTTCACCCGGGTGTTGGGCATGAACACATAAACAAACGTAAAGGCGCCTACCACCAAAAAGAACGGCGTAAAACGACTGACCACGAGGATAACCGAGCCAAACGGCTCAATGGCAATCAGCGCCTGTACAATGGATGAAGAGAAGATAGTTGCGCTGACACCAATGGCCGAGACCATCAGTAGCGGCCCAACCATGATAACGCTGAGGTAATTGCTGAATCTCTGGGCGACCGACCGCATCTCCGGCACTCGCCAGATCATGTTGAATGACCGCTCGATTTTCTGCACCAGCGAAACCACAGTATAAACCAGCAACGCAAGGCCTACAGAGCCCAGGACACCCACCTTCATATTGTCCACAAAGCCAAGTACGCGCTCGGCCATTTCAATACCCTCAGGCCCCATGGGCTGAAAAAACTGGAACAGGAACGGCTCCATGCGCTGGTGGACACCCAACGCTTTCAGCACCGAAAAACTCAGAGCCAGCAGAGGGACAATACTGAGCAGCGTGGTGTAGACCAGACTCATGGCATGGAGGGTCAGCTGCCCACTGATAACATCTCGCATCAGCGCGTAAGCAGAGCGCCCTACTTTATAGAGCCAGGTCCAGGGCCACCTTTGCGGCGGGTTCGGGTTTGCAAGAATCCAGCTTTCTGCAGCCTGGAGTCGCTCTTTGAATTGGAAGGAAGCCACTTTAGATCCTGTTAGTCCAGATTTGTTCAGATTATCAGTCAGATATCTGCTTTCCATCCAGTATGACGGATTAACAGCTTTTTGCGAGGCGCTCGTTCAATATAACCATATCGACATTAGTTACTTCCACTTATAACAAAAAGACTGTAAAAACGTTCACATCTTATATGTCGCCCAACCAAATAGGTTTTACATGCGCATCAAAACCGCCTTGGGAGCTTTTGCTCTTTCAACACTGTTCCCTACCGCCGCCCTGGCAACGAATGGTTACTTCAGTCACGGTTACGGGGCCATAAGCATGGGCATGGCCGGCGCTGGTTCAGCCTTGTCTCAGGACAGCATGGCTGCTTCCACCAACCCGGCGGGCATGGCCTTTGTGGGCAGCCGTATTGATGGCGGCATAGAGGTATTTTCACCACGGAGAGAATATTCAGTTGAAGGCCCTCTATCACCCCCTCCCGCATTTTCTCTTCAGCCGGGCACCTACGAAAGCAGCAAAAACGGCTTCCTCATCCCTCATTTCGGATTCAACCATGAGGTCTCAGACACCACGGCTGTAGGTGTTTCCATTTTTGCCAATGGGGGCATGAACACCGACTACTCGGGTGACAACGGCGGGGCATTCTATGGTGGCCGTACCGGGGTGAACCTTGAGCAGCTATTTATTGCACCGACGGTGTCCTGGGAGTTTGCCGACAATCAAGCCATCGGTATTTCTCCAATAGTCGCCTATCAGCGCTTTTCGGCGGAAGGGCTGCAGAGCTTTGCGCCGTTTTCGTCCGATGCTGACGCACTTTCCAATAATGGTACAGATGACGCCTGGGGTTACGGGTACCAGATAGGTTGGCAGGGTAAAATCACCGATACCCTGCGGGGTGGTGTCAGTTGGCGCAACATTCTGAAAATGGGAGAGTTCGACAAGTATCGCGGACTGTTCGCAGAACAAGGCGACTTCGACATTCCACAAATGTTCAATGCCGGCATTGCCTGGTCAGGCATCCAGGATCACTGGCTTCTATTGGACATCCAGCATATTCGATACAGCGAAATTAACAGCATAGGCAACTCTGTAATGCCCATCACACCGGGATCTTTGGGTACAGATGAAGGGCCCGGGTTCGGCTGGGACGACATGACCATCGTAAAACTTGGATGGCAGTGGCAGCAGACTCCTGGGCATGCCTGGCGGGCTGGCGTGAGCTACGGAGAAAACCCGATCTCCGCCGAAGACGTTTTATTCAACATCCTCGCGCCGGGAGTGCAGGAATGGCACTTCACGGGTGGATTCACTCACGGTTTCAGCGAAAACCTGGAATTGTCAGCAATGGCCTTCTTCTCGCCCGCGAAAGAAGTCTCCGGCCCCAACCCACTGGCGCCTAACCAGACAATTAGCCTGGAAATGTACCAAATCGGCGCCTCCGCCAGTCTGGGTTGGGTCTTTTAATCGCCACAGTAAAGCAATGGGTGTGACAGCTCCTCTTCTGATTACCAGGAAACGGAGCTGTCAGGGCCACGCTTGATGATAGGCGTTTCACCTTCCCAGATAGCCAGGCCTGATTCGAGATCGGTCAGGGACAACTGAATGTAGTATTCCACCTGTTGCTCCTTACCCACCTTATGATTACGCTGAAGAATTTTTCCTGAAAGGCTCAGATCAGGTGCCTGAAGTGTGCCTTTACGCATAACGCCTGACTGATCAAACTCCTCCGAATCGCGCAACTCACGCGCTTTCATGTTCATTTCATCCTCTGCGCCGTTGAGGCCGACGGCTGTGGTGGTCACAACCTTTCCGGATTGGAGAAGGGATACGCGGATTTTTTTGGTGAGCTGGTCGGTATCAATACGCTGCATGGTGTCGTTGGTCACACGGCTGACCACCATGATGTAACGGCTACCATCGGGATTGTTTACGGCGCCACTGGCAAGCATGTCCTCAACAGCATCTGTGGCCGCCTTTTCAAAATCCCGGTAGTCCATAGTCATAGCGACGGGACCATCGTCAGCAGCCGGGTCAATATAGCGGGCAGGTGCGGCGCAGCCGGCGACAACAGCCAGGCCGACTGAAATGGCAAGAGCACGTATCAACATAGGAAGTTCCTTTTATTTGGGTTCACGGAGGTGCAACTGGTAACTGGTGGCCCTGGCATGAGGTGCAGTGGCATCGAAGTAGCGCACCTGGCCAGTCAACAGGGTTGCTTTGCGATACCCCTCACCAACGCTTTTAACAACCATGCCATTGTCGTCAAACCAGATCACGGTCCATGCAAGCTCGGCATCTGACCTCGCTTCCACCGCAAACTGCACTTGCAGAAGGCTATCACCACCGGGTTGAGCCAGGCGTTGATCAAAGAGTTCTGTCACCGTCATGGCGTAGCTGACTTCCGGGTCTACCCTAAGGTTTTGCCTCTCACTCATTGAATGAGTTTCCGGCTGCGAGGCGCAACCTGCCAGGCCGAAAATCAGCAGACTGGCTAATAATAGTGTTTTCATAGCATGATTCCTCATCTCACTCGGGCATGCGCCTTAATGTCGCTTCAGTTTTCCCCTGCAAATCCATAGTGATAACCGTCGCAGGGGCACTCAGTGTAGGTCGCTTAACATACACCAGTGTGAATGCCTGGTGTGGAATATCCAGTTCACCCAGCACCTTTCCCCGGTTATCCAGTAGCGTGATGCTCCCGCTTTCAGGGCGATCGACACGTAAGGCTTCCCAATGATCAGGTAATGCCTGCCAGCTGCGCAGATCGGCCTGAGTAGTCGCAACCGCATATGCGGCAGCAAAAAGCTGGCCCCAGGGGCCAAACTGATCTGCCGCCTCGCTCTGGAGAACGGCTTTACTTATCGCAGACGCAACAGCTCGGGAGAGTATGCCCGGGAACCGCTCTTTCATCTCGGTACGGATAACCTTGCCCATGTCCGAAATTCTTTCTGTCTGAACGAGCTGTCCGGTGGGCTCGACCACGCCGAGACCACCAGGTACAGCGGATCGTTCAGTATACTCCGGTAGAGCTATACCCACATACGCGGGCGCCTGGTGGGCGCCGCGCACAATAAACAAGGGTACATCCAGTCGGGATTCTCGCAGAACCGGCCCCAACCCGTTTTCATACAAAACCCATACTTGCGGGGGCAACTCTTTCAATGACTGTCTGCCCGACGCGAGGTCGGCAGCCAACTCTGCATCGGCTTGCAGCACCCTGCTCCCCGGGCTCATTTGTGCAACACGACCAAGCGAGGTAACCGCCCGTTCATAATCTGCGGCGTCTTCAGCATTCGCAAGAAAGTAAATGCCATGGAGATACGTACTTGAGGGCACAATAAATTCAGGGAAAACAGACCAGCTCGAAGTCGCACCGTACTGGTTATCAACAGCTGACTGAAAGCGGCTGTCTCCAAGGCTGGTGCGAACCATCGAGGCTTTCTGGTTCCCGCTCTGAGCCTCACGCTTCAGGGCAGCCTGCTGCTCAGCGATTTCCTTGCGGAAATAATCAACAGCGCGACGGGTCCGGTCGTCGGCCCGGTTAAACTCGACCCGGGCGTATTCGGTATTGCCCGAAGCCAGAAACGCCAGTCCTTTATAGGTATTCACCAGCACAGCCTCAGACATCAAAGCCTCGTAGTCCCGTGTTGAGTCATTGACCATAACCGCCAAAAGGCCTTCCGTAGCACTCGCCAGCAAGCCCTCAGTATCGAGGTATTTCATCCCCTCCTCTGCCAGGTCGAACGCTTTGACAGATTCGTCATAATGGCCTGTCAGGCGGTACATTTCGCCCTGATGCAGTAATTCGAGCAAGTGCGCCCTGGAATCGACAGGTTTCTTATCAGACTCACGGAAGCTCATCGCCTTAAGCGCCGACGTGTAATCACCGGCAACATAGGCTGAATTAAAAGAAGCAAGCTGATCACGTTGTTGGAACGACGAGCACCCTGAAACAAGAAGTGCCAAAATCGCCGCAAAAACCACGTACCAAGAGCTTTTCAAACTACCATTCCTTGCAAACCATCATCTCCCGCCCGGCCCTGTCCTTTGATGCGTCAGGAAATCGACGCAAGATTTCGTGCCGTAATTTCCACAATTCGCTGCCGCGCCTCACGGCTGGCCCAGGCCGAGTGCGGCGTAACAATCAGGTTTGGAATATCATCTGCTAACAAGGGGTTGCCATTTCGCGGCGGCTCCTCCGTCAGCACATCAAACCCGGCACCTCCAATAATGCCCTTTCGCAACGCATCTGCCAGGGCCGCTTCATCGACCAGCCCGCCGCGGCTGGTGTTAATCAGCAGCGCGTCCGGTTTCATCATCTGCAATTCCCTGGCTCCAATCATATTACGGGTTTCATCGGTTAACAGGCAGTGAAGTGAGAGAACGTCCGCTTGCGGGAGGAGCTCGTCCATAGGAATCCTGGGGTACCCATCAACTTCCCCTGCCGACTGTCCAGGCCGGGCGCCCAGCACTATATTCATGCCAAATGCCCTTGCCCGTTCCGCAACACCCTGGCCGAGATCTCCGTAACCAACGATTCCGAGGGTTCGCCCCTCGAGTTCCATGATCGGGTGGTTCATCAGGCAAAACATGTCGCTTTCAGCCCAGCGCCCTGCACGCACATCACGATCGTAATCCAGCAGGCGCGTTGCCAAAGCCAGCATCAACGCCACGGTGTGTTGCGCCACCGTTGAGCGGCCATAGTTGGTCACATTGAGAACCTGGACGCCATGTTCTCGAGCGGCTTCCAGGTCAATATTGTTCACCCCGGTGGCCACTACTGCGATAGTTTTCAGCTCCGGACAATTCTCGAAATGCTCCCTGGTGAGCAAAACCTTGTTAACCAGAACAGTGTCGAAGCCGCAGATCCGCTCGGCCACTTGCTCTGGCGTGGTTGCGTCATGTTTAACAATGCCGCCAGCAACCCGCTCAACAGCGGCAAGGTCTACATCATGGCCAAGTGTGGCCGCATCAAGAAATACCGCTTTCATACTTTTCTCCCTCATCAATATCGCCTGAGATTAAGGTAGACTGAACCAAACGTCCAAATAAGAGAGCGGAAACATGGAACACGAATTCTGGCACGAGCGCTGGAGTAAAAAGGAAATTGGCTTTCACGAAGGCACCGTCAACCAGTTTCTTTACGACCACTGGCCAGAGCTTTCCGGCAGTGGTACCGAAAGCGTATTCGTTCCGCTATGCGGCAAAGCCCACGATATGTGGTGGCTGCATGACCGGGGTCATGCTGTCCTGGGCGTGGAACTGAGCGAGATCGCCTGCAAGGATTTCTTTGAAGAAGCCGGCGAAAAAGCCATGGTTCATCCCGGCGAGCCTTTCACAACCTTCAGCCATGACAATCTGCAACTCTGGGCCGGCGACTTTTTTCAGTTAGCCCCGGACGACCTGAAGCATGTCCGTCTGGTATACGATCGCGCTGCACTTATTGCCCTTCCCCAGCCTATGCGCAAGAAATATGTCGAGCACCTTACGGCCATTATCCCGGAAGGCACCAAGATTCTGCTCATTACCCTGGACTACAAAACCAGAATTACCCCACCGCCGTTTAACGTCAGCGACGAAGAAGTTCGGGAGCTCTATTCTGCCGACTACGACATCGAGCATGTCCTTTCCAATACCCTCCCCAACGATCACATGTTCACCAAACGCAAGGGCCTGATAGGCGCAACTGAGAGCGTATTCCGGCTCACTAAACGCTAGCACCGGGGCAGTAGCGGTAACATAATTTAATGAACCTTAACCGTTTACTGCCTGTCCAACCTCGTGACCGTGAACTAAGCTCAAGTTAGAGCTGGCCGGAATCCGGCACAGAACGTGATCGGCCGAAAACATCCTTTCCTTTAACCCATAACCAACGAATCGCCAGCATGGCGACCGTAACTGCAACGGGGATATTGCGTGTACTGAAAACTGAAGAACAGCGAGCGAGGGGCTACCCATGAGCATACTGCAGCAGTTTAGAAACCGGTATGAGAGCACCCAGGAAGAAGAGTACAGCCTTGAGGAATACCTCGAGATCTGTAAAAAGGATCCCACGGCCTATGCTACGGCCGCAGAACGATTATTGATTGCCATCGGCGAACCCGAATTTGTCGATACTTCCCGTGACACCCGCCTGTCACGTATCTTTTCCAACAAAATCATTAAACGATACCCGGAATTTTCCGAATTCTACGGCATGGAAGAGGCTGTGGAGAATATCGTGTCGTTCTACAGGCACGCGGCTCAGGGGCTGGAAGAAAAGAAACAGATTCTTTATCTGCTGGGTCCCGTCGGCGGTGGCAAATCATCACTAGCAGAGAAGCTCAAGTACCTAATGCAAAAGGTGCCCTTCTACGCCATCAAGGGTTCTCCAGTTAACGAGTCGCCTCTAGGCTTATTCGATCCAGCCGAAGACGCCAGCATTCTGGAAGAAGAGTACGGCATTCCCTCTCGCTATGTGAAAAACATCATGTCGCCCTGGGCAGTCAAGCGCCTTCATGAATTTGGCGGCGATATCAGCCAGTTCCGTGTGGTGAAAAAATATCCCTCGGTGCTGGATCAGATTGGGGTATCCAAAACCGAGCCGGGGGATGACAACAATCAAGACATCTCTGCGCTTGTAGGCAAGGTGAATATCCGCATGCTGGAAGACTACTCCCAGGACGATCCGGATGCCTACAGCTTCAGTGGTGGTCTGTGTAAAGCCAACCAGGGACTCATGGAGTTCGTAGAGATGTTCAAGGCGCCCATCAAGGTGCTGCATCCATTGCTTACTGCGACTCAGGAAGGCAACTACAACACCACCGAGGGCATGGGTTCTGTACCGTTTGATGGCGTTATCCTTGCTCATTCCAACGAATCGGAATGGCAGACTTTCCGTAACAACAAGCACAACGAGGCGTTTCTTGACCGGGTGTACATCGTCAAGGTGCCCTACTGTGTGCGTGTGACGGAAGAGATCGAGATCTACAAAAAATTGTTGAAAAACAGCTCTCTGGCCGGTGCGCCCTGCGCGCCGGATACACTGGATATGCTGGCGCAGTTTTCCGTGCTCTCCCGCATCAAAGAGCCGGAAAACTCCAGTGTTTTTTCCAAAATGCGGGTCTACGACGGCCAGAACATCAAGGACACAGATCCCAAGGCTAAATCCATCCAGGAGTACCGCGATGCAGCGGGCGTTAACGAAGGCATGGACGGCCTTTCGACCCGGTTTGCGTTCAAGATTCTCTCCAAAGTCTTCAACTTCGATACCACCGAAGTGGCCGCCAACCCCGTGCACCTGCTTTACGTGATTGAAAAGCAGATTGAACAGGAGCAGTTCGCGCCCGAAACTCACGAACGCTATCTGCGTTTTATCAAAGAGTTTCTGGCTCCGCACTATGTGCAGTTTATCGGCAAGGAAATCCAGACGGCCTATCTGGAAAGCTACAGCGAATATGGTCAGAACCTGTTCGACCGCTATGTAACCTATGCCGACCTGTGGATTCAGGATCAGGAATTCCGGGATCCGGAAACCGGCGAGATTCTCGACCGTTCGTCTATCAACGAGGAACTGGAGAAAATCGAAAAGCCGGCAGGCATCAGCAACCCCAAAGATTTCCGCAACGAAGTTGTCAATTTTGTACTGCGGGCCCGAGCTAACAACCAGGGACAGAATCCATCCTGGCTTAGCTACGAGAAGCTGCGCAGCGTGATAGAGAAGAAGATGTTCTCGAACACCGAAGACCTGTTGCCGGTTATTTCGTTCAACCCAAAAGCCAGCCAGGAAGATCAGAACAAGCACAAGCAGTTCGTCGAACGCATGGTCGATCGGGGCTACACGGAGAAGCAGGTGCGCTTGCTGGCCGAGTGGTACCTGCGAGTACGCAAGTCGCACTAGCAGTGGCAGCGGACTCGGTAAACGCGCCCGCGATACTTGCCCCGAACGCGTAAGTGGAGTGTGAATTATGGGTATGACCCACATTGTCGACCGACGACTGAACGGCAAAAACAAGAGCGCGGTGAACCGGGAGCGGTTTTTACGCCGCTACCGCCATCACATAAAGAAGGCAGTTTCTGACGCAGTACATCGGCGCTCGATCACCGATATAGAACGGGGGGAGCGCGTCAGTATTCCCACCAGGGATATTGATGAGCCAGTCTTCCATCATGGCCAGGGTGGCCATCGCGAAATGGTGCACCCGGGTAACCGGGACTTCGTGGCGGGAGACCGACTGCCAAAACCGGAAGGCGGCGATGGGCAGGGCCAGGGACAAGGTCAGGCCAGCCCTGACGGCGAAGGCATGGATGAGTTTGCCTTTCAGATCACCCAGGACGAATTTCTGAACTTTCTGTTTGATGATCTCGAACTTCCGAACCTTGTCCGCAAAAAGCTCAAGGATACGGAAACCTTCAATTATGTGCGCTCCGGCTTCAGCACTCAGGGTGTGCCTGCAAAACTAGACGTCGTTCGATCACTACGCGGTGCCCACGCCCGTCGCCTGGGTCTTGGCGGCGCTCGCAAAAAGAAAATTCGTGAACTGGAAGCCCAGCTTGCCGACCTGAAATCTGCTCCCGCTGATCTGGATGCCGCGTTCAGCCATGAAGATCAGATAAAAGTGCTGGAAGACGAAATTGCCCGCCTAAAGGCCAACGTAAAACGGATTCCGTTCATTGATGAAATCGACCTGCGTTATCGCCAGCATCTGAAGCAGCCAAAACCGGCCACCAGCGCAGTCATGTTCTGCCTGATGGACGTGTCTGGCTCAATGACTCAGATGCACAAGGACACCGCAAAGCGGTTTTTCATCCTGCTGTACCTGTTCCTGAAAAAAAACTACAAAAAAATCGATGTGGTGTTCATTCGCCACCACACCAGCGCCAAAGAAGTGGATGAAGAAGAATTTTTCTATTCCCGGGAAACCGGTGGCACCATCGTTTCCAGCGCCCTGAAACTGATGCACAAGATCATCGAGTCCCGCTACTCCCCGGCAGAGTGGAACATCTATGCGGCACAAGCGTCTGATGGCGACAACTGGAACGACGACTCACCCGTGTGCGGCAAGTTGCTGACCGACAGCATCCTGCCCCTGGTGCAGTATTTCGCCTACGTGGAGATTACTCCCCAGGACCACCAGATGCTGTGGCACGAATACGAGCGGGTGCAGGAGCGCTTCCCCGAGAGTTTCGCCCAGCAGCAAATTGCCGACCCCGGCGAGATCTACCCGGTCTTCCGCCGGCTTTTTGAGAGGAAAGCCGCATGAGTGATGCCCTCGATACTCCGAACGACTCTGGCAATGAGAGCCGGGCAAGTGGCAATCCGGTTTCCACCGGCTCGGAATGGACGTTCGAACTGATTCGACAATACGATGAGGAAATTGCCAAGTGCGCCGCCGAGTTCGGCCTTGACACTTACCCCAACCAGGTTGAGGTGATCAGTGCCGAGCAGATGATGGACGCCTACAGCTCGGTAGGCATGCCAGTTGGCTACAATCACTGGTCGTTCGGCAAGCAGTTTCTCAGTACATCCAAAGGCTACCAGCGCGGGCAGATGGGGCTGGCCTATGAAATAGTGATCAACTCCAACCCCTGCATTGCCTACCTGATGGAAGAGAACACTCTGCCCATGCAGGCACTGGTGATTGCCCATGCCTGCTATGGCCATAACTCGTTCTTCAAGGGCAACTATCTTTTCCGCACCTGGACAGACGCCAGCGCCATTATTGATTACCTGGTGTTTGCCCGGAATTATGTGTCTGAGTGCGAAGAGCGTTACGGCGTGGATGCGGTCGAGGAAATACTCGATTCCTGCCATGCTCTCATGAACCACGGCGTCGACCGCTATAAACGACCCGCTCCGATCTCTGCCGCCGAGGAAGCCCAGCGCCAGGAAGAACGAGAGGACTATCTGCAACGCCGGGTGAACGATCTGTGGCGCACTATTCCGAAAATGGGGGAGGATGAAGATCCGATAAAGCGCCAAAAGCGCTACCCGGAAGAGCCCCAGGAGAACCTGCTGTACTTCATCGAGAAAAATGCGCCCCTGCTGGAGACCTGGCAGCGGGAGATCATCCGGATTGTGCGCAAGCTGGCCCAGTATTTCTACCCGCAGCGCCAGACTCAGGTGATGAACGAGGGCTGGGCTACGTTTTGGCACTACACTCTGCTGCATCGGATGTACGAGAAGGGCCTGGTGACCGATGGCTTTATGCTGGAGTTTCTGCAAAGCCACACTGCGGTGGTGTATCAACCGCCATTCAACAGCCCATGGTATTCCGGCCTTAACCCCTACACTCTCGGGTTCTCTATCTTCACTGACCTGCGACGGATTTGTGAAACGCCCACCAATGAGGATCGCGAGTGGTTTCCAGACATCGCCGGCTCAGACTGGCTTGAAACCCTGCATTTTGCCATGGCCAACTTCAAGGATGAGAGCTTCATCCTGCAATTCCTTTCGCCCAAGGTGATGCGGGATTTAAAGCTGTTTGCCATTGAGGATGATGACTTGGAAGACAGCTACATGGTAACTGCTATCCACGACGAGCCCGGCTATCGGAAGCTGCGGGAGAAGCTCGCCCGCCAGTACAATCTTAGTTATCGGGACCCTAACATTCAGGTGTGGAGCGTGGATTTACGCGGCGATCGCTCGTTGACGCTCCGGCACGTGCCCGCAGACAGAGTGCCTTTGGGCACAGATACAGAAGAAGTACTGCGCCATGTTCACAGACTATGGGGCTTTGATGTGCACCTGGAAAGTGTGGAAGAAGGTATTGTGGTGGAGGATTACCACTGCCCGCACGCGCCTCCGCTAGGGTCCTGAGTGCAAGTGTGTCAGAGGCAAAAGCACCTTTGCCTCCAGGCCACCTTCAGTGCCGTCTTCCAGCCGGAGCTCGCCGCCATGCAAAGCAGCAATATCTGTAACGATCGCCAGCCCCAGCCCGGACCCGGACCTTGCCTCGTCCAGCCTGCCCCCCCGGCTCAGAGCCTGCTGACGCTCTTCCGGTGACATACCAGGCCCATCGTCGGCGACACTGAGCACCAGCCAGTCCCCTTCAACAACGCCAGTCAGGCTGATGGCACCTTTAGCCCAGTTGATTGCATTTTCAAGTAGATTGCCAACAAGTTCCTGCAAATCCTGGGCATCAATCCGCACCTTGAGTCCCTGTGGAAGACTACTCTGAAACATCAGGCCCCGCCTGCCTGCCAGGCGTCGGACGCCTTCAATAACGGGCTCAAGCACTGTGCCAATTTCCTGTTCAGCGCCCAGTGCGGCTGGGCCGGCCGCAGAAGCACGGGCCAGGTGATGCCGTACTGCCTCGTCCAACCGCTTGAGCTCCGCCCGCATTGCCTTCTCCTGCTCTTGCGGTAACCGTTCTGCCAGGGTGCCCAGCACAGCGACCGGGGTTTTCAATGCATGAGCCAAATTACCCGCAGCGGTTCTGCCTCGCTCCATCAGGCGCTGGTCTCTTTCCAGCACGGTATTAATCGCCTCTGCCAGCCGCGCCAATTCCCGGGGCAGGTCGGTCTCAATGGACGGCTGCCGACCCTGCTCTACCGCCTTCAGGCTTCGTTCAATCCGCCGCAGGGGCGCGAGCCCCCAACGGATCTGCAAACCAATCAGCACAATGAGAAGCCCGCCCAGTGTTACCAGCGACAGCCACAGCAAAGTCTGGAAACGGGCAATCTGCGTTTCTACCTCATCAAGGTTAGCGGCCACCTGCACGTGCAGAATGTCGTCAAGGTTGGGAAGGCGTATGTCCCGTTCCAGCAATCGAAGCTGCTCGCCTCTGGGGCCGGTGACGGTGCGGAAGGCTATGCCTGGTTCATGGGAAACGGCTAACCGCTGATCCCATAGCGACCGGGACGTAAGTACCCGCTCACTCTCATCACGAACTTGCCAATACCAGCCAGAAAACACCCGGTCAAAACGAGAGTCACCCAGCTGCCTGCTGGTCACCAGTGCATCTTGCCGGACATCGTAGCTGACCCCGGCAATCACAACATTGAGCAGACTTTCAAGGCGCTCATTAAAGGCCGTATTCACCGCTTCCCGGAAGTTCCATGACAGCAGCGCACCGGCGGCAGGTAATACCAGAACAACAAGCACCAGCGCTGAGACCAGCATGCGCGTAGCTATAGGAAGCCGGCGCAGCCGGCCTGTCAGGGTCATGATGCCTCTTTATCCGCAACCATCCGGTAGCCCTGACCACGCAGGGTTTCGATACTTTGGCTACCGAGTTTCCGCCGCAAGCGGCTCACCTGAACATCAATCACATTGGAATCCGGCTCTGTATCACCGTCATAAACGTGCTCGGCTAACTCGGTGCGGCTAACCACCCGGGGCGCGGCATGAACAAGGTGGGAAAGCAGCCGGAATTCCTGGGCCGTCAGAGATACTGGCATGCCTGCCCGGCTTACCTGGGCACTGTGCGTATCCAGGGAAATATCCCCGACCCGAATAACCGGGTGGGCATGACCGTGAGCTCTGCGCACCAACGCTCTTAAACGAAACAGAATTTCAGCAGTTTCGAAAGGCTTGGTAACGTAATCGTCGGCACCAGCGGAAAAGCCCGCGGCTTTATCAGACCAGCGCTCTCTTGCGGTCAGAATCAGAACCGGTAATTCGATGCCCTGCTCACGCCACTGGGACAACCACTGAGCACCATTACCATCGGGCAGCCCAAGATCCAGAATAACCGCATCGTAGCACTCGGTACTGACCAGGAAATCTGCAGTGCGGCCATCGCCTGCGATTTCCACCAGAAGGCCCGCATCTTCAAGCGAAGCTGCAAGCCCCCTGGCCAGCGGCTGATCATCCTCTACCAGCAAGATTTTCATTGGCGCTTCATTCCGTTGATGTTGGTGCCCTCAATGCCGATAAGCTCCCCGGTTACCGCATCCACTTCGAACTCGATCACTTGGCCTTCAGGGCCCAGAAGTTCGATTTCATAAAGCTTTTTACCATCCTCCTGCTCAAACTCCACATCAATTACCTGCCCGTTCCAGTCGCGCAACAGGCTATCCAGAATTTCACCAAGAGATTTTATTTTGCCCGCCTGCACGTCTTCATGCAGCTTGCGCCAATCCTCATCGGCAGAGACCGGCGCTGGTCCGGCCAGGAACAATACAACGGCAAACGCCGCAGCAATGAGCGCCGTGGTGGGGATGATCAGTTTCAGCATGTAGAAGGGCAAATGTTTCATGATTTCATTTTGTCAGAGTCAACATGAATGAACCATGAACAAAATACTCACTCTCCTGCAAGCAGCCTTTACCTAAGATACCCCCAACGTTCAGGAAGACCTCCCTCAGGAGGCGCTACCAGAACACATTCAGATAAACACTGTATGCACCATTAACAGATACATTGTGACCAACGAGTCAGGAGAAACAGCATGAAGACACTGATCGCAACCGCACTCGCCGCCAGCCTTGTTGCAGCACCCCAGGCTTTCGCATCCGGAACCATTGATGACGCCAAGCGAGCTGTCCAGATCGGCTCAGACTATGGCATTTCGCACTTCCACAGCATTGAACTGGAAGATGACCGCGACGACGATGGCAGCATGGAAATCGAAGGCTGGGTTGATAACGAATGGTTCGTAGAGATTGATGTAAACAATGACGGCTCGATCAAAAAAGAAGAGCGCCGCAAGCGCGCGGATGGTCCCTGGGGCTTATCCGCTGCCGAAGTTGCAGACTACATTGATGCCAGCGTAAAACAGGGCATGAGCCGGGTTGAGGAAATCCAAATCAATTCCCGAGGCGAAATTGAAGTGGAAGGTGATAACGCCGACGGGCAGGAGCTGGAAATTGATTACCGCAGCGGGAACATGGAACCTACCCGAGTGGATAGAGACGACCGCTCTTAAGCACGAACGGCTACCGGCAAAGGACTGCCGGAGTGCCCGGCTACATGGCCAGCTGGTTTAGAACAAACCCTGAATCCAGTCCACCATCCAGGGCACCAAAATCGCCGTAGCGAAAGCAGATAGCGCCATTGCCAACCCTGAAAACGCCCCCATTCGACTACTCACCTGGAACGCCCTCGCAGTTCCTATGCCGTGGGCCGCAACGCCCATGGCAATGCCTTTTGTCGTATCATCTTTTACGCCAATCCACTCGAACAGCTTGGTGCCTAATACGGCCCCGATAATGCCGGTAATCACCACCAAGACCGCTGTCAGTGAGGGCAATCCCCCGATGTTCTCGGATATACCCATCGCCACAGGGGCGGTAGCGGATTTGGGCGCAAGAGACATCTGGACCTCCAGCGATCCGCCCAGAAGCCGTGCCAGCAAAACAGAGCTACCCGCCGCGATTCCAACGCCGCAGATCAGCGATATGAGTACCGGCAACCACAGTTGGCGCAACCTCGAAAACTGCTGATAAAGCGGCACAGCCAAAGCTACTGTGGCGGGCCCCAACAGAAAGTGCACAAACTGTCCGCCGGCAAAATAATCGTTGTAGGAGATGCCCGAAACAAGCAACAAAGTAATCAGCATGGCCACCGACGTAACCACCGGATTCGCCAGCGGGCTACCATTGGTTTTCAGATAAAACCGGTATGCCAGCCCATAGGCCACAAGAGTGACCGTCAGCCCCAACAAAGGAGTCGCGGAAAGATAAACCCAGATATCCGACAGCCCGGGATTATTCATCGTTCTGCCCTTGCATCTGCCCCGTTTTTGTAAACCAGCGACTGGTCTGTTGCATGATCAACGCCGTGGCTACCATGGTGATAACCGTGCTAAGAAGCAAAGCGAGCGTAATTGGCAACCATTCATCTGCAATCCGGCCAAAGTGCGTGATCATGCCTACGCCTGCAGGAACAAACAGCAATGAAAGATGACTGAGTAGTCCGGTAGAAGCCTGCTCAACGGACTCGGGCGCCCGCCCACGGATCATCATGGTGACGAACAGCATGACCATACCGAGAACAGGCCCCGGAATCGACACGCCGAGCAGACGCACAATTATTTCTCCTGCCAGCTGATAGACCAGCAGTAATGTAATACCATTGAGGAACTGCACGACCTTGCCCTCCGATTACCTAACAACACCCGAACTGACTTTAGGAATAATACTCCGGCCATATACAGCGAGCAGAAACCCGATCGGAAACATCAACACTCCGTATACTGCAGCCGGTATGGACATCGCGCTGGATTCCAGCAGCGTGAGTGTGACCATCAGGGCAATGGTCCCGTTTTTGACGCCCAGTTCGACGGCTACCGCCAGGGATTCTCTCTGGGTCAACCCGGTGACACGGCCGGCGAGCAGGCCGATAAAAATACCCACCACATTCAACAGAATCGTTGCTGGCCCTGCCTGCTTAAGCAGCTCCCAGATCTGGTCTCGCACTCCGTAAACGAGCACCACAATCAACAAGGCGAGCACAACACCGCCGAACACGCTTACGATGCTCTCCGCTTTACGCGCAACATCAGGCTTACGGGCCCGCACCAGCATGCCAATGGCTACAGGAAAGAGCACGATGCCAACCAGCATGCCGATGGTTTTCCATACCGGCAGTACAATATTTTCTTCCGTGCCCATGTAGAACTGGAGCGCCACATTGGCAAACAACGGCAGTGTGAGGATGGTGATCAAACTGGCACTGACCGTCAGCACAATGGATAGTGCAATATTACCCCGCGCGAGCAGAACGAAAAGGTTTGAGGTTGTTCCACCGGGACACGCCGCTATTATCACCAGGCCAACCGCAATAGCCGGAGGTACTGCCAGCGCAGATGCCAAAGCAAAAGCCACGAGAGGCATCAACAGAATCTGGGCGACAGTGCCTACAATTATACCTTTTGGATAAACCGCGACCTGCCGGAAATCCTGAAAGGTCAGTGTCATGCCTATACCAATCATGATGATGAACAGCGCGATTGGCAGTCCTGCTGAGATAAGTGGGCTTGATTCCACAGTGCCTCCGGATGTCGTTGTTTTTATTAATTCATTGTTTAGAAAGTAACACAACTCATCAGATTTCGGGAGCTTGCCAATAGCAGCTCACGAAACCGCCGGTATCTGCAGTGCTGACACTTTTTTTCACCTCGGAGATCGTCTCCAAAGACACTAACCCGTATACTCATAATCAACAATTATAAAGACCCACTTTCACGCCCGAACAGGGCAGAGGTGCACAAGGAATGAAACGTCTGGGAACTCTTGATGCTTCATGGCTGGCTGTAGAATCAGAAGACACGCCAATGCATGTGGGTAACATGCAGATTTTTTCATTGCCGGAAGGCGCGACCGATACTTTCCTGCGTGACATGGTCACCAGCATGAAAGAAACGGGGGATATCGCCCCGCCGTGGAGCTACAAACTCGCATGGTCCGGTTTTCTGGGCCGGCTGCTGGCACCATCCTGGAAAGTCGATAAAGATATCGATCTGGATTACCACGTGCGTCACTCCGCACTTCCGAAACCCGGTGGTGAACGGGAGCTCGGCATCCTGGTCTCGCGCCTGCATTCCAACCCGCTGGATTTTGCTCGCCCGCTCTGGGAATGCCACGTTATTGAGGGGCTGGAGAACAACCGCTTCGCCCTGTATACCAAGATGCACCACTCGATGATTGATGGCATCAGTGGCGTGCGCCTGTTGCAACGGGTCCTTAGTACCAACCCGAAAGAGCGGGATATGTTGCCGCCCTGGTCGGTGAAGCCAGAGCGCCGACGGGGCAATAAGAGCGATTCAGAAGCAAGCATTCCTGCGGCATTTTCTCAGGCCCTGGACGCTCTAAAGCTGCAGGCCGATATGGCGCCGACACTCTGGCGGGCGGGCACCAGACTCGTGCACTCAGCGCGACACCCCGAAGACGGTCTGACTCCACCATTCAAAGGACCGGTTTCAAAGATTAATCACCGCGTAACCGGGCAGCGTCGATTTGCCACGCAGCATTACCAGCTTGATCGCATCAAAAAACTCGCCCACTCATCTGGCTCTTCACTGAATGATATTGTGCTTTACCTTTGTGGTACGGCACTACGGCGTTTCCTGCTCGAGCAGGATGACCTTCCGGATACGCCGCTGACCGCTGGCATCCCGGTAAATATCCGACCGGCGGATGATCAGGGCACGGGCACCCAGATCAGCTTCATGATTGCTTCGCTTGCCACCAACGAGGCGGACCCACTTACACGTTTACAGAACATCAAGTCATCCAGTCGCCGGGCCAAAGAACACTTGCAGAAACTCCCGAAAAGCGCACTGAATCAGTACACCATGCTGCTGATGTCGCCGTATATCCTGCAATTAATGTCAGGCCTCGGCGGGCGCATGCGCCCTGTTTTCAACGTGACCATCTCAAATGTTCCTGGCCCACAGGAAAGTCTGTACTACGAAGGCGCAAAACTCGAAGCCATGTACCCGGTTTCGCTGATTGCCCATGGCGGCGCTTTGAACATTACCTGCCTGAGCTATGCCGGGTCACTGAATTTCGGATTTACCGGCTGCCGTGACACCTTGCCAAGTATGCAAAAGCTGGCAGTGTTTACCGGAGAAGCGCTGGACGATCTGGAAAAGCTGATTCTTCCGCCCAAGCCCAAAAGAGCGCGGGTGAATAAAGACGGGAAGGCCTGAACCTGCCTGGCGCCCCGGTTTCAGGGGCGCCAGGTTCACCGCACAATCGAAGATCAGGCGATCTGCAGCAGCCTTAGCAATTGCGGTTTGTAGTGATCCTTCATAACGTCTTTGAGGGTGTACTTATCAAGTACTGAGAGAAACGCCTGCAAGGCTTCACCAAACATGGGCTTCAGACCACAAGCCGGCGTGATTTTGCAGGCATTCTTGGAGGAGTAACATTCAACAACACTGAGATCGTGCTCGGTTTCGCGCACCAGCACACCCACATTAATATCTTCTGGCGCCATATGAAGCCTCATACCGCCCTTTTTCCCCCTGACCGTCTCTATATACCCTTTCCTGTTGAGCTGATGCACCACCTTCATCAAGTGGTTCTTGGATATATCGTAGCTATCTGCGATTTCCTGAATTGTAGTAAGGCGATCACCTTGTGCAGCCAGGTAAATCAGCACTCGCAGTGAGTAGTCAGTGTAGCGGGTAATGTGCATTCAACACTCCGGTTGTTCGGTGAAGGCTGTCAATAAGAAGGCCTGGTCAGTAAATAACTTGCTACGCCGGCCATAAAAATTCCCGAGATCGCAAGTATTGTCCCGGCGGCTCCCATGAAAACAAGTGAACTCCAGCTCAACAGCATCATGCTGCATGCCAACACCTTCGCCTTTAACGGTATGACCCGGTTTCGGCGCCAGTCGCTGATGGCAGGCCCGAACGAAGGGTGTTCCTCAATCCAGCTGGCAAAGGCCGGAGAGCCCTTGCTGGCGAAAAATGCCGCAAGCAACACAAACGGTGTGGTAGGTAGTAGGGGCAAAACAACACCGATAGCGGCAAACGCTACCGATATATACGCAAGAATTCTAAAACTGGTTTTACCGGATCGCGCTGCCATGGCCGACACCTCTGAACTTTTCAATCCTCTATTCAGTATACATCTAATCAATAATCAGGTCTCCCTGGACGATTAAAAACGCCAACCGACTTACCCCGCGAGGGGTATCGGATTCCCATAATGATTCTGCGATACTTGGTCTATACTCAATTCAAAAACGTGCGACCAGCAGTTACAGGAAAGAAACAGATGTCCCAGAGCAAGCTGAGAGACCGTTTTGGCAGGACCGTTAATTATGTGCGCCTGTCCGTTACCGACCGCTGCGATTTCCGTTGCGTATATTGCATGGCGGAAGAGATGACTTTTCTGCCCCGGCAACAGGTTCTGACGCTTGAAGAAATCGCCCGAGTGGCAAGAACGTTTGTTTCCCTGGGCACGGAAAAAATCCGCCTTACAGGCGGTGAGCCTCTGGTTCGCAAGGATATCCTCGAACTTGTTCGCGAGATTGGCACCTACGGCTTGCGCGACTTTGCCATGACCACCAATGGCAGCCAATTACCCACAATGGCGGAGCCTCTTCGTAAGGCGGGCCTTGCGCGGCTAAACATTAGCCTGGATTCACTCGATCCCGAAAAATTCGCGAGCATTACCCGTACCGGAAAGCTGTCACGGGTACTCGATGGCATAGACGCCGCCAAAGAAGCCCAGTTCAAAGGCATCAAACTGAACACGGTGGTAATGAAAGGCGGGAATGATCACGAGGTTCCGGACCTGATCGAGTTTGCCCGAAAGAAGAATGTCGACATTACCTTCATTGAAGAAATGCCTCTGGGCGATATTTCCGAGCACGATCGCGGACAAGCTCTGTGTACAAGTGATGAAGTACGCGACATTGTCCGCCAGCATCATGATCTGATTCCCACACCGGAGGACTCCGGCGGACCAGCCCGTTACTACCGTATGTCGGACAGCCCCATCAAGGTTGGCTTTATTTCGCCCCACTCCCACAACTTCTGCTCCACCTGCAATCGCGTCAGGGTAACGGTTGAGGGCAGATTACTACTGTGCTTGGGGAACGAACATTCGGTTGACCTGCGCCGGGTTCTTCGTGGTCATCCGGTAACCAATGACAAACTCCGGCAAACCATTATCGACTCCATGGATCTCAAGCCGGAGCGCCACCATTTCTCTGCCAATGGTGACGTCCAGATTCTGCGCTTCATGAATATGACAGGGGGCTGAGGCAACTCGGCCCCCTTAAGAAAACACCGGCCTTAGTGTTCGTGGCCGTGTTGCATGCCTGAGTGCATTTCTCCATGTTGCTCTCCAGACATATCTTCATGCATACCACCCATGGGCATCCCGGTATTCAGGTGATCCAGAGTGATTGCGTCATAGGTCACTACTTCACCGCCGTACTCCATCATAAAATCATGGGCAGCCGATTCTGTGGCGAATGACGCCAGGGTTGGCCCCATGGCGCCTTCGCGCCCGGAGCCTGCCACGTAAAAGGCTTCACGGGCATCGATCAGTGCGGTGTCGTTCGGGTTATCCCATTCTTCCTGGCTCATGTCGTGCACATAGAGGGTGTGCTTGCGGTTCACGTTCTCTGGCTGCAACACCCAGGCAAACATGTCCTTGGTGGAGCAGAATTTATGAACGGCTTGCTCTTTTTCGGTAATTACTTCGCCTTTGGGGCCGGGGAATCGGGTGATGGCCATACCGCAAACGTGACACTCGTCGCCGTCTTCTATATGAACCGGTGCCGGTTTTTCAGCGATTTTTTCGGCTTCACCGGAACAGCCGACCAGGAATACCCCTGACATCAGCAATGCGAACAGCAATTTCAAACGAACAGATTTCATCGGTAAATATCTCCAGATCAGATACGACGGCTACGAAACAGTGCCAGGGCACCGGCCAGGGGAACAACAAACCAGAGCACCAGTGCCAGCCATAGCCCGCCAGGGCCAATGGGCAGATCTGCACCAAGGCTGAGAACGCCGCTGAGCTGCGCACCATCGCTGAACGTAACAATGTTCAGTAAACGGTATATATCTGTGGGGTTAAGCAACAGAAGCCAGGGCAGCAAGTCCGGATTGAACTCGCCCTGGCTGGCAACCAGTGTGCCCAGCAACATCAAGTCAAAAATCAGAACGAAAAAGAACCAGATGGCCAGGGCCAGACCTGCGGCGACCGGCTTCTCACTCACCCGCACACTCACCACATAAGCCAGAGCAATAAACCCCCAGCCGAGTAGCGTGGTTGAAACAATAAAGCGCAACATGGCGAGGGCCAATGCGCCAACCGCAACATCCTGAACCAGCACTGCAATCGCCACGCCGGCCACGCCAAAACCAATCAGTGTCGCCAGTGCCAACGTGAGCCCGTGACCTAAAAACTTGCCAAACAACAGCTGCCCTCGGCTCAACGGATAGGTCATCAGCAGCAACAATGTGCCACCCTCTTCCTCGCCCACAATGGCGTCATAAGCCAACAACAACGCAATAAGCGGTATCAGGAAAATGCCCAAACTGGCGAGACTGGCGATGGTCGCCGGGGTAGACGCATAACCAACCTGCCCGGACGCGGCGGCGCCAAACCAGGCAATGCCCAGAGCCAGAGTGGCGAAAACGAGAGCAATAGCGATCAGCCAGCGGTTACGCAGACTGTCGCTGAGCTCCTTGCGGGCGATGGTCCAGATACTGTTCATTGGGAACCTCCGCGATGGGAAAGGCCGCCGGAACCAATAAAGTGCACATACACATCCTCCAGCGTCGGCTGATAGATACCCAGGTCACGAACTTCACCAGACGCCATCAGGGTCTTGACCAGGGCCATTTTTTCCGAAGAACGGACATCCACATGCAAGTGCCCGTTATCGCGTCTTACCATCAGCCCGGCAGACGCCTGCGCGCCATTGATGACAGCTTCCAGTTCTGCCACACCGTTCTCCGGTTCAAGGGAAAGGGTTATCGGCATGTTGGCTTGCCGACGCAGTGAACCGAGATCACCAACAGCCTTCAGGGACCCATCAGTCAGAATCGCCGCCCGGTCTATGTAAGGCTCCACACCAGGAAGCACATGGGAGCAAAGAACAATGCCAGTGCCTTCATCGCGCAGCTTGCGAAGCAAACGATAGAGGTCAGCCGTGGCTACCGGGTCCAGCCCCACGGTGGGCTCATCCAGCATCAACAAGCGCGGTTTTCCAAGTAAAGCCTGAGCAAGCCCCAGACGCTGCCGCATGCCTTTGGAGTAGGTCTTAACGCGAGCATCCATGGCATCTTCCAACCCCACCTGCCCCAGCAGTTCCGGCACCTGTCGCAGGTTCGCGCCTTTCAGACGGGCAAAGTGGGCAAGGATTTCACGGCCGGTTAGCTGCGGGTAAAACATCACGTTTTCCGGCAAATAGCCGATATACTGGCTTACTCGGGGATCCCCCGCCTCGCCATCCAGCACTGAGACCTTGCCCTGAGAGGCTGTCATAAGGCCAAGAATCAGTTTAATACTGGTGGTTTTGCCGGCGCCGTTGTGGCCAAACAACCCGAGGATTTCTCCCGGCTCAAGGCGCAAGTCAATACCATTTAACACCAGCGCCTTATCGTACCGGTAGCTCACATTCTCAAGACGAAAACAGCTCATCAGGACTCCGGTTGTAACATTTTGGGAGGGCTCATCAATGGGTGTGAATCACTGACACCCGCTGCCTTGATCACTGGAAAAGCTTCCTGAACCCAGCGCAGAGTATCCACCGCCGGGCTGAACATCAGGATTTTGGCCTCGGGGTAGGTCCATAGCAGGCGATCAACATTATCGTTGGGCTCGTAAGGCACATCGCCGATACCATCCTGATTGCGATCCCAGCCCAGGTAATCACTCCAGAAATTGCCCTCACTGCCCTTCGACCACTCCTGGGTGCGGATTGCCACATACTTCACCTGGCGCTGGTTATTGATAAACGCATTGTGAAATACCTCGTTATCTTCCGAGCCGGCAGTCAGATGAATCCCTACGCCGCTATCCCGGAACACATTGTTCTCAAATGTGTTGTAGAGAGAGTTGTAGATAAACACAGCCTTGCCTTCCGCGCCGGAAACCGACACACCCGCGGTCTGGCCTTGCGACACCCCGGAAACTACATTTCCCCGAAGCACCGACTGGGTAATAAAGTTCATCAGAATGCCGTAATTCTCATCATTCTCAGACCGGTTATTGAGCACCTTGAGCCGCTTGCTCTGCATCAACGCATAACCGGTGCGCGTTCCCCGGGTCACATTGCCTTCCAGAAGGTTATCCATGGAGTACATATAGTGAATGCCATACCTGAGATCCGTCATCGTGTTATTGATAATCTCGTTACCGTTAGCGGTCTCGATATAAATCGCATCCCGGGTCTCGCGGATATCATTCCCCTCGATCAAGGCCCCGGTCGTGTTGAACAGATGAATACCATTCCCTCGATCATTCGAACGCACCGAAGCATCGCCCCGAATGACATTGCTCCTGACCGTCACATCCGGCGTCGCATCCAGCCAGATACCAAACGCCGAGCCTTGCAGGTCGTTATTCTCCACCGTCGCATTGCTGGCCTCCCGGTTAACAAAAACCCCGGCATCCAGCTCATTCAGATCCGTACCCCAATTCCGGATACGACAACCAGAGAGCGTTACACCCTCGGCCTGAATCTCAACGGCGTTCCCCACTCCACCGCCATCTATTAGGGTTTCCGAAGCACAAGCCACAGTCACACCCGGCACCCTGATAGCAAACGGCGAAAGGTTTTCAGAGGGAAGCTCAAACATAGCGCCTGGCTCAAGGTCATCCAGCTGCTGCTGAATATCCGCCTGTGCGGTCAGTGATAGCAAAGCGACTGTCAGGGCCGCCCCTAAACGCAAAATGGGGTGCATTACCGATCACTCAATAGATTCAAAACTTACTGGAAACTCTGGCAAATCAAGGGAAGAGGGTCTTTCAAAACTGTGCGGAGCCATGGATGGCGGAGCCCAAGCGCCACATGGATGTGCCGCAAGGAGCGTGTTTTGAAAGACCCTCTTCCCTTGATTTGCTTCTCCAAAGTACGACTAAAAAACCGGAGCCCAACAAAGGACCCCGGCCATATCTACTAAATCAGGCCTTCTCTACCAACATCCGACCCGTCATCTCCATGTGCAGAGCGTGACAGAACCAGTTGCAGTAATACCAATGAACGCCCGGCTTATCCGCAACGAAGGTAACCGAAGACGTCTGCTGCGGGCTGATCTCCATACTCACGCCATGGTTCACCATAGAGAAACCATGAGTCACATCTTCGATGGTATCCTGGTTGGTAACATACACAGTCACCTCATCACCCTGCTTCACCTTGAACTCAGTCATGCCATACATGGGTGCAACCGACGTCATGTATACGCGAACCTTGTTACCGTCACGAACTACCTTGTTATCGGCTTCCAGAGTAATACCGTCCTTCTCCGCCTGAGCACGGGCGCTGGCGAAGTAAGGATCGTCACGCTTGTAAACCTTCTGAGTCTTGATCTGGTCACGGCGAACCATAATGCAGTCATGCGGCTCGGCGAACGCAGGGCCATCGTGAACCAGCTTCATCTCGTCCCCGGAAATATCGATCAGCTGATCGTTCTCCGGGTGTAGCGGGCCAACTGGCAGAAACCGGTCTTTCGAGAATTTCGACAATACGACCAGCCACTTGCCATCGGCATCCCGGGATTCGGTCAAAGACGCATGGTTATGGCCTGGCTGGTAATGCACATCCAGCTTCTGGCGCAGGTAGTTAACGTCTTCACCGTTGTAGTGCTTGATGGCGTCAGCGATGTTCCACTTGGCTACCTGGCTGTCAATAAACAGCGTGGTATAGGCATTACCACGGCCATCGTAAGTGGTGTGCAGAGGCCCAAGACCCAGCTCCGGCTCAGCAACAACGACATCACGAAGTTCAATTTTGTCATCAAACACATCGTCCAGCTTATCGATCGCGATCACCGTACAAGTGGGCGACAGCTTACCCGCGGCAATGAAGTACTTGCCGTCAGGTGAGGTGTTCACACCGTGCGGGTTCTTGGGCACAGGAATGTACCGGGTGAGCCTGGATTTACCACGACCATCGACCACAGGAACCTTGGAATCGCCCAACGTTTTGAAGTCCCCATTCTTCACAGCTTCTTCGATGCGCTCAACGTTGAATACAACCACCCAGTCGCGGTCGTTGCGCATAGTGCCGGCCAAGTCGGCTGCTTTCTCGGAGTTGTAGCAGGTAGACGCCGCGTATTTACCAGTGTAGTCGGCGTCGGTGTTATCCAGGTTGCCGTCAACAATAACCTGCCAGGCTACTTCCATGGTTTCCGCATCCAGTGCGTTAAACATGGTGTAGCTGTTCTCCATCGAGAAGTCGCTACCATCGTTGGGGTGCGGAATCACATATTCCGCGTTACAGAATACATATTTGGTGTGCGGCACCTTCTGCAAACGCAAGCCGTGAATGGCCTGCACGTTCGGAATGTGGGTAATCTTGTCGCACTTCATGATATCCAGACGGATACGGGCTACGCGAGTGTTGGCTTTATCGTTGATGAACAAGTACTTGCCATCATAACGACCATCGGTCATGGAAACGTGCGGATGGTGACAGTCGCCATTCAGGAACTTGTTGTCGTGGCCAAGAACGTCCTTACTTTCGTTGGTAATACCCCAGCCCGTCGCTGAATCAACGTTAAAGACCGGAATCCGCATCAACTCACGCATCGACGGCACGCCAAGAACACGCACTTCGCCCTGATGGCCACCACTCCAGAAACCGTAGTACTCGTCCAGCTCACCTGGCCCTACATGGATCTTGTTCTGGGCTTCCTTCGCGGCAGCGGCGAAAGATTCACGAGTCATTACCGCACTGCCGAGGCCAGCGGCACCAACTGCACCAGCCAGCGCCGTGGCGCCCAGGAAACGGCGGCGGCTCAGGCCGCTTTCACCACTTTCCGGCATGTCCTTTTCGAACTCATCTGTCTTTTTCATAACATTCAACTCCGTTATTGGTAATGGCGGTTCTATTTCTATTTTTTTGGTTTTTTTCGTTTTTGGTTTTTTGCTTTGCTAAGTCACCTGAACCACTGGAATCTCTTCCGGGTGGCCCGGTGCATTGTGGCCACGACGTTTACCCCGGCGCTTGACGATCAGCGGTGGGCATTTGTGGTCATCGAAATAGGTCATCTGACAATCCAGGCAATAATGGCATTCCTGGTAGTTGATGGTGCCGTCGGGATGGATGGCCTGAACTTCACACTCTTTATCGCAAAGGCGGCAAGGATTACCGCACTCCTTGCGGCGCTTCAGCCAGTCGAAAACACGCAGTTTGGTGGGTAATGCCAATGCAGCACCCAATGGGCACATATAACGGCAGAACACTTTACGGGTGAAAACATTCACCACGAGCAGCACCACCGCGTAGGTCACAAACGGCCAGCTGCGATCAAAATGCAGGGTGATCGCGGTTTTGAAGGGCTCGACTTCCGCCATCTTCTCGGCGGTCGCCAGGGAGTCCAGCGATACCCCGAACAACACCAACAAAATGATGTATTTCAAGGCCCACAGACGTTCGTGAATAGGCCAGGGCACGGTGTACTGGGGCACCTTGAACTTGCGTGCAATCTCGTTGATCAGTTCCTGCAAGGCTCCAAACGGACACAGCCAGCCACAGTAGACAGCCCTGCCCCAAAGTAAGACGATGCCGGCCACAGCTGCCCAGAGCACAAAGATAATCGGATCAATCAGGAAGGTTTCCCAGGTGAAGCCACTGACCAGGCTGTGCACAAAGGCCAGAACGTTGACGATCGACAATTGGCCCAACGCATACCAACCAATGAAGAACAGTGTGTAGGTAAGGAACGCATGACGGATCCAGCGCGTAATCTTCGGCTTTTTCACCAGCCAGTCCTGGAAGAACAGAATCAGTAGCAGCACACCAATACCGATACCCAGCACGA
Organism: Marinobacter sp. 1_MG-2023; assembly: GCF_030549045.1. NCBI lineage: Bacteria > Pseudomonadati > Pseudomonadota > Gammaproteobacteria > Pseudomonadales > Marinobacteraceae > Marinobacter > Marinobacter sp. 1_MG-2023. The sequence continues at coordinate 765,678 of NZ_JAUOST010000001.1, read as the reverse complement.
CCACCTGGAACTGGCGCTGATACCAGACCTGCACCCATAAAGGCTGTGCTTCAAGCCACTCTTCTTCAGTCAGCACCGGCTCTGCGCGGGTGTAATACTGATCCGGCAACTGATACTCCAGGGGAAATACCTGAAACTCGCTGTCCAAAGGACCAGTCTGGCGCTTTACAGTTAATTCAAGAGTCCAGGGTGTACCTGGATCAAAGTTGTGCTGCTGCCGGACGATAAAAATCGCCATTTCCTTGAAATCAGGCATACCCTCAGCGTAAACATCGCTGAGCCGGTAAAAATCCAGATCGCGGAAATTGAATGTATCCCCGTACTGGCGGATCTGAACCCGGTCAAAAATACCGCCGCGCACATAGCCTGAGCCTTTAAAGGAATATTCACCGCTGGCCATAACGGCGATCGCCTGCTCTCCTTCCTTCAGTTCGGACATTAACCACTCGTATTGGCTTTCACCGAGCAGGTTCCGGCCAATCGTCGGTGTATCCAGATAAGCCGTGTACAGATCGATCAGCGGATCATTTCTTTCATCAGGCGCAGCCGTTTCGACACCTTCGGCCTCGGTACCCTTGAACGAATCATCAACCTGACCCTTGGTAAGGAGCATGCGACGAATCGAGCCATCACCGGTCAGCTCTTCCCAGGTACGGGGCTGAAAACCGTCCTTGACCACCTCAGCCTTTGGCGGGCGCTTGGTGCCACTGCCTTCCACCAGGCCCAGCTCAACACCCACCCGGTGGGCGGTGCGCATGATCACTTCACTAACCACCATCACAGTTACCGTTGCACCGGAGAGGCCATCAACCGCAACCTTGCGCTCGGTTGACGTGCCGCCTACGGTTACTCTCTGATCGGCCTTCAGGCCAGCATACTGGTCGGTAAAAGCGTGTAGCTTACTCTCAGGGATGCCCACCAGAAGTATGGGCTCGTCGTGGTGGATCACTTTGGTAAAGCGAATAGTGCCTTCAGTATCCAACACAACCATGGCGTTTAGTGGCTTACCGGAATAGGCGGGGGTCTGAACAAAATCGAGGGATTGGTAAGCGTAGCCTTTCAGCTCGTCACCGGCATATAACTCCTGAATGGCCCGGTTATTTTCCCGGGGCTCATACCGGGTCACTTCCGGGAACGCCTTCTGAATAACCTGACGCCCGGCAACCGGCTCGTACTGAGCAACTGGTTCGGCTTGAGCCAGAGGCGCAGTTGCCAGCAGCAAGATAAATCCGCAAAACACAGTTCGAAAAAGAACGTTCAAAACCAGCCCCCGACTGAAACAGCGAAACACCCAAACCTGAATTAATCAGCCTAGGCACTTTAGAAACAAATCAAATACCTCTATATGGATACACCCTCCCCCAGAATCGGGGGAACAGGTCGATTCAGCCGAGGTTGACTGCGTTTCCTTCAGTATCCAGAGGCAAGTAGTTGCTGATATGTCCCATGCGGATTGACTCCACCATCATGGTCATTGGCTGCTGAGCTTCATCTGAAGACGGTGGGGTACCGCCCCTGCCGGACATGGCGGCAACAAAAACCACATCCCATGACTGGCCCGTGGTCCGGGATTCTTCAACCAGAGCGGAAAACTCTGAGGCTTCTTGTGGTGCCTTATCGACACAAATAACCGGCGTAAGGGCACCGCCCTCACCACGCTCAAATGCCGCCTTCTCTTCCGCGGAAGCATCATCCGGCAGTTCTGCACGGCAAAAAACGAACAACAGGCGCTGGGGTTCTTGCTCGCTTTCGGTTGCTTTGATCAGATCACTGTAACTACTAATCATGAACACAATATCCTTGGTTGAAACATTCAGGCACTGATTAAGCCTGACGGGTAATCAAAATTTGAGCGTCCCTGCGCCGCAGAACTTCCTCGCAGACCTCGTCGACGGCCTCGTCGCCATAACTCTGGCCATAGTGCTTTTTAAAGCCGAACTCGTAGAGGCGCACATGGTCATCCGCCTCTACACCGATGTTTTCCAGGCATGCCCTTGCACAATGCAGAGGGCAACCATCAATCACCGTAATGGGGCGCCCGGATTGAGCCGTTTTTACGAGGGCGGGCACCTTGCCACCCACGCCGGAAATGCAGGACATTTCGAATTCACCGGCGTGATCCAGCTTTACCGCTGTGTTGTTCGCAAGTTGCGCCACGTCGGAGCAACCGGAACAGGAATAGATTAATGGGCGCTGCTTTCTTGCTTTCACAATTCCTCCTCTGCATAGCCTGGAGGCTTGAATGCTGACTGAACCGAAAGTCGGCCAGATTACTGGCTGATTTCGATCAATCGCTTGGGGTCGGAGATGTACAGTTTGCTGCGGTTGACCCGAACCAACCCGTTGGATTTAAGATCTGCCAGAATCCGCGAAAAGGTTTCAGGCTGCATTGCGAGGCGGGATGCGACCAGGCATTTCGGCAGTGGCAACTCGACCTCGCCACCCTCAGCCGCGCCGTTCGGCAGCAGGTCTATCAGGTAACGGATCAGCCGGTCACGGGCATTCTGAACCGTCATGATTTCCAGATCATGGAATCTGGATACCGCTCGTTTGGCGTAGTGACGTAGGGCCGCGTTGGCATATTCCGGTTTCCGTTCCAGCATTTCCTGGTAGGCCTTGACCGGAATCATCAGAACTTCGCTGGATTTCAGCGCTTCGGCGTAGCAGGCATAGTGGGCAGGATCTGCATAGATCATAACCTCCGCAAAACAGTCTCCGGGGGCAATGCTGTCGAGCGTGCGGTCAACCCCGGATGAGTCCAGCCGGTATAACCTCAGCCGCCCTGATATAACAAAGAAGAAATGGTGGGCCGGCATATCCTGCCGATAAAGCAACTGATGATGCCCAAGGCGAAGACGACGGGATTGCAGAATAAGGCTCTGCAGATCCCCGTCTGAGAACGTATTGAAAAGGGCATGGCTGCGCAGCGGCTCCAGCCCGTTTTCATCGTCAGCCAGAGTATTGATAGCCACCAGAACCGGCTTGGCGTAGCGGGTTTCCGCAGATTGCATCGCCACCATTGTCTTATCCTCTTTCATATCATGCATTCAAAATGATGTTTATGATAATAGAAGGATACGCCCGAAAAATCGCTCCCCCCATAGGGGTAGAATGGCGTTTAATTTTGACAAACTGACCTATATCAATAGTTTTCATTGCTATCAATACTCCCACCATCTGGCGCGGATCAGCGCAAGACACTTACTGCATCAACGGAGAGTCGGGGATCTCAAGATCGACACCCTTCACGCCCGTCTCAGCCGCCAGAACCTGCAGGTACTGCCGGAAGGCGCGCCGGGTTACGCTCTCGCTCAGGTATTGCCGGATTTGCGGCTTCACGTGCTCGTAGGGCAGTTGCTCGCCATCAATACGCTGATCTACGCGCACTATGTGCCAGCCATAGCGGCTTTCAATCAGTTCGGGGTTAAGCCCTTCTTTGAGCGAAAGAACCGGCCGTTCAAACTCTTCAACAGTCTGGCCTTTGCTGATCTGACCCAAACCACCGCCCTGATGACGAGATTCGCAGGCAGAGTATTGCTTCGCCAGCGGCGCAAACTGGGCACGACCTTCAAGCAGGGAGGACAGCAACTGTCGCCCAACCTCCTCCTGGCGCATGCGCTCCTGCACATCGTCCGGTGCAGCAGCCAGCAAAATGTGGCTGACAGCCATCAGCGTCGGGCTGCGAAAACGGCCAGGATTCGCAGCGTGAAAACGCTCGCAATCCTCGTCGCTTGGCTCCGGCACATCAAGTTCCAACTCCAGTACCCGAGCGATGGCCGATTCCTCATCCAGATCTTCTGGCAGCTTCAGTATCCTGGCCTGTTGTAGCAGAAGCTCACGGATAACGAGACTCTTTGCGGCGTCGTGCCAGGCCTCGACGACTTCTTCGGCAGGATGGTGTTGCAGTTCACGGGCGATATCCTCTTCGGATATCAGAGTTTCACCCACATAAACGGGTGGAAACTGATTTCTGGGTTTTTCGGCTTCACCGGTGGGGATGAGTTGCATGGTAGGTCTCCGTAGATACGTTCATTGCCCCCGGCCTCCTGTGTTGGAAGCGGGGGCATTTTTACCTTTACGCCCGCTTGCGAACCACCTGATACTTCCGCCCGAAATACTCCAGCGGCACACTCAGCATGTGAACCAACCGGGTGAACGGGAAGAGAACAAAGATGGTCAGGCCCAGAAAGATATGGAGCTTGTAGATCCAGCCTACGCCAACCATGTATTCAGCCGCTCCGCCCTGGAAGGTGAAGATGCTTTGAGCCCAACCCGCCAGCAACAGCATGGTGCTGCCATCAAGGTGACCGAGTGTTGGCAGAATGGTCAACAGCCCCAACACTACCTGAACCACCAGCACGATGATGATCATGTTATCGGCGAAGGTGCTGCTAGCCTGGACTCTGGGGTCCGTCAACCGGCGATAGGCCAGCATGGCACCCCCTATCAGGCACATGACTCCGGCAATGCCACCCACCACAATAGCCAGCACCTGTTTGGTTCCCGCGCTCATGAACGGCTCGTAAACAAAGTGCGGCGTCAGCAGGCCAACCAGATGGCCGAAAAAGATCACCAGGATGCCCACGTGGAACAACACGCTGGCCAGAACCATATTTTTCTTGCGCAGTATCTGGCTGGACTGAGCTCTCCAGGTGAACTGCGACTGGTCATATCGCGCCCAGGTGCCGAGAACCAGCACTAGCAGGGCGATGTACGGATAAATCCCGAAAATCAGTGTATTCAGATAAGACATCATCTTGGTCTCCTCCTGCGCCGTCAGGCGTCTCTCGCGGCGGCACGCGCCTGAGCGGGCGTCACATCCGTCATCAGATGATCACTGAGGTGAATGGTCTGGGTCTGTTCCAGTTCACGGCGACGCTGGCCAACAACCCCGCCCGTATTGCAGGAACTGCCCTGGTCATCCACAAACTTCACCATTTCCTCTTCCCAGACCTTGTCCAGAGCCTCAGGCGTATCGTCGCGCTCCTCCGAGGCTACGATCTGCGCCAGTTCCTGACGATCCGTCGCACGGCCCGACAGCTCCAGCAGTGAATCCATAGCTACGTGGTAAATACTTTCGCGCTGGTACAGCCGCTCTCCCAGAAGGCCAAGAATATGGTGGATGTCTTCCAACCAGTTCTGGATCTCTTCCCAAGGGCGTGTCGAAAGGTATTCGAGGAACAACGGCAGGTAATCCGGCAGCTCTTTGGCATCGATTTCCAGACCGTTGGCGCGATACTGCTCCATCAGGTCAACCATCGCCTGACCTCGATCCCGGGACTCTCCATGCACATGCTCAAACAACAACAGCGATGTGGCGCGGCCCTTGTCGAAGGTACCCGTGTAAGCTTCTTCAAGGTCCAGCAGATCCCCATCACACAGACGGTCGATACACTGGAGCAATTGCTCCTTGTTTTTCCGTGGCAGCCGGCTGTCCTCAAGGACAGCGGCAACCAGGGCGTCTTTGGAGGCCTGAAGTTCCGCTGTGGGATACTCCAGAATTCTTGCCAGTACTTTTAATAGCTTCATCGTGGCCTCCTTATTCCTGCAGCTGTTTAGGGTCGACTTGCTTAACTGTCGTCAGCTTCTGCACCATGGTGGTGGTCTGCTTACGGCCACCAAACATGTTGAATTCACTGTCGCCGTTACAGCCGTCACCAAAGCTGAAACCACAACCACCGCGCTCACCATGTGCGTCCGGGAAGGCCTCCTTCGCCAACTCACGATGGCTGGTAGGAATCACGAAGCGGTCTTCGTAGTCGGCAATGGCCAGATAACGATACATTTCATCCGCCTGGGCCTGAGTCAGACCGACCTCCTCCAGTGCTCGCAGGTCTTCAACGCCTTCAACGGTTTCTGCACGCTTGTACAGGCGCATCGCCATGATGCGTTTAAGCGCACGAACGATGGGCTTTTCGTCCCCTGCGGTAAGAAGGTTGGCCAGGTACTTCACCGGAATGCGCAGGCTTTCGATCTTCGGCAACACGCCGTCGAACTCAACCTTGCCAGCTTCTGCGGCAGACTGGATCGGGCTCAGAGGCGGCACGTACCAGACCATGGGCAGAGTGCGGTATTCTGGGTGCAGTGGCAGAGCCAGCTTCCAGTCTACGGCCATCTTGTAAACCGGGCTGCGCTGAGCGGCTTCGATCACATTCATGGGCACGCCGTCTTTTCTGGCTTGCTCGATAACTTTCGGATCGTTGGGATCAAGGAAGATTTCCAGCTGCTTTTCATAGAGCTCGTGCTCGCCCGGAGTGCTGGCCACTTCTTCAATGCGGTCAGCATCGTAAAGCAACACCCCGAGGTAGCGGATTCGGCCTACACAGGTCTCGGAGCACACGGTCGGCATACCAGCTTCAATACGCGGGTAGCAGAAGATGCACTTTTCAGACTTGCCGGTTTTCCAGTTGAAGTAGATCTTCTTGTACGGGCACCCGGAGACACACATCCGCCAGCCACGGCACTTGTCCTGATCGATCAGTACGATGCCGTCTTCTTCCCGCTTGTAGATAGCGCCACTTGGGCAGCTGGCCACACACGTCGGGTTGAGGCAGTGCTCGCACAGGCGCGGCAGATACATCATGAACGTACTTTCGAACTGACCGTAGATATCGGCCTGAATCTGGTCGAAGTTCTTGTCCTTGCGACGCTTGGCAAACTCGGTGCCCAGGATTTCTTCCCAGTTCGGGCCCCACTCGATTTTTTGCATACGCTTGCCGGAGATCAGCGAGCGTGGCCGTGCAACCGGCTGGTGCTTGCTGTCGCCCGCGGTGTGCAGGTGTTGATAGTCGAAATCAAACGGCTCGTAATAGTCGTCAATTTCCGGCAGGTCGGGGTTGGCAAAAATATTCGCCAAAACCCGGAAGCGACCGCCGATGCGGGGGCGGATCTTGCCACTGGCATCGCGCATCCAGCCGCCTTTCCACTTGTCCTGGTTCTCCCACTCTTTCGGGTAGCCAATACCGGGCTTGGTTTCGACGTTGTTGAACCAGGCGTACTCCATGCCTTCACGGCTGGTCCACACGTTTTTACAGGTCACTGAACAGGTATGGCAACCGATGCACTTGTCCAGGTTCAGCACCATGCCTACTTGGGAACGGATTTTCATTTTACAGCCTCCTGAACAGTGTCGTTGCCTTCGCCATCAAGCCAGTCAACGTTCTTCATTTTGCGCACCACAACAAACTCGTCACGGTTAGAGCCTACGGTTCCGTAGTAGTTAAAGCCGTAGGAGAACTGCGCGTAACCACCAATCATGTGAGTGGGCTTCGGGCATACCCGGGTTACCGAGTTGTGAATGCCACCGCGGCTGCCGGTAATTTCCGAGCCGGGAATGTTCACAATCCGCTCCTGGGCGTGGTACATCATCATCATGCCCGGCATGACCCGCTGGCTAACCACCGCCCGGGCTGAAATAGACCCGTTGGCGTTGAACACTTCTACCCAGTCGTTATCTTCCACACCCACATCACGGGCATCGTCTTCACTCAGCCACACAATGGGGCCGCCGCGAGACAGGGTCAGCATCAGCAGGTTGTCGCTGTAGGTGCTGTGGATACCCCACTTCTGGTGCGGCGTCAGGAAGTTCAGCGCCTTCTCCGGATTGCCATTGGGCTTGGCATTCAGCAGCGGTGCTGCCGCCTTGGTGTTGATGGGCGGGCGATACACCAGCAGGCTTTCGCCGAAGGCTCGCATCCACTCGTGATCCAGATAGAACTGCTGACGACCTGTCAGCGTGCGCCAGGGAATCAGTTCGTGCACGTTGGTGTAGCCGGCGTTGTAGGACACATGCTCGTCTTCCAGGCCAGACCAGGTCGGGCTGGAGATGATTTTGCGCGGCTGCGCCACTATGTCCCGGAAACGGATCTTCTCGTCTTCCTTGTTCAGTGCCAGGTGGGAATGATCCAGCCCGGTAAATTCAGACAATGCCTTCCAGGCTTTCACAGCCACTTGACCGTTGGTTTCCGGCGCCAGGGTCAGAATCACTTCTGCCGCATCTATGGCGCTCTCAATCTTCGGCCGTCCGGCATTCGCGCCTTCGATGTGCTTGTAGTTCAGATCACCCAGGAACGAGACTTCTTTCTCGGTGTTCCAGTTGATGCCTTTGCCACCGTTACCCAACTTGTCCATCAATGGCCCAAGCGAGGTGAAGCGGGCATAGGTATTCGGGTAATCCCGCTCAACCGTAATGAAGCTAGGCGCAGTTTTGCCGGGAACCAGGTCGCACTCGCCCCGTTTCCAGTCTTTCACATCAAACGGCTGGCCCAGTTCCGCAGGGGCATCGTGCATCAGCGGCAGGGTAACCACATCTTTCTCGACACCCAGGTGGCCTTCCGATGCTTTCGAGAAGGACTTGGCAATGCCTTTGTAGATTTCCCAGTCACTGCGGGCTTCCCACGCAGGATCGGTAGCCGCCGTCAGCGGGTGGATGAACGGGTGCATGTCAGAAGTGTTCAGGTCGTTCTTCTCGTACCAGGTCGCGGTCGGCAGAACGATATCTGAGTACAGGCATGTAGTGGACATGCGGAAGTCGAGCGTAACCAGCAGGTCGAGCTTGCCTTCCGGCGCCTCATCGTGCCACTTCACTTCCTGCGGCTTGAGACCTCCGTCGTGGCCCAGATCCTTGCCCTGCAGCCCGCTGGTGGTGCCCAACAGGTATTTCAACATGTATTCGTGGCCCTTACCGGACGAGCCCAGTAGGTTGGAGCGCCAGATAAACATGTTGCGCGGGTGGTTCTCCGGAGCTTCCGGATCTTCCGAGGCAAATGCCAGTGAGCCGTCCTTCATGGACTGGGTCACGTACGCAGGAACCTCCATGCCAGCCTTTTCAGCTTCGGCAGCAATGCCCAGCGGGTTGCGATTAAGCTGCGGTGCAGATGGCAACCAGCCCATGCGCTCGGCGCGCACGTTATAGTCAATCAGGCTGCCACCAAATTTGGATTTGTCCGCCAATGGCGACAGAATTTCGTCAACACCCAGCTTCTCGTAGCGCCACTGACCAGAGTGTGCATAAAAGAAGGAGGAACCGTTCATCTGACGCGGCGGACGCTGCCAGTCCAGACCAAAGGCCAGCGGTTGCCAGCCGGTCTGCGGGCGCAGCTTTTCCTGGCCAACATAGTGAGACCAGCCACCACCGCTTTGGCCAATACAGCCACACATGATCAACATATTGATCAACGCACGGTAGTTCATATCCATGTGGTACCAGTGGTTCATACCGGCACCCACGATGATCATGGAACGGCCCTTGGTCTTATGGGCGTTATCACCAAACTCACGGGCAATGCGAATCACTTTCTCGGCGGGAACGCCGGTGATTTTCTCCTGCCAGGCCGGGGTATAAGGCTTGACCTGATCGTAGGAAGTTGCACAGTCGTCTTCACCCAGGCCACGGCTGATGCCGTAGTTGGCCATCATCAGGTCGTAAACGGTAACCACGTGGGACTCGCCGCCCTCGGCCAGCTCAACCTTGCGGCTGCCCAGCTTGTGCGTAAGCGTGTCGCTGATTTCAACTGACTTGAAGTGATCGTGCTTGATACCACCGAAGTATGGGAAAGCAACGTCGACCACTTCGTCGTGCTTTTCGACCATAGACAACTGCAAGCTCACCTCTTCTGACTTGGCTGTCTGCTTGAGGTTCCACTTGCCCTTCTCGCCCCAACGGTAGCCGATAGAGCCGTTAGGTGCGGTCAGCTCATTGGTGGCTTCATCAATGGCAATGGTTTTCCATTCCGGGTTGTTTTCTTCTCCCAGACCACCCACCAGATCACTGGCACGCAAGAACCGGCCAGGTACATAACGGCCATCTTCCATTTTGTCGAGTTTTACCAGATACGGCATGTCGGTGTACCGACGTACGTAATCGGTGAAGTACTCACTGGGGTTATCAATGTGGAATTCTTTCAGGATGACATGGCCCATGGCCATGCCCAGAGCGGCGTCGGTACCCTGCTTGGGGTTCAGCCACTCATCTGACAGCTTGGAGACCTCGGCGTAGTCCGGGGTAATGGCAACAGTCTTGGTGCCTTTGTAACGCACTTCGGTAAAGAAGTGGGCGTCCGGAGTACGGGTCTGGGGTACGTTGGAACCCCAGGCAATGATGTAGCCGGAGTTGTACCAGTCTGCCGATTCAGGAACATCGGTCTGCTCACCCCAGGTTTGGGGGGAGGCCGGTGGCAAATCGCAATACCAGTCGTAGAAGCTCAGGCACACGCCGCCAATCAGCGACAGGTAACGGCTGCCCGCAGCGTAGGACACCATGGACATGGCCGGAATCGGCGAGAAGCCGATGATACGGTCCGGGCCGTGCTTTTTAGCTGTATAAACGTTCGCCGCACCGATCAGCTCGTTGACTTCGTTCCAGTCTGAGCGCACGAAACCACCCATACCGCGACGGGGCTTATACTCTGCGGTTTTCTTCGGGTCTTCCACGATGGAAGCCCAGGCCTCAACCGGGTCGTTGAACTGCATGCGAGCAGCTCGCCAAAGCTTCATCAGATGCTTGCGCATCAGCGGGTATTTAAGGCGGTTGGCGCTGTACATGTACCAGGAATAGCTGGCACCACGAGGGCAGCCACGGGGCTCATGGTTCGGGAGATCCGGGCGGGTACGAGGGTAGTCGGTCTGCTGGGTCTCCCAGGTGACCAGACCATTCTTGACGTAAATCTTCCAGCTGCAGGAGCCGGTACAGTTTACACCGTGAGTAGAACGCACAATTTTATCGTGCTGCCAGCGTCGACGGTAACTGTCTTCCCAGTCACGATTTACGTCGTGGGTTTCGCCGTGGCCGTTCGCGAAGGATTCGCGCTTTTTGCTGAAGTAACTCAGCTTGTCGATTAAATGACTCATGGTCTCACTCTCCATCTACCCGTATACCGGATCGTTTTCCGATTTGAGACCATTGTGTGGGAGAACAACCCCAAAATCTGCGTGGTTACTACCACATAACCCGCCCCTACCACTCAAGGGGTAGAGGGCTTATAACCCCGGTTGGAGGAAAGCATGCCGCTCCTGGCGGCGACTGAAGCGGGAATACAAAAACTGACAGAGGCCCAGCAGCAAAAACAGAATCATGAACACGGCACTGCGAACACCCAGCCAGTGATTTGCGGCACCAAAAATAACGGGCAACAAAAAAGCCACGGAACAGGCACTGACCAACAGCAACCCAGCCACAAACGCAGCGTTCTGGCGACTTTCTATAATCACAATTCTCTGCAGGCTACCCATGGCACACCCAAGCGCCACCCCGAGTACCACCACAAAGATGCTTTCAACGATCATGGGCAACGCAAATTCGACCTCGATCGTTGCATCCACCCCCCGGATAAACAAGGTCATAGGCGGGTAGGACAATACCAACAGTGCCGCCAGGCCGACGAGAAGTGACCGGCCGATAACTCGGTGGCTGCCGTGGAGATCGGACAGACCCCCGCCCAGAATCTGGGCCAACGCCCCAGGAAGAATAAACCATTGCGCAAGCCCGGCACCGGACCCAACCTGCAGCTCGAATTGCGAAGAAAGATAGTCTGGAAGCCACAGCGCCAGGGCGAAAAAACTTCCTGCAATGACACCGAAGTATGCGCCATGCTGCCAGACCCCCTGACGCCTGAAGCGTTGGAACAGCACCCGGATGGAGGTTTCGGTTTCCGGGTCTGCAATCGCATCTTCCGGATCTGAAAGCAGTATCAGAAGTGCAAGTACAAGCAGAAGAACAATCAGATAGGCAAGCGGAACACCTTGCCAGGAGAAAGCTTCGTGAAATAGCGGGACAAGATAATAGGTAAACCCTGCGCCGGTAACGCCTGAGCCAAAAATACCAAGAACAAGTCCGAGTTGATGACTCTGGCATTTACTGATTACAAACTGTAAGCCGGCACTATAAAACCCGCCAGCCAACCCAAGCCCCCCAGCCGCCAGGAGGTAACCGGGGAAGGTGTCCGTTGTCAGCAGTATGACCATGCAAACGGCAAGTCCGGTGAGACAAATGAGCATAACGCGGCGCGCACCAAACTTTCGGGCTGCCAGTCCGGCGGGAACCGCCAATACGGCGCTGACCGCCATGGGCATAGCAAGCAGTAGCCCGAATTGCAGATCAGTGAGACTTAATTCGGCGCGCAGGTGGATCCCGGCTACCGCAAATAGCGTCCAACAGCCCGCTGCGATAACAAACCCCGTCACCGCAAGCGGCAGAATCACGGCAAGTGACGCCAGCCGTTCATCCTCCTGATCCGCCTCAGACCTCATTTGCCAACGCCTTTGTGAATATTCTTTTACGTTGCCTTTCAGTTTCTGATTTTGCCCTGATGCAGGTCAAAGACTATGATGGGTTACCGACCATTGGGGTAATTGACTATCCTCAAGGAGGTATTCCGGCCCGGCGACTGTAAAGACGAGATTCAATGAAATCCAGAAGCCCCCTTGTTAATCGCATAGCTGTCGTTGTTTGCGCCGTGGTGTTGACAGCGCTTGTCAGCATGACCACGACCCTTGCGGTTTCGAAGAGTATTGAAGGAAACGCCACCGCCATTAACCTTGCAGGCGCGCTGCGTATGGGCGCTTTCCGCTTGCTGGCTCATGCCGCAGGCCCGGTGGATAGCCTTACTTCAGCAAATAGCATCAAAAGCCTCGCCGCCGAATATGAAGACAATCTGACCGACAACCTGATTACCCGGGCAATTCCGGGGTCAGCAGACCACCCCTTGGCAAACCAATACCGCACCATCCAGGCCTATTGGAAACAGACTCTGCGCCCTAGCCTGGAAAATCATCCACACGGGCTGCCGGTCAGCGCCAACATGGTTGCGGCCACAGAAGCCTACGTGGATTCGGTAAACCAGCTGGTCAGCATGCTCGAGCGCCGGACAGAAGCCCGAATCGACCTGTTGCACCTTATCCAGATAATCAGCCTGGCTTTCTCTGTGTTGATCATCATTGCCCTGTTCGTTGATCTGAGAAACCGGGTTCTCAAGCCGCTGCGCAAGCTCGTCAGTATTGCTGTGGCGGTTGGTGAACAGGACTTTTCCCGTAAGGCAAACCTGAAGGGAACCGATGAACTTGCACAACTGGGCAGTGCGTTTGATCAGATGAGCAGCGAACTTGCTCTCACCTACTACGAGCTTGAGGAGCGAGCCCGCAGCAAAACCGAAGAGCTGGAAAAAAGCCATACCGCGCTTCAGTTACTTCATAACGCCAGCCGTAACCTTTTTGCTAATCACGACCTTTGCAGTGGCGCGGTTCCCATGCTGCAGGAACTTGAACAACTTCTGGGCATCGGCCCAATTCTGCTCTATCTCCACGATAAAGAGTCAACAGAACCTGTGCAGGCGGTAACAACAGCGTCAGCGGATCGGCCCTTCTATTGTCGCGACCACCACTGCAACGCTTGCTTGGTGACATCGGAAATTTATGACGAACTCCCGATAGAAGAACACGACGGTCGCAGGCTGTTGCTACCTATCCGAACCCCGAGCGGGCTCCTTGGCACTCTGGAGGTGTGGTACCCTGCCGGCAAAGGCCTCTCTGAAACTGCTCGTCGCCTATTGGAGACGCTCAGTGACCAACTGGCTACCGCTATTTTCCTCGAACGACAGATAACCGAACAGCAGCAGATTACGCTGGCCGAAGAGCGCACCGTGATAGCGCGGGAACTCCACGACTCCCTGGCCCAATCGCTGTCTTATCTAAAAATGCAGGTGGCTCGTTTACGCCGCCTTAACATTGAGGGCAGCCAAAAACCCGCTCACGACGCGATACTGGAAGAATTGAGTACCGGTTTGAACAGTGCCTACCGCCAGCTTCGAGAGTTGTTGGCCACGTTCAGGCTGAAGCTGGACACACCGGACCTGGCAACGGCGCTGCGCAAAACCATCGAGGAGTTCTCGGGCCGTTTAGAAAAACCCGTAAAGCTGACATACAACTTGCCGCCGCAGGCGTTATCACCCAATGAGGAGATTCACACCCTGCAGATCGTAAGGGAAGGCCTTGCCAATGCAGTTAAACATGCTGACGCCACTGAAATTTTTGTAGAGGTAGTGTTTGAATCTCCCCAGGTAAAAGCAAGAATAAAGGATAATGGTAAAGGTTTGCCCGAGAATGGGCAGCCGACCAATCATTATGGTTTGATTATCATGCAGGACCGCGCGCGCACACTGGGGGGCCAGGTTGCCGTGCGAAACCGTGAAGAAGGTGGTGTTGAAGTCAGTTTAACGTTCGTCCCCAAAAGCCGACACCTGATCCCGACCGAAACATCAAGTACCTAAATAAAGGAAGCGAAGTACCATGTCTGATAAACCGTCTGATACACCTGCAAGCATATTGCTGATCGACGACCACCCACTGCTGCGCCAAGGTATCAAGCAGCTCGTCGAGATGGAGGACGACATGGTTGTGGCTGGTGAAGCCAGCAACGCAACAGATGGGATTCGGCTGGCGACCGAACTGGAACCTGATCTCATCCTGATGGACCTCAACATGCCAGAAATCAGCGGCATCGATGCCCTGAAAAAACTGCGGGAACTGAACGTAAGCTCGCGCATCGTCATGTTTACTGTTTCTGACCAGGAGGACGACGTAGTCGCTGCCCTGCGTGCCGGTGCCGACGGCTACCTTCTGAAAGACATGGAACCGGAAGATATGATCGCCCAGCTCCACCAGGCTGCAGTGGGCAAAATGGTGATCAGTGACCGGCTAACTACACTGCTTGCTGAGGCCTTGCGTTCCAACAAGCCACAACAGGCATCGCGACCTGATTTTGACAGCCTGACACCTCGGGAAAAAGACATACTCCGGCTTATCGCGGAAGGACTGTCCAACAAGATGATCGGTCGGAAGCTGGACATCAGCGACGGCACGGTAAAAGTGCACGTAAAACACCTGCTTAAAAAGCTCAGCTTGCGCTCACGTGTAGAAGTCGCGGTATGGGCTGTCGAAGAGGGCCTGCACAAGGGCTGAGCTATATCAAATCAAGTACTGGCGGTTTTGGTTACTCTGGGCAGATCGAATTCACTGCCCGGAGTTGATTATGGCCCTGCCATCGCTTGCTGCCTTCCCACTGCGCACTAACCCTTTGATAAGCGACGCCCTGACGCTGCTCTCCGAGTATCTTCCCTCCCCCTCCCCTTTGCTCGGCGCTATAGACCGTGCAGTGCCCATGCCTGTAAAACAGCTTGTCGCGGAAGAGCCCCTGAACCGTATCTTCGCCACCGCCATTGCCGAGGGTGAATTTGACGATTTTGAAGGGCGCCGCATCCGGCTGGAAGTTAACGGTGGTCAGCCGGGAATCACCTTCGGTTTTTGGGCAGGGCGGCTCCGGGTGCTGGAAGGCGCAGGTGAAGCGACAATCCGGGGCTCTCTCTCTGCTTTCAAAACCCTGGCCGAACGGCGACAAGACCCTGACCAACTTTTTTTCCAGCGTCGCCTGGTGATTGAAGGGGACACCGAACTGGGGCTGGGCTTAAAGAACCTGCTGGACAGTCTTGATTGGAACCTTAATATCCGCCAACTGCTCTTCTTCTGACCGCAATCCCGCTTCGGGAAACTTTGGAGAATTCGAATGGCGAAAGTCGTTGTTATCAGGGAACTCAGGCTCGGCATACTTAAAACGTTTGCCGGCACCAACACTGATACCGGCATCTACAAACAGGAAGTGGACTCCGCTTTCCTGAACACAAACGGCCTGAGCGGTGACCAGCAAGGTGACAATAATCACCATGGCGGGCCCGAAAAAGCCCTGCATCACTTCGCGTCAGACCATTACGCAAGATTGCGAAAAGAGCTTCCCGAGCTGGCCGCCAGCCATTGCAAGCCAGGTGCCTTTGGTGAAAATCTGGTGACCGAGGGTTTTACCGAAACCGATGTCTGTGTTGGCGATGTTTTCAAGCTTGGCGAGGCAGTGATTCAAGTGTCCCAGCCTCGCCAGCCCTGCTGGCGCCTGAACCTGCGCTTTGGCATATCGGATATGTCCCAAAGACTGCAAAACAGCCTCAGAACAGGATGGTACTACCGGGTGATGCAGCCAGGGCTGGTTCGCCGGGGTGACACACTTACCCATGAACAGCGGCCGAACCCCAGCTGGCCCCTGAGCCGGGTGTTGTCCCTTCTGTACGATGCCACACTGGAGCATGTCGCCCTCATGGAGATGGCCAATCTACCTCAGCTATCCCCTAATCTGCGCGGCCTGGCTCAAAAGCGGCTGGAAACCGGCAAGGTTGAGGATTGGGAGAGGCGGCTGTTTGATGGAACCAGATCCATACCTGGTTTGCCATACCAGTAACCGTTGCAGGGCGGCGCCTCCACCAGCTGCAATGGATCTGTGCCCGGAGCCTCGCCGCGGCGCACCTGATCATAACGGCGAACCACGTCCGCCATACCCTGATGTTCCGGGCTCAGGCGCACGGTGGCCACGCCCATTTCTTCCATGTCCGGCATTTCCCGCATCAGATCGTAGCGGGAACCCGACAGGGTCGAAATCCCGTTCAGACGAAACAGCTCCTGGGATTCCCGTGAACGCAGTTCCATACCATCAGGGTGCTGTAGGCAACGGAACTCACAGTTATCTTTGGGCAGATTGTAATGGCGGGCAGTAAAACAGCGGGACGACCAGGCCAGTGGCAAGAAGCCCCAGGCAAATACTTCTGCCGGCAAATCCAGCCCTTCGGCTTTGAGCTCTGAAATCAATTGCCGCAGGGTTTCACGGCCCAGTTCCACTGGCAGGTTCCAACCTTTCAGCCCCTGTTTCGCCAGCAGCTTCAGGGTCGCGGTGTTATAGATATTCATCGAGGGACCGGTCACAAACGGCAACTTGTTCTCTGTAGCCAACTGCAGCGCACTCTGGTCGTTGGCTTCAACGAGATACTCCTGCTGGCTGCATATTTTGCGCAGCGCCCGCAAATCCGCCTCGGACTCGATCAGGGTTTGCGTTGAAAGCACCACCTGTTTGCCGGCGTCTTTGAGAACGCCGGCAATGTCCAGCCAGTCCGCCAGCCTCAGTTCCCGGCGGCGGGAGCACACGGTTTCCCCGAGGTAGACAGTATCTACGGGCCATTCGGCTGCATTGGCGTAAAAATCAAATACGGTTTGCTTGGACCAGAACCAGAGAATCGGGCCCAGAGAAAGCTTCATCATGGGTTACTCCGCCTTATTTCCATTTGCGATGATAGGCGCCGATGGTGGTCAGGCCACCCTCCGACAAGCCCGACAGCGTGTTGTTCCAGGCAGGATCCACACGGAAACCGTCTGTACCGGCATCCAGCCTATCCAGTGCCTGGCGCCAGGTGCGGGCGACATCGGCAATATAGGACGGACTGCGTTGGCGACCTTCAATCTTTACTGCGCTGATACCCAGTTCTTTTAGCTCCGGCAGCAGATCCAGAGTGTTCAGGCTCACTGGCTCTTCGATGGCGTGATACACACTACCCTCGACCTCAAAGCGGCCTTTGCACAGGGTTGGATAACCGGCAGACTCGCCTTTGCCGTATCGGTCAATGAGCACATCGTTAAGGCGGGATTCCAGCCCGCTGGGGGTTTCCTGCCAACGCACCGCCTTGGCTGGAGAGCATGCACCGCGGGTATTCGGGGATTCATCGGTCAAATAGGAAGACAGGTAGCACCGCCCTTCTGCCATGATGCAGAGACTGCCAAAGGCAAATACCTCCAGCTCTACCGGGCTGTGTTTCGCGACACCGCGTACCTGGTCTATAGACAACACCCGGGGCAACACAGCCCGGCGTATACCAAAGTTGTCTTTGTAGAAACGAAGGGCCTCGTAGCTCGTGGCAGAGCCCTGCACAGAAAGGTGCCGGTGAACCTGTGGGTATTTGTTGGCTGCGTACTCCAGCAGCCCCATATCGGCCAGGATAATGGCATCCACCCCCAAAGACGCTGCGCGATCGACAGCTGACTTCCAGGTTTCCCAGCCATCTGGCTGCGGATAAGTGTTGATGGCACAAAACACCCGGGCGCCTTTGCTATGCGCATACTCAATGCCTTCGCCTGCGCGCTTGTCATTAAAATTGAGCCCGGCGAACTGGCGCGCATTGGTGCTGTCCTTGAACCCCAGATACACGGCGTCTGCTCCGTTATCCACCGCTGTTTTCAGAGCCGGCAAGCTACCGGCCGGGCAAACAAGTTCCATGGGCTCTCTCCGCATCAAAGTTCGCAAAACCATACTCTGGAGTTCCGTGGACGGCATTGACCTTTGTCAGCGTGCGGAGAGTTGTTGCATATAAAACATGCAGTTAACACTTGATGACAAATTTACACAGCAAAATGCTCGTTACTACAGATATCCAATCAATATGCATGGAGCTAACTGCTACACTTCTTCACAATAATTCCAATTAACAATAAGAGAATCCGGGATGAAAAATGTCATCAACAACCTCTCCATGCGTGGCAAACTCATAACGCTTGTCGCGCCGGCATTGCTAGTTATCATCTACTTTGCGATTGAGAGCATCACCCGAAACTCCGGAGAACTCGACGACATGCGCCAGCTGCAGGCGCTGGTTCAGCTTGCGGATAGTGGTGATCCGCTGATTGAAGCTTTACAGCTGGAACGGGGCCGCTCCGCCGTAGTGCTTTCAAGGGGCGTAGACCGAGAAGCCGCACAGCAGGCAGAGCAGGCACTGCTCAACCAACGCAAAAATACGGATACACGACTGGATGATTACCAGTCTCAGACAACCCGTCTTCAACAAGAGGTCAGCTTCGGCCCTGCCATCACAGCCAGTATTGAGGCGGTTCGGGACAGCCTTAATGCTCTCGGAGAACTCCGTAGCCAGGCCGACAAACGTTCGATTGACAGCCTTGAAGCAGAGGCTCGCTATACCCAGTTGATCACCGGATTGATCAATCGGATCCCTATGGTCATTTCCAGCTCTACCGACTCCCAACTAACCCGGGATCTCAATGCATACTATGCTTTGGCAGAGGCGGCTGAGGCAGCCGGGCGTGAGAGTGCCGCAGGGGCAGCACTGATAAACCGGGGCAGCTTTGACCTTCCTGCGGCTCAGAGGATAGCTGCGTTCGGGGGGCGCCAGGAAGCCTTTATCCATGAAGCCGGCGCCATGCTGGCAGATGAATCTGAGTTACTTTTGACGCTTAAAACGCTGCCTGAGACAGATGAAAGTCTCGACCTGCAAGAAAAGCGCAATACTTTATTCCGCAGCCCTTCAGGCTTGTATGGCCTCGATGCAACAGAATGGTTTGTCAGCACCACAGAGCAACTGGGCAGACTGAACAGTTTGCGAAAAACCCTGATCGATGTTGCCTCATCTTCTGCATCTCACGGCGTAGCTGATGCACGCCAGCGCCTGATCATCTCATCCGGGATCGCTGCAGTTGCCATCGTAGTGGCAATTGTCCTGATGATGCTTATGGTCAGTGCTATCAACCGACAGATCAACGGTTTGCTCGATAGCGTCCGGTTTGCGACCGACAATAAAGACCTTACACAACAGATTCACATATCCAGCAAAGACGAGGTCGGCACCATCGGACGAGCACTCAACGAACTGTTCGGCCGTTTTGGCCACGCTCTTCAACAAATTGACAGAGGCTGCGTGCAACTTGCAACCGCAACCGAGGAGACCAGCGCCACCGCTGGAGAAAATGCGACTCAGGCCCAAAACCAGCAGGAACAAATAGAACAAATAAGCGCGGCCACCGAGGAAATGACCTCCACGTCTGAACAGATTTCCCAGAATACCCAGCAAGTCGCAGACGCCGCCAGTAACGTCATGGAAAGAAGCCGGGCGGGTGAAGAGGTGCTGCAAGGCAGCGTAAACCGCATCCGCTCTCTGGCTGACTCGGTGAAAGACGTAAACGACGTTATTGAAGAACTGGAGAAACGCAGCGGCAGCATCGTGGAAGTGATGGATGTTATCCGCAAAGTGGCTGATCAGACCAATCTGCTGGCGCTGAATGCAGCGATAGAAGCGGCGCGGGCCGGTGAACATGGCCGGGGGTTCGCGGTGGTCGCCGACGAGGTTCGTACTCTGGCCCGGCAGACGCACGAATCCACAACACAGATTGAGGATATTATTAATGGCTTTCAGGTGATTACTGAGAATGCGAGCCGCTCTATCATCGCCAGCCATAAACTTGCCAATGAAACCAGTGAGCAATCTTCAGAGCTTGAACAGACGTTTGCCGACATACTCGGAGATGTTAACAGCATCTCCGACATGGCCACACAGATCGCCGCTGCCTCTGAACAACAGGTAGCGGTAACCCGGGAGCTGGCCGTAAACATGGAAGCCGTCAGTGGAGTGGCCATGCTGACGCTAACAGGCTCCCAGGAAATTTCCCATGTAACCAGTGAGCAAGCCAGGCTTGCCCGGCAGCTTCAGGATCTTGCCAACGAGTTCAAGGTTTCAGCAGCCTGAACTCATAGCATTCCCTATAAAACGGGAGCAAAAGGCTCCCGTTTTATAGTCAGGCTTTCTGCGCAAAGGGGTCAGACCACATCGCTATCCGACTTGCGCGCCTGAATGGCGTCTTTAATCACCGCGCCACAGATAACCACCAATACACCGAGGGTCAAAGCCGGCCAAGCCAGAATATAAGTACCGTATGCCAGTTCACTCATGAGCGTGCTCCTTCAGGGATCATCGTGGATTCATCTTCATCTGTCGCATTGTCATAATCGCCAACGCGCTGCTTGATCAGATCAAAATCGAACCTTTCTTTATTAAACAAAGCCATTGCAGTGCAAACGATGGTGCTGGCGCCGTAGGCTGTCAGAGACGCGGTAAGCACCATGTAGTCACGCAGGAAACCTGTGGCGTAAACCACCATGATCGCCCCAGAAATCGCACCTACAATCAGGCCAACCGTGCGACCGAAGAAACCGAACGCCATCAGCCCGAACACGACGGCAGCGCCAACCGATGCCAGCACTTCAAAGAACAGCACAGTTGCCCCTGTCATCTCCAGAAGCTCGAAACGAGCAATGCAGAACAGTGCCATGGCTACGACGACAGACCACGTAAAGGCGGCATTGGTAACTCTGTCCCAATAGCAACTAACAATAACCGGGAACACAATGGCGCCCCAAAGTGCACCCACGAAGACCAGCATCACCAATATATCCAGAGAGAAGCTCGCGAAGATCAAGCCCGCCGCGGTTGCGACAACCATAGTGATGCGGCCTACCAGCAACATAACCTTAGGATTAGGGTTTTCTCTGGCAATATTCTTGCCGTAGATATCGGCCATAACAATCGTCGACAAGGCGGACAAATCAGAGTCTGCAGTCGAAGACAAAGCGCCAATCACCAGCACGAAAAACAGGGCCACAAAGGCAGGCGGCAGATACTCGGAAACCATCTGGGGAATCAGGTTATTCATATTTCCATTAACCGGCTCCATACCCACGGTCAGTGCCATCAACCCAATCATCCCAAGGCCGATAACAATCGCGCCATACCCTAGAGTGGCAGTAACAAATGTGCGTTTGATGTGTTTTTCTCGCACCGCAAACAGGCGCTGGGATATGGTCTGATTGCCAATGGCGTAGGCAAGTACCGCCACAAAAAAAGGCGCGCCTTGATTCATGATGGCGTCTACCGAGAAAAAATCCGCCTGCTGGCTGGTCAGATTTTCAAGGCCGTCAACCATCACAGATGGCCCGCCAATCGAAAATAGCACCGCCGGAATAATAACGACGGCGATCGCCATTAGCGCAACAAGCTGGGCAAAGTCGGTGAACACAGAGGCACGGAAACCCGAGGTGAGCGTGTAGCTAAGCACGCCGACGCCCGCAATAATTACACCCGTCTGGAATGACAAAGGTGACAGCACTGAAACCAGTGCTCCGGCTGCGGTGAAGTTCACCATCAGGCTGATCACACTACCAAGAATATTGGAGCCGGCCAGAATCAACTGGCTGGACGACCCGTGGCGGGCGTGAATCAACTCACCAAGGGTGTGGCCATTAGGAGCGAGTTCCCGAAATCGACGGCCAAACGGGTAGATGAATAGAATCATCAAAGCACCCCAAAGACCATAATGGACGGGGCCAGACACACCGTAAGTGTATCCGGAGGTAGCGGCAGCATAAAAAGACGCAGCCCATATCCAGGTTGCGGTCATACTTGCCGCGCCCATGCCGAAACCCACGTTATGGCCAGCAACCATAAAGCCGGAGGTGTCCTCTTCTTTTTTGCGAATAAGCAAAGTGAGCAGGTAGGTGCCGCCATAGAAGGCGATCAACAACATCATGATCGTCAGTACGGAAAACTGAGCAAAGCCATTCTCGTTCAAATCAGTACCTCTTTTTTTACAGCGGTGGCCGGCAGAACAGCGTCCATCCGGAAAAATCGACAGCCGGAGACACAAGCAGCTAATAAAGCTCGCAGTGCGCGGAGAATAGAAACGTGAAGAACACCGAAAGGTGTCGGCGGTAGCAAAGGTGCTAGTGCGCCAAAGCGTCAGGGTCGCTATGGAAAGCGGAAGCGGATATACAACCTGGAGATTTGCTTAGTAGTCATTGCATTTACAGCCTCTTCAGCCCTGAACCAGATTGGCAAGGCCCACTTTTCTCTTGCAGAAAAGCAGTCCGTAAAAAGCACGCAAGCAGCGCAAGGCCATAATTCAGGGGCGATTAATCTGAAATTCCCGTGAGGAAGCGCAGGAAGTTACGCGAAAATCGGGCACGAGTCCAGTATTTAGAGGTCATAATAATTTTCCGGGGCACAGAGGGCCCCGGATTAAGATCTGGATGAAATACAATCAGATAATGCGTGAAAACCGCTGGCTGGCGCCTTCTTTGCGATAAAAATCGAAAATCTGACAGATTGCCCGAATCAGCAGCCGACCTGCTGGCTCGACCTGCAGCACACGCCCATCATCACCAATCAGCTCATCGGCCATCATCGGCCTCAGACGGGTAAGTTCATCCGCAAAGTAGCGGTCAAAATCTTCCTGCCATTCAGCCGAAAATTGCTGGCGATCGAGACGGAACTGGCAGATAAGCTGGCCAATCACCCAGCGGCGAATGCGATCATCCCGCGTCAGGTTGACGCCTTTGGTGATCGCCAATTGTCCAGCGTCTATGGATGCTTCCCAGGCGGGCAGATCATGGTTGTTCTGGAAGTAGGCATCGTCGGTCTGGCCGATAGCCGACACACCCAGAGATACCAGGTCGCAGTCCGAGTGGGTGGTGTAGCCCTGGAAGTTCCTGTGCAGCCGCCCGGCACGTTGAGCCACGGCCAGGCTATCATCCGGCTTGGCAAAGTGGTCCATGCCGATGTATTCGTAACCCGCCTCAAGCAGGCGGTTGATCGTGTTATGCAAAATGCTCAGCTTCTGTTGCGGCGACGGCAGCGTGTCGTTCTTGATTCGGGTTTGCGGATAAAAACGATCCGGCAGGTGCGCATAACTGAACACAGACAGCCTGTCTGGTGACATATCAATCACTGACTCCAGAGTGTCCGCAAAGCTTTCTGGCGTCTGGTGTGGCAAGCCATAAATCAGGTCAAGGTTGATGGACCCGAAGCCTAGTTGCCGGGCTTCGCGTAACACAGCTTCGGTCATTTCCCGGGGCTGGATACGGTTGACGGCTTTCTGAACTTCCGGGTTCACATCCTGCACACCCAGGCTGATGCGGTTGAAGCCGAGCTTCCAGAGTGTGGACAAGGTATCCTGATCCACCTCACGCGGATCTATCTCCACGCTGTAATCGTGCTCATCGCCGCTTTGCAGGTTGAATAGATCAGCATAGCCCGCCATCAGCTCCTGCATCACATCGTTCGGCAAAAAGGTGGGTGTACCACCACCCCAATGCAACTGCTTTACCGGGCGGTCCGCGCCAAACAGCTTCGACTGCATGGCCGCCTCTTTCAGAAGCCGCTCAACATAGGGCATCGCCTTGTCACGCTTCTTGGTAATCACCTTGTTGCAGGCACAGTAGTAGCAAAGGTGCGCACAGAACGGCAGGTGGGTATAAAGGGAGAGCGGTCGACCGCTGGCCTTGCTGCGAGCCGCAGCCTCCATCATCTGCTCCACCGGATAGTTCTGATCAAACTCCACGGCGGTCGGATAAGAGGTATAGCGCGGCCCGCTGAGATCGTAACGTTTGATCAGTGCATCATCCCAAATGAATTCCGGAAGAGTGGATTCAGCAGCCTGAGGTGCGGAGTTGGAAGCCATAATAAAAACTCTGAGCGTTTGATTTGTGGAGCCAGCAGAAGTGCGATGCATTGTAGGCGAGGCTGGCTGAGCGCATCTTGATACGAGTCATTTTGACGAATAACAGGATTTTATCAGCTTGGCGCCTGAACTACCCTTGTGCCTATTGCGTATTCTGGCTACCTACTATGGGTTAAGCGCCCGGGCGATTCCCAGGGCAAACAGACCAACAACACGCCAGAAACCGGAGCCTAACCTCACATGCCCAACCTGATTCTGATTCTTGGTGATCAACTGACAACCGATATAAGCGCTCTGGATGGCGCCGACCCAGCGCGTGACCGAATCCTAATGGCGGAGGTACACGAGGAGGCCAGCTACACCAACCACCACAAGAAAAAACTGGTTCTGCTTTTCAGCGCCATGCGCCATTTTGCCCGGCAGCTGGAGAACGACGGCTGGCAGGTTCACTACCAGTACTATCACCCGGAAAACAGCGAACAAAGTCTGGAAGGCGTCATTTCAGGCGTTCTGGCAGGCTTCGATCCAGATAGAATTATTACGACTGAATGTGGTGAGTGGCGCCTGCACGATCAGATCACCCAGTGGCAGGAGCGCCTTGGTGTGCCGGTAGAAGTCCGCGCCGACACCCGGTTTATCGCTGACAAGAGCGAGTTCGCAGACTGGGCCAAAGGCCGCAAGCAGCTCCGTATGGAGTACTTCTACCGGGAAATGCGGCGCAAAACCGGCCTGCTGATGACGCCTGAAGACAAACCGGAGGGCGGCAGCTGGAATTTCGATGCTGATAACCGGAGCAAATGGAGTGGTAAGCCACCCGCCCCCGCGCCCTTCAGAGTAGAGCCAGATGCCATAACTCGTGACGTTATAGGCCTGGTTGAACAACATTTCCCCGAACACTTTGGCACCACCGAGGACTTTCACTTCGCCGTTACACCCGAGGATGCGCAAGAAGCCCTGGACTACTTTATCGAGTTTGCCCTGCCTTGCTTCGGCGACTATCAGGACGCCATGTCGGATAGCGAAGACTGGTTGTTCCACTCGATTCTTTCGCCCTACATCAATTGCGGCTTGTTGGATCCACTATCCGTTTGTGAAGCGGCTGCAAGAGCCTGGTACGCCGGCCAGGCCCCCATCAATGCTGTGGAAGGTTTTATTCGCCAGATCCTCGGCTGGCGCGAGTTCGTGCGGGGCATCTACTGGCTACTCATGCCGGGCTACGCCAAAGAAAACCGCCTGGGCAACAGCCGCGCCCTGCCCTGGTTTTACTGGACCGGTGACACGAAAATGCGCTGCATGCACAAAGCCATTGATGCCACCCGTCGCAATGCCTACGCCCATCACATTCAAAGGCTGATGGTCACCGGCAACTTCGCGCTGCTGGCAGGCGTCAAGCCGGAGGAGATCTGCGACTGGTATCTGGCCGTCTATGCTGATGCCTACGACTGGGTTGAGCTGCCCAATGTGCTGGGCATGGTTATGCACGCAGATGGCGGCTACCTGGGTTCAAAGCCTTATGCCGCCAGCGGCAAGTACATTCAGCGGATGTCTGACCACTGCACCAATTGCCATTACAAGGTCAGCAGGAGCACCGAGCCAGATGCCTGCCCATTCAACTCTCTCTACTGGCACTTCATTGACCGGCATCGAACAGATTTCGAGCGCAACCCTCGCATGACGATGATGTATCGCAACTGGGACAAACAGAAACCTGAAAAACGCGAGGCATTACTGCAAAGAGCGAGCTATCTGCTGGAGCACCTGGACGAACTCTGAGCAGGATGTCAGGGCGGCCCTATCTCGCAAGCCAACACCAGCGCCCAGAACTCAGAGAAGTCATTCACTACCACATCCGGTTTATCCGGGTGCTTATGGGTACCCGGAAATATGCGGTTCAACCAGGGCAAATCCCATTGCGCACCGTTAAAGAAGACAGACGTCATACCCGCTCGCTTTGCAGCAATCACATCCGTGGTACTGTCACCGACGTACCAGACACTGGGGTCAGGAGGGTAATCAAGCTTCTGCACCGCCAGCAAAAGCTGATCCGGGTGCGGCTTGCGCAAGGGCGTGTCATCGCCGCAGACATCCACATCAAACAACTCGACCCAACCTGTGTCTTCTACGGCAGCCAGTTCATGCTCGAAAAACTCCCGGTCGCGATTGGTGATGACACCCACCTGGATGTTGAGCCGCCGCAGCCCCTCGAGTACCTCCCGGACCTTTGCCTCAAAAGCTTTTACTGTGCCGTAGTGATTGCGGTAATGATGATTGAACGCTTTGTGGGCAACCTGCTTGGCCTCCTGATCATCACCGAAGAGCACTTCAAAAATGTCCGTGCGTGAAATCTTCCGGTCAGCTTTCACCCTGGGGTGAAGCTTGGCAAACTCGCGCACATAAGCAACGAGCCTGGCATCTTCCGGTGTTTTACTGTCTTCAGGCGCAACCATCCGCTCCATAAGACCGAGTTTGTGAAAATCCGGGAACATGTCATCCACCGCGTGGTACATCGCATCCAGCGTGTCTACAAGCGTCGCATGCCAGTCGAACAGGACGACTTCAGGGCGGATGAGCCGGACCACGGCAGGATGCCAATCAGGCTCTATACGAGGTTCAGGGCGAGCAGGCGACGGAAACGGGGCGGGGCGAACCTCTGCAGGAGCGCGCATGAACTTCTCCGGCTCATCGCGCTCAATCAACGCAAGCAGGTCCATCAACTCTTCAAAGCTGTCGAGCACTGCCAGAGGCGCATCACGTTTGGAGAACCAGCTGCGAATGCGGTCTGCATCCCACTGGGCGCCATTGTAGAAAACGCCGGAAATTCCTCCACGACTTGCCGTAAGCATGTCGACATAACTGTCACCGATGTACCAGGCGTTCGCATCTGCCGGCAGATGAAGCTGCTCAAGAACCCTGCTGATAACCTGCGGGTCCGGCTTGTATTCCGTAACATCATCGGCGCATACAATGGCCTCAAACAGGTTTTGCCAGCGCCCTTCATCCACGGTTTTAAGTTCTTTCTCGAGAAACTCACGGTTCCTGTTGGTGACTACGGCCAGGCGAATACCCATGGCCTTGAGCGCAGAAAGGTAGTCGTAGGCTCCTGGCTGAAACGGACGGACTTGCCCGAAATAGCGCCGATAGGCCTCATTGTAGGCCTGATGGGCAACCAGCTTTGCGGCTGTGTTGTCGCCGAAAACCGCGTTAAAAATATCCGTTCGTGACACTCGCCGCTCTGCGAGAATGCGCGGGTGCAAGCGCCGAAAAATACGAATGTAACGAACCAGCCTCACATCATCGGCAGTACGACACTTTTCTTCCGGCAGCAACTGCTCCACCAACCCAAGCTCTTCCAGTTGCGGCAGCATATCCTCCATCGCACTGAACATGGCATCGTGGGTATCGACCAGCGTTCCATGCCAATCAAATATCAGCACCGAAGGTGCAGACAGGCGCTCACTCAAGCGATCCATAAACAATCCTTTGGCGTTCCAGAAACGTATCTATAAACCCTATTCACCAGTTAAAACCATATTGGCCCAATGCACAAAAAACCACACCTGCCTGAGAAAACATGTCCGGTTTGCCAGCATCCCTTCAGCTGGCGCAAGAAATGGGCTAAAGACTGGAACAGTGTGCGCTACTGCAGCGAACGCTGTCGTCGTAACAGGGCGTCAAAACTGTGAGCACGGTGGTCTGGTTCAAACGCGATCTTCGGGTTCAGGATCACCCGCCACTGCACTATGCGGCAGAGCTGGGCGAAGCCGTAATTCCCCTCTACGTTATAGAGCCGGAGTATTGGCAACTGCCCGACACATCCCGGCGGCAATGGCTTTTTATCGAAGACTCTCTCGCGGAGCTGAACCGAGAACTGCCCGAGTTACCAGGGATTGCTTCGGATGGCGGCCAACCGGCCGCGTCGGCTTATCAGCAAAGCCGACCCCGCCAGAGCCAGCGAGATCAGCATTGGCCATACCAGCGCCCATACCTGGTAGGATGCCGGCAGCCAAACCGGCGCTTTAACCAGTCCGGCCACGTCCCACGGCATCCACCAGAAGGCAATCAGGCTCGCAGTGACCGCCGCCAGCCATCCCGCCAACAGCATCGGTGGGTTATGGCCTGTTTCGAGTTTTGCTGACAGAGTCCACAGGTAGCGCAACACCAGTAGCAAGGTAGCAATTGCTCCCGCCGTCATCAGGGGAGACAGGTAACCGGCCAGCGCGAAGTCCAGTGAGTCTTCCGCCAGGCCAGCTTTCATGGCCAGTTTCGCAAGCGCACCACTGGTGAATGGCAGACCTGCCAGGGACAATCCGGGCAAAGCAATCAATATCCAGGTAACGACCTGCCCCATGCGGCCGGCCGGCAGTGACACGCCCGCTGACAGAAACAGACTGCCCTTCGCCAGGCCATGATGCAGAGCATACAAGCCAATCACAGAAAACAGGACCGGTGCTCGTTCCGGATCGGCTAGCGCAGCTCCTAACATCAGCACCATCAGCCCCATCTGGCTGATACTGGAATAGGCCAACACAGCCTTGGGACGATGCTGCAACACGCCGAGGATGGCGGCGCCAATAGCACCGACCGCACCAGCAATTACCATCGAGGCGCCCCAACCGCTCAAGGCTACCTCGCCAAACGGCAATGTCACCAACCAACCCAGCAACCCGGCCTTTATCATCGCGCCGCTGAGCACGGCACTGGCAGGGGTAGGCGCAACCGGGTGAGCCAGAGGTAACCAGAAATGCAATAGGGGTAGCCCCGCTTTGACGCCGAAGCCGGCAATCAGCAACGCCACGATCAGATCCCTTTGAGGTGCCCGGGCCAAGGCCGTAGGAAGGTCCGTAAGCAGCTGACTATCTGCGGCCGACGCTGCAAGCAACAGACCCGCGAGAATGGACATTTCACCCAACACCGCCATCGCCATATAAACCCGTCCGGCATAGTGGGCTTCTTTTGTCCCCTCGTGCACTATCAGGCCATAACCTGCGAAGGTCATGAGCGCAAAAAAGCTGTAAAAACTGCCAATATCCACGGCCATGGTAAGGCCCAGATTGCCCGCCAGAGTCAGCCCCCAGCACACACAGAAGCGCCGCATATGAGGTAACGCCAGGTAGCCCACCGCATAGACACCGGCCACCGTCCACAAGACCGCGGTCAGCAGCAGAAACAGACGTCGCAGGTCATCCATGGCCCACAATCCGCCATTCAGCAACCAGGGCAACTCCAGTTGCCAGCCAGAGTCGCTGCTTACCGCCAGAAAAAATGCGGGCAGTGGCAGCAGCGGCAGGGCAAAACACATTGCCCTGTGCCAGTTCGCTCGCAGCGCCATCACGGGATATAACAGGGGCAAGCACACCGCCAGCACAGCGAGGCCCGGCTCAGCAACCATCATGGCGCATACTCCCGCAATACAATCAGTTCAGCCCAGGACAACGGGCTGAATGGGAGCGAAGCCAGTACACCTATCACCACGGTCACAACGGCCGTCAGCAATGGCGGCCAGAATAGCCACGGGCTGGTTTCCAGCCGCCCCCAGTGGCGCTCCTCTGGCCAGGCTCCCTTCACTTCCCGGAACCACAGCCGGTGAACAATAGGCAAAAAATATGCGGCATTGAGCAAGCTGCTTCCCACCAGCACCAGAATGACCCAGTCCATATTCACGGCCAGGGCGCCGCTACCCATGACCCACTTGGTAATGAAACCCGCCAGGGGCGGAGCTCCAATCATGCCGAACGCACCAATGGTAAAGGCCACGGAAGTCCCCGGCATGCGTTGCCCGGCACCGTCCATTTCATCAATTCGATGGATTCCCAGTGTTTCCGCGTAATTGCCGGCACAGAAAAACAGGGTAATTTTCATTATGCCCTGATGCAGTAAATGAACCAGTCCGCCAACGGCGGCTAAAGGCCCAGCCAAAGCAATGCCGAGGATAATGTAAGACACCTGGCTTATCGTCGAAAATGCCAGCCGTCGTTTCAGATCGACCTGCCATATCGCCCGGGTGGAAGCGTAGAGGATGGTGAACGCAGCCAACCAGGAAAGTGGCGCAAGCAGCCCCAGGGCAGACGAAGCCTCAACCCCGTATACATCGTAAACCACCCGCACGATTCCGAAAGCACCGGCTTTGACTACCGCCACAGCGTGCAGAAGCGCACTCACCGGGGCGGGAGCTACCATTGCCTGGGGCAACCAGCCATGCAGAGGGAACAGTGCAGCCTTTACCCCCAGCCCTGCCACCAGCAATATGAAAATCAGAACCAAAGAGCGATGAATATCCGGGTCAGCATCAACGAAATGACCACCGTCACGAAACGACAGATCACCGGCCAAACTGTGCAGCCAGGCAATAGCGAACAGCAGAACGGCACCGCCAGTGAGCGTATAAATCAGGTAAGTCCGCCCTGCCCTCAGCGCCTTTTCGGTGCCGCGATGAACCACCAGGGGATAGGTAGACAGCGTCAGCATTTCGTAAAACAGAAAGAAAGTGAACAGGTTCCCCGCCAGCGCTATCCCCATGGTACTGGCGACACACAGGCTGAAAAAACCGAAGAACCGCCTGCGGTTCGGAGAGTCTTCAAGATACCCAACTGCGTAGATGGTGGTCAGCAGCCAGAGTACCGCCGAAAGGCCCGCAAACATCATTGATAGCGCATCCGCCCTCAGCACAAAGGTCACGCCCGGCAGCATAGTGAAGCTAACGCCATAGTTCACGCCGTGAAACACACCCCAGACCATCACAATCACGACCACGAGCTTCAGCACGGCAGCGCCCAGGTTGACCGATGTCCGCCGAACATAACCCGTTTCCGGCAAGGCAAAGATCACCAGAGAGGCC
Organism: Marinobacter sp. 1_MG-2023; assembly: GCF_030549045.1. Lineage (NCBI taxonomy): Bacteria > Pseudomonadati > Pseudomonadota > Gammaproteobacteria > Pseudomonadales > Marinobacteraceae > Marinobacter > Marinobacter sp. 1_MG-2023. Next base: position 734,690 of record NZ_JAUOST010000001.1, on the reverse strand, counting down.
GCGAGTGATATCATCAAGGCGAAAACCGGAAGCCACTGCTCAAGTGTCATGGCGCGCCCTCCTCTGCAAATGGCAACGCCATCACGGATAGCACCTGTTCTGACACGAACCCAAGCCCCAGCGCCATTAGTGCCAGAACCATCGGGATGACCTCCAGGCTTTTGGACGGATGAAAGAACTGGTCGGTTTCCGGAATTTCTGCAAACGAAGCCCGGTAAATCCGGAACAAATAAGCCGCAGACAGCAGGCCGCCTGCAAGTAATACCAACGCCCACCACCACTGGCCACTGCCCAGACTGGCTTGCAGTAACAGCCACTTGGCTGCGAATCCGCCAGATGGGGGCAAGCTCATCAACGACACCCCGGCCAGACCAAAGGAAAACAGAGAAAACGGCAGAAAGCGGCTGACACCGGCCAGGGCATCAACCCGACTGCTTCCAACCGACAGAATGAGGTTACCGGCTGCCAGGAACATGGCAGCTTTGGCAAGCGCGTGGCTGATCACCTGCAAAGTAATACCTTGCTGAGCTTGCAGAGATATTGAATCTGAGACTGAGTACGTCAGCGGAAACAATAGAAACAGGTAACCAATCTGTGCCACGGAAGAATAAGCCACCACCTGCTTCAGCTGTACTTGCTTACACGCAAGCCAACTGCCCCAGATCACCGCGGCACTGCCCATAAAACCAACAGCCTGTGCCGCCGCCTGGTTGCCAAGCGATTCGCCGAACGCTAACCACAACCGGGCCGCGATGTAGAAAGACGCTTTGACCACCAGTGCCGACAAGAGAGCGCTAACCGGGGATTTCGCGATTCCGTGGGCTGGCGGCAGCCAGCGATGGAGGGGAAACAATGCCGTTTTCAATGCAAGGCCCGTAACCATCAACGCAAGCGCCAATCCGGGTCCGGCAGAGGCCGAATGGCTATCCAGCCACAACACTACTCCGGCGATAGATAAGGTACCAAACTGCCCGTATATCAATGCCACGCCCAACAGATAGGCCAGGGATCCAAGCAGCGCCGCAAGCAGATACCGGATCGAAGCCCGCAGAGCGTTGGCATTACCACCGAGAGCAACAAGACCCACGGCCGAGAGGCTGATCAGCTCCAGGCCTACGTAGAGATTGAACAGATCACCACCCAGCCAGACCGCGTTAAGCCCGGACCAGAGAAACCAGAACAAAGGCCAGAAATACCTGTGCCAGGACTTGTGCCGGTCAATATAGACGCCTGCATGAAGACCGCAGGCACTGGCCACCGCTGCGGTAAGCAGAACAAACGTAACCGCAAGCCCATCCACGCGAAGTTCGATGCCCAGAGGGGCGCCCCAGCCCCCTAAGTCGTAATAAAACCCTCCGTTCTGCGCAACCGTCAGCCACAACCCCAGCGAAACAAACACCTGAACCAGAATACCCACCCAGGTAACCCGACGACCCCAGACAAAATCGGTTAACAGCGTTAGAACCGCCCAGGCCAACGGAGTAAACAACAAACCTGCCATCAGCCACAGCGTCATAGCGGGCCACCTTCACGGGAATCGGCCTCTCCCTCAAGGCTCGCCATACCCGACTGGTGGTAATAACGCCGTATCAGCACCACAGCCAGTGCGGTGGCGGCAATAGCCACCACAATTCCGGTTAACACCAGAGCCTGGGGCACTGGGTCGGGTCCGACATGATGCTGGGGCAGCCCCACCATAATCAGAAATACCCCGGAGCCCATAATATTGAAGGCGAGCAGCTTACGCAGCAGGTGCGACAGACGCAGCAACCCGAACAGGCCAATGCCACAGAGCACGGCCCCGGCCATTGCATACAGCAAGGATGGCGTCATGACGGATCACCCTCCTCCGGATCCTCAGCGTCGTTGACCGGCGCAGACACAAATAACGCCAACAAGACCATGGCAATGGACAGTGTCAGCACGGATTCGATCACCAGAATCAGAGGCTTGGCCATTCCGGGCGGATAGGCTAAAAAGGCATCTCCTCCGATAACACTCACAACCGCGGCCAGCAAAAACACGGAAAAACCCAGCGACAAACCCAGCCGCAACAGCAACCCCGGACGCAGAAACTCCATGGGGATTCCGCCAAGACGCATCAATACGCCGGTAGCAGCGAGCACCGCGCCGGCCTGAAACGCCCCTCCTGGGCGATCGGCGCCGGCCCATAGCAGATAGCCTGCCAGCACCATCATCAGTGGTATAAACCAGCGCTGCAGTGCATAGAGCAGAGGGTCCGAGGTGCGCAGTTCCGGGTCCTCAAGCGACGTGGTTTTAGACATGGATATCCCGGCAATGCCGGCAATTACCAGAACACCAATCTCCAACAACGTATCGTAACTGCGAAAGTTCAACAGCACGGCGGTGACCGGGTGCTCGACGCCGCTTCGGCTCATATTTTCAGACAGCAGCTGCGACAGGTTTCCCTGGCCAGGATCGCCGGCGATAACCCAGATACTGGCTCCCAAAACAGCGCTGAAAGCAATACACGCGAGAGCAATAAAACAGGTGCGCAAAGCCCGGATCATGACTGGTCACTCCCTTGCCTATGCGACCCACGCGCCTGCCTCAACGCCGTCTGACGCTTGTTACCAAGGTGGCTGACAGCATCCAGCAAGAGCACCCCGGTAAGGCCGGCTCCGATAGCCGCCTCCGCCAAAGCAATGTCGGGCGCCTGAAGTCGCACCCAGGCGACAGCCATCAACAGCCCAAAAGCAATGAACACAACGACTGCGCGAAACAAATCCCGGGACAATAAGGCCGATGCGGCTGTGGCCAACAGCGCAAACACCAGAAGTCCATCCAGCAACCAGTCAGTCATGGGAGCCTTTTGGTTCAGAGTCGTCACCTTGCTGCAAGCGAGCAGCCCGGGCGATCAGGTGAGCAGAGGTGGCGCTGGCTGCGAGGGCCACCACCCAGATCAGGAGCACTTTTACGCCGATCGCCAGTGACGCGGCATTCAGCACCAGCGCAAGAATAATAAATCCAAGCCCGAGATTATCGACCTTGGTAAGCGCATGAATCCGCAACAGAGTATCTGAAAAGCGGAACAGACCCAGAGTACCAATTGCGAAGAACAGGCATCCAGTAACCAGTAGTATTCCCTGCACCACCTGAACGAACGCCATCACGATGCCCTCCGGTCAATTTGGATAACCCGCGTAACGAAACCGACAATAGCCAGAACAGACAGCAATGCTAGAACGAGGGCTACATCCCTTAGTGCTGGGGCAACCTGGGCTTCCGCCAGAACCAGCAATAAAGCAACCCCGGTAGTGCCAAACAATTGCGACGCCAGCATACGGTCTGACGATGTCGGCCCCCGCCAGATCCGTACCAATGCCACCAGTAGCGTCAGCAGAAGAAAAACGGCAACCGCATTGAACATAAGTGTCATCTCGCGCCCTCTGAATGGCATGTTTCGTCCGGCAATGGCAAACCAAAAACACGCGCAACCTTTTGCTCCGCAGCCCTGACGTCCTCTTCAACGGAGCTTTGCGTATCCAGGCAGTGCAGCTCCAGTCGAGGTCCGTCAAGGCTGACACTCAGCGTACCAGGCATCAGTGACAAGGCATTGGCCAGCAGCCAACGTGGGCTGCCCTCGGGCAAGGTCAGATGAACCGTGAAGTAACCTGGGTCTACCGGCAACGATGGTGACAATACACGGCGAGCCACATCGATGCCGGCCACAACGGATCGGCCAAGGAAAAACAGCACAAATAGCCACAACTGCACTGGACGAATTCGGGCAGTACCCCGCGGGTAAAGCCGCATAGAAACCGCTGCGACCAGAATCGCTATGACCAGACCAAATCCGATTCCCGAGACATCGCCTTCGGTGAACGCCCACCACACCAGAAGGAGCAGGATTACTCGGCCCAAGATGGTTGCAACTGTCTTCATTGGCACCCCCTGCCGTAACCTTCTGAATTACTCTGCACTATTCTCCGGCTCAGCTTTCTCCAGGGATGGCAATACCAGAACAGCACAGGGAGAATTGACCGAAACATACTCAACAGTCGCCCTGCGCATTGGCCAATGGCCACCACCTCCCCGGGAGACCAGCAACATAAGGTCCGCGCCCAGCTGGCCGGCCATACCCACCAGTTTTTCGCCAGTGTTCCCGGCTACCACATGCAGGTTGGCACTGCGGTTCATCGGCAGATATTTCCGGGCAAGCAAATCCAGTACGTCGTGGACCTCGGCCTCTTTCTTTTCCGGGGCATCCGGGGTTACATGCGGAAAAAAACCGGCCCCTCCGGGGCTGTATACACTGGCAAGGTGAAGCTCGCCGTCTTCAGCCAGCAGAGCGATGGCGGCCTCTAGCGCGCGCTTCCCCTCTCCGTCGTCTTCCGGGTCAATTGCGATCAATAGCTTCTGGTACATATTCGCTCTCCTGCTTGGTTCCAGAGCTCGCCTCCACTTCGGGGAAGGCTCGGCCGTGGACCAGTTCGTTCATACTGTAGCCACGGTAATCTGCGCGAAGCGCCCTGAACAACGCCACGGCCATGAAAATCAAAAGAATGCAAAAAGGCAGACCCAATGAGGTTATAACATTCTGCAGGGCATCCAGACCGCCCGCCAACAACAAGGTCGCGGCAATCACACCCTGGGCAACCGCCCAGAAAATGCGCTGGCGCACCAACGATGGCTGGTCATCGCGCCGAGTCAGCATATCGATAACCAGAGAGGCAGAATCGGACGAGGTGGTGAAGAACACCACGATAATGACCACACTCAGGGCAGATGCCAGGCCGGAAAAAGGAAAGGCCTCCAGAAAGGCAAAAATCGCCACTGACGGGTCTTTATGTACCTGCTCCGCCAGCGCGATTTCTCCACCCATCTCAACATTGATCGCGGATAACCCGAAGATGCCAAACCAAACGAGCGTAAAGGCTGTGGGCGCAAACAGCACTCCGGCAACAAACTCGCGAATGGTTCGCCCCCGGGAAATCCGGGCAATGAAGATTCCTACATAAGGCGCCCAGGAAATCGTCCATGCCCAATAGAACAGGGTCCACTGCCTCTGCCAGTCCGTTTCTTTGAAGGTTTCTGTCCAGAATGCCAGCCATGGCAAGGCATCAAAATAATCCCCCACGCTTTGCACCATCCCTTCCGCAATGAACACCGTAGGCCCTGCAATGAGAACGAAGGCAAGCAAAGCCATAGCCAGCAGAATATTAAGCTGGGAAAGCCGCCTTACGCCCTTATCCAGCCCCAACGCCACCGATGTAGCGGCAATGCTGGTAATAACCGCAATCAGCGCAACCTGCACCAGACCGGAGGAAGGTGTACCAAACAGATAATTCAGGCCGCTGTTCAACTGCAGCGTCCCCAGCCCCAGGGATGTCGCTACGCCAAACAAAGTGCCGAGCACAGCAATAACATCCACCGTCCAGCCCCATGGGCCGTAGACCCGCTCCCCAAGTATCGGGTAAAACAGACTGCTGATGCGCATGGGCAAGTTGTGTCGGTAGGCAAAGTAACCGATCGCCAGGCCCGGCAAGGCAAAGATGGTCCAGGTGTGCAAGCCAAAGTGATAGAGCGCTATGGTCATAGCGTCGCTGGCAGCCCGTTCAGAGCCGGGTTGTACGCCGTCAAAAGGTGGGCTGGAGAAGTGCGATACAGGTTCTGCAACACCCCAGAACATCAGAATGGTGCCTATGCCGGCAGCGAACAGCATGGTAAACCAGGTAAGGTTGGAATAATCGGGGCGGCTGTCGTCAGCACCCAGGCGGATATCGCCATAACGGCTCACGGCCAGGCCAAGCAGAAAAATCAGTAAGGCGCTAACAGAGAGGATATAAAACCAGCCAAGATTACGAGCCACCCAACCGGTCAGCAGGCCAAAGCTGCCAGCAACAGCTTCATCAAACGGCACCGCAAGAGCAACAAACAGGGTGGCCACACCGGCCGAGGTAAAAAACACCCCCGGTATGGTCTGCAATCCCAACCGACGTTGCAGCCGCTCCAGCACATGAACCTCCGTTTCTTGTGAAAAATCCCCGAAAGGCCTTACGCTACCACATGAAACCATGTGTTGTGTGGCGGATTCAGAACATTCCCAGGGCATCGACAGAGGCAATCGAACGTGAAAATCGGTGAACTCGCAAAAGCCACGGCCATTCCCGTGGAAACCATCCGGTACTATGAAAAAATCGGTCTGCTACCCAACCCGGACCGCGACACCAACGGTTACCGCACCTACCGTAACTCACATCTGGGGCGCCTTTTGTTTATCAAGCGCTGCCGGAGTCTTGATATGGCCCAGGATGAGATACGCGAACTGATCCGGCTTTCAGAAACCCCTGAAGCAGATTGCCAGGAAGTCGATGCGCTGCTGGCCCACCACCTGAACCATGTACGCGACCGACTGAAAGAGCTGAAAAACCTTGAGAAAACCCTGCAGCAACTGCAAAAAGCCTGCTCGGATGCAGGTACAGTAAAGGAGTGTGGCATTCTGGACGGACTCAACGCCGAAATCGAGGGTCTTCAGTCCAAGAGCAGAGACCACGAGAATCACGTGCCTGGTACCCACAGACCAGGTTACGGTTAAGATCCCGGCCAAAACGGCTCACTATAATATTTGATGCGGGGTAGGCTGGGGCTATCTGGCGGTTGTTCTTGATCTGAGCGCGAAGTAATTCATTGGCTGGGCCATGTCGTCGCCGCCAGGCAGCGACTGCAAGACAGTGAACCACTGGATGACAGCCCACAATCGCCATTTTGACCCAGCACCTCTTTGTATAACGCCAAACATGCCGAAGCTATATCACTTTGTAACGTATTTGGAAGCTATGCAGTCGCGACGAGTGATCGTCTGACTCGTTAATTGCCCCCCTGTGCACGCTGAAGAATGATTTTAGCCATCGCGATAACTGGTGCATCAACCATCTGGCCATCGACCTTAAAGGCTCCGTTACTAGATTCAGCCGCGTAGATAACTTGCTGGGCCCACTCCACCTGCTCCTGAGCGGGAGCAAAACCAGATTGCACTGTAGCAACCTGTTTCGGATGAATACACAACATGCCGGAAAAACCCATATTCCGAGCCCGTTGCACGCGGGCCAACAAGGCCTCTTTGTCATCAAAGTCTGGAAATACCGTTTCAATGGGCGGCAAAAGTCCAGCTGCCCTAGAACTGACCAGAATTTGATACCGGCATTGATCCATGATGGTTTCAGCACCGGAGGTGTTGCCTTCGATACCAAGGTCATGGCAGAGGTCAAGTCCACCATAACTCAACCGGTTAACAGCAGGCGAAGCGGCAATTGAATTGATGGCAACCAAGCCTTTGGCACTTTCAATTAGGGGAACAACAGGCTTACACGCCGTCGCCACCCCGTCGATATCTTGTGCCGATTCAGCTTTCGACAGCATAATGCCGATCACCCTATCCTGCCGGCTGCACAGCGCCAGATCCTCTTCGAAAAATGTTGTGCCACGGGCGTTGATCCGAACGTAAATGCCAGGACCGTCATGCTCATTCAGAAAATCGTCCAGCGCTTGCCGTGCAGCTTCCTTGGCCTCAGCCGGCACCGCATCCTCGAGATCCACAATGATCGCTTCAGCACCGCTAGCAAAAGCCTTTGCTATCCTCTCCGGCCTAGAAGCCGGTACAAATAGCATTGTTTTAGGATTGTCGTGTGTCATTATCAGGAACCTGTTGTCGACATTCTGTTACTGGTCAAACCAGACTAGGACTTTCAAATTGCTCAATTCGGGAGACACGCCGTGTGCTAGGTTCTCCACCGGCACATTGGCGTCCGCCAAAAACTAATGCAGTATTATGAGCGCTCAAGAGGCAACGACCTATTTTGCAACTGTCCACATGGTCGCCTCTACGCTTCTCTGGATTACCCGATAGTTCAGAATGAACGCGGCAGTTCCAGCAGATGTTCGGCCACATATGACAAAATCAGGTTGGTGGAGATTGGCGCTACCTGATATAGGCGGGTTTCACGAAATTTTCGCTCGACATCATATTCAGTTGCAAAGCCAAAGCCACCATGGGTCTGTAGGCATACGTTGGCAGCTTCCCAAGACGCCTCTGCCGCTAGGTATTTGGCCATATTGGCGCTCGCACCGGCATTTCGACCACTCTCGTATTCCTCACAGGCACGCCAGCGCATAAGATCCGCCGCTTCGACGTTTATATGCGCTTTCGCGATAGGAAACTGAACACCTTGGTTTTGACCGATTGGCCGGCCAAACACCTCACGCTCACTGGCGTACTTGCGAGCTTTTTCAATAAACCAGCGACCGTCGCCAATACACTCGGCAGCGATCAACGCTCGCTCGGCATTGAGGCCATCGAGAATATAGCGAAAACCCTTGCCTTCTTCCCCAATCAAGTTTTCAGCGGGCACTTCCAGATTGTCGAAGAAGAGCTCATTGGTTTCATGGTTCACCATATTGGCAATCGGCTGCACCGTAAGACCATTACCGATGGCATGATGCAGATCAACAATAAAAATCGACATTCCTTCGGATTTACGACTTACCTCTCCCAGCGGAGTAGTGCGGGCAAGGAGGATCATCAGGTCCGAATGCTGGATCCGTGAAATCCAAACTTTTTGTCCATTGATGATGTATTTGTCGCCCTTGCGCACAGCTGTGGTTTTGATCTTTGTGGTATCTGTGCCCGTCGTAGGCTCAGTGACCGCCATGGACTGCAGGCGCAATTGCCCAACGGCAATTTTTGGCAGGTAATTCTGCTTTTGCTCTTCGCTGCCGTGGCGTAGCAAGGTAAACATGTTATACATCTGGCCGTGGACTGTACCGGAGTTACCACCGTTCCGGTTTACTTCTTCCAAAATAACCGAGGCCTCCGCCAGACCTAGTCCGGAGCCACCATATTCTTCCGGAATCATGGCCGCCAGCCAGCCAGCTTCGGTCATCGCCGTAACAAACTCTTCCGGAAACGCTTTGCGCTCGTCTACGCCGCGCCAGTATGCTGCATCGAAGTTTTGACACAAACCACGGACACCTTCCCGAATGTCTTCAAATTCTTGTAGCGCTGGATTCATCATACGTTATTCTCCTCGAATTCAATTTCAGCTTCATGGGCCGGGCCATCTTCGTTGGTAGCCCAGAGTATGGCTTTACCGACATCGCTGATCCGACCTTCAACGTTGAAAGACTTGTTCAATGTCAACGGTCTTAATCCTTTATATGACAGGCGCACCGGCTTAAGTCCCGAATTGGCATCCAGAAAAGCCTGCACCATCAATGTGGCAATTAGCGGGCCGTGTACAACCAGATCAGGGTAACCCTCTACCTCGGTGGTGTAGGGCCGATCGTAATGAATACGATGTCCATTAAAAGTAACTGCGGAATAGCGGAACAGGAGCAGCGGCGACGGTGTAATTTCCTCACTCCACTGGGCTTCATTCACCGGCTTATCCAAAGTCAGTTTCGGGGCTGCGGGCGCTTTATAAACGATGTCCTGCTCTTCACTAAGGCACAGTTGGCCGTTCTGGCGGAACTCATGCTCAACCATCACAAACAACAACTTCCCAGAGCGGCCGTTTTTTTCGACGACCGATTTGATACGGGACTGTCGCTCTGCCAGCTGCCCGGTTAACAGTGGGTGATGGAATTCAACCCTGCCACCAGCCCACATGCGAGTATTCCCTTCAGACTTCGGCAAGAATTCACCCGGCGCGATATGGCCATCCAGCCCGGTTCCGGAAGGTGGAACCGGAATCTGAAAGAAGGCCCAGTGCCAAAGAGGGCATAAAGCACTTCCTTCTTGTGGGGAAGGTCGTGCCAACATGGCGGCAATACGATCTGCATGGGAGGCATCAAGCTTATCAACGCAAGATTCCTGTTTGCCAACCCAGTCCTCAGGTATTTTTGACATTGAACTGCCTCTATCAATGCGTATTTTGCGTTTTAAAAACGAAGTTGAATGCAACCGGATCTCAAGCTCGCTCGAAAATCGCAGCGATGCCCTGCCCGCCCCCAACACACATAGTTTCCAGGCCGTAACGGCTGTTACGGCGCTTCATTTCATGCAACAGACTGGTCATGATGCGAACGCCTGTCGCACCGATGGGATGCCCGAGAGAAATGCCAGAGCCATTAACATTAAGGCGGTCGTGATCGTCCCATCCCCACTCTTTGAGTACTGACAGAACCTGACAGGCAAAGGCTTCGTTAACTTCAACCAATCCCATGTCGTTGAAGCCAAGCCCCGTTTTACGGAACAGCTTTTCAACCGCCGGAACCGGGCCGATTCCCATGAGCCCCGGGTGACAGCCCGCTGCAGACCAACCCACCATGAACCCCATAGGGTCTAGATTCAGTTCCGCCAACTTGTCTTCAGCCACAATCAGACAGGCCGCTGCTGCATCGCTTTGCTGGCTGGAGTTGCCCGCTGTCACAGTGCCATCTTTGATAATAGAGCGGAGGTTACCGAGGGTATCCATGGTGGTAGTAGGACGAATACCTTCATCCCTGAAGAACACTTCAGCCTCACCATTGCGCTGCGGAATGGAGATATGTACCACTTCATCGTTAAACCGACCTCCCTCCCACGCCGCAGCAGCACGTTGGTGACTGCGCATGGCATAAGCATCTGCGTCTTCGCGTGAAATCTGGTATTTCGTAGCCAGGTTTTCCGCCGTCTCGATCATCCCGGAGATATAGCCGAACCGATCACTCGGCTGGGAACGCTCCCGACCACGCTCAAGCCGGTCATGCATGGTGACGGACCCAGCTTTCGTACCCCAACGCATATCCGTGGAGTAGTACTCGATGTTACTCATGCTCTCAACGCCACCCGCAACAACCACATCGCAAGCACCGGACTCCACCATCATCACCGCATTAATGATGGCCTGCAGGCCGCCGCCACAGCGACGGTCCACCTGCATACCCGGCACATTCTCAGGCAAGCCGGCGTGTAATGCGGCCCAACGCCCCACACAGGGAACTTCGCTGTTAGCGTAAGATTGCGCGACGATCACATCCTCAATCAATGCAGGGTCAATCGCTGACCGCTTGATGGTTTCCTTGACCACGGTCGCGATCAGATCTTCAACTGATACAGGTCGCAGTGCCTTACCAAATGCGCCCACACCGGTACGTACAGGAGAAACTATGGCTGCTCGTCGTTGTTGCATGATGTCACCTCAAGGGTTTCGTTATTCAAGGAGAGGCTAATGACTTCTAGGTCAGTCACTCAGTGCGCTTGGGTGCACATTCAAAGGAGTGATGCTTACGTCCATATATGGAAAGAGCGGCAGAGATGTCAGCAAGTCATGGAGCTCCTGATTAGAGTCGACATCAAATACACTTACGTTGGAATATTTTCCTGTAACCCGCCACAAATGCGGCCATTTTCCCTGCCGCTGTATTTCCAGGGCACGGTGTTTTTCTTCGTCCTTGATTCGCACAAACTCGTCAGGCGCCAGGTGGGTCGGTGGATTCACTTTCATCTGTACAAGAAATAGCATAGGGTCACTCCCGAAATATTTTTGTATAACTAATGGGAAATCCGAAATTCAGCAGAGTTCCTGCGTATAGATCGGCTTAAGTTGTCCGATAAAGGTCTTTCCGTGCTCAAACCACGCTTTTCGGATATCAGAGGCAAGATATTCTTCGTACTTTTCAGAACCTTCAAACCAGCATTCCGCCACCGCATCAAACGGTCCGATATCGAGATAAGGCACGTGGGTATCTGATGGCTCCTCGTTCACCAGTCGCACCTCATATTTGTGCAATGCAGGAACGTCATGAGACATGTCGTAATGAACCTGACACTCCTCGGCAAATTTTGATGGTGTCATTCCCTCCGGTCTTACCAGAAGGTAAACAATTCTTATCATAATGAACTTCCTCGGCAGGTCTCTGACAGCATGGAGAAATCAATCTCCACTCCGGTCTGTTGCTGAACTTGGTCGAAAGTTAGCTCAGGGTTGATATACAGAGCTTTCACTTTGCTTCCGTGTTGGATCGGCTCAAACGTTCCCATATTTGTGTAGATTCGGGTCACGCAGCCAAGCCCTGTCGGCGGGTAGGTCAAGGTCCGGACAATTTTGGGCTTACCCTGCCTATCCACATGATCCATCATCACGAAAATCTGTTGAGCTCCAATGGCAAGGTCCATAGCACCACCAACAGCTGGAACTGCTTGGGGGTCGCCGGTATGCCAATTCGCAAGATCACCACTAGCGGAAACCTGGAAGGCTCCCAGCACGCAGATATCAAGATGTCCTCCGCGCATCATTGAAAAGGAGTCTGCATGGTGAAAAAACGCCGCACCAGGCAGTAGCTTGATGGGCACCTTGCCTGCATTGATCAGGTCCGAATCCTGCTCGCCCTCCGGCGCATCAATCCATCGGCCCAGCACGCCATTTTCCGTGTGCAATATGACCTCTTTGTCCTCGGTACCTAAGCGGTTAGCCACTAGGGTAGGCAAACCAATTCCCAAGTTCAGGTAAGCTCCTTCCGGTACGGCTTCGGCCACCCGACCCGCTAGCGCAACTCTCTCTTCTATATTCACGACTTCCACCTTTTATCGCCCAAATCAGAGCGACCTCCGATGTTGAAAAAATAATCCACGTAAATACCGGGAGTAACGATATTTTCCGGGTCCAGTTCGCCGGTCTGCGCTACCTCACTGACTTCTACAATTGTGATGTCTGCAGCCATGGCCATTACCGGCCCAAAATTGCGAGCTGTTTTGTTGTAAACAAGGTTACCGAATCGGTCTGCAGCCTTTGCCTTGATAAGGGCAACATCAATCTTGATGGGGTGCTCCAATACATACTGAATGCCGTCTATCTCTCGGGTTTCTTTTCCTTCAGCCAGAGCAGTGCCATACCCAGTCGGTGTAAAGAACGCACCAATACCAGCCCCCCTGGCACGCAAGCGTTCAGCTAAATTGCCTTGTGGAACCAGCTCCAGTTTCAATTCACCATTTCGATAGAGCTCTTCGAAAACGTAAGCGTTTTTCATACGAGGAAACGAACAGACAATTTTGCTGACCTTGCCCGTTTTCAGCAGAGCGGCAATACCCTCTTCGTTTTGTCCTGCGTTGTTACTCACTATCGTTAGATCTTTCGCATCACTATTTTCAATAAGCGAATCGATCAACACGTTCGGAGCTCCGGCCCCACCAAATCCCCCAATGGCAACAACATCGCCATCCTTTATCCGGGAAATCGCGTCCTCTGGACGGCTAATCTGTTTATTGATCATTGGAGACCCTTTTTGATTTCAACAAATAAATAACAAGGAATAGTAGATCGCTATATTAGTCACGAATTATTTAACAATAAGCAATCATCCAGACGTTGACGGAAGCCAAAGAACTAGACCAGGAAAAGCGATAAGTATTAAAACTAAAAAAAGAAGAGATAAAACGTAAATCATTACACCGGAAAATATCTTTTCCACGGCAATTTCAGCAGACTTTGAAACTACAAATACATTGATCCCTACCGGGGGAGTTACAATACCGATCTCTGCCAACAAGATAACAATAATACCGAACCACAGCGGATCAAACCCGAGACTTGTCACAAGCGGCAAAACCACAGGAACCGTCAAAATCAATATAGAGATAAGATCCAGAAACAACCCTAATACCAAATACATCAAAACGATCACTGCAAGTATCACATATGGAGAAACTTCTAAACTTCCAGCCCAAGAAATCATATCTCGTGTAACACCAGTAAACGTAATGAAGTAACCGAAAATGTGGGCGCAAACAATAATTAAACCAATCATGGCAGAGACAGAGCAAGTATTGAATAGCGCTTCGCCGAAACGTGAGCGAGTCAAATTACCTGATTTAGCCGCAATCAACAGTGCTCCGAAAGCACCTAAAGCTGAAGATTCAACCGGCGTGGCAATACCGCTATAGATAAGCCCAGTCACCAGTAGGAATAGAACAACAAATGGGCCAGCAACCTTTAGCGACTGTATCTTCTCGGCCATGCTGTAGTTCACGCTTTGCTCTGGCAGAGGGTTTCGCCACAATAAAACCTTGATGGTCAGTGCAATCGTCAATGCCACCAAAATGCCCGGCACGATTCCCGCAATCAGCAAATCGGCAATACTGACGCCACTCAAAAGCCCATAAAAAATCAAGGCCACACTGGGAGGGATTAGCATTGCAATGGTACCCGAAATAGCAGCAACACTGCCTGCCATACCATCGCTGTAACCCTGCTCCCGCATCGCTGGAATACTTGTTTTTGCAAGGGTCGCAGCGGCTGCAGTACTGGAACCAGAGATGGCCCCAAACGCTGCTCCAGTGACTACGGTGGCAATACCGATGCCACCACGAATATTATTAGTCCATTTTGCGATAGCCTTGAACAATGAAGAGGTAATACCACTTACCCCCATAAATTCAGCCATTAGAATGAACATGGGAATCGTGAGCAGCTCATAGGTAGTCAATGCTGAGCCGGGTGACGCTGTCAAAATACCTACAAGTACATCAGCGTTGGTAGCCAGGTAGATGCCAAGAGAGCCCGCTAATGCAAGGCTGATCGCAACTGGAACGCCAAAGGCCAGCAGGATAAAAAGTATTATGAACGGAAGATAGACTGTCATTTCTCAGCACCTACTAGTAGCAGCTGAAGGTGCTCCAAGCTGACAATTAACAACCGCAATGCAAAGGCCAGCGAACTGATAAATACAATGAAGTCGCCCGGCCACACGGGCCACGGAATCACGCCTCCCATCACCTCTCCATCCTGCCAGGCGTGATAGGCTTCAATCAGGTAAAACCAAGAGATGTAGGCGAATAGAACAACAGATATCAGACCAACTAAAAACAACACTAACCCACGCAATCGCCGATTAATGTAGGACGCAAAGTAATCCACTTTCAGATGGGTGCCGACTCTGAGCGCATAGGAAAAGGCCAAAAAATAGGAGCCTGGCAGGAGATACAACACAATGAAGTCAAACGACCAACTGAGCGGCATTGAGAGAACGTACCGCATGAATACATCCATACAAGTCACCACCATCGCCACCAGAATCATTAATGCGGCAATAGCAACCAAGAGGTTTTCTAGATGCCGTACAGGGCAATCTAAATATTTAACTGGACTGGGAGAATTGGCTAACGTGCTCAAATTGAAACCCTCTTTTTGTTATAAAGCCCGAGTCGTTGAAGAGCCAGCTACCAAGTTGCTGGCTCAAAGAGGAAGCCATCGCCCTGACGACGCACATATCCGCAATAGGGAGCGCCAAAATGAACTGGCAGCAGCAATGCAGACTCATCAGCCAACTCATTCAGCAGTTCCAAGCGAATTTCCCGCGCCTTTTCTTGCCAAATACAGTATCCGGAGTTGAACTCAGGACGCATGATCTGCAGAGGACTGTGGAAAATATCACCTGAGAAAACGCCGACTTCGCCCTTCGATTCCAGCCGGAAAACAACCTGCCCTGGACTATGGCCTTCCGCGCCATGCACTGTCAGGCAATCTGCAATTTCATCGCCAGGCCGCATCATCTTTCCAAGGCCCGCATCCATAATGGGCATCACGCTGTCGAAAAATGAGTCTCCAAAAACGTCGATGACGCCCGGCTCTTTGTTTTTACCTTCTTTGCAAAAAGTAAAATCATCAACCGGAAAGTGATAAGTCGCATTTGGAAAAGTAGGAGCCCAACGACCATCTTGCCAAGTGGTATTCCAACCGACATGATCAGCGTGCAAGTGAGTTATCACTACGTGAGTAACGTCTTCAGGAGCTGCTCCCGCCGCAACCAGCCACTCGCGAACAAGGCTGTTGAGCATGTGCATGCGCGGAATGCTTTCGCGAGGCTTGAAGTTGCCCACACCAGTATCAATAACAATAATGTCTGTGCCCGCCTGGACAACCCAAAATTGAATGGTGACGATCAGCTTCCCCATATGGGGCACCCAATGATTCGGTGCCATTTGACTTTCCAGCCGGTCAATATCCACGCGCTCTGCTTCTGGAAACAGGAAAGCTGGATCATGGGTGGGGCCGGAGTACTCGATAATATTTGTGACCTTAGCGTCACCGATTTGCCGAGTCTGAATCATTGCTGTCACCTTTAATATTGTTTCTTAAAATTATTACAGCCGAATTATTTTTAATAAATCATAGTTCTCAGCAGACCTTCAATATCTTCCAAGCGCGGTAAAACAGTCAATACATAAAAGCCAAAACCACTCTTAACGATATCTTAAACCCAAGCTACGGCAACGCATGGTAGGATAGCTGCCCGCTAACCCATTAACCAAGCATTAAAACCAACTAAACAAATGATAAATAGACCAGCACCATAACTCTGTTAGTTTTGAAACATGCCATTCATAAAAACCCAACAAAAAGGATAAAATATGAGCAAAAAAAATAGTCTTCTCATAGTGTGCGTAACAACAGCGCTGACCATAGGGTCAGTCGCTACCGCCAACGCCGAAGACAATGTAACTTTGCGATTCGCCGACTGGATGCCGGAATCCGCCTTTACGACAACCTACGGGGCCAAAGCATTCATGAAAAAAGTAGACGAACTGTCTGATGGTCGCATCAGTTTTCAATATTTTCCGGCCGAGCAACTGGGTAAAGGCTCCGAGGCCTTGACTCTGCTGCAATCAGGCGTAGCTGATATTGCCAACGTCGCACCAGCCTACCTCTCCGAGCACTTGCCTCTTTCGGCTGTGGTGGAACTCCCAGGCATGGTTACCGACTCCTGCACCGCTGCAGAAAAATTTAACGATCTGGTTCAACCTGGCGAGTCTCTTTACGAGGCAGAATACAAGAGAAAAAATATTCGACCTCTGTTTACTGCTAACCTTGGCCCCTATCGAATTCTTACCAATGGACAGAACTTATCCACACCACTGGATATTTCTGGGCTGAAGCTCCGCACTGCAGGGGGAGCCATGGCGATGACAGCTGACCGTTTAGGTGCAAATCCCATCCGCATGCAGGGCTCTGATGTATTACCGTCTCTGTCCCGAGGCACACTGGATGGCGTCTTCTGGGGCCTCATCAGTGTCGAGGACTGGAGCCTGGAAACAGCGCTGGACCAAATGGTTCCGAATTTGAGTGTTGGCAGCTTCAATGTCACATACTCTATCAGCGACCGGACTTGGGAAAAGCTTTCTCCGGAAAACAAAGAAATATTGACAAAAGCCGGTCAGTACGCCAATCAGAATCACTGCGACTATGTGAATCGCGCCGAGAAAGAGGCCATTTCTGTTTTAGAAGAAAAACACGGAATTTCACCGCTGTACTTGCCAGAAGCTGAGTTGAAGAACATTCAAGAAAAGCTAACCCAAGTACACAAGGACTGGGCGGAACCGTTAGAAAAACGCGGGCTGCCAGCAAACGCCGTAGTAGAACAAATGCTCTGATCATTCAAGACTGATCACTACGATAAACCCCCGCCCAACTGCGGGGGTTTATCGTCTAAGAGGTCTGAAAACCTCTTGTGGCTCAACCATTCGAATTCATGTAGTTTAAACTTACACTCGAACTGCTATATAACTGGATGGGGAACGATGGCGACCAAGTATGACCTAACTGATTTTCGGCTATTCATCAAAATTGCTGAGTCCGAGAGCATGTCTAGGGGTGCTGAGCAAAGCCACATGTCTGTCCCCGCCGCAAGCAACCGCATCCGTAATCTGGAAGACCAACTCGGACTGAGGCTGCTGCAAAGAAACTCCCAAGGGGTGAAGGTTACCAATGAAGGCAGGGTGTACCTGCATCATGCCCGCAAAATCACCTCACAACTGGAAGTTCTCACTGGGGACCTGCAGGAGTTCGCCCTAGGTATCACTGGGCAACTTAGGCTACTCGCCAACACCACAGCCATCACCGAGCTGCTTCCAAACATATTGGGAGATTACTTGCAGTCGCATCCCAGCGTGCATATCGAGATGAAAGAAAAAACCAGCGAGGAAATTGTTCGTACCGTCAAGGAAGGCGGCGCAGATCTTGGTATCGTGTCAGGCAATATTGTGACGGCCGGTTTACAGACTCTGCCATTTGCTGAGAGCCGCTTGATTATAATCTGCCCCAAAGGACACCCGATTTCAAAGCGCGATAGTATCAGTTTTGAAGAGTGTCTTTGCTACCCTCTTATCTCATTGTTGGAAGGCTCGGCGATCCACCAATTTCTGATGAAAGAAGCGGAGAAACTGCACATAACACTGAACATCCGAGTCCAAGTCGCGAGTTATGACGCCATCTACCGGATGGTGGTCGCCAATTTGGGCATCGCTATTGTTTCTGAGCTGGGGTTCGCCCGCCACAAGGGAACCAAAAATATAAAGCAGGTAAAACTGACTGACCACTGGGCAGAACGCAACTTCCAACTCTGTGCAGAGGATTTCGACACCCTGCCAACCTTCGCCCGTGAATTCTGCGACGACCTGAGGGCACTCAATCGTTAGGGCACATTCAGCCTCCAACTATAGCATTAACAACCGGAGTTCACTGGCCAGCCTCACTACATCGTATAGCGCCACAAGCTACCCAGTGTGTGCTAGCTTCAGCTCAATGCGAGCTCTTATCTAACCGCAGCTGGCTACAACCTTGCCATCAAACAACTTGCTGATTTCACTGCCGGTCAACCCCAACGTCTCCGCCAGGATCTCCTCGGTATGCTCACCGAGTTTTGGTGCACGGCGCACCGGGTCGCGGTTTACGCCAGTAAACTGAAGTGGGTGATCAGGCATTAGGTATGCACCAATTCCTGGCTGGTCTACCATCTGAAACATCGGGTTATCAGTGGAACAGTCAATATCTGAGTTCACAGTTTCATGGATGGTCTGATATTTACCCCAGCAAGCCCCCGCATTATCCAGTTCAGCGCTAACCTGACTGAATGGCCGCCGTTTGAACCAGGGCTTGAGGATGGCAGTAATTTCGTCTCGGCCGTGATAACGATCTCCCTCTTTACGGAAATCTAACCCCATCCGCTCCTGAAGCTCCTGAAGCTGATTTTCTGTGTCAGACACAGAAACAATAGCCTTCCACTGATTCGGGCTAACCCCCACAACCATTACCCGTTCACCATCATTACACTCGAAGGCCTGGCCAAAGGTACCAAAGATATTATTGCCGATGGCCTCACGCTCAGTCTCATTTATCATAGCTTCAGCGATATAGCCCAAATTGCCTAGCGTAGACAGAGCCACATCGGCCAAGGCAATTTTTACCAATTGGCCTTGGCGAGTACGGGAACGATGGCGCTCGGCAGCCAGCAAACCCAAAGCGATTTGCTGACCGGTGATTACATCCCAGGCTGGCATAGGGTTATTCAAGGGCGGAATCTCATCTGCCCGACCAACACCTGTGATAGAGGGGAAACCAACCTTACAGTTGACTGTGTAATCCAGCGCACTTCTCCCATGACGGTCACCGATAAGGTTCATATAGATCAGATCTTTCCGGAGTTCTTTTAAACGCTCATAGGAAAGCCAACCCTTGGCCGGGAAATTGGTGAGAAACATGCCACAATCGTCCCCCGGCAGGGTAATCAGCCGGGAGAGAATTTCTTGGCCTTCCGGTCGACGGATATCTACTGCGATGGACCGCTTGCCCTTATTCAAACTATGCCAGTAAAGACTCTCGTTGCTATTTGTCACAGGCCAGCGGCGATAGTCCATCCCGCCTCCAATGGGATCAAAACGAATGACGTCTGCCCCGAGCTGAGCCAGGGTCATGCCACCGGAGGGCGCCGCTACAAACGCGCTGCCTTCAATTACTCGGAGTCCGGACAGAATATTTTGCATATTGATCATCTCGGTATAGCCGCTGTTCGTCACCACTATAGGGACCAACTTGTATCGGCCAGTATTGTAAGTTTTCCAGGTGCTAGCGCCGGCAAGCTAAGACCAATATGCACAAGATATCGAGGCCAAGAGACAGCGTTTCCTTCTTTGAGAAGGCACACACATCCACAAGCAATTTCGTAAATTGCTTTGACCTGGAGGGTATTTTCATCAAGTACCAGACTGGCAGATTTCCGCTTGAGTTCGAAAAAAAATGCCGCCCCTTATCAACGGGCACCTCTCATAGAGCGGCATTAAGCCCCGCCTACATTGACGCCAGAAACAATTGGACCACAACAGTCGCAGCCACGGGATCATTAGACGGTGGTCGCGACACCAAAGTCCATTAGTCATTCCAAAAGAGGGGGTTATGGAATATTTAATTACTTGTTGAAGAATCGACCCATGTTGCTACGCAGTTAAGCCCTAAACCAGTTCTGCACCGATTATGCTGGACGAGATGACATTGTCGAGAAACCCGGCCGAAATTCGCGCCTACAACATTCTGTTGATACCTATCAGTATGAAAGCGAGAGAATAGCCGTACCTTTTAATCCTTGGCGCCAACACAATTGAATCCACGTTAGCTAAAAAATCTCCGCGGATTTCTGCTCGATAAAAAACCAGTTGTCTGTATCAAGCCCTAGCGCCAATCAGATTGCGGTGATTTCAACGGTGGCTTTGTACACCGCGAAGAGGTCTTAGCTGACACTAATAGCCTCCTGTAGGGCTCAACTAATCCCGTGCAATTTTCTTCTGCAAAAGACATGGTTGATATTGACCCTGTAGCAACTACAGGGCTTTTAATGTAAACCTACCTACTCAGGAGGTGTTTATGGCATGCAGTTGTTCTGGCCCGGAGCCGCAATCTCCGGCTCCCGGTTTTCGTCGCGCACTCTGGATTGCCCTGTGGGTGAACCTGGCCATGTTTTTTGTCGAAGGCGTCGCCAGTTTACAGTCCGGCTCGGTATCGCTGATGGCTGATGCCATCGATTTCTTTGGCGATAGCGCCAACTATATTCTGTCGCTTTCTGTGCTCTCAATGGGCATGCTCTGGCGTGGCCGGGCGGCCATGGTTAAAGGGATTACCATGGTGCTGTTCGGTATCGCCGTTTGGGCACGAGCCATCTGGGTTTTGGAACAAGGCATCACTCCCGAACCGCTTACCATGGGAGCGGTTGGTTTGCTGGCGCTGGTAGCAAACTCCGGCGTTGCCATTATGCTGTTCCGGTTTCGCAGTGGCGACTCAGACATGCGATCGGTTTGGCTATGCAGCCGTAATGATGCCATCAGCAACATCGCTGTCATGGCCGCCGCGCTGGGTGTTTTCGGCACTGCAAGTGCCTGGCCGGACCTTATCGTCGCCGCCATAATGGGCACTCTGGCCATCACGGCAGGAATCAGTGTGGTGCGCCATGCCCGGGTTGATATATCTGAGGCCCACACCCGAATCAGCAATGCCGGTACGGTGGAGAGCCACTGAGCCTCATGCAGGGCCAAAGACGCTAGAAGGCCAGAGAGATCATCACAGGAATGAACAACAGGGCGAAGAGTGTTGTAAGCATTACCGTGCCTGCGGCCTGTCGAGGAGAAGTGTCCAACAAAGTTGCAATGACAACGGTATTGGCTGCGATGGGAGTAATGGAGATCAGGAACATGGCTTTGTGCACCGCCGGTTCATAAATACCCAGCACCTGTGAGTCCAGCCACCAGAATGCCGTTGCAACTACCGGCCAAACGACAAACTTGCCAAAAAATGCCAGCGCGGTGAACCGCAGGTTACCCGCCAACCCACGGAAACTGGTAATGCTCATACCAATGATCATCATGCCCAGAATACTGTAGGCACCGCGCAGGTTATCGAAAAGCGGCATAAACACATCGGGAATGCCAACACCCGAAAGATTGAGGATCACCGCTGCCAGAAACGCATATACCGAAGGCAGCTTGGCGACTCGCCACAAAGACTCTTTCAGATCATATCGACCGCGCGCAGCCAGATAGAAGCCCACCGAGTTTTCAAACAGGGTGGTACCGAGCATGCAGACGATGTAGAGCCCCAGCCCTTCCTCGCCAAACAGCAACAACGCTACCGGCACCCCGAAATAGCCTGTATTGCCCGACCCCACACACAACGGAATGATGCTGGCACTGCCGTCAGTAATCACTCGCCGCGCCAGCTTAAGCTGCAGTATTCCCAAAACCGATGAAAGCCCGAACACCAAAAATGGCAGGAAGATCACCTCGGGTGAAAGCGGGGCCGCCATCACACCGGAGAACACCACCGACGGCGTAACAATATAAAGCATGATGCCCGCAATATGCTTGCCGCTGGCATCAAGGTAGCGGCCAGCCAGCCACCCGAGAGCAACCGTGACATAAAGCGGAATCAGTTTGATAAACAACGCCAGCGCAGCGGCCATGACGGCTCCGGACATTTGAATAGAAGAAAAACAGGGTGCGGAGTCTAACACCTACCCCTCTGGAGGTAACTCCCCGGCGCAGTAGAGTGATTTTCCGCAATGATTGATAATCATCAACAGCATTACGAATACATGTTTATATCCTAGTAGGGCTGTCAGGTATTCCACAACGACCAAGGAGAGAGACCAATGGCCGAGCGCTTTACCAAAAGCATGGCCAGAAACATATATCTGGGGGGAAGTACATTCTTCGTCCTGCTGTTTCTGGTCCTGACTTTTGATACCCAATCACGGGCGATGCCCGAAAGAGACAACAGGGATCAGCTTACTGAGCAGGTAGTCCGAGGCAAACATGTCTGGGAAAACAACAACTGCGTCGGCTGCCACTCCCTTATGGGTGAAGGTGCTTACTTTGCACCTGAACTTGCCAACGTATTCGACCGCCGTGGCGGGGCTGATAGCGAAGTCTTCAAGGCGTACATGAACGCCTGGATGAACGCCATGCCCACTAACGTGCCCGGTCGCCGGCAGATGCCGCAATTCAACCTGACTGACCAGGAAATCGACGATCTGTCTTCATTCCTAGAATGGACATCCAAGATCGACGATAACGGCTGGCCACCCAACATCGAAGGCTGAGGGAGCAGATATGAAATACGAATCTCAACGGGTCGCCATGCCCTACTTCATTTTTGCCCTGGTTCTGTTTGCCGGTCAGATCGTGTTTGGTCTGATTCTGGGCTTGCAGTACGTAGTGGGTGATTTCCTGTTCCCGGAAATACCCTTCAACGTAGCGCGAATGGTTCATACCAACCTGCTCATCGTCTGGCTGCTGTTCGGCTTTATGGGTGCAACCTACTACCTGGTGCCGGAAGAGGCACAGACCGAGCTATACAGCCCGCTGTTAGCGTGGATCCTGTTCTGGGTATTTGCCGTTGCCGGCACACTCACCATTCTTGGCTACCTGTTCGTTGACTACGCCACTCTGGCGGATGTCACCATGAACAGGCTCTTGCCAACCATGGGCCGGGAGTTCCTTGAACAACCTACGATTACCAAAATAGGCATACTTGTAGTGGTTCTAGGGTTCCTGTTCAACGTCATGATGACCGCACTGAAAGGCCGAAAAACCGTGGTCAACATTGTGCTGGTCACCGGCCTGATCGGTTTGGGAGTGCTCTGGCTGTTCTCCTTCTACAACCCGAGTAACCTGACCACCGACAAGTACTACTGGTGGTTCGTGGTTCACCTGTGGGTTGAAGGTGTGTGGGAACTGATCATGGGTGCCATCCTCGCCTACGTACTGATCAAGATTACCGGTGTAGACCGGGAAGTCATCGAAAAGTGGTTGTACGTGATCATCGCCATGGCACTGATTACCGGCATTATCGGCACCGGGCACCACTTCTTCTGGATCGGGCCACCCGAGTACTGGTTGTGGCTGGGCTCTGTGTTCTCAGCCCTGGAACCCTTGCCGTTCTTTATGATGGTGCTGTTCGCCTTCACCATGATTAACCGGCGCAAGCGTAATCACCCCAACAAGGCTGCAGCACTCTGGGCCATGGGGACGGCCGTGATGGCATTCCTGGGCGCGGGCGTATGGGGCTTCCTGCATACTCTGGCTCCGGTGAACTACTACACCCACGGCAGCCAGATCACTGCGGCTCATGGGCACATGGCGTTCTACGGTGCCTATGTCATGATCGTGCTCACCATCATTTCCTACGCCATGCCCATCATGCGTGGTCGGCCATACGGCAATAGCAACACCGCCCAGGTTGTGGAAATGTGGGGCTTCTGGCTGATGACCATCTCCATGGTTTTCATCACGCTGTTCCTGACCGGCGCGGGCATTCTGCAAATCTGGCTGCAGCGTATCCCTGAAAGCGGTGAAGCTCTGTCATTCATGGCCACCCAGGACAACATCGCCTTGTTCTACTGGATGCGCCTGATTGCCGGCTGCTTCTTCATGGCCGGGCTTGTTGTGTACTTCGGCAGTTTCCTGATCAAGGGACAAGCATCCCCTGCTGAGGAAGCCCGCGGCCCTGCACTGCAGGACGCGTAAACCCGCCAACAGTGAGCCCACAGGGCCGGAATCCGTTTCCGGCCCTGTCTATCCGGAAGTGATATTGTGACCGTGCAGCAAGCCAACCCAAAAGACACACTCCAGAGCAAGCGGCTGATCACACGCACTGCTTTCTTCGGGCTGTTCCTGCTGGCACCGGTTCTGAATATTTTTCGTTATGACCTGACGGAGACCCGGTTTGTTCTGCTTGGTTTCCCACTTTCATTCAATCTGAATCTCGACTGGGTGGCGCAAAGTTCTCCTATGGACGTCGCCAGCCAGATTCTGTTGTGGTTCATCCTTCCCATTCTGACACTCGTTCCCCTTGTGCTCTGGATTGCCTGGAAATGGGGCAGGATATACTGCGGCTGGCTGTGCCCACATTTTTCTGTAGTGGAAACCATTAACGATCTGATGACCCGCATTACCGGTCGCCCTACACTCTGGGAAGCCCTGAAAAAAGGTCGGCGCGGCAAGGCCATTCACTGGGCCGGCCTGACATTTGTATGTGCTCTTATTGGCTTTTCCTGGGCCCTGGCCATGCTGTCATACCTGTTGCCGCCCATTCCCCTGTACACCGACTTGGTCACTGGCAACCTGGCCTTCTACCCAGCCGTATTTCTGGCCGTGGCAACCACGGTTTTCACCCTGGATTTCCTGTTCGCCCGTCACCTGTTCTGCAAATATGGCTGCGCCTTTGGTGTTGTGCAGAGCATTGCCTGGATGACCAACGGCCGGGGACGACTGGTAACCTTTGATACAGCCCGCGCTGCGGCTTGCCGGGATTGCACCAAAGCCTGCGATGCAGCCTGCCCCATGCGATTGCCTACCCGCAGCCACAAACGCGCAAAATTCTCCTGCACCCAATGCCTGCAATGTGTAAGCGCATGCCGTGAGGTGCAAAAGAACAACCCCGAGGGCAGCCTGCTGCACTGGCAACCTGGCGAACCCAGCCGGCAGACCGTGCTGATCCCGGTGCACCAGTTACACACCAGCCACCAACCTGAGAGCAAACCCGCCAGACAGCGGGCTTAACAGGAGTTCAAAATGGAAGAGTGGGTCGGCTACAAATGGCATGAGTACATCACCCGCCAGGCTCTGGGCGAATTCCCCGAGCACGTCGTTTACCTGAAAGATGAAGCCCGCAGCCTGGGCATTCTGTTCCGCGCCTTCGGCGGCGATCCGGCGCTCAGTCTGGTAACTGCCGAACCCCGGCACTTTCGTCTGCGCCGCAAGTTTTTGCACAAACTCGCGGGCACACACCGCAAATTTGAACTGGCCTGGAGGGATGAACAGAATCTGCGTCTGCCAGAGAAAGTGGCAAAGTTCCCCTCAAAACAGCTGAACAGGGAACTGTACATCTGGCTGGCTGCACTGGCAGCCTTGCCCACCCCCGCGGACCGTGACTGGTTTACCGGCAATCAGGCACTGGTGCAGGATGTCATTGCCCGCTGGCCTGGCCTGGAACGCGTATACCAGCGCCTGGTCAAACAGGTTTTGCATTGGCGCCCTGAAGCCGAAAGTCTTTCTCCGGAGGAATCCCTGCGTGAACAGGCAATCCGGCAGGCACTGATTCACCCGGGCAGCGTTCCTGCCCTGCCCCCAGCGGGCAGTGATCCCTGGCCAGTTATCCTCTGGCTATACCCGGCTCTGGAACAGGGCAAAGCTGGCGGGAGGGTCACCGGCGATGACGAAACCCAGTCCAGCCCTGGCGGCCTGACCAAGAAAAACAAACGTAGACAAGCCGAACGAGTGGAAGCCTTCGATCGAGACCAGGGGCTGATGCTCTTTCGCCTGGAAAGCCTGTTTTCCTGGACCGATTTCATACCGGTTGACCGGGCCGGCGACGACACGGAAGAGGAAGACGCAGAAGCCGTTGCCGATGATATGGACATGATCTCTGTATCCAATGACCGCAGGGAAACCTCTTCCTCTATCAAGTTTGATCTCGACCTGCCCTCGGAAGAACATGACGACTTGCGACTTGGCCCGGGTATTCACCTCCCGGAGTGGGACTGGCGTAGCCAGAGTTATCGCGACGCCTTCTGCTGCCTGCAACCCATGCTGGCCCGGGATGCCGAACCAGCGGAACTCCCGGAAGCCCTGCGTCGGCCAGCCCAGCACCTGCAACGCCAGTTCAGTGCACTGAAGCCCCTCAAGCAATGGCAAAGGCGACAACTCGATGGTGACGAACTGGATCTGGACGCCTGCCTGGAGCGGGAAGTCCAGCATCGTCGCGGCCAGGGGGTGATCGACCAGAAGCTTTTCCGCCGTTGCCAGCAAAGCCAGCGCGACCTCGCCTGCCTGGTTCTCGCGGATGTGTCACTTTCGACTGAAACCTACATCAACAACCATCAAAGGGTGATCGATATTGCCCGTGACGGTCTGCAACTGCTCAGCGAAGCCCTGCAGGCAAGTCGAGACCCTTTCGCCCTGTTTGCGTTTTCATCAAGGCGACGTGACCACGTGCGTTTCCATCATCTAAAGAGCTTCGACGAGCCCTATAACAGCACCATACGAGGCCGCATTCAGGCTCTTGAGCCGGGTTTCTATACCCGTATGGGCGCTGCCATCCGCCAGGGCACCAAGCTGCTGCAGGCACGTCACGAGCACCAGAAAATCCTGTTGTTACTTACTGATGGCAAACCGAACGACCTGGACATCTACGAAGGCCGATACGGCGTCGAAGACACCCGCATGGCCGTCCAGGAAGCCCAAAAGGCGGGCATTACACCGTTCTGCGTAACCATTGATGACGAGGCCAGCGAGTACCTGCCCTACGTGTTCGGAAGCAGTAATTACGTGGTGATCCGTGACCCGGCACAGTTGCCGTTGCAGCTCCCCAAACTCTACCTGAACCTGACTCACTGATATGACAGAGATGACCGACTTGGCTCCTGAGCCCGAAACAGAATCCGATTCGCGCCAACTGCCTGGCGATGTCGCCGTATGGATCTTCATTTTCGCTGAACTGGCCGTGTTCGGCATTATGTTCATCGGTTTTGCCGTCGCACGCAGCCTCGACCCGGCTACCTTCCATGCCGGACGCGAAGCACTGCATCCCTTGATCGGCCTGCTGAATACCATTGCACTGATCACTGCCTCCTACCTGGTCGCAACCGCTGTTCATCAGCTCCGTAACAGACGCCGTGGCACGCAATGGCGGCTATGGCTTGCGATTGGGGTTTCCTGCATTTACACCCTGGGCAAACTGTATGAGTACGTAAATCTGTATAGCCAGGGCTACAACCTGGGTACAGATACCTTCTTCATGTTTTATTTCTTCCTGACGTTCTTTCACTTCATGCACGTTATTCTGGGCCAGGTCATCCTCATCGTGCTCGCGATTAAAGTCGGCAACGGTGACTACGATGGTTCGGATATGAATGGAATGGAGTCCGGCGCCTCATACTGGCACATGGTGGATTTGGTGTGGCTGGTGCTGTTTCCGATGATTTACGTTCTGGCCTAGGGAGGGCTGACGATGCTGATGATCTATTTTGCACTGATGATTTGTACGGCCCTGCCGGTCATCGCACTGGAGGTCGGAATCGGCCCCGAATTTCTGGCCTGGCTGGTTTTTGTATTGGTGGTTGTGAAAGCGGTTTTGCTAGTGGACCACTTTATGGAGATGAAGCATGCACCGC
This sequence comes from Marinobacter sp. 1_MG-2023, assembly GCF_030549045.1. NCBI lineage: Bacteria > Pseudomonadati > Pseudomonadota > Gammaproteobacteria > Pseudomonadales > Marinobacteraceae > Marinobacter > Marinobacter sp. 1_MG-2023. The sequence goes on along the minus strand of NZ_JAUOST010000001.1, from coordinate 706,760 downwards.
GCGGCTGGAGGTTGGCCGCCCAATTGTGGGCACCTGTGGTGGTGTTTGCCGTAGCGGGGTTTCATACACTTACCTGAAGTTATCGCGGGTTTCCATAAGAAAGATTGCCGGCCCTGTGCCGCCATTTCATAGCCCTTCGCACGCAAGTATCACCATGGACTAAGCAGATCCGCCCAGCACGTAGCCGGGCGGATGTTAGGTTCAAACGCCGCGCCGGCTTATGATTTATCCATATTGTCTTTCATGTCGTCGTGCATCATGCCGTCATCTTTCTTCATGTCATCGTGCATCATGCCGTCGTCTTTCTTCATGTCATCGTGCATCATGCCATCATCTTTCTTCATGTCGTCGTGCATCATGCCGTCGTCTTTCTTCATATCATCGTGCATCATGCCATCATCTTTCTTCATGTCGTCGTGCATCATGCCTTCGTCTTTCTTCATGTGGTCGTGCATCATGCCATCATCTTTCTTCATGTCGTCGGCATAAGCCAGGTTTACACCTACCCCGGCAGCAGTAATTACAACGGCAAGAAACATGCGAATCAGCGTCTTCATATCGTTCTCCCGGTATTTTTTATTAGCCAGAGGCGTTTGCCCCGAGCCCTGACACCCATCATGAACATACCGATTCGCAGAGGCTTAACGCAGCGCTAAAGAATTTATAACGAAAAGATCACGCTGGATCAGAGCCATTTAGCAGGGAACAAGGGTTTTTTATCAGACATAGCCTGAGCCAGAGAGACCATCCCCCAAAGCACAAAACCCGTGTGCAACGCAATTGCCCACACCAGAGCGAATGTCCCGAAGTAACCCACATCACTGAAGAATATCCAGCTCAAAGCAATGCCAGAACTGATCAGAACAAACCCAAGCAGAGACATGAACAGAGCGGCCCGGGTGTGAGCCCGGCGCAGTTCATTGGTTTCAGGGCTTTTAATGAACAGCCACAGCAAAACCACGAAACCGATAATCGGAATTGCCAGCAAGTTTAGCAAATACCAGATAATCGGTATAACCGCACCACTAGCGGTTTTCTTCTGGGCGCCCGAATACGGCATATACTACCTCCATTAATGAAATAACTGTTGCTTCGTCGTCTGACAATGGCTCAATCATGCCTGCGAGGCAGGCTGCCGCTGCGGGTAAACCGGCGCCTATCAAAAGGGCCGTGTGTATCAACAAACGGGTTGATGCTGCTTCTTCCAGGTCGTGATCTTTCAGGTTGCGCAAAGCGGTCGCAAGGCTTACAAGTTGCTGTGCGAGATCGCTGGTACAACCGGATTCTTCCACCACAATGGTTTGCTCCGCCGCTTCTGAGGGGTAGTCAAACCTCAGTGATACAAATCTTTGGCGGGTGCTAGGTTTCATGCCTTTGAGCAGGCTCTGGTATCCCGGGTTATAGGAAACGACCAGCATAAAACCGGGCGCTGCGGTGAGCAGTTCACCGGTGCGCTCAATCGGCAGCTCGCGGCGATCATCCGCCAATGGATGCAGCACTACCGTTGTATCCTTGCGTGCCTCTACTACTTCATCCAGATAACAAATGCCGCCTTCCCGTACAGCGCGAGTCAGCGGGCCGTCCTGCCAATAGGTGCCTTCCGGGCCAATCAGGTGTCGACCAACCAGGTCTGCAGCGGTCAGGTCGTCGTGGCAGGCTACGGTATAAACCGGTCGATTGAGTTTCTCGGCCATGTAGCGGACAAACCGGGTTTTACCGCAGCCGGTAGGCCCTTTGATCAGTACCGGCAGGCCGTTGTCGGCTGCCGCCTGGAACAGTTCTATTTCATTACCAACTGGCTGGTAAAAGGTCATTTGAGAAAGCCCCCGGTTACTGGCTTGAAGTTATAGACCGAGCACATGGGCCCGACTGGAAAAGAAAATGCCGCTGGGGTTTATCGCATCCAGTTCTGCAACCGGCTCAAGAGTGCGAGTGTTGTAAACCGTCACCCGGTTGCTGTCCCTGGACGACACCCAGACTTCCTCGCCCCTCGGGGTGAACTCCATGTGCAAAACCGCCTGGCCCGGCTCGAGCGTACGGATGATTTCGCGGGTCTGGGAATCAATTACCTGAACCACATCGTTTTTCGGATGCGCAAAGCTCACCCAGATTCGCCGGTTGTCGGGGCTGGCCATCACGAAAACCGGCTGACCCTGCACCGGAATTTTGTCTACCAGTGACCAGTCATTCATATCGGCCACCAGCACCTGATGGTGGCCTACGGCCGGCACGAACGCCCTTCCATCGGCAACCGTCCAGCCCTCAAGGTGAGGCATTTTGTATACAGGAAGCTGTTTTTCGCCCTTGCCGTAATTCGGCAGGATCTCGGTAACCCCGGCATCGGTATCCCAGAGGTCCAGCATCGAAAGACCGTCTTCGCCAAACAGGCCGGCGATGTAGTAACGCCCATCTGGAGTAATCATGGAATCGTAGGGTGCCTTACCGGCATCGAAGCGAGTTACTTCAGGCTTGTCGCCAGCAACACCGTCCGGCATATCCAGAATCCAGATCTCATTGGCATCAAACAGGCTAAACACGAATCTGTTTCCCGGTGCATCGACCAGGCCTACGGTTTTGGACTGCGCCGTTTCTCCGTTTTCCCGGATATAGGTAGCAGGAATATCAGCGACCAGTTCCAGCGTTGTGCTGTCAAAAACTTTTACCCCTCCCGGCTCGTAATTCGACACCGCGACGTAACGGCCGTCCTGAGAGATAGCTCCACCAATGCTGTTGCCAGACTGAATCACTCTCTCAACAACAGACTGTGTGAGCAGATCCACTTTGGTGAGGCCGCCATCGCGACCAAATACGAAGCCATAACGCGCATCCCGGGAGTACACAACGGAGGCATGAGACAGATCACCCAGCCCTTCAATACGACTGATCACACTGTGGCTGGTCGTGTTGATAACCAGCAAGGAACCTGTCGCACGCTCGATAATCAGGCCCAGGTCGCCGGTACCCATCAAGCCATCGCCAGAATCAGTTTCACCAAGAACCTGGCAACCACTCATTAGCGCAGCAATCAGCACCAGCATTAATAGTCGCTTCGCAGAACAGATAATCTGAACCATTCAGGGAGTCCTCCAGGCAAAAGGTCAGGGCAAGACCAGAGCGCCAGTTTTAAGTTGATGACTGATCCATTCAATTTCGGCGGGAGCCAGCAGGGGCTTCCACGGAGGCATTGCAGTACCCGGAATGCCCTCACGGATAATGGCTGCTATGGCCCCTTCGGGCAGGTGCCCAAGATTCTCGGGTCTCAGAGGCGGGCCAAGCCCTCCTTTAAGGGTCATTCCATGGCAGGAGCCACAGTCCTGCACCACAAAATTCTCGAGTTCGGCAAGGCTACGGGACTGATCCGGCTGTCCGCCGGCCAACAGTGCCGAGGGCAATAAAAACAGCATCAACCATACTGCTGTGGGACCAATCCTCCGCTTGACCTTACTCCGTGTGAAACCGTTCACAGCTCGTTTTCTCCCCTGGGCCTGTAGCGGATATTCCACATGGTGACGCCGCCCTTTAACGACATCTTTGATATTGGTTAAAAACACCCCCCGCCACAACAACTCTTTGGTTATACCCATGGTTGGGTACTCACTAGACAAATAACATACATCTGATTTTAATCAATGTTCATCAGGGTAAAGAAGAGAACCCTAACAACACTCTTAAACTCAAAGGAGAGAGCCTGATGAGAGCAACCAATCCATTCCTGAAACCACTGGCGCTTGCCGTGGCTGTCGCGTCGTTCGGCGCGATGAACGCCTATGCCGCTCCAAAGAACGCTGATCCGTCTGTAACCGCCTATGAAGGCACCGCCAGCCCCATTGATTCAAGTTCGGCACAGACAGTCCGAACACCCGGGGCCCCGGATCTGACTGACGCGGAATTTGAAACCGCAAAGCAGATCTACTTCGAACGCTGCGCTGGCTGCCACGGTGTTTTGCGTAAAGGCGCGACCGGTAAGCCTCTGACTCCGGATATCACCCAGGAGCGCGGAATTGATTACCTGAAAGCGTTCATCAGTTACGGCTCCCCCGCTGGCATGCCGAACTGGTTGACCTCTGGCGACTTCGACGAAGAAACCGTGGAGCTGATGGCCAAATATGTCATGCACGAGCCCCCCGTGCCGCCTGAATTCAGCCTGGCTGACATGAAGGACACCTGGGAAGTGATTATTCCGCCGGAAGACCGCCCAACCAAGCAAATGAACGATCTGAACCTGGAAAACATTTTCAGTGTCACCCTGCGTGACGCCGGTGAAATTGCGTTGATCGACGGCGATTCCAAAGAAGTCGTGAAAATCATTAAAACCGGCTATGCAGTGCACATCTCCCGGATGTCTGCTTCTGGCCGCTACGTAATGGTTATCGGCCGTGATGCCCTGATCAACATGGTCGACCTATGGATGGAAGAGCCGGAAACCGTCGCCAAGATCAAGGTGGGCATGGAAGCGCGCTCTGTTGAAACATCCAAGTACAAGGGCTGGGAAGACAAATACGCCATTGCAGGCACCTACTGGCCGCCTCAGTTCGTGATCATGGATGGCGACACTCTTGAGCCGAAGAAAATAGTAAGCACCCGCGGCATGACCGTCAGCAAACAGGAATATCACCCTGAGCCGCGAGTGGCTGCCATTGTGGCCTCACACGCTCACCCGGAATTCATCGTCAACGTAAAAGAGACCGGCAAGATCCTGCTGGCTAACTACGAAGACCTGGACAACATGAACATCGCCTACATTGATGCAGCAGAATATCTGCACGATGGCGGTTGGGACGCCAGCATGCGTTACTTCATGACGGCAGCCAACAACTCCAACAAGATTGCGGTTGTTGATGCCAAGGATCGTAACCTCGAGGCTCTTGTCGATGTTGGCCAAACTCCGCATCCAGGTCGTGGCGCCAACTTTATAGACCCCGAGCACGGTCCAGTCTGGGCAACCTCTCACCTGGGCGATCCAACCATCCAGATGATCGGTACCGACCCTGAAGGGCACCCCGACAAGGCCTGGAAAGTGGTACGCACCGTGAATGGCCAGGGTGGCGGCTCACTGTTCGTGAAGACCCATCCCAAGTCCACCAACCTGTGGGTAGATACCGCTCTTAACCCGGCTGAATCCGTGAGCCAGAGCATCGCTGTATTTGACATCAATAACTTTGATGCCGGCTACGAAGCGCTCCCGATTGCCGAGTGGGCCGACCTTGGTGAAGGTCCCAAACGTGTTGTGCAGCCTGAATACAACAGGGCGGGCGACGAAGTCTGGTTCTCTGTCTGGAACACACAGGACAAGAACTCCGCCATTGTCGTAGTCGATGACAAGACACGTGAGCTGAAGAAGGTGATCAAGGGCGAATACATGGTTACCCCGACCGGTAAGTTCAACACTTACAACACCCAGCACGACGTGTATTGATCCCGGCCCGGCCCGAAGGAGTAACGTGATGACACTGGATGCGGCAGACAGACAATTGATTGACAGTTACCAGCGTAACCTGCCGGTCTGTGAACGCCCCTACGAAGAAATAGCCCGAAGCCTGGGCCTGACGGAAGCAGAGGTGATTCACAGGTTGTCTGCCCTTCAGGAGAAACAGGTACTCAGCCGGGTCGGACCCGTGTTTGAACACAGCCAGGCAGGCGCAAGCCTGCTGGCTGCCGTGGCGGCGCCGGAAGCGCAAATGGATCTGGTCGCCGCCCGTATCAACCGTGCTCCGGGGGTGAATCACAATTACGCCCGAGAGCACACCTACAATCTCTGGTTTGTCATGACGGCCCCGGATCACGAACTTCTGGATGAGCACCTTGACGAACTGGAACATGAGCTTAGATTGCCCATGCTTCGCCTACCCATGGTTGAGGGCTATCACATTGACTTGGGCTTCGATATCGACTGGGAGGCCTTGTCATGAGCCAACCCTTTTCGGCCGACTATCTGCCCCGGGATTCTGCGACTTCACGTTCAACTGAAGTAAGTGCCTGGGGGCTGTTAAGGCTCAGGAAGCAACTTGAGCAGGGGCTCCCTCTGACGCCTCGCCCGTTTCAGACTCTTGCCGAGCGTACGGGCCTGTCCGAACAGGAAGTCATGGACGCCATCACGCAATGGCAGAGCGACGGCCTGATCAAGCGTTTTGGCCTGGTGGTGAAACACCGCACACTGGGCTACAACGCCAACGCCATGGTGGTCTGGAATATCCCCGATGAGCAGGTACAAGCTCTCGGCAAAGCCATGGCCGCTGTGCCATTTATCACACTTTGCTATCAACGCCCGAGGCGTCTCCCGGACTGGCCTTATAACCTGTTCTGCATGATTCACGGCACTAACCGCGAGCGCGTGCTGGCACAGCTGGCCTGTCTGATTGACGACCAGAATCTGCAGCATATTCAACACGCCGTACTGTTCAGTAATAAAGCCTACCGTCAACGCGGAGGGCGCTATGTCAGCCACGACTGAATCCCGCCGCCAGGCCCCGATTGCAGACCTGAGCCAGGTTGAGAAGGTTCTTATCAACCGTTTGCAGCACGGTTTGCCGCTGGTACGCCACCCTTTTGCGGCCGTGGCAGAGGAACTCAGCCTCAGTGAGAAACAGGTGCTGGACACGGTTAGAAAACTGCTCGCTGAAGGCGTGCTCACCCGCTTTGGCCCTATGTTCCATGCCGGTGAAATGGGCGGCGCACTGACACTGGCAGCCATGCGCATTCCAGAAGCGGATTTTGAGCGGGTTACCGAACAGGTAAACAGCTTTGACGAAGTCGCCCACAACTACCGCCGCGAGCACGACCTGAATATGTGGTTTGTTCTGGCAACCGAAACCCGGGGCGCCATTGAAAACACCATCAGCGCCATTGAAAACACCACCGGCTACCCGGTTTACAACATGCCAAAGGAGCAGGAGTTCCATGTCCACCTCCACTTCCCTGTCTGACACAGAGACACAAAACGGCTTCGTAATGACAGAACGCGACCGCGAACTGATTCTTGCCACCCAGGCAGGCCTGCCACTGGTTTCCGACCCCTGGGCCGAACTGGGCAAAAAGCTGAACATGGACGCCGACGAGGTACTTTCCCGCTTCCAGGCCCTGCAAGACGCCGGCGTGATACGCCGGGTCGCAGCCGTGCCCGATCACTACCGCCTGGGTTATCGCTACAACGGGATGACCGTGTGGGACATTGTCGACGATCGCGTCGCGGAACTGGGCGCCGCCATTGGTGAACTGCCTTTCGTGAGCCACTGCTATCGCCGGCCACGACACCTGCCCTATTGGTCTTTCAATCTGTTTGCCATGGTACACGGCACCACCCGGGAAGAAGTAGAAGACAAAGCCGCACAGATTCGTGCGGTGCTGGGCGACGCCTGCCGGCAAAACACCATTCTTTACAGCTCGGCCATTCTCAAGAAAACCGGCCTGCGGCTGCGAAAATAACGCAAGGGGAAGCACCATGTTCAGAATGACCCGCTACATAAAAAGCCTGATGAATCCGGCGCCGGTGAGAGCCATCCCCAAGCCCTCCGGCCCGGTGGTGATCTGGAACCTGATACGTCGCTGCAACCTCACCTGCAAACACTGTTATTCGATTTCTGCGGATATCGATTTCAAGGGTGAGCTGAGTACCGATGAAGTCTATACCGTGATGGACGACCTCAAAGCTTACGGCGTGCCAGTGCTGATCCTTTCGGGCGGCGAACCGCTGATGCGCCCGGATATTTTCGATATATCACGCCGCGCCAAAGACATGGGCTTCTACGTGGGCCTGTCCAGCAACGGCACTCTGATTACCGAGGACAACATCCAGCAAATTGCAGACGCCGGCTACGATTACGTTGGCATAAGCATTGACGGCCTGGAAGAAACCCACGACGAATTCCGCCAGAAAAAAGGTGCCTTCGCGGCCTCCATGAAAGCGGTAAAACTGTGCAAGGATGCCGGCATAAAAGTAGGTCTGCGTTTTACCCTCACACAGGACAACGCAGTTCAATTACCGGATATGCTCAAGCTGCTGGACGAGCATGACATTGACAAGTTCTACCTTTCACACCTGAACTACTCCGGCCGCGGCGGTCGCAATCGCAAGCGCGATGCCTGGTATGACATGACCCGTGATGCCATGAACCTGCTGTTCAACCACTGCCACGAAGAGCTGAAACGCGGTGTCGAGCGCGAATACGTGACTGGCAATAACGACGCCGACGGGCCTTTTCTGCTGCAGTGGGCAGCAGAACATTACCCGGATCAAGTGCCGGCCCTGGAGCAACGGCTGCTTAACTGGGGTGGCAACTCCTCTGGCCAGAAAGTCTCAAACATCGACAATCTGGGCGTCGTCCATCCTGATACCTTCTGGTGGGATTACAACCTGGGCAACGTGCGTGAGAAGCCCTTTTCGCGAATCTGGTCAGAAGCCAATGATGAACTGATGCAAGGCTTCCGGCAGAAACCACGGCCCGTAAAAGGCCGCTGTGCCCAGTGCCAATATCTGGCGATCTGCAACGGCAACACCCGGGTACGCGCCTACAATGTTTCCGGTGATTTCTGGGAAGAAGACCCCGGCTGTTACCTCACCAACGAGGAGATTGGCGTTCTCGAAATGCCCAGGCGTGTTGCCGCACCGGTAGTCGAAATTCCAGTCAACAATCTGTAAGGAACGCAGCATGACAAGCAGCCAGAGAAAGAAGTGCCTGGTGGAATTCCAGTTGGCGGAACAACCCTTGCGCGCCGGTGAAGTCGCCATTGTAGGCGCCGGCCCAGGCGATCCCGGTTTGCTTACACTCAGAGCCCTGATGCTGATCCAACAGGCAGACGCCATCGTTTACGACCGGTTGGTATCACCACAGATCATGGAGCTGGTGAACCCCAGCGCAGAGCGAATCCACGTAGGCAAGGCCAGCGGATGCCATTACGTAGCTCAGGAAGACACCAATGAACTTCTGGTTCAGTTAGCGGTAAAGCAGCGCCGAGTCGTGCGATTGAAGGGCGGCGACCCATACATTTTTGGTCGCGGTGGTGAAGAGGCCGAATTCCTGGTTGAAAATGATATCGACTTTCTCGTAGTGCCCGGCATTACCTCTGCCGCTGGCTGCGCCTCCTACTGCGGCATTCCGCTTACGCATCGGGATTACGCCCAAAGCGTAACCTTCGTAACCGGACACCGGAAAGCCGATCACGCTCTGGACCTCAACTGGAAAGTACTGGCAGCCCCGGGTCAGACCTGCGTGTTTTACATGGGCCTGCACAATGCACCCGCCATTGTGCGGGAGTTGATGGCACACGGTCGTTCCGGCGAATGCCCGGTGGCACTGGTAGAACGTGGTACGACCCCGCAACAACACATGGCCGTTACAACTCTGAAAAACCTGGAAGAAACCATCCATATGGAAGGTTTCCAGCCACCTACCCTGATCATTGTAGGCGAAGTAGTACAGCTGGCAGACAAGCTGGCGCAGCCGGCACAGGCAGGCTGGAACAGTGCATTAATAGGACCGGCTGCTGCCGCGGCGACGCGGCGGCCCGCATGAACGAAACAGGCTTAAATACATTACCAATGCTCCAAGCTGGAAAGTCGATGCAACAGACCCTGAAAACCCTGATGCTGACCGCAGGCCTGCTGGCCTCACCCCTGATTGCAGCCAACACCGATGCACAGACCCAAGCCCTGTATCAACAGCACTGCGCAAGCTGTCACGGCAGCGACAGGCTCGGCGGTATGGGCCCGGCCTTGCTGCCAGACAACCTCTCGCGACTGAAAAAAGATCAGGCTGAAGACGCCATCCGCAACGGCCGACCCGCAACCCAGATGCTCGGCTTTGCCGACACACTGGATGCCGAATCCATAACCGCCCTGGCTGAATATATATACCAGCCACCGGCACAAGAGCCCGTCTGGGGCAAAAGCGAAATTACCGACAGCCATCTGCTACCGCACCCGGCAGGCTCACTGCCTGACAAGCCTGCTTATGACGCGGACATGATGAACCTGTTTCTGGTGGTGGAAATCGGCGACCACCACGTTACCCTGCTTGACGGCGACAGCATGGAGCCTATTCACCGGTTTGCCAGCCGTTACGCCCTGCACGGCGGCCCCAAATACAGCCCTGACGGACGCTACGTTTATTTCGGTTCACGGGATGGCTGGATTACCAAATACGACCTCTACAACCTGAAGGTCGTTGCCGAAATCCGCGCCGGCATCAACATGCGCAACATCGCTGTCTCCGCTGATGGCGAACACGTAATGGCAGCCAACTACCTGCCACACACTCTTGTGCTTTTCGACGCGAAAGATCTGAACCTGCTGGAAATCATCCCCGTTGAAAACGGTGCCGAAGAAAGCTCACGGGTAAGCGCCGTTTACACTGCTCCACCCCGGAATAGCTTCATCGCCGCATTGAAAGACATTCCCGAAGCCTGGGAAATTACCGTTGAAAACGATAAAGCCAAAGTACGCAGAATGCAGACCGACACCTGGCTTGACGACTTCTTCTTCGACCCCGGCTACCAACACCTCATTGGCGCGGCCCGTGATGGTAAACACGGGTTAGTGATCAATATGGACACAGGAAAAACCACCGCTGATTTGCCCCTGCCCGGCATGCCGCACCTGGGTTCAGGCATCACCTGGGACTACCAGGGCACACGGGTGATGGCTACTCCGCACTTCCGCACTGGTGCCGTTTCCATCATCGACATGGACACCTGGGAGGTCATTAAAACTCTCGAAACCGCTGGTCCCGGATTCTTCATGCGCAGCCATGAAAATTCCCGCTATGCCTGGGTAGACGTATTCTTCGGCCCCAATAAAGACAAAGTCCATGTAATCGACAAAAAAACCCTGGAGATCGTAAAGACCCTTCAACCAGCCCCCGGGAAAGTAGCCGCCCATGTCGAATTCGACCGCTACGGCAAAAAACTGCTGCTAAGTATCTGGGACGAAGAAGGCGCGGTAATTGTTTACGACGCAGACACTCTGAAGGAAGAAAAACGAATCCCGATGAATAAGCCATCGGGCAAGTACAACGTGTGGAACAAGATCAACTACGAAGAAGGAACCAGCCACTGAGGCTATATCGAGAGAGTGAAAATGCCTTAATGATTTAAGTCATTTCCGAAAACAACTTTCTGTTAGGATAATTAGCACATATTTTAACGGCATCAATGCAATGACTCGCACTCTCAAACCCGACGTGTCCTCCTCCCCCTGCCTGCTGGGGGAGAAAAACCCGGATATAATCCAGCAAGACGCGGCACCTCAATCCGTGGCCTTGCTTAACGGGCTAAGCCGCGTATTCGGAATCAGACTGAGTGGGAAACAGGACACCCCGGACACAAGATTTCTCGGCGACCTCACCCGACTGTTTCATCAGCGCCGAGTCGACGCTGAAACCCAGATGGAAACACACGACACCCCCTGGGCCAACGTCTACCTGATCCAGTACGGGATAATGCGGCTGTTCCGGGAAGCGCCCAGCGGGAAAGTTGCCGTGCATCACTTTTTTACCGAAGGCGACATGGTCTGGCCGGTCTTTGGCCGCAGCCGCACAATACGCAACACCCTGTGCCTCACGGCGGTTACACCCGCTACCGTCTGGGTTGCCGATTTCAGTGCATTCCGGGCTGCCATTCAGGCCCATGGCGAAGGCCTATGGCCTCAGTTTGCAATGGCCCTGACCGAAGAGCTGGCGGAACTGACCAGTATGCGAGAGTTTCGCAAGCACACCATGTCTGCAAAAGAGCGTTATCAGCTATTGATAGAAGAATATCCAGAGCTGGTTAAGCGCGTACCCGATAACCAGCTGGCCTCATGGTTAGGCGTAGTGCCTGCGACTTTCTCCCGGCTCAAAACCGGTGCGGTAAAAAATAATTGAGAGAAGCGTACTTACACGACAGAAGTGCAGACACCGCTCACCAGCGATGCCTGCACCTAATCAACACTTAGTGTCGCATTGAGTTCTTACTGACCGTAACTATCCACATCAACTTTGGAATACACCTCATCCCAATACAGCTGGGTTAGTTCTTCATGGCTGCCTACATCGCTCACGAGACCCACCCACTTCGTCAGCAATGCACGAAAGGTCTCAACCATTTCCGCAGAAGATTCGAGCCCGTACGTATCAGCGTACTTGGTAGCAATGGCTTTAAGGTCCTGCTCGATAAACTCCCGAGTCGCTTCTACCAACGCAGCATCAGGTTCATGAATCTCAATTTCTTTTAAGTCTCTAGCTGTCGCCATATTCATCGCGGCTGCCTGAGCGTAGCCCCAACTCAGAGCACTGGCTTGAGTGGCAGAAGCATGAAGCATTGTTTTACGCTCACTGGCAGCAAGGCTATTCCAAACATCTGCATTGATGTTGTTGGCGACACCCGAAAAGACGCCTCCAGGCATGTTAGGCGTCATATCGGAGGTCACTTCCATCAATTTGACAATGGTTAGCTCCGGAGCAGAATGCACAGTGCAATCAACAACGCCCTGGCTCAGAGCTTCGTAGGTTTCGTGCTGGGGGACAGAAACCGGAGTTGCGCCAACTGCATTGGCCCATCGCGCCCATTGAGCTCCGCCGATACGCAGGCGCTTACCTTTGATATCTTCCAGCGTACTGACCGGCTTGTTGCAGATCAGAAAGTATGACGATGTCCCACCGCCACCGAGAAACAGCTGGTTTTGCTGTTTGTATTCCTTAACGCAACTCGGGCAGTTAAAGAAAACATACTCTGCCATCGCACCCGCAAAGGCCAGGCCGGCCTTCTCGGTTGGTGCATCCGTCATTTCAATCAGCATTGTAAGTTCGGTGGCCAGATTGGTGCTTGGGAACTCCGAAGGAAAGTAAGGCGTCAGAACCAGCCCACTATCGGCCATGCCGTCCCGGATTCCTGGTGGGATCTCGCTGAAACTAAGCAGAGACTGCGCATAAACTTTGGCAGTCAGATCTCCACCAGAGTGATCTTTGACATCACTAGCAAAAGCCTCTGCAGCATCGGCACCTATAGAGCCGGGCGCATAACCTGTTGCATAACTTAGCTGTCTTGCCTCGACCACACTTGTCATGGATGCAGCTGCCAGAATTGCAGGCAACAAGCCACGTCTCACGAAATTGGGACAGTTCATTATTATTCTCCTGAATGCTTTCAATATTTTTATAATCGGTTGCAGAAGTTCGCCAAGTCAGAATATCGGGAACTCTCGCCCTCCATATCATGTTGGGAGTAAACCGGAATCTTCGACATCGTCGGAATCGACGAATCTTCCAACCATCGCCACATTCTGTGTTCAATCTCGGGCCGTCCTTTAGCTGCCAGAAGAGGTTCAGCATTTTTCGTCGTTTCAGACGATGTCTGTTATCCCTCCACCGAATCATTATGGATAAGGGACCACGAGCTGCACGTGCCTCCCCCATCAAAAACAATATGCTAGAGGTTTTAAAATGACAGCAGTCACTCCCAAACCGCTGTGGCAGCCAAGCCAGGCGCGCATTGATCAGAGCCAAATCAAAGGTTTTATGGATTGGCTTGGCGAGAACAAATCGTTGCACTTTCGTGATTACAATTCCCTGTGGGAATGGTCAGTGGAGTCTCTGGAGGACTTTTGGGCAGCTTTTTGGGAATACTTTGGTATTCAGTCAACCACTCCGTACAAAAGCGTCCTGAGCAGTCACCAGATGCCAGGCGCTGTATGGTTTGAAGGTGCACGACTGAACTTTGCAGAGCAGGCTTTTCGTTTTCATCAGGAAGATTCAGATCGCGCGGCCATTGTTTCCCGTTCAGAGTTACGCCCGACCGAAACAATCTCCTGGGGCGAAATGCGCAGTCAGATCGCATCTGTTGCATACACACTCAGGCAGATGGGAGTAGAACCGGGGGATCGGGTTGTTGCCTATATGCCCAACATTCCCGAGGCCGTTGTGGCGTTTTATGCCTGCGCAAGCATCGGCGCTATCTGGTCAAGCTGCTCCCCGGACATGGGCGTGCGCAGCGTAACAGATCGTTTTCGGCAGATTGACCCGAAAATCATGCTGGCAGTAGACGGCTACCAGTATGGGGGAAAGAAGTTCGACCGGCTTGAGGTTCTTAAAAATCTCAAAATCGAACTGCCGACATTGGAAAACGTGATTCTTTTACCCTATCTCGACCCAGACGCCCGTCTCGAAAACGCGACTCTATGGGATGATTTATTAGGACACGACATTCCAATGGAGTTTGAGCACCTCCCCTTTGATCACCCCTTGTGGATAGTCTATTCGTCCGGAACTACCGGGATGCCGAAACCTATTGTCCATGGTCACGGGGGAGCCCTGCTCGAAGGTGTGCTCGGTCACGGCTTACATCTGGACCTGGGCATTCGCGATCGATACATGTGGTTCTCGACTACCGGCTGGATTATGTGGAATTGCCAGATCAGTGGCCTCTTGCTCGGCGCCACTATTTGCCTGTTCGATGGTAATCCCGGGTATCCGGACCTGGGAACACTCTGGCGGTTTGCCGAAGAAGCTGAAGTTACCTTTTTCGGAGCTGGCGCAGCATACTATCTGGGCTGCCTCAAAGCTGGCGTTGACCTCAGAAGCATTGCCGACCTGAAGCGGATTCGTTCCATTGGGTCAACTGGCTCTCCGCTACCGGAACAAGGGTACCGTTGGATTAACGACCAGTTTGATGACGTACTAATAGCGCCTATCAGCGGGGGCACTGACGTGGCGGCATTCTACGTTGGCTCCTGTCCGATCATGCCGCTTTATGAAGGTGAGATGCAGTGCCGCACATTAGGAACCGCGGTTTACGCGAAGGATGACGACGGGAATACCATAGAAGACGAAGTGGGCGAGCTGATTGTCACCAAACCCATGCCATCCATGCCTCTGTATTTTTGGGGGGACAAGGATGGTCAGCGCTACCATGAAAGCTATTTCGATGTGTTTCCACAGTGGTGGCGACATGGAGACTGGGTTCGGATAACACCTCGTGGTGGCGCCGTCATTTACGGCCGGTCAGATACGACGATCAACCGCCAGGGCATTCGAATGGGCACCAGCGAGATATATCGCGTGGTTGAAGAAGCGCCGGAGATTGTAGATAGCCTGGTGGTAGATCTGGAATACCTTGGGCGCGAACCCTACATGCCGCTGTTCGTAGTGCTGCGGCGCGGGGCGGAGTTAACGAGTTCTCTTGATCAGCGCATTCGTAACGCCATACGTACCCAGCTATCAGCCCGGCATGTGCCAAACGACATAATCGAAGTGTCTGAAATCCCCCGGACACTGACAGGCAAGAAGATGGAACTGCCGGTTAAAAAGGTCTTACAGGGCGCCTCACGGGAGAGTGTTGCCAATCCAGACGCAATGGCCAACCCCGATAGCCTTGTCTATTTTGAGCAGTTTGCCAGGCAACATAAGACTGCGATTGTTTGACCAAGCGGCCTCAGGGAGTCGCGGGCGAGCTACATAAGCCCGCGACCTGGCACAGCACACATCAAATGAGCCCGTGACGCCTCGCGATTGCAACGGCCTGTGTACGGCTGGACGCATTCAACTTGGAGTTAATGCTTCGTAAATGAGTTCGTACGGTGCTATCAGAGACAAACAGCTTTTCAGCCATGGCGCTGTTTGAATACCCTTCAGACAACAATTGCAGAACCCGGGTTTCCTTTCGCGTCAGTGAATTCAGTATTGGCTCGTCCACTTCGGGCACGATTGCTGGCGGCAGCACTATTGCTGGTCCAAACGCTTCAGTCAGACCCTCGAGATAGCTAACGAAAACCGGGTCACTCTGATGCCCGGCCGCTCTGAATGTCTGGAGGTAAATTTTGACGACCATGCCTGCTGCCGAGCCTTCGTCCACAAACAAGCGGACATACCCCTCAGCACAGCAGGTTGGCATAATATCCGCCATTACTACGATCGAGTCTTCGAATCGATTACAGCGATACAGCGCAATTGCTTTGAACAGTTTTAGTTTCAGTACGCGTCGATATAACGAACTCTCTTGCGCTTCTTTTATTTCCTGCTCAAGAGGTGAGAGGGCAGATTGCGCATCACCAACAAGAACCTCCCAGCGCAAACGAGCCATTTCTATATACTGCAGATCATTGGCAGGCATCCTGTGTTTACGTACACGCTGCCAAAGCTGTTCATTCCCGGCCCTGTCAAGCTCCTGCTTTGCCGCATCACCGCGCCCCTGCACCAGAAACAGTCGCGAGCGCTCCAGCCGCGCAGTCGCCACTACCCTCGGTAGCTTTCTGGTTCTACCCAAGTGTTCAAGCTCAGTCAGAGCCTGAAACGCCCGATCAACATCGCCGCAGTTGAATGCCAGTCTCGACAGCATAATATCGCTAATCAACATGTGGTCCGGAAGACCAGCCTCCCGCACCAGCGGACCGTATACGTGCAATAAGCGGGCAGCCAATTCCAGATTATTGGCCTCATAAACCGTATTTGCATGTAATACACCCGCCCAGGCATTCCCGCTGGTATGACTAAAATCATACGTCGAGCTTGTAGCGCCGACGGCCAGGCGAAAACGCGCAGCTGCCTGCTTCTGCCGACCTTCCTGGAGGTCAATCAAACCTTCCAGAGACTCGGAATACATGGAGTTAAATGAACTCGAGTGACTGAACTGGGCATCCCTGGCTCCGTCAATGAGCTGGCGAGCCCGGTCATAAAGCCCCATAACAGAAAAAACATTCGCTCTGGAGTTAATCGAAATAATATCTGCAAATGGGGCATAGCCAGAGAACTCCCCATCTCCGGCACGCCCTAGCTCACTGGCTTCCTCATAGCGATCCATCATGCACATCATCAGCGGCTTGAACGCCAGAATATGTGATTTAATTACCACGCTCTCTGAGGCTTCCAGATTTGTCATCGAAAGCATTTCAAGCGCCTCATCAGGGCCACGGGTAAACCCGATAGCCCAGATGTAAATCATTTCGAGAAGCTCATATTCTTTAAGCTGCTCCATTGGCAGATCACCCAGCCAGCGGGCAAGAAGCTTCATTCGCCCTTGCGACAACAACCGCCCGGCATGTGCTTCCAATAGCACCATTGCACGGCCAAACGCCCGCCCTTCAATAGCATGATCAATCGCAGGGACAACCCGCCCCGAGTTTTCGTACCAGTTTGATGCTGCAAGGTGAAGAGCGGTGACATCCTCAGGATATTGTGCGTGCAATTCAGCACGTAAAAACTCTGCGAACAAACTGTGATAACGATATGTAAGCTGCTCATGCTCTATTGGTGCAAGAAAAGCACTTCGGGTATCCAGATGGCGCAGCATTGCACCACTGTCACATCCCGGCACAAGTGCATCACAGAGAGACGGAGTCAGGTGGCGAAGAATACTTGTGCGCAGCAAGAAGTTCTTGATCCCGTCAGACTGCTGAGCCAGTACGTCGTGAGAAAGATAGTCAGCGATCGCATCATTCTCACCAGAAAAACGCTGAATAAAAGACTGAGGGTTCTTATTGCCTTCAAGTGCCAACGAGGTCAGCCAAAGCGCGGTAGCCCACCCTTCTGAACGATTGTGCACCCGAATGAGATCATCTTGCGACAACTCCAGCTGGCGCCTGTTTACCAGAAACTCGGTTGTCTCCTCGACAGAAAAACGCAGCTCGGAAACATCAATTTCCAGCAGCTGGCCCCTCGCTCTGAGGCGCCCAAGGCCCAGCTCCGGCAAATGCCTGGAACCTACAATGATCTGTCCATGAGCTGGCAAATGCTCAACTATTTCCCGGATAAGCCCAAGAACAGACTGTTCATGTATTTTCTCAAAGTCATCAATGAACAGCGCAAAAGCCGACCGGTTTTCTGATAGGCGGGCAACTATATTAAATGCCGCCTCGCTGGCGGTTTGTTTCTCAATCGCCTCACCACTGGTTAGACGATCATCACTATCGGTTAGTCGTGAGACTGAAGCATTAAGACAAAACAAAAATCGTGATACGTCATTATCAGCATCATCAATAGTGAGCCAGGCCGTCGCAACACCAGACGCATTCATCCGGGACATGCTCTGGGTCATCGCTGTAGTTTTTCCAAACCCTGCAGAAGCACGAACAACTACCAGCTTGGCCGCAGATGCAGACAATATTTTATGGCACAGCTCAGCACGCTGGACCTGAGCAGCTCTGGATGCGGGTGGGTTGAGTTTGCTCACCATGAGAACACGCTCAGGCGTGTGGGAAACGGACATAGTGCTTAACGGCTCCAGTATTAAATCGAATACCAACTACTCGCTCAGTGGGGTTCATGAGCACAGCTGTTCATTTCTGACCGCCTGGACAACAACACAAAATCCTATCACAACAGGCGAAGTTTCCTCTTTAAAACTATCGGCCTCACAACCATAACTCTCGAATTCGTCGGATACGACGATGTTGCACTGACCCGCCACGCTTATTCTTGATTTTGCCTCTTGTCAGCAGTGCAAGTATTAGCCTTGCTGCAGTCGATGCTGATGTACACGGATTCAATAAAAACAAACAGACCCTCTCCCGGGTCGTAGTGGAGACAGGCATGTACGGTACTGGACGACTTCTGTCTATGGTCACAAATTTAATGACCATAATCGGCGGGCTGGCAATTGCTCTCATGATGTTACACATCACTTTAGATATTGCCAGTCGCTATATTCTGAACTCGCCCATACCGGGCACCATCTCCATTGTTTCCTATTACTACATGGTTATCGCGGTCTTCATCCCTCTGGCATTCGCCGAACAAAAAAATGCTCACATTTCCGTAGAAGTAGTCACAACCCGCCTCCCATTGTGGATACAACACCATTTGGAACGCTTTTCCTTCCTTTTGTCTGCAATCGTTTTTTCGCTACTTACTGTCCGCACCTGGGAAGAGGCAGAAAAAAAACGGAGCTTTGGCGCTTCCGTCATCCAAGGCAACGATTCGATTCCTATCTGGATTACCTATTACGTGCTGCCCATTGGCTGTGGGCTCATGGCGCTGGTGGTTTTCTACAAATTAGTGAGCTCCTGCCTCGGAACAAAATCGGGGCTGGATGTTTCCAGAGCCCAAGCTGATGAACTGGACGCTGATGACGGGATGGGGAAATAACAATGTCAGATGTACAAATTGGGCTTTCCGGGCTCGGAATACTGGTTGCGCTTCTCGCTTTACGGGTACCGATTGGCGTGTCCTTGATAGGGGTTTCGTTCGGTGGTCTCTGGTACATGATGGGTTGGAATATTGCGTGGGGATCCCTCGGCATTATTCCTTATCAGTTCGCTTCAAACTGGGTGTTGAGCTCAGTGCCAATGTTTTTACTATTGGGCTTTGTCTGTTACCACACTCAGCTCACTCAGGGAATGTTCCGCGCCGCTCGAATGTGGCTGTCTGGCGTACCTGGAGGGCTAGCAATTGCGGCCGTATTCGGGTCCGCTGGTTTCGCTGCGGTTTCTGGATCCTCAGTAGCCTGCTCGGCGGCCATGGGCCGGATTGCTGTCCCGGAAATGATTCGCCATCGCTACCACCCGGAACTGGCCACCGGCACAGTTGCGGTGGCCGGCACTATTGGCGCCCTGATACCGCCGTCAATAATAATGATTCTCTACGGCATTATCGCTCAGCAGTCTATTACCGGGCTGTTCCTCGGTGGCATCAGTGCAGGTATTCTGACCGCGATTGGCTACGTCGTAGTAATCCTGGTGCGGGTGAAATTGAACCCTTCGCTTGCGCCAGACACCAAAGAAATCATCCCTACCGTCCAGAAAATCCGCGCTTTGAAGGACACCTGGCCAGTATTGTTGATTATGATCGGCATATTCAGCGGCTTATTCGGCGGGATATTCACAGCTACCGAAGCAGGTGCCGTCGGCGCATTTCTTTCATTGGTGGTGGCAGCGCTTAAACGCAGCCTGTCCTGGACGCGTTTTCGTAACGCCATTGTTGAAACGCTGATGACAACCGGAGCGCTCATCATCATCGCAGTAGGCGCCAGCCTGCTTACCCGCTTCCTTGCGTTGTCCGGAGCCGGTGATTATTTGTCGGAGCTGATAATAAGTCTGAACTCAGGCCATTTCATGCTGCTTCTGGCAATCGTCTTGATCTATGTGTTTCTGGGAATGTTTCTCGAACCCATCGGAGCCATGCTGCTGACCCTGCCCATCATCTTGCCAATCGTAGACAACGCTGGCTTGAGCCTGCTTTGGTTTGGTGTAGTACTGACTAAACTGTTAGAGATCGGCATGATAACACCGCCCATTGGCATGAACGTCTTTGTGATCAAAAGCGTTGTAGGCAACCTGGCTTCTACCTCCGCTATTTTCCGCGGTATATTCTGGTTCCTCGTTATGGACTTTCTGGTTCTGATATTCCTGCTCGCCGTCCCGGATTTTATTCTCTACCTTCCCTCCCTGGAATGAGCCGCCACTTCAGCGGAACCGGCCCTTGAGGCGAAGGGAAGGGGGCGCGGGTATTTTCGAAGCCACAATCAATACGCCCAAACCATTGCCATTAAAAGAACCCACGCAAGCAGGGATGCCGCCATAATGGTGTAGGTCGCAGACATCGTGAGCACGTCGTCCTGGGTGCG
Organism: Marinobacter sp. 1_MG-2023; assembly: GCF_030549045.1. Taxonomy (NCBI): domain Bacteria; kingdom Pseudomonadati; phylum Pseudomonadota; class Gammaproteobacteria; order Pseudomonadales; family Marinobacteraceae; genus Marinobacter; species Marinobacter sp. 1_MG-2023. The sequence continues at coordinate 686,237 of NZ_JAUOST010000001.1, read as the reverse complement.
ACCGCACATGGATCTGAGGCCCTGGTAGACCAGGGTACAAGACAACGCCATGGCTGCCAGCACAACGATCACACTGAATGCCACGGAAGGCACAAGCAACGCCAGCGACGAAAGCCACAGTGGTAGCGGTGCAATTGCAGCAAGCAAATAGGCGTTGTTGTAACTGACATCCAGCTTGTGGCTCTCCGCCACAGCATGAATCAGCCAGCCCATCACGAAAAACGTCAGTAACTCTGCCAGAAAAAGAATGGTGGTAATGAAGCGCCATTCCTTGCCTGCGAACCCGGCAATGAAGTCATCGCCATAATGGGTGCCAGCGTAGTAGAGCATCACAGGGGGCAGAAGCGACATGGGCACCACAATGAACCATGCGAGCATGGGGATGGAAAGCTGTCGGCTTTGAAGTTCGCTCCACCCCCCATTACTGGAAAACGGCAGTTTAAGCATGCTTGAAACGTTCATGATGGGCCTCCTTACTGTCAGGCGGGTGCATTTGCCTCGCATGACAGCGTTTGCAATATTATGATGACTTTTACTTATTCGTTTTAGGCGCCTTCCTCCAGACCGTCAATAAACCGGGATGACCTTGAACAAGTCACGCAACGAGCGCTCACGAAAACCTCAGGCCTTCTGGCTGTTTTTCCCGGCGGCCAGCCTGCTGGCAACCATTGCCGTTCCGCTTTCTGTGTGGGCGGTCTGGTCCGGCACGGGATTTCCGGCAGGGTTGCTCGGCGCCGGACACGGCCATGAACTGATTTTCGGTTTTGCACTTGCCTTGATTGCCGGTTATACCCTCGGGCCTCAGCTTGCCTCCGTGCTTTATCCGCTTTTTGGCCTTTGGCTGGCAGCACGGCTGAGCTGGATATTCTTTCCCGACACTCTTATCGCCCAGCTCCTTGGGCCGGCCTTTGCGCTTCTGCTTGCCTGGCATGTTGCGCCACGTTTTAACGCGGCCAAGAAGTGGCGGAACCGCATGGTCGGCCCGCTGATACTACTGATCTGCTTGCTCGCGGTCGCTTTTTGGCTCTCGGCTGAACAAGGTATCCTGAACTTTTCATGGTTACCTGGCCCATTCAAGCTTATGCATTCAGCCATCACGGGGCTGTTGCTGTTGATGACGTTTATGGGCGGGCGAATTATTGCTCCGGCTGTCGCAGGCACTCTGGAAAAGAAAGGCATTCCTCTCGAAGCCCGCGTTCAGCCGCGTATCGAAGGCATGCTGATTGTCGTGCTTGGCTGCGCGGTTTTCTTGGTGGCGTTTCCAATAGCGAATGCGGTTACCGGCAGTCTGCTGGTAATCGGATCGGGGCTGATAACTCTGCGCGCCTTGCGCTGGAAACTGTGGCTATGCCCGGAGCGACCGGATTTGCTGGTTCTGGGGGTGGGCTACCTCTGGCTCGCTGTTGGCGCGGCTGCGATTGGCCTGGCATTATTGCGTGAAACGGCACTGGCCCCGGCGCTGCATCTGATCACCATCGGCGCGCTGGGAACCCTTTCCACCAGCGTGATGCTTCGGCTGGCATGGCAAAGAAGCTATCGGAAGCCACCCGCTGCAGGAGAGGTCTTTCCGATCGCAGCGATTCTATCCGGGTCTGCCATCAGTCGTTTTTTTGCAGGCGAATCACCTTTCGCCGAACCTTCACTGTTATGGCTATCCGCAAGCCTCTGGGCGCTGGCTTATCTGTGGGTAACCGCAAGGCTCTGTATTCTCGGGCAACACGCACACAACCGCCGGAAATGAGTGGCTACCTCTCCTGCGCCACCCATGAAAATGATTACCTACTTGGTAATATGCCCACCACAAGTAACTGAAAATAAAGGCTTAAAAAACCCAACACTCTTACCAAAAGATCAGCGCTCAGCCTGACTCTATCCGCAGACGCTTTACCTTGATAAATATCATGAATGAACGGGCGCCTCACTTTGCACAATGGTGTCGAGAAGCCCTGGAGCCGCACCCAATGCGTATCAGGGCACGCTAACCGAGGGAGTATTGTTATGGCTAAAACCAACGCCGACATCGAGCACTGGGATGTCGAAAACGAAGAGTTCTGGGAACAGCAAGGCAAGCACGTTGCCTCCCGTAACCTGTGGATATCCATTCCCAGCCTGTTGATGGGGTTTGCGGTATGGCTGATGTGGGGAATGATCACTACCCAGATGAAGAACCTGGGTTTTGATTTCAGCATCGAACAGCTTTTCACTCTCTCGGCCATTGCCGGTTTATCTGGCGCGACTCTCCGGATTCCGGCCTCGTTCATGATTAAAATTGCCGGCGGGCGCAACACCATATTCCTGACCACCGCCCTGCTGATGATTCCTGCTGCCGGTACCGGCTTTGCGCTGATGAACCCGGACACGCCGTTCATCGTATTTCAGGCTCTTGCTCTGCTCTCCGGTATCGGGGGCGGTAATTTCGCCTGCTCCATGAGCAACATCAGCTCTTTTTACCCCAAGAGCAAGCAAGGCTACGGTCTGGGCATGAATGCCGGCCTGGGCAACTTCGGCGTTACCACCATGCAAATCCTGATTCCACTGGTCATGACGGTCGGCATGTTCGGGTTTATTGCAGGCGACCCCATGCAACTTCAAAGCCCCAGCGGCACGTTGATTGGCCGGATTGAAGCCGGCACAGACACCTGGATCCAGAACGCCGGCTTTATCTGGCTGGTCTTTTTGATTCCCCTGGCTTTTGCGGGCTGGTTCGGCATGAACAACCTGAAGGTCGTTACCCCGAATCCGGGCAACCCTGCCTCAGCATTCGGTAAAATTCTCGGGCTTTATGGTGTCGGTATTCTAACGTCGGTTGTTGGGGTTTGGGCCCTCACAATCATGAATATGTGGCTGGCGTTGCCACTGACCATTGTGCTGACCGTGGTGCTGCTGCGCCTGATTCCTGGCGACATCAAGCCCAACATTAAAAACCAGTTTGCCATTTTCAGTAACAAGCACACCTGGTCCATGACCGTGCTTTACATCCTTACCTTCGGCTCATTCATTGGTTTCTCGGCTGCGCTACCGCTGTCTATCGGCGTTATCTTTGGCAACATGATGGAAGTGGCTGCTGACGGCACCATTACTCGTGTCGTTAACCCGGACGCCCCGAGCGCACTCACCTGGGCATGGATGGGGCCATTCGTAGGTGCCTTGATTCGTCCGGTAGGCGGCTGGATTTCTGACAAGATGGGCGGTTCTATTGTCACCCAGATCATTTCTGTGGTGATGGTGGTGGCTTCGGTAGCAACCGGCTACGTCATGATGCTGGCTTACAACTCCACAGACCCCAACAGCTACTTCGCACTTTTCCTCATTCTGTTCATCGTGATGTTTGCTGCCAGCGGTATCGGCAACGGCTCCACCTTCCGCAGCATTGGCTTTATTTTTGATCAGCAGCAGAAGGGCCCGGTACTAGGATGGACCAGCGCCATTGCGGCCTACGGTGCCTTCATCGCGCCCAAACTTCTGGGACAGCAGATTCAGGCAGGAACACCCGAGGTGGCCATGTATGGCTTTGCAGTGTTCTACGCACTGTGCCTGGTCGTAAACTGGTGGTTCTATCTGCGCAAAGGGGCCTACATCAAAAACCCGTAAGGACCTGACAAAAGCCCTTTACCTATACCTGCAACTCGCCCGAGAGAAATCTCCGGCGAGTTTTTTCGTTCTTACAAAGGGCGTTTATCACCTTCTAGCTTTCTACCTCCCTTATCCTTCACTACTTACCTCTCTCCCGGCCGCTCCCTGCCTCGTTCCCTCTTTCCCTCTTTCCCTCTCGGACTGTAGACAGGCAACCCTTGATTGGGCTGCACTGTGACGAGCCTGTATACCGTCGGCAACAGGAATACATCCAGGCCAAGTTGAAGCGATCCAGTCACTCCCGTTGATGGAGTCAGTAGGCGTTTACATCCTGCAAGGAAAGAAAGACGTATGGTCATCAGAGTAGGTTCACAGAGCTATCAGGGAGGTGACCGACTTCTCTTCAGGAGAAAGCAAGGCACGGCGCCTGTACATGGCTTGGTTCAGAGCCGGCCAGGTATTCTGCCAAGTCCAACCAAAAAAGCCCCGCCGGGATCACGCCCGGCGGGGCTTTGGTTCAAGCTTTACTATTTTGGCATCATGCCTTGCCGGGAGCTGCCTGACGCTTGCGCTCTTCCTCTTCGATCTGAAGATCTACCGAGGACACCTCGTACTCTTCCGCAAAGCCGGACTCCGGCTCTTTCAGCCACATAACGCACAGCACCCAACTTACAAAGGCGCCTGCAGCAATAATCAAGAAAAACTGGCTGGGTGTTACGAAGGTGAAGATAGTCAGGTAAACCACTGCACCCACGTTACCGTAGGCACCTGCCATACCTGAAATCTGCCCTGTCAGACGACGCTTGATCGACGGAATAATACCGAAGGTTGCGCCTTCTGCACCCTGCACAAAGAAGGAGGTAAACACAGTGATTGCCACAGCAATGATCAGTGGCCAGCTTGAGTTGAGCAGCCCCATCAGCGCAAAACCAACCGCAATGCCGAACATATAGCTGAGCATCACGAAACGACGGTTACCCATACGATCAGAAACCATGCCTCCCATGGGGCGGGCAACCAGATTCACGAAAGCAAAAGACGCGGCAACCATACCTGCAGCAGCCGCACTCAGGCTCCAGGTTTGCTCAAAAAACATCGGCAGCATGGAGACAACGGCAAGCTCGGCACCGAAGTTGGCAAAATAGGTACTGTTCAACGCAGCAACACTGTTAAACGGATACTTGTCGTCTTCCGGAACACCTTTTTTCAGGATAGGCAGGTTTACTCGCAGAATCTGCACAATCTGATAGCACACGATCGCAACAATCACTGCGTAGCAGATCACCGCACCGGTCACGCTCAGGTAACCCATGTTCTGTATACGCCAAACCAGGATTGCCAGAACACCAATCAGGGGGATGGTCCACAGAATCAGTTTTACCATATCACCCCAAGTGCTTACTTCCAGCGCAGTCGCCTTGCGCGGCTTGCGGTGTACAGTGCCTACAGGGCCGTCGGTAACAGCGAACCAGTAGTAAACGCCGTATAACGCCATCACGATTGCGCTCTGGGCGATGGCCCAGCGCCAGCCGTCTTCACCGCCGTACATCTGCAAAGCAATGGTAGGCAAGGTCAGCGCCGCCGCTGCGGAACCAAAGTTACCCCAACCTGCGTAGAAGCCCTCGGCAAAACCAATGTCACGAGGTTTGAACCACATGGCGGTCATATGGATGCCGACCACAAAGCTGGCACCGATGGAGCTGAGCACCAAACGACTGACCAGCAGCTGGGTCATGGTGTCGCCAAAGGCGAAGGTGAGTGCCGGGATCGACATCAGAATCATCAGTATCGAGAACACCCGGCGTGGGCCAAAGCGGTCAAGGGCCATGCCCACAATGATCCGCGCAGGGATCGTCAGAGCCACGTTACAGATGGCGAACAGGCGTAAGTCGTCCGGGGTCAGCCAGTCGACGCTCTTGAGCATGCTGGAGGCCAGCGGCGCCATGTTGAACCACACGTAGAATGTGATAAAGAATGCGATCCAGGTCAGGTGCAGGGCCTTGATCTCTGGATTCTTGAAACCGAATACATCTGCGACTTTCATTTAAGCCTCCGGGGGCTTTCAGTTCTTTACAGTGACGGCACCTATCAGCAGCTGGGCAGGATAAGTAGCGGGCATTGCACACGGCGGGCAAGAAACGAGCTGACCTTGCCGAACGTCATGTAATCCAGCTCGTCCACGAAGTAGTTCAGCGAGCGGGCGATCAGGCCACCGTCCACCTCGTCACTGTGGCGAGCAATCACAAGCATTCCGGGTTTGATCTTCTTCTCCGCGGCGTAAAGCAGCATCTTTCGGGCATCACCCTCCAGAAGCAGGGTTTCCGACTTAATATCCTCTCTCTCGCAAACCACCTGTGCATCCATAAGGTGCTGCTTCAGCTCAGCGAGCTCTTCCTGAAACATGTCCTCGTTTCCGGCCGTAATGTCCCTGGGGTTTTCGGCCACAGCCACCAGGGCAATCTGCGGCTTCAGCTCGCGAAACATCGTGATGGTCTGGACCAGAGCCAGCTTTGCGTTTCTGGAGCCGTCGTAGGCAATCATAATTTTCATAGCAATCTCCGGTGGCGGTAATGCCCTGCGCAGGCAGCGCGCCTATTGATATTGGTCAGCATTAGCCCACACTCCTTACCGGCACATAATTGATACAAATCAAGACTTGCGACAGCTACCCCACCAGAGCAATCAAGTACCTACCTCCAAAGCATGATTCCCCTAGATCAACTACCACCAGGGCGCCATGTAGGAGGTACCTCCAATGCTCTCACCGGGAAAACCCGGGGTTTGGTATGGTTAAAGAGGTTGAAAATACGGGTCAGCAAACGCAGGCAAGGAGGACCAATACAGTGATTTCGCCAACCAAACCGCAGCAGTACCGTGCACTGGGTCTTTCAACGCTGGCATTCACGCTCTGTTTCGCCGTATGGACGATCTTTTCCATCATCGGCATCCGCATTGCTGAAGACCTGGGACTTTCAGACACCCAGCTTGGCCTGCTTATGGCCACCCCCATCCTCACCGGGTCCATTAGCCGTCTATTCCTTGGTATCTGGACAGACCGTTACGGCGGGCGCTGGGTGTTCGGCATCCTCATGCTCGCTACCGCATCCTGTGTTTACCTGCTCACCTTTGCCACGACCTATCCGATGCTGCTGGTTGGCGCACTGGGCGTTGGCCTTGCGGGTGGTGCTTTTATAGTGGGCGTAGCCTACACCGCCGCCTGGTTTGAGCCGGCTCGCCAGGGCACAGCTCTGGGCATCTTCGGCGCAGGTAACGTGGGTTCCGCCGTAACCAACTTCGGAGCGCCCTTTTTGCTGGTCGCGTTTGGCTGGGAGACCACCGCCCAGATCTATGCGTCTGTATTGGCGGTCATGGGCATTGTCTTTATTCTGCTGGCGAAAGAGGATCCGGTTTCTGCGGGCCGAAAAGAACACGAACAGCAGCGTTCGTTCATGGAGCAGATGGAGCCGCTGAGAGATCTGCGGGTGTGGCGCTTTGCGCTTTATTACTTTTTCGTGTTCGGAGCCTTTGTGGCTCTGGCGTTATGGCTACCACACTATCTGATCGGCGTTTACGGGCTGGACATAACAACAGCAGGCATGATCGCAGCGCTCTACACTATTCCAGCGTCTCTGTTTCGCATTCTTGGCGGTTGGATGTCTGATCGTTTCGGCGCAAGGCGCGTGATGTACTGGACGTTTATCGCATCGGTTGTCTGCACTTTCCTGCTGAGCTATCCCCCAACCGATTACGTGGTGCACGGCATCGAAGGCGATGTTCGCTTCACACTGGAAATGAGTCTGCCGGTATTTGTAACCTTGATTTTCACCCTGGGCTTTTTCATGTCACTGGGTAAAGCCGCTGTTTACAAACACATTCCCGTTTACTACCCGATGCATGTGGGTGCAGTCGGTGGCGTCGTCGGAATGATTGGCGGGCTGGGCGGGTTTATCCTGCCACTGACCTTCGGTGTTTTAAACGATCTTACCGGCATCTGGCAGAGCTGCTTTATGCTGATGTTCGTCATCGCTGCGGCCGCATTGGCCTGGATGCATTACGCCATACGCTCAGCTGAGCGAGTTGAGTGGGCTGAAAACAGAGAGCAGACCGACCTGCCGGAACTGGCATCACCGCAATTGTTCTATCCTCTGAACCGCAAACCCAACAACGAAGGCGGCACAAGCGGACCATCGCAGCAGGGCGAGTGACGGCCGCTTGTTGAAATCTCTGTAACAAGGCTGTTCCAGCGCTGGCCGGGCCATTAGAATCAGCACACCCGATTTCACCTGGAGCAGTACAGACCATGCCACCGGAAATGTCTCCCGTTGCCGGCTTCAACCAGTTGCGCCGAATAGAATCCAGCACCCTCTTTCAGGGTGCGGTCATAACCATCATCATTTTGTCTGCCCTGACAATCGGTGCGAAAACCTATGACCTGCCGCCACTGGTTGAGCAGTCTCTGAGTGTGATGGATAACGCCATCACCGTATTCTTCCTGATCGAGATTCTGTTTCGATTTGCGGTCAGCCCGGTCAAGCGGCGCTTCCTGATGGACGGCTGGAACCTGTTTGACACGCTTGTAGTGATTGGCAGCCTTATCCCTCTGGACAACTCGGAAGCCGTACTGCTGGGCCGACTGTTAAGGGTTTTCCGAGTGTTGCGTCTGGTTTCCGTGGTGCCGGAGCTGCGCTTTCTGATCAATTCTCTGCTCAAAGCCATTCCGCGCATGGGTTACATCGCGCTGCTGATGTTTATCATCTTCTACATCTACGCGGCGATGGGGTCGATGTTCTTTGCCAGCGTCGACAATGAGCTGTGGGGTGATGTCGCGATCGCGATGCTTACACTGTTCCGGGTGGCAACATTCGAGGACTGGACTGATGTAATGTACGCGACCATGGAGCAGTATCCGCTAAGCTGGATCTACTATCTGACCTTTATTTTCCTCACAGCCTTCGTGTTCCTGAATATGATGATCGGGGCGATTCTGGAGGTTATGAGCGAGGAGCAGAACGCCAAACAGGCTCAGCAAGCTCACGATGAGCGCGATGAGATTGTTCAGCAACTCCGCTCGGTTCAACGCAAACTGGACGAGCTGTCAGAAAAGATAGAGCGCTAGAGGCCCCGTTTAAGCCTTTTTAGCGACAAACTGAACGACTGCACCTTCACCATTGTGAAGTGGACCCTCGTGAATATCACGGACGAGTTCACGGGAAAGGAGAATCTCACCGGGCGCAAAAATCTGTTCCAGCTCCTGTTTGCTGAACATCATGGTTTTATCGCCCGGCCCACCTGTGCCTCGCCCTATTTGATCTTCAGTGTAACCTTCCAGAATTAAATAGCCCCCGGTTCGCAGTGCGTCTTTTGCAATTTGCAGCGAGCGCTTGCGAATATCGGTTGGAGTGTGGGCAAAAATCATGACAACCGCGGAGTAGACGTTTGATTCAGGGGTATAGGTCGCCAAATCGGCCTGCACGGTTTCCAGAGCTACGCCACGACTTTCTGCAAGCCGGGCCGACTTTTGCAATCCGACTTCAGACAAATCAACCGTGGTCACTGTGTGCCCCCGCTCTGCCAGATAAACGGCATTGCGGCCCTCACCCTCGGCAAGACAGAGCACCTTGCCCTTGTTTTCATCCAGTTCGTATTTATTCCACTGCTCCACCAGAAAAGAGTTTGGCTCTTCTCCGTATACATAGTGCTCAGTGTTAAACCGCTCGTCCCACATCGTTTGCTCCGCGTAATTGCCGGTAAAACTCCCCAAGGGCTTTTGGGCTTCAGTTTCGCCGGCTTTGATAGATTAGAAGATTAAAGGTTTGGCCATGGCAAGATGGAAAATGGCTGATACCTGCACCAGCGCCAACACTGCTGCAACAACACGAACAGGGCGCGACACAGTGACTTTCAGCGCGAAAAGCCCTGCCGCAATATAACCCAGCAACAGTACAATTTTGGCCAGAATCCAGCCCTGCTCCAGCGGGTTCCAACCGCCCACAAACAGCAGGCTAATAGCCGCCACCAACAACACAGTGTCGTTGGCATGGGGTATCCAGCGCAAAGGGCCCTGTCGCCAACCGGGCTTTCCCACTGCATCGAGCAGCAGCCGCAGGGCGAATAAGGTTATTGTCAGGTAGGCCGTGGACATGTGAAGGGTTTTCAGGATCACGTATGTACTCATAGATCATTCCAATATCATTCAAAACGATAGCGGCATTGTACGCAAAGATACCCCCAACCGGGTATGTTATTTCTGGCCACACGGGATTAACATATACCTAACATATATGTATTAGCAGGTAACAACATGCAGGCTATCCCTACATCCGCTCAGGCCGATTCCGCCAATATCAGTCAGCTTTTCGGCTACCCGTTCCGCATCTTCTTTTTGTCGATGACGCTGCTGGCACTTGTGGTGATTCCCCTTTGGGTTCTTGAGGTGACCGGTGTCATTAACCTGCCTCTGGCTATGCCCGGGCTATTCTGGCACCAACACGAGATGCTGTTCGGCTTTCTGTCTGCCGCTATCGCCGGCTTTTTGTTGACTGCTGTCTGCGTATGGACTCAAACCGAGCGCACTCACGGCTTCCAGCTAGTGCTGCTATGGGGTGTATGGCTGGCCGGGCGCCTGCTTCTGGCCTTCGGCGCTGACCTGCCTGGCTGGCTGGTTCAGGGCTTTAACCTGGCCTTCCTACCACTGGTAATGCTGGATGCCGGATGGCGTGTCTGGCACGCAAAGCAAAAGCGCCAGCTCATGATTCTGGTCGTTCTGGGCCTGTTGTGGCTGATGCAGATAGGCTTTGTAACTCGCCTGGATATGGCATTCAGCCACGGCGCACTAATTATGGCCATGGCACTTATCAGCATTGTCGGTGGGCGTATCACCCCGGCGTTCACAACCGGCTGGCTGCGGCAGCGCGGGCTGGATGCCGGCGCTGTAAAAACTGTTCCAGCGCTGGACATGGTTACGTTGTTTTCCATGATTCTACTCACCGCATCATTGGTGACAGGCTGGGAAGCCCTCACAGGCACCCTGGCAACCATAGCAGGCACCCTTATGTTGGTGCGCCTCGCCAACTGGAAAGGCTGGCTGGTTCGCAAGGAACCCCTCCTGTGGGTTCTTCACCTATCGATGCTCTGGGTGCCGGTTTCCCTGTACCTTCTCGCGGGCACTCTTTTCGCTGGCTGGCCGTCCAACGCCTGGAGCCATGCGGCAGGCGTTGGAGCTATCAGCTGTCTTATTCTGGGAGTTATTGCGCGGGTGACACTCGGCCATACCGGCAGGCCGCTGATACTACCAAAAGGGATGGTGACTGCGTTTATTGCGATTCAGTTGGCGGCAATAATCCGGGTACTTACCGCGTTCGATATTGTTCCGTGGCACCCGGGCATCGGCAGTAGCAGTTTGCTCTGGATTTTTGCCTACGGCATGTTTCTGGTGCGCTACACAAAAATACTCGCAAGCCCCAGACCAGACGGCCGCGCGGGCTGATAACCGAGATATTTTTTCGTCAGTTTTTATCAGAGCAGGTTCGTGGGGAGCCTGCTCTTTTTTTATTCAATGCCTCCACTTGAGCACCAGCCTCCACTTGCAACTGCACCGCTTAAACGTTAATTATCCACTAATGGTCAATAGCGACTCGCGAAATAACAGCTAAAGTATCAGTAAATCATTCTGTAACAGAGACGATGGCATTATGAACCCGGATCATTTTGACAAAGAAGACCTGATTAAATGCGGTCATGGCAAACTTTTCCCGGGCGCCACGCGGCTGCCCATAGATGAGATGCTGATGGTCGACCGTGTCACCCACGTAGGCACGGACGATGGCCTTTATGGCAAAGGCAGCCTGATAGCAGAGCTGGATATCAATCCTGACCTCTGGTTTTTTAAAGTCCATTTCGTTGATGACCCCGTCATGCCAGGCTGTCTTGGCCTTGATGCTATGTGGCAGCTGGTTGGTTTTTACCTGGCATGGGGCGGCAGCGAAGGCAAAGGCCGCGCACTGGGCGCCGGAGAAGTGAAATTCACCGGCCAGGTTCTTCCTACCAACAAAAAAGTGCGCTACTACCTCGACATCAAACGTGTGATCAACCGTAAACTTACGTTGGCTATTGCTGACGGACGTATGGAAGTGGATGGCAAGGAAATCTACACGGCCAAAGACCTGCGGGTTGGCGTATTCACTTCCACTGATGATTTTTAGGAGCTAGCAAGATGCGGCGTGTTGTTATCACCGGCATGGGGATTGTCTCCAGCCTTGGCACCAATCAGAAAGAAGTAACCCACTCCCTGAAGGAGTCCATACCCGGCATTGGCTTCAGTGAAGAAGCCCGTGACAATGGTTTGCGCAGCCACGTTTGTGGCCAGATTGACCTGAACCTGCCAGAGCTTATTGATCGTAAATTGCTGCGGTTTATGTGTCCGGCTGCCGCCTATGCCTATCTGGCAGCGTGCGAAGCCATTGAACAGGCAGGATTGACCAAAGAGCACCTCACAGCAAACAGCACTGGTGCCGTGTTTGGCACCGGAGGCGCGTCAACTGTTGAGCTTCTCGATGCGATCGACACCCACCGCGCCAAAGGCATTCGTCGCGTTGGGCCTTATCGCGTGCCCCGCACTATGGGCAGCTCAATCAACGCCACTATTTCAACGGCATTTGGTATCACCGGCATCAACTACGGCATCACCTCGGCCTGCGCCACCAGCGCACACGCCATTGGCCATGCTGCAGACCAGATTGCCCTGGGGCGTCAGGATGTAATGCTTGCCGGCGGCGGCGAGGACATCCACTGGACCCTGAGCCTGATGTTTGATGCCATGGGTGCGCTTTCAACCAAGTACAACGATACGCCAGAAAAGGCATCGCGCACCTACGACAAAGACCGGGATGGTTTTGTTATCTCCGGTGGCGGCGGCACTCTGGTACTGGAAGCGCTCGAGCACGCTGAGGCACGCGGAGCCACCATTCTTGCTGAACTGGTTGGTTTTGGTGCCACATCAGACGGTGCCGACATGGTCGCACCCAGTGGAGAAGGCGCCATACGTTGCATGCAGCAGGCCATGAAAAACCTGGACGGCGAAATCGGCTACATTAACACCCACGGCACCAGCACACCTGCCGGCGATGTGACGGAACTGACCGCCCTGAAAACGACCTTCGGCGACAAGATTCCGCCATTGAGTTCTACCAAGCCACTTTGCGGCCATGCCCTGGGTGCAGCAGGCGTTCATGAAGCCATCTACAGCATCATCATGCAGCGAGAGAACTTTATAGCGCCGTCAGCCAACATCGAGAACCTGGACGAAGGTGCCGAAGGTTACCCGATTGTGCGCGAAAGAATGGATAATCAGAACCTGGATCTGGTTATGAGCAACAGCTTCGGCTTTGGCGGCACCAACGCCACGCTGGTGTTCAAGAAGCACTGACAGACCCCGTCAGGATAACCTGACGGAGCGATATTCAGTCGGGGAAGTGCCCATCCAGCGCTTGAATGCCCGGCTGAATGCACTCAGCTCTGAGAAACCAAGCTGTTCGGCTATTTCTACCAGTGGCTTGGTTCTATCCTGCATGTAAGTCAGCGCCTGCTTACGGCGCACATCTTCCAGCAGACGGGCAAAGGTTAACCCTTCGCGCTTCAGTTTCTTGTGAAGCGTATACCGGCTCATGTGTAACTGCGACGCCACCACTTCAACGCCCACCTTGCCTCGGGCAAGCTGAATACTGATCAGTGAACTTACTTTGTTACTCAATGAAACCCGCACCACCTCTGGGCCCAGAGGCTCTGATGCCATCCTGCAATCCTCCTTATTGTGAATACCGACCCTGCCATTTTGGCTCACAGCGTACACATGTTAGCTGAAAATAATCAATAAGACGTTTGAGCAGGATCAAGGGAAAACGCTTTAGCCTGCGGCAGAATAGCCAACCACCGATTTACCCGGAGCCCCCATGATTATCCCGGAACTACTGGCACCTGCCGGCACCCCTGAGCATCTCGAGACCGCATTTGCCTATGGCGCTGACGCCGTCTATGCCGGCCAGCCACGCTATTCGCTGAGGGTGCGCAATAACAGCTTTAAAGACGCCAGCGCACTGGGCGCCGGCATCCAGAGAGCTCATGCTCTGGGAAAACAGTTCTATCTGGTTTCGAATATAGCGCCGCACAACGACAAAGTGCGTTCCTACCTGCGGGATCTGGAGCCCGTGCTTGAGTACAAACCGGACGCGCTGATCATGTCAGACCCGGGCCTGATCATGCTGGTGCGAGAAAAGTGGCCCGATCAGCCTATCCACCTGTCGGTGCAGGCCAACGCTGTAAACTGGGCAACCGTTGAGTTCTGGCGACGCCAGGGAATCAGCCGGGTAATTTTGTCGCGCGAACTCGCGCTGGGCGAAATCCGCGACATCCGCGAGCGGGTACCGCAAATGGAGCTGGAGGTTTTTGTTCACGGCGCATTGTGCATGGCCTACTCCGGGCGCTGCCTGCTTTCTGGCTATATGAACCACAGGGACGCCAATCAGGGCGCCTGCACCAACGCCTGCCGCTGGAATTACAAGCCGGTACAACACGGTCACGACCAGACCAACGATCTCATCGCTACCTCCGCCGATGCGGTACAGTCATTCGAACCCAAAGAAATCCTGCTGGAAGAACCCAACCGCCCGGGTAGCTTTATTCCCGCTTATGAGGATGAGCACGGCACTTACATCATGAACTCACGGGATCTTCGGGCAGTACAACATGTCGCCGAGCTCACCGCCATGGGCGTGCACTCTCTGAAAATAGAGGGGCGCACGAAAAGCACCTATTACGTGGCACGCACTACCCAGGTGTATCGCCGAGCCATCGACGAGGCCGCAAAGGGCAAGCCTTTCGACATGAGCCTGATGAACGAGCTCGAAGCACTATCCAATCGTGGCTATACCGAAGGCTTCCTGCGCCGGCATATGCCCCAGGAATACCAGACCTACGAACAGGGTTCCTCCTATCTCGGAACCCAACAAGTGGTGGGCACCATCACCAATGACGACGGCCAGTGGCTGACCATCAACGTAAAAAACAAGTTTGCTCCAGGCGACCAGCTGGAGCTTGTTACACCATCGGGCAACCTGCTGTTCTCCGTACCTGTCATGGAGAACATTAACGGCGCAGCCATGGACTGCGCTCCCGGCAGTGGCCACGTTATTCGCATTCCCCGACCACCTCAAACTCCCATCACGCTGGAGCACAGCTACCTCACTCGCATACTACCTCCCCAGGCCTGATGTTCATCTGAACCACGCGGGCTCCGTATAAACTCATACCCGGGTCATTACGCCCGTCAGACTTAGCCTCTGGCGGGTGTATTACGATATACTTGGTTCTGCCGAAATTTAATACCTGACTAATTTAGTCTGGTATTGTACAATCACGAGCCAGAAGCAATAGAACAGCCCCGCAACCCTTCCTGGTTGCAGGCAAACCAAAGGGCCCAAAAGCCCGCGAGAGAGAATACGGAGCGACGATCATGGCGACCACCGACCAAGAGGTGAACGAGCTGATCAAACGGGAATACGAGCACGGTTTCGTGACAGAAATCGAAGTCGATACGTTCGAGCCCGGTTTGAATGAAGACGTTGTCACCCGCCTTTCTGAAATCAAGAAAGAGCCGGAATTCATGCTGGAATGGCGCCTCAAAGCCTATCGTCGCTGGCTCGAAATGGAAGAACCGGATTGGGCGCATGTGGGTTACCCGAAGATCGACTACAACGCGATCTCATATTACTCGGCACCCAAGCGTAAAGAAGACATGCCCCAGAGCCTCGATGATGTCGATCCCGAGCTCCTTAAAACATACGAAAAACTGGGCATCCCCCTGCACGAGCGCGCAAAGCTTGCAGGCGTAGCTGTGGATGCGGTTTTCGATTCCGTCTCTGTGGCCACTACCTTCAAGGAGCCACTGGCAAAAGCGGGCGTTATATTCTGCTCGATTTCAGAGGCCATGCGCGATCACCCAGAACTGGTCAAAAAGTACCTGGGCACGGTTGTTCCGCACACCGACAACTATTTTGCCGGCCTTAACTCTGCGGTTTTTTCAGACGGAACCTTTGTATACGTTCCCAAGGGCGTTCGCTGCCCCATGGAGTTGTCGACTTACTTCCGCATCAACGCTGCCAATACCGGTCAGTTTGAGCGCACCCTGATCATTGCTGACGAAGGCAGCTATGTAAGCTATCTCGAAGGCTGCACCGCTCCCATGCGCGACGAAAACCAGTTGCACGCAGCCGTGGTCGAGCTGGTTGCTCTGGACGATGCACAGATCAAGTACTCCACCGTTCAGAACTGGTATCCCGGCGACGAAAACGGCAAGGGTGGCATCTATAACTTCGTTACCAAGCGCGCAGCGTGTATCGGGAAGAACTCCAAGGTTTCCTGGACCCAGGTAGAAACAGGTTCAGCTGTTACCTGGAAATACCCGAGCTGCATTCTTCGTGGTGACAACAGTGTCGGTGAGTTCTACTCAGTCGCACTCACCCACAACCATCAGCAGGCTGACACCGGCACCAAGATGATCCACCTGGGCAAAAACACGTCCAGCACCATCATCTCCAAGGGTATTTCAGCTGGCAAAAGCTCCAATGCCTATCGCGGCCTGGTCAAGTTCGGCCCTCGAGCCGAGGGTGCGCGTAACTTCACCCAGTGTGACTCGCTGCTGATTGGCGACCGCTGCGGGGCGCATACCTTCCCGTATATTGAGAGCCTGAACAAATCGGCAATCGTGGAGCACGAAGCGACCACATCCAAGGTCAGCGACGAGCAGATGTTTTTGTGCCGCCAGCGCGGTATCGACCCCGAACGTGCGGTCTCCATGATTGTTAACGGTTTCTGCAAGGAGGTTTTCAAGGAGCTTCCGATGGAGTTTGCGGTAGAGGCCGGCAAGCTTCTGGAAGTGAGCCTGGAAGGGTCTGTCGGCTAAGCCGGCAAGAACCCGACATATCCTGCAAGCAAACCGAATTCAGACAGTTTAAACAGTTTAAACAGAGAGAAGCCTACAAATGCTGAGCATCAAAAACCTGCACGCATCCGTTGAGGGAAAAGAAATCCTCAAGGGCATTAACCTCGAGATAAAAGCCGGGGAAGTACATGCCATCATGGGCCCGAACGGGTCAGGCAAAAGTACGCTTTCCCAGGTGCTCGCAGGCAACGACGCATTTGAAGTTACCTCAGGTGAAGTCACACTGAATGGCGAAAACCTGCTTGAAAAAGAAACCGAAGAGCGGGCACGTGAAGGCGTATTTCTGGCGTTTCAATACCCGGTAGAGATTCCGGGTGTCAGTAACCTGCAGTTCATGCGTACTGCCGTTAACGCCATGCGTCACCACAAAGGTGAACCGGAAATGAATGCCGCCGAATTCATGAAGCTGGCAAGAGAGGTTTCGAAACAGGTAGATCTCGACCCTGCATTCCTGAAACGTGGCGTCAACGAAGGCTTCTCCGGCGGCGAGAAAAAGCGCAACGAAATCATGCAGGCTCTGTTGTTGCAGCCGAAACTGGCCATTCTGGACGAAACCGACTCCGGTCTGGATATCGACGCACTCAAGGTGGTGTCTGACGGGGTTAACGCTTTGCGCGCCCAGGACCGCGCCATTCTGATGGTTACTCACTATCAGCGTCTGCTTGACCACATCGTACCGGATTACGTGCACGTTCTGGCCGATGGCAAGATCGTAAAATCCGGTGGCCGCGAACTGGCTCTGGAGCTGGAAGAGCGCGGTTATGGCTGGCTTGGCATCAAGGAAGACGCAACTGAAGCCAGCTCAGCCAACTAAGGAGTCCGCGGAATGAAACCAGCACCAACTCTTCTTCCCACCGCGTTCCTGCATCCGGCCGGCCAGGCGCTGCCAGAGCCCTTGCTCGCACTGCGCAAGCAGCGCGGAGCCGCTCTGGTCGACATGCCTCTGCCAACGCGTAAAACGGAAAACTGGAAATATTCCAGCAAGCACCTGAAGCTGACCGACGAGATGGCGATATCACTGCCAATTGACGGTAAAGCCGGCAGTGCTTTGGCAGTTCCAGGCTACAAGGTGGTTTTCATCAACGGCGTGATGATACCGGAAGCCAGCGAATACCCGGATCTGAACAACATTCTTATCCAGCGCTTCGGCGACCTTTCTGATGCCGAGGCCAGCGAACTGGCCGGGCAGCTGGACAGCACCCTCGACAAAAATACCGTACAGCTGGCAGGCCTGAACTCGGCTCGTTTTGAAGATGGCCTGATCATCAGGCTCAAGGCGGGTGCAGTTCTTGATCAGCCGCTGTTTATTATTCACGAGATCACGGCTGGTGCCAGCGGGTCCGCTTTTCCCCGTATTTTTGTGGATGCGGGCACCAACAGCCAGATCACACTGGTTGAAGAATATATTTCCAGCGGGCAGGACGCGGTCATGGTTAACACCGTAACCGAATTCAATCTTGCCGAGGGCGCAAACGTAACCAGCATACGCCTATGCATGGATGGCGAGAACGTACAACACGTTGGAGCCACCGGTGTCCGGCAGCAGCGCAGCTCGCGCTTCGAAAGTCACTGCGTGGGCTTCGGCGGCCCACTTCGCCGCCACGACCTGCAAGTATCACTGGAAGGCGAAGGCGCCGAGTGTAAACTTAATGGCGTGGTCGTGACTCAAGGCACGCAGCATTACGACAACCACACGAATATTGAACATGTGGCGGCTCACTGTGATAGCGAAGAAACCTATCGCAACATCGCCACGGACAAGTCTCACGCAGTATTCAATGGCAGGATTCATATTCATCAGGACGCTCAGAAGTCCAATGCGAATATGAATAATAACAACCTGCTGCTCTCGACCGGCGCGGAAATTGACACCAAGCCTGAGCTTGAAATCTATGCCGACGATGTCAAATGCGCCCATGGCGCAACCATCGGCCAGCTCGACGAGGAATCGCTCTTTTATCTGGTATCACGGGGCATTGGTCGCCGCGAAGCCAACGTATTGCTGACGATGGCCTTCATTAACGAGCTGGTAGCCCAGATCCCGCTGGAAGTTGTGAGAGATACCGTACAAGTCCGCCTGAACCACTTCTTCGACCAGTCATTCCAGGGGATCTGACCAGTATGAACGATCTGTCCATGGCAAACACAGCTACCCGCAAGGCGTTTGACGTACAAGCCATTCGCGAGGATTTCCCTATCCTGTCGCAACAGGTCAACGGGAAACCGCTGGTGTATCTGGATAACGGTGCGTCGGCGCAAAAGCCATCCGCCGTTCTGGATGCCATGGATCGCTATTACCGGGAAATGCACTCCAACGTACACCGGGGGGCCCACACCCTGGGCGACCGCGCAACCACGGCGTTTGAGGGTGCCAGGGAGACTGTCCGCAGCTTTCTCAATGCAAGCAGCACCCGGGAAATCATCTGGACCAAAGGCACCACCGAGGCCATTAACCTGGTGGCGAATGGCCTGGCACCACGCCTCAAAGCCGGTGACGAGATTCTGGTGAGCCACATGGAGCACCATGCCAACATCGTGCCCTGGCAGATGGTCGCCGAGCGTACCGGTGCCAAGGTGATACCGGTTCAGATCACGCCGGAGGGCGAACTGGATGCGGAGTCATTCAGCAGCCTGTTGAGCGACCGCACCCGTGTGCTCGCCATCACCCACGTATCCAATGTTCTGGGCACAATTAACCCGGTCGCAGACATGGTTAAGCAGGCCAGGGCCCGCGGCATCATAACCCTGCTTGACGGTGCGCAGGCGGTTCCCCACTTCCAGCCGGATGTGCAGGCACTGGATTGCGATTTCTACGTGTTCTCATCACACAAACTGTTTGGCCCAACGGGCATTGGCGTACTCTATGGCAAAGCCGCGTTGCTGGAAGCAATGCCCCCCTACCAGGGCGGTGGCGAGATGATCGAACGGGTATCGTTCGAGCGCACCACCTGGAACGTTCTGCCCTACAAATTTGAGGCAGGCACGCCTGCAATCGCCGAGGCCGTTGGCCTGGGTGCAGCTATTGAATACCTGAGCGGTTTCGACAGAGGCGCGATGGAGGCGGCTGAAAATGCCTTACTGGAACGCGCCAACCAACTGATTGAAACCGTTCCAGGCATGACCGTTATCGGCACCGCAAAGAACAAAGTGCCTGTAATGTCCTTTAAAATTGAAGGCTTGCACCCAAGTGACATAGGTACATTGCTGGATCAGCAGGGCATCGCGATCCGCACCGGCCATCACTGCGCCATGCCACTGATGGATTTCTACGGAGTTCCCGGTACAGCCCGGGCCTCCTTCGCGTTCTACAATACACTGGACGAGGTGGATCAACTATTTGCCGCCTTGAAGAAAGTCCAGCGCCTGTTTGCCTGATGGAGGAGACACCATGACAGCTGAAGTCTTCACACCGACCGTTGGCGTTACCATGACGCCCAGTGCCGTCATGCACGTGCGCAAGCAACTCGACAAAGCATCGAGTGCCAAAGGTATCCGGTTAGCAATCAAAAAAAGCGGGTGCTCTGGCTTCAAATACGAAACCCAGTGGGTTGATGAAGCCTCACCCGACGACAAAGTGTTTCACATTGATGGCGTTGATGTATTTGTGAAAGAGGAACACCTGCCCATGGTTAACGGTATCGAGATCGACTTCGTTACCCAGGGCGTGAACTCCATGTTCCAGTTCCGCAACCCAAACGCCACCGCAGAGTGCGGGTGCGGTGAGAGCTTTACCGTAAGCTGATTCCACCTCCCTCGCTGGTCCAAAAGAGGTTTAACCAGGCATGCAAGAACGTGAAGTCGTACTGACCAAACGCGAGGTGGAAGCCCGCCTTGTCCCGACCGGAACGGAAATAATGATTCCGGTAGACAGCTTTGTGACCATCACTCAGTCACTCGGCGGTACCTTTACCGTTGCAGTCAATGGCAACCTCGCCCGCATTGAAGGCCACAATGCCGACGCGCTCGGCAAGAAGCCGCTGGAAAGCAGTTTCGAAACACCGGCAGACGGGACCATCAATGAGAACCAGGTATGGGAAGCTATACGCAACTGCTATGACCCGGAGATTCCGGTCAATGTGGTAGATCTCGGGCTGATTTACGAATGCCGGATCGAAAACGGCACACCCGAAGGCAATCACGTTTTCATTCTGATGACCCTCACGGCTGCAGGCTGCGGCATGGGGCCAGTCATTACTGAAGATGTGAAAACCAAGGTAGAGCACGTGCCCAATGTGGATAAGGTAACCGTAGAGCTGACCTTTGATCCGCCCTGGAACAACGATATGCTTACCGACGAAGCCAAACTCGAACTGGGAATGTTGTAAATGGCAGCGACAGAACAGGATTTTCTGGACAACCCTCTCGGAAAAAACCCGACGCTTGAAGACGTGCTTGACGGCTTCGAGTTTCTCGACGACTGGGAGGATCGATACGCCTTTATTATTGATCTTGGTAAACAGCTACCGGCGTTTCCAGACGAGGCCCGGATCGAAGAGAGCTATGTCCACGGCTGCCAGAGCCAGGTGTGGCTGATCTCCCATTATGACGAAGCCAGCGACAAGCTCTACCTGCTAATCGACTCCGATGCAATGATCGTGCGCGGCCTTGCAGCAATGATTCTGGTCGCACTGAACGGCAAATCTCCGAGAGATCTGCTGGCAACCGATATCGACGAGCTGTTTGAGCGCCTGGATCTGTTTCGCCATATTTCTCCGACTCGCGGCAACGGCTTGCGGGCCATGGTGGGGAAAATTCGCGATATTGCTGCGACAGCAGAAACACGCTAATCAACTCAGGGGGCTTTCTAAAAAGCTCCTGTGAACTACCAGATAATAGCGATATCGTCCCGCTGAATATTTACCTGCCCGCCAACCTGTGGCATGCGACCGTTACTGAAGTCCGGATGAACGTTATTGAGTGTCACATTGATCTGACTATCACTCAGTTCTGGCGTACCACCCAAAGAATCGAAATAGCGGGCGCTGCGATAGAGATGCAGCTCATCTCCTGGTCGCAAACCTGCTGTAGCACCTGAATCCAGTGTGACCAGCTGACCATCGACCCTTGTAACCCGGGCCATAAAAGGCTGACACGCAAGAGCATCGGTGACTACCTGGGCCATATCTCCGACAACACCGGCAACCGCCTCACCATACTGTGTCTTACGAAACCCTTCGGAACCAAAGCCTGAAGAACTGCCGGGGCCGGCATTCCAGTCGGCCGCAGTTTCAAAACGCTGCTGATAGATCGGTGAACCGCTGAAACCATCCAGAACCACCACATCTACCGCGAAACGCCGCCGCATATCTGCCGCACCGATGCTCCTTTGCATCCTGTCCAGAACGGAGGAACCCCAGGCCGCAGGGTCTGCGACGCCTATATCCCGGATAACCCCGGTCACAACGAACTGAACACCCATCTCGCGGGCAAGCTGAATAACATTGGTAAGCCGGTTGTCGTTTTTCTGAATTGTGGGTGCATTCAGCAGATCAGGAAAAAGACGAGACGTGGTGGCAGAAAACACCTGGAGATTGCCCGACTCTCGCAAACCTTGCTGAAGGTGCTGCGGCAGGATTTCGCCGGCATCGTCAATGCGCCCTACCCGGGCCTGATCCGGATACAGAATCGGAAACCCGGTGACCGCCACCCGTTTTTTCAGCCGGCCGCTCTCGCCGCCCCCACAACTGGCGCTTCCTGCAGAAATATCTGCACGCACTGTTACTCGCAGCAGATTGCCGCTGCGATGCTCATCAATAACTTTTACGTTCCTCGCCCGCGCACTGGAAGCCAGACGCATGCTGGATTCGGTCAACACACCATTTTCCATAGTGTCACTGGTGCTGACCTGAGCCTCATACTGCAGAGCAAGATCACGCATGGCTGCGTTACGGGCTTCGGCACGGGCAGAGGCGAGATCGTCGTTATAGATACTGGCGTGCCCCACGCCCTCCAGAACAACCGCCTGAGCGCTGGCGGCCATCATAAGTGGCGCCAGTGCACACAAAAACAACAACCGCACAAACTGCGTTATGAACCAGCGCATTGTTCCCTACCCGTATTTTCGTTCAATTTTCCATGCATCAGAGTCAGCCGGCCGGAATCAATCAAGGTAGTACAGAGAGTCGACACTTCTGCTCTGAACATCGCCAACATTATCGTTGTAGCCAGGCATGGGTATCGGGCAAAGATCCTTAACCTGGTCATCCGCCACCTTGGACACACAGGCACGGAAGCGCGGCTCCAGCCTTAACTCCATGACCGTCTCGACAACACCATCGCTGTGTTCATTGACCGCCACCATTTTGGCGCCGCGAATGTAGCTGTCTACGTAGGTGCGGAAGGCGTCATTACGCAGAACAAAATCGTTCACCGTAGCGCTGCCGTAAATTACCGTGCCATACACCCGCTCCGCCAGATTCCGGTAGGCATCCATCTGGGAGGCTCTGCGAGCCATCAGACGCTTACGGGTATTCAGGCGATCTGCACTGACATCTTCGTAGGTACCAAAGCCGCTGACCCGCACAGTGATGGGTTCGAACTGTGCGTCAGATTGCGCTTTGTTTTTGTCGCCGTCCCGGTAGCCGCCAACGGGTGCACAGGCCGCCAGCGTAAAGGCCAGAAAAGGGATTAATATCCAGCGAATGACCATGTTCTTGTCTCCAGAGATCGTTTCAGCTAACCATTTTCAATATCCATGAAAGATTCGCGCCAGTTTTTCTAACACACTGATTGGGCGTACTTTCCATGAAATAAAAGCAAGCCCGCGCGAGAAAACGGCAAAATTCTGCCTCTGTTTACATATCGAAAACAAACCGTTACCCCTGGTGTCATGTATGGGTATGCATATTGTTTTAACCTTTCATCAACTTAATCATTCAGATAATGCATATCTTTTCACAAGGTAACCGAATGCCACAGTATCGCTTGTCCAGACTGTTTATTGCCCTGGGCCTTTCAATTGGCACCACAGCTGCTCTTGCCAGCCCCCAGGCGTTTATGTCCTCGCGCTCGTTTGCCATGGGCGGAACAGGCGTAGCCGTTGCGAATCCATCATCGGCCACCTCTTCAAACCCGGCCATGATGGCGGCGGACCACCACACCTGGTCAGACGAATTCGGCCTGACCCTGCCGTCCATCAACGCAAGGGTTGCGGATGAGGAAGAAACGATTGATCAGGTTGATGACATTCAAGACACCATTGACGACCTTGAGACCGCCATCAACTCCTCGAATACAGCCGGTGCACAACAATTAGCCGGCCAGCTGCGCGAGCAATTCGAAGGTTTTGACAAGGACACAGTGCGCGCCGATATCGGTCTGGGCCTTGCTCTAGCCGTTCCGGGAAAAAAGCTGTCCGTCGGCCTGTTCAGTAACGGCAATCTGACCGCTACGATCAGGGGTGAGTATGACGAAAGTGACGACGCCAAACTTGAGGCTATTGAAAACGGAATTTTGATCCCCGGTGCTACCGACGATCTGCAGTCGCGCGGCAGAGCTCTAGCATCCGCAGTCATTGAAGCAGGTGTCAGCTTTGGCCATGCGCTGGAGCTGAGTAACGGCGAAACCCTGCAACTGGGCATATCACCCAAATATGTCGAGCTGAGAACCTTTCAATACACGGAAACCGTTTCCGGTTTCGAAGATGATGAGTTCGACAATGACCAATATCAGACCAGCAAGAGCGGCTTCAACCTCGACATAGGTGCGGCCTATGCTTTTGGGGATGCGAAACAGTGGAATGCCGGTATCGCCATTAAAAACCTGATTCCCATGGAGCTGGATTCCGCGGCAATCCGCCCGGAGCTCGGCGAGCAGGTGAGAACACTTGAGCTCAACCCGATGGCAACACTGGGCATCGCTCACAAAAGTACCTACCACGTTGTTACAGCTGAAGTTGACCTGACAAAAAAAGAAGCCTTCGGCTTTGAAGATGATACCCAGTGGCTTGCTCTTGGTGCAGAATTCGATGCCTGGCGTTATGCCCAGCTTCGCGCCGGCGTCCGACACAACCTGGCCAGCAACGATGATAACGACGGCATTGCGGAAGAAACACAGTTTACCGTAGGCCTGGGTCTGAATCTGATGGGTGTGCGTTTTGATCTCGGCGCCCTGTACAGCAGCGCCGAGGTTGGCGCTGCTTTAGAGCTGGGCACCTCGTTTTGAGCCTGTTCTGAATCACCTGGTTTGCCTGATCCGCCCGGGAAAAGGATAATTCCCGGAAACCTCTTCGAAAGGAATCTGACCCTTCATGCAAGCCTACCTGGTTGGCGGCGCCGTACGCGATGAATTACTGGGCCTGGAAGTCAAAGACCGGGACTGGGTTGTGGTCGGCGCGACCCCAAAGCAAATGCTTGCCCAGGGCTTTACTCAGGTCGGGTCCGACTTCCCCGTATTCCTGCACCCCAAAACGCGGGAGGAATACGCCCTCGCCCGCACCGAGCGAAAACAGGGGCATGGCTACCACGGTTTCAGTGTTTACAGCGCACCAGATGTCACTCTGGAGGAAGATCTGCTGCGCCGTGACCTGACCATCAATGCCATGGCGCGCTCGGAACAGGGCGAGCTCACCGATCCGTTTGGAGGCAGAGCAGATCTGGAAGCGAGGGAACTGCGCCACGTATCCGAAGCGTTCAAAGAAGACCCGCTACGCATTATTAGAACCGCCCGCTTTGCGGCGCGCTTCCAACCCCTTGGTTTTACCGTGTGTGCAGAGACCATGGCGCTGATGCGCACTATGGTTGCCGCCGGCGAAGTAGAGCACCTCGTGCCCGAGCGGGTGTGGCAGGAAATTCAACGAGCCCTGCACGAACAATCTCCGGTTACATTTTTTCAGGTGATGCGGGACTGTGGCGCACTTGCTGTGCTGATTCCCGAACTGTCTTCCGAAGACAATTTCAGCGCTGCCCTTGAAACCCTGCAATGCGTTCATTCCGCAGAAGGTTCAACGGCAGAGCGTTTTGCAGCGCTGCTTTGCGCTCTGGATGAGCGTGATTGCACTTCGAGGGCGAAGGCACTGAAAGCCCCCAATGATTGCCAGCAACTTGCCCGGCTGGCAGCAGCTTTTCTGCCGGAAATCGGAAAGCTGGATCTGGCTCAGCCGGATGCCGGCCACTTGCTTGAATTACTTGAAAACGCGGACCTTTGGCGTCGACCGGAGCGATTTTCCAGCCTGCTCAGTGTCCTGGGGTGTGCTCTTGGGGCTGGCAGCCAGAAACGGCTGGAACCGCTTGAAAGCGCCGCCGACTCCGCCCAAGGCGTTGACCCAAAAACGCTCATGGAAAAAGGTTTTTCCGGCAAAGAGTTGGGCGAAGCAATCCGGTCGGAGCGACTGGCACGTATAGCTCAAGCAGTCTCCAGCCCAACTTCTTGAGGAACAACCATGCCCACACCTGCTCCCGTTGCTCTTATTACCGGCTCCGCTCATCGCCTTGGCGCCCGCACAGCCCAGCTTCTTCATGACCGCGGCTGGAACCTGGTTATCCACTACAGGAGTCGCAAAGAACAGGCCGACAGGCTTACCGAGACGATGAATAAGCAGCGCGAGAATTCCGCGGTTGCAGTAGGGGCTGATCTGAGCGAAATGGCAGACATCACTCGGCTGGGCTCTGAAGCGACTGCTCACTGGGGCCGGCTGGATGCGTTGGTGAACAACGCATCGGTGTTTTACCCGAACCCGACGTCCGAGGCGACCAGTGACGACTGGGACCGTATCATGCACACCAACCTCAAAGCGCCTTTCTTTCTCCTGCAGGCTTGCTTACCGGCACTGGAAGAAAGTTCGGGCAATGTTGTGAACCTGATTGATATCTACAGCGAAAAGCCACTACCGGAGCACCCGCTATATTGCGCCAGCAAAGCTGGCCTCGCTGCCCTCACCCGATCCTGGGCCAAAGATCTGGCGCCCCGGGTAAGAGTAAATGGTGTTTCTCCGGGGGCAATTCTATGGCCGGATGGCGAAGCTGCAGTTGATGCCGAATACCAAAACAAAATTCTGGACAAAACCCCCATGAAGCGCACCGGAACAGCGGATGACATAGCCCGAACCGTGGTATTTCTGATAACCGAAGCGCCATTCATTACCGGACAAATCATTTCAGTGGATGGCGGACGAAGCCTAAATATGTAGCCAGAGCACAGCCTTAGGCTCTCGTAACTAGACCCCATGCTCATCATTTTGGCCGCACAGACCATTCCGGCGTACAATAGCGCTCATCTTCTGATTCGGTGAGCGCAGGTATTATCTTTCTGCGCCCATACAGTACAACCATCTAACCGGAGAAAGACCATGCGTGATGTCGTTATTGTTGCCGCCCGACGTACGGCTATCGGAACATTTGGTGGGGGCCTTTCCAGCCTTCGCGCGGATCAACTTGGTACTGCAGTCATCAAGGCTCTGCTGGAAGAAACCGGTGTAGCCGGTGACCAGATCAATGAAGTAATACTCGGCCAGGTTCTTACCGCAGGCTCAGGCCAGAACCCGGCCCGTCAGTCGTCCATCAACGCCGGCATACCCGCTACCGTGCCCGCAATGACCATCAACAAAGTCTGCGGCTCCGGCCTGAAAGCGGTACATATGGCCGCCCAAGCCATTCGTTGCGGCGATGCCGACATCATCATAGCCGGTGGCCAGGAAAGCATGAGCCAGGCGCCACACGTTCTGCCCAACAGCCGGAATGGTCAGCGCATGGGGAACTGGACCATGATCGACACCATGATCACCGACGGCCTGTGGGATGCTTTTAACGACTACCATATGGGTATCACAGCCGAAAACATTGTTGAGAAGTACGGCATTAGCCGCGAAGAGCAAGACGCGTTCGCTGCAGCATCCCAGCAAAAAGCTGTAGACGCTCGCGAGTCCGGCCGTTTTGATGGCGAGGTTGTCCCGGTTTCCATTCCCCAGCGTAAAGGCGACCCGATTGTCGTCAGCAAGGACGAAGGCCCCCGCGACGGCGTAACCAGCGAAGGTCTCGGAAAGCTGCGGCCGGCTTTCAAGAAAGACGGTACAGTGACCGCTGGCAACGCCTCGTCCCTCAACGATGGCGCAGCTGCCGTCATGGTATGCAGTGCGGAGAAAGCCAAAGAACTTGGCCTGACACCTCTGGCCACCATCAAGGCCCACTCCAGTGCTGGCGTTGACCCCACTATTATGGGCACCGGCCCGATTCCAGCCAGCCAGCGTTGCCTCAAACTGGCGGATTGGGGTGTTGACGATCTGGACCTGGTAGAAGCCAACGAGGCCTTTGCTGCCCAGGCCATTTCTGTCAATCGTGACATGGGCTGGGATACCAGTAAGGTAAACGTTAACGGTGGCGCCATTGCCCTTGGCCATCCAATTGGCGCTTCTGGCTGCCGTGTTCTGGTTTCACTGCTGCATGAAATGGTGCGTCGCGATGCACGGAAAGGTCTCGCTACCCTGTGCATAGGTGGCGGCATGGGCGTTGCGCTGGCTGTTGAGCGCTAAATCTAAATGCTGAATGTGGTGCTGTACGAGCCGGAAATACCGCCGAACACGGGTAATATAATCCGGCTGTGCGCCAACACCGGCTGCCGGCTGCATCTGATTGAACCTCTGGGGTTTACTCTGGAGGACAAACAGATGCGGCGCGCCGGCCTGGACTACAGCGAATACGCCACGATAAAAGTGCACAAGAGTTATCAGGCGTTTCTCGACAGTGAACAACCGGTACGCCTGTTTGGCCTCACCACCAAAGGTCATCACTACTACCATCAGGTAGCCTATCAAGAGGGCGATTATCTGATGTTCGGCCCCGAAACCCGAGGCCTGCCGATGGAAGTACGTGAGAAACTACCCACAGAGCACTGCCTGAAAGTTCCCATGTGCCCCGAAAGCCGCAGTTTGAACCTGTCCAACACAGCCGCACTGGTGGTTTACGAGGCCTGGCGACAGCTCGGGTTTATCGGCTCCCACCTCGAAAACGGCTGCGAATAAGCCGATTTGTGCGCGTCATCCTGAGGGATCACCAATGGATAGCCCTCGTCCAACTCCAGGATTCTCGCGGACAGACCATAAACGTCTGCCAGCACAGCTTTAGTAAGCACCTCTGACGGACTCCCGACCATGTAACCTTGCCCCTGGTGCAGCAACATCAGTCGATCTGCAAACCTGGCCGCAAGATTAAGGTCATGGGCAACCGCCAAGACCGCAAACCCTCGTTGGCGCGCCAACCGCCGGAGTAAAGAAAACACCTGCTGTTGATGGGCCGGATCCAGGGCCGAGGTGCATTCATCCAGTAACAGCAACACTGGCCCTTCTGCATCCCATATTTGCGCCAATACGCGGGCTAGCTGAACCCGTTGTTGTTCACCGCCGGATAAGCCCGGCGCAAGACGGTGGCGCAAGTGGTTTATATCCAGTAGCTCCATCAATTCCAAAAGCACTGGCATACTTTGTGATATCGACTCGGGCGGGCGACCAAGGCGCACGACCTCCTCTACAGTCAGAGGAAAGTTCACTTCAACCCTTTGGGGCATAACAGCTCTCTGCCTCGCCAGATC
The DNA here is from genome assembly GCF_030549045.1 of Marinobacter sp. 1_MG-2023. Taxonomy (NCBI): domain Bacteria; kingdom Pseudomonadati; phylum Pseudomonadota; class Gammaproteobacteria; order Pseudomonadales; family Marinobacteraceae; genus Marinobacter; species Marinobacter sp. 1_MG-2023. The sequence goes on along the minus strand of NZ_JAUOST010000001.1, from coordinate 657,151 downwards.
GCGGCTCGACCAGCTTGCCAAAGGCCGCCCGGCAAACATTACCTGCCCCCTGGCCACCTTGTGCTCGCCTGCCAACCCCCGAAGCAGTGTGGATTTTCCCGCACCATTAGGGCCAAGCACCACAAGCAGCTCACCCGCATCCAATTGAAAGACAAGGTCGCGGACGACCGGCTTTCCAGAGAGATGAACACCCAGTCCGTCAACGTGCAAAAGCATCAGGCTATCCTCGTTCTCAATAGCAATATCAGGAAAAACGGGCCGCCTATTAACGCCATCATTAATCCTATAGGCAGCTCAGCCGGTGCCACCACGACCCTTGCCAGACAATCAGCCCCCACTAGTAAGGTTCCACCGGCAAGCGCACTGGCCGGCAATACAATCCTGTGTCCTGCGCCCAGGGTTTGCCGCACAAGGTGAGGTACAACCAGCCCGACAAAGCCAATCAGACCACTGACCGCCACCGCAGCACCCACGCCGAGCCCGGCAATCAACACAGCCGCACGCTTGGTCCAATCGGTGTTGTAGCCAAGGTGGCCGACCACCTGCTCACCTAAAAGAAAAGCATCCAGCGGTCGTGCCAGAAAAGGCGCTGCACACAGCGAAAGCAGGAGCCAGGGTGCAGCCATGGCAACATCATCCCAGGACGCATGCCCCAAACTCCCCATGGTCCAGAATGTCAGCGAACGTAGCTCTTCATCAGAGGAATAGAACGTCAACAACCCGGTACCTGCGCCAGCAATGGCATTGATAGCAATGCCCGCCAACAACAAGGTGGCCACTGATGTTTGCCCCGCCCTCCGGGCAATGCGCCAGGCCAGAAAGACAGTGCCACTACCACCAATAAATGCTGAAATGGGAAGCGCCCATACGCCAGCAAGTTCCAACCAACCTCCCAACCAGGTGCCGCCAAGTACAATTACCGCAATGGCTGCCAGAGAGGCTCCCGCTGAAACACCAATAAGTCCTGGATCCGCCAGTGGATTGCGAAATAAACCCTGCAGGATCGCGCCCGAAACAGCGAGGACGGCGCCTACCAGAAAACCAAGAACCAGGCGAGGGAGGCGCACATCCAAAAGCACCATGCTGGCAATCTCGTCCTCAAGATCACCCGTCAGTACCGCCAGGATATCGGCTACAGAAAGCGGGTAGGCTCCGCTGCTGACTGAAACCACAGAGACCGCAAAAGCGGCCCCCAGGATCATCAGCAAAGCCGGCCCTTTCGCCATGCGCCCAGCGCCATCAATGACCATTTTGGGCAACTTGCCTCGCTTGCGCCAATACTCCCGCAACCTCTTCCATGGCTTGCGGTAGCCGTGGCCCAAAGCCCAGCAACAACATGCTGTCCCCCACGTAATGCTGGCCCTGCTTCCAGGCTTCCAGTGCTGACAGTTGCGGCCAGTCGGCAATATCAAACTGACCGGGTCGAGACTCGGCGATAACGATAGCGTCGGGTTCGGATGCCAGCAGTGCCTCACGGTTGGCGGGCTTATAACCGCTTACCTCGTCCATGGCATTGCTAGCCCCAAGGGCTTCAAGAAGCGCGTCAGCGGCAGTATCACGGCCAGCAATCATGACGCCATGATTCCCGGCAGCCATCAGAAACAGCACTCGCACTGACGAGGCTCCCCCCGTCGCGGCAATGCGTTCAACTCTGTGCTGCATGTCAGCAACCATAGCTTCAGCCGGCGCGCCCTTGCCAAGAATGCGACCAACCTCCCGAATACGCGCCATGGTATCCGCCGGGGACCGGGCTACGGGCAACTGAATGACCTCCACTCCAGCCTGTTTCAACCGCTCCAGGGTTTTATCTGGCGCAGCTTCTACAGTTGTCAGAAGCACGTCCGGCCGCAACGCCAGCACGCCTTCAAAAGGCAAAGCGCGCAAGTAACCCACCCTGGGCAGCGATTGAACTTCCGTAGGGTAGTTACTGGTAGTATCCACCCCCACCAGACTATCCTGTGCGCCCAAGGCGTAAACCGTTTCGGTTATGCTGCCATCGGCACTGACGATCCGGGGCTGTTCTGCTCGCGCCAGCATCGAAAACGACAAACAAGCGACACACAGGGCCCCCAGCAGACTCACTCGCATAGTGCACTCTCCAGAGTCGCCACTTCACGCTGCCAGTCTGTAGACTCCGGCTGCCCTGGCTTACGTTTGCCAAACAAGGTGATCACTATGTCACCTTGTGCGTTATAACCCTCCAGAGATGTTACCGTGCCATCTGCCGACGGCCGACGCACAACGAACCAGTCGCGAATACCGTATGTATTGGCGTGCAGATTGAACCCTTTGTCCAGCACGTTCATCCATGGGCCAGTGCGCTTCAGGTTGCCCACCGTGCCGGTGAATATCTGGACAATTCCCGGGTTACCCACAAACACCATAATCGGGCAATGGCTGGACTTAACCTGCTCCAGTATTGCGTCCAACGGCGAATGGGTTTCCAGTGTGGTGGCTTTCAGACGAGTAACCCACTCCTTACCAACAACCTCAACGGCCGTAAGGCGATCTACGTTGTTGCGCTTGAGCATGGCATGAAAGTGGTGAACATCTTTAAGTCCGGACCAGTCATTGCGTAAGGCAGCAACATCGACGGCCTCGGCATCAGCCCGCGGCTCACGAACGGGCGCAGCCAACAATTCTGGAAACGGCCGCTCCTTATCCAGGTAATTTCCCAGAAGACGGTCCCAGGCATCCCTGTTTGTCGTACTCGTTTTATAGATCTTGTGCAGGGCTTGCCCGTGGTCACTGAAAAACTGCAGACTTTCCCTGGTGATGCTTCCAACGGATTCCGTTACCAGATAGCCGTAGGCCCACTGGTTAAGAAACACCCGTATATCGATGTCACCCACCGCCAGCCCCATGGTCCCTTTCCCAGCGACGGTGAATTTCCTGAAACTAGCAGTGACTTCATGGACCACCTGGTCGTTGCGGGTAAGAATCATCACATCGCCCACATCATCCATTGCCGACAAGAGTCCGCCAAACACTGGCTTCAAGGGCTGAACGCCGTCTTCTCGACAGAGCAGTAGTTCCAGTTCACTGACACCAAGGGCTTCAGCTGCATTGCGAATACGCAGTTTTGGCTGTTCCTCACGCAGGCGCTGCCAACGCTGGGCAAGAGACATTTCAGGTTGAGTCGCGAGTGCTTCCATCTCAATTCTCCCCGGTTGTCAGGTTGATTTCTTTCCAGCGGATTTCAGGCTGGCCACTGTTACCATCAGACCCGTAATAGTTGATGATCTGCATTGCGTATACCGGTGCTGAAGCATCTTCGGAATCACTGTCGATGAGGTATACCCGGAAGTTTGGCCATAGCTTGTGGGCACCCTGAAGGTTGTAGGCATACCAGCTACTGGCTGCAAACAGGCCACCTGTTGAGTCCGGGGCATACGCCCGTACAAGGGATTCACCAGTAGCATTATCAATCGTTGCGCTTGTGTAAGCTGACAGCTCTGCCCAGGGAATCGGGCCAAGCGCCCCGCCCTGGCCAGACCCGGACGGCCCACTGTTTGTCTTGAGGTACCACTCCCGGCCGGAAAAGCCGATCAGCACATCCCAGGTTTCAGAGGTAGCACAATCAACAGCGACACCGGTATCGAAATCGAAACAGGCATCGCCGCCATCGTATTCCGCAGGCTGCGTAAAGCTGACTGTTGAACCCGAAAGCTGGGTAGTGCCCGCAACTTGAACCTCAAACTCCAGGTTGAAGCTCTCAATGCCGCCCCCGGTTCTGGTCGGGAAATTAAAATCCAGAATTCGCATACGGGCATAGCTGTCCCCTTCAGCGGAACGAACCAGATAGCCTATATCGGGAACCTCAGAAATAACGCCTCCGTCGCCGTATACAGACCAGCCGTCGCCAAATGCATAGACCACATCATCGGAGGTCCAGCTTTCAGGGACAGAAAAAGAACTCTTCATATGATCCAGTTCCCCGTCGGCTGTCGCGCCAACAAACTTGTTCAGATCAGGATCCCCGGCCGCATCATAAAACTCAGCCTGTTCATCTCCTACCGCCCCCGCCACCCTGCCATTGCCAGAAGCCCCGGAGTTAAGCTGCACGCTGGTGCGGTTGAACGCCAGATCCCAGTCCCCATCACTGGAGACCACCTCTCCTGTGGCCAGGTTCAGGTACTGGGTCTCGGCTCTGGCGTCAATCACTAGTTGGTTATAGTCGGTACCTGACTCTCCGCCATCATCCGCTTCTCCGTCTATCTGGTTATCACTGCCACCGCCACACGCGGCCATCACCAGGCCAAGAGCGGGAGCCAGATACTTCAGTTTGTGCTGATCCATGTCATGGTTCCTTATTGTTGAATTGGATATGGCTGTCATTGACTGCCAAGAGTCATAGAGAAGCCGGTATAGAGGAATCGCCCGGCAACTGGTTGGAAATCGTCAGGATCGGAGAAGTCACGCTGGGTATCGGCAAGGTTGTCTATGCCCGCAAACAGCTTCAGCTCTGGAAGTAGCCGGTAATTGAACTTCAAATCGATTGCGCTATAAGCGGGGGATTTGCTACCCAGAGAGGCATCCACGTACTCGGAGCTTTGGTGACGAGCCCTTACAGACCATGACAAACCCCGCAGGCCAGTAAGACCATCGATAGAAGCCTGCAGCTGATGTCGGGGGCGGCGATTGAGGTCGTCCCCCGTTGCAACATCTTCCGTTTCAGTCCAGGTATACCCGGCAGAGACGCGCCAGTCTTCAGATATATCCCAGCCCACGGTGGACTCAAGCCCCCAGGTTCGGGCTTTATCAATGTTGCTGTAGTGGTAGACCTGAACATTATCCGAGCGGGCAGCCGTTGCATCCCGGTCTAAACTTGTCTGAATCAAGTCATCGATATCGTTGAAAAAACCGTTTACATCAAACCAGACCTTTTTCTCAAAATGACCGCCAATGCCAAGCTGATAACTAACAGATGATTCAGGCTCAAGCTCCGGATTACCGTTAACGATGTAGCCCAGCTGGCTGTGGTCAAAGCGATAATGGCGCTCTTTCAGGTTAGGAACGCGATAGCCCGAGCCAACGCCAACCCGAACGAAGCTGTCAAACCCCTCTCCATCCTCGAAATCGAGGCGGGCGTTGATCTTCGGGGCCAGGTGAGTACCAAAGTCTGAATCCCGTTGCCCGCGCAGGCCGGTGACCAGCTCCAGGTTGTCCAGAACAAACCAGGTATCCTGAACCCAGAGTTCATAACCCTCTCGGGAGAACTCTTCATTACCGGCGAGCTCGGAGATGCCATCCTTATACTGCTCAAGTGTTTCACGGCTCAGATCTGTGCCAACCTGGACGCTGTGGGCATCACCGATTGCTGCTTCAACATGCCCGGAAGCCTGGGAGAGGGAGCTATCTGCTTCTCGCTGGTCAAAGGTGCCTGCAACGGAAAATTTGGATGTATCATCACTCAATTGCTCGTGCAGCAACGCCCAGTGCCCACGCAACCCAGCACCGTTACCGTGATCCCCTGACAGGGTGGTTCTGAGCCGACGCACGTCTTCGTCTTTACCTTGATTAATGGTGCCCCCGGGAAGTGTACTGAAGCGGGAACCGGAGCTTTCATCAAACACTGACCCCGACCAGGTGAACTTGTTGCCCCCGTCCGGCCGCCAATCCACACGCACCGTTGCATCGTTGCGATCGTACTCGTCCCCGGGGCGCGCCCAGGTTTCCGGCTCCGGATCGATGCCATCAGAGTGCTGGGATGACCCCGACAACCGCACACCCCAGCGTTCATTACCGGCAGAAACTGCCGCGCGGCCGCTATAACGTGCTGGGTCCCATTTATCACCAGAGGGGTTTTGGTCGCCGTAGGTACCGGCATCTGCGGAGAAGGTTCCTTTGATTCCTGAATCCACACGACGGGTAATCACATTAACAACCCCACCCATGGCGGCACTGCCGTACTGTGCAGAAACGGCCCCTTTCACCACCTCAATCCGTTCGATGTCGAGTACCGCAAGCTGGCTCACATCGACGGCAGAGCCCGTGGTGGCGCTCAAAGGCATCCCATCCACCAGCACCAGCACACGGTCCGCATCAATGCCCTGCAACCACACTTCATAGCCCGGCTTGCCGTGTATTTCGCGCAATAGCAGGCCGGGTACGTTTATAAGCGCTTCTTTGAGGTTCCGTGCATGAGTGTTTTCAATCTCCTTGGCGGTAACCACCTCCGTACGCACCGGGGTATCAAGAACCGTTCGTTCACTGCGGGTTCCAGTAACGACAAGCTCATCCAGATACCCGGCAGCATGGAGAGGTGTGGAGACTGCGATCACTGCAAGTATCGAGAGCGGATACAGCCCGGCATGTGGCCGACGACAAGCGGAAAATTCCAAAGCAAATCCCCGTAAGCGTTAATACGAATACGAGTAATTCTCATTCAATAGATAACTTAAATCAAGGACTTTGCGAATGAGATTCGTTTTTATTCCTGGATGCCCATGAAAACGGTAGATTTTGGAGCGGTAGAAACGAAATAGCCCGGCGATTGCCGGGCTATTCGAAGAGCGGTTCAAAGGAAGGCAGGATCAGTGCGTCTTCTGCTCTTCCCCTGCTTCTCCAGTTGCCTCTTCCTGCTTGCGCTGGAGCGCCTGAGCATAAATGGCATCAAAGTTAACCGGTGCCAGCATCAATGCCGGGAAGCTGCCTTTGTTAACGACGCCATCGATAGCTTCGCGAGCATAAGGGAACAAAATCGTCGGGCAGTAAGCGCCCAGCATCTGGCCAAGCTGTGGCCCTTCGATGCCAGCCACGAGGAATACGCCCGCCTGCTGGATCTCAACAATATAAGCGACTTTTTCACCTATCTTCGCCGTAACCGTCAGAGAAAGTACAACCTCATACTGATTGTCACTGACTTTGTTGTGCGCGGTGTTCAAATCCAGGTTCACCTGAGGCTTCCACTGTTCCTGAAATACCACCGGCGAATTCGGCGACTCAAAAGACAGGTCCTTCACGTAGATACGCTGCAGGGCGAACTGCGCCTGGTTCTGGTTCTCACTGCCTGCGGCGGCTTGCTGATTCTCAGCCATGTTCAATCCTTTCCCTTTCGAAGAGTGGGCTCAAAGCCCATTATTATAGTTACATCTGCCGGAGCATTCTAATGCCTGGCGGCGCGCGGTTAGGTGAAACAGTGCGTCAGATCGGCGCTCAGATCAAGCTCCGTAGCTGCCCTTACTTTTTCACCAGCGGCAAGTTGCTGGCTTTCCAGTCACTGACTCCGCCGTTCAGGCGTACCACGTTAGCGTACCCTTCAGCGTTGAGCTGTTTAACTGCCATGGCGGAATGCTGGCCCATCTTGTCCGCGACGATAATCTGCTTGTCTTGATGCTTTTTCAATTCAGCGGCGCGACTTTTCAGACTATTCAGCGGGATATTGATCGAGCCAGTGATACGGCCCTCACCAAACTCTTTGCGGTCGCGTATATCAACCACTATCGCTTCGTCCCGGTTGATCAGGCTGACGGCGCCCTGAGCAGAAATCTTGGAGCCCCCGCGACGGGATTCCAGAATCAGGATGGCAACCAGAAAAGCCACAAAAAGCGACGCGAGAATGTAGTGGTTAACGACGAATTCAAACAACCGATCCATGAGGTTACCCTGACAATGAGTTTGGCGGGATTATACACAGCCTGCTCGTCAGACAGAAGGTAACCAGAAGGTAACGCGACAGGTGGCGACTGTGGCCTCTAAATGCGAAAATAGATAAGCTCGACTATTGGTTTCGTAAACTTACCAGCATTTTACTTCCGGATTGAATGATGACAGCAAAACGCAAGCCGACAGCATTGATTATTCTCGACGGCTGGGGCCATCGTGATCCCGCCGATGACAACGCCATCAGTAACGCAAAAACACCCTTCTGGGACAAGCTCTGGCAGTCCCGTCCAAAGGCGCTGATCAATACTTCAGGCATGTTCGTCGGGCTACCTCAGGGCCAGATGGGCAACTCGGAAGTCGGGCACATGAATATCGGCGCGGGGCGAGTGGTTTACCAAAGCCTCACCCGCATTGATAAAGATCTGGAAACTGGTGCATTTAACGAGAACAAAGTTCTATGCTCGGCAATCGACAAAGCCGTAAGCAATGGTGGTGCGGTTCACCTGATGGGGCTGCTATCACCTGGCGGGGTTCACTGCCACGAAGACCACGTGCTTGCCGCCGCTGAGCTTGCCGCCTCGAGAGGCGCAAAGGAAGTGTATGTGCACGCATTTCTTGATGGCCGGGACATGCCGCCCCGCAGTGCACGTCCTTCTCTGGAGAAGGCTGCGGCAAAGCTTGAAAGCCTGGGTGTCGGCCGGGTGGCATCCATTGTTGGGCGCTATTTCGCGATGGACAGGGATAACCGCTGGGACCGGGTTGAAAGCGCCTATAATCTGATGACTCTGGGCGATTCCGAATTTACAGCAACCGACCCCATCGCCGGCCTCGAACAGGCGTATGAGCGTGGCGAAAACGATGAATTTGTAAAACCGACCCGCATCCGGAATCCCGGCGAGCCTGAAGCTACAATCAACGATGGCGACGCAGTACTGTTCATGAACTTTCGCGCTGACCGCGCCAGGGAAATGACTCGCGCCTTTGTAGATGAGAGTTTCGACGGATTCGACCGCCGTAAGCACCCGCAACTGGCCGATTTTGTCATGCTTACCGAGTATGCGGCAGATATCAAAACCTCATGCGCCTACCCGCCAGAACAACTGGTCAATGGCCTTGGCGAGTATGTCGCCGGGCTTGGTAAAACCCAGCTTCGCATTTCAGAAACCGAGAAGTACGCGCACGTAACCTTCTTTTTCAATGGCGGGCTGGAAACACCCTTTGCCGGCGAAGACCGGATTCTGGTGCCCTCCCCAAAAGTAGCCACTTACGACCTGCAACCGGAGATGAGCGCGCCGGAAGTTACCGATAAACTGGTAGAAGCCATCAAGAGTGGCAAGTACGACCTTGTGGTGTGTAACTACGCCAACGGAGATATGGTCGGCCATACCGGAAAACTGGACGCAGCAGTCAAGGCGGCAGAATGCCTCGACGAGTGCGTGCGACGAGTCGTTGAGGCTCTGGATGAAGTTGGCGGCGAAGCACTTATCACCGCTGATCACGGCAACTGCGAGCAGATGGCCGATCCCGATTCGGGGCAAGCCCATACCGCCCACACTATTGGGCCTGTGCCACTGGTTTACACAGGCAATCGTAACGTAAGTCTGAAACAAGACGGCAGCCTGAGCGATGTGGCACCGTCGCTGCTGACGTTAATGGGCCTGGAACAACCGAAAGAAATGACCGGGCACAGCCTGGTCCAGATCGGTTGATTCAAAAGCAGGTCTTGCCATTGCGTCTGACTGCGCTACTGGCGCTCGCACTCATGCTTACACTGGGTGCAGCGCCGGCAGTATCCGAGCAAGAGGTTACACCAGCCCAGATTGAAGACCTCAAGGAACGCATTGAGGACATTGATGACTGGCTGGCAGATGCCGAAGACGATCGCTCCTCCCTGGAACGACAGCTGGCTGCGACCGAACGCACGATCAGCCGTTTAACCCGGGAGCGTCGAACCCTGCGCGAGCAGGTGAAAACGCAACAACGACGCCTCAACGAGCTCCAGGGAGAGGAGCGTGAGCTGACGCGAACACTGGAGCAGCAACGCGAAAGCCTCAAGCAACAGATCCGCACAGCCTGGATGGAAGGTGACGCGCCCGCTGTAAAAGTTCTGCTTAATGAAATTAATCCGGACAACATTGCCCGGACCATGACCTACTATGAATATCTCAGTCGCGATACCGTCGGACGGCTGGAAGACTTCCGCAAAAATTTACAGGAACTGAAAGCGACACAAGCTGCTGCGCAAAATACCCGCGCCGAGCTGGCAAAAACCGAGGAAGGCGTTATTGAGCGCCAGAAGAAGCTGCAAGCCTCCCGCGAGGAACGCGAGCAAACCCTGGCCGCACTTGAGCAGGACATCCGCAGCCGTCGTAACGAAAAAGTTGAGCTTGAATCGGATCGCAAGCGTTTGGAGAACCTGCTTTCGGAAGTACAGCAGGCCATTGCCAACATTCCGTCCCCCAACGAATCCCAGCCCTTCTCATCGCTCAGAAACAAACTTCCCTGGCCGGCGCAGGGAAAGGTCACCAGCGGGTTCGGCGACAAGTATGCGGATGGCAAGCTGAGAAGAAATGGCCTGATCATCCAGACCAACGAAGATGCAGAAGTAAAAGCCATTCATTACGGCCGAGTTGTGTTTGCTAACTGGCTCCGGGGCTTCGGACTTATAACAATTATTGATCATGGCGATGGCTACATGACACTCTATGGCCACAGCAGCAGCCTGTTTACCAGCCCTGGCGACTGGGTTGCCGCCGGAGAGGCCATTGCATTGGCCGGCCGCACCGGCGGCACGGACAACCCGGCGCTCTATTTTGAGGTACGCCATAACGGCAAACCGGATAACCCGGGGCGCTGGCTCGGCAAGTGAACCGTTGCAGGGCTGACAAACGCGCCCGCTGACGCCATACTGTCGGCAACAGGGAACTCCGCCCAACTTTCTGCTCAACTACCGGAATAACCACGGGATATGTGAATGAGACGGGTCCAAAGAACACACCAAGCCTTACCTTTGCGCTCTGCCATACTTGCCGCCTGTTTCATTACCTTTCCCGGACTGGCCTTCGCCCAGGACAATCCTTCAGATAGCACGAGGATTCTGGAAGGCATTCAGGATGGCGAGCGTGTTGAAATCACCCTGCCCGATCCGGAAAAGCAGTTGCCGCTGGATGACCTTCGGAAGTTCACTGAAGTTTTCAGTCGCATCAAGGCCGCCTATGTCGAAGAAGTGGACGACACACAACTGCTGGAAAGTGCCATCAAGGGCATGCTCTCGGATCTGGACCCGCACTCAACCTATCTGGCACCGCAGGATTATGAAAAGCTGGAAGAAAGCACCTCCGGTGAATTTGGTGGCCTGGGCATAGAAGTCGGCATGGAAAACGGCTTCATAAAGGTTATCGCACCCATTGACGATACACCTGCCCAGCAGGCGGGCGTTCAGGCCGGTGACCTGATCATCAAACTCGATGAGAAACCAGTGAAAGGCATGAGCCTCGAAGAAGCGGTTCAGCTGATGCGCGGGAAGCCTGGGACAATACTCACTCTTACCATTATGCGTGAAGGTGAGAACGCACCCGTAGAAATTGACGTTGAGCGCGATGTAATCAAGGTCACCAGCGTTAAGAGCCGCATGATTGAAAACGGTTACGGTTACGTTCGTCTGACCCAGTTCCAGGCGGAGACTGGAGGACAATTCACCAAAGCGCTGACAGAGCTCAGGGAAGATCATGGCGGCACTCTCGACGGGCTGGTGCTCGACCTTCGAAATAACCCGGGTGGCGTATTACAGGCTGCTGTCGCAACGGCAGACGCACTGCTGGATGAAGGGCTGATTGTCTACACCGAAGGCCGGATTCAGAGCTCGCGCCTTCGCTTCAGTGCCAAAGACGGCGACATCATGGCTGGCACACCCATTGTTGTTCTGATCAACGGAGGCTCTGCGTCTGCGTCAGAAATCCTTGCGGGCGCTCTGCAGGACCACAAACGGGCTGTCATCATGGGCACCCAGTCTTTTGGCAAGGGCAGCGTGCAGACGGTGATTCCTCTGGATGAAACCCACGCTATCAAAATGACAACAGCGCGTTATTACACCCCCGATGGTCGCTCTATACAGGCCACCGGCATCAAGCCGGATATAGAAGTGCGGCCGGCAGAACTCAAGGAACTTGATAGCCGTCCATTCTTTACCGAGGCAGATCTGAGCGGCCACCTGATTGGCCAGGATGAAGATACGGAGAATAACAACAAAGAGCAGAAGGCCGAGAACCAGGTCGTCTCCATCATCGACCGCGACTACCAACTGCGCTCAGCACTTAACCTTCTGAAAGGCCTGAACATCCTCGATCACAAGGGAGCGGACGCAACACAGTGAAATCATCCATGATCCTGGCCCTCGCGGTTCTGATGAGCCTGGTCGCCGGCGCGGCGTCTGCCGAACCGGCATCACATGATGTCCCGCCAACCATCGCCATCATCATCGATGACATGGGGCATAACCTGCACGAAGGTGAGCGCCTGGCCAAACTGGATCAACCACTGACGCTGGCGTTTCTGCCCTATCGCCGGCATACAGACGCTCTTGCTCGCCTGGCACACGGTCGTGACAAAGAGATCATGCTGCACGCCCCCATGGCCAACACCCGGAATTTCGGCCTTGGCCCTGGCGGGTTAACGCCAGACATGGATGAGCAAAGCCTGACAACTACCTTGCGCCGCGCCCTGCAATCCATCCCCTATGTACAGGGGGTAAATAATCATATGGGCAGCCTTCTGACCCAGCAGCTCAGACCCATGGACTGGGTGATGAAAGAACTGTACCGCTATCCGGTTTATTTTGTTGATAGCCGAACTATTGCGTCATCAGTTGCCGGTGAAGTTGCTGAGGCTTATCAGATCCCGACCATGACACGAGACGTGTTTCTGGACCATGAGCAAACAGAAGAGTTTGTCGACCAGCAGTTCAAAGAACTGGTCCGGCGGGCAAAGGAGAATGGCAGCGCAGTCGGCATCGGCCACCCACACACAGTGACCGTCGACTATCTTGAAAAACATCTTCCATTACTGGATGAACAAGGCATAGCCATCGCCACGATTAGCGGGCTTTGGGCTATTCGCAACAACAATCAGAGAATGTTTGCTGAAGGAGAAAAGCAAACCATACGGCCTGCTTTCGCCAAAAAGAACTAATCCCGTACTTCGATTCCCTGGGCCTTCATAAAGGCTTTGGCTTCAGGAATTGTGTGCTCACCAAAGTGAAAAATCGAGGCCGCTAGCACGGCATCTGCACCGCCCCTGGTTACACCATCCGCCAGATGCTGCAGCTCGCCCACACCGCCTGAAGCAATTACAGGAACAATCACAGCATCGGTCACAGCGCGGGTCAGGCCCAGATCAAAACCGACCTTGGTGCCATCCCTGTCCATGCTTGTCAGCAATAGCTCGCCAGCACCCATTTCTACCATCTTGCGCGCCCACTCCACCGCATCCAAACCTGTTGGTTTGCGGCCACCATGGGTAAAGATTTCCCAGCGCAGCTCTTCGCCTTCAGCACTGACCTGCTTCGCATCGATAGCCACGACAATACACTGGCTGCCAAAGCGGTCAGCTGCTTCACGCACAAACTCAGGGTTGAATACTGCAGCAGTATTGATGGCTACCTTGTCGGCGCCTGCGTTCAACAGCTTACGGATATCATCCACGGTACGAACACCACCGCCAACCGTCAACGGAATGAATACCTCCGCTGCCATACGTTCCACCGTCTCATAGGTGGTATCACGGCTTTCATGGCTTGCTGTGATATCCAGAAAAGTGATCTCATCAGCACCCTGCTCGTTATAGCGGCGGGCTACTTCTACAGGATCGCCGGCATCGCGGATGTCCACGAAGTTTACGCCTTTTACTACACGCCCTTTATCAACATCCAGACAGGGAATGATGCGCTTCGCCAGTGCCATATTACTTTATCCCTTTCAGCCCTTCAGGCTGTCACAAAATGCCTGGGCTTCTGCAACATCCAGAGTCCCCTCATAAATAGCACGACCGGTAATAGCTCCGACGATACCCTTCCTGGCGACAGGTGCCAGGCGCTTCAGATCGTCCATATTGGTTACGCCACCAGAAGCAATTACAGGAATGCCGCCTTCTTCCGCCAGGGCAGCAGTAGCTTCTACGTTAACACCTTGCATCATGCCATCGCGGTTGATATCGGTGTAAACAATCGCTTCGACACCATCGTTGGCAAAGCGCTTGGCCAGATCCGTTGCCATCACTTCTGACACTTCCGCCCAGCCATCTGTGGCTACACGGCCGTCTTTGGCATCCAGACCCACGATAATGTGACCCGGGAAACGCTTGCACATTTCCGTTACAAACTCCGGCTCTTTGACCGCCTTGGTTCCAATGATCACCCACTGAACACCCGCTTTAAGATAGGCCTCAATAGTTTCAGCGGAACGGATGCCACCGCCAATCTGTATTGGCAAATCCGGGTATTTGCGGGCAATAGCCTGCACAATTTCGCCGTTAACCGGCTCGCCTGCAAAGGCGCCGTTCAGATCCACAAGGTGCAGCCGGCGAGCACCGGCCTCCACCCATCGGGTGGCCATATCAACCGGGTCACCACCAAACACCGTGGAATCTTCCATCCGCCCCTGGCGCAACCGAACACATCGGCCGTCTTTAAGATCAATGGCAGGAATAATCAGCATGTTCCGTTCCAGTCAGTAAAGTTCTTGAGAAGCTGCAGCCCTGCCCTGGCACTTTTCTCCGGGTGGAACTGCACAGCAAAAATGTTATCCCGGGCGACAGCCGCTGCCAGGTCAACACCGTAATGGCTACGCCCTGCGATGTCTGCATTACCTTCTGCCTCAGCGTAGTAACTGTGCACAAAGTAAAACCGGTCACCGTCGGGAATATCCTGCCAAAGCGGGTGTTCCTTGGCGTAGTACACCTCATTCCAGCCCATGTGAGGCACCTTCAGGCGCTCTCCATTCTCTACCAGGTTCTCACCAAAGAAGCGCACTTCAGAAGGAAAAAGGTTGATGCCGTCGACACCACCGTTTTCTTCACTGCGGGACATAAGCGCCTGCATACCAACACAGATACCCAGAAACGGGCGGTCACAGGAGACTTCGCGGACCAGTTCATCAACCCCATGGCGACGCATCTCCGCCATGCAGTCACGGATCGCTCCGACCCCGGGCAGAATTACCCGGTCAGCTTCACGAATTTGGCTTGCGTTGTCGGTTACCAGAACTCTGGTATCCGGGGCTACATGCTCTACCGCTTTGCGGGCAGAGTGAAGGTTCCCCATGCCGTAGTCGATGATGGCAACGGTTTTCATGGTCAGTAAGGTGTCCTTAAGTCGCTAGGAGCGTCGGGTTACAGCAGGCCTTTGGTCGACGGTGTGATTCCCGTCATGCGCTCATCCATTTCAATAGCCACACGCAAGGCGCGACCAAATGCTTTGAACACGGTTTCGATCTGGTGGTGGGTGTTTTTGCCCCGAAGATTATCAATGTGCATGGTCACCATGGCATGGTTGATAAAACCGCGGAAGAACTCTTCGAACAGATCTACGTCAAATCCACCCACTGTGCTGCGGGTATAGGGCACTTCCATAATCAGGCCCGGGCGACCTGAAAGGTCAATCACGACGCGAGAAAGCGCTTCATCCAGAGGGACATAGGCATGCCCATACCGGCGAATACCTTTCTTGTCGCCTACAGCCTGCTTGAAGGCCTGACCAAGGGTAATACCGATATCTTCCACCGTGTGGTGGTCATCAATGTGCAGATCGCCTTTGGAGACGATGGTCAGATCAACCATGCCATGACGGGAAATCTGCTCCATCATGTGGTCGAGAAACGGCACCCCGGTATCGAAACTGGATTTACCGGTACCGTCGAGATTGATTTCAACGCTGATCTGGGTTTCAAGGGTATTTCGTTCTACCCGAGCCTTACGTTCGGCCATGGGGACTCCGTAGCAGATTTAGGTGGCACAACGCCGGAAAACTTGATTCCGGGATTATACCTTTTATGCCCTCAGGAGTCCCACAACCGGGTTAATCGAAACGATAGTCAGTCTTGCTGCAATGAAATCAGAAGGCCTTCTTCAGATTATTCATATACGTATCGACCAAGCTGTTGAATTCATGCTTGATAACCGGGCTGATAGCAAGCTTCAGCAAACCGGGTAGTGGCAGCGTGAGCTCGGCGCTGGTCTGGAATTTTGCGGTGGTCGCCTGGTCGCCTTTTGCCGTCAGTGTCCAGGAGCCGCGTACCACGCCATTACCTTCGCCTTTCACCGGCTCCCAGGTAATCTTACCGGCATCTTTGTCGGCGAAATACTTGCTCGCGTAGACAGACTGGATCGCGTGCTTGTCGATACCTACCTTGTCCATTTCCCAACGGTAGATGTTGTCGCCCAGATCCGTGAGTTTGTGCACTTTCGGAAAATGACTTGCGGAACGAGGCACATCGGCCAGCAACGCAAAAACCTCGTCATAGCTGCCCGGAATTTCAATCTCCCGGTTCAACTCAAGCGAAACAGTGATAGCCACAGCGAACTCCTTTTTTATTTGTACCAAACATTATAGCTGGAAAAGATTGAAAGCATTTTGGCGCAACACTACCGCATTGTCATACTCCTGCCCTGTTATTTTGTTAACCCTGCGTTATCCTTTAGCCTGTTCACACCCGGATTCGAGTTGAATCCAGAAAGCTCCGGCAACAGAAAGGAAGCCTGAATCATGAAAGCCATACGTTATGTGCTGATCGCCATCGTTGCAGTTGTTGTTCTCGCCATTGCCGCGATAGCTATTGCCATGGCCGTAATAGACCCGAACGACTACAAGCCACAGATCGAAAACGTTGTTGAGGAACACACCAACCTTGACCTCATTCTGGACGGAGATATCGGCTGGTCGTTTATTCCTCTCGGGCTGGAGCTGAATGATGTAGAAGCCACCCTCGACGGTGAACGCTTCATTGCACTCAATCAATTAGTGGCGCAAGTCGACTTCTGGTCTCTTATCGCCATGTCGCCCCAGGTCAGCACCTTTGTGCTGGACGGCCTGGATGCGAACCTGAGCATCAACGAACAGGGAGAAGGCAACTGGACGCGTATCATGCCAGAGCCCTCGACAGATGCTGCGCAACAGGATGTTGCCACCAAATCTGAAGATACGCCAGATTCGGAGGCTGAACAAGCCAGCGGCGAGGCACTTAACTTCAACGTCGACAACGTCCAGATCAGTAATGCGCAAGTGCACTACAGTGATCTGAGTACTGGCCAGGAAGTCACACTCCAGGACTTCACCGTCAACGCCAGCGACATTACCCTGGGCTCCGAATTTCCACTGGAAATCGGTTTTCGTGTTGAGACAGCCCAGCCACAATTCGCCGTAGACGGGAACATTGAGGTCCGCCTGGCGGCCAATGAAGCTTTGAACGACTTTGCTGTTTCCGGTCTGGATGCTGTGTTCGAGATGAGCGGCGAACCCTTGGGTGGCAAATCAGTAACCGCGACATTGGAAGGCTCAGCGAAAGCCAATCTTGAAAACGAAACCGCGACCCTGAGCGACTTCACCGCAACCCTTGCCAACCTGACTCTTAACACCAATCTCGATGTCAGTGGCTTCGGTGACAAACCAACTCTCGAAGGCCAGGTCGCCATTACCGAATTTTCTCTCAAGGAACTGCTCGACAATCTCGGCCAGCCCGCCATCGAGACAACCGACGAGGGCGTTCTCGAGGCTATCGCGTTTTCCACAAACATTGACGGTGCCGAAGGTAAGCCGGCGCTGTCTGATCTTGTGATCACGCTGGATGACACCACATTTAAAGGCTCGGGTAGCTATAACCTCGCAAACGGCGGCATCGTGTTTGATCTTCAGGGCGACAAGCTTAATGCTGACCGCTACCTTCCGCCGGCAGCAGAGGGAGACGCCACAGAAGCAACAACTGAAGCCCCGGCTCAAACAGCCGGCACAGGCCCTGAAGGCGACTTATTACCACTAGAGACCCTTCGCAGCCTGCTGTTGGATATCGACTTCGGGTTGGGAGAGTTGATCGTAAGCAACCTGAGCATTAATGAAATCAAGGCCAGCACAACTGCCAACAATGGCCTGCTGAAAGTGGACGAATTCAGCGGCAAGCTTTATGAAGGTGGCTTTGATGCCAACGTCACCATCGACGCACGCACCGACACCCCGAAGTGGACCGTCAACTCTGATGTGAGCAACGTTCAAACCCTCCCGCTGCTGGCAGATCTCGCAGAGGTCACCATGCTTTCCGGTGGCGCCAACCTCAAGGTTAATGCGACCACCTCAGGAAACCGCATCTCCGTTCTGCGGGATCAGGCCGATGGGCAGGTCAGTTTTAATCTTGCGGAGGGTGAGTTCCGCAATATGAACCTGACCCGTATGGCTTGTCAGGGAATTGCCCTGGTCAACGGGGACGAACTCACCACCACCGACTGGGGTGAAACAACACCGTTCAATGACATGCACGGCACTCTGGACATCAACGGCAACGTCTTCGATAACACAGATCTGGTCGCGTCTTTGGCGGGCATGCGGCTGGAAGGCAACGGAACTGTCGACTTGAAGCAGACCCTCGTGGATTACGAGCTTGGCCTGCGCATCGTAGGCGAAATCCATAGGGATAATGCATGCCGGGTAACCGAGTACGTGGAAAATGTCGTGATGCCTGTTGAGTGTCGCGGTGATTTCTCGGAAGGCGCTGCCAGCCTTTGTTCTTTTGACGGCTCCCGCTTCCGCGATACATTGAAAGACATTGCGGAAAACGCTGCACGCGCAAAGGCTCAGGAAGAAATCGATGAGGCCAAAGGCAAAGCTGAAGAAAAAGTCCGCGAAAAGCTGGAGGAACAGCTTGGCGAAGGCGCGGGCGACTCAGTAAAAGACGCCCTGAAAGGCCTGTTCAAGTGACATCAGGCAGCTTCGCCGAAAACCTTCTGACATGGTACGACCAACACGGCAGGCACAACCTGCCGTGGCACCATGACCGCAATGCCTATCGAGTGTGGGTTTCTGAAATCATGCTTCAGCAAACCCAGGTGGCAACCGTTATCCCCTACTTTCAGGCGTTCATAGAGCGCTTCCCGGATGTGCAGTCTCTGGCCGAGGCACCGGTTGATGACGTACTCAGCCACTGGTCGGGACTCGGCTATTACGCCCGGGCGCGTAATCTGCAGAAAGCCGCTCAAACCGTCATGGAGGATTTTGGCGGCACTTTCCCCGGTACCCAGGAAGAACTCGAAAGCCTCACCGGCATCGGCCGCTCTACTGCAGCTGCGATCATCGCTCAAGCATTTGGCAAGCGCGCAGCCATACTTGATGGCAATGTGAAGCGGGTATTGGCCCGCTACCATGCCGTTCCCGGGTGGCCTGGCCAAACCTCAGTGCTGAAACAGCTCTGGGAGCATGCTGAGGCACATACCCCGAATGAGCGGGTTCGAGACTATACCCAGGGCATCATGGACCTGGGTGCAATGGTTTGTACCCGCAGCCGCCCAGCATGCCACGACTGCCCTCTACACGGGGGTTGTACCGCCTACGCAAGAAAAGAAACCAACCTCTACCCCGGTTCCAAGCCTAAAAAAGCCAAGCCTGAAAAAACAACCTGGATGGTCATCCTGGAAGACCACGAAGGCCGCATTCTACTGGAACGGCGCCCGCCCAGCGGAATATGGGGCGGCCTGTGGAGCCTGCCGGAACTGGACCCAGCCTTCGGCCCAGATGAACTTCAGGAGGCCTGCGAGCAAAAGCTCGGGCTGGACTGCGACGAGCCGGAATTAATCAGCGGGTTCCGCCACACATTTTCCCACTACCACTTACACATCCAGCCCGCCAGGTTGGGCGTGACCGGGCAGAACACCCTGAGAGATGACGGCCAACAGAAATGGCTGCACAGACACGAAGCGCTGAGCCTGGGCTTGCCGGCACCGATCCGTACACTGCTCACAAACCCGGAACAAGGCACCCTGCCTGGATAACAGTGCACCCGCACGTTCAATCGGCACTATCTGTTATCATCCGGCCAATCGCACATCGCACTTATCAAGACAGGAGCGAATATGAGCCGCACAGTTTTCTGCCGCAAGCACCAGAAAGAACTTGAAGGCCTGGACTTTCCGCCCATGCCCGGCGCAAAAGGCCAGGACATCTACGACAACATTTCCAAACAGGCCTGGGAAGAGTGGCAACACCAGCAAACCATGCTGATCAACGAAAAGCACCTCAGCCTGATGGATCCGAACACTCGCAAATACCTGCAGGCGCAGATGGAGCACTACTTCAACAATGAGCCTTTCGACAAAGCCGAAGGCTACGTGCCGCCGGAGCAATAACGCCAGATTGATCAAAGCCTGACCAAGCCTGAAAAGATTCAGAAATTTTTCCGGACCGGCCTTGACTCACTACCCCGAAACCGGTTTAATAGCGCCCCGTTGCACAGCAGTATAGCAACTTGCCCGGATAGCTCAGTTGGTAGAGCAGAGGATTGAAAATCCTCGTGTCGGTGGTTCGATTCCGCCTCCGGGCACCATTAAGAATTCAGATGAAACCCGCCTTGTGCGGGTTTTGTTGTTTCTGTGCTCCACGTTTTCTCTCCCGCTACAAAGCAGTAGGCGAAAAATAGGACCCAACCCCATCTCCGGCTACCCCCAACTAGAACCAAGCCTTCCGTCGCAATAAGACAAAAAAGTGTCGCATTAGAGCAATGCTTTTTTTAATCAGCCGATGTAACGTCAAGCTACTAATAAAAAGAAAGGGGCCAACAATGGCTGATCACTATGTAGCTTTCTCTATCCCGTTTTTTCTACTGTTCATTGCCCTGGAATCACTCTTCTTCTGGCGAAAAAGCCGAACCAGGCTGCGGCTGAACGACAGCCTTACCAACATGAGCTGCGGCATTGTTACGCTGGTTTTCGAGCTTTTTACCAAAGGTGGGCTGCTCCTGTTTTTTGCCTTTCTGTCCAACAGTTTTGGCCTGATTGAATGGAGTATGAGTTCGCCCTTCACATGGATTCTGTTTTTCTTCGTTTTCGACTTTTTCTACTACTGGGGCCACCGCCTGTCTCACACTGTGAACTTTATGTGGAGCGGTCACCTGCCTCATCACCAGAGCGAAGAGTACAATTTCACTGTCGCTCTGCGGCAAGGTGCATTTCAGGACACCCTGATGTTCCCCGTATTTATTCCGATGGCTTTGGTGGGCTGTCCTGTCGAAGTATTTGCAACCGTGCTGGTGCTGAACAAGATCTTCCAGTTCTGGATACACACTCGCTCCATTGGTCGCATTCCTCCCATTGAAGGTATTATTAACACGCCCTCAGCCCATCGCGTTCACCATGCGGTTAATACCCGCTACGTCGACAGGAACTACGGCGGTGTAATCATGCTATGGGACAAGCTTTTCGGCACCTGGGCTGAGGAGAGTAGAGACGAACCCTGTATTTTTGGCGTGCGCAAACCCTATCGAAGCTGGGACCCGATATTCGCTCATGTGGATTGGTGGGCAAGACTGTGGAAAGACGCCGTGAATACCCAAAGATGGCGAGATAAAATCAAACTCTGGTTCATGCCAACGGGCTGGCGCCCTGCAGATGTTGCGGAATCCGATCCCTGGCAGCCCTATGACATCGAAAACTATAAAAAATACGACCCTGACGCGAGCTTCTGGAATAAAGCCTTCGCAGTCGCCCTATTTTTGGCAACCCTCCCCCTGATCAGTCATCTGCTGGTTGAGCAGTTCAATTTGTCTGTGTGGGAAAAGGCGGGGCTTGCTGGAGTAATACTCACATGTCTCTATACCTGCGCTTATCTGCTCCAGGGAAGCCGGAAGCCGGCATGTAATGAAGCACCTGAGAAGGCAGGTTATTAAAGCCGGGAAACAATAGAAGAACGGGCGAAGGATTTTCGTAAAACCACCTCTCAGGCAGCCTTGCGAAAGTCCTCCATCCGTACACTCTTGTCACGTCTCCGGCTGTATTTGCTTTTATCTTCAACTACACGCATCTGGTATTTCGGAGTTTTAAGGTCCCGCTGCACCGCACTATGCTTTGTGGGCTTTGCCTTTCTTTTCGCCATCGAATATCTCCTTCAGCTGATGGTTTCTACGCCCGGATTATAGCACCTGAGATTTTTTCCCGAGCGTAAGGAGTAACACCCATGCGTTGCAGGGCGTCTCGGGCACCTTCCTATTACCTCGATAACCCGGACACCCTTGCTCTCGCCAGCCTCAGGTCGCTCAGACCTACAAGCACGATACCCAGGCCAATCATGAAAAAGCCGAAAAGGTCGTGATAGCCCGGCATTTCCCCCAAGAGAACCGCTGAGGAAATCAGCCCGACCGCAGGGACCGCCGCAGAGATCAGCGACATAGTGACAGCGGGCAAAGAACGGATAGCCCCGACTTGTGCAGCGACGCACACACCGGAAGCCAGGGCGCCACTGAACAGGATATTGACGAGGAATGCGGGTTCCCAACGTATGCCGGATGTATCTTCAACAAGCAGAGAGAAGGGTATGAGAAACACAAGAGAGGACAATAACTGCCAGGGAATGAGCGAAAGAACATTGCCATGCCACTGGTGCTTGCGGACGTGAATCAAGCCCGCTGTCCAGACCAGCGTAGCCAGCACAATCAGTGATCCACCCAGCAAGGTACCTTCAGATCCCCAGTCAACATCCAGAGGATTAAAAATGGCCATCAGCCCCACCAGCCCAAGAGCTGTTCCGACAACCCTTGGAGCGGTCAGCCGCTCTCCCAGGAACATTGCCGCTGCGGGAACCACCCATATGGGTGAGGTGTAAGCCAGTATCGCGGCCCTGCCCGCGGGCATGAACTGCATGCCCAGAGTCACCAGAGTGATAAAGCCCATGTTCTGGAGAAGTCCCACTGAAAACACTACAGGAATATCCGCACGATGAGGCACCCTAAGAATGCCCATAGCCGCGGCTGTCAGAAACATGGTGATGGTTCCAATGATCATTCGCAGGGTGGTGTAAAGCAGCGGAGAGCTGTATTCCAGCCCAATCTTCATAATGGGGAAATTGATTCCCCAGGTCAGAGCGGTAAAAGCCAGGAGCAGGTACCCGTTACGCCAAGCGTAGCTGGCACCCGCTGCGGGCATGGATTGGGCGGGTTGCGACATTTTCAGTGCTCTACCTTGAGCGCACTTTCATGCCAGTTTCGCAGAGCCCTGTCAGACATCCAGACCATCGCTGCAAACAACAGAATCCCGGTCAGCGTGATCAGAATCAGCGCTGCGAACATTTTAGGAATCTGCAGGTTGTAGCCTGACTGCAGGATCATGTACGCAAGACCCGCTTTGGACCCACCTGTACCTGCGACAAATTCGGCAACAACAGCGCCTATCAGGGCCAACCCGGAACTGATCCGCAAGCCACCAAAGAAGTATGGCAGCGCACCGGGAATCCGCAGGCGCACCAGTTCCTGCCAGCGGCTGGTCCGGTACATACGGAACATACTCAGCAGGTTGGGATCAACACTGCGCAGCCCCAGGGTGGTATTGGAAATGATGGGAAAAATAGCAACAATCACTGCACAAATGGTCAGTGCCCAGGTCGTGTCGTTTACCCAGATAATAATCAAAGGCGCAATGGCCACTACGGGCGTTACCTGCAAGAGTACCGCGTAGGGGAACAGGCTGACCTCAATCCATTTGCTTTGCACAAACAACAAAGAGGCTGCGACACCCAGCACCACAGCGATTACAAAGGCCAGAAAGGTAACTTTCAAGGTCATCAGCAAAGCGTTAAACAGAGAGCTGAAGTCATTCACCAGCGACTGCACGATATCCACAGGGCTGGGCACCAGGTATTTGGGTACATCGAACGCCATGACGCTGACCTGCCATAGCAAAAGAACCAGAACCCCTACCACCAGAGGTGCAGCAATCTGGACAAACCGTTCGTTCCGTATCAGTGGAGTACTCATCAGTGACTCTCCTCCTTGTTCTCACCCATGGCACTGGCGCGCTCAAGGGCCTGCGACACCTGCCGGCAGTAACCGGCAAACTCCGTCGACATCCGAAAATCCGGGGATCGTGGATAAGGCTCATCAATCTTGATGTCATCCACAATCCGCCCCGGGCGTGCAGCCATTACAACCACCCGACTGGACAGATACACCGCCTCATATACGCTGTGAGTGACAAACACGATGGTCCAGCCGTTCTCTTTTCTGAGCTTCAGGACATCGTCGTTGAGTTTGTTTCGGGTCATCTCGTCAAGAGCACCAAACGGCTCATCCATCAACAACAGGTTGGGCTCGGTAACCATGGCCCGGGCGATGGATGCACGCATTTGCATGCCGCCGGAAAGCTCTCGGGGAAAGCTCTCATCAAAGCCTTTGAGCCCTACCATTTCGAGAGCGTCATCAACTTTCTTCTCTGCATCAGCCGAGCCACCCTTATGCTCAAGATCCAGTGGCAGCCGTACATTCTTACGTACCCGAGCCCAGGGCATCAGCGTGGCATTCTGAAAAACAAAGGCCAGCTTACGGCCCTTACTGCCTACTACATCGTAGTCTTGCTCCCACCACTTTACGGTGCCGGTAGTCACTTCACCCAAACCGGCCATGATGCGTAACAGCGTGCTTTTACCACAACCAGAAGGGCCCAGCAGGCTCACAAACTCCCCCTGCTTTACCGCAAGGCCAGCCCCTTTAAGAGCAACCGTGCCATTGCTGTAAACTTTGTTAACCCCTTCCACCTGCAGTATCGGACGTGGAGCCGCTCCCTCCGAAATACTGGCTTCGATTTCCGGTTGCGGTTCTGGAGCCGCCTTCAGCGGCGTAACCTTGTTAGCTGTCATCGTAATGTCTCCGCAGACAGCCGGGCCTGTTTCTGCCCGGCATCAGGATATGTGGTGCGTATGAGCTTAAGGCAGCACCGGTGACTCGGGCAGGAACTCCAGCGTGTAGACCTTGCTCATGTCGAGATCGGCCGATGCCAGGCCTGCCTCTACCATGAAGTCCTTGATCCTGGTCCAACGCTCTTCGGTCATTACGCCAATGCCTTTGGTTTGCGCATCGCCACCGGTGACAAGTTCATATTCCTTTATTTTTTCCAGGCCGTAAGCGAGCTGTTCCGGTGTCATTTCCGGGTTCTCTTGCCGGATCAACTCGTTGCCTTTTTCGGGGGACTCCAGGTAGCTTTTCCAACCTTCCATGCTGGCTTGTACAA
Source organism: Marinobacter sp. 1_MG-2023 (assembly GCF_030549045.1). NCBI lineage: Bacteria > Pseudomonadati > Pseudomonadota > Gammaproteobacteria > Pseudomonadales > Marinobacteraceae > Marinobacter > Marinobacter sp. 1_MG-2023. Next base: position 632,305 of record NZ_JAUOST010000001.1, on the reverse strand, counting down.
AACGTTTCACCACATCGGGACGCTCCTCGATCATATCCGTGGTGGTTTCAATAGTGGTTGCGTATGGAGGGTAGCCATAATCTGAGAGAAGGAAGACATTAGGCTCTACCCCACCTTTCGCAATGGCAAAGGGTTCGGAAGACAGGTACCCCTGCTGAACAATGTTTTCGTTCGTCAAAAATGGCGCGACACTGAAGGTATAAGCGCGGACCACGTCGTCCTCAAATCCGTATTCAGCTTGCAGCCATGGCCAGAACGTTGAGTGGGCAAATGTTGCGAGGTAGATCGGCAAGCCGTCCTCTTTGATTTGCTCGATGGATTCAACGTGCGGATGTGCAATCAGTGACTGGGGATCACCCTGCATGGACGCCGCAACGGTTTTCACAGGCAAGCCTTTTTCAACGGCGTTCACGTTACCAATGGGGTAACCCATCAGCAGGTCATAACGCCCGGAAACCAGCAATTGTGTGCCGTTCACCTGAGGCCCACCCATTTTGATCTCCACATCCAGCCCGTGGTCCTCATAAATACCGGTGGCGAGGGCCTGGTAAAAGCCACCGTGTTCGGCCTGGGCATACCAGTTGGTTCCGAACACGACCTTGTCCAGCTCTTCGGCGGATACCGGCGAAAGCGCTACCAGGCCAGCCAATACCAAGGAGCCAACAGAGGCTGCTCTGAATTTATTCGTCATGGGTACTCTCCTGAGTTAGAGGGTTGCATCATATTTAATTGACCATTTGATCAAGTTTTAAAGCAACCCTCGTGCCACTCGGCGAATCACACAAAAAACACATAGTTTCAGTAGCTTGGATAGACTTCCAGCAGCATTGAATGCACCACGCTGAGCCAGTTCTCAGCCAACTGCTCTGGTTTTGTGCGCACCGAAGCCCACGCACCACCATCAGTCCCTTAGAAACAGCAAGACAAGAAAAAGAAAAGCCGCCCGAAGGCGGCAAAAGGACACAACATTCTGGATCTGAATTCAGGGCGTCAGGTTGAATAGGCAGCCAGCTCAACGGATGCCGGCTCTGGCTCTACCCAACCGGAAAGCCGGGCAACCCGGGCCCCCAGGGCACGGGCGATGGCCAGTTCGTTATCATCTACTCCGCGCGTGCCATCAAAGCCGGTCACTGTGGTGGCACCGTATGGCGATCCGCCCTTTTCCGTATGCACCAACTCCGGAACACTATGAGGCACACCCGCCAATACCATTCCGTGTTGTAAAAAGGGCAGCAACAGGGTTAATAACGTGATCTCGTTACCTGAGTGCATTCCGCCGGTGGATGTAAAGGCCGCTCCAACCTTGCCGATCAAGGCGCCCTGTCGCCAAAGGGGCGCCACCTCATCAATAAACGCGCGCAGTGGTGTACTCATCAAACCGTAACGGGTGGGCGACCCCCAGATAATACCGCGAGCCCACTCAAGGTCTGCAGCGGTCGCCTGGGGCAGTTCTCTGTATTCTTTCTGGGCGGCTATAAAATCAGGCCGCTCCATATCCACACTGAATTCAGGCTCGGTAATTGCCACTCTGCACAGGCGAACCTCGGCACCTTGCGCAACAACGCCATCAGCAATAGCCCTTGCCAAAGCCAGTGTGCTCCCGTACCGGGAGTCAACAACCACGGTTACACGGCTTGGGGTCATAACGCTTTCATACTCCGTGGTTTTGCCAAAAGGTTTCGTGCACTTTCGCGGCTTCACGCTCCAGCACCGGCCCTATGACTTCAACTTCCCGCTGACCCGATGCAAATACCTGTCGGCAAGGCAGGTCGAGGGTCGGATTTTCGGGATGATTACCTGTGATCATCTTCAACTGATGCTCGCTGAGCCCATAGACCAGCCGCCCCAAGCCGGCCCAGTAGGCAGCGCCGGCACACATGCAACACGGCTCAGCAGAAACATACATGGTGCACTTAGCCAGGTAATCCGGCCGCCAGGTCTTGCTTGCGCGGGTCATCAGCACTCGTTCTGCATGGCCTGTCATATCCTGATCAGGCAGGTAGGCATTGCCCTGCTCCATAACCACATTGCCGTCACCATCAACCAGCATGGCAGCAAAGGGATGAACGCCTTCTGCGGCGAGTGAATCGGCTGCCTCAAGCACCCTTCGCATCATAACCAGATCGGCATCATTCAGTTTTTCAAGTTCTGACATATCCTAAATCTCGATGTATACCCAGGGGCCTTACTTTTTAGGCAGGCTCCAGGGGAAGAAAATTTGCTGCGTCCATTGCACCGACTTGAAGAGCAACAGACTCACTACCGCCAGGAAGAACAGGCCGGCAAACGCCTGGGGAATCCGGAAGAAGGATGTGGAGAACTGTATGAAGTAACCCAATCCCTCTTCTGCAGCCACGAACTCCGCAACCACCGCGCCAATAATTGCCAGGGTGATCGCAACCCGCAGCCCGGTGAAAATATGGGGAATGGCATAAGGAATTCGGATCTGCCATGTCTCACGGCGAGTGGGCGCATCCAGTGAACGGCTCAGCTCTATCAGTTCCGCCGGCGTCTCGTTAATACCCGTGGCCGTAGATACAACCAGTGGGAAGAAAGTGAGCAGGCAGGTAATCAGCACTCTTGATGGATCATCAGAACCCATCAAAACGATGATCAAGGGCGCGACTGCAACAACGGGTGTGGACTGGATGACTACCAGCAACGGATAGAGCGTGCGAGTCAACAACTCTGATCGCATCATGGCAATCGCAATGGGGACGGCTACCAGAATGGAAACCAGGAACCCCATCAAGGCCACCCGAAGAGTTGCCCACAAGTGCGTCATCCAGCGGCTGAACTCCACGTTGAAGAAAGCATCAACAATGGCCGTTGGTGCCGGCAATACGTATTCCGGCAGAGAAAACACCCGGCACACCAGCTCCCACAACAGGATAAGTGCAACGAAAAACAACCAGGGCGCAGCTGCAAGCAGAAGGCGCCTGGTTTTCGGATCAGGCTGCTTCAGGCTCATAAATATGCTTCCTCAGTCGTTCTGTGAGTTCCGCGAACCGGGGCTCGGAAATGGTATGCCGGGTCCTTGGCCGGGGCAGATCGACATCCAGCATCTCCAGCAAGGTTCCAGGCCGCTTGCTCATCACCAGAACCCGATCCGCGAGCAGTACCGCTTCTGCAATCGAGTGCGTAATGAACAAAACAGTTTTGGGGTTTTCCTCCCAGATTTTGAGCAAATCAAAGCCAATCTGTTCCCGGGTCATGGCATCAAGCGCAGAGAAAGGCTCATCCATCAAAAGAATATCCGGGTTGAGCAAGAGCGCCCGGACAATACCCACGCGCTGCTGCATACCGCCCGACAACTCGTCGGGCATTTTACTGGCGAAACTTTCGAGGCCCGCCATTTCCAGCAACTCATCCGCTCGCTTCTCGTCTTCACGACTATAACGGCCATACTTGTGTTTGAGCGGAAAGAGCACATTCTTCCGGACATTCAGCCAGGGCAACAAAGTCGGCTTCTGGAACACGATGCCAACATCATCCCGCGGGCCATCGACTTGGCGACCAAACACCGAGACCTCCCCCTCGCTCGGCTTAAGCAAGCCAGAGATCATTCGCAGCAGTGTCGACTTTCCGCACCCGGACGGGCCGACGACTGCTACAAACTCATGCCGCTGGATATCCAGGTCGACACCGGTGACCGCCATCGGCGTTTCCGGGTCCGGGTCGTACCTGTGCCCGACTCCGGAGAGCCGGACAAAAGAACGGTTAGTGGCGGGTTCAGTCATACTTACAGCGCCTCAAGCAGCGTACGGTCAATGACGGTTTCCGGGGCGAGTGCATCCTCGTCCAGCTTTTCTGCCTGAGCCACACGGCTCCAGGTCAGGGCGACACGCTCTTCAGTAAGCGCTCCCAAGCCATCACGCTCACTCACTTCGTTGACCACCAGTTTCATGGAGTCACCAATCTGCGCAACGGCCACATCAACTTCCACCTCGGGCACCATGGCGTGCAGGGCTTCGGCAGCTTTCGTCGGGTCATCACTGGTGAGTTTCAGAGATTTGTCGTAAGCGCGCATGAAACGCTTGGCCACGTCCGGGCGCTCACTCAGGAATTTATCGGCAGCAACAATTGACGAAGAGTAGAGTTCAAGACCAGCATCAGACCAGGGCAGCACAACCAGTTTGTTGCCGGTTGTTTTGGCCTGTTTGTCAAAGAGGGCGATATTGGTCACCCAGGCAATAATGGCATCCGTACCGCCGTTCATCAGCATTGGCCCCAGGGCGCCCGGGTCTGCTTTCGTCAACTTAACAGCGTCTTCCGGCAGATCATTATCTTTCAGCACCAGCGGCAAGAACGCGTTGGAAGAAGTGAACGGCGAGGTGGCAACTTTCTTACCCTCAATATCCGTCACTTTACTGATGCCACTGCTCTCAAGTGTAAAGAAGGCATGGGGTGCGCGATTGAAAATACTGTAGACCGCTTTTACCGGGAGACTGTCATCCTGGGCTTTAGCAGCCATCAAGGCGCCAATATCAGCACTGCCGATGTCGGCTTGCCCGGTGGCAATCTTGGTGATGGCATCGGTAGAGCCACGACCACTTGCGATACGGACTTCCAGCCCCTCATCTGCAAAGAACCCTTCCTGAACACCAAGGTAAACCGGAGACTTATCCCCTCCTGGCAACCAATCCAGTTGGTAAACAACCTTATCGGCCGCCAATACAGACTGGCTCAACAAACCACCAGCCAATGAAGCTGCAATCAGAAACGAACGAGTGATACGTTTATGCATTTGCTTTCCCCTTCTACGGTTTACGCTCTAAGTTTTTTTGATCATTCGGTCAGGTTTTATTAGATAAAGCAAAGGCCAGGCCAGATTGCAAAACCGGACTTCAGAAACAGCTCCGTGATCAACGCTCACCCTTCAGCAGGCTTCAATTAACGGGCCAGTTTGGACCGCCAACCCCAAATGCCACTAACTCACAGAACCCACGTTCAAGCCCCATCCATCAACAAAAGATACGCCCAAAACTAGTGCGAGATTGCGCGAAACGCCCTCATTTGATGCCCCTTGAGCCCCACCCCAGAAGAGCTTGAAACCCTCAAGCACGGGACTACTCACGATTTCAAGGCTGCTGAGGCCAATTGCATCACTGGCACACTTTGTGAATTACTGACCAGATGGACAGAATTACTTGAAACCCGGAGTGACATCATGAGCATCAATAGCGAGTCAGGGGCTTCACTGCCTATTATCGATTTGTCGTTGCTGGCAGGAACCGACCATCAACGACAACAGCTGGCCCAATCACTGGCCGACGCGTGCCTGCATACTGGCTTCTTCTATGTCAGCCACCACGGTATTTCCGAAACCTTGATCAAGCGTGTATTCGAGGAATCTCAAGCCCTGTTCAGCCTGCCAGGCGCTGACAAAGAAGCCATCAACAAAAGCTTCTCCAAGGCCAACCGTGGGTACGAACCTCTGAAAGGCCAAACACTGGAGCCTGGTTCACCACCGGACCTGAAAGAGGGCTTTTACATCGGTGAAGAGCTGGACAACTCAGACCCACGGGTAGAGGCAGGTCGCTTCAATATGGGAGCCAACCAGTGGCCCCGGACCCTGGCAGACTTCCGTGGCACCATGATGGAATATTTCCAGGGGATGAATGAGCTCAGCGGCCGGATCATGGAGGCACTGGCTTTGTCACTCGGGCTGGATGAAGATTTTTTCGCGGATTTCTGCCGGCAACCACTCTCAACCCTGCGATTGCTGCACTACCCGCCCCAACCGCCGAATCCGGCTCCCGGAGAGAAGGGCTGTGGAGCCCACACTGACTTTGGCGGCATTACCGTGCTGCTACTGGATGACAAACCCGGGCTGCAGGTGTGGGATGCAAAGGCCGACGAATGGATCAATGCTGAACCGATTTCCGGCACCTTTGTTGTCAACCTTGGCGACATGATCGCTCGCTGGACCAACGACCGTTATCGCTCCACCTTGCACCGGGTGGTCAACACCTCTGGCGCAGAGCGCTACTCTGTGCCTTTTTTCTTCACCGGCAACCCGGATCACGAAGTCAGTTGCCTGCCTACTTGTCTGGATGAGGGCGACCAGCCCCATTACCCACCCACAACCGTGGAAGCTCACTTGATGGACATGTACCGGAGGACTTATGCCTGATGCACCGATCACTGCGGTACTGATTCATGGCGCCTGGGCTGGCGGCTGGGTATGGGAGACAATTACGCCCTACCTTGAAGAACGGGGGTTCCGGGTTTTGGCCCCGGACCTGCCCGGATGTGGTCCACGGCTGGGCAATCCGGCTGAAGCGTCTCTTGACCAGTGTGTGGCGGACCTTGAAAAAAAGCTTGAGAAGGTTGGAGGCCAATTGTTACTGGTTGGCCATTCCGGCGGTGGCGCCGTGGCTACACAACTCGCTGAATCCATCGCTGAACGCGTAATTGGCGTTGCTTATCTGGCAGGTATGATGTTGCCGTCAGGTACTGGCTTTGGTGAAGTGGTGGAGGAAATAATAAAGGACTTCCCTGAGGCCTCAGGCATAGGTCCTTTCCTGGACTGGGAGGCTGACGGCCAGGTGTCACGGGTACAGGCGCCTGCCATCCGGAACATTTTCCTGCAGGACGTCAGCGCTCAGGTAGCGGAGCAAGCTACCAGCCGATTTACACCCCAGGCAGAAGGTAGCCGGGCGCTAGTCCCCATCTGGAGCCAAGCTCGCTTCGGGCGGCTGCCCAGGCTCTACATCGAAGCCTTGCAAGACCGCTCGGTTATTCTACCGGTCCAACGACGTATGCAGCAGCTCGTGCCCGGTGCCAGAGTGGCCTCACTGGATACGGGCCACGTTCCACAGGTAGCCGCACCCGAGGCTGTCGCCGACGCTCTAACAGAGTTCGTATCAGGACAGGCAAACAAAAAGGGGTGACCTCAGCGGTCACCCCTTTTTTATTCAGCTAACACTCAGTCAGCATAGACGGCTTCAATGAACGAAAGATCAAACGCCTTCTCATACTCAAGATCCTCAGGCAGAGTACCCGCGGCCACCATGTCGTCAAAGAATGTCTCCCAGCGTTCAGCTGTCATCATGCCATAGCGCCCACCCTCGGCGGCATCAGAAAGCAGCATATTTTCTTCCTGCATTTTCGCGTGCGTATAGGCAAGCAGCTCATCCTGCATCTCCGGGTTATCAGCCTTGATCAGCGCATTGGCCGGCTCAGGGTTTTCGAAGTATGCCTTCCAGCCCTGCGCCGTTGCCGTCACCATTTTCTGTACGACTTCGGGGTTTTCCTCAACCATTTCGCGAGTTGTATCCAACGTAGCTGCGTATGCTTTCCAGCCATAGTTGGCCAGCAAAAGACTCTTACCTTTTACACCTGCCTGCTCCAGGAAAAAACCATCGTTGGTTACATAACCTTGCTGGATGGCCTGCTCATCTCTGATGAACGGCGCAAAGCTGTAGTCATAGGCCTGCAACTGTTCATCGGTATAACCGTATTCGGTTTTCAGCCAGGGCCAATAGGCAACACGGCCCGCCGTGGGTACCCGCATGGGCTTACCTTTCATGTCCTCTAACGAGTCATTGCCCACCCCTTCATGGACCACAAGTGATTGGGGGTCTTTCTGGAAGAAAGCCGCCACTGTGACCAGAGGAATACCCTGATTCACGGCATTAAACGACTGCAAACTGTATCCCATGATGAAATCCATGGAGCCGCCCATCAGCAATTGCACGTTGTTCACCTGAGGCCCACCCATTTTGATAGTGACATCCAGCCCCTGCTCCTCATAGAGCCCCATGGCTTTGGCTGCATAGAAGCCGCCGTGCTCAGCCTGTGCGTACCAGGTGGTAGATACAGTAACCGGGATAAGTTCTTCTGCATGGGTCAAGCCGGAGATGGCACTGAGCGACAAGGTAATACCAGCCGCCAGGGTTTTAAGTTTGTTCATAGTGATTCCTCGGTTTCCGGGCTTGATGCCCCGTAAGTGTTGGTAAGCTTCTCGTGCAAGTGCTGGCCCGCTGAAATCGGACCGTATAAGGGGGGCGCGTCTACCGCAGTGCAGCTATCGATGCAGGCTATTTCTGCAGACTTGTTCGGATGACAGAAAAAGGCGATGGAGTAGCGGTCTTTGCGGCGGTTCTCAGGGGCCACATTCACCCGGTGGGGGGTTGAGCAAAACACATGGTTGGTCCACCGATGCATAAGATCGCCCGTGTTGACCACAACGGTTCCGGGAATCGGTGTCGCCCGTAGCCATTCTCCGCCGCGAGTACGAACCTCCAGCCCGCCGACTGCATCCTGGAATAGCAGCGTAATACTTCCGTAGTCGGTATGGGCTCCTGCCCGGCTTTCACCATCTTCGGGCTCAAACCCTTCAGGCAATGGCGGGTAATGCAACAGTCGCAGGGTATGGTCGTGCTCGTTATGAGCCTCTACAAAGAAGTCAGCCGGCAGGTCGAGAGCCAAAGCAAACGCCTCCAGTACGCGACCAGCAGTCTGGGTGCACTCCGCCAGAAACCCGCTCATGACCGACTCAAATTGAGGCTGACCAACGGGCCAAAGGTTTTTAAACGCACCTGGTTCCGGGCGTTCCGGTGCCAGGTTGAAAGCCTCTTTCAGGTCGCCCGGACGCGTGGGGTCCAGCTTTTCCCGCTTGATTCCAACATAGCCCCGGTTACTCTCGGCATTTTGCCAGGCGACCTGCTGCTTGAGCTCAAGGGGCAGATTAAAAAACGCTTCGGATGTGGCGAATGCTTCCGCCAGCCTGGCTTCCGGCATGCCACAACCGGACAAGTAAAAGAAACCCCAATCCTTGCTGGCTTGACGCATCTGCGCTGCCACTGCCTCACGATCCGCTTCGGTTCCATCAAGGAACGGCGCGAAATCAATTACAGGTATTTCCTGCTCATCGCCTGCCATGTTCTCTCCTGCTGAATTCACAATTTGCTATCCATCTGGTCAATATATTTGCAACAGACGTGCCATATGAAAAACCCCTAAAAACCGCTCTTAACAGGGTATTTTCAGAGAAGATCTGCATCATTAAAGTGCAGGCGCTCCATTTTCTGACCATTTCGTCAGGCTTTTATAAAGAAAAATGAGGCATTACTATTGCATGTGAATAAGCCACAAATTCTTTGCACGGGAAAACGCCAGCAATGACAGACACTCTGCTACTGAAGAACGCCCGGGTTATCGCCACCATGGACGATGACGAGCGCGAAATTGAAAGTGGCTACATCCTTGTCCGGAATAACCGGATTGAAGCAGTGGGGCCTCAAAACGAGTGCCCGCAGGATGCTGACCGCACAATCGACCTGAGTGGCCACGTAGTCATTCCAGGCCTCATCAACACTCATCACCACATGTTCCAGTCGCTCACACGGGCCTTGCCGGCAGCTCAGAACGGCGAATTGTTTGACTGGCTGAGCGCACTCTTTCCCGTATGGCGAAACATCACTCCGGAGATGCAGCGGGCCGCGAGCCGCACGTCCATGGCCGAACTCATGCTGTCCGGCTGCACCACCGCAGCCGACCATGCCTACCTGCACGTCAATGGCATCACTCTGGATGACAGCGTGCAGGCCGCCACCGAAATGGGCATACGCTTCCACGCCGCCAGGGGCGCCATGAGCCTTGGTCAAAGCCAGGGCGGCCTGCCACCCGATGAGCTGGTGGAGTCTGACGAGCACGCCATACTGAAAGATATGCAAAGAGTGGTTGAAGCCCACCACAACTACAGCCCCGACGCGATGGTCCGGGTGGCGCTGGCCCCCTGCTCCCCGTTCACGGTGACCAAGGACCTGATGCGTGAAGCGGCCACCATGGCCAGATCATTGAAGGTAGGGTTGCACACCCATACTGCGGAGAACTGGAAGGACCTGGCATTCAGCATGGAGCGTTATGGCATGACGCCCACGGAATTCTCCGAGGATGTTGGCTGGGTGGGTGAAGACGTGTGGCACGCCCACTGCGTCCACCTTGATGAGCCGGGAATTGCCCTGTTTGCCCGCACGGGTACCGGGGTGGCTCACTGCCCCTGCTCCAATATGCGCCTGGCTTCCGGTATCGCTCCGGTGCGAAAAATGCTGGACGCCGGCGTGAAGGTTGGCCTGGGTGTGGACGGCAGCGCCTCTAATGACAGCGGAAACCTGCTCGATGAAGCCCGGCTGGCCATGCTCTCAGCACGGGTAAGAGACCAACAGCCAGGAGCTATGACGGCCCGCGAAGCCCTGCGTATCGCCACCCGCGGTGGCGCAGAGGTTCTGGGACGAGGCGATGCTCTGGGGCGGATACAGCCCGGCTACTGTGCCGACATAGTCGCTTTCCGTACTGACGACATTGCCATGGCCGGTGGCCAGAGCGACCCTATTGCCTCCCTGGTGTTCTGCACACCTCCACGGGTGCACTGGAGCACCATCAACGGCCGTGTGGTGATCGAGGAAGGTCAGCTTATTACCCGATCACTGCCCCATATTATCGAGGAGCAGAACCGAATGGCCGGGCAACTGCTTTTATAACCAACCGCGCTGTCAGGCCCGTATGGACCTGACAGCGTCTGCCGATCATCACTGGGATTTCAGTTGGTGATAGCCACGATCGAAATAGACCAGGCTGCCAACCTCATCCTGCTGTCGCACACCGACGACTTCGCAAAACAGGATGTCGTGGGTTCCCACGCTTACCCGCTTACTGATCATACAATCGAAGCTGATAAGAGCGCCCTCCAGTACCGGCGCACCGGTCACCGCCGTGCTCCAGTTGGCGGCAGCGAACCGCTGCTCCATTTCGGACTTGCCGCCAAAAATACCAGACAGGTCTGATTGGCTGTCAGCAAGGGTGTTTACGCACAGGCTCTCGCTGCTGCTGAATGCGTCGTATACAGAAGCTCCCCGGTTCAGGCAAACCAGTAAGGTCGGAGGTTCATCACACACACTGCATACTGCCGTTGCAGTAAAACCTGCGCGGCCAACGGGCCCGTCAGTAGTAACAACGTTAACGGCGGCGGCCAGAGTCGACATGGCATCGCGGAACGTCTGTTTGTCGACCTGCGGTGGCATGGCCAGAACCTCACGAAGTTGCTGTTGTGGTTTCATGGTTTTCTCCTGTCAGGACAGACGGCAGGCGTCGGCGAATTCAAGGCGCGACAACCTGTCATAAAGTTTTTCCGGATTGCCATAACCCAGATTGATCAAAAGGTTCGATTTCCAGGTGGTTCCGGCGAAAAAAGCCTCGTTCACTTTCGAAGGGTCAAAGCCGGACATGGGTCCGGTATCCAGGCCCAGCGAGCGAGCAGCCAGTATCAGATAAGCCGCCTGCATGGAGCTGTTCCGGAAAGCGGTTTCATAAGCCATTTCCGGGCTGCTGGTAAACCAGCTGCGGGCATCGCCATGGGGAAACAACTCGGGCAGGCGCTCGTAGAATTCTTCGTCGTAAGCCACGATCACCGTAACCGGCGCCGTCATGGTTTTTTCGCGGTTGCCGCTGGACAGGCACGGCTCCAACTTTTGTTTGCCGTCATCACTGCGAACGAACTCAAAGCGAGCCGGGCAGCAGTTGGCCGAGGTTGGGCCCATTTTTACCAATTCATAGAGCTGCTTCAGAGTTTCATCAGTTACCGGCCGGTTTTGCCAGCCATTGTGCGTACGGGCCTCGAAAAATAGTTGATCGAGTGCCCTGGTTTCCAGCTGCTGGCTCATAGAACCTCCTGATTTACTTTGGCTTCTGTGGGTAGGCGGTGTTTGCGCAGGTGGTTTAGCATCAGAGTGTTAAAGCGTTCCGGCTCCGTAACATTGATCGCATGCCCACCCGTCGGCAAAAGCTTCACGCTGGACAGAGGCAACCGGGCAGCCAGTGTCTGGGAACAAGTCCAGGGGACAAGAGAGTCATCCCGGGTCGCCAGAACCAGCGCATCAACCCTCACCTCGGCCAGCTCTTCCGGGGGCATTTTCCATGTCTGCAGAGCATGCATGCGGCGCAACAGGTTTTCCTGGGGAGGAAAGCCAGCAAGCTGGTGGGTAATCTCCTGGTCCAACCATTCGCTGTTCTCGGCAATCCAGACCGGCGGGTAAAGGAATAGCGGCTGGGCTTCCAGATAAGCCTCTGGCCCATTACTTAACAGAAGTTTCCGACGAACAGAGAAACATCGGCGCGAAAAGGCATTGGGTTCAGCCCAGGCATTAATCAGCAACAGACTTCCAACCCGCCCTGGTGAAAGCCGCGCCAACTCAAGGCCTATCAACCCTCCGAGTGCATGCCCAATAAAATGCACCGGGCCTGAAGCCGCAGTTTCCAGAAGCGCATCCAGCTCGGCAGCCATATCCTTTACAGTATAGAATTTCGGCACCTCGCCACCGCTGCGACCGGTACCAAACTGGTCATAGACCAGAACCCGGTAGCGCTTGGCAAGCTCTGGCACCTGAGAAGCCCAGTAGCTACCTGAGCCCCCCAGACCAGCACTAAGCACGACGGTTTCACCATCGTCGGGACCCAAGGATTCCCAGTAAAGCGCCCCCGCAGTGCCACTCATATTATTTACCTACGTGCGCGATGCTGGCGATCTCTACCAAAGCATCCGGTTTTACCAGCTCGCACTTGATGCAGTATCGGGCAGGTTTCTCACCCGGAAAATACTCAGCGTATACCTTGTTGACAGCCGCGTAGTTGTCCCAGTCCGTTACCATGATCATGTTGAACGTGACGTCATCCATGGTGCCATTCGCGGCTTCGACAACACCTTTAATTGCCTCAAGCACGTGCCGGGTTTGAGCTTCGGCATCGCCCACATGAACCACATTGTTGTCCTTGTCGAACGGCAGGGTTCCGGAAACATAAAGGATGTCGTTGGCCATGGAGCCAGGCACATAGGGCGCCAGCGGCTTGCCGCTGCCTTCAGGAATAATGGATATTTTTGGCATGATCAATCTCCGTTGTTTAAGCAGGTATGGTTTGGGATGGCGTGGTTTTAGCCGTTTCGCTCAACGAGCCAAACGTGTTACAGAAATCATCGGTACTGGACACCCAACCGAAAAAGGTCTCAATGTTGTACAGTGCAGCTTGCTGAATAAACTCTGGACCCGCCTGGTAGGTTGCGTCCGCGAGCACGACACCGAAATACTCCAGGAAGAAGCCATCACGCAGAGTGGATTCCACACAAACGTTAGTGGCAATCCCGGTGAAGACCAGATTGCGGATACCACGGCTGCGCAGGATGCTGTCAAAAGCCGTGTTGAAAAAGCCACTGTAACGGGGCTTGGGTATAACGATGTCTCCGGTCTGCGGCTGCAGTTCATCAACCAGATCATAATCCCATGTACCCTTGGCGAGCATACTGCCATTCAGTTCCGGTGCTTTGCGCATGGCCTTCAGAGCATTGGACTTGTACCAGTTTGGAGAGCCCGGCCCACCCGCCTCCACGTACTCGGAATCCCAGCCGTTCTGGAAAAAGATCACGGGAATACCGGCAGCCCTAGCCGTGGCAATGGCACGCTTGATTTGCTGGATAACCGGCCCGGTTGCAGACACATCGAAACCAGCCTTGTCCAGATAGCCTCCAATGGTGGAGTAGGCGTTTTGCATATCAACGACCACCAGCGCAGTCTCACTGGCACGCAAGTGCAAGGCTTCCGGTTTACCCGGCAGTTCAAGTGCCGTTTCGTTACTGGTGTTCAGGGCATAACCTGACTTTTCAGTCGCTATGTTGCTCATACCGCCTGCTCCAGTTCGTCATTGACATGGACGCGGCTCTTCATCAATGGCTGGATATACTTGCCAAAGTCTTCAATGCCCTGAACAAAATCATCAAAGGTGAGCATGACACCACTGACCCCATTCACAGTGGACACCTCATCCAGCATCCGGGCAACATTCTCATAGGAACCAACCAGGGTGCCCATGTTGATGTTCACCGCAGACGTGGGGTCTGACATCTGGCGAATGTTGGTATCGGATTTCGATTTTTTGTCTGCCGCACCCTGCTCCCCTAGCCAGGCTACCGCTTCTTCGTCCACACCTTCCTTATAATGTTCCCAGCGCGCACGGGCAGCTTCGTCGGTTTCATCTGCGATGATCATGAACAGAGCAACCGAGCTGACATCACGGTCGGACGTTTCCATTGCCTTCACCAGGCGGTCTACCGTCGGGGCAAAAGCAGTCGGAGTGTTTACGCCCTTGCCAAAGCAGAAGTTGTAGTCGGCATACTTCGCGGTGAACGCCATGCCGGCTTCGCTTTGACCGGCGCAGATAACCTTCATGTCTGCCTTGGGTACAGGGCTGACCCTGCAATCGTCCATCTTGAAATGCTCACCTTTGAAGTCACTGCGACCAGTGGCCCAGAGATCCCTCAAAACTTGGGCGTACTCGCCCAGATAATCGTAACGGGAGCCGAAAAATTCATCTCCTGGCCAAAGGCCCATCTGGGAGTATTCCGGTTTCTGCCATCCGGTCACCAGGTTGACCCCGAAGCGCCCGTCCGAAATAGAATCAATCGTGGAGGCCATTCGGGCCACGATGGCAGGCGGCATGGTAAGTGTTGCAGCCGTAGCAAACAGTTTGATCTTGCTGGTAACAGCCGCCAGCCCGGCCATCAGAGTGAACGACTCAAGGTTATGTTCCCAGAACTCCGTTTCGCCACCGAAGCCCCGCAGCTTGATCATCGACAATGCGAAGTCAAAACCGTAATTTTCGGCTTTCTGAGTAATCTCCTTATTCAGTTCAAAGGTTGGCATGTACTGCGGTGCATTCTTTGAGATCAACCAGCCATTGTTGCCGATAGGAATGAAGACTCCGATATTCATCTGTTCGCTCATCTGTTCCACCTCACAGTTCCGGTTTTAAGGTGCCTCATGGAACAGCACCCTTTCCGACAACCGCAGCATAATATCGGCCATAATTTGTTTTATATCTGATTTTCAGATACTTGCATGATTCAAGAAAACGCTTTCAGACCAAGCGGTCTGCTTTAGAGCACTTGGTTTGTGCAGCGCGTTCGCTTTTGGGGCAAGATCAAGGAAATGATTAAAGGTCCTATCCATGAAAGATTCCGGTGCTAGAATGATCGCCACATTCAGACAGCGGATAGTGGAGAGCCACGTGAGTGCCAGCACCAGAGGCAAGGAGCCAGCCCGACAACCCAGACGCAAGCAGCAACGGGTACCCTCTGCTGCATCGTTGAGCAGACGACTGCGCAATAGCGAAAGAAAGCGCGCTGTTATTCTTGAAGCGGCACTGGAGACTTTTTCCAAGTATGGAATACATGGAGCAAGCATCGAACAGATCGCTCTACAGGCAGATGTGTCGAAAACCAACCTGTTCTATTACTTCACTAATAAAGAAGAGCTTTACGTCAGCGTGCTGCGAAACCTTCTGGATCTATGGCTCAAGCCACTGAGAGCTTTCACGGAAGACCAGGACCCGATTGAGGCTATTCGTGACTACCTCAGGGTCAAACTGGAGTTCTCCCGAGACCACCCCGCAGAATCCCGCCTTTTCTGCATGGAGGTCATGCAGGGCGCCCCCCTGATGCTGACAGAATTGCAGCAGCCGCTTCACGATCTGGTCGAGAACAAAATTGCAGTTATTCAAACATGGATAGATCAAGGCAAGCTGTCCGCCGTGGAACCTTACCACTTGATTTTCTCACTCTGGGCAACGACTCAGCACTACGCAGACTTTCGGGTTCAGATCGAAGCTGTCGCCGGGAAGACCCTGGATGATCCTGCCTTTTTCACAGAGACCCTGAAGAGCCTTGAGACCATCATTCTCAACGGCGTAAGCCCTCGATAGATCGTCTGACCCATCTCCGATGGGGCGCCCGCCCCCATTTTGTGCTTAAAGCTCCGCCCAACCCAAAACCATGCACTCTAATCTAGACCATTTGATCCGCACGAAAGCACCCAAAAAACCTAAGACCCTGGTTTACATGTGATTTTATAAACTGGCACACATGCTGCAGCCTCTTTTCTGGAGCGAGATCCCTTTTTGTCCTGGCCAAAACCAGGCCCTTCTCGCAATAACCTGACTGAAAGGAGGGTGTCACCCATGCAGTTGCAACACGTACCAACTATTGATCTTGCCCCATACTTCGAGGGCACCCCCGAAGGTAAGCAGAAGGTTGCCAAGGAGGTCGACAGAGCCTGCAAAGATATTGGGTTCCTCGTGATAACCAACCATGGCATTCCCAAGGAGCTGGTAGACCGCGTTTACTCACTGAGCCAACAGTTTTTTAACGAACCCATGGCTGAAAAGCGCAAAGTGGACCGCCCCAGTCCGGACATGGTGCGCGGTTATAGTGCGGTCGCAGAGGAAAGCCTGTCCTACTCTATGGAAGAAGCCGCACCGGGGGATCTGAAAGAATCATTCTCCATCGGTCCGACCGACGTACCTGACGATGAATACCATCGCGGCCCCGCAGCCGGCCCCCACTTCGCACCGAATGTCTGGCCCGAAACCATCGAAGGCTTTAAAGAAGCCTACGCCGAGTATTTCGATGCGATGAGCAGCCTTGCGCGCTCACTGATGCGCATCTTCGCCCTTTCCCTGAAGCTCGACGAACATTTCTTCGACGATAAAATCGACAAAGAAATCAGCATGCTACGGACCCTAAGCTACCCCAACATGGGAACCAATATTGAGGAAGGCCAGATGCGTGCAGGCGCCCACACCGACTACGGCAGCCTGACCATCGTAAAACCGGATAACTCTCCGGGCGGCCTTCAGGTGTGCAACCAGAACGGAGACTGGGTGAGTGTGCCTTACGCTGAGGACAGCTTCGCGGTCAATATTGGCGATCTCATGATGCGCTGGACCAACGATCAATGGATTTCTACCTTGCATCGTGTCGTCAACCCGCCGCTGGAAGCAAATACTGCTCACCCTCGCCAGTCCATCGTTTTTTTCCATCAGCCCAATTACGACGCCATGATCGAATGTCTGCCCAGCTGCCTGGGTGAAAATGGCCAGGCAACCTACCCCCCAGTCAGTTCCGGCGATCACCTGAAATCCAAATTCGTTAAACAGACCACTTTTGGTGGGACCCAGGAGGTAGCCTGAAATGAGCACACTTTCTTATGTGAACATCTTTGCCGAAGACATTGAGGGCCTGAGCGTCTTCTACCGGGACCTGTTCGGCTTCAAAGAAATCCCCGAAATCCGTTCGCCCATTTTCCGTGGGCTGGACACAGGTCGCTCCTGCATCGGCTTTAACGCAATAGACGCCTACGAGTTGTTGAAACTGGATGACTACTCAGACACCAAAGGCTGCAAATTCCTTCTCAACATAGATGTCGACAGCCAGGAAGAGGTGGATGAGTTCGTGCCCAAGGCGCTGGGCGCAGGCGCCACTCTCATCAAAGAGCCCTACAAAACCTACTACAACTGGTATCAGGCCGTGCTCCTGGACCCTGAAGGTAATGTTTTTCGAATCAATTACATGATGTAGACCTGCCTTACCAACCCAAAGGAAATAACGCGATGAAAAAGCTACTACTCAGTGCCGGTTTTGCACTGGCCAGCTTCTTTGGCCTGACGAACGTTGCTAACGCCGAGGGCCTGACTCTCGACGGGCCGCCTAAGGTTGCCATGATATACATCTCCCCAACCAACGATGGTGGCTGGACCCAGGCGTTCGACGAAGCACGTCTGCGCCTCGAGGAAGAGCTGGGCATCAAAATCCAGTATGTAGAAAGCGTTCCTGAATCTGCATCAGCTATTCGCCCGGCTGTAGAGCGGTTTATCAAACGCGGTACCAATATTGTTATAGGTACCGCTTTCGGTTACTCCGACACCTTCAAGTCGTTGTCTGAAGACTATCCAGATGTTGCCTTCCTGAATGGTTCCGGTACGACCAACGGTCCCAACCTGCTGTCGTTCTATGGCCGTACCTACGAAAGTCAGTACCTCTGCGGCATGGCTGCAGGCGCTGCATCAGAAACGGGCAAACTGGGCTTTGTTGCCGCGAACCCGTTTGGACCAGTCAACTGGACCATCAACGCCTACGCCATGGGTGCCCGTGAAATGAACCCAGATGCAACCGTTTCTGTGGTCTATACCGGAGCCTGGAATGACCCCACCAAAGAGCGCTCTGCAACCAAGGCTCTGATCGACCAGGGCGCAGATGTTATCGGTCAGCATGTGGACACACCGACACCGCAACTGGTTGCTCAGGAAAACGGCGTTCTGGGTACAGGTCACCACCGTGATTTCCGCGAGTTTGCTCCGGAAGCCACCATATGTTCTTCCGTCTGGGTCTGGGATCGTTTCCTGAAAACAGAGCTGGAAAAAATCATTGCCGGAAACTGGGTACCTGAACCGCACGGTGCGCTTCTGTCCATGCAAGAAGGTGGAACGGATATCGCCTGCTGCGGCAAGAACATCGACAAGCAGGAAGAAGCCAAAATCATGGCCGCTCGTGACGAACTCCTGAAAGGTGAACTGGAAGTCTACGCAGGTCCGGTTGTCGATCTGGACGGAAATGTCCGTGCTGCCGAAGGGGAAGTCCTCCCGGACGGCGCCCTGTGGCAGATGGACTGGTTTGTTGATGGAGTTATTACCCAACAATGAGTAAACAGAACGCGATCCAGCTGAGCGGTGTCAGCAAGACCTTTGATGGTTTCAAGGCTCTTACCGACGCCGACTTTACCGCCAAGTGGGGAGAGGTTCATGCCCTTCTGGGGGAAAACGGAGCCGGCAAGTCGTCCCTGATGAACATAGTGGCCGGTTTGTATGGCCCCGAAGGCGGATCGTTGTTCATTGATGACAACCCGATAAAACTCAAAGGCCCCAAGGAAGCAGCCAAGCTCGGCATTGGTATGGTGCACCAGCATTTCAAACTGGTGATGCCCTTTACCGTTGCGGAGAACATTCTACTGAATCTGGGGCACATCCAGACGTCCGGTCTTTACCGGGAGCGCCTGCGCCGGGTGTCTGACGACATCCGTGCCATGGCGAAACGCATCGGGTTTGAAATCGACCCCGATACTCGCGTTGATCAGCTATCCATCGCTGAGCAGCAGCGGGTAGAGATTCTAAAAGTGCTACTGGCCGGAGCCAAGGTCTTGATTCTTGACGAACCGACAGCAGTACTCACTGAAGAAGAGGCCGAGCGGCTACTGACCACTGTGCAGGGCTTTGCCCGCGAGGGCGCAGCCGTCATTTTGGTGACGCATAAAATGAACGACGTTCTGCGCTACGCGGACCAGGTCACCATCATGCGCGCCGGTCAGACAGTCAAAAGCCTCAAACCGGATTCCGTGTCCGTTGACGAGCTGATCAGGCTTACCGTGGGCGAATCCACCTCTGACCAGTCGGCTACACCTGAGAAGCGCGCACCCGGGGCGCCCTACCTTCAGGTAAAAGGCCTTACCAGCACGGGCGCGCCACGTGCACTCAATAACCTGGACCTCACCCTGAATAAGGGCGAGATCTATGGGCTTGCAGGCGTCGGCGGCAATGGCCAGAGCGAACTCGCCAATGCCCTGATGGGCATCCCCGAACCGGTAGAAGGACAGATGGAGATCGCCGGAGAAGGAGACCTGGCCGGCTTCGATGCTGCCAGAAGGCGCGCCATAGGCATTGCCTCCATACCTGCCGACCGCTATGGCGCTGCACTGGCAGGTCCCCTTTCGATTGCAGACAACTTTGCTCTGGGTGACATTCATTCCGGCCGTTATGGCCCATTCTGGTACCTGAAAACCCGGGCTATCGAAGCGGACGCCGCAGAAGCGGTACGCCAGTTTGATGTTCAGGGCGTTCGGTCCCTGAAACAGAAAGCCGCCCTGCTTTCCGGCGGCAATGCCCAGAAGCTGGTTATCGCCCGGGAATTCAACCATCCACCAAAGCTGGTTCTCGCTCACAGCCCTAGCCGTGGCCTGGATGTAAAAGCCACGGAAGCCGTCCGGGACAGATTGCGGGCAGCGCGGGATGACGGTGCGGCAGTACTCCTGATTAGTGAGGACCTGGACGAAGTCATGGCCATGGCGGACCGGATCGGCGTCATGTCCGCCGGCCGAATCGTGGCCGAATTTTCACAGCCGGCTGACCGCCAGGCCATCGGACAAGCAATGGTGAACCATGTCTGATTTTGCATTACGGCGCCCCCTGCTTAACCGCAGATATGCTCTGGAAGTTCGCCAACAGATGGCGTGGCCATGGCAGGCCCTGATTCTCGGAGCATCAATGATTCTGGGCTTACTGTTGTCCGGCGCCATACTGGTTGTGGCCGGCGTACCTGCAGGTGAGCTACTGAACGAATTTGTAATCCTGACCCTGTTTGATGCCCAAAGCCTCAAGTCCGTCTTATTTCAGGCATCGCCACTCATCATGGTTGGCCTGGCTGGCTGCCTCGCGTTCCGGGCCAAGTTCTGGAACCTGGGTCTCGAAGGTCAGATGATTTTTGGTGCCATCGGAGCCACCGCAGTGACTATCTGGGACATCGGCAGTCCCGGTATGCGTCTCCCCCTGATGATGGCTGTTGCCATGGTAGGCGGGCTACTCTGGGCCGTGGCCCCGGTACTGCTCAAGCTCAAGCTGCAGGTCAACGAGATAGTCTCGACATTGATGCTGAACTACATCGCCATCAATGTCCTGCTGCACCTGATGTACGGGCCCTGGAAGGACCCGAAAGATGCCTTCCCCTATTCCCCCAAGTACGACAGCTTTGAACTCTTGCCAGAACTTGGCAGCGGCCTCAGTCTTTCGATCCCTATCGCTATAGTGATTGCGCTGATCGTACTCTGGTTCGTCAACATCTCCCGGGCCGGCCTGTACCTTCGCTTTGTGGACAAAAGCCCCAAAGTGGCCGGAGCAGTCGGGGTTCCGGTGGCAAAAACCATTTTGATTGCGGTTCTCTTCTCCGGCGCTCTGGCCGGGCTCGCAGGCCTGATGGTCGCCGCCGGGCAGGAAGGCCGTCTTACACACTCCTTTTATGTAGGCTACGGATTCTCCGGAATTCTCATCGCCTTTCTGGCACGGAATAACCCCATCGCCGCCACCTGTGCCGCACTGTTGATTGCCACTCTGTTCGTATCAGGCCGCAGCCTTCAGGTGTTCTACCAGATCCCGTTTGCCATGGTGCAACTCATACAGGCCGTGCTGGTGATCTGCGTTGCTTCTTCGGACTTCTTTATCCGTCATCGTATCCGCCGCGTTCAGGGAGGAGACTGACCATGGATCTGATTACCAGCTGGATAGGTAACATTCCTGAATTCGCCGTTCCATTTGCCCTGGCTGCTCTGGGGCTCATTATCACCGAGAAATCCGGTGTACTGGCTCTCGGTGCGGAGGGGTTAATGCTGGTGGGTGCCGTTATCGGTGTCGGTGCCGCCCTTACCGTTGACAATACCGCTGTTGCCCTGGCGATCGCCATGATTGCAGCCAGTGTGGTCTCTCTTTTATTTGCTCTTATGGTGCTGGTTATGCGCATCAATCAGGTCATTTCAGGACTGGTGCTGGTGTTTTTCTGCCAGGGGCTGACCACACTGACAGGCACACTGATGGGCTGGACCAACCAGCCGGTTTCCGGGCTGGGAGCCATAGCACTCTGGCCGCTGTCCGAGCTGCCATATGTGGGCCGCTTCTTCATACAGAATGTTGTTGTTTATCTGGTCCCGGTGATCTTCGTGGTCGCGGTCTGGGCTCTTAACAGAACAACCCCCGGCCTGCGGCTGCGAGCGGTTGGCGAGAACCCACAGGCTGCAGACGCTGCCGGCATCTCAGTGCTGGGTTATCGTTTGGCGGCGATCATGATTGGTGCCGCCCTGATCGGTCTTGCTGGCGCTTTCATCGCCGTACTCAGCAACAAGCTCTGGATATCCAACATGACCGCCGGCCGCGGCTGGATTGCTGTCGCCCTGGTTATCTTTGCCCGCTGGTCGCCCTGGAAAGCACTCGCCGGCGCCCTCCTGTTTGGCTGTATTGAAGCACTGATACCGCAACTCGCTGCATCGGGTATCAAACTGCCCCAGTACTTCGTCTTCATGGCACCCTATGCAATTACCCTTGGCGTAATGATCTGGGTGGCCGCTTCGAAGCGAGATAGCAGCAGTCAACCAGGAGCTCTCGGAACGCCCTTTATCCGGGAAGAACGCACCTGACCCACTCCTCAACCAACCCTGGAGAAAACATTGAACAAAATCCTATTTGTGACCGGTGCCACGTCGGGCTTCGGGGCGGCCATCGCACGCAGGTTCGCGCGGGACGGCTGGGACCTGGTCATCTGCGGACGGCGTACTGAACGCCTGCACATACTGGCCGACGAACTGGGTGCAATAACGCAGGTTCACCCGTTAAAACTGGATGTACAGGACGCCGACGCAGTGCGGCAGGGCATCGAATCCTTGCCAGCCAGCTTTCGTAACGTCCATACACTGGTCAACAATGCCGGGCTGGCACTGGCACCTTCGGCCATGCAGGATGTCGAGTTGGCAGACCTGCACACCATGATCAACACCAATATCACCGGCGTGGTTAACGTCACACATGCATTGCTTCCTGCCTTGATCCGGACCGGTGCCGGAGCCAACATCATCAACATAGGTTCAACCGCAGGTGAATGGCCCTACCCGGGCAGCCACGTTTACGGTGCCAGCAAAGCGTTCATCAAGCAGTTTTCATACAACCTCCGGTGCGACCTGCCCGGTACAGGCGTGCGAGTAACCGACCTGGCTCCGGGCATTGCGGAAACCGAATTTTCGATAGTGCGGAACAATGGAGATCAGGCAGCTTCCGACTCTGTGTACCAGGGAACTGTCCCCCTGTCCGCCAGCGATGTGGCTGAGCAGGTCGCTCACATAGCAAACCTGCCGGATCATATAAATATCAACAGGGTTGAAATGGTACCGGTGCGTCAAGCCTGGGGGCCCTACGCCATTCATCGCGACGCAAGCGCAGAACAACCGGGCGGAACCAGACAAAACTAATAAATTGCGGCCGGACAGTTTGTTCGGCCTTCATACTTCAGGCCTTGTCCTGACGGTGATCGTAGGTTGCGTTAAGCCGCGATGCCAGATACTCCGCACAGGTTACCGGCTCGTATTTCGGCGCCTGATCCGGTACCACGTCCCTTGGGTCAACCATAGACTCCGGGTTCACCTCCAAAAAGAAAGCAATCGCGTAACGCTCCCTGGCCGGCGGTCTGACCCTGTGAGGCGTGGAGACGTATACATCGTTGCTCCAGCGCATCAGACAATCACCGATATTACACACGAAGGCTCCGGGCACATGGGGCGCCTGAATCCAATCCCCTTGTCGGTTGAGAACCTCCAGTCCTGCCACTTCATCCGTTGCCAGTATGGTGACATTGCCATAATCCGAGTGAGTACCTGCGCCTCCATCTTCCCGGTCCGTGCTCCCCGCAGTCGGCGGGTAATGAAGCATTCGCAGCGTCGCAATCGGCAGGGTCAGGTGCTGGGTGAAGAAGTTTTCGTCCAGCCCCAGGTCTAGACTGAAGCCACGGTGAATCGTGCGCCCCAACTCCAGGCAGTGATCAAAATAGTTCAGAGCCTGCTCCCTCCAGCCCTCGATTGGCGGCCAGAAATTGACACCCCGGAAGGGTTTGCCAGCCAGCACATCCGGATGATCTTCAGGGAAGTCCGTTCCGATGTTAAAAGCCTCTTTCATATCTGCACCCGATTCCGGGTTCAGCTTCTCGTCGGCCATGGCCACATAACCCCGGTTGTGCGGCGAACGCTTGATTGACATCGCCTCCTTTTCATCCAAGGGCAGTTCGAAGACCGTCCGGGCCAAGGCAAAGGCGCCTTCGCAAACCGTTTGGGGGATACCGTGATCGGTCACGTAGAAGAAGCCTACATCCCGGCAAGCACGGCCCAGTTCCGCCGCAGTGGCCCGGCGTTTTTCCGGGTCATCGCTGCGCAGGCCGCTCAGGGAAATAATCGGTAGTGAAGACATAGGGTTGCTCCAGTGTAATTGGGTTCATCAAACCATTGCTGCGCGGGTATGTGAGAGCTTGTCGCAAGCGGCGAACAGCGCCAGCCCCTGGCGCTGTGCCTCAGTAATGACAGAAGATTGGGTGACTAGAGTCGCCTCGCCATTATCGATCAGACGAGCCCCATCCACCCACACCCCGGCCACATTTGAGCTGCTGGCAGCATAAACCAGGTTCCACAACAGGTTACCGCCTTGCTCACTCACGCTGACCGGCGTCATGTTGGCTTTGCCAAGGTCGAGCAATAACAAGTCCGCCTTCTTGCCTACCTCCAGAGAACCGATCTCATGATCCAGCCCCAGGGCTTTGGCGCCATTGATGGTGGCCATGCGCAGAATCTGGTCGGCGGGCAATGCGGTGGCATCCAGGCGGGTAGCTTTCTGAATGAGGGAGGCAAACTTCATCTCCTCAAACATGGTCAAACTGTTATTACAGACAGGGCCATCGGTACCTAGCCCCACCGTTACGCCGGCGGCCAGCATTTCGGGCACCCTCGCCACACCACTGGCCAGTTTGGCGTTACTCACCGGGCAGTGGGCAATACTGGTTCCTGTATCCGCCACACGGGCGATTTCTTCATCGTTCAGCCACACGCAATGGGCCAACAGGGTCCGCTCGCCCAGGATTCCGTAATGATCCAGCATCGCCAGTGACCGCCGACCCAGCTCCGCGGTCACCGCCCGCTCTTCCTCTTTCTGTTCACTGCAATGGGTATGAATGCCCACGCCGTACTCCCGGCTCAGCTGCGCAGCCTCCCGATAGGCGTCTTCCGTACAGTAAAACAGGTGTTCAAGCCCCATCCAGACGCGGATGCGGCCGTTCTGAGTTTCATGGTGGCTGTGGATCAACTGACGGTTTTCCTCCCGGGTGGAAAAGAAATCTTTGCCAGGCTTATCGGCAACGTAGGGTGCCAGCTGCACCCGAAGGCCGAGCTCTCCCGCGGCATCAGCACAACGGTCCATGTAGCGGAACATGTCAATAACACAGGTAGTGCCGGACTGCAGAGCTTCCAGATAACACAGACGCGCAGAGTGATAGGCGAACTCTTCTGTCATGGCCCGGTGTTCCAACTGGTACCAGGGCAGCCACTCCATCAACGGCATATTTTCAGTAATGCCTCGCATGAGGCTGGAGTGGGAGTGGCAATCGATCAGACCTGGCAATAAAGCGTGGCCTCGTGCATCGATCACTTCACAGTTCTCGGGGATGTTTACCTCCCGGTCGTCTCCTGCCTGGGTAATCACTCCATCTTGCACCACCAGGGTCCCGTCGGGAATCACCCGGTTGCGGGGATCAACAGTGAAGATCGCGGCGTGACGGATTGCAAAGCTGGACATACAGGCTCCTGCACTTTCTGACCATTTGATCAATTTTTGAAAGCAATCGTTGTGCCACGCTCCGACACTGACTTGACGGGCCTGAGCACAACAAATAGCAAGCCTTGATGCACCGGCAACGACCATTTCACTTCACCTTGCACCATAACCAATCAGCTTTCTTGACTGCCTGATCATTAATTATCTGATATTCCAACCGTTAGCCATGCCCCAGGATCGCTGGCATATATCCTGCAGAGCTGACTATGGGAATTTCCGGGCCGAGAGAACCTCCTGGATCAGACTCCTGAGTCAAGATGACATTCCTCTGTCATAACGCCTTACTGGCGTACGGTTCTCTTGAGATTCTGGAGGAATGCTATGCCTTCCACACAAAACGATGTGCTGGTGTTAAAAGGAGGCCGGGTCATCGACCCGGCTAACGGGTTCGACGGTATTGCAGACGTAGTAACCAGGGGTGACACCATTATTGCCGTGGGCCCGGATGCAGGCCAACAATACCCTGACGCGCAAATCCGGGACATGAGCAACAAAGTGGTGACCCCGGGGCTGATCGATATCCATACTCACTGCTATACGGGGCTGGGCGATTTTTGCTTGCCAACAGACCTGATGGGCGTCGATTCGGGCGTACCAATCATGGTCGACGCAGGTACCACCAGCAGCACCATTTTCGGGTTGGCCCGAAAAGGCATCATTGACCACCCGGATACCAAAACAAAGATCTTCGCACTGCTCGACCCGTCGCAGATCTATCTGGCTAACAAGACGTTCATCTGCCACTACCTGCGCATCGCCGATGATGAGCGCAATATCGATGTTGAGGCCGCCAAAAAGGTGGTGGACGAGAACCGCGATGTCATCGTTGGATTCAAAGTTCGGGCGACTATTACCGACGACCCGGACCGTTCACCATTCCTGGAAGCAGCCCATGAGATTGCTCCGGATCTGCCCATCATGATCCACCTTGGCGCCTTTCCTCACACGCCGGTGCTGGACACGGAAAAACTGCTGTACAAGCTGCGCAAGGGCGATATGATCACCCACGCCTGCCGTGGCGGCGGTGGCCAACTCGACCAGAAAGGTGAGCCGACCAAAGCCTACAAAGACGCCTACGAGCGCGGCGTACTCATGGATATCGGGCACTCCGCCGGGGACTTCCACTTCCGCACTGCGCGGAGGCTGATCGAGCGGGGTTACCTGCCAACGACCATTTCCACCGACCTCAACGTGTTCAACGTCGACGGGCCGGTGTACTCGCTGTCCACCACCATGTCCAAGATCTGGGCACTCGACGTGCCACTGGGGCAGGTCATCGCCATGACCACCATTAATCCTGCCCGAGCTATCAACCAGCAGGACCGCTATGGATCGCTGAGCGTCGGGCGGCAGGCTGAAGTCAGTGTGCTGGATATCGAAGAGGGGCCTTGCACCCTGTCTGACGGCAACGAGGAACTCATCGCCCAACGCCGGCTACGCGCAGTAGGCTGCCTTCGCAACGGCCAGTGGTATGACGCCATCCACGACCAGAAGCAGAACTCAGATTTGAAGGTGGCGGTATGAGTTGCGCTACAGCCATGCAGGAACCGGCTGTCGATCCGAAAGTTTTCTATAGCAGCCTGGTACGAACCCTTGAGCTGCGGCGGGACTCCCTCTCCGAACCGGAAAAGAGCTTTGGCGGCTACCAGCCTCTGGATCGGGCAGAGCTTCTTGAGTGGCTGAAGTTCCAGTGCTGGTACGAGCAGGAAGCCGCCGGCTTCATTGGCTCCTGGTTACGGGACACCCCGGAACCGGAGGTGTTTGTTGGCCTGTGTCAGCAGGTCGCTGATGAAGGTAAACACTACAAGCTGATATTGTCCCACTTGCAATCTCTGGGTGCTTCCATGGAGGACTGGTCACCGGAACCGGAATGGGTTGAGTGGGTCAGTGAATTCTACGCCAGTGGCGATGACACTCTGGAACGGGTGGCAGCTCATAACATTACCGGAGAACTGGGCGCTATGGACGCTTTCGATGGGCTACTGCCACGCATCCCGGACGCCACCCGGGCCATGCTGGAGAAGATCATCCCTGATGAAAAGTTCCATGTTTCTCTGGGGCGTATGGCCGTGCACCGCTATGCCACCACCCAGGACCGGCAAGCTCGTGTTGAGGCGCGGGTGCTGAAGGCATTCGAGCTGGAACAGAAGGGCAGGTTGGCTTTCGAACGCCGACTCGGCGCGATCCGTGAACAGGCAGTCAACGATTCTGCTGAACAGGCGCCTGCAAAGGGCAGCGATGCACCAACCGCCCAATGGGTGTGCCAGGTCTGTGGCTGGATCTACGACGAGACGGTGGGCGATCCGGATTCCGGCATTGCACCAGGAACACCCTTCGAGGATATTCCGGACGACTGGGTGTGCCCGGAATGTCTGGTTACCAAGGATGACTTTGTTCTGCTGTCAGTCTGAGGCAATCCGTTACAGAGAAAAGCTAACCAGGAGGGCGCTTTAACGCCCTCCTGGCCTTCCCAACTGCAGTCATACCGGCGTTGCAACACCCTTCCGGTTCGTGGCAAGCCACCGCTCACGACGAGTCAGTAGTCGTTCCGCTGCCTGGTTGCCCTGTTCGATATAGGCCGGCATATCGCCACTAAGCAGTATCTGGTTCTCGGCCAGTATTTTCCCGGCCACCATGGTCATGGACACATCACCACCCAGCACCGAGTGCACCAGATTGTGATGCAGGTTCTGTAACTTCCCTTGGGGTATGAACGGCGTCATCCGGGCTGTATCGGCAGCCACGGCAATCACATCCGCCTGCTTGTCGGCCTCCAATGAGCCGATTTCCCGTTCCATACCCAGAGCTCTTGCCCCTTCGATGGTGGCCGCTCTCAGAACATCCCAGGATTTCCAGGCTGCAGCGTCCATGGCCCGCAGCTTGGCCAGCAGCGAGGCGATTTTCATCTCCTCGAACATGTCCAGGTTGTTGTTTTCCTTCTCACCATCGGTACCGATTCCCACGGCAATGCCGGCAGCGATCATGGCTTCCACTGGAGCCGGACCACTGGCGAGTTTCATGTTGCTTGAGGGGTTGTGCGCAACGCCGATGTTGTTATCCGACAACAGCTGTAGTTCGTCATCATCGAGCCAGACGCAATGCGCGAGCAATACCTGTTCCGGCGACAGTAGCCCCAGTTTTTCCAGGGACCGGACCGGGCTCATACCGTGCCGCCGCATAGCTTCAGGAATTTCACTCTGGCTTTCGTTTGAGTGGGTGTGTAACCCGGTGCTGTAATGATTGCAAAGGTCTACCGCCCGCTGGCAGGCAGCCTCGGTTGCGTAGAACTGATGCTCCAGCCCCACCCACACGTTAACGCGACCACCTGCTCCACCATGCCATTGCGCGATCAGCGCCTCGTTGTCATCCAGTGTGTCAAAATAGTCGTAGCCTGGTGCCTCACCCACATAGGGCACCATCACCACGCGATTGCCCAGGGCTTCGGCTGCCCGGGCGGAGCCTGCCATGTACCGCCACATATCCACCGATGTCGTAGTACCCGCCAAAAGGCTTTCCGAATAGCATAACCAGGAGGCCGCTTCCGCCTCGTCGGGCTGGAGCACACGGTGCATTGGATCAATGTATTGCTGCAGCCACTCCCACACGGGCAGCTCCTCGGCGGTACCACGCAGCAGACCGGAATGGCTGTGGGTATTGATCAGTCCCGGCATCAGTATGGCTCGGCCATAATCCCTGACTTCAGCATCCGGCGCGCGCTCACACAGCGTTTGGCGATCCCCCACTGCCTCAATAGTGTCACCCATCACCAACACCGCGCCGTTCTGAATAACGGAGTTGTCCTCGGTCATAGGCAGTACGGCGTCCGCACACAGCAGGAGCCGGCGATTACTCGCAGAGGAAATAGTCATAAGGGTTCTTCCGATAATGAGGGCCCCCGGCCAACCGCTTCGTCCGGACAGCAAGAGGCCGAAAGTTGATCGATAGCGCGCCTGAGGCCGCCATAGCCGGTACAGCGGCAGAGATTACCAGCCACAGATTCAGCCAGATCCACCGGGCTGCCCTGCCGGTGCTGCCGTAAGCCGGCGACAAGTGAGACGGCAAAACCAGGTGTGCAATAGCCACACTGCAAGGCGCTCTCACTTGCCAGCGCGTCGCGGACGGAGAGGAAGTCAGGGTCCTCGCCCAGGCCCTCCACGGTTTCCACATGATGACCTGGCAACTGCCAGGCCATCACCAGGCAGGACGGCACAGCCCGACCGTCAAGCAGTACCTGACAGGCTCCACAGCGTCCCACCCGGCACCCGGCCCGGGCGGACGTGATCTGGCCAGACTCCCGCAGGATATCCAGCAAAGTCTCGGCACTCGCTGCTGCTCGGGTTATCGTTTCACCATTCAGCTTAAAACTGAGGTTTTCCTGTGCCGGCATTTCCGGCACCTGATAATGATCACTCATAGTGCCTGCTCCTGTGCAGCCATCCCCACCAGCAAGTCTCCGGGGTCTACCGGCAGCCGCCGGATCCGGACACCGGTTGCCATTTCAATCGCGGCGGTAATAGCAGGTGCCACTGCCTCGATACCCAGCTCGCCTACACCCCTTATCGGGAAAGGGTCGTCCTCTGGTGTGCTGTCCAGAACATCAACGCGCTGGACAGGAGCGTCGTGAAAGGTGGGGATAAGGTATTGGTCCAGATTATCTGCCAGGTAGCAGCCATCGCGGGTTGTCATGTCCTCGGTCAGGGCCATGCCCTGCCCCATAACAGCGGCACCCTCGATCTGCCCCAGATAACCGGGCGGGTAGATCACACGTCCGGCGGCGGTAACATGGTGAAGATCCGTCACCCGGACCCGACCGGTGAGACGATCCACGGCCACCCGGGCTACTGTAGCGATCTGCAACTGCAGATAACGGCCCACGGGCTGCTCAGCGTCCGGCGCCACCGGAAAATCCTGACTGGCGCTGGCGCTTAGCTCATCAAGGTTGACGCTCGCTGCCAGTTCCCGATAGCTCAATACCTGATGATCATTGAAATAAAGACCTCCTGGCCCGAACACCAACCTGTCTTCCGGGTGGCCGCTCAAACCGGCAGCATGTCCGCGTACAAGGTTCATCCAGCCCGGCAGAATCCTGGCCAGTACACCATGTACCAGCACGGAACTGCGGGATGCACTGGTGGGCCCGGAATCCGGCCCCCGGGAGTTTCCCAGCGCTACTTCCACATCGCTCTCCCGGCAACCCACTCCATTGCAGACGGACTGGATGATGGACTCGACAATGTTCTGGCCATAGTCCGAGAAACCGAATTCCACGCAGATATGACCTGCAGGTGACAGGCTGATACGCCCGCCACCACTGTCAGGCAAGCCATCTCCCAAACCATTACCCTGAGCGCCCATGGCCATTCCTGTGCCGGTCAGCCAGCGACCCGTGCCAGCGTCATGGCAGCACCAGAGGGGAGAAGCAACGGCCGCAGCAAGCACCTCTGCGGGTGGTGCGGTCCAGCGTACAGTCTGGTCACGGCTACCAGCATCGCCAGGGGAGCGCAGGTTGATCTGGCGAAACGCTGAGGGCTCCATACCAAGCTTGCCCGCCAATGCATCCAGCTGCGATTCCACCGCGAACGTGGCCTGATTGCCGCCAAAGCCCCGGAAAGCACCACATACACCATTGTTGGTATAAACCAGGCGACCGGACACCCGATACGCCTCTATTCGATATAACGGCGCCGTGGCGTGGTCCAGATAGTTTTCCAATACTGCAGGCCCCAGACTGGCGTAGGCGCCGGTGTCCAGAACTGCCTCTACTTTATGGGCCAGCAACCGCCCTGCCGCGTCACACCCGGTGGTCATTTTTACCGTCACCGGGTGGCGCTTGATGCCAGTCCTGCAGGATTCGAACCGGTCCAGATGGATTATCACCGGGCGGCCGGTTTTCAATGCAAGCAACCCGGCAGCCGGCTGCACGGTGAGCTCGTCCTTACCACCGAACGCCCCACCTGTGGCCGTGGACTCAACCGTAACCTGGTCATGGGCAAGACCAAGAATATCCGCCAGTTGTTCCGCATCCCGATGGCCAGACTGGCAACCTACCCGGAACAACACACCGCCGTTATCATCCGGAATGGCAACACCACCCTCAGTCTCCATAAACGCGTGCATCTGGCGAGGAGTCTGATAATGATGTTCAACAATCACGGTGCATCGGGAAAAGGCGTCTTCAAGGTCACCCCGTTCAAGGGTTTCCCGGGCCAGCAAATTGCTGCCACCGTGTTCTTCATGGGAATTATGGAGAGCCACCTGCTGCTCGGCCAATGCAGCATCACTGACCACGGGAAGAGGCTGGTAACCCACCTCTATGACATCCAGCGCTGCCCGGGCCTGCTCCGGAGTGTCCGCCGCCACAGCGGCAATCGAATCGCCTTCGTAACGCACCCGCTCATCACAAAACACCGGCTGGTCCCGGATCACTATGCCGAAGCGATTCGGTCCCGGCACATCGGCGGCACTGACCACCGCATGCACACCAGGCATTTCTCTAGCCCGGGAGATATCCACCCCGGTGATACGGGCATGGGCGTGAGCACTGCGCAGAATGGCGCCATGCAATAACCCGGGGAGATGTCGCTGGTCAGTGGTATACGCCAGACGACCTTCGATGCGCGGGGTCAGGTCCATCCGTGAGGTAGCGTTACGTACCCAGTCGCCGTCCAGAGTCACAGAACTTCCGATGGGCCCAGATGGTTTTTCAGGCTTCAAGGCTCACCTCCGCCAATCCAAACTCCAGCATCCGGCACACGGCGAGTCGTAACTGGGTGCATTGCCAGCCCAGAGCTTCCAGTTCGCT
Source organism: Marinobacter sp. 1_MG-2023 (assembly GCF_030549045.1). Taxonomy (NCBI): domain Bacteria; kingdom Pseudomonadati; phylum Pseudomonadota; class Gammaproteobacteria; order Pseudomonadales; family Marinobacteraceae; genus Marinobacter; species Marinobacter sp. 1_MG-2023. Next base: position 600,219 of record NZ_JAUOST010000001.1, on the reverse strand, counting down.
GTCGATCACTGTCGCCAGGTCGCCAAGCTCCCGAACACCTTGATCCCGGAGCATGGCTTCAGTAACCACCAGCCGGCCGGCTCCGCCTTCACCACACACCGCCAGCCGAAGCTGCTGTCCATTATGGACACAAGCCACGGTGGCCCGGGTGGGGCTAAAGCGCTCCCGATAGCCGAGCTTTTCCACAAAGAATCTCCAGTCACGGCAGTCCGGCAGAGTCACAGATCTGAGCAAATCGCCGGCCGCACGATCCAGACACCATTGGACCAGAGGCCGCCCACCCGTTCCTTTGCCAGCCAAAACGTCCACCTCAGCGTCCAGCGCAAGTGCCAGAGCGGACAAATCCCCACCAGCAAGCAAATTACCGCCAACCGTACCCAGATTGCGCACGCCGGGCCCAGCTACACGATTCAGCAAACCCACCAGCTGCGGGAGGTACACGGACGTTAAGGGGTGCCGGGCAAGCTCGTCCAGAGTGGTCAGCGCGCCAATGATGAGACCGCAGTCCGTCTCCTGAACACCAAGAAACCCCGGCCAGTCAGGATTCAGCGCCACCAGTTGCACGGGCCACTGCCGGTCGCGCTCACACGCAGGCTGCAACCAGGTGCCCCCAGCGATGTAAGGAGCCCGAAAACGTTTGGCAAAACTGACCGCCTGACGAGGCGACTCCGGGCGCATAACCCGGACCGCCAGCCTTTCGGTAACCAGGTGGTTCACAGGTTCCACTCAGTCGCTGCCCACACCGGAGACATCCGGATACCGGGCCATAATGTCGTGAATGGCTTTGGTGCCAACAAACTCAGTGGTATAGCCTTTGGTGGGATCGACTGTCTCACCGATCAGATCCAGGCTAACCAACTGCTGATAAATATCCTGCCAACGCTCGTCGGTCATGATGCCAATACCCGCTTTGAGAGCATCGCCAGACAGGACAATGCCTTGCTCATCCATTTCCCTGAGAGAATGTGCAAGTTGCTCCGGGCCCTGGTTCTCATTCAAACCGTGAATGTATTCATTCGTGGCTGTCGGGTCCTGCAGGTATTGGTACCAGCCCTCAATGGTCGCTTCTACAAACTTGCGGGCAACTTCCGGACGCTCTTCCAGGGTTTTTTGAGTGGTGACGATCATGGTCGAGTAGGATTGCCAGCCATTGTCAGACAGCATGAAAACATTCGGCTCAATGCCAGCTTTCTGCACGACAAAGGTTTCCGAGGTAACGTAGGCCTGCTGGATAACCTCGGGATCCGCAATAAACGGCCCCATCTGGAAGGTATACGGACGGACCTGTTCATCGGTATAGCCATATTTTTGCTTCAACCATGGCCAGAATGACTGGTGCGCATCCTGGGACAGCAGGATTGCCTTGCCCTTGAGATCTTCCAGGCTGTCGTTCCCGACATCCGGGTGAGTCATGATTATCTGGGGATCTTTCTGATAGAACGAGGCCAGCGCCACCACAGGTAAACCTTCCTCGACAGCATTGAGAATCTGGCCACTGGAATGAAGCATCACGAAATCGGCCTGGCCACCCAGCAGCAGCTGCATGTTGTTGACCTGAGGGCCGCCGGGTGCCATTTCCACGTCAAGCCCATAGTCCTCATAAGTGCCCTGCGAATCTGCGTGGTACCAGCCACCGTGTTCGGCCTGGGGAAACCAGTTGGTGCGGAAGGTCACCTTCTCGAGGTCATTCGCCCAAACGGAGCCTGGCGCTGCCAGTACGGCCAGCCCAGCTGCCATCACCATAGTCGCTACCCGACCGGGGCGTCGTGCCTTGGTCGCACATGTTACTGTCTTGGTCTTCATGCACTCTCTCCATACATAAGGTCATATGGGCGATCAGACATTCGGCGTCTCACCCATTCTTTATTTCCCTATAGTTTTTATTTGAGGGAGGACATCAGGCATTGGCAAAAATTTAGTTGGACGGCAGTACCGGTGTTATGGGCCCTGCCAGCGTGATCTCATCGCAGTTATTACCCGCTCCCTGGCGATCAACTACCAGGTAATCAGAGTTTGGATCCAACGGAAGCAATGGCGCGTGCCATGTTCCGGCCCTGTAGCTGAGCCCCTGGTTGCCACCGGCGAGAAACACCCGAACCAGGGACTCATCAAACTCACCAGGGGGTGCCACAACCGCCAGGAATGCACCATTGTTCATGGGAACGAAAGCCTGGCTGCCCAGGGGGTGCCGCTCCATGAGAGTAATCTTCAGAGGGCTAAGAGGCTGGCCACGAAATATAGATAAGATGCCTTGTGCATCCTTACCAAGCAGCTCCACTGTTGCCAACGCGTGGAACCGCTCGGTACGGCCCTGATTGATAGGGAAAGAGTCTGCCCCCCTGGTATCAATCACTTCACCAAAGGGCGCAAAAGCCTCTCGGGTAAGGGGTTCCGCAACGATTGTCCGGGCGTGACTCATGATACCGGCTTCCCGAACAGCCTCACCCTGCTGACACCGCCATCCGGGATCATGTTGAAACGGATATGGGTAATCGCCCCCACATCTTTCAGGTCAGTAAACTGATGGATAGCGTCTGCGGTCAGCGGCTGCTCATCCATCAACGTGTGCCAGAACATACTCTGGGTGATGAGAGACTGGGCAGTACTCTCTCCAACCTCGACACAGGCCGCCTGTATAGAACAAGCCGCAGGGAAATTACCCTTGAAGTGCGCTGTATCCACCTCGATATGTTCGGCAATTCCTTTGTGGCCCAGAGACAGAATGCACCAGTCACTGCCAGGCTCACGGCGGCGGCGGGTTTCCCAACCATCGCCCATATTGATACCCCGGCCAGGTCGCAGAAGCTTGCGGGGTTCGCCATAGTGAGCATCACTCCAAGCCACCTGGTCACCGCCATGTTCCAGCGCAAGCAGGTTCACCGGGCCGCTGGTCAGCAGAGCGGACCAGTCACAGAATGGTTTGCCGTATATGCGCAGGCGCGCCAGCCCGCCATCGGGGAATATGTGCACCCGCACATGGCTCCAAGGCTTTTCCGAGGCGATTTCGCAGAAGCGGTGGTCATTGCCTTGCAGTTCAATGGCTGGCACCAGTGTTTGCCAGTCACTGCTTTCGCCGGGCTCGCCATCCGGGCAATAACACGCCTCCAGCGAAGCCGCCGGGGGAAAGTTTCCGGTAAAGAAACTGGTATCGAAATCTACCCCCATCAAAACGCCAGGTGTCGCCAGACGGATAACGCACCAGTCGTGACCGGTGGTACGGCGACGACGGGTTTCCCATCCGTCCATCCATTTGCCGTTGTCATCAAAACGGTCGGGGTAAAACACCGGTTGGTCAGGGTTCAGCATGCGCTCCCGGGACGCAAAAAACTCATCGGTCACCTGGGTCACTTCCGCTCCCAGGCTTCCATCGGCCAGGTTCAGGCCATTACGGGTAAAGTCAGGCCCTTCAATATTGGGGGCCACGATTGCGTCTGTCATTCTTTTGCTCCGATGTCAGTCTCCTGAAAGGGATGTTCTTTTTTCCAGTGGCGGGCAATATCAATACGCCGGCACACCCATACCTGCTCGTGTTCCTGGATATAATCCAGGAACCTCTGTAAAGCCCTGAAGCGGCCTGGACGGCCAACAACCCGGCAGTGCAGGCCTATGGACATCATCTTCGGAGCATCTGCACCCTCTTCGTACAACACATCAAAAGTGTCTTTCAGGTATTGAAAGAACTGCTCTCCCGAGTTGAACCCCTGAGGTGAACTGAAGCGCATATCGTTGGTTTCCAGGCTGTAAGGCACGACCAGATGGGGTTTGTGCTCCCCGTCGCGGGTTTCAACCTTCGTCCAGAAAGGAAGATCATCACCGTAGTAATCACTGTCGTATTCCAGTCCGCCATGTTCCACAGCCAGGCGGCGGGTATTGGGACTGTCGCGGCCGGTATACCAGCCCAGCGCAGGTGCTCCGGTCAAACAGGTATGCTGCTCCAGCGCCAGCTCCATATAGCGGCGCTCTTCTGCCTCTGCCATGTCCTGATAGTGGATCCAGCGCTGGCCATGGCACGCAATCTCATGGCCATCGTCGATAAAGGCCTGTACCACCTCCGGGTTTCTGGAAAGAGCCATAGTCACCCCGAAGACCGTCAGAGGTAACTTACGCTTGCGAAACTCACGCAGAATGCGCCAGACACCAGCACGGGAGCCATACTCATAGAGGGACTCCATGCTCATGTGCCGGCCTCGATAGGCTTCGGCACCAATGATGTCAGAGAGAAATGTTTCAGAGTGCTCATCCCCGTGAAGCACACAGTTCTCTCCGCCTTCTTCGTAATTCAGAACAAACTGGACAGCTATCCGAGCGTTGCCCGGCCAACTGGCATGAGGAGGGTTTTCACCATAACCCCGCATATCTCTCGGGTAGGAGACGTTCTCATTCATTTAGGACTCTCAAGGCCGCAGCCCCGCAAGATCACATCAACCAGGAAGTCAGCCGCATGATCAAAGTCACGCTTCTCATACTCGGCCTTGTTCTCGACCATCAGGATCTGCACGTGGAAGTCGGCATAATGTTGTGTGGATGACCAGATCAGGAAAATCAACTGTACCGGGTCTACAGGCGCCATACGGCCATCGTCTATCCACGACTGCATGACCTCTGCCCTACCCCGGACCCACTCACGCATATTGGTGCGCAGGTGCTCCATAAGAAACGGAGCGCCCTGGATGATTTCCATGGCGAACAGGCGGGAAGACAAGGGGTACTTTCGGGACATCTCGACTTTGGTCCGGATAAACGTGGCCAACGCCTCGGCCGGATCATCTTCTGGCCGGATTTCAGTGAACACCTTGTTCCAGCGCGCCAGAATGTCATCAAACATGGCGCTATACATTCGCTTCTTGTTACTGAAATAGTAAAGCACGTTGGATTTTGGCAGTCCGGCCCGCTCGGCAATGCTCTGGATAGTGGCGCCCTTGTAGCCGTTTAGAGCAAATTCTTCCTCCGCAGCCACCAGGATCTTCTCCCTGTTTCGCACCCGTATCCTGCCCGGCCGGTACTTCCGGCCTTTCTCATCCTTACTCGCCTTCTCTGAAACCGAAATGTCTGCAACGGTGTTCTTGGTCATGAGCCTCTCACTTGTTATCCATTTATTCAGGAGTCCGACAGTATGATTCTGCCGGACTCCTGCTCAGGATCAAAAGTGGAATTTCACCAACGCACTGACAGAGCTCTGATCGCCGATCAGGTTGTCACCCAGACCATACTTATTCTTCCAGTACTGGTACTCGATACCGGCGTACAAGACACCCGGCGCGCCCCAGAAGTTACCCATATCCAACTTGACCTGCGGGGTGAACTGGAATTCTGATTTGTGATCAGATTCGGCAGACGACCAATCAATGTAGCCATCAATGAGGAATTTGGCCGAACCAATATCGAACGGATATCCCCAAGTGACCGTCAACTGTTTGTCATCGCTGATCTGATCATTATCAACGTAGTAAACAGAGGTATTGAAGTACATGAAGCCAGGCAGGTCCCAGGAAAAGCCAAAACCGGCGAGATAGTTGTTTACCTGGGTACCGCCACCAAACTCATATTGACCCGCAAGACTTACATCCTTGACCGGACCAAAACTAAGGTCAGAGCCTGTTAGCCAGCTCCCGCTCAGGTTGGGCGCAAACTCCCCGTAGACATTATCAACGCCTTCAACATCGCCTTGACCCTGGTCACGGTCGATGAAGAAGAAGGTGCTACCCCAGTTGTGAGCGGTGGCATTCTCAAAGGTGAAATAAGTCGCCTCATATTGAAACCCGCCGTCACCGCCGGGATCGAACTCAACACCTTCATACTGGTTGCTGTGAAGTATGGAGATACTGGATCCTCCGAAGAACTTCTCAGCGTGGGCAGCCGGGGCAAAAGATGCGGCAGCCACACAGCCGGCGATCAGTGTTTTACGAAATGCATTCATGGTTAATCCTCTCAGGTTACATTTTTCATTTTTTAGGGTTGGCTAACTGCTGATCATTATTGTTAGGACCCCGGCCGGTATGGCTGGCCGAGGGAAAGCGGGGTATTCAATCGGGTTCGTGCCGGGTTCCAGGACAACAGAACCAGCATGAGAATCGTGACTACGTATGGCAGCATGGCGAGCAACTCCGTAGAGCTTTTCCAGCCCAGGCCCTGCAGCACCAGGTGCAAAATGCTGGCCGCGCCAAAAAGGTAGGCCCCCAGAATCAACCGCTCCGGCCTCCAGGTGGCAAAGACCACCAATGCCAGAGCTATCCAGCCACGACCGGCTGTCATGTTCTCCGTCCAGAGCGGGGTGTAGGCCAGGGAAAGGTAGGCACCGGCAAGCCCGGCCATGCCGCCGCCAAACGCAACGGCCAGGTAACGCACCAGCAACACTTTGAGACCATTGGCGTTAGCTGCTTCGGGGTCCTCACCGATGGCGCGCAACAGCAAGCCACCGCGGCTATATCGAAGGAACAGCGCTACGACCGCGAAGGCTATAAAAGAGGTGTAGACCAACGCATCCTGGTCAAAGAACACTCGGCCCAATACTGGAATGTCGCTAAGCAGAGGTATGGCCACACGGCTGAAGCCATCGATGGAAGAGCCCACAAAACCTGCTCCGAGAAACGCGCTCAAGCCAGTGCCAAATATCGTCAGAGCCAGCCCTGCCGCGTACTGGTTCGCTGCCAGAGTCACCGCCATGAAAGCGAACAGCAGTGACATCGCAATTCCGGCCATAATGGCTGCAGCTACTCCCACAAGCAGGCTGCCACTGGACAGGGCTGCCGCAAACCCGGCTACGGCACCCATCAGCATCATGCCCTCCTGGCCCAGATTGAGAACGCCGGAGCGCTCGCAGATCAGTTCTCCCAGCGCCACGAGCAACAGCGGGGTACCGGCAACCACTGTCGCAGCCAGCACATTGGTCAACAGTTCCATCTCAAACCTCCTGCGGTGCAGCCGCAACGGCCGCACTCCTGGGTTGCGGGGCCGCTTTCTTCAGCCGAATCCGGTAATGGATAAAGGCGTCGCAGGTCAGCAGATAAAACAGCAGTAGCCCTTGAAACAGTGCCGTCACAGCTTTGGGCATCTGCATGGCAATCTGCAGAATCTCCCCGCCAATGAAGGTCAGCGCCAGCAATGCACTGGCAGCAACAATACCCACCGCATGCATTCGTCCAAGAAACACAACGATGATTGCGGTATAGCCGTACCCGGGAGACACCTGTGGTACCAGCTGGCCAATGGGTCCCGTTACTTCCGAGGCTCCGGCCAGGCCCGCTGTCGCACCACCAACAAGAAAGGCAAACCAGGTCAACTGGCGAACGCGAAACCCGGCGAATGCAGCCGCCCGGTGGTCCTGACCGATCACGCTTAACTGAAATCCAATGAAGCTGCGAGCAAACAGTACCCAGACCGCCACCGCAGCCAACAAACCGAAAGCAAGGCCCAGGTGTAAACGGGTGCCCTCAATCAACGCCGGCAGCAGCGCCGACTCGGCGAACATGATCGACTGCGGAAAGCCGAAACCATAAGGGTCCTTGAGCGGCCCGTGCACGACATACAACAACAGGTTCAGGGCGATGTAATTGAGCATGATGGTGGTGAGAATCTCATTGCAGTGCAGGTGGGTTTTCAGGCCCGCAGCAATAGCGGCCCAGAACATGCCACCCAGCACACCCGTCAGAAGCACCACCGGCAGCACCCAGAATCCACTCACAGCCGAGAGCTGCACAGCCATCACACTGGCGCCCAGGGCCCCCATCAGGAAATGACCTTCAGCACCGATGTTCCACAACTTGGCCTTGTAACAAACGGTCAGACCAGCAGCACACAACAGCAGAGGCGCCATTTTCAGACCCAGCTCTGCCAATCCCGGCAGATCGCTGATTGGTGTTATAAAGAAAAACTTCAGACCTTCTACCGGGTCTTTACCGATCACCAGGAACAGAATGAACCCGGTGATAACAGTCAGAACCAGTGCCAGGAGTGGTGATGCCCAGCGCATCACAGACGAAGCAACAGGGCGACGCTCAAGCAACAGCATGAGCCACCTCCGTGGATTCAAATTCCCCAGCCATCCATTGACCCAACTGCTCTATGTGCAATTCGGACGTGGGGGCGAGTGGGGACAACCGGCCATCACAAAGTGCGCCCAGGCGATTACACAGTTGGTAGAGTTCATCCAGGTCTTCGGAGATCAACAGGATTGCCGCGCCCTCATCCCGAAGCTTTACGAGAGACTCGTGGATAGCCACGGCTGACCCCACATCAACACCCCAGGTCGGGTGTGAAGCCACGAGAAGGCGAGGGTTTTGCAGGGCTTCACGGCCGATAATGTATTTTTGCAGGTTGCCGCCTGACAGGCTCCCTGCGGTACTGTTTTCACCGGTGCAACGAACGCCAAAACGGCGAATCACCTCACGGGAGAACTCTCGTACGCGGCGAGACCGTATCAGGCCACGCTCGACCAGCCCCTGCCCGGAGGCAGTCAGCAGGGCGTTATCCGCCAGAGACATATCAGGCACGGCGCCCCGCCCAAGGCGCTCCTCCGGAACAATCGCCACACCCAGCTTCCTGCGCTGATCGGGGAACAGGGTTTGAATATTCTGACCACTCAGACTGATCGTCCCGGCGTCAGCTCGAATCTCGCCGGACAAAGCTTTGAGCAGTTCATCCTGGCCATTACCGGCAACCCCGGCAATGCCGACAATCTCCCCCTTGTGCAGATCCAGGTTCACATTATCGAGACTGGTTCCGAAGGGATCCTTGCTTTTCCAGCCAAGACTTCTGACTTCCAGTAAGGTCTCGCCCGGTTCCGCAGCAGTCACCTGAGTTGAGATCGGAGTGTCGTCACCCACCATCAGACGTGCGATTTCAGAAGCGGAGATCTCTGCAGGCTGACAGTCACCACTGACCCGCCCCTGACGCAAAACCGTTGCGGTGTGGCAAAGGCTGCGAACCTCCTCCAGTTTGTGACTGATAAAAAGGATGCTGCAGCCCTCTTTCGACAATGTTCTCAACGTCGCAAAGAGTGAGGTGACTTCCTGGGGCGTAAGAACGGATGTTGGCTCATCCAGTATCAGCAGGGTGGTCTCCTGAATCAGGCAGCGAACAATTTCCACACGCTGCCGCTCACCCACCGACAAAGTGCTGATATATCGCCTTGGGTCCAACTCCATGCCATATCGCTCAGAGACTTCGCTGATGCGCTGGTTCAGCTGGCTTCGGTTACGAGCTTCATCCGGTGGCAAGCTAAGCGCAATATTCTCGGCCACCGTCAGGGTCTCGAACAGGGAGAAATGCTGAAACACCATGCCAATACCCATGCGTCGGGCCTGGGCAGGGTTATCGACATGCACGGCATGGCCATTCAAGACGATCCGCCCCTGGTCGGGCTGAACCACCCCATAGATCACTTTCATCAGGGTGCTTTTGCCAGCGCCGTTTTCGCCCAGAAGCGCGTGGATCTCCCCTGCTTCCACAGTGAGATCAATACCGTCATTCGCCCGGCACCCCGGGTATTCCTTGACGATGTTTTCAAGCTTCAGACGTATCGCCGCAGTCATACACAGCCCCATGTTCATCCAAATGTATTTGGCCTCTGAATTCATAAACTGACCAAACAATCAACATTTGAGGTACCAGCAATATGCTTGCCAAAAATTAATACTCCGCAAAAAACGACTAATTAAACCAATTGGTCAGCTTTTTGCAGAAACCCTGTCAGAAACATTGAAGCGCCGGCCTGAAGCCAAGGGCAGTGCACCCCGGAACACCGCAAATAGACTGCTAGCGGAGAGAGCTGTGATCGAATTCCTTATGAACGGTCAAATTGAAAAACTTGACCATATCGACCCAAATTTGAGCATTCTGGAATGGTTGCGCACCAAAATGCGACTTACCGGCACCAAAGAGGGATGCGCCTCAGGTGACTGTGGCGCCTGTACAGTGATTACCGGAACCCCTGATGAAAGCGGGGGGATGAGTTATCAGGCGATCAACAGCTGCATTACTTTGATGGCAAGCCTGCACGGTAAGGAACTGATCACCATCGAGGCTTTTCAACAAGAGCCGGGGCATCCTGTACAAAGCAGCATGGTCAAACACCACGGGGCCCAATGCGGCTTCTGCACACCCGGCATAGTGATGTCATTAACAGCGCTGCACGCCAACCGCAAAGAGGGAGGCACCAGTAACGACCAGATCCTTGAAGCCTTATCCGGCAACCTTTGCCGCTGCACCGGTTACCGCCCCATTGTTGAGGCCAGCCACCAGGCCATGGTCGAGGAATGGCAACCGGAATCAGGGCACCCAGCTGCGGGAATAGCCCATAAGGCCCCTGCCAGCTCCCTTACAGGCATGCACAAGAACAGCTATACACTGAGCTCGCCAGAAGGCTGCCGTTATGACTCACCGGTGAATCTTGACCAGCTCCGTGCACTACGCCGCGAGGCCCCCGCGTCACGCCTGGTGGCCGGCGGCACAGACCTGATGCTGGAGATAGCTCAGCAACTCAGCACCCTGGGCCACCTGATCAGTGTGGAACGAATACCCGAATTGCAGGGCTGCGTGCTGGATGGAAGCGAACTGGTGATCGGCGCGGCCACAACTTATCAACAACTAAGAACGCCTTTGAGCGAACACTGGCCGGCCTTCGATGCCATGCTGGAGCGACTGGGGTCACTGCAGATCCGCAACCGCGGTACCTTGGGAGGCAACATCGCCAACGCATCGCCGATTGGCGATATGCCACCGCCGCTGATCGCCCTCGGCGCCACACTGGTGCTGGATGGTCCTGATGGCGAGCGCCGCCTGCCACTGGACGAGTTTTTCCAGGGCTATAAACAGACCAGCCTCCAGCCTGGGGAGTTTGTTCACTCCGTGCGGGTGCCGGTACCTTCAGCCAATGAAGCCCTATACATCCACAAGGTGTCGAAACGCCTGGATGATGATATCTCGGCGGTTCTGGGAGCCTTCCGGCTGACGATCGACAAGGGCGTTGTCCTTGCCTGTCGTCTCGCCTTCGGTGGTATGGCCGCCGTTCCTGCGCGAGCCCTCCATGCAGAAGCGGCCCTGACCGGCCAGCCCTGGAACGAAAAATCCGTGCAAGCTGCAATAACAGCCCTGACCAGTGATTTCTCGCCTCTCAGCGATGTCCGCGCCTCCTCCGGCTATCGACTGCAGGTTGCTGGCAACCTGTTGCGACGCACTCTACTGGCGTCCACCTCCCTGTCCGGCGAACAACTGATGGTGACAGATTATGCGTAAACTCCCCCTGAACTCACCTGCTCCGGCACACAGCGCCCGTGGTCTGGCAGGGCACAGCGTCAAACACGACAGTGCCTGGAAGCACGTCAGTGGCCAGGCCCGCTATATTGATGATATGCCCACACCTGAAGGCATCCTCCATGCAGCCGTGGGCCACAGCGAACAGGCTCATGCCCGCGTAATATCGATGGATCTGGATGCGGTTCGTCAATACCCCGGGGTGGTAGCCGTGATCACGGCCAAAGACGTGCCAGGTCATCTGGACATAGGTCCGGTTTTTCCGGGCGATCTGGTTCTGGCTGACGACACCGTTGAATACATCGGGCAGCCGATATTCGCGGTAGCAGCCACCACTCACGAAGCCGCCCGTAAGGCAGCAAAGCTGGCGAGGGTCGAATACGAAATCCTGGAAGCGGTAGTCACCGTCACCCAGGCACTTAATGAGGAACTTTTTGTTCGCCCCAGCCAGACGCAACAGCGGGGGCAACCGGACCAGGCTCTGGCACAGGCGCCGAACCGCCTCAGCGGAGAACAGTTTGTCGGTGGTCAGGAGCACTTCTACCTGGAGGGCCAGGCGTCGCTGGCCGAGCCAACCGAAGACAGAGGCATGTTTGTCCATACCTCCAGTCAGCACCCTTCTGAAGTGCAAAAGCTGGTAGCAGAAGTACTGGGGCTGCCCATCCACGAAGTTCATGCAGAAGTTCGCAGAATGGGCGGAGGCTTTGGCGGCAAGGAAACCCAGGCGGCCCCCGTAGCCTGCATCGCAGCGTTGCTGGCCAACGCCACCAACCGGCCGGTGAAATACCGCCTGTCCCGCCCGGACGACATGATCCAGACTGGCAAACGACACGATTTTTACAACACCTACGACATAGGCTTCGACGACAACGGCCTGATCCTCGGGGCAGACCTCATGGTTGCCGGGCGCTGCGGCAACTCTCCGGACCTGTCCGATGCCATCGTCGACCGGGCCATGTTCCACGCCGACAACGCCTATTACCTGGACCAGGCCCGGGTAACCGGTCACCGCTGCAAGACCCACACGGTGTCCAACACAGCATTCCGGGGATTCGGCGGCCCTCAGGGCATGATGATCATCGAGCACGCCATGGACGATATTGCCCGCCATCTTGGCCAGGACCCGCTCGACATCCGCAAGCTCAACCTATACCGGCCCGGACGGGACACCACCCACTACGACCAGACAATTGAGCAGCATGTCCTTCCACAACTTCTCGATAAACTCGAAACCAGTTCCGACTACCGTCAGCGGCGCAGTGACATCACGGCCTTTAACCAGTCCAGCCCGATACTTAAGCGCGGCCTGGCCCTGACACCGGTTAAATTCGGTATATCTTTCACCGCCAAACACCTCAACCAGGCGGGTGCCCTCGTAAACATTTACACAGACGGCAGCATCGAGGTAAATCACGGCGGCACCGAAATGGGGCAAGGGCTTTACATCAAGATAGCCCAGGTTGTCGCATCAGCCTTCCAGGTCGACATTGAGCGCGTCAAGGTATCCGCAACCCGTACCGACAAGGTGCCCAATACTTCACCTACCGCTGCATCATCCGGCTCGGATCTGAACGGCATGGCGGCGCTGGACGCCTGTGAAAAAATCATGGCCGGCCTGACAGAATTTGCGGCCAGTCACTGGTCCGCAGCACAGGAAGACGTGACTTTCACCGACAACCAGGTGCAAATCAACGATCTGACGATACCTTGGGCAAAGTTTGTCCAGACGGCATACATGAACCGGGTCCCCTTATCCTCATCGGGTTTCTACGCCACTCCGAAGATCCACTACGACCCCAAGACAGGCACAGGTCATCCCTTTCTTTACTACTCGAATTGCGCAGCCTGTTCCGAAGTGGTGGTGGACACCCTGACCGGGGAGTACCGGGTAATGCGCACCGACATCCTTTTTGATGCCGGACGCTCACTGAATCCCGAGATCGATATTGGCCAGATAGAAGGCGGCTTCGTTCAGGGTATGGGCTGGCTGACGACCGAAGAACTGGTCTACAGCGACGCTGGCAAACTGCTGACCACCGGCCCCGCCACCTACAAGATTCCTGCAGTGTCGGATTGCCCTCCGGATCTGCGCGTCGCCTTGCTAGAAAACAGCCCGAACCGCGAGGCCACGGTTTTTCATTCCAAAGCCGTGGGCGAACCACCCCTGATGCTCGGCATCTCTGTATGGAGCGCCCTTCGTGACGCGGTTTCCAGCATCACCGACTATCGTTTCAGCCCAGCTCTGGATACACCTGCGACGCCAGAACGGGTTCTGACCGCGGTTACAGCCAGCCAGGCCTGGCACAACCGGCAAAAGGAGACCGCCTGATGGAGAACCGGCTTAACTGGTACCAGGCGGTCGCCCGATGTGAACACCACGGCGAACCCTATGTTCTGGTAACGGTTCTTGGAGTAACAGGCTCAGTACCCCGTGAGCCTGCGAGCAAGATGGTGGTCACCGGCGAGCAAAGCTACGACACCATTGGCGGCGGACACCTGGAATACCGTATCTGCCAGCGGGCCAGGGAGCACCTGGCCAAACAGGATTTCATCAGCGAAATGGCCAATTTCCCTCTGGGGGCCAGCCTTGGCCAATGCTGCGGCGGCAGCGTCTCGGTTCTTCTGGAGGCTCACCCGGGGTGCGAACAGGAACTGGTTATTTTTGGCGCTGGCCATGTCGCCAAGGCTCTGGTGACCATTCTTGGCGGATTACCCTGGCGCGTGACCTGGGTGGATGAGCGCGCCGACCAGTTTCCTGCAGACTGCCCGGGTAACGTTCGCATGCACCACACGGACGATCCGGCAGGCGATGCGCCCGCCCTGTGTGCGGGCAAACAAGTACTGATCCTGACCCACAATCACCAATTGGACTTCGAACTCTGCCGCACCTTGTTAACTGAAGGGAGCTGCACTGGCATTGGCCTGATCGGTTCAGACACCAAAGCAGAGCGATTCCGCCAACGGTTGGACCACAGAGGCTTCAGCGCAGCCGACATTGGCAGCATCCGCTGCCCCGTCGGACGTACCGATGTGCCTGGAAAACGGCCCATGGAAGTCGCCGTTTCCATCAGTGCCGAACTCCTGAGCCTGGCCAACTCACCTGCCCAGGACGCACCTGCTCGCCGAGGCCTGCCCTGGAAGGAACTCAAGGGGCTGATCAAAAACACCGAGACAGGAGACATACCCGAATGACCGCCGAGACAATCAACACCCTGCCCCGGGATGAAGCCGAAAGCCAACTAAGAAACTGCTGCGCCGCTGAAACCTGGGTGCAGGGTATGCTGCGAGGCCTGCCCTACTCCAACCAAGAAGCGCTACTCAGCCAGAGCCGGAAACTCTGGCCAAAACTGAGTGAACAGGATTGGCTTCAAGCGTTCACCGCTCACCCGAAGATAGGCGATATCAACAGTTTGCGCGCCAAATACGCCAGTACCCGGGCGATGGCCAGCGGCGAACAGGCCGGCGCCCGACAAGCACCTGAAGAGATTTTGCAACGCCTGAAAACCGGCAACGACGCCTATCTGGAGAAATTCGGGTTCATCTTCATCGTGTGTGCTACCGGCAAATCTGCTGCGGAAATGCTGGAGCTTCTGGAAGCACGCCTGCCGCGTACCCGAGCCCAGGAAGTAGAAACCGCGGCAGCCGAACAGGCAAAAATTACAGAACTGCGACTGGAGAAACTGCTATGAGCCAGAAGAGCCCCGTGACCACTCACATTCTTGATCTGGGAGGCGGTAAACCCGCGGCAGGAGTGAGTGTTTCTCTGTATCGAGTCACTGAACAAGGCGAAAAATGCCTCGCCAAAGGCATTACCGATGACGACGGGCGCGTGATGAGTTGGTTCGATACACCGATTGAAACCGGTCACTACCGCATCCGCTTTGCCACCGGCGCCTGGTACCAGTCCCGTGGGCTGGAAACCTTCTTCCCCGAGGTCTGCCTGGATTTCCGCGTCACTGATCCGGACAGCCACTACCATGTCCCTCTGCTGCTGAATCAGTGGGGCTTCTCAACCTACCGGGGAAGCTGATGACTACCGATCTGGATACCCAACTGCCCGAAGGCTGCGAAGCGCATCGCGGTGCGGTACTTCATTTCCTGCAAGACCCCGGGGATGACCCCGAGCCCAGACCAAACAGCCTGGAATATTTCGAGGACGGCCTGCTTATCCTGAATCAGGGCAAGGTAGTGGCAACAGGACCGGCCAACGTATGGCTACCCAAACTGCCTGCTGATGCAAAGGTTACCCACTGGCAGGACGGCCTGATTGTTCCCGGCTTTATCGACACCCACGTTCACATGCCCCAACTCGGCGTCATGGCCAGCTATGGCACCCAGCTTCTGGATTGGCTGGAAACCTACACCTTCCCTCACGAGGCGCGTTTCAGTGATGGCGACTGGGCACGAACAGAAGCCCGGCGATTCACAGACCTGCTGCTGCGACACGGCACCACATCTGCACTGGTGTTCTGTACCTCGCACCCGGAGTCGGTTAACGCTTTATTCGAGGCTGCGGAGGCCCATGGCATGGGACTCAGCGCCGGCAAGGTGATGATGGACAGGTACGCGCCGGAGAACCTGAAAGATACAACCGCCGAAAGCTACAGCGACAGCCTGGCACTGTTGCAAAAGTGGCACCGCCGCGGGCGCCAGCGCTACGCCATCACGCCTCGCTTTGCCGCAACCTCCACCCCGGAACAGCTGACTCTGGCCGGGAAGCTGGCTGCCGAACACCCGGATGCCATGGTGCAAACCCACTGGGCCGAGAATATCGGAGAGATCACCTGGGTTCGTGAGCTATTCCCCGAACGCACGAGTTACCTCGATGTATACGATCATTACGGGCTGCTTGGCGACCATACCGTGCTGGCTCACGGCATCCATATCAATGATGAAGACCGACAGCGCCTGGCAGACACAGGGAGCAGCATTGCTTTTTGCCCCACATCCAACACCTTTCTCGGTAGCGGATTGTTCGATTTCCGCGCTACCCGCGATGCAGACGTATCCGTTGGCCTCGCTTCGGATGTCGGCGGAGGCACCAGCCTTTCAATGCTTGCCACCATGGCGGAAGCCTACAAGGTATGCCGTCTCCGCGGGCAAACAATGACGCCCTGGCAAGCGTTTTACCTGGCCACACTGGGTAACGCCAGGGTTCTGCACAGGGAGGAAGAGTGCGGCAACTTCGAGCGAGGGAAGATCGCTGACTTTGTCGTACTGGATCACCGCGCCTCGCCGATGCTTACCATGAAGGAGCCCTTCATCAACAACCTTTCGGAAACGCTCTTCAATCTGATGATCCTCGGAGATGACCGTGCCGTCGCCGCAACCATCGTCGCGGGCCAGATTCGATACCAGCGGCCAGCCCTGCCCGGGCCCGGAACATCGTCCACCCATTTTCAAACGCAAGGAGCCTGACCCATGGAAGCTTATCTGAGCGAATGGCTATCCCTTCTCGTTCGCTGGTTTCACGTTATTGCCGGAGTCGCCTGGATCGGTGCCTCATTCTACTTTGTCTGGCTGGACAACCATCTCCGTGAACCGCCGGAGTGGAAAAAGAAGGAAGGCATCAAAGGTGATCTCTGGGCTATCCATGGCGGTGGCATCTATGAAATAGCCAAGTACAAACTCAGCCCCAGGGAAATGCCCAAGGAACTCCACTGGTTCAAATGGGAAGCCTACTCGACCCTCCTTAGCGGCCTGGCTCTGTTGTTCGTTGTCTACTACATGGGTTCACCGGGCTACCTGATTGATCCGTCGAAAGCCGACATCAGCATTGGCACCGCCATTGCGATCGGCCTGAGCACTATTGTCGTAGTGCTGGCCATATACGAAGCACTAATTCGCAGCCCGCTGGCAGACAACGGCAAGGCTTTTGGTCTGACTCTGTTCGCCATTCTGCTAGTGGCAGACTGGGGCCTGTTCCAGGTACTCACCGGGCGCGGTGCTTACATTCATGTGGGCGCGATCATCGGCACCATCATGGTAGCCAACGTCTTCCTCGGGATCGTCCCCTCCCAACGAGCGCTGGTAAAAGCCATCGAGAAAGGCGGTGATCCGGGCGCGAGGGTTGCCCGCCTGGCCATGCTTGCCAAGCTACGATCGACTCACAACAATTACCTGACCTTGCCGATCCTGTTGATCATGATCAGCAACCATTACCCGTTACTGTATGGCCACCCCCATGGTTGGGCCGTTCTTGCGGCCATTGGGTTCATCGCCGCGTTTGCCAGGCATTACTTCAATTTGCGCCACAGGGATATCAACCAGCCATGGATACTGGTGGTCGCCGCCCTGCTCATCGCAGCTTTGATCTGGGCTATCGCCCCGGCACCGGTTACATCCGAGGCGACCGATGGCCAGGCCGTGAGCGACGAAACAGCAAGCACCATCATCAGCACTCATTGTGTGGCCTGCCACGCCAGCGCCCCGAGCCATCCGGCATTCCAGTCGCCACCAGCAGGTTTCATGTTCGAGGAGCTGTCCCAGCTAACAAGCCACGCGGGCAAGGTTCGACAGGTTGCTGTTGACTCCCATTACATGCCGCTGGGTAATGTTACCGGCATGTCTGATGAAGAACGCCAGCAGCTTGGGCAATGGCTTATGAATAACCAACCGGAGTAAACGAGCAAACAAAAGGCCTCCAACAGGAGGCCTCTTTAGTCAGTACTTTTACTTCATGGCTATTGCTGTTTTTTCGCTTTGACCGCTTCTTCTGCCGCATCGAAATTCGCCTGGATACGTTGCAGAAGGTAGTCACGAGCGGTAATCGGCGGGTATTTCTTCTCAGGGCCCTGAATGACCTGATCCTTATTAGCCTGACAGAAGAACGCCATGCTGTAGCGAGGGCCATTGTAGTCACCCGGCTTGGGCATCCGTACCCGGTGCAGGGTGGACTTCAAGCGATCATCACTCCAACGCATCAGCATGTCACCAATATTGCAGGTAATGCGATCTTCCTTCGGAGTAACGGTAAACCATTCGCGCTCATCACCCTTGCCTTCAGCATCCTTACCCGGACTCACCTGCAACCCGCCCTGGTTCTCCTGCTGAAATACCATTGTCAGGCAGTCAAAATCAGTGTGCGCTCCCGCTCGCCAGATCGACGCATCGGGGATCGTACCTTCCGGCAGCGGCAGGTAATGCAGCAGGCGCAGTGTGCTCTGATACTCTTCCGAACTACGGTCATGGGCATGGGTAAAAAACTCCCGATCGAAACCCAGACGTTCGGCAAAGCAAGACAATACTTTCATACCCAGCAGCCAGGCTTTGTGCTCGAAATCCAGCATAACCCGATGAAACTCGGGCACTACTGTCTGGTTAGGCCAGAGGTCATCCATATGCGGCAGGGTGATCTGATAAGACTCTTTGTCGTCCGCCGTTCCGGTGGACGGCCGCACTTGTGATTTGAACTCCCAACCGGAGTTGAGTCCCTTTTTAAGAGGGAAACGCTGTTTCTCAGACTCCGGCAACGCAAAGAAGCGCTCCGACAGACCAAAAGCCTGCTTGATCAGCGCCAGGTCCAGGCCATGTTCCGAGAGCTGAAAAAAGCCGACTTCCGTCGCGGCCTTCCACAGCTGATCAGTAATTTCTTCTCGGCGCAGGTCGAAGTCTGTCAGGTCGATCACGGGGACATCACACTCAATTTCCTTACCCATACCACCGAAAGTGGTTTCCAGGTTCAGCTCTTTGAGGGCGTACTTTTCTTGCGGGTTGTTCATGGGGCCTCCGGGGCATAATGTCAGCAGATAAACAGTGTTCGGAGGCAAACTGGCATGAAAACAGGGCGATCAGGCAAACTCAGAGCCCTAGCCACCAATCACGCCTGTTGCGCATCCGATCAGCGACTGAGCAATGACCCGAAACCCCTTTTCATCAGAGGATCCCTGACAGCTTCTACTCAGGAGGGCGGGCCATCAATCGGTAACCTGCCCCATACGTCGAACGCAGCAGATTTCATGCCAGCATCCTTTGGCAGAAAAACCCTGTCATTTCCTGCCTCAACCGACTTGTCCATCATCGTTCGCACATCCGAAACGAACCAATTCGATGCAAGGGTCAAATTTTCGCCCCATTTCAGCACTCAATTTCAAAGGGTTTCTGGCCTGAAATACTGAGCTGACCATACGGTCAATAAATGGAAGGGTTCTTGCATTCGGTTCAACACCAAACACCAGCCAAAGAGTAGAAGCTGTCAGAGGCGCAGCAGATCAACGCCAGCCTCGGGACATTGCTCTCATTAAAATGAAGGAGCAAGCATTGAACTACCTCATCCAGAACGCCCATGCCGTAGCATCCGAGGCAGATCCGGAGGCCCGGGATATTCGCATTCGTGGTGGCCGCATTGCCGAAATGGGTCGCAACCTCAAGCAAACGCCAGAGGACCCGGAAACCCTGATAGACGCTTCCGGCTGTGTCATCTGGCCCGGTCTGGTGAATACCCATCACCATCTCGCCCAGTCGATCATGAAAGGGGTCCCCGAGGGGCTCAATCACAACCTTGGTGAATGGCTGAGCAGTGTGCCTTATCGCTTCTGGCCCAAGGTAACACCAGACATCATGTACCACGCCGCGCGGCTGGGCCTGTACGAGCTGATCCGGTCCGGAGCCACAACCTGTGCGGATCACCATTACCTTTATCACAGCAGCACCAGCCCCGAGCTTGAGGAGTCTGTCTGGCAGGCCGCAGAAGAACTTGGAATTCGTATGGTGCTCTGCCGGGGCAGCGCGACGGAGACAGGGTCCCACGAAGGCATGATTGAACACGGCATAGCGCCGGAGAGCATTGAACAGGTCATCGACCGTCTGGATGTGACCCGGAAGAAGCATCACCAGCCTGGGCCTGATGCCATGAAAAAGCTGGTGGTAGCACCCACCAGCCTGATTCATTCGAGTTCGCCGGAAGGGCTGAAAGCCCAGGCTCGGTGGGCCAGAGAGAACAACTTGAAAATGCATTCGCACCTGCTCGAAGTCGACTTTGATGAGAGTCAGGCCCACAGCAAATATGGCATGAGTGCTATCGATTACGCGGAGTCCTGTGAATGGCTCGGGCCGGATGTCTGGTATGCCCACCTTGTTTACAGTGACCCGCACGCCATCAGGCGCCTGGCAGCTACAGGCACCGGCATTGCCCACTGTCCCACCTCGAACTGCCGACTGGGCAGCGGCATCGCCCCGGTGATTGATATGGAAGAGGCCGGCGTGCAGATATCTCTGGGCGTCGACGGCTCTGCGTCGGCGGAATCTGGCTCAATGCTTCAGGAGCTCAACCTCGCCTGGCTGATTCACCGTGCAGTGAAAGGCCCCAAAGCCACCACCCTGGAGCAGGTTCTGCAATGGGGCAGCCGCAATGGTGCTGATATGTTGGGATTGCAAGACACGGGCAACCTGGAGGTTGGCAAAGCCGCCGATCTGGTCCTGTATGACATCGACCAGCCCCGGTTCGCCGGTGTCCACAGTCCCCTGACGGCACCATTGATGTGCGGCGAACCCGTGCAGGTGCGGGACAGCTTTGTTCAAGGCCGCCAGATCGTGAAAAATGGCCATATCAATGGGCTGGACGAAGCCGAACTGACGCGGAATGTTCAGGAAAGTGTTTCCCGGCTGCTACGCGAAGCCTGAGGATTTAAACGCAAAAAGCCGGCAGGATTCGCTCCTGCCGGCCCAACTAGCCTGTAAAGCAACCGGCCTTAATCCGACAAGGTTGCCGTCATACCTTCTACGTACCAGTCCATGCCTGCCAGTTCCCCATTCGTCATGGAAACACCTTCAGGCACCCGCACTTCACCTGATTGATCTTTCAATGGGCCGGTGAACGGATGGAGCTCGTCGTTTTTCAAGGCATCAATCACCGAATTAACCTTGTCTTTCTGCTCATCTGAAAGTCGGTCACTCAAGCCAACAACCTGAACGGTGTCCTCAGACATACCACCCCAATAATCCGCAGGCTCCCAGGTGCCATCCATCACCGATTGCACAGTCTCTATATAGTAAGGACCCCAATCATTAACAACCGACAACAGGTGCGCATCGCCACCAAAACTGCGCATATCGGAAGCCTGACCTACACCCCAGTTACCGCGTTTTCCGGCCGCGATAAGAGGCGCCGGGCTATCCGTATGCTGAACGATGACGTCTGCACCCTGATCCATCAGAGCATTCGCAGCATCAGCCTCTTTGGCAGGATCAAACCATGTATTAACCCACACAACTTTAAGCTCAATATCCGGATTCACTTCCTTGGCACCAAGATAGACAGCGTTGATATCACGGATAACTTCAGGAATCGGGAAAGACGCAATATAGCCAAGGGTATCGGTCTCTGTTACCAGGCCTGCAGCGACGCCCGTTACGTAACGGCCTTCATAGGTTACCGACAGATAGGTGCCCAGGTTCTCGCTTGTCTTGTACCCGGTAGCATGCAGGAACGTGATATCCGGATACTCTTCTGCTACCCGGGCAGTCGGATTCATGAAACCGAAAGATGTTGTAAAGATAATGTCGTTACCTGCCTGCGCAAGCCGTCTTATCGTACGCTCGGCATCCGCGCCCTCACTGACATTTTCGACGTAGGTGGTTGCAACCTTTTCCCCGAAATGTTCCTGCAGCGCAAGGCGCCCCTGATCATGCTGGTAGCTCCAGCCATGATCCCCGATAGGACCAACATAGACAAAGCCAACTTTCGTTGGGTCCTCTGCCAAAGCGGCTGTGGGCAGTGTCAGTATCGCAGCGAGCACTAGGCCAGACTTGAGTGTCATCAAACTTCTCCTTGCTGATTGCATCTCAGATAAATTCTGAAGTAAAAGGCTTCACATGATGTTTTGCAAAAAGCTGGCCAAGAGTTCAGTTTTTCGTTGCCCCTCTGATACCGGGAACAAAGAGTACATAAAGCAGACAGTTCGATGATCCGAGCCTTGCACCTGGCCCTGAAATGTAACAATTCAAACAGGTATTGCACCGTAACTGTGCCGAGGATACGAACCAGACCAGAATCGCACGCTGGATAAGAACCATTCGTTTTTGTGTGTTAGAGGAAAACCGTGCAATATCGCTGGGACTGGCTGATCACTGCATCGGACACATTCAGGTCTTGAAATACTCCGCAAAGCAAATAACGAGGTTAGATGGGAAGCGCCCGGCTATTACAGTTGTCCAGAATCCAACAGGTTCTGGACCATGTCCATCAAAATCTGGACAAGCCCCTGGCGGTGCCAGAGCTGGCAGAACGGTGTGGGCTATCACGCTGGCAATTCAATCGTATTTTTTCCCGGCAAACGGGGCTCTCACTGGGTCGTTATGTTAGGGAACTGCGCTTGAGTCGGGCGGCTGAAATGCTGCTTTTCACCAACCGGCGGATGATCGATATTGCTTTGGCCTGCGGTTTCAACTCCGACATCAGCTTCAGTCGGAGCTTCAAACAACATTTTGGTTGTGCCCCTGTCAAATACCGCCAGCGCGGCTTGCCGTGTCTGTTAAAAACCCCAATGTCCTGCCATCCGGACCTCTTGCCTCCAGAGTCACTGCGTTCGCGAGTACCCGGGATCCGGCTCGATTCCAGGCCAACATTCACCGTGGCGGGTGTTACGGACCAGGTGAACGGCCTGTTTTCAGAGAACCCTGATTTTTATGAAAAGCTACCACGGCTGTGGCAAGAGTTTACTGGCATGACCAGCGCAGACACTGACTGCACCAGAGTTGGCGTGTTAGACGTTACCCGTGGCTCTGAAGAACCTATAACCTACCTCGCCGGCGCAGAAGCTCAGGAAGTGCCAGATGCACACACGCTGAGTTGTATTACAGTGCCGGAGAGAAACTACGTCGTTATTGCGTTTCATGGTCCGCTGGCTTCCCTGGCAGACGTCCTGAAGTGGTTTTTCCGGGCCTGGCTTCCAAACTCCGGATGCGAAGCGCTCAACGCCCAGGATCTGGAAATCTACCCGCCAGGGCTAAACCCCTCTGCATCAGAAGTGTCTATGGAATATTGGATACCGGTTAAGCTTTGCCAACCAATAATTTCATGGAATGCACCAAACTGTTAAGTACCGCCCCGAAAATAAAAATACAATGATAATGATTCGCATTATTTTAGTGGCAGGCGCGTCTGTCCGACTCTGAACACAATGGGGCTTTACCATGAAAAGATCCTTTCTAAAACCTTCGATACTGGTTTTAGCGGCCAGTAGCCAGATAGCGTTTGCCAACGAGGTTACCGAGTTGGACGAATTGGCAGTTTACGGCGACACCTACCGCAATACCGCAACCAAAACTTCTCTACGCCCCGAAGAAACACCACAAAGCATATCCGTGCTGGACGAGCAGGCTCTGGAGATGCGGGATGCGGACTCTGTCGCGGCAGCGCTCCGGTACTCGCCCGGCGTCAACACAGAACTTCGCGGCGGGGCCGTTGGCCGTCTGGATCTGTTCAGCATTCGCGGTTTTATCAACTACCAGAATTACTACGACGGCATGCAGTTGCTTTACAACGACTGGAACCTTCAACCACAAATTGACCTGTTAGCGGTGGAGCAGGTTGAAGTGTTTCGTGGTCCTACCTCAACCCTGTACGGTTCCATGCCACCGGGAGGCATGATCAATCTGATCAGCAAGGAGCCTACGCTCGGGGCATCCAACAAGATTGAGCTGGCCACAGGGTCGCGCAACCTGAAAGAAGCCTCGATTGAAAGCAGCGGCCAACTGGGAGACTCGGACTTATCCTACAGCCTGGTCGGGCTGGCCCGCAGCCGCGACGGCCAGGCCGAAACCTCGGAAGAAGAGCGTTACATGGTCGCGCCATCTGTGGACTGGCAGGTCAGTGATGACACACTGATCAATTTCAACCTGTACTATCAGAAAGACCCGGAAATGGGTATTTACACATCTCTGCCCGCCTCCGGCCTGTTTCTGCCGAACCCGAACGGCGAGTTGGATACCGACGCCTTTTCTGGCGACGCTAACTGGAACCAGTTTGACAAAGAAGTTCTTCTGGCAGGCTATAAAATCAACCACAACATCAATAACAACTGGAATTTCCTGCAGAATTTTCGCTACACCGATGCCAGTGCGTTCCAAACCAATACATACAGTGACGGGCTGGCCGCTGACGGGCGAACCCTGGCACGGCAAGCCTATCTGACCGACGAAGCAACCACCGGATTTACAATCGACAACCAGATTTCCGGACGCTTCCAAACCGGCGCGGCCGAACACAATCTACTGGTGGGCTTCGATTATCTCAGCCTGGACTCAGACGTCATCTATGAAGATACGACTGGCGGTAGCGGCGCGCCGTCCATTGATCTGTTTAATCCGAATTACTACCAGATATCAAGCTCGACAATCGACATTACCGACACTTTGTATTCCTCTGACTTCAACATCGAGAAAAAACAACTGGGCGTCTATCTAC
Source organism: Marinobacter sp. 1_MG-2023 (assembly GCF_030549045.1). Classification (NCBI taxonomy): domain Bacteria; kingdom Pseudomonadati; phylum Pseudomonadota; class Gammaproteobacteria; order Pseudomonadales; family Marinobacteraceae; genus Marinobacter; species Marinobacter sp. 1_MG-2023. Next base: position 575,564 of record NZ_JAUOST010000001.1, on the reverse strand, counting down.
AGGATCAGATCAGAATCGGCCGGTTTGTGATGATAGGTGGGGTACGTTGGGATGATTTTACCGGCACGGAAAAGGGCAAGCAGTACGGGGCACCAGTAGACTCAAAGCTCGACCAGGATAATGTTTCAACACGGGCCGGAATTATGTACCAGGCGGCAAATGGCCTGTCGCCTTACCTCAACTTCGCTGAGAGTTTCGAACCACAGACAGGACGTGACCGGAATGGCAATGAGTTTGACCCATCCACAGGCGACCAGTGGGAGCTGGGCGTTAAGTATCAGACACCGGACCAACGCACCACAGCCAACCTGGCGTTCTACCAGATCACCAAAGAAAACGTACCCACCCGTGATCCACAAGGTGGCCCTTACGACAAGATCCAGGCCGGAGCCGTTCGCTCACAGGGCCTGGAGCTGGAAGCCCTGGCTCAGCCTCTGGACAACCTCCTGCTAACCCTGAGCTACACGCTACAGGACGTAGAGATTACAAAGGACAACTCCGGCCTGAAAGGAAAAACCCCGGTATGGGTGCCGGAACACCTGCTGTCAGGCTGGGCTGACTACAGCTTTGACCAGGGCGTTCTGGATGGGCTGGTTGCCGGCATAGGTGCCCGATATATCGGAGAAGCTGAATACGACGCGACCACCAATTCCGGGCACGTGCCCGACGTTACTCTTCTGGACATTGCCCTTCGCTATGACCTGGGCAACCTGGCGCACACCCTCAAAGGCGCCGAGATCGGGTTGTCAGTGAACAACCTCACCAACGAGCGCTATTACAGCTGTTTCGACATTTCGAACTGCTGGTTTGGGGAAGAAAGGACTCTGGAGACATCCGTCTCTTACTCTTTCTGATCTCAGTTTTATTCTGCCAGTTAAACAGCATGCGTGTTTGAACTTATCAATTGCCTGGCCCACCGGTCTTGCAATTGATAAGCGTTATTATTAAGATTAATAATCAAGCAAACCGAACGCCGGAGCCCTATGAGCACAGCACTGGAGAGCCTCTATTCTGGCCCTTTGGAGAAACTCACCCCCCCCGGAGTGGGTAAACCATCCGCACAAAGCTCTATCCTGCGAGCCATAGATCTGCTTGACCCCGATAAGTTGGCCGCTCAGCTGACACGCTTTTCAACTCAATATGCCCAAAGCGATCCACGTGCGCTCGCTTCTTTATGGTCAAAGTGGCATTTCAGTGCACTGATTTCCTCGACGCTGGTCGCTAACCTGTTACTTGAGTACGACCTGCCTGTCGGGCTAGACGAAGCGAACATCGAAGTTGGCCCTGAAGGGCAAACCCGACGCCTGTGGGTTACCGACACCGGGCGACCACTGGGCTGCCAAAGTGCCTTCAGCCGCTTCAGTACACTGATCGACAGTCATCTTGTACCACTGATTACAGCATTAGCCGAGTATTCAGGCGCCTCGCCAAAAGTATTCTGGAGCAACGCAGGCAACCTGTTTGAATACTTTACCGAAGCACTGCATGCCCACCCTATGGCGAAATCCCGCTCGATTGAGCCCGCAAGGCAACTGCTTGCCAGCCGCCACCTGCCAGACGGCCGGCGTAACCCTCTGTTCCAGCCGGTAAACTACCTGTCCGCTGCAGACGGGGGTAGCTGCGAGCGTCGCCGGCGCCTTTGTTGTATCCGCTACCTTATTCCGGAGCTGGAGTACTGCAGCAATTGCCCGCTGATTCGTGAAGCCCGCCAGGCCGAGTCAGTACTTTCTTAACCCCCACATAAAATAGGCGCCCCCCAGAAGCGCGGCTACGAGCCCCGCCGGGATTTCCTGAGGGAACAACATCTGACGCCCCAGCCAATCGGCACTTATCATCAATAAAGCGCCTACCATCGCTGAACCTACAAGATGAGGCAGCGCCTTGGAGAAGCCCAGCATTCGGGCAACATGAGGCGCCAGCAAACCTGCAAAACTCAAAGGCCCGACAATCAAGGTTGCGAATGCAGTCAGTATGGCCACCACACCAAGCAGAATAAGCCTGACCTTATCCACACTCAGCCCCAGGCCCAACGCGACGTTGCGCCCAAGGGGTAACACGTCCAACCACCGGGCGACCAGCGGAGTTAACGCCACCATCATGACAGCAATCAAAAGCGCACTCAGACCCGTTGAGAAATCAACGTAATAGGTTGAACCTGACATCCATGCGATTACCTGCTGGATGCGAGGGTCACCATTGGCAAGAAAGATACTTCTCAGCGGGTCAAATAAAGCTGCAATTGCTATTCCTGTAAGAAGCAGGCGTTCGGACTGAAACCCGGTGCGCCGATTCAACAAGATCAAAACTGCCAGCGTTATAATGGCACTCACTGAGCCCGCCAGGATGAGCAGCGGCGCGGTGACATGCGCAGAAAAGTAGATAGTCACGATCAAGCCGATAGCTGTGCCAGAGCTAATCCCCAACACCTCTGGACTCGCCATCGGGTTGCCCGTCATCCGCTGAATGGTTGCACCTGCCAGAGCCAGCAGAATCCCGGCGCCCGCAGCAGCCAGAACACGTGGAAGCCGCCAGTTGGCAATGGACGCCCATTGCGCGGTGTCATTGAGTACCCAGCCTCCAGGGGATTGTGTCAAGAACAACGCTGCAACTATTGAAACCAGCAACAAGACAAAAAGCCAAAGAAACGTTCGGGAGGTGGGCTTACCGGCTGATTGTAGCGTCGTTTTATTAGCGCTTGCCGACGTGTCTTTAAGAGCCAGTCGCGGGATAAGCCAGAGTAACAGTGGTGCCCCCAACAGTCCGGTCATGGCACCGGTTGGGACCACTGAAGGCAGCTGCGCGGAATACTGGATCAATAAGAGATCAGTAGTGAGTAGAAGCAAACCTCCAAACACTGGTGCCCAAAGCAACCGTTGCATCAGGGTTCGCGCACCCATCAGCTTTACAATAACGGGTGCAGCCAGGCCTACGAAGCCCACGACACCTACCAGACTGACTGCCGATGCAGTAATAAAAACAGAAAGCCCGAGGCTGACTAACCGGAGCTTACGTATGGATATACCTAAACTGCTGGCACTGGATTCATCCAGTTCCAGCAAGGCCAGGGGCCGGGCAATGAGTCCGGCTATGACCGCTGCGACAATCAGGCGAGGCAACAAATTTAAAGTGTCGCTCCAACTATTCTGGGCAAGGGAGCCCGCAGCCCAGATCATCAGGCCGCGAAACTCCTCCTGATGAAACAGAATCAAAACCGTGCTCAGGGCCCCGATATACAAATTAACCACTAAACCTGCCAAAACCACCGCAACCGGCGCAAGGCCACGATGCCAGGATAACGAGAGCACAATCAGCAGTGATATTGCTCCCCCTGCGAGTGCCACCCATTCACCACCAAAGGTCAGGAGGCCGGGCGCAAAAAGCGTGGCCAGCAAAAGACCAAGCTGTGCGCCACTGGCAACACCCAATGTCGTTGGCGAGGCAATAGGGTTCCGCAAAACCTGTTGCATCAAGACGCCAGCCAAACCTAGTGCAGCACCAACCAGCAGGGCGATAGCCACCCGTGGCAACACGCTGAACTGGAGCACAACCGTAGACATCGCCTTGACGTCAGATGCAGCAGAAAAATCAAAACCACCCAGACTCAGCTCTGGCAACGTTTGTCTCAACAAATTGAAGCAGAGAAGGACGCAAAGGATAATGAGTGGCAAACAGATATAGGCCGGAGAGGCCGGCCTGCGTATCGAGATCATAAATTGCTCAAACCTGAATGAGTGCCGGCGTGACCAGTCACTGCCTGGTACAACTCATCGGCAAAGCGGACAGCTGAAGGAAGTGCACCAAAGCTCCAGACCGCCGGTAAGGATAGAACCCGGTCATGTCGCACGGCCGGCAGTGTTTGCCAGATCCTGTTGTTGTCAAAAACCCCCTCTGCGCTCATAGGAACCGGGTCCACTACAATCAGGTAGCCGTCGGTAGTCAGCTCCTCTATACCGACGGTGGTATAACCCCACATATTCGTTTCGCCTTTCCAGGCGTTTTGCAGCCCGAGTCGACGAATGACCATGTCATACAAGCTGCCTTTGCCATAGGCACGCACGTGACGGTCATCGATAAACTGCACCACCAACAGCGGAGGTGTATCTGCCGGCATTTCTTCTTTCAGCTGTTCAATTCGCGCACGATGTCGATCTATAACAGCCTCCGCCTCTGAGGAGCGGTTAGTCATCTCGCCCACCCGTCTCGTAGTCTCGACAAGGTTTTGCCAAAAATCGTTATCGGGATTGTAGGTAGTCAGGGTCTGAACCGGTGCTATCTGTGAAAAAGTTGGTTCAATTGCGCTGAACAGAGGAGATATCAGAATTAAATCAAGCTGCAGGGAAGCAGCCAATTCTCTGTTGGGCTGGGCACGCAGGCCAATATCCACAACCTGTTCAGGAAGTGGCGGTTCTCCAACCCAAGTCTGATAGTCCTTGATCTGAGCCGCAGCAACCGGCACCACTCCCAAGGACAAGAGAGTTTCGACCAACGTCCAATCAATGGCCGCCACTCTGGGGGGAGCAGCATTCTGAGACTGGCCCGGACTGGATACTGCAGCTCCGGCGCTCAGAGACACCAGCATAAGAGAGAAAAGCAGCAGTACCAGAAGACCCGGAACAAGAATCTTTTGATAACAAGAGTAGCGAGCGGACAACAACGAATTATCCAGAAAAGACAACATAGCTGGAAAACTGAACCTCCAGCACTTCGCCACAGACACCAATGCGAGACAGATACCCGCTTGGCCGGTTTGCATACAAAGCACTTTTAAGAGAACATAAATACGACTGATTATTATTGCATATCAGGCCAGCAATTCCAGCCACTATTCAGGAGTTTTGATGGAGTTACTCGCCATCGTTTTCCGCCAGTACCGCACCCCTTTTATAACAATCATGCTTCTAAGCCTCATCAGTGCAGGCGTTGGCATTGGCGTAATCGCGTTCATCAACCAACAGCTGATTGAATCTGCGGGGGCACCCTGGCACGTGCTGCCAACCTTTTTCGGGCTGGTTATGCTCATGCTGGCAGTAACGCTGGCAGCCCAACTGGCACTCACCACGCTGGGGCATCACTTCGTTTATGATTTGCGCGGCCGGCTGATCAAGCAGATTCTGGACACAGATATTGAAACCCTGGAACGCATCGGCAGCGCGGGCTTGCTGGCAAGCCTCTCTGTCGACATACGAAACATAACCTTTGCCTTTGTTCGTTTGCCGGAATTAGTCCAGGGTGTCGTTATTACTCTATGCGCTGCCGCATATCTTGCATGGCTTTCACCTGGCATGCTTGTCGTGACCACTTTGTGGGTCGCTGTTACGATAATTGGCGGCTGGCTGCTGGTTCAAAGGGTATATCACCACCTGGCGCAAGTCCGGGAAACCGAAGATGCGCTCTACCGTGACTATGAGTCCTTTATCGACGGGCGGAAGGAGCTTGCACTAAACCGCAGCAGAGCTCGTCAGCTATATGACGTCGACTATGAGCGCCATGCTCGCAGCTATCTCTGGCATATAATCCGATCGGATACCTTCCACCTTTCAGCGGTAAACTGGTCCAATATCATGATGGTTGGTGCGATCGGCCTGGTCTTTTTTCTGGCCAATGGTCTGGGCTGGGCCAACACCAATATCGCAGCAACCTTCTCGCTTACGCTGCTGTTTATCCGCACGCCTCTGATCCAGGCTATAGGCGCGCTGCCTACGCTACTGAACGCACAGGTTGCATTCCGCAAACTGGAAAGTCTTGAGCTGGCAGCTTACGCGCCTGAGTTTAATGTGACGTCTCCCTCTCCCGACTGGAATACCATTGAACTGCGGGGTGTTACCTACCAATACCCTGGCCAGGGCGGCCGAGGGTTCTCCGTGGGACCAATTGATATCACGTTACGACGCGGTGAACTGGTCTTCCTGATTGGGGGAAATGGAAGTGGAAAATCCACTCTGGCCCGCCTTCTCACCGGCTTGTACCGGCCCCGGAGTGGTGAAATCCTGGTAGACGGACAGCCGTTGACTACCGATCAGGACTGGCAGAACTTTCGTCAGCGATTCTCTTCTGTATTTACAGACTTCCATCAATTTGACCGACTTCTCGGCCCGGACGGTGAAAAGGCTGAATCAGAACTGTTGAGTGAGTGGCTCAAAAAACTGCAAATGAACAAAAAGCTGGAGATAGACGCCGGTCGAGTAACAAATCCCCAGCTATCGCAGGGACAACGAAAGCGACTTGCTTTGCTATTGGCTGTCGCCGAGCAGCGAGGCTTTATGCTTCTGGATGAGTGGGCTGCGGACCAGGATCCCCAATTCCGGCGGTACTTTTACCGGGAGCTACTGGGCCACTTGCATGAGATGGGCGTTACCATATTCGCAATCAGCCACGATGATCATTACTTCGAGCATGCCGATCGCTTACTGGAGATGAAAGAGGGTCTTATGCATGAGCTGACAGGCACACAGCGCGATCTTGCAACACAGGATGCCGTCACCAGGGTGAGTGAGGTTTAACCCTGCAGGAGCCCATGTGAACCGGCCGACAGCATCCTTGTGTCAAGCTACAGCTATAGCTCCCCCCTCTACGCGAGGGTGAGGTATAACGGACATATTGATGCCATAAATCGCTTCAAGAGCCTCCGGCCTCATGATTTCTTTCGGGCTACCCTGAGTTAAAAGGTGACCACTGTGCAACGCAATAAGATGGTCACAGTAGGTGGCTGCCATGTTGATATCATGCAACACCACCACCACTCCCATCTCCAGATCCCGACCCAGCTTTCGGATCAGTGCCAGCACTTCAATCTGGTGGGCAATATCCAGCGCCGATGTAGGCTCATCCAATAGCAGGTAACGGGCGTTTTGCGCAATCAACATGGCAATCCACACCCGCTGACGCTCGCCCCCGGAGAGCTCATCAACATTTCGATCAGCGAACTTGCTGGTCCCCGTCAGCTCCATGGCTCGCTCGACCTGGGCCTGATCTTCTCTGGTAAAGCGACCCAGAGCACCGTGCCAAGGGTACCTGCCGAGACGAACCAGGTCGGCGGCGGTGAACCCTTCGGTCGCGGGTAATTGTTGTGGCAGATAAGCGATCTGCTGAGCAAGGAGCCGGTCACGCCATTTAGCCAGAGGCTTACTGTTCAGCAAGACGCAACCGCTACTCGGCGTGTATTGCCGGGCCAACAACTTCAACAGCGTTGATTTTCCTGAACCGTTATGGCCAATCAGCCCTATCACTTTCCCTGGATCAATAGCCAGATCAACGGGATGCAACAACACTTTACCGTTGACCTGCCAACTGACCGATTGCAACTCGAACATAAAACCTCGGGTAAGGGGCAAACGCCTCTGACTATTAATGGCTTACCAGTGGTAACTCACACTCGCAGTCGCGCGTCTTGCTTCGCCGTAATAACACCAGTAATCACAACTGGCGACATATTCTTTATCAGCTACGTTGTTGATGTTGAGTTGCGCACGCCAATTCTTCGCAAAGTCATAGCTCGCCATGACATCAAAGACTGTGTAGGAAGGAACCTCGTAGCCATAGGTCTCATCCTTGGTTTCACCAACAAAGCGTGCCCCCGCCCCTACCTTCAAACCAGGCACGGCTTGTGAAAACGCGTAGTCCAGCCAGGCCGAGGCCATATGGCGCGGTATCAGCGCAGCTCGAACCTCATCAGCGCCAATCGCCCGGTTTTGCGTAGTGGAATCACTGTAGGTGTATGCCGCTGTCACCTGCAGGTCGTTAGTCAGGTAGGCGACCCCTTCCAGCTCAAAGCCATTGGTATTGCGCTCGCCCTCTTGCACCTGAACAGCGCCATCAGTCACCAGTGAGTTTTTCTCTTCGATCTGGTACACCGAGGTATTCAAATAACCATCAATGCTTTCTGGCGCATACTTGATGCCTGCTTCCAGCTGCTTTCCTTCCCTGGGCTTATACAAATCACCATTGGTATCGGTACCCACAATGGGCTGAAATGACTCGGTATAACTGATGTAGGGCGAAACACCATTGTTCATGACATACATGATGCCACCGGATAACGAGACCTCGTTGTCGTCGGCACGTTCTTTGGTACCGCCAGCCAGATTATCCGTTTCAGCTGTGTCATAGCGCGCGCCCGCCAAAAAGATCCACTGATCATCCAGGCGGAGCTGGTTTTGAAGATAAATACCCGTTTGCTGTTTTTTGATGGTTCGTCGCGTCAGATCGCTTTCAGCCACAGGCGTGTAGTTGCCATATTGGGGGTCGAACAGATCTACCGTCCCGAAAGGAAATGGATCCGCCTCTTTTCCTGAATTTTTCAGATCCTGGTAGTCCACTCCTACCAGTAACGTATTTTCGGTGCGATCCGTGAACCATTTACCAACCACACGGTTATCAATCGTCCAGGAGGTGATATCGCCATCACGGTATACCAGGCCTCGGGTACCTTCTCTCGGTGCACTCTGGAAGAAGATGTAGGTACTGCGTAGCAGCATGTCTAGCTTGCTGTAACGCAAATCCTGCTCAAAACGCCAGGTATCGTTAAGCTGATGCGAGAACTGATAGCCCAGTGACGTCTGCTCGCGCTCATTCACATCGTAGTCAGGCTCACCGTAATTCACCTCGGGGTCGACTTTACCGAAGGGAGTGTCCTCAATAGTGCCATAGGGCAGCTTGAAGCCATTGTAGGGCACCGCGTCGTCCTTCTGGAAACTACCCAGAAGTGTCAGCGTGGTGTCATCGCTAATGTCCCATTCAAGACTTGGAGCAAAGTAGTAACGCTTATTTTCCGAGTCATCGATATCACCTTCAGCGTCCTGGTAAAGACCGACCATGCGATAACGTACTTCACCACTGTCATTAACCGGGCCAGAGCTATCAAACCCAATCCGCTGGTGGTTATTGGTCCCACCTTCGATAACAACCTCCCCCTGACGGTCTTCTGTAGGGCGTTTGCTGATGGCGTTTATAACGCCGCCTGGAGGCGCTTCACCGTAGAGAACGGAAGCCGGCCCCTTCAACAATTCTACCTGCTCAAGCCCATAGGGTTCCGGTAGCCATTGATAGAAGCCTGCGCGGTATATACGTAAACCATCCTGATAGGTCGACTGATCATAACCCCGCACTTTAAACCAGTCGGTATCGTTATCGCTGCCATATTGGCCACTTAAAACACCTGCGCGATAGCGAAAGCTTTCGTCGAGGGACTGCACGTTGCGTTCTTCCAGTTCATCACGGGTGACGAGAGAGGCCGGACGTGGCGTTTCAACAATAGGAGCCTCCACTTTGAGTGCCGTTCCGGTTACAACAAGCGGGCTGAGTAACTCGGCCTGGTTATCGGAGGTCTGCGCCATTGCAACAGGCACGGCACCCAGACAGGCTATGGATACGGCGTACCCTATACCGTTGAGACGTAAGCGAAGTGGGAAAGTGCTGGGAAACATAGTGTGAACTCGAACGAAGTATTGACGCCTTGCAGTACCAGGCTGAATATATAGTAATGATAATCGTAATGAGTAGCATTTAAAAGCCGTTATTGATCGGAAGACTCGACCCGCACCAACGAAGCTGGACAGTAACCAGTTCAGTTTGTCCTGGTAATTGGATGGATGACCTCAACGCTCAGGTGGGCATCACCGGGCCTCTCACCGGCGGCAGTAGCGGATGGTATTGTTTACAAAATTCAACAGAAGGCGTTACATACAACCACTATCCTTCGCACCCTATCCATCTACCCCATGTATCCCAAGGACACTTACTGCATATGAATAACACAGACCTGGTTTTCCAAAGCTATGGAAGGTGCTGTAACCGCGATGAGTTCTTCGTCGATTTCTACGACCATTTCATGTCGAGCTCAGAAGCCATCAAAAACCGTTTTGTGAACACCGATATGACCGCACAACGCCACCTTCTGCGCAACGGCGTTCTGCAGCTGATTCTGACCGCACGCGGCATGCCGGACCGCAAACTCAAAGCACTTGGTGAGAGCCATAACCGTTCCAACTACAATATCCAGCCGGAGTGGTATTCACTGTGGCTGGATTCACTGATGAAAACCGTGCGCCGTCACGACCCTGAGTACACAAAGGATCTCGAAAATGCATGGAAAGAAGTTCTGACACCGGGAATTGATCTGATTCGCGGGGCCTACTAACGGCCCGCCGGGCTGATACCTCTTGATTCGGCTCATTGATTTACACACACTTGAACCCCAGCTCCCCAGCGAATAACTGCGTATATGCTCTACAAATTACTGCCTGGCTTACTTTGGCTGCAGGGATATACGGCCCATACGCTAAGACAGGATGTGGTATCGGGCCTAGCTATTGGCGTCATGCTGATTCCGCAAAGCATGGGCTACGCGGTGCTCGCCGGGTTGCCACCGGAACTCGGGTTGTACGCCTCGATTTTCCCTCCGCTGCTTTACGCCCTGCTCGGAACCTCCAACAAGATTTCCATTGGGCCGGTAGCTCTGGATGCGATCCTTATCCTCTCCGGCCTGAGCGTGCTTGCAGAACCGGGCACAGATCAGTACCTGCAACTTGCGGTTGAGCTCACACTGCTGGTTGGCTTGATTCAGTTTGCCTTCGGGCTTTTGCGCTTCGGTTTTATAGTCAACTTTCTCTCCTATCCGGTTATCGTCGGTTACACTTCCGCCGCAGCGGTTATCATCATAGGTAGCCAGCTCCAGAGCCTTGCAGGTGTTCATGTAGACAGCGCCAATGTGCTGGACCTTTCCTGGCAATTACTGACGCACATCAGCGATTGGCACGGCGTTACGCTGGGAATCTCGGTGGCGAGTCTGTTGTTTATATTCTTGTGCAAACGTTTCCTGCCAAAACTACCCAACGCACTGCTTCTGCTGGTTGGCAGCATGCTTTTATCTGGGCTGTTTCATGCGGGACTGGCCGGTGTAGAAGTCATCAACTCCGTGCCGCGAGGTTTTCCACCGCTGCAGATCCCGGATATCGATTTCGCAAAACTCGCCGAGTTGTTGCCGGTAGCCTTTACCGTGGCCCTGATGGGGTTCGTGGGCACCATGTCGATATGCAAGTCTCAGGAATCACCGAAGGACAAGCACACAGTACAGCCAAATCAGGAACTGATCGCACTTGGGCTGGCCAATGCTCTGGGTGCCATGTTTCGCAGCTTCCCGGTGTCCGCCAGTTTTTCACGCAGTGCCGCTTTCCGGGAGGCGGGCGGTTTGACTCAGGTGTCTGCAATCGTTTCTTCCGCTCTGATTGCCATCACCGTCGTTTTTCTTACGCCATTGTTCGCTGACTACCCCCTGCCTAAAGCTGTGCTGGCGGCAATCATCGTGATGTCGGTGTTGGGGCTCTTCAAGTACAAAGAAATGAAAGTTCTGTTCCGGCAGGATAGAAAGGAGTTTGTGATCCTGCTGGTCACCTTCCTCATCACACTATTACTGGGCGTTCAGCAGGGGTTACTGGTAGGTGTGGCAGTGTCGCTGTTACTGGTTATTTACAACAGCACAACACCCCACATCACAGAGTTGGGCAAGATCGACGGAGAGGATCTTTACCGCAATATTCACCGGTTCGAAAGCATCAGCGTGCGGAAAGACCTGTTGGTTTTCCGCTTCGATGCGCCACTGTATTTCGCCAATAAGGATTATTTCAAATCGCGGCTGTACGGCATGATGAAGCGACGCCCCGAAGGGTCATTGAAAGCCGTGATACTAGATGCACAAGCCGTCAGCAGCATCGACAGTACCTCGTTGATCATGCTGGAAAGCGTGATCGAAAACCTGCGGGAGCAAGGTATCCAGCTTTACCTTGTAAGCCTGATAGGCCCGGTTCGCGACACCCTCACGCACTCTGCTGCCTTACGGGAGTACGTTCTGGATGAGCATATGTTCCCCCAGATAACCGATGCTGTGCTGTACATTGACCAGGGCATCAGCTCTCGTGCGTCAATAGCCAGACAAAGCAATACCACAAAAACCCGGCGGCGCCGGACATAGTAGTTTGACTAAGCCCGGGTTTCCCGCTCAACGGCGCCCGGGCCGCCAGCCGCCAATATGGCAGCCCCGAACACACAAACCGCCATAACCATCACAATAGGCAACAGAGTTCCACCAGCCAGTGCAGTCGATAACGCGCTTATGGCACCGGCGATGGTGAACTGCGCTGCGCCAAGCATGGCCGCAGCCGTGCCACCCAAATGCGGGAAGAACTCCAGAGCGTTGGCCATGTTGTTGGGAATGATCGCCCCCATGAAGCCAACGGAGGAGATAATACAGGCGGCGACCACCCAATAGGGTGCGCCTGCCCAGGCGCTGATCACCAATAAGCTGACAGCAATAGCCTGGAGAAATACACAGGCTCTGAGTATCCGCACCGATTTATACCGGTTAAGTAAGCGCCGGTTGAGCAGATTAAGGCTTGCCATAGCGACGATATTCGCAGCGAACAGTGCAGAGAATGTGGCGTTGGAGAGCCCGAACCATTCCTGATAGATGAACGATGCGTGGGTTATAAACACGAGCATGGCACTGAAGCAAAGCGCCTGTAAACCAACAAACCGCATGGTGACGCGATGGCGAAGCACCAAACCATAGTTGGTGACCAGCGTAGCCACAGGGGTCTGACTTTTTTGCCTCGAAGGCAGCCGCCGGAAAAGAACAAAATGAAGAACAATGGCCAACAGCGCACCATAACCCGCTAACGCCAGAAAGATCGAATGCCACTCACTCAGGTACAGCAGAAGACTACCGATCGACGGTGCCGCCGCCGGGGCTATGAACATTACAAGACCAATCAGCCCGAACAGGCGTGCCGCATCCTGCCCGTGGGTCTGGTCCCGGACAATGGCCGGGACGGATACCGCACAGAAGGCTCCGCCAATGCCTTGAACAATCCGCCAACCCAGCATCTCCGGGAGCGTTTGCGCCTGTGCAATCATGAATGCCGCACAGGAGAAGACTGCAAGCCCGGTAAAAAGCACCTGCTGCCGACCATAGCGATCAGATAGCGGGCCGCCCAACAACTGGGCCAGCCCGAGGGCTCCCACATAAGCGCTGAGCGTCAGCCCGACACTTCCATGGCCAACGCCCAGCTCATCGACAATTGCCGGGAATGCCGGCAAGTATGCATCAAGCGCCAGGGGGCCCAGGGCAACGGTCATGCCGAGAAGAATGGCTAGCTGAAGATGGGATAAAGCAGATGGTTTCAAACCGGCATCCAACAAAGAGTGACCAGACAGAACATGAAAAACCTTAGATTATTAGGGTGCTTACTACACAAGAGTCTACACCATCAGCGCAAAATACACTCCCTGCTCAACGCCTGACTGACATTACGGCGCTTGTGCCTAAGGCTATTCCCTTTACTGTTTCCATAGCCGGACCGAAGCTGCGCCTGAATCTTCGCCAGCTCGCGCCGATAGCTAGCGCAGGTTTTATTCTGCTGTGCCAACATCTTTTCCTTCGACTTGTTACGCGCTGAGTCCTCTTTGCGATCAGACGAAAGCATGCCCTGCACCTGTTCACGGATCGCCGAAATACGCCGGTGCTGCTGAAGGTTCTCCGCCATTGGCACTGTCACGGGGGCAACCACTTCAACCGGCCGGTGAGGTCTGTCAGGCGGAGGGGTATCCGTGAAATGAACAACGCCAAGGGCGTCTGTCCAGGTATAGATATCGGCGCACACCGATGATGAGAAAACCAGCGTCAGCACCGCAACTGCCATCATCCCTGGCATAACAATCCACTCCCTGTGGTTAGGTTAATTGCCGGGGCAGTATAACGGTTACCACAGGATGTGTAATGCAGGGCACAATGGAGAGTGAAATACGGCTCCGGCCAGCACTTATTGGTCGAGCAACTCCACCCAGTGCTGCACGGGCACACTGGCTTTGGTCTCAAGATGCATCTGGCAGCCAATATTGGCCGTTACGATACGGTCAGGGCTGTCTACGGTCAGCGCCTTGAGCTTGTTGCTCAGCAATTTCTGGCTGAGTTCCGGCTGCAGTACCGAGTAGGTGCCCGCCGATCCACAACACAGATGCTTCTCTTTGGTGATGGCCAGATCAACTCCGGCTTTGGTGAGCACCTGTTCCACGACACCGCTTTGTTTCATGGCATGCTGCAGTGTACAGGGGCAATGAAACGCAACCTTGCCGGCGCTCTGCTGAACTTTTAAAGCTTCAAGGTCCTGCTTCAGCAGATACGCACCAAGATCTGTGCAGAGTTCACTGACTTTTTGTGCCTTCGCAGCGTACACAGGGTCGTCCTTGAGCAAGTGCCCATAATCCTGAACCATGGCGCCACAGCCAGATGCTGTCATTACCAGGGCTTCTGCTCCGGACTCGATAGCAGGCCACCAGGCATCAATGTTCTGGCGCATGCGCTCCAGGCCTTTCTCATGCTCCGAAAGATGATAGTTCACAGCGCCACAGCACCCGGCTTCCGGCGCTTCGACCATAGTAATGCCGAGCTTGTCCAATACACGAGCTGCTGCTGCGTTGGTGTTCGGTGTTGCTGATGGCTGCACACAGCCTGCCAGGGCCAGAACAACTCGATTATGGCTCGCGGCCGGCCAGGGGCTGGCCTGCTTTCTGGGTGGTACTTTGGCGCGCAGCTTACCCGGCAGCACAGGGGCGAAGGTCTGCCCAAGACGCAACATGAACCCGAACAACACACGATTGGGAAGAACCCGCGCCAGAGCCCAACGCATCCATTTGTCTTTCGGAGCCCGGGGCAGCTCTTTATCGATGAGGTTCCGGCTGATGTCCACCAGACGGCCGTATTGCACTCCAGAAGGACAGGTGGTTTCGCAGCTGCGACAGGTGAGGCAACGATCAAGATGCTCCCGGGTTTTTTCAGTCACTTCGGCGCCTTCAAGGAACATTTTCATGAGGTAAATGCGACCACGGGGGCCGTCTCGCTCATCGTTCAGCTCCTGATAGGTCGGGCAGGTTGCGGTGCAGAAGCCGCAGTGAACGCAGGCTCTGAGGATAGATTCTGCCTCCTGCCCTTCCGTTGTATTGGCAAATTGTTGAACCAGGTTTGTTTGCATGTTTTACCTGCTAAAGACTCTTGTTCGGTAGTGTCGCGATCGGGTAGATGTTTCTCTGAAACACGCTGTGGATACTTCCCTGTACGCTTGGCTACGCCATCCATGGCTTCGCACAGTTTCAGAGAAACATCTACCCAATCACTCATCTGACCTTGGCGAGCTTACATCCAGCTATACAGACGACCGGAATTAAATATTCCATCGGGATCAAACGAGCTTTTCACTCGTTGCTGGATCGTTTTAAGGGCGTTGGGTTGGCTGTGCATTACCTCACCGGTGCGATCGCCACCACGGAACAGGCTCACCTGACCGCCGGCGGCGCGAGCCTGAGTCTCCATGTCGCTGAGTTCTCCAGCTCCACGAAACCAGCGCTGGGAGCCGGCCCAGTCGATAAACCAATCACCCTCCAGGCCCGGGTTGTCGGCCGTGGAGCCAACAGAGAAGCGCCAGAGCGGTGCGTCTTTCCCAGCAAAGAATTCGTGTTGCATGTCCTGCACTGAACGCCAGAAAGCCTGGCCATCATTCATGACGTCGCCGCTCCACTTTTCAGCGGTGGCTTCAACTGCCGATTTGGCGCCAGAGAGCCGAAGATAAACCTTGCCGTCGACCCAGCAGGCTGCAGTGATCGGCTTGGGCTCTGCTGCTCGGCTATTCATGTAGTGCAGCACCTCATCCATTGCCATGTCCTGAACCAGCGTCAAACTTGCGGCCGGATGCGGCATAACTTTCAGGCTGATTTCAGTAATAACCCCGAGGGTGCCAAGAGCCCCTGCCTGAAGCCGGGAAACATCGTAACCCGCGACGTTCTTCATCACTTCGCCGCCAAAACGCAAATGCTCACCTTTCCCGTTGAGCAGGCGTATACCCAGCACCTGATCCCGCACAGACCCGGCCCAGGGCCTTGATGGGCCGGAGAGGTTGCAGGCCAGCGTCCCACCAATGGTGGATTCAGGGCCGAAATGAGGTGGTTCAAAGTGCAGCGCCTGGCCTTGCTCGGCAAGCACAGCCTCGATCTCACGCAGAGGTGTCCCGGCGCGAACCGTCATCACCAGTTCTACCGGATGATAGTCGACAATCCCGGTATGCCCGCCGACATTGAGGTCGCTGGCATCGCGGCTTGGTTCCCGACCAATGAAGGCTTTTGTGCCACCGCCGATAATATTGAGCTTCTCCCCGCCAGAGCGGGCCTGGAGCACTTGCTCCTGCAATTGTTGAGAGATATCAGCCATGGGCGGCTTCCGTATGTTCATGCTTGTGTTGTTTATGTTCGAGCGAGCGGTATTCCTGGCAGAACTTCAGCGCGGGTACACCTTTACCCGGGTTTAGAATGCCCGAAGGGTCAAAGGCTGCTTTTACATCATGAAACTGCTGCAATTCCAGATCGTTGAACTGTACGGCCATCTGGCGAATTTTTTCCACGCCTACGCCGTGCTCACCGGTAATACAGCCGCCGACATCAACACACATTTCCAGAATTGCGGCACCGAAGGCCTCGGTTCTCTCGAATTCACCCGGTACGTTCGCATCAAAAAGGATCAGCGGGTGAAGGTTGCCATCACCCGCATGAAAGACGTTTGCAACACGCAAACCGAACTCTTCAGACAATGCCTGCATGTCTGTCAGCACCTTAGCGATGTGACGACGGGGGATGGTGCCGTCCATGCAATAGTAGTCCGGAGAAATGCGGCCAACAGCGGGGAACGCGGACTTGCGGCCCAGCCAGAGCAATGCCCTCTCCTGCTCACTTTGGGAGGTACGAACCGACGTAGCACCGAGCTTTCGGAAAACCGCCTCGGCCTCGGCTATGTGTTCGTGTACTTCTTCTTCAGTGCCGTCCACTTCGCAAAGAAGCAGCGCTTTGGCTTCGCGGGGGTAACCGGCACCGGAAAAGTCATCAGCCGCTACAATGGCGTGGCCGTCCATCATCTCCAGACCGCCCGGTATAATGCCGTGGGAGATAATCCCGCCCACCGCATCGCCAGCTTTCTGAACGCTGTCAAAACCGGCCATCACGACCTGTGCGACTTCAGGCTTGGGCAATAGCTTCACCTTCACTTCGGTTACCACACCCAGCAACCCTTCAGAGCCGGTCAGCAGGGCAAGCAGATCCATGCCACAACTATCCAGCCCGCTGCTGCCGACGTTCACCACATCGCCTTCCGCGGTCACCATCTCCACACTAAGAATGTTATGCACCGTCAAACCGTATTTCAGACAGTGCACTCCACCCGAGTTTTCCGCTACGTTGCCACCAATGGTGCAGGCAATCTGGGACGAAGGATCTGGTCCGTAATAAAGGCCGTACTGAGCAGCCTCCTCACTGATGGCGAGGTTACGCACACCTGGCTGAAGGCAGGCTGTTCGTTCCAGCGGATCGATATGCAGGATACGATTGAACTTGGCCAACGAAAGTACCACGCCCTCTTTGTTGGGCATGGCTCCAGCACTGAGCCCGGTTCCTGCTCCCCGGGCAACGACCGGAATACCGTGTTCGTGACAGATGCGCATTATCCGCTGCACCTGAGTAACGGTTTCCGGCAACACCACCAGCAACGGCATTTCGCAATACATCGACATGCCATCGCATTCGTAGGGTTTTATCGTTTCGTCATCTGTAATGACGTATTCCGGATCAATAAAAGTCCGGAACTGATCAGCCAGTTCCGCCTTGCTGATCTTTGGTTTAGTTGCCATAACGCCTCTCTCAACCACGCTGGGCTTCGAAGTAGTCTAATCCGGCTTGAGCACAATCCATGTCTTGTTGTGGCGTACCAGAGCTAATCCCGATACCTCCAACAACCTCGCCATCAATAATCACAGGTAAACCGCCGCCAACGGAGCTTATGCGTCCGCCCACCTCGGTATGAATACCGAACGCCAGGCTACCCGGCACATTGACAGCGTTGTAATCATGGGTGGCTTTTTTTGCAGCAGCAGCTGTAAACGCTTTGTCCTGCGCAATGGTTACACTCGTAATTTTGCCACCATTCATACGCTCAAAAGCAACCAGGTTTCCGGATTCGTCCACAATGGCGATGCACATCGGAATGCCTATTTCCCGGGCCTTTACGGCCGCGCCTTCAATCAGCAAACGCGCTTCAGCCAAATCCAGTCTCTTTATCGTCAACATAAAACCCTTCTCCTTTTAATCA
Source organism: Marinobacter sp. 1_MG-2023 (assembly GCF_030549045.1). Classification (NCBI taxonomy): domain Bacteria; kingdom Pseudomonadati; phylum Pseudomonadota; class Gammaproteobacteria; order Pseudomonadales; family Marinobacteraceae; genus Marinobacter; species Marinobacter sp. 1_MG-2023. The sequence goes on along the minus strand of NZ_JAUOST010000001.1, from coordinate 557,392 downwards.
ACCGTATACAAGCCCTGGCAGCCAGGTGACAACACCCGGAACCGCAATACAAACCATCAGACCGAAAGCCTGAATGGCGAGGAACACCAGGGCAGATTTGAAAATCGTTCCCATGGAAATTTCCGGCGGGCACACACCACGGATATAAAATAACGCGTAACCGAAGGGTGGACTGAGAAACGACATTTGCATATTGACCAGATACAACACCCCGAACCAGAGCACCACATCATCCCCCTCTACCGGCGGCAAACCGAAGAGCCCTTCAAACGTAAGCGCTTTCACGATTGGAATGAAGATGGGAACCGCCAGTAACAGAATACCGACCCAGTCCAGGAACATCCCCAGCACCACCAACAACACCATAAGCAAGAACAGAATACCGTAAGAGGACATGCCCGTGCCCAGGATGGCATCAGTCACAAACTGCTGGCCACCCTGCAGGATATAAAACCCGACAAATACCGAAGCCCCGAACATGATCCACAGCACCATGGCAGAAGCTTTAGCCGTGGTGATTGAAGCCTCACGCAAGCCCCCGATAGTGAACTTTCCGTGCATCAAGGCGACGACGATGGCGCCGAATGAACCTATACCTGCCGCTTCAACCGGTGTTGCAATACCACCGAACAACAAGCCAAGAACCAGACCCACGAGAATCAAGGGTGCAATAAGGCCTTTGAGTAGCGAGAGTTTCTCGCGCAAAGAAATGCGTTCCTCAACCGGAACGGGGGGCCCAAGGCTGGGGTTCAGCCAGCTGCGAATTAACACATAAGCGATATACAGGCTTGAAAGCATCAGCCCCGGAATCACCGACCCCAGGTAGAGCTCTCCCACCGATTGCTGGGCCACAACCGCATACAGAATGGCCAGAATAGACGGCGGGATAAGGATACCCAAGGTACCGCCAGCCATAATGGAACCTATGGCAATCTGATGGTCATAACCCCGTTTAAGCATGGCAGGCAGGGCAATAATGCCCATGGTTACAACGGCCGCACCGATAACCCCGACCATCGCGGCCAAAAGCGTAGAAGCCAGGATGGTTGCTGTTGCCAGACCACCGCTAAGCCCACCCATCCATTTGTAGACCACACTGAACATTTCTTCGATCAGCCCAGCACGCTCCAGCATGGATGCCATGAATATGAACAGAGGTATCGCAGCCAGATCAGAGTTGGTCATCATCGGGAAAATCCGGCTGGGCACGATGTTCAGCATCATCGAATCACCCACCAGATAAACAAACAGCACCCCCAGGCCACCCGTTACGAAGGCCAGCGGCAAGCCCATCATCAAGGCAACAAAAAGAGAGCCAAACATCAGGTACGTCAGCGGGCCAATTTCAACACTGGCAAGGCTGCCGGCAAACTTGAACAGGAATTTCTCATCGCTGAACGGGTCATAGAAGAGGATGTTGATCATCTCTACACAGATGACGAAAGCGAACCCTACTGTCGCCAGAATCATCAACCAGGTGCCGAGTTTACCTGTGAGGTTCGGACCCGGCGCAGCCGTTGTATTAGTGGTCATGCGACACGCTCCTTACCGAGGCGAACGAACAGAACAATATCCTTGATGAGCTTGGATACACCGGCGAGCAGCAGCAAAGTAGAGCCGAGTAACATCATGCCCTTGACTGGCCAGTACTGTATGCCCCAGGTTTCCACCGTGGTCTCATTCATGGCGTAGGAGTTCTCGAAAAAGGTCCAGGAGGTGATCATCAGGACCATCGCAAACAGAAAGAAAAACATGGAAGTAAATATATCCATGCCAACCCTGCCGCGCACCGGCAAAAAGTTATACACGACATCAACCCGCACATGGGCGCCATGTAGCATTGCAAACGAGCCTGCGAGCAAATACTGCATCCCCAGAAGAAGGAAGCTGGCCTCGTGCACCCAGACGGTTGGCTGATTGAACAGGTAACGCATCACCACTTCAAAAAAGTAAAAAACGACCGCATTGATCGTCCAGAAAGAAACAAACTCACCGGACTTGTCGCTGATCCAGTCAATAGAACGGGTAAACCAGTTGCCTTCAAATTGAAGAAAAACCAGAGGGTCATCTGATTCTGCCTGTAACTCAGCAGGGGTTAATTCAGGCTCTACAGGCTCAGCACCCCGGGCAGTGGCCCATCGATACCACGCCATCATGATCAGCGGCATTACCGCCAGCCACCCCCAGTACAACCAGTGCGGCATTACAAATCCGAAGCCTTCTAGGTCAGACATTTTGTTACTACCTCAGCCATAAAACAGGGAAGGAGGACGGCTCTTTTCCCGAAGCAGTCCCTGCCCTTCCCCACTAGGTTTTTATTGTTGTCAGATAACGCGGGCTTACTTGCCTTCTACGCCTTCCAGATCAGCTTCGGTCACATAACCAACTGTGTCGTTCATCATGTACTTCAGCTGCATATCAAAAATGGCACGGGCATCTTCATCTTTATTTGCCCACTTGTACCAGATCGGAATCGCTTTGCGACGGAACTCTGAAAGGTCGGTCTGGCTAAGCCGGGTCACCGTATCGCCATCTGCCTTGAACTTCTCCATGGCTTCAATGTTGCGCTTCTGAATGGTGAGGTAGTGAACCTGGGAGTAATTGCGAACTTCATCTTCAACCAGCTTCTGTAGCTTGGGATCCAGGTTGTTCCAGTTCCGCAAGTTGACAGTAAGGTCCATCAAATCCACCGGCTGATAGATAGACATAACACCTGGAGGCCCGAACATGATGTAGTCGGTAACCTGGGAGAAACCCAGTTCGTAGTTCACAGCAGGGCCAACATAGTCAGCTGCATCGATGGTGCCTTTTTCCAGAGCCGGAAAGATATCCGAGCCAGGCAGGCTGACCGTGGATACACCAAACTCCTGAAATACTTCCGCTACCATCCCGCCGGGCACGCGCATTTTCATACCTTTCAGGTCGGCCAGACTGTTAACCGCCTTCTTGGAGTGGATGATGTTGGCGTCGTGCTGGATCGGGCCTACGTAAAACAGCCCAAACTTCTTGTAGATTTCACGTGTTTTCTCAAGCATTCCCAGCGAATAGAACATGGTGTCCCACTGGTGCGGTTGGTCCGGTCCCGCAGGATAGGAAGACAGGAAGACCGATGCGGGGATTTTACCAGACCAATAGAGAGTGAACGGGTTCATGCCCTGCAACACACCGTTGCGCACGGCTTCAAAAAGGGCGTTGTTATCGGCGGCCACCGCTTTGGCAGGGAAAGGCTTGAAAATAAGCTCCCCACCGCTTTTTTCCTCGATGCTCTCACACCACTCTTCAAAGAGGTCGTAGCCGACGGTACCGGCATCCCAGACGGACTGGATTTTCCAGGTTGTCGCAGCGTATGCCTGGCCGGCCCCCATCATCATCGCGCCAGCGAAAGCGGTACCAAGAGCGGCGGTTTTCAGAAAGCTTCTGCGCGGCGAAGGTGAGCTGGTCTCACAGCTATTCGAATTGGTTTTGCTCGGTTTCATCGAAACGTCTCCACTGAAATTGTTTTTATAGAGTTCAGAGCAACACGGGCAAAAAGCCCAGTATCGAAGATGATATTCGTGCGCCATCCCGGTTTAGTCCAGCGGGCACCGCACTGGTCAGACCAGTTTTTAAATTCGCAAAAATGGACGAACCTTGCCGAATCGTCCATATTTGCAGGGCTGAAGCGTATTTTATGAGCAAGGCCAACTAACAATAATTACTGGAAACGCTGGTCAGACCAGTGCACCCCAACAGGCACCCTGATGGCAATTTCACAGGAAATCTCATACCGGCTGGAACGGATGATCCTCGATGGAGGGCTGGCGCCAGAACAAAAAATACCCTCGGAACGGCAACTTGCCGAGCGCTTACGGGTGTCTCGATCGGTTATCCGTGAGGCTCTCCATGAATTGCAGGGTCGCGGCGTTATCGAAACCCGTCACGGGAAAGGCTCCTTCGTTTCCAGCATGGTCCCGGGGTCTGGTGACATCAGTACCCAAGGCCCTCTGATGCACCTGTTCGAAGGTCACCCGCGAACACTTTATGACTTGCTCGAGGTAAGAGAGCAGCTGGAGGGGCAAGCCGCCTTTCTTGCGGCGCAGCGGGCCACCAGCCTCGATCGCCACCGGATAGCCAAAGCCTTCCGCGCTCTGGAAGAAACCGACCCTCTTAGCAATGCACGCCCGGATCATGGCTTCCACCAGGCGATTGTCGAGGCATCTCACAATCCGATTCTGGTTCACGTACTCAACAGCCTGAAAAACATGATGCTGATGACCGTACAGGCTTCGGTTGCCAACCTTAACCCGCGCGCAGAGATGCGTAAGAAGATTGTTCTCCAGCACCGGCAGCTTTACGAGGCTGTCATTTCAGGCAGGCCCGCCAGCGCCCAGAAGGTTGCCATGGCCCATGTGCGCTTCGTCAGTAAAGCCATGCGCGATATGGAAAAAGAGGGGAGCACACTCATCCGTATTCCAATTGAACAAGAGGGCCAGAACAGCCATCAGGGTACACGCGACTGAAACCAGCAAAATGCTTGCATTGAATACTCATTCCGCCACAATAAGTTGCTGGCATCAACGCTGAAAAATCGTAAAACTGTGTGGATAAGGTGTTGATTTCCACCTTCACAGTCCGTAAAACAAACGCCTTTGAATTACAGCTTCAGGAGCCACGCATGGCGGACCAAGCGCCTTTGATCTGCAGGGATATACACAAAACCTTTGCCCAGCTTGAAGTGCTCAAAGGTATTTCACTGGAGACCCGCAAAGGCGATGTTGTTTCCCTCATCGGTAGCTCCGGTTCCGGTAAAAGCACCTTCCTGCGTTGCATCAATCTGCTGGAGACTCCCACATCTGGCGACATCATCGTGCACGGCGACCCTATCCGGTTTACCAACAACCGCAAAGGCGAGCGAGTTCCTGCAGACAACAAGCAGGTGGAATTAATCCGCGCCAAGCTTTCCATGGTGTTTCAGGGCTTTAACCTCTGGTCCCACATGACGGTGCTGGAGAACATAATTGAAGCCCCGATCAACGTGCTCAAAGTGCCTAAAAAGGAAGCCATTGAACGCGCCGAGGCCTACCTGAACAAGGTCGGCATTTACGAGCGCAAGGATTACTATCCGGCACAGATGTCCGGCGGCCAGCAACAACGGGCAGCTATTGCCAGAGCCCTGGCCATGGAGCCGGAGGTCATGCTTTTCGACGAGCCCACGTCCGCGCTGGACCCGGAACTGGTTGGAGAAGTGTTAAAAGTTATGCAGAGCCTGGCCGAGGAAGGCCGCACCATGATCGTGGTAACACACGAGATGGCGTTTGCAAGGGATGTGTCGACGCAGGTGCTGTTTTTGCACCAAGGCGTTATCGAGGAGCAGGGAACACCCGAGAAGGTGTTCGACCACCCCGACTCGGAGCGCATGAAGCAGTTCCTGGCTCCCAAGTTCTGACAGGCGGTGCTATCGTAACCGGTGTTGGACTTAAAACTTCCATAAAAAATAACGCCCAAAAGGCGACCCACTGGAGAAGTGACACATGAAAAAACTGATTATTGCAGCGAGTTGTGCACTGGCAATGTTCGCCAGCGGTACCCAGGCAGAAGAGCGCAATCTTCGAATTGCTTTCGACGTGCCTTACGAGCCATTCGAATACAAAGATGAAAACGGTGAGCTGACCGGTTTTGAAGTGGATCTGGCATCGGCCATGTGTGAAGAAATGAACGCTGACTGCGAATTCGTAATCCAGGCGTGGGACGGAATGATCCCTGGTCTGGTGGCTCGTAAATTCGATCTGATCATGTCCTCCATGTCGATCACCGCCGAACGTGCAGAGCGTGTTCTCTTCTCCGAACCTTACTACAACACCCCGGGCGGCTGGTTTGGTGCTGACAGCTTTAACACCGACGTTACCGACATGGACGCCATGAAAGGTAAAACCGTGGGCGTTCAGCGTGGCACCACGATGGACACTTTTGTAACCGAAGAAATGAGCGGCGTAGTAACGATCAAGCGTTACACCACTGCAGATGACATGGTTCTTGACCTGGAAGGCCAGCGTCTGGATGCGGTATTTGTTGACTACCCGGTTGGCGAACAAACCGTTCTGACCAAAGACGGCTTCAAGGAAGTCGGCGAACCCGTCAAGCTGGGTGAAGGCGTGGGTGTTGCTATGCGCAAGCGCGACAAGGACATTGCCGACGAAGTGAACGCGGCCCTGCGTAAGCTGAAGGAAGATGGCACTTACGACGCCATCATGAAGAAATACTTCGCTTATGACGTAAAGGTCTGATCGTTCAGATCTGACACTACTAGCCTCAGGGGAAGCCATAACGGCTTCCCCTGACTACCGGACATTCCCATGTTTGATCTGAAAGGCTATGGTCCGGCCCTGTTGAACGGGGCGGTTGTTACCATCGAACTCGCCTTCCTGTCTCTTGCCCTCGCATTAGCGCTCGGGCTGATTGGCGCGGCGGCAAAGCTGTCAAACAGCCGTATCGCTGTTGGAGCTGCCACCGCCTACACCACTCTGATTCGCGGTGTGCCAGACCTGGTAATGATGCTGTTGTTCTATTATGGCGGCCAGGTAGCCGTGAACATGCTCTCGGACTACGTATGGGAAGCTTACGAAATCGACTTTTTCTTTCAGTTCGATCCGTTCATTTCCGGTGTGGTCACAATCGGGCTGATTTTCGGCGCCTACATGACAGAAACCTTCCGTGGCGCTTTTCTGGCGGTAGAGACCGGCCAGATTGAGGCGGCCCGTGCTTATGGTTTCACCAGCTGGCATACCTTCCGCCGGGTGATGGTTCCACAGATGTTGCGCCATGCGCTGCCGGGCATAGGTAACAACTGGCAGGTGCTGCTTAAAACCACAGCACTGGTTTCCATCATTGGCCTTACGGATATGGTTCGTGTGGCCGAGGAAGCGGCGAAAGCAGAGCGCATGCCGTTTCACTTTTTTATTCCCGTGGCGTTTGTTTATCTCGCCCTCACGGCAGGCTCGGAGCTTTTCATTAAGTGGCTCGATAAACGAGCGAATGCCGGCGTGATTCAGGAGAATTAATGATGCCTCCCGACTTTCTCGCCGCCTGGCTCAACAAGAACGACATTTTTACTGCCATGACCATCATGGAATACTGGGATGGCGCGGTTACGACCGTTCAACTGGTATTCCTGAGTCTGATTATCGGGCTTGTATGTGCGGTTCCGCTGGCCATACTGCGCACAGTGAGAAATCCATTTATATCAGGCCCTGTGTGGCTCTATACCTATCTATTCCGTGGCACGCCGCTGCTGATTCAGCTCTATATCATTTACTATGGCGTAGCCCAGATTCCCGGCATTCAGGAGACTTTCTGGTGGGAGATTTTCCGGGAGCCTTTCTACCCTGCCCTGCTGGCGTTTACTCTGAACACTTGCGCCTACACCACTGAGATTATTCGTGGTGCGATTATTTCGACCCCTCACGGTGAGATTGAGGCGGCTAAAGCCTATGGCATGAACTGGTTTATGCGGATGCGGCGCATTGTTCTGCCAAGTGCAGCGCGGCGGGCGGTTCAGGCGTATTCCAATGAGGTTATTTTCATGCTGCACTCGAGTGCGATTGCGAGTGTGGTAACCATTGTGGATCTGACGGGTGCGGCGCGGAATATTTACTCGCGGTTCTATGCGCCGTTTGATGCGTTTATTTTTGTGGCACTTTGCTACATGGTGCTGACGTTTATTCTGGTGTTTGCGTTCCGCAAACTTGAAAATCATTTGTTGCGGCATCAGCGGCCTGTGGGTTCCTGATTTTTCATCGATTATCAAAATTCCACTTCTGTGCAAGGTCTGGCAGAGCATCACCTTCCGGGAGACGCTACGAGCACATCCATGTGGGCTTGACTGAAGCCATCCATGGCTTCAGACACTCCCGGAAGGTGATGCTCTGCCAGCCCCCAAACTTGCCTCGGGGATTCTATGGCTGCTTATCCGGAACTTTTTGAATCCAGTCCAGACTGGCTATCACATACCCTTATACACGCCACAGCTAACCTTCCAGAAATAAAAACCACGCTTCCTGATGGCACCTGTATCAACCGCAAAAGTGCTGGTGTTTTGCACCTCACTCCACCGGCCAATCGCACAAACCCGAACCAGGAAGCATTAATTGTTTCCGCTGGCATTCATGGCAATGAAACCGCACCTATTGAAGTTCTGAACGCGCTGGTTAGCGAACTGTTGAACGAGGAGTGGCAGTTGGCGTGCCCCCTGCTGCTGATTCTGGGGAACCCACCGGCGATGGTGGCAGGACAAAGGTTTCTGGAGGTAAATCTCAACCGCTTGTTCAACGGTGCTCATGCCTACCCGGAGTATGACGAGCTGTCGGAAGCAGCGCGGGCGCAGTTTCTTGAAGAGGCTTGTCGTCAGTTTGCCATGGTGCATCCGCAGGCCTTGTCCCATTACGACTTGCATACGGCCATAAGGCCATCCAGGCGGGAGAAGTTTGCACTGTATCCGTTTGTGGCAGGCCGGCAGGTGCCGGAGGCGCAGTGCGATTTTCTGCTGGAAGCTGAGGTGGAAACACTGTTGCTTCAGCACAAGGCGGGCACTACGTTTTCGTCGTTTTCATCTTCTGTGCTGGGCGCCGAGAGCTTTACCGTAGAACTGGGCAAGGTCAGGCCTTTTGGCGAGAATGAGCTCACGCGTTTCGCGGGAATCAAGAAGGCTTTGCGACGGCGTTTTCGTGGTGAGCCATGCCCGGAAAAACAACCGCAGCCGGAATGCTTAACAGTCTTTGAGGTGGTACATGAAATTCTGAATACCGGGAAAAACTTCCGGTTTCATATTCCGGATGATGTGGCGAACTTTACCGAATATCCGCCAGGCACCGTCATCTGGGAGGATGATATCACCCGTTATAAGGTAGAAGCTTCGCCTCAGGCAATTGTGTTTCCAAACCGGGATGTGCCGGTTGGTCAGCGGGTGGGCCTGATGATCAGGCCCCGGTAAACCCGCTGGCACAGGAGGCCTCTAGGCCGGAGCGTTTTCCGGTTCTGCAACTTTCACTGTAATCAACTGAGTGCAAACTGCCGGGATGACCAATAGAGTCAGTACCGTTGAAGCCAGAAGCCCTGAGATAATGGCCCAGGCCATGGGCGGCCAGAGTGTGGAGCTGGAGAACGCCAATGGCAGCAGGCCGGCTACGGTGGTTGCGGTGGTCAGCAGGATGGGGCGGGTTCTCTGGATAACAGCTTTGCGCATGGCTTCGTGGATGCTTTCACCATTTTCCAGCTCCCTGTCCATCACGTCGAGCAAAACTATGGCGTTATTCACCACAATGCCCACCAGGGCGATGACGCCAAGCAGCGACTGAAACCCGAAAGGCGATCCCGAAAGCACCAGCCCGGGAAATATGCCAACGGTGGCTAGCGGGACGGTCAACAGGATAATGCCCACGCGCCGGAACGAGTTGAACTGAAGCAACAGGAAGAAGAGCAGCAAGAGTACGCCGATTGGTGCGGCTGTTAAGAGCGCGCCGTTGGCATCACCAGAGCCTTCGGCATCACCGCCCATTTCCAGGCGCGTGCCATCAGGCAGGGGGTTGTCTGCCAATGCAAGTTGGAGCCCATCCAGCGCCTGGCTGAAGCTGTAGTCTGTCAACAGGTTAGACGTCACCGTATTGAGCCGGATGCCGTTTCGCAAATAGCGCGCCGCAGGCTCCCAGGTAGTTTCTACAGTGGCAACAGCGGAAAGCGGAACCGCTTGCCCAAGATCGTTGTAGATGTTCACCGAAAGCAGACGTTCCAGAGGCAAGGATGTGCCTTCCTGTGACCGCAGTACGAGCGGAATCGGGTCTTTTTCCTGCCGGTACCGTTCAGCGACAACGCCGAAGCTCTGGCCGTAAAGGCTCTGGGCCACATCGGCCCGGGTAAGCCCGTACCTTGCAGCGGTGGCATCGTCTACGTTGATCGCAATGCTCGGTACGCCAATGTCCAGATCGTGCCTCACATCCACGGTGCCCTCCACCTGGCGTAAAGCGCTGAACAACTGCTCTACAGCATGAGTGCGCTCCTGATCATCCGGGTGGTAAACGCGGACTTCCACCGGTGCGATGCTGGGTGGCCCCTGCCCGAGAACACCAACGCCTACATTCAGTTCGGGCATCTGCTCATTCACATGGGTTCGAATCCAGTGAATCATTTCAGTCGTGTCTTCCAGGGTCGGCGTTGTTACCACCAACCTGCCCCTGTTCGGCGCCTGGGGCGCACGCTGGAGATTGTAGTAGAACGAAGGGCCGGTATAGCCGACAAAACGATGAATTTGCAGCGCGTTCGGCCGTGTGCGTATAGCTTGTTCCAAATCCGCAGCGGCTTCAGCCGTGCGCGATTGTTCTGTGCCTTCAGGCATGAAGAGTTCAACGATCACCTGAGGCCGGTCGGCATTGGGGAAGAACTGCTGCGCCATAAACGGCGTCACGGCCAGGCTCATCACAACTAATAAGGTTCCGGCTGCGATCAGTCGGCGGGGGTGGCGGTAAACAAGACCACCGAGGAACCTGGCCAGACCCGTCAACCGGTCAGCCTCCGCATTGCGGCGAGGCTTCAGGAACCGGGCTGCCAGCAGGGGTACCACGGAAATCGCCAGTAAATAACTGACAGATAGAGTCAGCATGATCATTACCGGGACGCCCCGGGTAAAATCTGCCGCACCACCTTTGGCAAGCAAAAGAGGCGCAAAGGCTGCAAGTGTGGTGCCGGTGGAAGCGCCAAGCGGCCCGGCGAGTTCGCTAACAGCTTTGCGCAGGGCATCCAGGCGGCGCATACCCTCATCCAGATGCCCCTGAATGTTTTCTACAATCACTATGGCGTTATCGATCAGAATACCCAGAGAAATCACCATGCCGATAACCGCAATCTGATGCAGCACGCCGCCGCCAAGGTCGTAGAGGCCAACGCTTATCAAAGCCACCATCGGAAGAATGGAAGCCACCAGCAGACCCATTCGAATACCCATGCCGGTGAACACGACGGCCACAATAATCAACACGGACAGCACAAGGCTCAAGGCCAGATTATCCAGACGGTCCGAGACCTTATCAGGCTGAAAAAACATCTCACGGATTTCGTAGGGCTCGAAATCAGGGCGGATCTGCGTAACCCGCTCTCGCACACGCTCCCCAAAACGGATCGCGTCCGTAGTACCTTCTTCCATAATCAGCGACAGCAATACAACCCGCTCACCATCAAACCAGGTCTCCGGTTGTCTTGGTTCAGCAGGGCCGCGCCACACATCCGCGGCCGCCGCCAGCGGCACCTGGGAACCATCAGGTAGTTCAATGGGGGTTGCACGAATGGCATCAATGTCGGCAAATTCGGTGTTAGGAAGCACCGATAAACGGCGCCCGTCCACGACCACAAAACCGCCAGGGGTCGTCTGATTGCGCTGTGCGAGGGTTTGCAGAATTCGCGCCGGTGAAATGCCCAATCGATACAGTGCAGCATCATCCAGAGCCAAAGTAATCTGCTCGTCGGCATCCCCTTCCAGTTCAATGCGGGACACTCCGCTAAGGTCGGCGAGGTTTTGTTTAAGCCGCTCGGCCACATCCGACAGCTCACTAACCGAAGGTGCACCCCCAATCGCCAACACAATGGCCGGGTTGTCTATCAGCCGGTCATCCAGCGCCATCTGGCCAACGTCATCCGGGAAATCCTGCTTTGCACGTTCCATTGCTTGCCGGATCCGGTCCCAGGCCGGATCCGTGTCGTAGATATCATCATTGAGACGAATCCTTACCAGCGCCACCCCTGTGCGGGCTGTGCCTTGTGAGATATCGACTTCCTCGACCTGCCGAAGCTCATCAGTCAGCGGTCTTAGCACCAGCCGCTCAACCGCATCGGCACTGGCTCCGGGGTAGTTCACCGAGATCAGCCCGGCCCGATACGGAAATGAGGGGTCTTCCTGGCGCGGCATGGTGCTGTATGCCGCGATTCCCAACAGACAAAGCATGGTAACCACCATGCCCAATAATCGCTGGAAGTTGAGCAGCCGGCGCGTCATCAACGCACCTCCACGGCATCACCGTCTGCAAGGCGGGTTATACCCGCATAAACTACCTGGTCGCCTGGCTTCAACTCACCCGCACGCACTACAACGCGCTCGCCCACCACACGTTCAACCTGTATCGGCACGCGGCGGGCCACACCGTCTTGCACCCGGAATACCATCATGCCGTCCTCGCTGCGGACAACCGACAAAAGTGGAACGGTGATGGCGGATTCAGAATTCGGAGTGATGCCCACTTCAACTGGCTCCCCCGTATCCAACGAATTAATCGGTAGACTGATCAGAACCGGGTGCAGTTCGCCACGGATTGCACCGGCCTGGGCAATCTCAACAACAGAACCAACAACCGGAGCCTCACTGCGGTTCTGCACTGACCACACAGGTAGCTCCTGTTCCAGAGACACATGTCCAAGGAGGTATGCCGGCACCCGAACCTCAACCTCCTTGCCTTCAGGTGAGGACATGCGCACAACCGGTTGGCCAGCCGCTACAAATTCGTCCCTTTCGACCAACAGAGCTTCAACACGCCCGGCAAACGGTGCTCGCAAGGTGCTTTCTTGTAACAATTGAGTTGCCTCAGCAAGTGCAGCCTGAGCGGTGGCTACGCTGGCCCTCAAGGAATCCCGGCGAGCCGCAATCTGTTCAAGGTTTTGCTCGGAAACCACACCACGCTCGTGTAACCGGCTCGAACGCTCCCACTCACGCTTGGCCTGATCGTACCCGGTGTTCAGCTCTTCCAGCTTGGCTTTTGCTGAATCCCGCGCAGGTTCCAGCGCCGGGTTGTAGGCCCGGGCAAGCACATCGCCGGCAGCGACAGTCTGGCCCAACTCTACCTCACGCTCTTTCAGAGTGCCGCTAATCTGGAACGTAAGAGTTGCCCTTTGGGTTGACCGGACAATGCCGGAGAAACGCAGGGTTATGTCCTGGGCCTCACCTCCGGTAACTTCTGAAACACGCACCGACACCCGGTGCTCGTCAGGTAAATCCGGTGCATCAGCGGCATTACAACCCGAAAGTAAAAGACCGGAGGCAGCAAGAAAAATAAAGCCGAAAGAAATACGAATTGGTGTCATAAGGTGTCCTTTCTTCCCTGCTCATGTTGATGCCGATGCCGCTTGCTGCGGAAATCCAGTTTGTTGATCGCGACATAATGTCATTCTTTGACATTATGTCAATAATCAGTTTTCATTCATGCTCTACTGGCAACCGGCCGATAGAATGCCCCGACGAGAGAACCTGATGACTGAACCGCTGAAAACACGCCGCGAACGGGAGAAGCAAGCCCGCTACGACGCCATTCTGGACGCCGCAGAGCGGGCCTTTTCGGATAAGGGTTATGAGCGGACGTCCATGGATGACATTGCACGCACCGCCAGCCTGAGCCGGGCACTGCTCTATGTTTACTTCAAGGATAAGGCCGCCATTCAGCGCGGGATTATGCTGCGGGCCGGGCAGAGCCTGTCTGAACGCTTCCGGAACGCGAGACAGACCGCCGATACGGGGCTGGCACAAATACGAGCCATGGGAGAATCCTACTACCGTTTCTACCTGGACGAACCGGACTATTTTTCGGCGCTCACCAAAGCCTCAACCGCCATGGCTGAAGCAGACGAAGCCCAGGCCATGGAAATGCTCTGCTCGAAATCCGAGCTCATGGCGTTGATGATAGAGGCCATCGAGCTGGGGCTTGAAGACGGCACCATGAGCCGCCAGCGCATCCAGAATCCGGAGCAAACAGCGCTTTACCTGCGGGGCGCCCTGCACGGCACCATTCTGCTATGCCAGTCGGAAGCCAGCGAGAGCGATGGCAACTTCCCTGCTGAGAACCTGATCCGGCACACCATGGACATGCTCACTTCATCGATCGCCGTCTCCTGATGAGGCACTGAAAAACTTCTAAAGCTGGAAGTCGTAGATTGACCCCAGCCCCAGAATACCTGTCAGCTCATCCAGTGCTTTGCGCACCTCATCTAGCAGCATGGGATCCGCCAGATCTTCCCGCTCAAGTTGATCACGGTAGTGCGCTGCAACCCAGGTCGTCAGCCGTTCATAGAGATCGTCGGTCAAAATCACACCGCGATGCATGGCCTGCAATTCGTCGTCATTCAGAACCACACGTAAGCGCAGACACGCAGGACCGCCGCCGTTGCGCATGGATTGTTTCACATCAAACACTTCCACCGCCGTGATTGGCCCGCCCGCGGCCAGCAACCTATCCAGATACTGGCTGACAGTTCCGACCTCCCGGCATTCGCCCGGAACCGCAAGCAACATGCCGTCGGGCGTATTCAGCAGCTGGCTGTTGAACAGATACGAGGCTACTGCATCCTCCAATGGCACCTCCTCACTGCTCACCCGAACCGCTTCCAGATCTGCTCCAATGAGGCGTGCACGGATCTCTGATAACACTTGCTCTTCATGCAGGAATGCCATGTCGTGATAGAACAGGGTGTTGCCGTTGCCCACCGCAATAACGTCGTTATGAAATACGCCGGCGTCAATGGCTGCAGGGTTCTGCTGGGCAAACACCCGATTCGCATCTTTTAATCCATGCAGGCGAGCGACAGCCTGAGAGGCTTCGAGGGTCTGCCGGGCCGGGTATTTTTGCGGAGCCGGGGCCTGCTCATTAAAGGCCGCCTGGCCATACACGAACAGCTCCACCCCAGGCTCACCGTAACGCCCGCAAAGCCGGGTATGGTTGGCCGCACCCTCATCGCCAAAATGGCTGACCGACGGCAGTGCCGGATGATGGGCAAAATAGCCATCATCCGCGAAGATAGACTTCAGCATTCGACCGGTCACGCTATGCTCAATGGAGCGGTGGAACTTGGCGCTCAGGTTGGCAGGGGTGAAGTGTACCCGGTGATCGGTGGTATCGGCACTGGGTGAAATCGTAGCCGCATTGGCTGTCCACATTGACGATGCAGAAGATACGGCAGCCAGAATGGACGGGCTGGATTTTGCGGCCTGCTCCAGAATCTGTGCATCCGTGCCACTGAATCCGAGGGCTCTCAGCGATGGAATATGCGGACGTTCGTGGGGCGGCAGAATGCCCTGAACATATCCGCGGTCAGCCAGGCGCTTCATCTTTGCCAACCCTTGCAGCGCCGCCTCCCGGGGGTTGGACACCGCATTCACATTGGACTTGGACGCCACGTTACCCCAGGACAGCCCCGCGTAATTGTGGGTAGGGCCTACCAGGCCATCAAAATTTGCTTCTACCGCATGCTTTTTCATGATTTGAGATTCCGTCCGGATTCAGGGTACCAAGGCTCAGGAACTGCTATTCACGAATCAAAACTCAGGCCTGGCGACAGTTTTTCCGGCACCTCGCTTTTGCCTGCCTCAAGAGACGCCATGGGCCAGGCACAATAATCTGCAGCATAGTAAGCGCTGGCTCGGTGATTACCACTGGCCCCCACGCCACCAAAAGGTGCTGCACTGCTCGCTCCGGTCAATGGGCGATTCCAGTTGACGATACCGGCCCTGGCCTCCTCAACCAAACGTTCGTAGAGCTTACGGTCGTCGGTGAGGATGCCGGCGGAAAGTCCAAAACGAGTATTGTTGGCCAGTTCAAGGGCATCATCAAAGCTCTTGTACCTATAGACTGTTAACAACGGCCCGAAGAACTCTTCATCCGGCAACTCCAGCCCTGTTACATCCACAATGCCGGGCGAAAGAAGGCCAGTATCCGGTTGCACCTGCTTCATTTCCAGCAGGGACGTCCCACCTTTCTCCAACATATTGGCCTGGGCAGCCAGAAGCTTTTCCGCCGCTTGTACTGAAATAACCGAACCCATAAATGGTTGCGGGCTGGCATCAAATTCCCCCACCTGAATGCGGGCTGACACCGCCACCAGGCGATCCAGGAACTCATCGCCTTTTTTGCCTTTGGGCACCAGTAATCTGCGGGCACAGGTGCAACGCTGCCCGGCGGAGAGAAACGCCGACTGCAGGGCGTGATGCACCGCACCGTCAATATCGGAGGCATCCTGAACAATCAGTGGGTTGTTGCCGCCCATTTCCAGGGCAAGGATTTTCTCGGGCTGACCACCAAGCTGCTGGTGCAATAGGTGACCAACCGTCGAGCTTCCGGTAAAGAAGAGGCCATCAATCAAGGGGTGGCTGGCAAGTGACTTACCGGTATCGGCAGCCCCCTGAACCAGATTGATCACGCCATCGGGCAGCCCGGCTTTTTCCCAGAGTTTAATCGTTAGCTCCGCTACCCCGGGCGTCAGCTCACTGGGTTTGAAGACAACCGTATTGCCCGCCAGCAGAGCCGGCACAATGTGACCATTCGGGAGATGGCCCGGGAAGTTATAAGGACCAAAGACAGCAACCACTCCATGAGGGCGATGCCGCAGCACCGCGCGGCCACCAGCAACATCCGATTCGGATTGCCCGGTGCGGTCGTTGTAGGCTTTCACAGAGATTCCGACCTTGCCGATCATGGCCGCCACTTCCGTACGTGACTCCCACAGGGGCTTTCCTGTCTCCAGGCCGATCTGATGGGCCAGCTCTTCCTTGTTTGATTCCAGCAGTTCGGCAAAAGCCTCAATAACCGCCTGACGCTCAGCAAAACTCTTCCGGCGCCACTTCAGAAAAGCAGCCCGAGCACCGCGCACCGCTGCGTCTACATCCGCAAGGCTGCCACCAGTGCCTTCCCAGACCGCATTGCCGGTAACGGGCTGAACCGACTCAAATACTGGGCCATGGCCCTGAAGCCAAAGCCCGCCTATAAACAACTCGCCTGTCAGGTTTGTCATATCACTAAATCTCCCGTTACTGGAATTGCATAAATTTCAACCTGCCGGCTTCACCGTGGTTTTTGCTCTGTCCTTCAGAGGCGCCAGCCGCACCGGGTCACCCGATTCAATCTGCAAGGCTTCGGCAACATCGGGCGGCAGGCTAATGGTATCTACGCCAACGCAGCTGGCAGGCACAGTTGTTACCCGGAAATTACGGAACGAGCGATTGGACACCATTACCCGTTCCGCAGCTGGCACATCAAGGTTCACCGCTTTGCGGGTGACCATGGCGTGGCGGTTTCGGCTGTCGCGAATCGTGCGGATTGTATGCACAAACGCCTCTACCACGGGGCCACCATCAAAGATGTCCACCAGGCCGTTAAAGTTAAAGCCCTCTGCCTCCAGCATCTTCAGCGCCGGAGCCGTATTGCCATGGACCCTGCCAATAACCGCTCGCGCCGAATCCGGCAGCATAGGCAAATAGATGGGGAACTTGGGCATCAACTCAGCAATAAATGCTTTATTCCCAAGCCCGGAAAGCATATCCGCTTCCATAAATTCCATATCAAAAAACTTGCTGCCCAAAGCATCCCACAGGGGGCTAAGACCTTGCTCATCGGACACGCCGCGCATTTCAGCAAATACCTTTTCCGAAAAATGTTTGCGAAACTCATCCATATACATGAAACGACAACGTGATAGCAGCAAGCCGTTGCCACCACCCTGATAGTCGTCGGAGAGCAACAGCGAACATATCTCGCTGGTATCTGTCATATCGTTGGTGAGGTGCAGCGTTGGTGTACGCACGTGAACGCCCAACTCCTTAGAAGCGTTTACAGTAACGCTGAGCCGGTAGTTATAGAACACCTCATCCAGGCCGACCCGGGCCTGAATACCACTGATACCCACAGCTTTACCGGTTTCTGTATCTTCAAGGGCAAACAGGTACAGACCAGCTTCCGGGGCGCAACGCTGGTTAAAGGTTTCCCGGGCGAGGTTGATCTTGCGCTGTAAAAGGTCTCGATCAGCTGGCAGCGTAGTCAGCCCCTTACCAGCCTTCTGAGCCATAGCATAAAGATCATCAAGATCTGATTCCTGGAGCGGGCGGATCAACAGCATGCGGCAACCCTCGGGCGGTATATGCTCATCATAGCGGCGCTACCCTCACCTCATCACCGGCTGTTTTGCCCAGCAACTCCCATACGCTCACAGGCACCTTTACGGCTTCTCTGTCTCGAGTGCCACCAAGGACCTCGGTAGCCTTGGCCAGCGTGCAACGGAACCCGGCTCCCTCTCCTCCAGAAATCAGACAGACATCTCCGTCTTCCTCGCTGCTTCCATGCAAGATTTTCGGGTAACTGGTTACCAGCGTGTGCAAGGCATCTGTACGCGCTTCAAGTACTGGCCCGCCATCGAAAATATCCAGGTAACAGCCGGCCTGAAACCCTTCCCGTTGCAAGAGTTCAAGATTGGGCACAGTCAGGGCATGGGGTTGCCCAAGAGCCGACTGGGCGGCCTCGGACAGCAAGGTGACATACACAGGATTAGGAGGCATAAGTTCAGCAATAAAGGTTTTACTGAGCAGGCCGGAATACTGGTCGGCGGTTTCAAAATCCATATTGAAAAAGTGGCGCCCCAGACTGTCCCAGAAAGGAACACTGCCATCCGAAAGCTGCACCCCCTGAATCTCTACCGCGACTCTCGAAGCGAACCAATCCCGGTGCCCGGCAATAAAAAGTATCCTGGCCCTGGATAGCAACTCAAATGCTTCCGTGTTTCGCAGTTCGGGCGTGATGGAAAATGAGCAAAGCAGCGTATGGTCGGTCAGCGCATGGCTGGGATAGAGAACATCGACCCGGCTGGAGATACCGAGTTCGTGGGAAGCGTGTATGAGCGCATCGCGGCGGTAGTTATAGAACGGCTGACTGTTCCCCGCACAGGCATTGATGCCAGCGGTTCCATGTACTCTACCGGTAGAAGTGTTTTCAAGTACAAACAGAAACCGTTGTGGCCTGGCACCAGTGGTGGTTGGTTTGCCGTCCAGAGACGCAAGCGAGAGCTCTATTTTTTCCGCAAGAGCATCACGCTGCCGGGGCAGCGTGGATGAGAGGCGGGCGGTTTCTGAACCAGCCGCGCCAGCAACCTCCAATATCTGGCCAACGTCATCAGGTACTGCCGGACGTACCAGCCACATAAATGCTCCTACGCTGTAAGTTTCTTCACCGCCGCTTCAAATCGCTCAAGCGCTTCATCAATGTCGGCGTGGGGAATAATCAGCGAAGGCGCCAGCCTGATTACGTTAGCGCCGGCGATCAGAACCATCACACCTTCATCCAGGCCTGCGTTCAGGAACTCTTTCGCCTTGCCCTGCCACTTTTCGGTCAGCACGCAGCCCAGTAACAAGCCCGCTCCGCGGACCTCACTGAAGATCCCGTAGCGCTCACCGATATCCATCATACCTTTGCGCAGATGATCAGAGCGCGCCTTAACACCCTTCAGGATATCTGGCTGACTTACAGTATCCACCACCTTCTGGGCGACGGCACAAGCCAGAGCGTTCCCGCCGTAGGTGCTACCATGTGTACCTATTCCGAGGCTGGCAGCAACTTTGGCAGTAGTCAGCATGGCGGCGACCGGAAAGCCTCCGCCGAGCCCCTTGGCACTGGTGAGAATATCCGGCACAACGCCGTACATCTGATAAGCATAGAGATGACCGGTACGACCAACGCCTGACTGAACCTCATCAAAAATCAGCAGTGCGTCGTTGTCATCACAGAGCTGCCGCAGCCCTTCCAGGAATTCCGGATCCCCTGGTACTACACCACTCTCACCCTGGATAGGTTCAACAACTACGGCACAGGTCTTATCTTTTGAAATCAGCTTTCTTACCGACTCCAGATCATTGAAGTCCGCATGATGAATGCCACCCGGTGCCGGCTCAAATCCTTCAAGGTATTTGGGTTGTCCGCCCACGCTTACGGTGAACAGGGTCCGACCGTGAAACGCGTTTTTGAAAGAGATAATCTCATGTTTCTCCGGCCCGGAATGCTCCCAGCCATACCTGCGTGCAAGCTTGAACGCGGCCTCGTTGGCCTCACCGCCGGAATTCGCAAAAAACACCCTTTCGGCAAAAGTAAGATCACAGAGAGTTTTTGCCAGCCGCAAAGCCGGCTCATTCGTCATCACATTGGACAGGTGCCAGATTTTCTCTGACTGCTCCTGCAATGCTCCAACGAGACCGGGGTGTGAATGCCCAAGACAACTCACGGCAATGCCACCCTGGAGATCTATATACTCACGACCATCCTGATCCCATATTCGGGAACCCTCGCCTCGCACCGGTATGATCGAACCGGGGGCGTAGTTAGGTACCATGACTTCATCGAAAAGTTCGCGGCTGACAGGTTCTTTGTGCATAGATCTCTCTCAGAAAAGCAGTTAAGCCTGTAAAATAGTCGAGTTGCCGTTGTGGGCAAGTACGTAGGTGTTCGGATCAACCGCTTTATAGTACGCCACTCAGGGCATAAGAACATCCGGCTCCCCGACCGCAGGCAATTCGATAAGGGAATCTACCTTGGCATTCCGGCCCATCAATGCCTTGACCAGCAACTTGTAGGAGTCCAGATCAAAAGTTATAGACTGACCTCGCAGTGACAGATCGTGAAGCGATTGCTCATCATGCAAAGTAGCAACATGCATCCAGTTATAGACCACCAGAATATCCGGTTCCTCCCTTCCCTCTCTACGCTCCACAATCGCCACCGGCCCTTTCCACGGCCAGGTTCGCAAGCGCAGCTCGTGAAAGGCAATTTGCACCCTCAGGTTATAGCGAGCGACATCCTCAATGCCCTCACAGGCACCCTTGCACCGCCCCAGCGCCCTCTGGAAACATGCGCCTTCGCGCTCCGGTTCAAGCCCAAGCAACCGATTACACACCTCGTTCTTTGCCGCAATGCCGCTCAGCGCCCGCTCTGCATCCCGCTTGCTGCGAAACAGTCCATAATAGCTGGCAAGACGATGCGGCTCTATTTTCCTCACCAGCCGTGCCTGCAAATAACCGGAGTCGTTCGGCGTCAGCTCAATACTCACCAGACTTTTTGCCGCTCGGGAACGGCGGTTAAAAAGCGGGTTGAGCGCTTTTATTTCCCGAAGCTCCAACAACAAAGCCCCAAGCTCGCCGGCGGTTTCAGTACACTCCACCCGCCGCAGGCTTTCAGAGATACGCACGCCGCGGCTGGTGTTGTGGTCCCCGGAAAAGTGCGAGGCTACACGCTGAGCAATATTGGTACTCTTTCCTACATATAAGAGCACATCGTTTTCACCATAAAACCGGTACACACCAGGGGCCCGCGGTAAATCTTTCAAGGTATCGAGAGGCAAATGCGAAGGGAGGCTTGGTCGTTGCAGCAGTTCAGCAACAGCTTTCTCTATTTGCTCTTCCCCTTTGTCAGCCAGCGCATTTTCAAAGAACGCCAGCATTGCAGAAACATCTCCCATGGCTCTGTGGCGCCGCACCTGTTCCAGCCCGTGCCGTTCAATCAGCGCATCCATATTGTGCTTGCGAAACTCCGGATACAGCCGCCGGGATAGCTTCACGGTGCACAGCACTCGCGCAGAGAAAAGCCGCCCCAGCTTGCGAAACTCCGATTTGATAAACCCGTAATCGAAGCGCGCGTTATGGGCCACGAATACGGTATCGCGGAGTTGCTCTTCGAGCTCATCGGCTATGGTTTCAAACAATGGCGCGTCGGCCACCATGTCATTCGAGATACCTGTCAATTGCTCGATAAAGGGAGAGATGCGAGTACCCGGATTCAGCAGGGTTTGCCACTCGCCCACTGTCTCGCCCGCTCGCCATAAACGGATTCCGATTTCGGTAATCCTGTCATGGGACACATTCCCACCGGTAGTCTCAATATCGAGAAATGCGAATGTAATTTTACTCAGATCGCTATTTTTGAATGCCATAAACCAATGTTAATGCCCTTAATGAGGTGCAGATACCTGTATCAAAACAAAAAGCTTCCATAGACCTTTGTCTAAACCGGGTGCAAATTTATTTGAATTGTCATGCAATGGTAACTATCTTGTCCGTGGGTCCTACAAAAATAATTGTCCAATGTGTGGAGACAACAATAATGCAAAGCAACAAATTGAGAATGGCTATTCGTGCGACGGCAGCCGTAGCAGTGTTAAGTGTAGCCGGCCAGGCAAATGCCCTGAGCCTGAACGTTGGTGACGACGTTGAAGCCAGCCTTTACGGTTATGCGCGTCTGAACATGAGCTATGATCTAGACGGCGACCGTGCAGTATCCACCCGCGCAGGTTCCTTTTCCCCTTCCGCCAACGAAGACGCTGAAGGTCACTTCGGTGCCGATGTTCAGCAGAGCCGTCTGGGCGTGAAAGTTAAGCATAGCTCAGGTGTTGCGATTACCGTTGAAGGTGACTTCCGGGGTTCAGGCAACGGTGCCGGCAGCCTTCGTATGCGCCATGCATACGGCGAATACAATGGGTTCCTGGCCGGTCGTACATGGTCTAACTACCTGAGTTTCGTTGGCAACACTCCTACCTTGGACTTCGATAGCTTGGCAGGCACAGCTGGCAGCCAGGATCGTACCGAACAGATTCGTTATACCACCGGCGCCATGTCTTTCTCTTTGGAAGATCCTAGTTCGCAAGCAATTGTTGACGGCTCTGGCCGCACATCTTCACCTGCTTTCACTGCCCGACTTGAAGATTCTGCAGGTGCAGTCTCCTATTCTGGAGCGGTCATGGCCAGCCAAGTCACATCAGACGACGGCTCAACTGATGACAGCGCTATTGGGTACGGGGTTTTCGGTGCTATCAAGTTGAAGTTGAATGACATGTTCTCTGTTCAGGGCGCGCTCAATTACACCGATGGTGCAAGCGGTTACCTGTGGCGTTCGGGCAGCAACTACTACGGCGCCAGCGCCTACATGGATGGCAACAGCATTGAAACCATCGAAGGTTACGGTGGCTCAGTCGGCGTAAGCATGAAGCTTGGCGGCGGCCGCAGCATCAACCTGGGCTATGGCATGACAACGCTGGATCTGGATGATGCAATCGCTGCAAGCTCGCTAACAAACGGAGCTGCAGAGACCAACCAGAACGTTCTCCTCAACTACATGTGGACCCCAGTTCAAAACGTAATGATGGGTATCGAATACGGCTACCTTGATCAGGAAACCGTTGCTGGCGATTCTTCAGACGCAAACCGTCTGATGTTCGCAGCCCAGTACAGCTTCTAAACCCTCCGGTTTAGTCAGTACCCATACGCCCCGGTCTTCCGGGGCGTATTTGTTTCTGGCCTTGCTATCTCTTCAAAACCCCATCACACCACTGCTGCACAACCACTTCGGAAAACGGCAAATCAACTGCCTCCCCACCACTAAACTCATGCCATTGCTGCAGAAACTTGCGCTTTACCACGGTCAACACAGGGATGCCGGCATCAAGCAGCTGAAGGAACTCAGCACGACATCCTTTACCGCTTATTTCCTGCTGGCCAAAACGATTCACTATCGCCAGTTGGGGCGGCTGCTGAAGCAGTGCACGCAGCACGCCGGTCGCTTCGGCCAGCCCATAAGGATCCAGACAACAGGATTGCGATTCTTTGCCCAGGTTTTGCGCTATGGAATATTCCCGACCCGTTTCCAGGTCCTGAAGTGCCATAGGCTTGCGCCGCAAACCCTGCCCATTCAGCGCCATAGCCAGCCCGGCAACCCTGTCACCACGACCGTTCAGGTTCGCCGCAACCGTGTGTAAAAGCGCATCAACCGGCTGATCATCGCTGTCGTAGATAATGGCGGCAAGATTAAGCTCTGAACTCATACAAGCTCCCTACAGGAAAGCCCTGCTTACAATGGCAAAGAAAAGGGGCACAGATTTCTCTGTGCCCCTTAACGCTCTTTATGTTCGCCAAGTCTAGCCTATTTCAGGCGACTCCCGGTTGCGCTGGATCAGAAACTCCAGCCTGAACCGGGAGCGAACCTGGCAGCCATTACAGCAGGAGGGTACGAATATCCCCAAGCAACTGGCCAAGCAGAGACGTAAACCGCGCCGCATCTGCTCCGTTCACCGCACGGTGGTCGTAAGATAACGACAACGGCAACATCAGCCTTGGCTGGAATTCACTGCCATCCCACACCGGTTTCATTGCCGCTTTGGAAACACCAAGAATGGCCACTTCCGGCGCATTCACAATGGGCGTGAATGCTGTACCACCGATACCACCCAGACTTGTGATGGTAAAGCAGGCACCCTGCATTTCTGCCGGCTTCAGCTTCTTGTCGCGGGCTTTCTGGGCGAGCTCCGCACTCTCCGCAGCCAGCTCCCAAAGACCTTTCTTATCCACATCGCGAATAACCGGAACCATCAAACCGTTTGGTGTATCCACAGCAATACCAATGTGAATGTACTGCTTGCGGATAACCTCTTTGCGCTCCATATCCAACGACACATTAAACTGCGGCAGCTCGGCCAACGCAGTTGCGCAGGCTTTCAGCAGGAACGGCAAAGGCGTCATCTTCACGCCCTTCTTCTCACCCGCAGCTTTCTGCGACTTACGGAACGCCTCCATATCGGTGATGTCCGCATCTTCGAACTGGGTCACATGGGGTACGTTCAACCAGCTGCGCTGCATGTTAGCAGCGGTAACTGCCATCATCCGTGACATAGCTTCTTTCTGAATGTCACCAAACTGGCTGAAGTCCGGGAGTTTAACGCCCGGAATGCCCGAGCCGGTAGCTACAGAACTTCCTTGCTGCGCCTGTCGCAGCTGGCTCTTAACATAAGCCTGCACATCATCTTTCAGGATTCGCCCTTTAGGGCCAGCACCCTTGATGCGAGTCAGGTCTGCCCCCAGCTCCCGGGCCAGCTTGCGCACCGCAGGGCCGGCATGGACCTTGGCTCCCGGCGAGGGCGGTTCATAAACCGAGCCCTGCGACTGTGGTGCAGGCTCTTTGTCCTGCTCTTTGTCCTGCTCTTTCTCGTCAGCCTTGGCTTCAGGCTCTTCAGACTTACCGGAATCGGCCTCGGGCGCGTCGTCCTGTTCATCTTGCTCGTCGCCATCGTCGCCAGCAACGGTAAGCTCAAGAAGCTTATCGCCTTCTGACAGCTTGTCACCCTCGGCCACCAGGACCTTCACGACTTTGCCGCCGAAAGGTGATGGAATTTCCATGGACGCCTTATCCGATTCGACGGTTACCAGGGCGTCATCTGCCTCGATGGTATCGCCTTCAGACACGTTGATCTCGATAACCGGTACGTTTTCCATTCCATCAAGTGGCGGAACAAGCACAGTCTCCTTCCTGGAGCCCCCGGATTTCTTCTTGGGTGCCGGCTTGCTCTCCGTCTCATCTTCTTGCTTGCTCTCCGGTTTTTCCTCAGCTTTCGGCTCCGACTCGCTACCTGAGTCTTCAGTGCCACTGTCCTCTTTACCGGCATCTCCACCAGAATCGCCACTGGCCTCCATGGTACCCACAACGTCGCCTTCCTTGACCTTGTCACCCACCTTCACGGTGAGCTTGATGATCTTGCCGGCGCCAGGGGATGGCAACTCTACAGAGGCTTTGTCAGTTTCGACGGTCAGAATCGGGTCTTCTGCTTCAACCGAGTCGCCTTCGCTTACCAAAAGCTCAATAACCTCAACTTCGTCTGCCCCGCCAAGATCCGGGACCTTGATTTCCTGCTCGCTCATAGCGGTCTCCTTAGCGGTGCGCCGGGTTCGGTGTATTGCGATCGATTCCGTACTTGCGCATGGCTTCAAGAACCTGCTCGTGCTTGACCTCACCGTCTTTCGCCAGCGCAGATAATGCCGCTACGGCAACGTGGTAACGATCAACCTCAAAGAAATCACGCAGCTTTTCACGGGTATCACTGCGGCCAAAGCCATCCGTACCCAGAGTCAGGAAAGTTTTAGGAATAAACGCCCGCAACTGTTCGGAGTGCAGTTTGACGTAGTCGGTAGACGACACCACCGGGCCAGACTGATTTTCCAGGCACTGGGTGACATAAGCCTTGCGACCTTTATTATCATCTGGGTGCATCAGATTCCAGCGCTCTACATGCTGGCCGTCACGCGCCAGTTCGTTAAAGCTGGTAACACTCCATACATCGGAGCTGACTCCCCAATCATCCTTCAGCAGCTCAGCAGCAGCATTAACTTCGTTCATAATGGCGCCGGAGCCCAACAGCTGAACCCGCAGCTTGGTTTTACCTTTACCTTTGGCTTCAACCGAGCTGAACTTGTACATGCCTTTTATAATGCCTTCTTCGCACCCCTTAGGCATCGCAGGCTGAACGTAGTTCTCGTTTTCCATAGTGAGGTAGTAGTAGACGTTTTGGTTGTCTTCATACATTTCCTTCATGCCATGGTGGATGACCACCGCCATTTCGTAGGCATAGGCCGGGTCGTATGCTTTGCAGTTAGGAATAGTGTTGGCCAAGATATGGCTGTGCCCGTCCTGGTGCTGCAAGCCCTCACCGTTCAGCGTCGTGCGCCCGGCAGTACCGCCAATCAGAAAGCCGCGGGCCTGAATATCCCCAGCGGCCCATGCCAGGTCGCCGACACGCTGAAAGCCGAACATAGAGTAAAACGCATAGAAAGGAATCAGCGGGAAGTTGTTGGTGCTGTAGGATGTTGCAGCCGCCATCCAGGCCGCCATTGAGCCACCTTCGTTGATGCCCTCCTGCAGAATCTGGCCCTTCTTGTCTTCCCGGTAATACATGATCTGTTCGCGATCCTGCGGCACATACTTCTGCCCTTCTGAGGTATAGATACCCAGTTGGCGGAACATGCCTTCCATACCGAAGGTGCGGGCCTCGTCCGGAACAATCGGCACAACCCGCTTACCTACACGCTTGTCTTTGACCAGAGCACTCAGAATGCGCACGAATGCCATAGTGGTCGAGATTTCACGGTCGTTGGAGCCTTCCAGTACTTGCTTGAAGATATCCAGATCCGGAATCTGCAGCGGCTGGCTGTCTTTACGACGCTTGGGATAGAAGCCCCCCAGATCCTGCCGGCGCTTCTTCATGTACATCAGTTCCGGGCTATCCGGTGCCGGGCGATAATACGGGACGTCATCCAGCTCTTCGTCTTTTAGCGGAATCGCAAAACGATCGCGGAATGACTTCAGGGTTTCTGTGTCCAGTTTTTTCAGTGAGTGAGCCGTGTTGGTGGCTTCACCTGCCGCGCCAAAACCGTAGCCTTTGATGGTATGAGCGAGGATAACAGTTGGTCGGCCGTTCGCTTCGGTAGCTGCCTTTTTATAGGCCGCGTACACTTTATATGGGTCGTGGCCACCACGGTTGAGCTTATTGATATCCTCATCGGTCCAGTTTTCGACCAACTTGGCAAGTTTCGGGTACTTACCAAAGAACTGCTTTCTCGTTGCAGCCGGACCAGCGTTGGTGAAACTCTGCAATTCGCCGTCGACCACTTCGTCCATGGCACGCTGCATGGTGCCGTCTTCATCTTTCTCGAACAGCGGGTCCCACATACGACCCCAAACGACTTTGATTACGTTCCAGCCAGCACCGCGGAAAGAGCCTTCCAGCTCCTGGATGATTTTGCCATTACCGCGAACAGGGCCGTCCAGCCGCTGCAGGTTGCAGTTCACCACGAATACCAGGTTATCGAGTTTTTCCCGACCGGCCTTGGAGATGCAGCCAAGCGTTTCTGGCTCGTCGGTTTCACCGTCACCTACAAAACACCACACTTTGCGATTTTCCATCTCGACCAGCTCGCGGCTATCGAGGTACTTCATTATATGCGCCTGGTAAATGGCCTGGATCGGTCCGAGCCCCATGGACACAGTCGGGAACTGCCAGTAATCCGGCATCAGCCATGGGTGCGGATAGGAAGACAAACCGCCGCCATCGACTTCTTCGCGGTATTTATCTAGCTGGGACTCTTCAAACCTACCTTCCAGGTACGAGCGGGCATAAATGCCCGGCGCCGCATGGCCCTGGAAATACACCAGATCTGATTCGCGTTTTTCATCGCCGCCGTGGAAGAAGTAGTTGAAGCCCACGTCGTACAACGTAGCTGCTGATGAAAAAGTGGAAATATGGCCACCCAGATCACCAGGGCGCTTGTTGGCGCGCACAACCATGGCCATGGCATTCCAGCGGATCAAAGAACGAATACGGCGCTCCATGAACAAGTCACCCGGCATGCGAGCTTCCTGGGCCAAAGGAATGGTGTTACGGAATGGTGTGGTAATGGAATACGGCAGTTCGGTGCCGTCGCGGCTGGCGCGCTCTGACAAGCGCTCCAGAATGTATTTCGCACGGTCTACGCCTTCGTTTTCGATCAGTGACTCGAGCGCATCAAGCCATTCACCGGTTTCAATGGGATCATCATCCTGGTACATCAAACCTCCCCCTTCACATCAAAAAGTGCGCCGAGTGCCGCGACCGGCATCCGCGTTAGCGATATCAACGAGCTGCGGAAACACAGCTTCTTTTCTTTGAACAAACTGCCGGACGGTGTTCCGGCCAATGGAAAGCCTGCATCCGTAAAGCATAGAACAGCTTTTACTGCCCTGCCCCGCAGAATGGCGCGTTTCTGCACAACAAACAGCGGGAGGCAACATTTACTAACGGCTCCTCGTAGTATTTTTACTACGCATTACCCTAAAAATCTTACAAAACGGTGAAACCACCGGACAAACCACAAAGATAATTACGATTATTTACGTAATAATGCCTGTTTTCCGGTACTCAAACAACCAGGCTCCGACCAACGTCTTAGTCCCCAAAACACTGCTTTTTTCATTACCGCGCTAAACGATGAAAACATAAAGCCGAGCGCCAACAAGACCACAAATACTTAGCAATTTCATAGCGTTAAAATAGATACGCCAAAAACAAAAAAACGAACCTCCCTGTTTTTTAATTAGACCTGAAACTAAACAGCAATTTATGTATACTCCCCTGCCCATTTTTTGACCACCGGAGCGGCGCTGATTTTGCCCTCCTGACATTTAGTACTTACAACTACAGAGGGCGAACCATGAATTCAATCGTCACGTTTCCCAACCGGATTCCCACTGCTGAATTCGAGGAGCGACGCTTCAAGGTTTATACGGACCGACAGCTAGACAAGATCGAGATCATTCAAAACCTTCCGGAAGAGACCCTGTTTGAGATGAAGGTAGTAGCCAGCGTGCTACCCTTCCGGGTAAACGAATACGTGATCAACGAGCTGATCAACTGGGACAAGGTGCCCAACGACCCTATCTATCAGTTGGTTTTTCCGCAGAAGGGGATGCTGAAAGACGAGCACTTTGAGCGCATGGCCAGAATGCACCGCGAAGGTGCCGAGAAAAAAGAGATCCAGGCCGTCGCCAAAAAAATCCGCGATGAACTGAACCCTCACCCGGCCGGCCAGATGGAAATGAATATGCCGGAACTGGAAGGCGAAGTGCTCGACGGCGTGCAACACAAATACCGCGAGACCGTGCTGTTCTTCCCTGCCCAGGGCCAAACCTGCCACTCATACTGCACTTTCTGTTTCCGCTGGGCGCAGTTCGTGGGCGACAAAGACCTGAAGATGTCCAGCACCGAAGCCGAGAAGCTTCACGGCTACCTGCAGGAGCACACGGAGGTCACCGATCTGCTGGTTACCGGCGGCGACCCCATGGTAATGAAAACGAAAAGCCTGGTTCAGTATCTTGAGCCTCTGCTGCAGCCAGAGTTTGATCACATCCAGACCATCCGCATCGGCACCAAGGCCCTGACCTTCTGGCCATACCGTTTCGTGACGGATAAAGATGCCGACGAACTGATCGACCTGTTCGCCAAACTGGTAGACGCAGGCAAGCACGTCGCGATCATGGCCCACTACAATCATTGGCAGGAAATCACCACGGACATCGCTGAAGAGGCCATCCGCCGCATCCGGGCAACCGGCGCCGAAATCCGTGCGCAAGGCCCGCTGATCAAACATGTAAACGATGACGCAGACGCCTGGGCCAAACTCTGGAAGAAAGAAGTGCAGCTGGGCATCATCCCTTACTACATGTTTGTGGAGCGCGACACCGGAGCCAAGAACTACTTTGAAGTGCCTCTTGCGGAAGCCTTTCACATCTACCGCGAAGCCATGAAAAAAGTCAGCGGCCTGGCCCGAACAGCCCGCGGCCCCAGCATGAGCGCCGGCCCCGGCAAAGTGGAAATTCAGGGCATCACGGAAGTACACGGCGAGAAGGTCTTTGTACTGCGCTTTTTGCAGGGCCGCAATCCGGACTGGGTTCAGCGCCCCTTCTTTGCCAGGTACAGCGAAACTGCAACCTGGCTGCACGAGCTTGAGCCGGCGTTCGGTGAGGAGAAGTTCTTTTTTGAGGATGAGTTTGAAGCGATGAAGAACGGGAATGGCTAAGGCCGCCGCCTGACTGCGGTATAGCTTCACAGAAAGGCCGGGTGGAAGGATTCACCTGGCTTTTTTCATTTTCAGCCCCCCCCTGCGAGCAGCATTCGAGGCCTGCCATAAAGCGCCTGAACCTGAACTAAATAGTTAAAAACAGTGAATTAGTGTTTCATTATATATCCGGGCTTCACTCACCAGACAGGCTAAAGCCAGCGCCCGCTTGGGCTCAGCCCCATCTTCCCGGATTTCCCAAAAAAGCGCTGCAATCCCGACACCCCCATATGGGGGCATGCACCCCAAAAAGCACGTGATAGCTTCATCGACTTCAACATTGGCGGTTCATAAGGAGTTTTCGGTGAAACTAATAAAACACATGGCTATCGCGGGCGCGCTGTCCTCTTCACTCTTGGTTGTTGGATGTGGTGGGTCGTCAAGTAATGACTCATCACAAGGCTCTCCGGCTAGCCTTCTGGACATTTCTGGCACAGCAGAAGCGCCGTCGGGCGCAGTCGCCCACTACGAAACGCAAAGCGCACTTCAACTGGCACTGAACTTTTTCGTGTCGCCGCTTGCTGCCGCAATTACAGGTCTTGATCCGATCAGCGGCGCTACGGTTGAACTTATCAGAGTAGACAATAACGGAGCTCAGGAGGGAGACGTACTGGCAACCACAGTTACCTCTGTCACTGGCGACTACACCCTTACGCTGCCTGAGGGAGTGAACCTCGCAGGCAACCTGGTGGTAAGGATTAACGGCAGTAATGATTCTCTTCGTGCCCAGGTCGTGGAAAAAGACGTGGATATCTCTCCGGTATCCGAGTTCGTGCTACGCAAATTCGTTAGCCAAGGTGCGGCACTGGATCAGTTGCTTGTAACCGATGTCGTAAAACTTTCTGGCCGAGTGGAAGAGTTTGATATCACGCTGGCAAATTCTGTAAACCTGGAGGCAGCGTTTTCAGCCCTGGAAAATGAAATCGGCGATTTCGTCGAAAGCGAAGTAGCCGTTGCAGCATCCACCAGTGGCAACGCTGCAGGCATTGCCGGCGACTATCGGAGTTCAGCGTTTTCGTTTGCTCTGCACGACAGCGACAACAACACCTTCGGCACCTACGCCAACGACCTCTGGGCCAGCACCTTTACGTTCGCAAATAACGGCAACGGCGACGTTACCGTAACGCACCTCAAAGAGGACTCTGCTTATGGCGACTTGTCGGGCTCCGCGCTGAACCAAAGCAACATCTATTACGAAGCAGAAACCGAGACTATTAACGAGAGCTTTGCTGCAACCTTGACCGCCAGCGGAATACTATCGATTACAGGTGAGTTTGAGGAAGATATTGAAGAAGACTACGGCTGGCGCTACCCCGCCGGCATCTACAATCTGCAACAGGTTGCAGATACCGGGTTGTTTTTCATGGTGTCAAACGAGGGCGCAGTCAGATACGAAACTACCGACACCAACAACGACGGGATCAACGACGCAATCGACCCTGACCTGAAATCAGGTGACGAAGTCTTCCGCACGCTGGAGATATTCAGCCGGCAACCGACCGCATTTACCAATAGCGACCTGTCCGGGAAGTTCGGCCGGGTGTTTCTGGAGTCCTGGCTGGCAAGCGACACCATTGAGCTTCAGACCGAAATCAACACACTTACCTTTGATGGTGCGGGTAATTTCGACTATGGCGCCGTCAACGATGGCCACCTTATAGGCCTGAGCTCATCAGGAACCTCCTATGAATCGATTACAGAAGCCGGCGAACTCAATCAGCCCATGGTAATTACCCCAGACGGTGACATCACCTCAGCCGGTGGCGAACCATCAGATGGTTTTATCAGTGACACTTTTGACTTCCTGGCGTTCGCCGAAGCCGAAGGCACCAATCAACAAGACGCTCAAACCAGCAAGACACTGCTGGTGAAGCTGCCAACAACGGCGCCAACGGTCACCGACAACAGGTATCGCATGCTGCTGACCTCGATGAAGCTGGGGGCCGGTGCCGAACTACTGATGTCATCCAGCAAGTTCAATACCTTCCTCACCATGGGTTCGGAAACAAGCGGCAACATTGACGGAGCATTCTTTGAAGTTCGCAAAACCGGCCTGGGGGGCGATATCAGCGTCTCCACTGATACCGCTGAAGCCATCGAGGTAGACGTTGCTCTTGGCGGTGCTGACATAAGCACCCTGACGGTTTCGGGTGAGGGCGGCGGCACAACCACCATGGAAGGCTTCTTCAACGAAAATGCAACCCTCGGCGTGTTTGCACTGAGCTATACAGAAACTGCAAACAGTGATCCGGATGAGCTGGGCCTGGTTGTACTGATAAAAACCAGCGACTAACGTCGCTGACGGCATGGAGCTTCTATCACGAAGCTCCATGCCGCTCTTTTTATCTCAACAGTGCCGAAAGAATTGTACTGATCAGCTGACCTTGCCGAGTTTGTCCGGTTTTATGAAATATCTGCTTCAGATAACTACGAATCGTTGACTCGCTTTTACACCGCTTTTCGGCGATATCTTTCAGGCTAAGCCCTGTCACGAGATCCTCACACACCTCCGCCTCAACCGGTGACAGAGCAAAAAACTCGGCAATTGCGCCAGCATCGGGAAATACTCGCGCATCCGAACCAATAACAGTGATCAGCACACCTGCCGTGAGCAGCTCGTTATATTCAAGAGGCCGGATAGACATTACCAGTGGTGACCCAGAATCGCGATTGATGACCAAAGTTTCAGGCCGGGCGACGCCGCCACCTATTGCGGCATCTGAGGCTCGCGTAATAGTACGAAAAAACATCTTCTGCGTGACATCAGACTGAAAGCAGAAGCGCTGAGACCGGATGGCAAGGCAACGCTCGCTCTCCAGCAATTGATCTCCGCGCTGGTTCGCAAGCACCACCATACCCCGGTTATTCAGCACAAAAGCTGCCTCGGGAATCAATTCAACTATTGCTGAAAGCGACTGCTCAGTGCTCGGATGCTGATGAAACGTTTGCGCAAGACTGACTGTTTGCCGCACGAACGGTACAAGGCGATTCATGGCCTCAAGTTCCTCTGGTAAATAAGGACCTTGAGCAACAGTTCGCTGAATGGTTAGCAGGATGATGTGTGTGTCAGAAGCATCTACCACTAACCAGGCAGAATCAAGCATGTTCTGGTCTGATTCCCAGCGTTCGTAGTCATCGCCGGGCGGGCCCTGTTCTAGTAACGGCAAGGCTGAGTTGAACACTCCTGGCTGCTGGGTGATAGCATGACTGGTGACCGCGTCGTGCGCGATCATGTTGTTATCCAGGTACCAGCCCAGAAACTCGTCCGAAAGCCCGGCGTGCCAGATGTGCTCAAGAGCTATTGGAGTTCGTCGGATGAAGGAGAGTTGGGCGGCACATCCGTTAACGGATCTGCTCAGCATAGCCAGAAAATCGTGGAAGCCAGCCTGGTGCTGCAAAGCCTCGTACAGACACTGGATCAGCTCAGGTTCGTTGGGCAAGACCCGTTGAGGTTTCGAAGATCCATGAAAAAGTTGAGATTTCAGTGGTTGAGACGCCATGAAATCCCCCGCTTATGTTATTTACATGGATGCTGGCCACCCAGCTCAACCAGTCAAACTATAGAAGAGTTTCAAAAGATGTGAAGCAAAAATAGATATATCGCTATATATTCGGCCCAGAGCGCCGGCCATGCACAAAGGCATGGCGCTGGCTCCGACATGCGGAATTAATGCATCAGCGTATACAGCTTACGCCGATAAGCACGCACATCTGGATTGTTATTACCCAGTTTCTCAAACAACTCAACCAGCGTGGTTTTAGCCACTTCGTCTTTATATTTGCTGTCCACCTGCATCAAACGAATCAGCAACTCCATGGCTTCGGCATTCTTTTCCTGCAGCACCTTGTGAAGTGCGAGCAGGTGCAGCGCGTTAGGATCTTTCGGATCCTGCTCCAGAGCCATTTCAAGATCCTTTACCGGTGGAAGTTCTGCCGATTGTTTCAGGAACTTTATCCTGGCCGCCAGCTGCTTTGCCTGGTGCTGCAGTTTCTCCTCAGGGGGCAGGCTTTCAAGCACCTGCTCAGCGGTTTGAAGATCGCCGGTTTCGGCTTTCAGCTGGGCAAGATCAATCAGCACCTTGAGGTTCTCCGGATCTTCCCTGTTCATTTCTGACAGTATTTCCATCGCGCCTTCGATATCGCCCTCTTCCCAGATGCGATGGGCTTTGTCGTAAGGAGCCTCTTCCGGCAGTTCGATATGCTTTTCCAACACCTTGCGAATTTCACTTTCTGGCAAGGCACCATTAAATCCATCAACCGCCTGGCCATCCTTCACCAGGATGATAGTTGGCAGGCTGCGCACACCCAGGCTGGATGTGAGCTGCTCCTGCTCATCCGCGTTAACCTTGGCCAGCAGGAACGCGCCATTATATTCGTTCGCCAGCTTTTCCAGCAGGGGCATAAGCTGTTTGCAGGGCGCACACCACTCCGCCCATACATCCACAAGTACGGGCGTGGAAGCAGAGGCGTCCATAACCTCCTGCTGGAAGTTTTCCATGGTGGCTTCAAATATATGGGGAGAGCTGCTCATGTCGGGCACCTGAGTTGTTCGCAACGTTGACTATTGGTTATTGCGTAGATGGGGTGCAGGGGGCTGAAATTCAAGACTGCTATCCAGGGTATTAGCAAAGCCCATGCTTGAAAATATGACTTTAGGCTTCAGTTAGTAAACAGATACTTCTCCTACCAGGAAGCTGATACGGCATGAAAAACGAAAAAGACAACGACTCCCTGACAGAGTTTGAGGAAGATGTCACTGAGTACATCGGCAAGAACGAACACAGCAAAGAGCTCGTTCTGCCCCAGCATTCCATGCCCAAGCGGATGTATGTGCTGCCGGTCTCAAACCGGCCATTTTTCCCGGCCCAGGTGCAACCGGTCGTAGTCAACCAGGAACCCTGGCAAGAAACCCTGAAGCGAGTGAGCGAAACCGACCACAAAATGCTCGGGATCTGTTTTGTGAATGATCACCAATCCGGGCAGAGCGTGCCAGAGAGCGACACGCTGGCAGAGGTTGGCTGCGCGGTGCGCATTCATCACGCACAGAACAAAGACGGAAACGTGCAGTTTATTGCGCAGGGGCTACAGCGCTTTCGCATCGTACAGTGGCTGCGCCGCAAGCCTCCGTATCTGGTCGAGGTTGAGTACCCGCAGGAGCCGGAGGAAGATGCAGATGAAACCAAGGCCTACACACTGGCTATCATCAATGCCATTAAAGAGCTGCTGCGGACCAACCCGCTGTATGGCGAGGAGGTAAAGCAGTACCTCTCACGCTTTGGTCCGGAAGACAGCTCTCCGCTGACGGACTTCGGCGCATCCATGACCAGCGCCCCCGGACAGGAACTGCAAGATGTATTGAATACAGTACCCCTGCTGAGGCGCATGGAAAAAGTACTTCTGCTGATGCGCAAAGAGTTGGAAGTGGCGCGCCTTCAGTCTGAAATCAGCGAAGAAGTAAATGAGAAGGTGCAGAAACACCAACGTGATTTTTTCCTGAAGGAGCAACTGAAGGTCATTCAGCGCGAGCTGGGCATATCGAAAGATGACAAGACGGCAGATGCCGAGCGATTTGAAAGCCGAATGGCAGAGCTGAGTCCACCCGAACCCGTACAAGAGCGCTTTGACGAAGAACTGCAAAAGCTTCAGATTCTGGAGCAGGGTTCTCCGGAGTATGGCGTTACCCGCAATTATCTGGATTGGCTAACACAGGTACCCTGGGGCCAGCACTCAGAAGATCAGTTCGATCTGGCGCAAGCTCGCAACATTCTGAACCGAGATCACGACGGGCTTGATGATGTAAAAGACCGGATAATCGAGTTCCTCGCCGAAGGTACTTTCAAAGGTGAAGTCAGTGGCTCGATATTGCTACTCGTCGGCCCACCGGGTGTAGGTAAAACTTCCATAGGCCACTCAGTGGCGGACGCTCTCGGGCGCAAGTTCTACCGGTTCAGCGTTGGCGGCATGCGGGACGAAGCTGAAATCAAAGGTCACAGACGCACCTATATCGGCGCCATGCCGGGCAAATTCGTGCAAGCGCTGAAAGACACCAAAGTAGCCAACCCGGTGATCATGCTGGATGAAATCGACAAGATTGGCGCGTCCTATCAGGGTGATCCGGCTTCTGCGCTTCTGGAAACCCTGGACCCGGAACAGAACAAAGAATTCCTGGACCACTACCTGGATGTCCGCATGGATTTGTCCAAGGTGTTGTTCATTTGCACGGCCAACCAGCTCGACACCATTCCGCGGCCGCTACTGGACCGCATGGATGTTATCCGCCTGTCGGGCTATATCGGCGAGGAAAAGCTGGCCATCGCCAAGCATCACCTGTTGCCGCGCCTTTTGAAACGGGCCGGACTGCTTAAAAAGCAGTTCAACATAACCGATGCTGCCATCCGCCAGATCATCGAAGGTTATGCCCGTGAAGCGGGCGTCCGAAACCTTGAAAAAATGCTGCATAAAGTCATGCGCAAAGGCATCGTAAAACTGCTGGAAGCCCCGGATGAACCGGTGAAGGTGGGCGTAGCCGATTTGCAGGAATATCTGGGGCAACCTGTATTCCGTAAAGAAAAAGCGCTCAAAGGCATTGGCGTTGTAACCGGGCTGGCCTGGACGTCCATGGGTGGTGCAACGTTAGGCATTGAGGCGTCCCGCATTCATTCCAGCCAACGCGGCTTCAAACTGACCGGCCAGCTTGGCGATGTCATGAAAGAATCGGCTGAAATCGCTTACAGCTATGTTTCCTCGAACCTGAAACGGTTCAAAGGCGACCCCGGTTTTTTCGATAAATCCTTCGTGCATCTTCATGTACCGGAAGGCGCAACACCCAAGGACGGCCCCAGTGCGGGTGTTACCATGGCAACGGCTTTACTCTCTATCGCTCGCAGAGAAGCCCCCCAGCAGAATACAGCGATGACCGGGGAGCTGACACTCACCGGCCAGGTTCTTCCTGTGGGCGGTATCCGCGAGAAAGTCATTGCGGCCCGCAGGCAGAAAATCAGCAATCTGATTCTGCCGGAAGCGAACAGGGGCGATTATGAGGAACTACCGGAATACCTGAAGGAAGGCCTGACGGTCAACTTTGCCAAGCACTACAATGATGTTTTTCAGGTGTGCTTTGGCAACAAGCCCCGGTCCGGGTCATCAGTGCACTGATTCGGTTAGAGAGAAAAGGCTTAACCCTTTTCTCTCTCTTTCCATCCATCATCTTTCAGAACCGGGCCTATATCCAGAACCGGAGAAGCATCTATGTCATCGGCATCCATCATATTCGCGACCCGCTGAATAGACGCGAGAATCATGTTCTGCTCCCACTCATCAAGGCTCTGGAACTTCTTGATGAAATCCTCCTGTAGCGGGTTCGGGGCACGGGAAAGTATATCTGCCCCTCCCTCGGTCAGGTGCGCGTGAACCTTACGCTTATCCTGCGTACTGCGAACGCGGTAGACCAGCGCCCGATGCTCCAGTCGATCAAGAATGGTTGTAACCGTGGCCTGGCTCAGGCTGACCTTGTCGGCAATAGTGCCAATGGTAACCTCGCCCAGATCCCGGATGGTCCGCATGATCAAAAGTTGCGGGCCGGTAAGCCCGGCATTTTTACTAAGACGCTTGGAGTGAAGATCCGTCGCCCGAATGACACGCCTGAGTGCCACCAGAACATGCTCATGATTGCTCACTGTGTTACTTGCTCCGCTGAAGCCTTCCGGCTTTTGTTTACACCACTAACTATTAGAGGTCGTGACACTTTTAATTGCAAGTAGCGATTTCCCTCTCGGCTCACCTCGCAGATGAACTCGTACCAGTTCACAGTTCCCTATCAGCATCAGCGTCGAACAGTTGCGCGACCGGGAAAGCTTGCGCAAACTGAGCTTCCCGGATCATCCTGACGTTATAAATGCTTGAGCCGGCAAATGTTAAATAATCAAAGAAGCCTTGGGCTAGCTTGACAAGGTTGGATGTGTAGTGTTTGTTTAGACTTCTGAGAACATCAAGAATAACCCTGAACCTGACAGGACAGACACAAATGACAACTTCACTGAAAAAACTCGTTACTGCCGTTAGCGCGTCCGTTGCCCTGATGGGTGCCGGACACGCAGCCGCGGAGATTCAGATTGGTATTGCAGGCCCGATGACCGGCCCGGTTGCCCAGTATGGTGATATGCAGTTCTCCGGTGCCCGTATGGCTATTGAGCAAATCAACGCTGCCGGCGGAGTGATGGGTGAACAGCTTGTCGCCGTTGAATACGACGACGTTTGCGACCCCAAGCAGGCCGTTACCGTGGCAAACCGGCTGGTTAACGATGGCGTTCAATACGTGATCGGTCACCTTTGCTCCAGCTCTACTCAGCCTGCGTCAGACATCTATGAGGACGAAGGCATTCTGATGGTCACCCCAGCCTCAACCAGCCCGGAAATCACCGAGCGCGGTTATGAACTGGTTTTCCGCACCATTGGTCTCGATAGCATGCAGGGCCCAGTGGCCGGCAACTACATTGCCAGCCAGAACCCGGAGCGCGTTGCGATCGTTCACGATAAGCAGCAGTACGGTGAAGGTATCGCTACAGCCGTTCGCGACACCCTGAAAGACAAGGGCATCGAAATTGCCATGTTTGAAGGTATTACCGCGGGCGACAAGGATTTTTCCTCCCTCGTCACCAAGCTCAAGCAGGCAGACGTTGATTACGTTTACTATGGCGGCTATCACCCTGAACTGGGGCTGATTTTGCGCCAGGCACGCCAGGCTGATCTCGATGCGAAGTTCATGGGGCCTGAAGGCGTTGGCAACAAGGATATCAACACCATTGCAGGTGAAGCCGCGGAAGGGCTTTTCGTAACCCTGCCCCCAAGCTTTGACACAAAGGCGGAAAACCAGGAGCTTGTAAAGGCTTTCGAAGCCAAAGGTGAAGACCCTTCAGGCCCGTTCGTGCTGACCTCCTACGCCGCTGTACAGCTGGTTGCTGATGGTATCGAAGCTGCCAACTCGAAAGACCCGTTCGACGTTGCTGAAGCGCTACGCAGCGGCAGCTTTGAAACACCAATCGGCACTGTGCAGTACGACAAGGCCGGCGACATGAAGTCATTCGAGTTCGTTGTGTACGAATGGCATTCAGATGGCAGCAAAACTCCGGTAAACTAAGCCAAATCGTTAATTAACGGTAATCATGAGAGCACCTTCTCACCGCGATCCGGGAGAAGGTGTTTTTCTAGGCTCCTTAGGATCCTGCCTCACGTCCGGCCCGGTTATCCCGTGTCTGATGTGTTTCAGAGAAGGGAGCGGGCCTCCGGAGTCAAACAACAATGCAAGACCTCCTGTATTTCTCTCAACAGCTCATTAACGGGCTAACGATCGGGAGCGCCTACGCCCTGATCGCCATCGGTTATACGATGGTTTACGGCATCATTGGCATGATCAACTTTGCCCATGGTGAGATCTATATGATCGGCGCTTATACCGCGCTTATCGCCATTACCGGCCTGACCGCTCTAGGCCTTGCCTGGCTCCCACTAATCCTTATTGTTGCGCTTCTGTGCGCGATGATTGTTTCCAGCTCTATGGGCTGGGCAGTAGAACGGGTCGCCTATCGTCCGGTACGCGGCAGGCACCGCCTGATCCCGTTGATCTCTGCAATCGGTATGTCCATCTTCCTGCAGAACTACGTGCATCTCGCTCAGGGCTCCCGCAATGTCGGCTTTCCGGCGTTGATTGAAGGTGGGTTCAACTTTAGCGCTGATGGCGCCTTCGAGATGTCGCTGTCTTACATGCAGATCACCATTTTTGTGACCACATTAATTTGCATGACGGCACTATCGTTGTTTATTTCCCGCTCCCGCACAGGTCGCGCCTGCCGGGCAGTTTCCCAGGATCTCGGCATGGCCAGCCTTCTGGGCATCGACACCAACCGTATTATTTCAGCCACTTTCATCATAGGTGCTGCACTGGCTGCGGTTGCCGGCTTACTTCTGGGCATGTACTACGGTTCGGTTGATCCCTTGTTTGGCTTCATCGCAGGGCTAAAAGCCTTTACAGCAGCCGTGCTTGGCGGCATCGGCAGCATCCCCGGCGCCATGCTCGGAGGCCTGATTCTCGGCGTTTCTGAAAGCATGACATCCGGCTACCTCAGCGGTGAATATAAAGACGTCGTGTCCTTTGGCTTGCTGATCCTCATTCTGCTGTTCAAACCCACGGGCCTGCTTGGCAAACCGGAGGTTGAGAAGATCTGATGGCTGCTAACAATTACAGACACGCACTGTTCTGTGCGATTGTCACGCTGATTATTTCGTTCCCTATTCTTGGGTTCAACCTGGAAGCCAAGGGCATCAACATCACGCTCACCGGAGCCACAACCTCAACCATCATTGCGGTGATCCTGGCGGCGGTAGCGGTTTTCGTGTTCCAGGCGTTCCGTGACTCGTTCATGGGCATGCTGGGCAAACTGCCGAATCTCAACCCACTGGCCGGCAAAGAGCCCATGGAGCAATCCAAACGGGTCAAACTCGAGTCCTGGGTGCTGACCGGCATAGTTGTGTTCGCACTATTCTGGCCCTTTCTTGTGTCGCGAGGTTCGGTAGATCTGGCCACGCTGGTGCTTATCTACATCATGCTGGCACTCGGCCTTAACGTAGTTGTCGGCCTCGCCGGGCTGCTGGATCTGGGGTACGTGGCGTTTTACGCCGTGGGCGCTTATACATTTGCGCTGCTTTCCCAGTACATCGGCATCTCTTTCTGGATGGCCCTGCCCATCGGCGCGTTACTGGCCGGGCTCACCGGGATGATTCTGGGCTTCCCGGTGTTACGTCTCAGAGGGGACTATCTGGCGATCGTTACCCTGGGCTTTGGCGAGATTATCCGCATACTGCTCAACAACTGGACAACTCTGACGGGTGGCCCCAATGGCATCGGCGGCATTCCCGAACCTACGCTGTTTGGCATGGAGTTTGGTCGCCGAATAAAAGAGGAAGGTAACACCTCCTTCCACGAAACCTTTGGTATTGCCTACAGCGGTGAGCACAAAGTTATCTTCCTGTACCTGATTGCTCTGGTGCTTGCGGTGATTACCGCCCTGATTATCCGACGCTTCATGCGCATGCCCGTCGGCCGTGCCTGGGAGGCCCTGCGAGAAGACGAGATCGCTGCCCGCTCCCTCGGACTTAGCCGCACGGCGGTCAAGCTCTCGGCCTTTACCATTGGCGCGTTCTTCGCTGGTTTTGCAGGCACTGTGTTTGCCTCCAAGCAGGGCTTTATCAGCCCGGAGTCCTTTGTATTCCTGGAATCCGCCATCATCCTGGCAATTGTGGTTCTGGGCGGTATGGGCTCACAGTTGGGCGTCATACTGGCAGCTATTGCAGTCACCATTCTGCCGGAGCTCGCACGGGAGTTCTCCGAATACCGCATGCTGATTTTCGGCGCTGCCATGGTGCTGATGATGGTCTGGCGGCCGCAGGGTCTGCTACCCATGCGCCGTATCCACATCACACTGAACAAGCAGGGGTGACAGACAATGCTTGAAGTACAGAATCTGTCCATGCGCTTTGGCGGCCTGTTGGCAGTAGACGGCGTTTCACTGGACGTGAAGGAACGGGAAATCGTTTCAA
Source organism: Marinobacter sp. 1_MG-2023 (assembly GCF_030549045.1). Taxonomy (NCBI): domain Bacteria; kingdom Pseudomonadati; phylum Pseudomonadota; class Gammaproteobacteria; order Pseudomonadales; family Marinobacteraceae; genus Marinobacter; species Marinobacter sp. 1_MG-2023. Next base: position 515,589 of record NZ_JAUOST010000001.1, on the reverse strand, counting down.
TTATTGGCCCCAATGGTGCCGGAAAAACCACTGTATTCAACTGCATGAGCGGTTTTTACAAGCCTTCCGGTGGCAAGATCATTTTTGAGGGCAGAGAAGTACAGGGCATACCGGATTACAAGATTTCCCGGCTGGGAATGGTGAGAACCTTTCAGCACGTGCGCCTGTTCACTCAAATGACCGTTGTGGAAAACCTGCTTGTCGCCCAGCATCGCCACCTCAACACCAACATGCTTGCCGGGCTTTTTGGCACGCCCAATTATAAAGAACGCGAGCGCAAAGCACTGGACCGTGCCGCCTACTGGCTGGAACGTGTCGGGCTTCTTGACCTTGCCAACCGGGATGCAGGCAACCTGGCCTACGGTCAGCAGCGGCGGCTTGAAATTGCGCGCTGCATGGTCACCGAGCCCAAACTGCTGATGCTCGATGAGCCCGCGGCCGGCCTCAACCCGGCGGAAACGAAAGAGCTCAATCAGCTGATCGTCAGCCTGAAAGAGGACTACAACGTTTCCGTAGTGCTGATTGAGCACGATATGAGTCTGGTAATGGATATCTCCGACCGCATAAACGTCATTAACCAGGGCCGCCCCCTGGCCAGTGGTACGCCGGAAGAAATCCGCCACAACGACGACGTGATCAATGCCTACCTGGGCGAGGCCTGACTATGAGCATGCTTGTACTAGAAGACGTCCACACTCATTACGGCAAAATTGAGGCCCTTCACGGGGTCTCGGTTGAAGTAAACAAGGGTGAAATCGTCTCGCTGATCGGTGCCAACGGCGCCGGAAAAACGACTCTGCTGATGACTGTATGTGGAATGCCCCAAGCCAGTTCCGGACGCGTCATCCTGGAAGGTCGGGATATCACTACCGAGCCCACTGCGCAGATCATGCGTTCAGGCCTGGCGATAGTACCTGAAGGTCGGCGCATCTTCTCTGGCCTGACGGTTGAAGAAAACCTTCACATGGGCGGGTTCTTCAACACCAAATCCGAGATCCGCAAAAGCCAGTCCCACGTTTACGAGCTGTTCCCACGCCTGAAAGAGCGTGAACACCAGCGCGCGGGCACCATGTCAGGCGGCGAACAACAGATGCTGGCCATAGGCCGGGCGTTGATGAGTCGCCCCAACATGATCATCCTGGACGAGCCATCTCTCGGGCTGGCACCGCTTATCATCAAGCAGATCTTCGAGATTATTGGCCACCTGCGGGATGAAGGCATTACCGTGTTCCTGGTGGAGCAGAACGCTCACCAGGCGCTGCACCTTGCTGACCGGGGATATGTGCTGGAAACAGGGAAAATCCGGCTACATGATACGGGCAAAAATCTGCTGGCCAACCCGGATGTGCAAAACGCCTATCTGGGCGGCTGAGCAGGCTATTCTGACGCCTCTGAACCGGAGCTTGCTCCGGTTTTTTTACGCCCTGATTTTACCTTGAGGTCGGATGAGGGGAACAAATAGTCTGGCAAAATCAAATAGTCACAGAGGTATAGACTTGCGGTTATCAAATCTGCACTATACTTAAGGCAACGGTCTTAGTACTTGTTTCTGCGGGAATCCGTCAGGGGCCGTTCCCACGCAGCCAGTAACAGTGCTGGCTATGTGTTTTTTTGCGACGACTGTAAAAATATTCAATGGAGTGGAAAATGAAAAAACTGATCGCAGGTGCAATTCTTCTTGGTGCTTCTTCCATGGCTTTTGCTCAACCGGGCTGCGGCGTTGGCGCCATGATATGGAAAGGACAATCCGGCGTTGCCCCCCACGTGCTGGCGGCAACAACTAACGGTACATTCGGCAACCAGACATTTGGTATGACCTCGGGCACTCTGGGCTGCCAGACCAACGAGTCTGTTCAGTCAATGGCCATGTACATGGACAGCAACATCGATAAAGTAGCTCGCGACATGTCTCGCGGCAACGGTGAGAACCTGGAAACACTAGCGGTTCTTTTGGGCGTTGAAGAAGCAGATCGCGGCGCGTTCCGTGAAGTTATGCAGGATAATTTCGCAACTATTTTCCCAAGCTCCGAAACCACCTCCGGTGAAGCAGTAGACGCCATTGTTGCGCTGCTGGAAAAGAATGAGTCGCTGAGCAAATACGTAGCGGCCTGATAGCTGAACTGCAGGGACGCCCGAGCGCCAAGGATGGCGCGCTTCCCCCGTTTTACCATCTCCCACCGGAAATCGCATTTACCCATGAGCAACATGCTTCGCATTGGGCCAGCTGCGCTTTGGCTCATCATCAGCTTACCTCTGCAGGCTCAGATACAGGCGGCCGACAAACCCTTACATCTGGACCCTGCGTGGCTCACGCTCATTCACTACCAGCCTTCGCGACTTGGCGGTGGCTATACCAGCCAGGCCGATGATCCTGGTTTTTTTCTTAGCGAAAGCGGCAAGACCTCACCGAAAGCGGAACTCGAAGCGACACTGGACGCAATCCGGCAGCCGGGGAACGGAAACGAACACGCCAGATGCCGGTTCCCCGCAAGGGACGCCTGGCTTCGCAAACGCCTCGACCTTCCAGAAACGGCAGTGGACTGCCCCGGTTATCAGGAGTGGACGGACACGCTCAACACCGAAAGCGTTACCTTGGTTTTCGCGGCCTCTTACCTGAACAGCCCCTCATCAATGTTCGGACACACTTTTCTGCGGCTGGATCCACCACAGGAAGACGAGCAAACGAACCTGCTGCTTGCCAATACGATTTCCTACGCTGCCGATGCTGCCGCCCATGACAGCGAGCTGCTCTTCGCCTACCGGGGAATTTTCGGCGGTTACCCGGGAATTACAACCGTGCAGCCCTACTACGAAAAGATCAGGCTCTACTCAGACATTGAGCACAGGGACCTGTGGGAATACACGCTGAATCTCGATCAGCAGGAAGTGGATTTTATGCTGGCCCATGCATGGGAGATCCGCGACCGCAATTTTGATTACTATTTTTTTGACGAAAACTGCGCCTATCGCCTGCTCGCCCTTATCGATATCGCGCGCCCTGGAACCAACCTTCTGGATGAGGTAAGCACCCACGCCATACCATCCGACACAGTGCGCTGGGTCATCGACAAGGATCTGGTCAGTAAAGTGCATTATCGACCGTCAGCGGCCACCTCGGTTGCGCATAACCTTTCAACGCTATCCAGCTCGCATCAGACCCTTGCGGCGGCCATAGCCAATGGCTACGTAGAGCCAGACAGTGATGAAGTGCTTGCGCTCTCCCCACAGGAGCGCGCGCATGTGCTCGACGCCACCTACGACTACGTACGCTACCAAAGCGAGGCAGATAGCTGGCCAAGGGAAGTGGCAGCCCCACTCTCCCACAGCCTGCTGCGTGAACGCAGTAAAATCGATGGTGTTGCGCCACTCGAGGAACCACCCGAGCCGGAGGTACGTGACGACCAGGGCCACGATACCTTCCGCATCAGTCTGGGTGCCGGACAACTTGCCCATCGTGAGTTTACCCAGCTCACGTTTCGCCCGGCTTATCACGATATTCTCGATCCACCTGCCGGTTACCGCAGCGGCGCCCAGCTACAGTTCTTACGAGTGGATGCACGCTATTACACCGATAACGACGAACTGCAACTGGAACAGCTCACCGCCGTGGAAATCCGCTCCCTGAGCCCACGAAACGCGTTCTTCTCTCCCTTGTCGTGGCAAGTGGGCTTTGGTGGCCGCCGCACCGATACCGGAGAAAAAAGAGTTCTGGCGCCCTATCTGGAAGGTGGCGCAGGGGGTAGCTGGAGTCTTGGCCAACAAACCCAGGCATTTGCCATTGCGACGGCAGACCTGGAAATCGACGACGACCTGAGCCGTGGCTATGATGCTGCGCCGGGTGCAGACATTGGCCTGCTGCACCAAAACAACCGCTTCAGCCTGACAGCGGGCGCAAAAACCAAAGCCTGGATCGTTAGCAGCCAGCACCGGCAAGACCAGGTGTACGTCAAAGGAAACTGGCATATCGGCCGTGAATTCAGCCTGTTTGCGGAATTCACCCGGGAAGACCACTACGACAGGTACCAGAGCACATGGCAAGCCGGACTGCACGCTTACTTTTGAGAATGACGAAGCTGAAAACACCTCTGCTGAGTCTGTTTCTTGCGGCCGTTGCGCTATCGCAAAACGGCTGCAGCAGCCTGTTCTTCTTTCCTGACAAAACCACCTACATAACGCCAGACCGCCTCAACCTGACTTACGAAAATATATACCTCGACACGGCCGACGGCGAAACTCTCCACGGCTGGTGGCTGCCTGCTGAAAACGATGCGCTGGGCACCGTCTACTTCCTCCATGGCAACGCCCAGAACATCAGTAGCCACCTGCTCAACGTAGCCTGGTTGCCCGCAGAGGGCTACAACGTCTTCACCATCGACTATCGGGGTTACGGCAACTCCACCGGCGCACCGGACATAGAAGGCACCCTCCACGACTCCGAAACCGGCCTGCGCTGGCTCACCAACCAGCAAAATACGGAAAACACGCCCATATTCCTCCTTGGCCAAAGCCTGGGCGGCGCCCTCGGGCTAACCCTGGCCAGTGAGTGGGTACAACGGAGCGAAATGCCGGAGCTCAAAGGTGTCATCCTCGACGGCACCTTCTCAGGCTTCCGCGGTATAGCCAGAGAAAAACTCAACAGCTTCTGGCTGACCTGGCCAATCCAGGCACCTCTGAGCTGGACCATTCCCGGCGATTACGAAGGCGTAGACATGATCGCCAATATCAGCCCCGTGCCCGTCATGATCATTCACAGCGTCCGTGACGGCATCATCCCGTTCCACCACGGCCAGGCACTTTATGAAGCTGCTGCTGAACCGAAAGAATTCCTGCAAACGGATACGCCCCACGCGGCAACCTTTATCATTCCGGCTTATAGAGACGCCGTGCTGGAGTTTCTAAAAGCCGAGTAGCTATGTCACCAAGGCCGTTCAGGTAAATCTTTGGAACAGTTAACTCGAATGCGTAAGCGTTAGTCGGGAGGGCCGCTTCAAAACTGTAGAGGGCCAAGGATGGCCCGAAACAAGCCCACATGGACGTGCTCGTAGCGTGTTTTGAAGCGGCCCTCCCGACTAACGCCACCGCCCAAGCAAAAAACAAAAAACCCGCCAATCCAAAGGAAAGGCGGGTTTTTTTGTAGCTGCTAACTATCAGTCAGAAAAGTCAGTCGGCTGCTCGCCTTCTTTGACTTCCTTCATGGACAGCTTCACACGACCACGGTTGTCCACATCCAGAACCTTGACCAGAACTTCCTGACCTTCGCTGAGCTCGTCAGTCACATTCTCGATCCGGCGATCAGAGATCTGGGAAATGTGCACCAGACCATCCTTGCCAGGCAGGATGTTAACAAAGGCACCAAAGTCCACAATGCGCTCAACGCGACCCTTGTAGATAGCACCCACTTCAATCTCTGCAGTGATTTCCTTAACCCGGTTAACCGCCGCCTGGGCCGCTTCCTGGTTGTCTGCATAGATCTTCACGTTGCCGTCGTCATCCAGATCAATGGAAGCACCGGTCTCGTCACAGATAGAACGGATCATGGAACCGCCCTTACCGATCACGTCACGGATCTTCTCAGGGTTGATCTTGATAGCAGTGATGCTCGGTGCGCGCGGAGAAAGCTCGGTGCGCGATACAGAGATAACCTTATTCATCTCTTCCAGAATATGCTGACGCGCCGCGTAAGCCTGCTCCAGAGCGAGCTCCATGATCTCGTCGGTAATACCCTGGATTTTGATATCCATCTGCAGGGCAGTTACGCCGTCTTTGGTACCCGCAACCTTGAAGTCCATGTCACCAAGGTGATCTTCATCACCCAGGATGTCAGTCAGAATGGCGAACTTGTCACCTTCCTTGACCAGACCCATAGCAATACCGGCTACCGGGGCTTTCAAAGGAACACCCGCGTCCATCAGTGCGAGGCTTGAACCACAAACCGATGCCATGGAGCTGGAGCCGTTGGACTCAGTAATTTCGGAAACCGCACGAATGGCATACGGGAACTCTTCCAGGGTCGGCATAACCGCCATCACGCCGCGCTTCGCCAGACGACCGTGGCCGACTTCACGACGGCCAGGTGTGCCAACACGACCAGCTTCACCAACAGAATACGGAGGGAAGTTGTAGTGGAACAGGAAAGGATCCTTACGCTCACCTTCCAGTGCGTCAATAGTCTGTACGTCGCGGGAAGTGCCCAGAGTCGTGGTAACGATGGCCTGAGTTTCGCCACGGGTAAACAGCGCAGAACCGTGAACACTTGGCAGAATGCCAACTTCGATCTCGATCGGACGTACTGTTTTGTTGTCACGGCCATCGATACGCGGCTTGCCATCGATAACCTGCTGGCGAACGACTGACTTCTCGATTTTCGCGAAGTTTTTCTTAACATCATCTGCGGAAGGTTGGCCTTCCTCTTCGCCGGCAAGCTTTTCTACGGCAGCAGTCTTGATTTCACCAAGACGCTCGTAGCGAGCCATTTTGTCACGAATGCCATAAGCTTCTTCGATCGCGCCTGCGAACTCAGATTTAATCGCATCCAGCAGTTCAGTGTTTTCAACAGCTGGTTGCCACTCTCTGCGGGGCTTGCCATTTTCAGCAGCAAATTCCTTGATCGCTGTAACCGCAGCCTGCATTTCCTGGTGCGCGAACAGCACGCCACCCAGCATCTGGTCTTCTGTCAGGCCTTTGGCTTCGGATTCAACCATCAGAACGGCTTCGTCAGTACCGGCAACGACCATGTCCAGCAGAGAAGTCTTCAGCTCTTCAAAGCTCGGGTTTACAAAGTAACCCTTCTCATTGGTGTAACCTACACGACAGGCGCCAATAGGGCCGTCAAAAGGAATACCGGAGATTGCCAGGGCGGCAGAAGCGGCCAGCATGGCGGCGATATCAGGATCCTGCTGCTTGCTGGACGACATAACCGTACAGATAACCTGAGTCTCGTTCATATAACCGCTCGGGAACAGCGGGCGAATCGGACGGTCGATCAGACGGGATGTCAGTGTTTCTTTCTCGGAAGGACGGCCTTCGCGCTTGAAGAACCCACCCGGGATTTTGCCAACGGCATAGGTTTTTTCGAAATAGTTAACAGTCAGCGGGAAGAAAGGCTGGCCCGGCTTGGCTTCTTTAGCACCGACAACGGTACCCAGAACCGAGATGTCACCGATGGTGACGAGAACGGAACCTGAGGCCTGACGGGCAATACGACCCGTTTCCAGAGTGACGGTTTCGCCACCCATCTCAAATGATTTTTTACGCGGTTGCAGATCCACAACGAACTCCTGCGTTATCTGGTCAGAATGATTGAAGTGTGACTCTGAAAATACTCTGCCTGAAAGCTAACAGGCTGTTGCAAAACCCCGGCCAGGTAATCGGTACGCTGAGATCACGTACCGCCCGGGCTTTCAACAACCTGCTATCAATTTCAGCTTCCCAATACGACAGACAATTCCGGAATCACTAAAATACTCAATGCGGTGATGAAAAACACAACCGGCAGGCCCCCTGAGGAACCCGCCGGCCGGTAGCTGCCTCCGGAACAATACCGGAGCAGCCGTCAGGTCGTAAGACCGGATTTAGCGACGCAGTCCCAGGCGCTTGATCAGCTCCAGGTAACGGTCACCATTTTTCTTACGAAGGTAGTCCAGCAGCTTACGACGCTGGTTAACCATGCGAATCAGGCCACGGCGGGAATGGTGATCCTGCTTGTTAGCCTTGAAATGATCCTGCAGCTTGTTGATGTTGGCGCTCAGCAGTGCAACCTGCACTTCCGGGGAACCAGTATCACCATCAGCTTGCTGATAATCTTGAACGATCTGTGCTTTTTCATTGGCAGAAAGTGCCATAACTCACCTCATGTTTGCGATGCTGTTAAATCCGGCCGAACCGCGCATCTCTACAGCCCGGCTAAACAACGGTCTACTTAACGCTTACCGTTGTCACTTACCAGCCGGCGAGGCACCAGTTTGGTTTCCTCGCCTTCCGGCAATGCTTCTGCAAGCCCTACAAAACCTTCATTGCCATATATGCGCAAAAAGCCTTCGTAAGCTCGACCCGGTATTCTAACCGGTTGTCCGTTCAATATCGACACCAACGACTGGCCCGACAAGCGGTGCTCAGGGAACATCGAGAGCGCGGCATCAGGCGCAACCAGAAGGCCGTCGAGACTTTCTCCACGTTCGCGCATGGCCTCCAGGTCTGGCACTGCATGGGCATCTGAGAGCGTGAACCCGGCCGCCAAAGTACGTCTCAGTGCGATAACGTGAGCACCGCAACCCAGAACTTCGCCGATGTCTTCGACGAGTGAGCGAATGTACGTACCCTTGGTGCACTTAACTGCGATATCCATTTCGTTCTCACGCACATCAAGAAGTCGGAGTTCGTAAATGGTTACCGGGCGCGCCGGGCGTTCCACTTCAATGCCTTCACGGGCATATTCGTAGAGCGGGCGACCATTGTGTTTGAGTGCGGAATACATGGAGGGAACTTGCTGGATATTGCCACGAAACTGCTCGAGCACCGGTTCAAGCACTTCCGGCGACAAGTCTGTTGGCACAGGCTTGGTAGCAACGACTGCGCCCTCGCTGTCACCCGTCTCCGTGCGTTCGCCAAGGCGTGCGGTGGCAATATAGGCTTTGTCGCTGTCCAGCATCATCTGCGAAAACTTCGTAGCTTCGCCGAAGCACAGGGGCAGTACGCCGGTCGCAAGCGGATCAAGTGCGCCAGTATGGCCAGCCTTTGCGGCACCATAAAGACGCTTGACCTCCTGAAGGATACCGTTAGAGGTAATACCCTGCGGCTTGTCTATTACCAGAATGCCACTAACATCACGGCCTTTACGTCTGCGACTCAAGCGTTGGACTCCGGATCATTCTGGCTCTGGTCTTCCGATTCAACGGCCGGCTTATCGCCAACTGCTTCACGGATCAGGCTATCCATTCTACGGCTGTAGCCTTGCAGGGCATCAAAGTGGAACCGAAGCTGCGGAATAACCCGCAACTTCATGGCTCTACCCACCTGGCCACGAAGAAACCCTGCGGCTCTGTTCAGCACCGAAATCGAATCCTTGACCTCGGGAGACTCTGCAGTGAGCTCCTCAGTGGTCAACAGTGAGACATAGATATCGGCGTAGCCAAGGTCACGACTGACCTTGACTGCGTTAACCGTTACCATGCCTAACCGCGGATCCTTTACTTCGCGCTGAATCAGCTGGGCAAGCTCACGCTGCATCTGATCGCCAATGCGATCAATACGACTGAACTCTCTAGGCATCAGGCCCCCGTAGATTCGAGTTTACGCTCGACTCTGATACGGTCGAAGACTTCGATCTGGTCACCGACCTTCACGTCGTAGCCTTTAACACCAATACCACATTCCATACCGTTACGGACTTCAGGCACATCGTCCTTGAAGCGACGCAGGGATTCCAGCTCGCCCTCAAAGATCACCACGTTATCACGCAGTACACGGATCGGTTTGTTCCGGTATACGTTGCCTTCGGTCACCATGCAGCCAGCCACCTGGCCGAACTTCGGCGAACGGAACACATCGCGAACATCTGCAATGCCTACGATATCTTCACGGAATTCTGGTGCCAGCATGCCCGTCAACGCTGCTTTCACATCGTCCAGCAGGTTATAGATAATGCTGTAGTAGCGCAGATCCAGACCTTCCTGCTCCACCAGACGCTTGGATGCGGTATCGGCACGCACGTTAAAGCCGAAAATAACAGCATTGGTCGCCATCGCGAGGCTCACGTCTGTCTCGGCAATACCACCAACGCCAGAAGATACGATCTTCACCTGCACTTCTTCGTTACCCAGATCCTGCAGCGACTTGGTGATTGCTTCCAGAGAGCCGCGAACGTCTGTTTTCAGCACAACGTTGAGGGTTTTAACCTCATCTTTGCCCATGTTCTCGAACAGGTTCTCAAGCTTGGCCGCCTGCGCTCGCTGCAAACGCTGCTCGCGCTCTCGAACATGGCGGAACTCTGCCAGTTCTTTGGCCTTACGCTCATTGGCTACGGCAAAGAACTCATCGCCAGCATTTGGTGTGCCATTGAGGCCAAGAATCTCGACCGGAATAGACGGACCAGCTTCTTTCACTTGCTTGCCAGCCTCGTCCGTCATTGCGCGCACCTTACCGAAGTAAGAACCTGCAACAACCATATCACCCTGGCGCAAGGTACCGTTTTGAACAAGAACGGTCGCTACAGAGCCGCGACCACGCTCAAGGCTGGACTCAACCACTACACCTTGGGCAGGCGCGTCGGGCGAGGCTTGCAGCTCAAGAATTTCTGCTTGCAGCAATACCGCTTCCAGCAGATTGTCGACGCCTTCCCCTGAGTGCGCGGAGATAGGTACAAACTGAACGTCGCCACCCCAGTCTTCCGGGATAACCTCAATTGCCGCCAGCTCGTTCTTCACGCGGTCGGGGTCGGCCTGTTCTTTATCCATCTTGGTGATAGCGACAACGATGGGCACACCGGCAGAGCGGGCATGTTCAACCGCTTCTTTGGTTTGCGGCATAACGCCATCATCAGATGCTACAACCAGAATAACAATGTCCGTGCACTGAGCACCACGGGCGCGCATTGCGGTAAACGCCGCGTGGCCAGGGGTATCCAGGAACGAGATCATTCCGTGATCAGTCTCTACGTGGTAGGCACCAATATGCTGGGTAATACCACCAGACTCACCGGAAGCGACTTTGGTGCGGCGAATGTAGTCCAACAGGGAGGTTTTACCATGATCAACATGACCCATCACACTCACAACAGGTGCGCGCTTGGCCTTAACCTTGCCTTCAACACTGAATTCGCTGAGCACGCCTTCTTCAAACGCATCATCACTGATCGGCTTGGCCTTGTGACCCAGTTCTTCAACAACAAGAGTCGACGTCGCCTGATCCAGCGGCTGGTTAATGGTCGCCATTACACCCATGCCCATCAAAGTCTTGATGACATCACCGGATTTAACAGCCATCCGTTGGGCAAGATCGCCAACGGTAATAATTTCTGGAACTTCTACTTCTCTGACCATTGGTTTGGTCGGCCTCTCGAAGCCATGACGCTTCTCTTTGGGTTTCTTTTTCGCTCGCAGTGGTTTGCGCAACGTGGTGTCATCGTCGTCTTCCGAGATCACCAGCGGCTCCTCTGCAGAGCGACCACGTGGACCACGGTGGCCGGCCTGTTTCTTCTTAGGCTTGCCATCATCAGTCTCGTCGCCACGCTCACGAACTTTTTCTTTCTTTTTCTTCGGTTTCCGATCTTTGCCTTCGCCCTCTGCTGGAGGGGGAATCGGAATATCTTCCGGAGCAGGGGCGGGCTCAGGCGCTGCTTTCGGCTCCGCCTTCTCTGAAGAAGCCTTATCTTCAGCTACCGGCGCTTCGGCTTTCACAGATTCAGCCGGTGCTTCTGCCTCTACCTGGGGTGCCTGTTCAGCCGCCACATCCGCAGCAGTTTCTGTCGGCTGCGGCTCAACTTTCTGCTCTTCCTGAAGCTCTTCCGGCGCCTCAGCTTCCGGCTCAGGCGTAAGCTCAGCGCGTTTTACGTAAGTGCGCCGCTTGCGCACTTCTACATTGACGGTCTTGGCCTTACCGGCCTTGAGCGTGGTTGTAGTTTTGCGCTTCAGTGTAATTTTGTTCGGCTCAGCGCCTGCTTCACCGTGGGTCTTTCTCAGATAGGCCAGCAACTGCTGCTTCTCATCGCTGGAGACAGCGTCGTTTTCTGAGCGGGCTTTCAGGCCGGCTTCCACGATCTGTTTCAGCAAACGATCCACGGGAGCGCCTACATCATCGGCCAGTTGTTTTACCGTTACTTCAGCCATACTGGACTCCTCCCGAATTAGGCCTGGTCTTCAAACCAGGGGGCGCGTGCGGTCATAATCAACTGCCCTGCACGCTCTTCATCAATACCTTCGATTTCAAGCAGGTCGTCAACCGACTGCTCTGCCAGATCTTCCATGGTGCGCACCCCCATGCCGGCGAGCTTGAACGCCAGGCCGCGATCCATACCGTCCATATTCAGAAGATCTTCTGCCGGCTCAGCGCCGTCGAGGGCTTCTTCACTGGCCAGGGCCTGGTTCAACAGGACATCCTTGGCACGGCGACGTAATTCAGTGACGGTGTCTTCATCAAAGCCGTCGATCGCCAGCATTTCTTCCATCGGCACGTAGGCGACTTCTTCAATAGAGGTAAAGCCTTCCTCAATCAGCACACCTGCGAACTCTTCATCCACGTCGAGGTGGGCAGTAAAGTGCTCAACCAGAGTGTTATATTCCTGCTCTTGCCGCTCACCAGCCTCCTCTTCGGTCATGACATTCAGTGTCCAACCTGTAAGTTCGGTGGCAAGGCGCACATTCTGCCCGTTACGACCGATAGCCTGAGCCAGGTTATCTTCTGCAACCGCTACTTCCATCGTGTGACGATCCTCATCCATCACAATAGAAGCAACTTCGGCAGGCGCCATGGCGTTGATAACCAGCTGGGCAGGATTGTCATCCCAAAGAACTATGTCTACTCGCTCACCGCCCAGTTCGTTGGAAACAGCCTGAACGCGGGAGCCGCGCATGCCTACACAAGCGCCAACCGGATCAATACGACGATCGTTGGTCTTCACCGCAATCTTGGCGCGTGAGCCACAGTCACGGGCAGCACCACGGATTTCGATCAACTCTTCTGCGATCTCGGGCACTTCAATGCGGAACAGCTCAACCAGCATCTGCGGAGCAGAGCGGCTCAGGATAAGCTGAGGCCCACGGTGATCAGTGCGGATCTCAAGCAGCAGAGAGCGCACCCTGTCACCCATGCGGAATGTTTCACGCGGGATCAGGTACTCTCTGGGCAGCAAAGCTTCCGCGTTAGCGCCAAGATCTACAATAACATTATCTCGGGTAACCTTCTTTACAGTGCCCGAGACCAGCTCGCCAACGCGATCACGATAGCTATCAACGATTTTGCTGCGCTCGGCTTCACGAACTTTCTGGAAGATGATCTGCTTTGCGGCCTGAGCACCGATACGACCAAAGGCAACAGACTCGGCCTTCTCTTCGTAGGTGTCGCCCGGCTTGAGCGAAGGATCAATTTCTTCTGCTTCCTGAAGCGTAAGTTCGGTGCCAAGCGCAGGAACAGCATCGTTATCGACGACAAGCCAACGGCGGAAGGTTTCGTACTCACCGGTGCGACGGTCAATGGACACGCGCACATCCGACTCTTCGTCTTCGTAACGTTTTTTGGCAGCGGTGGCGAGTGCCAGCTCGATCGCCTCGAAAATCACATCCTTCTCGACACCTTTCTCGTTCGAGACGGCTTCAACTACCAGCAAGATCTCTTTACTCATTGGATTGCCCTGCCCTGAAAATAAACTGTGCATCTACTGAGTTATTCAAATGGCTCACTCGAATACCGGAACAATTTGGGCTTTTTCGATACTATCGAAAGGCAGCAGATATTCATGATCATCAACGACCACAATGACATCATCGCCTTCGACACCTTTAATAAGCCCCTGAAACTTGCGCCGGCCTTCAAACGCCATGCGCAAGCGGATTTGTACTTGATGCCCCACAAATGCCTGATACTGCTCAGGCCGGAACAGCGGGCGATCCATCCCCGGAGACGAAACCTCCAGTGTGTACTCGGTCTGGATGGGATCTTCCACATCCATCACGCCACTGACCTGACGACTGACTTTCTCGCAGTCATCGATGCCGATGCCATTCTCGGCATCGTCTATAAACACCCGCAGCATGGATTGGTAGCCCTTGGAGCGATATTCAATACCCCAGAACTCATAACCCAAGCCTTCCACCACGGGCCGAAGGATGTCTTCCAGTTGTTTAAGCTTGCCTGACAAGTTAGGCGGTCTCCGTTATGAAATTTACCGGCCCCAAAAACAAAAAAAGGGCTGTCAATCAGCCCTTTTTACGCACCAGGGCCCGTTGCGCCAGGCCCCTTAATCAAAAAGCCCCGATAACTGGGGCCTTTTGTTGCAAGAACTCGCAGGAAGCAAACCGGTAAACCGCTTCCTGCTGACAGACACCTGGCCTGCCAGAAACCCGACAACAAAAGATGCCTGGCTCCAATATCCGCCGGAGTATAGAGACGCCGAACGGACTGGTCAAGGACTGAACAAAAAAACGGCCTGGAAGTTCCAAGCCGTTTTTCTTCTTAATTGGTGCCCAAGGCCGGACTCGAACCGGCACGGCTTTCGCCACTACCCCCTCAAGATAGCGTGTCTACCAGTTCCACCACTTGGGCAACACTCTTACTCGAGCTCGGGGAGGCCAGACTCCCCGCTCCCGGTTTCGCTTTCGGCAGCATCCGCAGCACTTTCGGCTGGAGCGTCGTGGGATTCCTGCACTACCGGAATACCTGCCTCACCAGACACCTCAGCACGCTGCTTGGCGAAGACTGCCAACGAAAAACTCGTCACGAAAAATACGATCGCGAGCAAAGTAGTCATACGGGTCAGAAAACTGCCGCTACCTTGACTACCGAATACAGTTTGGGAGGCACCACCACCACCGAAGGCCGCACCTGCATCCGCACCCTTGCCCTGCTGGATCAGCACCAGACCCACCAGCGCCACCGCGATCACGACGTGCACAACGACTACTAGTGTTTCCATCAAATCCATATCGACTCTCGCGAACCTTTAACTTTAGGTAGCTGCTGGAAAAGACCGGCAGATACTCATAAATTCTTTTGCGACCAATGAAGCGCCGCCGATTAACCCACCGTCTATATCGGGCTCTGAAAAAAGCGCCGCTGCATTATCCGCTTTTACACTGCCGCCGTAAAGTAGTGAAATCTCTTCGGCTGGGGCGCCCATATCTTTCAACACCCCCCGTATCGCAGAATGCATGTCCTGAGCATCACCAGCAGTTGCCGTCTTCCCGGTGCCAATTGCCCAAACAGGCTCGTAGGCTACCACGACATTGTGCCACTGACCTTTTGGCACGAATGCCAAACCAGAACGCACCTGATGAGCAACAACTGACTCTGCTTGGCCAGACTCACGCTCTTCCAGCGTTTCTCCGACACAAACAATGGCCACTAGACCACTGGAAACAACAAGCGATACTTTCTCGGCAACCAGCTCATCGGTCTCACCGAAAATCTGGCGGCGTTCGGAATGACCAACGAGCACATAGCGACAACCTGCATCTTTAGCCATCTCCGGAGAAACTTCACCGGTATAGGCACCTGACTGCCACTGACCTACATTCTGAACACCCACTGAAACAACGCCCTGCGCCTGATCCAGCACATTCCCGATATAAATTGCGGGAGGAATAATAACAACCTCCACGCCGTTATCAAGAGATCCGGCCTCAGACCGGACATAGCCAACCAGTTCTTCCGATAGGTCTCTCGACCCGTTCATCTTCCAGTTTCCGGCTACAATCCTGCGTCGCATAACAGTTCCCATATGTAAGGGAGGGCGCACTATACAGCAGTCCCTCACAACAGACAACAGCCTGAATCCAACAAAATCAGGGCGTTGAATTTTCCACTACTTGCGCGAGCTTTTCGGCGACGCGACGTATATCTTCAGCGCTCTGACCTTCCGCCATCACACGGATCAACGCCTCGGTTCCAGAAGCTCGCAGCAAAATCCTGCCTGAGTTACCAAGCTCCCTTTCGGCTTTCTGAACCTCAGCAACAATATCAGCACGGCTGAATGGATCAAAACGCTGCGCAACGCGCACGTTGATCATAGTCTGGGGCAGCTTGCTCATGCCTTGGCGCAACTCGGCAAGAGTTTTGCCCGACTTGCCTATAGAGAGCAGCACCTGAAGTGCGGAAACAATGCCATCGCCGGTACTCGTGCAATCGCGGATAACCATATGGCCAGATCCTTCACCGCCGAGCACCCAGTTGTTAGCCAACAGACGCTCCATTACATAGCGGTCACCGACGTTCGCGCGCTCGAATGTAATACCCATTTCGGTCAGCGCCAACTCCACACCCAGGTTGGTCATCAAGGTGCCAACCACACCACCTTTGAGGCGCCCTTCGGCAAAACGCTGGGCGGCGATCACATACAAAAGCTCATCGCCATCAACCTCCGAACCGTCACGATCAATCATCAGAACGCGGTCACCATCACCATCGAAAGCGATACCCAGGTCTGCACCTTTGTCGATGACAGCCTGCCTGAGCGCATCCAGGTGTGTTGAACCAACATTGAGGTTGATATTAAGCCCGTCTGGTTCTGCTCCAATCACAGATACCTGCGCGCCAAGCTCCCGGAAAACTTTCGGAGCAACGTGGTAAGTCGCACCGTGAGCGCAATCCAGTACAATCTTCATATGATCCAGGGTAAATTCGTTCGGCACTGTACTTTTACAGAACTCAACGTAGCGCCCAGGCGCGTCCTCCACTCGCGACGCCTTCCCCAGCTCCCCGGGGCCACAAACCTCAATCGGCTTATCCAACCAACTCTCTATTTCTGCCTCAAGGGCATCATCGAGCTTGGTACCATCGGCAGAAAAGAACTTTATCCCGTTATCATGATGGGGATTATGGGATGCACTGATAACGATACCTGCAGAAGCACGGAAGGTGCGCGTCAGATAAGCAATGGCCGGGGTTGGCATGGGGCCAAGCAGCTTTACATCCACACCGGCGGCCGACAATCCGGCCTCCAGCGCGGATTCGAACATGTAACCAGACAGACGAGTATCTTTGCCAATGAGCACACTGTTGCGCTGACCCGCCTTTTTGAAGGCCTGCCCTGCAGCCCACCCAAGGTGCAACATGAATTCCGGCGTAATCGGGTGTTCACCCACCCTGCCGCGGATTCCATCGGTGCCAAAATATTTTCTTCCGGTCATCAAACTGTCTCCTTTACGGCCGTCGCCACCCTGACGGCATCTACGGTTTCCCTGACATCGTGCGCGCGAACAATACTTGCACCTTTCATGACCGAGATTGTCGCGGCCGCCAGGCTCGCTGGCAACCTCTCGTCAACATCCCGACCTGTTATCTTGCCAAGCATGGATTTTCGGGACATACCTACAAGCAAAGGGTGACCCAACACCTGCAATTGCTCCAGCGACGCGAGCAAGCGAAGATTGTGCTCAAGCGTTTTCCCAAACCCGAACCCCGGATCCAGAATTATATTGTCCGATGATACTCCCGCCTGCTCGGCGGCATGAATGCGGCCCGCCAGGAACTCACTGACCTCGCGCAACACATTTTGATATTCAGGCCGCTCCTGCATCGTCTCAGGCTCCCCCTGAATATGCATTATGCACACGGGAACGCCAGAGCGTGCGGCCGCAATAGCCGCGCCATCTCTTTGCAGCGCCCGCACATCGTTGATAAGGCCCGCACCCCTCGTGACCGCCTCCGACATCACTTCCGGAGTACTGGTATCTACGGAGACAATTACGTCGAGTTCTCGTGAAATTGCCTCAACCACCGGGCAAACCCGGTCAAGCTCTTCCTGCACGGACACCTTTGACGCACCCGGACGAGTGGACTCCCCTCCCACATCGATAAACGCTGCGCCGTCGCTGACCATTTGCCGAGCTTTTAAAAGCGCAGCATCCAACTGGTTAAACCGACCACCATCAGAGAACGAGTCCGGCGTTACGTTTAGAACGCCCATCACATGACAGCGAGACAGATCCAGAACTCGTCCGGCGAACTTCATTTCCATAACGATCTTTTCCTGGGCAGGTACATCGGGGCCTGAAATAGCACCTGACAAAAGCAAACGCCGCCCTTTTTAAGAGGGCGGCGCGAGCAGGCTCAGGTTATCTGAAACCGGAAGCTTTAGTGCTCTCCAGCTGGTCGACCAACATCTGGCCGCTGACCATCATCGGAAGGCTTGGCTCCGGAAGTCTGTTCCGGGCTGTCAGCTTTGACGCCACCCGCAGAACCCCTGTCATCCCAACCTTTCGGCGGTCGCGGAGTACGACCTTCCATGATGTCATCAATCTGATGACGATCAATGGTCTCATACTTCATCAACGCCTGAGCCATGATGTCCAGCTTGTCCCGATTATCAACCAGAATCTGCGTAGCCTTCTCGTAGCACGTATCAATGATGTTACGAACTTCCTCATCAATACGCTGGGCAGTTTCCGGCGAGTATACCGTCTGGGCTTGCCCGGCAGAACGACCGAGGAACGGCTCTTCGCTATCGGTATCGTACTGCAACGGCCCCAGCTTCTCAGACAGGCCCCAACGAGTGACCATGTTACGGGCCAGGCTAGTAGCCCGTTCGATATCGTTCGAAGCACCAGTAGTAACGCCATCGAAGCCTAACGTCAGCTCTTCCGCAATGCGACCACCGAAGAGGCTGCAAATGGAACTGATCAGAAAACGCTTGCTGTGGCTGTACCTGTCTTCTTCAGGCAGGAACATGGTGACACCCAGGGCACGGCCACGTGGAATGATACTCACTTTGTAAACCGGGTCATGCTCAGGCATCAACCGGCCAACAATAGCGTGGCCAGACTCGTGAAACGCTGTGTTCAGCTTTTCCTTTTCACTCATCACCATGGACTTACGCTCGGCGCCCATCATGATTTTATCTTTCGCCAGTTCAAACTCTTCCATAGAAACCAGGCGCATGTTCCGGCGAGCTGCAAAAAGCGCTGCTTCATTCACCAGATTGGCGAGATCAGCACCGGAAAAACCGGGTGTGCCACGCGCAATCAACGCGGGCTCAACGTTCTCATCCACGGGCACTTTCTTCATGTGCACCTTGAGAATCTGCTCACGGCCGATGATGTCAGGCAGACCAACAACCACCTGGCGGTCAAAACGGCCTGGGCGCAACAGCGCGGGGTCAAGAACATCGGGGCGGTTGGTGGCAGCGATAACGATAACGCCTTCGTTGCCCTCAAAACCGTCCATTTCAACCAGCAGCTGGTTCAGGGTCTGTTCGCGCTCATCATGACCGCCGCCCATGCCAGCACCGCGGTGACGACCAACTGCATCAATCTCGTCAATAAAGATGATGCAAGGGCTCTGTTTCTTGGCCTGCTCAAACATATCCCGTACACGGGATGCACCAACCCCAACGAACATCTCCACGAAATCGGAACCGGAGATTGAGAAGAACGGAACCTTTGCTTCACCGGCGATCGCTTTGGCCAGCAGAGTTTTACCGGTACCCGGTTGCCCCACCATCAAGACGCCTTTGGGAATACTGCCACCAAGACGCTGGAACTTGCTGGGATCCCTAAGGAAGTCAACCAGCTCCTTAACATCTTCCTTGGCCTCATCCACACCAGCCACATCGGCAAAGGTGGTTTTGATCTGATCTTCACTCATCAGGCGCGCTTTGCTTTTGCCAAACGACATGGGGCCTTTGCCGCCACCGCCGCCCTGCATCTGGCGCATGAAGAACACGAACAATGCAATTATGATCAGAATCGGGAACGCCGCTACCAGCAGCTGTGTCCACAGGCTCTGGCGCTCAGGCTGTTTGCCGATCACTTCTACGTTGTTCGCCAGCAGATCGTCCATCAACTTATTGTCCGCCACCTGCGGACGAATTGTCTCGAACTGGGACCCATCACCGCGGGTGCCCTGAATTTCCAGACCATCAATCGTGACTTTGTTGATCTGGCCCTGCTGAACCATCTCAACGAATTGGGAATAATTGACTTGCTGACCGCTGGTGGTGGGAGAAAAGTTCTGAAACACCATCAGAAGTACTGCGGCTATAATTAGCCAAAGAACCAGATTTTTTGCCATATCGTTCAAGGATCATCACCTGTGAATTGAAGAGCAAGCCTACGAAGCAAATACTCTTTGCCGACACCTTACACTAATTGTACGTCCATCCACCAGAAACGGCCTACCCGTAACGGCTACAGAAAAACGCAGCTGCGGATCAACCTGAAGACGTTCCTTAACGCCGGACAAACTCCCGCATAGATTATATGTGGGCTTCATCTCGGAAATTACAACGTCTCCAAGATGATCAGTTATACAAGGTTGTCTGTTACAATTCGCCAATTATACGACGTTGCCAGCGAATATGCCGCTGACCTTTTGTTAATTGCACCGATAAAGAGATTGCATCATGAGCCTTTCACCGGAACAGCGCCGGGAATACCGGGCTATTGCCCACCACCTGAAGCCAGTCATTATTGTGGGCGACAAAGGCCTCACCGAAAACCTCCAGGAAGAACTGGAGCGCGCCTTGAACGACCACGAACTCATCAAGATCAAGGTGGCCAGCCAGGACAGGGAAGCTCGCCAGGAAGCGATAGCAGCCCTTTGCGAAGCCAGTGGCGCCCAAGTGGTTCAGACCATCGGCAAAATTGCCGTTATCATGCGCAGGGCCAAAAAGCCCAACCCCAAGCTTTCCAATCTGCTGCGCTTTAAAAACTAAGATTCGCGGAAGACAGGAAGCAAAACGATTAAAGTTAAAAAAACCGGCTGCGAAGGCCACAGCCGGTTTTTTTATTCTCTGCGCACTGGTTACGCCAACGTTGATCGAATCAGATGTATTCCACCTTCTCGATTTCATACTCCACTGTGCCAGAGGGCACGCGGATAGCGACAACGTCATCTTCATTCTTGCCAACGAGAGCACGTGCGATAGGCGACGAGATTGAAAGCTTGCCTTCTTTGATATCCGCCTCGTCTTCACCGACGATCTGATAGACCACCTGCTCATCCGTGTCCATGTTGATCAGGTGCACAGTCGTGCCAAAAATCACCCGCCCGGTGTTTTCCATCGTTGTGACATCGATCACCTGAGCAGCCGAGAGCTTGCCCTCAATTTCCTGGATCCGACCTTCAATAAAGCTCTGCTGCTCACGGGCAGCGTGATACTCAGCGTTCTCTTTTAGATCACCATGCTCCCGGGCATCTGAAATAGCAGCAATAACCCGCGGACGATCCTCGGATTTCAGCTTCTGGAGCTCCTCACGAAGACGGGTTTCACCCGCTTTTGTCATAGGTACTCGTTCACTCATAATCTTACTTTCCTGCGTGAAGGTCTTGCAGACGGCGTACTGTGCGCTCAGGTCCGAACTTGATGACCCGGCAAAAGGCTTCGCCACCCGCCAATGTTGTGGTGTAGGCCACCTTGGTCTGCAGCGCCGACTGGCGAATTTGCGCCGAATCGGACACTGCCTTGCGGCCTTCGGTTGTGTTAATTATCAGTTGAACCTGGCCATTCTTGATGGCGTCCACGATGTGCGGCCGGCCTTCGCCAACCTTGTTCACCCGCTCAACTTCCAGGCCGGCTTCACGGAAAGCTTTGGCTGTGCCGGTGGTCGCTACAAGTTTGAAGCCGGTATCAACCAGATCCCGGGCAACCTGAACGGCACCTTCTTTATCTACATCACGAACCGACATAAACACAGTGCCTTTTGAAGGCAAGCGCTCGCCAATCGCCAGTGAAGCCTTGGCAAAAGCCTCGTCGAAGCTGTCACCCAGCCCCATAACCTCACCGGTAGACTTCATCTCCGGCCCGAGAATAGGGTCAACCGCCGGGAATTTGTTGAACGGGAATACCGACTCTTTTACAGCGTAGTAATCAGGCACCACTTCTTTGGTAAAGCCTTGCTCGGCCAAAGACGTTCCAGCCATAACCCTCGCCGCCACTTTCGCCAGCGATACACCAATGGCCTTGGATACAAAGGGCACCGTTCTTGAAGCGCGAGGGTTTACCTCGATCACGTAAATTTCGCCACCCTGCCAGGCCAGCTGAACGTTCATCAAGCCCACAACTTCCAGCTCGATGGCCATTTTTCTTACCGCCTCGCGCATGGCGTCCTGCACCTCAGGCGGCAAGGTGTAGGGTGGCAAGGAGCACGCAGAGTCCCCGGAATGAATTCCCGCCTGCTCAATATGCTGCATGATACCGCCAATAACCACATCCTTGCCGTCGCAGATGGCATCAATATCCACCTCAATCGCGGCATTCAGGAAGTGGTCGAGCAATACCGGGCTATCATTGGAAACCAGTACCGCACTGCGCATGTAGCGCACCAACTCATCTTCACCAAAAACAATTTCCATGGCTCGGCCGCCCAGCACGTATGACGGACGCACCACGAGTGGATAGCCAATTTCCCGGGCCGCCAGGATGCCTTCTTCATGGCTGCGTACGGTGGCGTTCTGCGGCTGCTTTAACCCCAGGCGATTGATCATTTGCTGGAACCGTTCACGATCCTCCGCACGGTCAATCGCATCCGGGCTGGTACCAATGATTGGCACGCCGGCAGCTTCAAGGCCACGGGCCAGTTTCAACGGTGTCTGGCCGCCATACTGAACGATTACCCCTTTGGGCTTCTCGACGTTGATGATTTCCAGCACGTCCTCAAGCGTAATCGGCTCAAAGTACAACCGGTCCGAGGTATCATAGTCGGTTGATACCGTCTCCGGGTTGCAGTTGATCATGATGGTTTCGTAACCATCTTCACGCATGGCGAGCGCCGCGTGAACACAGCAGTAGTCAAACTCTATACCCTGGCCGATCCGGTTAGGGCCACCGCCGATAACAACAATCTTTTCACGGTCGCTGACGTCGGCTTCGCACTCTTCCTCATAGGTGGAGTACATGTAGGCAGTGTCAGAGGCAAACTCGGCGGCACAGGTGTCGACCCGCTTGTAAACCGGACGAATATTCAAGTCATGCCGCAACTTGCGCATGCTTGCTTCAGTTATACCTAACAGCTTGGCCAGGCGTGCATCGGAAAAACCCTTGCGCTTCAAACGGAACAGGGTGGCGTGATCGATATCAGCCTTGCCGGCAGACTTCAGAGCCTGCTCTTCACGAATGAGGTCTTCGATCTGCACCAGATACCACGGATCTACCTTGGTGTATTCGAACACATCCTCGACACTCAGCCCTGCGCGGAAGGCATCACCGATGTACCAGATACGATCGGCGCCCGGAACGCTCAGCTCAGTGGTCAGAGTTTCACGGGAAGTTTCCGAAGTGAACTCTTCAAGGCGCTCGTCAAAACCGTCAGAACCCACCTCCAGTCCCCGAAGGGATTTCTGCAGGGATTCCTGAAACGTGCGACCAATAGCCATGACTTCGCCCACAGATTTCATCTGGGTCGTCAGGCGGGCATCAGCCTGCGGGAATTTTTCAAAGGTGAATCGCGGGATCTTGGTAACAACGTAGTCAATACTGGGCTCGAACGACGCCGGCGTTACACCACCGGTAATCTCATTACGCAACTCATCCAGCGTGTATCCCACTGCCAGCTTTGCAGCCACTTTGGCAATGGGGAAACCTGTGGCCTTTGAGGCCAGCGCCGATGAACGCGACACCCGGGGATTCATTTCGATGACGACCATACGGCCGGTGTCCGGATTGATACCAAACTGAACGTTGGAGCCGCCGGTTTCCACACCAATCTCACGCAGCACGGCCAGAGAGGCATCGCGCATGATCTGGTATTCCTTGTCGGTCAGCGTTTGCGCCGGCGCGACAGTGATGGAATCCCCGGTGTGCACACCCATGGCATCGAAGTTCTCAATCGCACACACGATGATGCAGTTATCCGCCTTATCGCGGACCACTTCCATCTCGTACTCTTTCCAGCCGATCAGAGACTCGTCAATGAGCAGCTCGTTGGTTGGCGAGAGGTCCAGGCCACGGGTGCAGATTTCCTCGAACTCATCGCGGTTGTATGCAATGCCGCCACCAGAACCGCCCATGGTGAACGACGGGCGAATAATACAGGGGAAGCCGATGTCTTCAGCCACTTCCCAGGCTTCAGCCATGGTGTGGGCAATCGAGGCACGGGGACATTCAAGCCCAATAGCCTTCATGGCTTTGTCGAAGCGGCTTCTGTCTTCTGCTTTATCAATGGTGTCGGCATTGGCGCCGATCATTTCCACACCATGCTCTGCCAGCACGCCGTGCTTTTCGAGGTCCAGCGCGCAGTTCAATGCGGTCTGACCACCCATGGTTGGCAGCACAGCATCGGGCTTTTCTTTTTCAATGATCTTGGCGACGGTCTGCCAGGTAATCGGCTCGATGTAGGTGGCGTCTGCCATCACGGGATCAGTCATGATGGTGGCCGGGTTCGAGTTAACCAGAATTACCCGGTAACCTTCCTCTCGCAGGGCCTTACAGGCCTGCGCGCCGGAGTAATCAAATTCGCACGCCTGCCCGATCACAATCGGGCCTGCGCCCAGAATCAGGATGCTATTAATATCGGTCCGTTTTGGCATGTCTTGGTAAACCTGTCAGCAACGTTTAAATTCTTGCAGCGCAAAAACGCGGCGCGTGTCTCGGATCTGGTATGACGTATTTGTCCGTAAACCGGTGTTACCCCTTTCGGACTTCCATCAAACGGATAAACTCATCAAACAAGGGCGCCACATCACCAGGGCCTGGGCTTGCCTCGGGGTGCCCCTGAAAACTGAAGGCCGGCTTGTCGGTGCGGCGAATGCCCTGCAAGGTGCCATCAAACAAAGACTTGTGGGTAACTTCCAGCGAGGCCGGCAAAGACGTTTCATCGACTGCAAAGCCGTGGTTCTGACTTGTAATCATAACCGTGCCCTTATCAATGCGCTGAACCGGATGGTTGGCGCCATGATGGCCATGGCTCATCTTCATACTTTTCGCGCCGCTGGCAAGAGCCAGAAGCTGATGACCCAGACAGATCCCAAATACCGGAATTTCGGTTTCAAGTACTTCCTGAATTGCCTTGATTGCATAGTCACAGGGCTCAGGATCTCCCGGGCCGTTAGACAGGAATATGCCATCCGGATTCATTGCCAGCACTTCTGAGGCCGGGGTTTGTGCTGGTACCACGGTGACGTCGCAGCCACGGGATACCAGCATTCGCAGAATGTTGAACTTGACGCCGTAATCCCACGCCACAACCTTGAACTTTGGCTCACCTGCCTCGGCGTAACCCTGGCCGAGCGTCCACTCACCCTGAGTCCACTTATAGGCCGTGTCACAGGTAACCTCTTTCGCCAGGTCCATACCCTTGAGACCCGGGAACGCGTTGGCCAACTCCAGT
This sequence comes from Marinobacter sp. 1_MG-2023, assembly GCF_030549045.1. NCBI lineage: Bacteria > Pseudomonadati > Pseudomonadota > Gammaproteobacteria > Pseudomonadales > Marinobacteraceae > Marinobacter > Marinobacter sp. 1_MG-2023. The sequence continues at coordinate 490,618 of NZ_JAUOST010000001.1, read as the reverse complement.
GCACGCTCAGCAGTGGCGTCAGCGCCAGCCACAATAGCGCCATTCTGCGAACCTTTATCACGAAGGATACGCGTGAGGCGTCGGGTATCTATGTCAGCTATTCCAACAATGTTGCTGTTTCGCAGGTACTCATCCAGCGATCCGTTGCTGCGCCAGTTACTGGCCACCAAGGGCAGATCACGAATTATAAGGCCAGCTGCCTGAATGCGGTCTGACTCAACATCTTCTTCATTCACACCGGTGTTGCCAATGTGCGGGTAGGTCAGGGTTACGAGCTGGCGTGAGTAGGACGGGTCTGTCAGTATTTCCTGGTAGCCGGTCATGGCAGTATTGAATACCACTTCGCCGCTGGTTTCTCCGTCAGCGCCAATAGCGGTACCGTAAAACAGGCTTCCGTCTGCGAGTGCAAGGATTGCGGGTGTGCTCAAGGCTTGTATCCTCATCGAGTGGCGTATCGGTTCGTCACGAACAGGAACGCAAGCGCAAATTCAGGTCGCAAAAAAGCGAGAGGGAGTAAAAACTCCGTCCCGCTTTCTGTTATCCGGGAACACTTTTTGTTCCCTGGGCTTTTTCAAAGCCTACGCTTGGTGCAGTTAAACCGCCTTATTGTATAAAATTTGCAGTTTTGTGTCCATGGAAAATCGCCTTGCAGTGGAGCATGCCTGTAACACCGGCCGGCACTCGGCATATTCGCTCCGGGAACCGCTACGAGCACATCCATGTGCGCTTGTCTCCGGCCGTCCTTGGCCTCCGACATTCCCGGAGCGAATATGCCAAGCCCCTGCCTTAAAGCATGACCTCAACTCTCTTATCCTTAATGCCTCACTTCAAAGAGAGAACATCCTGCATATCGTAAAGGCCGGCAGGCTTGTCTTTCAGCCAAAGCGCCGCTCGCATAGCACCTTTGGCGAAGGTCATACGACTACTCGCCTTGTGTGTTACCTCTATACGCTCGCCTTCAGTGGCAAAGAGTACGGTGTGATCACCTACAACATCGCCGGCACGAATGGTTTCGAACCCGATCTCCTTGCGGGTGCGCTCGCCGGTGAAACCTTCGCGACCATAGACCGCACACTCCTTCAGATCCCGACCCAGCGCGTCTGCTACGACTTCTCCCATGCGCAAGGCGGTGCCAGAAGGTGCATCTTTTTTGTGGCGGTGATGTGCTTCGATGATTTCTACATCATAGTCGTCACCCAACGTTGCCGCGGCAGTTCGCAGAAGGTTGAGGACCACGTTCACCCCAACGCTCATATTGGGAGCAAAAACCACTGGTGCAGACTCTGCCGCGAGCGCTAATTGCTCTTTTTCAGCATCGGACAGGCCAGTGGTACCAACAACGAGCATTTTGCCGTTGGTTTTGCAGAACTCGGCATTTTCCAGAGTCAGGTCGGGGAAAGTGAAATCAATGAGCACATCGAAGTCGTCTTTTACATCTGCCAGAGTACCCGCCATTTTGACACCGGTTTTCCCGATACTGCTCATTTCGCCGGCGTCGGCACCAATCAGGGTGCTACCCGGTTCAACGACAGCAGCGCCGAGCTCAAGCCCTTCTGTACCGTCAACCGCTTCAATCAGCACCTTGCCCATGCGCCCAGCGGCGCCGATGATTGCTACCCTCATGACCTTTCCCTATATCAAACTGATCAGAATTTCATTTCGTCGAAGAAGCTCTTAACACCCTCAAACCACGACGTTTTCTTCGGTGCGTGATTGGTAGTGCTGCTGCCGTCAAGGGCTTCCTGGAACTCATTGAGCAACTCCTTCTGGCGCTTGGTCAGGTTAACAGGCGTTTCCACCGTTACACGACACAGCAAGTCACCCGAAGGGCCTCCACGAACCGGGCTAACACCCTTGTTCCGCAACCGGAAAAGCTTTCCGGTCTGGGTTTCGGCTGGAATACGAAGCTTCACCCGACCATCCAGTGTCGGCACTTCAAGCTCACCACCCAGGGCAGCATCAACAATACTGATCGGCACTTCGCAATACAGATTACGACCATCACGGGTGAAGATCGAATGTTCCCGAACCGACATCTGCACATACAGATCTCCGGGAGGCCCTCCGTCAACACCCATTTCGCCTTCGCCCGAAAGCCGGATACGATCACCGGTATCAACGCCCGGGGGCACTTTTACCGAGAGGGTCTTTTCTTCCTGCACTCTGCCCTGGCCGTGGCAGGCCTTACAGGGGTTCTTGATAATCTGGCCAGATCCCCGACAGGTGGGGCAGGCCTGCTGCACCGTAAAGAAGCCCTGCTGCATACGCACCTGCCCCATACCCTTACAGGTACCGCAGGTTTCAGGGCGCGAACCTTTTTCCGCCCCACTGCCGTCACACACTTCACACTCCCTGTGTCCAGGGATGGTGATTTTAACTGTCTTGCCTTTCACCGCCTCTTCGAGGTCCAGCTCCAGGGTGTACCGCAGGTCCGAACCGCGGGTGCTACGCCCACGGCCACCGCCACCTCCGAAAATATCACCAAACACGTCACCAAAGATGTCGGAGAAGTTACCACCGCCACCTCCGAAGCCACCACCGGCCTGACCATCTACGCCAGCATGACCAAATTGGTCGTAGGCAGCCCGCTTGGACTGGTCCGCCAGTATTTCGTAGGCTTCGCTGGCATCTTTAAACTTGTTCTCAGCGTCTTTGTCTTCCGGGTTACGGTCAGGATGGTACTTCATTGCGAGCTTTCGATACGCCCGCTTTATTTCTTTCTCATCCGCGTCCCGGGAAATTCCGAGAATGTCGTAATAATCGCGCTTGGCCATGCTTCTAAAACCCTGTTATTTAAACGCGGAAAACGCGGAGAAACTCCGCGTTTTCCAACTACCTGATGTACGTCAGAATTACTTCTTGTCGTCGTCTTTAACTTCTTCAAACTCGGCATCTACTGCGTCATCAGAAGCCTGGGACTGCGCATCTTCCTGGCCGCCTGCCTGCTGCGCCTGACCATCCTGATCTGCATACATCTTTTGAGCCAGCTCACCTGAAACTTCAGTCAGCTTCTGGGTTTTAGCTTCGATGTCGTCTTTGTCAGAACCGGCAAGTGCTTCTTCCAGTTCCTTGATAGACGCTTCAATCGACTCTTTCTCGCTGTCGCTGACTTTGTCGCCGGCATCTTTCAGAGTCTTGCGAACCGCGTGAACCATGGCGTCGCCCTGGTTGCGAACCTGGACCAGCTCCTCGAACTTGCGATCCTCTTCAGCGTTCGCCTCAGCATCCTGGACCATCTTCTCGATTTCATCATCGTTCAAGCCGGAAGAGGCCTTGATGACAATAGACTGCTCTTTGCCAGTAGCCTTGTCTTTCGCAGACACGTTCAGAATACCGTTAGCATCAATATCGAAAGTTACTTCGATCTGCGGCACGCCACGCGGTGCGGGCGGGATGTCAGCCAGGTCAAAACGACCCAGTGATTTGTTCTGTGTCGCCTGCTTCCGCTCACCCTGAACAACGTGAATGGTTACGGCTGTCTGGCTATCATCCGCTGTTGAGAAGGTCTGCGATTTCTTGGTAGGAATCGTAGTGTTCTTGTCGATCAGCGGTGTCGCTACGCCACCCATGGTTTCAATACCCAGGGTCAGCGGAGTCACATCCAGCAGTAGCACGTCTTTCACATCACCAGAAAGTACGGCTGCCTGAATCGCAGCACCCATGGCAACGGCTTCGTCCGGGTTAACGTCCTTACGAGCTTCTTTGCCAAAGAAATCCTTAACCTTTTCCTGCACCAGCGGCATACGGGTCTGACCACCAACAAGTATAACCTCGTCGATATCGCCAGCCTTCATGCCTGCATCTTGCAGAGCGACCTTACACGGCTCCAGGCTACGCTGAACAAGCTCTTCAACCAGAGACTCAAGCTTGGCACGGGTCAGCTTCACGTTCATGTGCTTGGGACCGCTGGCGTCTGCAGTAACGTACGGCAGGTTCACATCGGTCTGCTGACTGCTGGAAAGCTCGATCTTCGCCTTCTCACCAGCTTCTTTCAGGCGCTGCATGGCCAGAGAGTCACCGCGCAAATCGATTCCACTGTCTTTCTTGAACTGGTCGGCCAGGAATTCGATAATTTTCATATCGAAATCTTCACCACCCAGGAAGGTGTCACCGTTGGTTGCCAACACTTCGAACTGGTGCTCGCCGTCGACATCTGCAATTTCGATAATGGAAAGGTCGAAAGTACCGCCACCCAGGTCATAAACCGCAACAGTACGATCACCGCTCTTCTTGTCCAGACCATAGGCCAGGGCTGCAGCAGTCGGCTCGTTGATGATGCGCTTCACTTCCAGACCGGCGATCTTGCCCGCATCTTTTGTAGCCTGGCGCTGACTGTCGTTAAAGTAGGCCGGCACAGTGATTACCGCTTCGGTCACTTTCTCACCCAGGTAATCTTCTGCAGTCTTCTTCATCTTCTTCAGGATTTCTGCAGATACCTGAGGCGGGGCCATTTTCTGACCTTTAACTTCTACCCACGCATCACCGTTATCCGCCTCGGCGATTTTGTAAGGCACCATTTTAATGTCTTTCTGAACAACGTCGTCTTTGAAGCGACGACCAATCAGACGCTTAATGGCATAAATAGTGTTGTGGGGGTTGGTAACAGCCTGGCGCTTGGCCGACTGACCCACGAGGGTTTCGTTGTCATCTGTGTAAGCGATGATGGAAGGGGTGGTGCGATCACCCTCTGCGTTTTCGATGACCCGTACTTTGTCGCCATCCATGATGGCTACGCATGAGTTGGTCGTTCCAAGGTCAATACCGATAATCTTGCTCATTGAATCACTCCAGTTCTTCTGAATGCTGTACTGAATAGTTGTCCGGAAACATCTACTCCGGCTGCTGCTGTTTAAAGGCTATATTGGCGCTTCGGCTGATTTTTCAAGCCTGCTCATCAATTTTTGGTGCATCCTGAGCCTTCGCCACCATAACCATTGCCGGCCGTACCACGCGCCCATTCAGCAGGTAGCCTTTTTGCACCACAGCCACCACGCTATTCGGTTCGGCGTCCGGTGCCGGCACCATGGACATAGCCTCATGTTGTTGAGGATCGAACGGTTCACCAACCGGATTCAACGGCTCGACGTTGAACTTTTTCAGGCTCGATTCGAGCAGGCTTAGCGTCATTTCGACACCCTGGCGAATAGACGCCACCAAATCACCGGCATTCTCCTTGCCTTCCGTGCTCTCAACGGCCTTCTCAAGGCTGTCGGCCACAGGCAACAGCTCTTTGACGAATTTTTCCAACGCAAACTTGTGCGCTTTCTCAACATCCATCTCGGCGCGACGACGCACGTTTTGCATCTCGGCCTGCATGCGCAGCATCTGCTCCTGCGAGTCCTGAACCTGCGCCTTCAACGCTTCCAGCTCGGACTCCTCACCTTGCTCGATATCCTGAGCTTCCTCGGCAGCCGCTTCCGCAGCCTCATTCAGTTCGTCCACCTGCTCATTGCGGTTTTCGTCGGTACTCATGACTACTCCTGCCAGATCTTCGGAGGTCGGTTTAAACGCGACCTATTGAACATAGGCTCCAGCCCCGCAGAGCCGGAAGAATGTATTGCGAAGGAATATGGGGCCCACCGCTGAGGTTTCAACCATCAAAGCCTGCATTCCCGAAGAAAATCTCATCCGTGTGTTTGCAAACATCAAAATCCCTGTATATATTCACAGTTACTGTATGTTCAAACAGTATCTTTTGAAGGCGGAGGTTTTCTGCATGCTTACACAGCTAACGGTTTCCAATTACGCGATTGCCGAAAGGGTAGAACTACAATTCGGTAAAGGCATGACAGCCCTCACCGGCGAAACCGGTGCAGGCAAATCTATTGTGCTGGATGCTCTGGGGCTTGCCATGGGCGGACGAGCTGATGCAGGAACTGTACGGCATGGCGCAAAACGCGCAGACATCACCGCGACATTTGACGTTTCAGGGATCTCCGAGGCCCTGCAATGGCTGGAAAGCCATGAACTGGATGACGAGAGCGACTGCATTTTACGCCGCGTAATCAGTAAAGATGGGCGCTCACGGGCCTATATTAACGGCCAGCCCTGCCCTCTCGGCCACCTGAAAGACCTGGGCGGGCTGCTGATGGACATTCACAGCCAGCACCAGCATCAATCGCTCCTGCGCAAAGAAACACACCGCAAGTTAGTCGACGAGTTTGCAGGCGCAGAAGACCTCGCCAGCCAGACCCGCGAAGCGTGGAAATCCTGGAACCAGATTCGCGGAAAGCTGGCCGAGCGTCAGCAGAATGCAGAAGAATCTGAAGCCAGACTGCAACTTCTACGCTACCAGGTTGAAGAGCTCGACCGCCTGGCACTTGAAAGCAGCGAGCAAAAGCAGCTGGAGCAAGAGCAGGAGCAACTGAGTCAGGCCGATGCAATTATGCACAGCAGCCATCAGGCAGCACTTCTGTGCACAGAAGATGAAACCAGCGCAGCAGGTCTCGTTCGCCAGGCATTACAGCAACTGGAACAACTTCCTGTTGCGATCCCCGCGCTGGCCGACACAATCCAGATGCTCAATGAGGCCCAGATCCAGATCAGCGAAGCGGGCGACAACCTCCGTCATTTCGTGGATGACTATGAAGCAGATCCCGCGCGCTTGGCAGACGTTGAAGAGAGGCTCAGCGCCATTTACCAGATGGCCCGCAAACACCGCATCAACCCGGAAGAACTACCAGAGTTTCACGAACGGTTAAGCGCGGAGTTAGCGGAGCTTGATGGCGGCGAAGGTAGCCTGGAAAAACTTGAGGCAGAGCTGGAAATCCAACGCAAAAGTTTCGACAAACTGGCTGGCGAGCTTTCCGAAGCCCGGGCCAAAGCAGCCCTGGAACTGGATCAGCGCATTGCCAGCGAACTGGTTCAGCTAAGCATGCCGGCGGTGCAGTTCATTACACAGCTTCACCGCAACAGCCAGGACGAACCAGCGCCACACGGCCTGGAAGAAGTAGAGTTCCTCGTTAGTGCTAACGCGGGACAACCGGCACGACCACTGGCCAAGGTTGCTTCCGGGGGAGAACTGTCACGAATCAGCCTGGCGATTCAGGTAGTGGTTGCACAAACATCGACAACTCCGACTCTGATATTTGACGAAGTCGACGTAGGTATAGGCGGAGGCACCGCAGAGGTCGTTGGTAAACTACTAAGGTCTCTTGGGGATAACGGCCAGGTGATCTGCGTAACGCACTTGCCGCAGGTTGCGGCCCAGTGCCACCAGCATTTGTTCGTCAGTAAATTCACTCGCCAGGAAGCGACTTTCTCGAAGATCGAATCCCTGGATGACAAGGGAAGAATCAGTGAGGTTGCAAGAATGCTGGGCGGCGTAGATATGACCGAGCATACCATTGCCCACGCCACAGAAATGTTTTCCAAAGGACAGGCGACTCATCACTGAAGTGATGGGAACCATTAATTCCCCCTCTCGACCCTGAGAGCTGTTGGGGCAGGCTTCACGGCCTGCCCCTTTTTTCTCTTCATCTGCTAAAAGCTGTGCACTTAAGATTTAATGGGCTTAACGTAAAGAATCAGGCTGTGCTCGACAATTTCGTAGCCATGCTCTTTCGCAATTTTCTGCTGACGCGCCTCAATCACCTCATCAACAAACTCGATCACTTGCCCTGTCTGGGTACAAACCATGTGATCGTGGTGATCTTCACCCGCCATTTCGAACACTGCGTGGCCGCCTTCAAAGTTATGACGCAATACCAGGCCAGCTGTCTCAAACTGGGTCAATACCCGGTACACAGTGGCTAGCCCCACATCATCACCCTGATCCAGGAGTCGCTTGTAGACGTCCTCAGCGCTGAGGTGATGGTCCTTGGCGCTTTCCAGAATGTTGAAGATTTTTACTCTTGGCAGAGTTACTTTGAGACCGACTTTTCGTAGTTCGGCGTTTTCAGATGCCATGTTACTATTCACTCTTTGGTGTGCCTCACGGCTTCCGGTATGATGAAGCCGCCATTTAACGGTTAACCCGTGCCACACCTGCCCTTGGCAGGCGATTTCAAGATAGAGGATTTCCTCCGGCGATGCAAAAGCTCACAGCTCTCATTCTTACACTTATTCTGTCCGGTTGTTCGTTCCCGGGTGTATACAAGATCAACGTCCAGCAAGGCAACATAGTTACCGATGAAGAGCTGACAAAACTCAACGAAGGAATGCCCCGCAGCCAGGTTCAGGCGCTACTCGGCAGCCCCCTGATGCTCAACCCGGTCGATCCTTCGCGCGAGTATTACGTGTATACCTTCCAGCGCCGCGGCGGCTTCATCGAAGAGCAACGCATTATCGTGTATTACGAGGGTGACAGTTACTCCCACTATGAAGCTCAGCTTCTGGACGAAACACCGGCCTACTGATCTGCCACCGGCTTCTTTTTGGCCCGGTTCAGGCGTGCCTGTTTCGGGTCAATCTGGAGTGGACGGTACAATTCTACCCGATCCCCTTCGCGCAGCTCGTGAAGATCCGGTTTTTTTATAACCTTGCCAAATATCCCCATATCGATCGAGTCAGCATCAATTTCCGGGAAAATTGCAGTAATACCAGACTGCTTCACCGCCTCAAGGGCAGTTGCGCCCTCAGGCACCTGGACAGGGATAATCTCCTGCTTGTCTGGCCGCGCGTAAGCCACTTCAACTTTTGGCATCAGGCGCCTCCCTTATAGATGTGATCGGCGCGACGACAGAAAGCATCTACCATGGTAGTCGCTGCCTGATTGAACACCGGCCCGAAGGTCATGCGCGACAATCTGCCTGAAAATTCAAATTCCAGCGTAAGGATCACCTTGCAGGCATTCTCATCAAGTGCCTTGAAGTGCCAGCGCCCCGTGAGATTACGAAAAGGTCCGTCTACCAGATTCATTTCGATCGCTTCCGGCATAAGCAGCTGGTTACGCGTGGTAAGCGTGTGCCGGACGCCACCGCGGGCAATCTCCAGCGAAGCCATAATCTGCTCTGTACTTTGCTGGTGAATCTCCGCACCCGCACACCAGGGAAGAAACTCAGGGTAACGGGCAATATCATTGACCAGGTGAAACATGCGCTCGGCGGAGTGCATAACAAGGGCTGTTTTATCGATCTGATGGGGCATTGGAACCGGTTGTCCTGCTTACAAACACGCTTTAATAATGATTGCAGACATCATAAGGCCAGCATGGCTGACACTCAGACGCTATGATAAAGGATATCGTCATCCTTAGGGGCATTTTCAGGGGGAGTTTGCCGTTCGCTATGCTCGCTTGCAGGTACCTTTTCTGCAGGAAGCGCCTCTTCTGGCTTCCCGCTTTCCCCTGCATCAACCGTAGCATGCTCACCAACATCGCCCGCCTCGGGTGAGGCGCCACTCCCCTCCTGTAAAACCATACCCGGAGCTGGCTCACACCAGAACGCGCGACTACCGTTATCGCACAAGCTTACCAGCGAGGCTGCGGTGTAATGAATACCGATATAGACAACAACCAGAGGTAAAACCAGCCGCATAACCCAAAACCAGATTTCGCCGAAAAGCTTTGGTGCTGCTCCAAGCATGGTTTTCGAGAGGTTTCGCGTCAGGCACCACCCAGTGAAAAGAGCGATGAGCGTCGCCACCAATGGAATCACCAATCCACCGGTGATCAGTTCCAGCCAGCGAAAAATCGTGGCGCCGCCGAGCCGGTATTCCGTCCAGAGATTGAACGATAACAACGACGCCAGCCCCGCGGCCCAGACCGCGAGGCCAACAAGAACCACAGACAACCCCCGGGGCGCACCTGTCCATTCACGAAGCCAACCAACAATGGGCTCCAGCAAAGCCAGGGCAGTCGCCCATACAATCATTACAACCATAAGAAAAACAGTCGCAATAACAAACTGACTGGCAGGGAGGCCTGCAAGCGTAACCGGAAGCGAAACAAACAGCAGGCTGAACCCTCGCTCGCCATCAAAAACGTTACTTTCCGTGGCCATAGAAAAGATCATCAGCCCGGCCAGAATCGCCACCAGCGTGTCCATCAAGACAACCGCCAGAATAGAGCGTTTCAAGCGTGTGTCCGGCGTGGTGTAAGCGCCCAAAACCGCCCACACTCCCATCCCCAGACCCAGCGTAAAAAACGCATGAAACAGCGCAGCACGAAGGCTGGCCCAGGAAAGATCCTGCGGGTGCATTTGCAGAATCTGGCTGATAGCGCCATCAATCCTGCCGTGCCATACAGCCAGACCAAATAGTGCGAGCAATAGTATCAAAGTGCCCGGCACTACGATTCTGAATGCACGCTCCAGGCCCCCAACCACACCTTGTCCGGACACCCACAGCACCATGACCAGAAAGAAAACATGCCAACCCATGAACCCACGGTACGCTTTTGGGTCGGAAACCAGCCTGGCCAGAATGTCGGTAGCCTCACCCTGGCCCGTGCCCGCAAACCGTCCGGTAGCGCCGAAAAAAACATAGGCCAGCGCTATTGCTCCAAAAACTGCGGTAAACGACAACACGAGAAAGGCGGCCAATATGCTGAACCTGCCCGCAGCCATCCAGGCTCTTGAACTTTTGGCCCTGCGAATCAGACCATCCATCGCCAGTACAATGCCGTGGCGGGCATAGCGGCCAATGGAAGCTTCGGTAACCATCAAGGGCAGAGTGACCAGCAACAGGCAGCCGAGATACAGCAGAATAAACAACCCACCCCCATGCAAGCTCGCCAGGTAAGGAAACTGCCACAGGTTAGCCAGACCGACAGTTGCACCGACTGCGGCCCAGAAGAAGGTTGATTTACGGGTAAATGACCCGATATCTATCTGATAAGGCGTAGACATTTTCGCCTCTGAAAGAGTCTGGCCAGACAGTGTAGCCGAAGGACTCCGTCAGGCACGAGCCTGCAGTGTCTTTGAAGGCGATTTCGTGACCAGTCTGGCACTCCTGAGCTACAATGCGCTTTTTGCCGACCTACAACCGGTCGGCCCGTTAATTCGTCCGAACCCGGATAACTGATTCATGAGCAAGAAAAAACCCGGTACGCCGAGTAGCACCATCGCCCTTAACAAAAAGGCGAAACACGAATACCACATAGAAGAACGCTTTGAGGCGGGCCTTGTCCTTCTCGGCTGGGAAGTAAAATCTCTGCGCGCCGGCAAAGCCCAGATCACCGACGCCTATGTATTGCTGAAAGATGGCGAGGCCTTCCTGCTGGGCGGTCACTTCCAGCCCCTTACCGCAGCCTCCACTCATGTGATCGCGGACCCAACCCGAACCCGCAAGCTTTTGCTGCATGCCAAAGAACTGGCCAAGCTCATTGGAGAAACCAGCCAGGCCGGCCAAACCTGCGTACCTCTTGCACTGTACTGGAAAAAGAACAAAGTGAAGTGCGAAATTGCCCTGGTGAAAGGCAAGAAGCTCTTCGACAAGCGCGCAACCGAGAAAGAGCGGGACTGGAATCGGCAAAAGCAGCGCATCATGCGAGATGCCAACGCCTGACCGTAAATTTTAAGTGGCGCTTTTCTGACCAGCGTCATGGGCCCCGGCCCCTTTGTGTCGCATACTTGCCCTTTATGCACCTTTTTTATTGCCGCCTATACCGCAATAACCGGTGCTCCGCAGAGGGAGGGCGTATGCCAACAACTCAAATACCCATGTCTGCTGTCGATCGCGCCTGGTTGCGAATGGATACACCTGAGAACCCCATGATGATTTGCGGCGTTCTCACCCTTGAACACTCCATTCCCATGAACCGCCTCAAACGCACGATTGAGGAAAGGTTTCTGCGCTTCAACCGATTCCGTCAACGGGTTGTGGACACAGGAGACAAAGCCTACTGGCAGGACGACCCTCTGTTCGACCTGGATAACCACCTCCACCAGATTGCGCTACCCGGTAAAGCCGATAAAGCCGAGCTCCAGAAATTAGCCAGTGATATGAACAGCTCTGCGCTGGATTTCCGGCGGCCACTATGGCAAATGCATTATATTGACAACTACGAGGGCGGCAGTGCCCTGCTGGTCCGAATACACCATTGCATTGCGGATGGCATCTCGCTGGTTCGGGTTATGCTATCCCTCACAGACAAATCGCCAGACCCCAGGCCAAGAAAGGTCGTATCGAGCCACCCCTCAAAGGCCAATGAAAAGTCCTCAATCCAGAAATTGCTTCACAGTGTCGTCGACAGCGCACAGGCTGCGACAAGCCAGGCCCGACTGCTCGTGCAATCCATGCGGGAACAACCCAATTACCCCATCAAACTGGCCTCGACCGCCAGCGGTGTCGCTTTAGACCTCTTAAAACTGGGTCTCGCCCCCTTTGAGCCGAAAACCGGATTAAAGGAGCCTCTTTCGGGGCGCAAACAGGTGGCCTGGGCAGACCCACTGGATCTTGCCGAAGTAAAAGCCTGCTCCAAGGCCCTGGGCGGCACCATTAATGACGTGCTTTTGTGTACCGTCACCGGAGCCTTGCAACGACATTTTGCGGCCCATAAAGAAGCGATTCCTGACAACGGAATCCGTGTCGCTGTTCCGTTCAACCTGCGGCCTCTCAATCAGCCTATTGAAATTCTGGGCAACAAGTTTGGCCTGGTTCTGGTAACGCTGCCGGCGGAAGTCTTGGATCCCTTGATGTGTTTTCAACAGGTTCAGAAAAACATGAACCAGCTAAAACAGTCGTACCAGGCTCAAGTAACTTACAGCCTCCTTGATTTGTTCGGTCGCGGCCCCGACATTCTCGAACGACGGGCACTGGAACTCCTGAGCAACAAAGCGTCTGCCGTTCTCACCAACGTGCCAGGGCCAAAAGAAGCCCTCTATCTGGCAGGAAGCAAGGTTACCCAGCCCATGTTCTGGGTGCCCCAGAGCGGAAACATCGGCATAGGTATGAGCATTTTCAGCTACGCTGGCACCGTGCAATTTGGCATTACCGTCGACAAAGCCATTCACGCAGACCCGAATGCCGTGATGAATTACTTCCGTGATAGCTTTAAAGCCCTGAGCCACGCGGCCCTTGCCGGCAGACACAAAAGCAAGTAACGAAAGGCAGGCTGAAGATAGACAGAGCCGCCGGGAAAAAAAGTACACAGCAGTTTTATTCAAAACAGCAATAAAGAGGCCTTGAAGTCGGGCGAGACGCCCACATATACTGTGAGTAAGGGGACGACATGGCTTCGACGCTGGTGGCGAACCCTTGGGTGCATGTCGAGATGGCAGCGAATCTCGTTAATCCAAAGCTGCAATGCAATAGTCGCAAACGACGAAAACTACGCACTAGCAGCGTAAGCTGCTAGTCGTCCTGACTGGGTCGCCCGTAGCCCAGAGCTACATCTCAGGACGTCATCGCTTACGGGATGCTCCGTTATCCAGAGTTCACTGGCTAGCGGCTAAGATTTAAAGAACTCGCCTCTTGCACCCTGGCCTTCGGGTCGCTTGAGGTTAAATCAATAGAAGGACATAAACATGTAGATCTCAAGGCATAGTGCTGGCGGACGCGGGTTCAATTCCCGCCGTCTCCACCAAATTCAGATTTCCCGGGAACTACCCGAATATCAAAACCTCTCCAAAAGCCCCGCCAGTCGGGGCTTTTTCTTGCACGGACAATTACTGGTGGTCCACAGGCCTCCACGTGAATTGCAAATACCTGCTAGCTGTCGCGACTGGTTTCAGTTTCGACAACAACGCGATGATAGTTACCCTCACGCTTTGCTGTGTAATGCCATCCGATCCTTTGACTGAGGGTTGTTGTCAGTTCCAAGCCCAGACCATAACCCGTGTTTTCTGACGATACCGGGGACTGGTTTTGCGCATCCGGTTCTACCGGATTGCTAATCGTAACTCTACCTTCTTGCTGATCGATAACAACGGTCCCCTCCCAGCAGTGCTGATAGGCGTTCCGAATCAGATTGCCGAGAATGATACGTGCCGGCACCAAAGGTACTGTGCAGCTGTACGAGGAGGTACTAATCTCGGTGGTCACGGGCTTTCCGGCCAGAAGATATGACATTTCACCAGCCAGTTCCCGTATCAGCCCCGGCAGATCGACGGCTTCACTCTGAAGCGGCGTATCCGGCTCATGATTCAGCCAGAGCAGCGTTTCGGTAAGGTGCTTCATCGTCAGGCTGGCGCGGTCGATGCGATCCACAATGCTCTTCTCGTCCTCGTACTTTTCCCTTTTCTGAGTCAGCTTTCGTTGTAGCTCGATATTGGAGCGGATCGTACTTATGGGTGTCCGCAGCTCATGGCTCGCATGTTTGAGAAACCGCCGTTCACGGTCCAGTGCCTGCTCAACCGTGGAAAGACTGTTACGGATGAGTTCCGCCATTTCGTTGAGCTCGGGATACGAAAAATCCGGCACCGGTTGGGAAAGTTTGTCGTTGTTCAGGGAGTGGGTCCAGGCTCTCAGTGCGGCCATGGGGCGGGATACATGCCTCAATAGAAGCCAGCCAACAGTCAAAATAAACCCAATCACCAGGATACTGACCGTTAGCGTGAGCAATCGGTTTTGCCGGGCAGCTTGAGGTAGCAACTCCGATGCTGCTGGAGGCGTGAGTTTCTGGCTCAGGTAAAGTGGACCGCTCGCGGTTTCGTAGCGCATTGCAAAGATGACAAAGCTCGGGCGGCTGAACCAGCTGCTGCCTTCTTTTTTCAGCAACTGACCGGGTTCGCCCGGCCCACCGGGAAAGGCTTCAAGGGCATAGGCGGGTAAACTGGCCCACTGCATCGCGACGTCAAAACCACTGAACTCTCTGGCCTGCTCTCTCTGGCCCGGGCCTATTACCTCGCTGAAAGTGCGGGCGGTCTTTTCCATATTAGTGGCCATCGCCGCATCCAGTCCCCGAATGAAGTGCTCCTTTGAGACCAGCGAATAGGCGAGGACCAGGATGAGACCCAACGCCAGGAAGGACGATATAAGAAGTGCCCTGAGGCTAATCCTGGTTTTAAACATTCGTCTTGCCTGTTCCGGGCGGCCTGATGGCAAAGCCAACTCCGCTGATGGTGTGCAGAAGCGACTCGGAAAAGGAGCCGTCGACAGCCTTGCGAAGGTTATACATGTGAACTTTCAGGCTGTTGCTGTCAGGGTGATCGTCTCCCCAGGCGGCGTCCATCAACGCCTCACGGGTTACTGGAGATGGTGAGGCGCGCATCAGGCATTCAAGCAAGCGCCACCCGGTGGGCGACAATTTCAGGGCCTGACCGTTTCGTAGCAAACTTTTCTCACTGAGGTTCATCTGCAATTCACCACAAGTGAGTTTGCGGACCTGGCCACTACGCCGGTGCGACAGTGCACGCACCCTCGCCAACAACTCTTCCATCTCAAAGGGTTTGATCAGATAGTCATCGGTACCAGCATTAAACCCCAGTAACTTGTCATCAAGCTGGCCAAGAGCTGTCAACATCAATACGGGGATATCGTTTCCCTGCTCCCTTATAAGCTGGCAAAGGCCAAGTCCGTCCAGACGAGGCATGTTGATATCGAGCAACAGGACATCGTAGCTATTTTGTTTGATCAGGTTTAGCCCGGCTATGCCATTGCTGACGTGGTCACAGATGAACCCCTCCAGCTCCAGGTATTGCACCAGTGTCTGGGCAAGGTCCAAATCGTCTTCTGCCAATAACAATTTCAGCATGGATCTGCCTCATTTTTATCTGCTCTCACGGTAAACCAGTTGCGGACATCTGTGAATCGCTCGACCACATCGTGCTGAATCGCCACCAGAACGGGAATCAGAATCAAGGTAATCACCGTTGCAAACATGATCCCGTACCCCAATGCGACAGCCGCCGGTATCAGGAACTGGGCCTGAGCTGATGTTTCTGACAGCAATGGGTAGAGGCCCGCAAACGTAGTGAATGATGTTAGTAACACGGCTCGGAGACGGCTCCTGCAGGCTTTACTGATTGCTTCAATTTGGTGATCGGCATCGGGTTTCAATTCATTGTAACGGGATACCAGCAAAAGACTGTCATTCACCACGACGCCACTGAGAGCAATAATCCCATTCAGGGACAGAATACTGATGGACAGATCATTCATCCAATGGCCAAGGATGGCCCCGACAATTCCGAAAGGAATCGCAGTCATGATCAATACAGGCTGGACATAGGATTTCAGAGGGATTGCCAACAGCATGTAGATGACCAGCATGGCGATCATGAACACGTGCACCATGGAATTCTGGGTTTCTGCCTGCTGCTCCGCTTCCCCGGCAAAACTGATATCGAGCCCGGGGTATTGGCGCTCCAGCTCCGGAACCAGATCCTGTTGGAGACCAGCCACCAGTTCCGAAGCCGACAGAATGTCCTTGTCCACGTCGGCGGAGAGATAGAGTGCCCGCTTGCCGTCAATGCGGGTGATGGTATCCCGGGAGTAGCCGTAGGTCACTGTGGCAACACTGGACAAAGGAAGCACCGTACCCTCGTCGGTGCGGATGTTGGCGTTCAGCACATCAGTAGGGTTTTCCCGGGCGTCTTCGGGGTAGCGGACTTTAACTTCCACTTCGTCGTTATTGCGCTGAAAGCGTTGAACTACCTGGCCACTGAAGGCTTGAAGGACCTGTTGGGCCAGGGTGTCGGTGCTCAATCCCAGGGCTTTGCCCTGCGGGTTGAGTTCCAGGAGCAGACGGGGCTGGCTGGCTTCGATGTTATCTTCGATACCACTGATTGCCGGAATTGTTAATAGCTGCTCCTTGATATCACGGCCGGCCGCAGTCAGCACACCATCATCGGAGGCCCGCAACTCAATACGGAGTGCGTCTACCATCCCGGGCCGGCTGGCGACGCTGAGGGTTTTTACACCTTCGGCCAGACCGCCGCTGAGTTTCCACTGGTTGGAAAAGGTGGTGATGTCATAAGGAGCGTCTGATGCGAGCTCGACCGTCACTGTTCCCGCCTGGTCACTCTCGGAGAGAACCTGCAGATTAGCAATGCCGGTCTGCACATCGCTATTGGCACGCTCAACGAGCTGCTCATCAATTTGATGCGCTAGTTGCTCCAGTGAAAGCAGAGCGGAATGCGTCAAGCCAAAGCTGGCATCGGTTTCCATGGTGATGTTGGCCCGAATCGTATCCCCCGGAATGTCCGGAAAGAAGCTGGTTCGAACGGCACCGTTGAAAGGCATGGCCATGACCAGCGCAAACAGGGCAAGGAATAAAACCAAAACGGCATACCGGTAGGCGAGCGCCCAGTCGATCACAGCTTTATAGACCCTGTCGTTGAACCACTGAAGGCCGGAATCTGCTCCATGCTGGATACGTCGCCATATCTCAAGGAGCGGGTTTCGACTGGCTCTGCGATGGGTATTCAAGTGTGCCAGGTGGGCCGGCAGAATAAGCTTGGATTCGACAATGGACAACAACAGACAAATGGTAACCACAGCCGCGAACTGGGCGTAGATCTGCCCCAGTTTGCCGCTGAGATTCGACAGAGAATAAAAGGCCACCACCGTGGTAAAAACGCCAAAAAGTGTCGGCACAGCCACCCGCAGGGTGCCCCGAATGGTGTTGCGAAGGGTGTCGCCCTCCTGTTTGCGCACGGTGTAAACGCTTTCGCCCACAACCACGGCATCGTCCACGACAATTCCCAGGGCCATGATAAAACCAAATGTAGTGAACTCATTAAGGGAGAGCCCGGCAAATCGGTCGCCCATGAAGTACAGCGTTCCGAAGAAGATAAAGGGAAGCCCCATGGAGACCCAGAACGCCACCGTCAGATTCAGGAACAGGGCCAGAAGAATGAACACCATCACAATGCCACTCAGTGCATTGGTGACGAGCAGATCCAAGCGTTCACTTATGGAGCTACTGCGATCATACCAGCTGGTGAGTTCTACACCCTGAGGCAGATTTCCGTTGCCATGCCATTCTTCGATCACCTGTTTAGCGGCTTCCACCGTCTCGGTGATGTCATCCAGGCCGGTGGTGATTACCTGCAGGGCAACACTGTTCTCGCCGGCAAAGCGGGACAACACAGCAGTATCATCGTCGTAGGTATCGTTAATGAAAGCGAGATCACCCAGGGAGACAATCACGCCATCACTGTTTGTGATCAGAGGAATGGCAGCAAATTCTTCTTTAAGGTAAGCCTGTTGCGAGGCTTTCAATTGCAGGTAGACCTGTTCATTTTTCAGGACCGCCGTCATCGTGCTGGATGACCCCTGATTGATCGCATCCTCGACATCGGACAGTGACAAACCGTAGGCCTGTAAACGCCCCTCATCGATCTCTATCGACATCATGGGGTCAAGCCAACCGGATTTGCTTACACGGTTGATGTCAGCCTTGGCAAGCAGGTCAGATTTCAGCTCTTCGGCCAGTTGCTGCAATGTGTGACGGTCTGTTTCGCCATGGAGCTGCAACCAGAGCGAGTGCTCCTCACGTTCCGCTTTTTCAATAACCGGGCTCTTGGCGTCAGCCGGGAAGGTTGAAATAGCATCCACTTTATTTTTGACGTCTCGCAACAATACATCCAGGTCGTAATCGCTCTGCTTTTCAACTGTGACTGTTGAACCGCTGGCAGTCGACGTACTGGTGATGTCATTAATGCCATTAACATCTTCCAGTTGTTCTTCAATCTTGATGGCCAGCCCTTCTTCCGACTGCTGGGCTGAGCCACTGTCGTAGGTAACAGAGACACTAATGCTGTCCGGTTCCGTGCTCGGGAATGCTTCTTTTCGGAGGTCTCCCACCTGGAGAACACCAAGGCCAATCACCAGAATCAGCAGAAGGTTTGCCGCAACCGGGTTTTTGGCAAACCAGGGTATGATCCCCTTGTTCCAGCTTTGATCAGTCATCGGATGCCTCCACTGGATTAACGGCCATACCTGGCATGTAGGTGCTCAATGGATGGGTCAGCACGTTCACGGTTTGGCCATAAAGCGAGGCCGGTGGGCGGATATAGATAGCCTGCTCATCACTGGCAACCGGGTCTGCGGAGAACCTGGCCAGAACGCCATTGTCTACATACCAGACTTCGCCTCGCTGGCTGAGTGAAGACGAAGGCAGACGCCAGAGGTCGCTCAGTTCACGGCCTTTGATTTCTGCCCGGAGGAAAGCGCCGGGCGCTAGCATGTCGGCCTGCTCCAGTGGCCGTTCTAAAGCTGCGATCACTGACTGCTGCCGGGTTGTATCATCCAGGTGCAGTTCCGTGCGCTGGATATAACCGTGCCATTGCTGCCCGGTTTCAACGGAAAACAGGCTTACCGGCCACTCGCCTTTGTCCAACACTTCGATATCCGGAAGCTTCTGCCAGTCGAGCTGAGATATAGGCAAAGAGATCTCGATACGGTCTGCACTGTAGAGCTCGGCTATATCGTTCCCCGCCTGCAGATAACTGCCCGGTGAGACGGTACGGCTGACAACCAGCGCGTCAAAAGGCGCTCTGACACGGGTTTGGGCCACGTCTTTTTCGGCACTGGCCACCGCAGCCTCGGCGTTAGCGACCGCCGCTTGAGCTTGCTTTACTTGAGGTTCATGCAGCACCAAGGGAGAGTCCGGTTCGCCGGTCATTCCGGAAGCCTGCCACTCCAGAACTGCCTGCTTCGCTTCTCTTTCGGCCTCAAGAAGATCTAACTGCGCACTCGCCAGATCGTTTTCTGCGCTGGCAAGCGCAGCACGATAATCGCTGTCTTCCAGTGTCAAAAGAAGGTCGCCTTTTTTCACGATACGCCCGGATTCAAAAGCGCTTGCGAGTTCAGAGACCTGGCCGGAAACCTGGGCAGTGAGAGTTATTTCATATCGCGACTTGGCCGCACCAAAAGCTTCAACGTTGACGGCATGGGAGTCGGTTATTGCCGGAATAACACCGACATTCGGTGCAATACCACTATCCTCTTTCGCCGGCAGAGGCCGACTTTCCTGTTCCCGGAGTTTCTGACTGTTATAGAGGAATACACTGATCAGCACGCCAACGGCGGCCAACAAAACAAGCCATTTTGCGTATGGTCGGATCATGACTGATCGGTCTCCTTGATGCCCAGCCCCAGTGCAAGCCCGAGTGTGATTCGGTTGCTCAGACGCTCGTAGATTAAGTCGTTAAGTTGTGATTCCAGATCAAAGGTCTGCTCCTGCACTTCGAGTAGGTCGAGTACAGAAACCAGGCCATTCCGGTACTTCTGCTGGTACTGTTGATAGTTGCGGCGTGCGCTCAGAAGCGCGCTGTCTATCTGCTGCTGCTGTTTGGCAAGGCTCGATTCCTGACCGATCGCATTTTCAACTTCCTGGACTGCGTTCAGCAGCGTTTCCCGGTAGGCCTGATAGCTCCTGGCGGTGGTCAGTTCTGCAGCTTCAGCATTGGCTTTAAGCTCACCGCCACGAAACAAAGGCGCCGTTAATTGACCGAGCAATGACCACACCGGATTTCTCAACAGAGCTTCGCTTGGCGATGTTCCTGTGTCGCTCAGGGCCGCTTCCAGGCTGATCGATGGCAGCATCTCTTTGTAGGCAACAGACTTACGAAAGTCGTTTGCTTCTATGGCCAGATAGGCCGCTTTCAGGTCTGGTCGGCGCTGTAACGTCTGGTCGGCAAGGTCAGCCAGGGGCAAAAGAACTTGCGGGTAGTCGGCTGCGATAGCCGTGCTGCCATGGCTCCGGCCTAGCAACAGGTTTAAAGCTCTTTGTTGCTGCTGCAGGGATTCCAGAGTGGCGAACAGCGACGCTCTGGCACTGGCTGCCGAACTTTGGGCACTGTCGAGGTCCTCAAGGTCACCCAAACCGGATCGGTAGCGCTGAAGAATCCACTCTTCGTTTTTTTCCAGCAGTTCTACTCGTTGTTCTTCGATAGCAACGGACCGGTTCAGATTAACCAGCTTCAACCAGCCCTGCATAACCTCGGCTGCGAGCGCATCCCGGGCAGCCTGGTAGAGAGCCAGCTGTTCGGCGACATCGCTCGCAGCTGCCGACGCCTCATCAGAGATCTTCGCCCACAAATCCAGTTCCCAGCTGACGCTGATGCTTCCGGTGTAGGAAGTGTCGAGGTCTTCCGTTTTATTTGCGCCGAAGCCAGCCTCGACGTCGGGGAGTTGGTCTGCCTGAGTCGCCCGGTATTGGGCACGGAGAATTTCTAGAGAAAAAAGTGTTTGTCCAAGATCCGGGTTGGCCGCACGCGCTTCGGCGATCAGCGCGTTCAGATCACCGCTGCTGACCAAATCATCCAGATAGGCTGACTCGGAACCAGCGTCCAGCTCAGACCAGGAGACGAGGTTCTGACGATCATAGTCCGCCTGGGCCAGATAGTCCGGGCTTGTGGACAACGAACTGCAGCCGGCAGTAGCCAGGCAGAACAGCGCCATCGGTATTACTTTCAAGCAAGGGAAGCGACACATAAACAAAAACCCAATCGGGCGCAGCGGAATCTGCGGTAAGCGACTGGGTTCATACTATTCAAAGGCTGGTTAATGGAGGGTTAAGACTTCTCCTTAAATATGAACTGGGGCCCACTGAGCCAGGATGCACCAGGTGCGCTTCGCTCCAACCGGTCATCCGATAACGATTCTCTCCGTATTAAAACTTACGCTACGACCTTGGTATTAGTGTCAGCTTTATGGCATGGTCTCGCCCCCGCGCCAGTAGCGACGATACCGGCGCGCATCCATTGCAGTTCCAGCAGGCGCGCTCTGCTGAAAGCGGCAAGTCTCGAACCGAACGGTTTTGTCAGGCAACACAGGCAAACGAAGGTAATCAAATACAAGGTTTAGTTTTTATGAAGAATGAAAATCTCAAGCGCGGGGAGGATTACTCCATCGCTCAGCTTGGCGATCCTGTGGTACTGACTCTCAGCATTGGCTTCATTGTTTTATTCGTCGGGTTCTCACTTTTTGATATAACAGCGGTCGCCGACCTTATCGGAAACGGCTTTGCCTGGACCGCGAAAACGTTTGGCACCTATTTCCAGATGTTGCTACTGGCAACCTTCTTTATCGCAATAGGCCTGGCATGCACCCCGGCCGCCAAAGCCAAAATTGGTAATCTGGATCAGCCCGAGATGAGCACGTTCCGCTGGCTTTCGATCATTATGTGCACATTGCTTGCTGGAGGCGGCGTGTTCTTTGCTGCGGGCGAGCCTATCTACCATTTTGTAGTCACTCCGCCAGCCTTCACCAGTGAACCAGGCACCGCAGCCGCGGTCTCCAATGCTATGGCGCAATCGTTCATGCACTGGGGTTTTCTGGCCTGGGCGGTTCTGGGAACTCTGGCAGCAATTGTGTTGGCCCACGCTCACTACGTGAAGGGCAAGCCACTACAACCGAGAACACTGCTCTACCCGGTATTCGGTGAGCGCGTTATGAGTGGCTGGTTGGGCAGTGTTGTTGATGCCTGCTGCGTGATTGCCGTGGTTGCCGGTACCGTTGGCCCGGTTGGTTTCCTTGCTACCCAGATGAGCTTCGGCCTGAGTGAGCTCTTCGGCCTGACGGACGGCCTGGCCACACAGTTGGCCATCCTGGTTGGCCTCGCAATTATCTACGTAACGTCGGCAATATCGGGCATTCACCGTGGCATCCAGTTCCTGAGCCGTCTGAACGTGTTTCTGGCCCTGGCGGTCGCGGCTATTATTTTCGTCTTCGGCCCCACGCTGTTCCTCACCAACACCTATTTCCAGAGCATGGGTCAGTACGTCTCTTCTTTTATGGAAATGGCGACCATGACCGCTGAAACGGCCCCTGGCTGGTGGATGCAGTGGTGGACCGTTTTCTTCTTTGCCTGGTTTATCGGCTACGCCCCGCTGATGGCGATCTTCGTGGCCCGCATTTCCCGCGGCCGAAGCATTCGCGACATGATCCTGGCCGTTGCTGTCATGGCCCCCGTCGCCACCACAATCTGGTTCACCCTAATGGGCGGCTCAGGCATCTATTACCAGATGACCGGCGCGATTGATCTGGCAGAGGCGCTGAA
This sequence comes from Marinobacter sp. 1_MG-2023, assembly GCF_030549045.1. Taxonomy (NCBI): domain Bacteria; kingdom Pseudomonadati; phylum Pseudomonadota; class Gammaproteobacteria; order Pseudomonadales; family Marinobacteraceae; genus Marinobacter; species Marinobacter sp. 1_MG-2023. The sequence goes on along the minus strand of NZ_JAUOST010000001.1, from coordinate 467,787 downwards.
CAACTTCCGCTTCGACGTGGCGACCCTCAACGTTGCTCAGGCTTTGCCGGGCGGTAGCTTTATGGCGCTGGCCATTCTGGTGCTTACCACAATCTTTGTGGCAACCACCGGCGATTCCATGAGTTACTCCATTGCAGTTGTAAGTTCTGGCCACGACCAGCCGAATACTTTTGTAAGGGCTTTCTGGGGCCTGACCATGGCGGGTATGGCAGCCATTCTTCTGTATATGGGAGCAGGCCAGATCAGTGTGCTTCAGCAGTTTATTGTGATCACCGCCATCCCGGTTTCTTTGATTCTGCTGCCGTCACTATGGCTCGGCCCCAAAGCAGCCTACGCCATGGCGCGTGAGCAGAATCTGATAACCGGGCAAGCAGTGCCAAACAGAAGCTGAATACGATTCGTAACCAAAGTTGTCATAGCAGCGGGTGATAACAACCCTTAAGCTTGCTATCTTTAACCCGTACCGTATTTGACCAACCTCCGCGAAAGCTTTTCGCTTTCGCGGAGGGCATGTTCGCAAGGATCGGGTAATGACCAGCAAAGCCAAACAATCCCAGAAACTCCTCCTGTTCCGCTTGTCAGGCACTCGGCTTTTCGGGATAGGCACGCTGAAAGTCCGGGAAATACTGCCTTACCAGCCACTGACAAAGCTTCCACACAGTCATCATGCCGTCGTTGGAACCGCCAGCTTCCGCGGCTCCGCCGTACCGGTGATTGATATGGCAGCAGCGGTTGGCTATCCGGCTCTAACCCGGGAAGAACTCCAGAAGTCGTCGATCATCATCACAGATGTCCAACGTCAGGAAACCGGCTTTCTGGTGCGCGGCGTACAGAAAATCATCGAAACAGACTGGAAGCAGGTAAAAGCACCGCCCAAGGCTCTGGGAGACAAAGCTTTTATTACCGGCTTGCTGGACGCCGACGGCGATATCATTCAATTGCTGGATGTCGAGCTGTTGCTGGCAAACGTCTACCCTGACTCGCTGGAACCGGATGAGGTCGCACTTACTGATGTTCAGAGCGAGACCTTGAAAGCCCTCAACATTCTGCTGGTAGATGATTCCCGTGTTGCCCGTAAACAGCTGTGCGATGCACTGGACGCAAAGGATATCTCTTACCAGGTCACGATCAGCGGTGACGACGCCCTGCAGGTTCTCCTGAACAACAACGAGCGCGGGCAACCGGTTGATATTCTGGTGAGTGATATTGAGATGCCTGGCCTGGACGGCTATGAACTGACATTCGGTGTGCGGGACAATAGCGTACTCACACAGCCTTACATCATTCTGCACACCTCACTGAACAGCGAGATGAGCCTGAGTTACGCCAATCAGGTAGGCGCCAATGAGGCTCTAACCAAGTTTGACGCCAATGAGTTGTTGCATGCCATGCTGAGGGGCGCGAACCGGCCTGCATAACATGCCGGCCGCACTACCAGCTTACTCGGTCTGAGGCGGCTCCGCTTGAAGCTCTTTTGAAGGGACTCGGTGTTCACCCCAGCTGCGGTATACCCTTTCCATTACCCGCTGCAGCTCTTCATCACCTACTTCCGCAGGCTCGCCACGCTCAAGCGGGTCAAAATGGAATATGTAAAGCCGGGAGGTAAACTGCTCGAATGGCAGAGAGGCCTCACCGAATCTTTCGCCGCAGCCTTCCGTGCTCACATGCACATCATCACCCCAACTCTGGCCGCTGTCATTGTTCGGGTTGTAGAAATACACCCGCATCTCCCCCTCCGGATCCAGGGCCGCCCGAAGAATGGTTATGGCATGCCAGCCAATAAAACGTGCCGCCCTGTCAGTTACCGCGATGCCCGCAGGCTGAGGGTGGATAAGCGGCTGGTTGCCGTTGTAGTAGGGGTGATAACTGGCGTAGAAATGCCGGATAAAACCTTCCAGGTCATCCAGATTACCGGTAGCCACATCCACATTGATGGCAAAACCTCGCCCTGCAGACCAGCCGTGAAATTCCGGGTTTACCCATCTATGGGGATCGCCTTCACGGCCGATACACATGCGCCCCATCTCGCCATATATCCGGTCAAGGTGCGGCACCACAACCAGTGATACAGGATCAAGATCAAGGGTTACTTCTGAAGCCACGCCGCCCAGACTGTCCGCCGAGGACACGGGCTGACCCTCAAAATGCATGACAATTTCGTTGTCACGAGCAGCCCATGCCACCATCTGCAACAGATAGTCCGGATCGTTGTAGGCCCACATGGACAATGCCCGGGCTGACTGACAGGTCGGATTGTTTCCCTGGCCAACGCCCAAGGGTTGCCCCAGCATATTCAGCACCCCCTGTATCAGCCAGGCCGCGGCCTGGGGCTGATAGCCGTAGGCAAGCTGCAGGCGCTCACGCGCTTGCGGGCAAAGGTTCAGCCGGGCCTGACGCCAAAGCGCGGGTGCGACAGGAGGTTGATAGAGAATGCCCCGTTCCAGCAAGAGTGCCAAGCCATATAAACCTTGAGCTGTTTCCGGGAAAACACCCTCAGTGATCAGGGTGTACACCAGTTCCCGGTAACACATCAGGCAGTCACGCCCCGTGCTGGAAAGACCCAGGGCTTCGCTGAGCAGGTTATCGTGACTCTCCAGAATGAAACTGACGAAGGTTGCATGATAAGGCGAGACCAGACCGGTATCGTGCATGGAGCGGGCGAATCCGGTGGCTTCGTTCTGCAATGTCTGGGAATCCATAGACTCCAGGCGCTGCTGGTACACCACGGTCCCCGGGTCTTCGCTGCATCCCCGGGTAGGGCCGTAGAGACTGGAGATGAGACGGTCGGCGCCCCGCCCTGCACTGCCGAGATCAGCATCTGGTTCGGCTCTGCAAATGGCGATCTGAGTGATCATCTTGCGCACGTCAGCCACCTGAATGGGCCGCTGCTGCAGAATCCGCCAGATTTCTTCGATCAGGCTATCGATAACGTGTTCGTAACCAATATGCTGGGCTACATGCTTCACAACATGCTGGCTGATCAGCGCAAGCCGCCCCTGCTCCCGCTCAGCTTCACCGGTCATACCGAACAACAGCCCGAGGTTAATCGCAAGAACCTGAGTCAGGTAGTGGTGCGCCTGCTCGGCAGACACTGTGGGGTGCTGATAGGCCCCCCGGGCAACGGCCAGCAGCCGGAGCTCGCTGAGCGCCTCGACAACCACCGTGTCAGTATTCTGGCTTTGTAGCGAGTATGTGGTTAATGCCGGCAGCAGGATGGCCGGTTCCGCCCAGTCTGTACCGGCAAACACACCTGACGCCTCAAGCCGCTCCGCACGCGCCTCAATCACTGCGCAGCCTTCCGGCTGCATAAGTATCCTGCGAACAAGATCAAATACCGGCGGTAGCTTGCCAGGCTTGGAAAAAGACCGGCTCTCTTCCAGAATCCGGACTGCCTCATCCAGCCTTGTCGCCAACTTGTCCAGATTCACAACGGGGAACACATTGCCCGATTGCTGATCATTCAAACGATGTTCCTCAGGGCCTGTACCAGGCCCTATAGTTGTTGATGCATCGCCAGATTATACATAGAAATCCAGATCTTCCTGATGTTTCAGGAGATCACGCATTACGTAGGGATCCTCACCGAAGAAGTACACCAGGCCCCAGTGAGTGCCGAACGCCGTGCGCTTGGTCACCGTTTCCTCGAGCGGAGGGGTCAATTCATGGGATTCGAAATACTCGTGATTCTCGGTTTCCTCGGGAATTTCGAGCTTGCTGACAACCCTGCGCCGTGGGTACACGCCAAAGCAACCCGCGTAGCCCTTGGCATCCACCACCTCTGTCGGGAAGAAGGCTTCGATTTCTTCGGGCGTGGTCTTGGGGTCGAATGAAAGAATCAGGCCCTGATACGCGTTGAAGCCGTAGGCTTTCTCAAGCAACTCGAAAACCTTGAACCCGGGCGGGCGATAGGCCACTTCACCAAAGTACATGGTGCTGTCACTGGTCACGAAATATTCCGGATGAACAAAACCGAAATCTATATCAAAGGTCTTGATCAGTTTTTCTATTTCACTGCGAATCTGGTCACGATACTTTTCGAGATCCGGCGTCGCTGGCACAAAAACGGAATAGCCAAGCGTGACGTACTCGGAGATGTTCAGAAAGGCGATTTTACCGTTATGAATCCACGCCTCTACCGCAAACTCCCAGCCATCAAGGTGTGATTCCATGAGCACGGGAAACTCTTCATCCGGGATGGAATCTACTTCGTCAGGGGTGCGGATTACTCTGTGGCCAAGACAGCCAGCCTTATCAAAGGCTTTCAGGTGAATCGGGTCGTTAGGGTCGCCATCGAGCTTCAACAATGTCTGGTTAACGCGCTTCAGAAAGCGGATGACATCACCCTTGTCGTGGGCCTCTTCGAAAATACCCACCCGAATGCCACCAAGCTGCGCGCGGCGCTTCATCAGTGCCTTGTCTCTCAGCAACATGGCCTGGCCAAACAGGCGTGGCTTGTCCATCAACACCGAGTTGATAGCGCCGGCCCATTCAACAGTTTCTTCGAACAACGGGATGGAAACATCGACCCCCATGTCTTTGAGGGTTTGAGCAATCTCGACCGAGCGATCGTTCAGTCGCTCGAAATTCCAGGGTACGTAGGGGATGTCGTGTTCTTTGCAGTAGGGTTCTGCCCAGTCCGGTGCAACCACGACATAGCGCCGATCAAATTTATCAGCGGCTTCTACGGCGTTGAGGCTCCAGCCAAGTAAGGCAACATACCCCTTTTCAGGGTTATAGTTTTGCTCGCTCATCGGCTATCTCCTACATCGGGGTGTCTCCCTACACTACGCCGATGTATGAGAATCGCAAATATCAGCCCAGTTTCAGGACTGAGAGTGTTCTCTCACGAACCTTCGTCAACAGCGCTTCATCGTTGACCAGCGACTGACCGTAAGAAGGCACCATACGCTTCATGCGCTCCTGCCACTCGGGAGTCTGTATTTTTTGCGGGAAGCAACGCTCAATCACACTGATCATGGCGTTTGCTGCTGTCGATGCACCGGGCGAGGCTCCGAGCAGAGCGGCCAGAGTGCCGTCTTTCGCAGCCACGATTTCAGTACCAAATTCCAGCTTTCCACCGCCACCTTCGGCCTGCTTGATAATCTGGACCCGCTGGCCGGCGTTACGCAGCTCCCAGTTGCCTTCCTCGGCTTCCGGGAAGAAATTACGCAGAGCCTCCACACGATCACCATGCGACTGGAAAACTTCACCAATCAAATAGCGCGTGAGATCCATGTTGCTCTTGCTCACCGACAGCATCGGCTTGAGGTTGGTCGTGCGCACTGAGCCAAACAGGTCGAAAATCGAGCCCTGCTTGAGGAATCTTGTGGTAAACCCTGCAAACGGACCGAACAACAGAGCGGGCTCGCCATTGATAATGCGGGTATCCAGGTGCGGTACCGACATGGGAGGCGCGCCAATTGGCGCCTTGCCATAAACCTTGGCGTGGTGCTTCTCCACGACCTCTGGCTTGCGACATACCAGCCACTGACCGCTGACAGGGAAGCCTCCATAGCCGCGGGCTTCATCAATTCCGGATTTCTGCAGCATCGGCAAAGCGCCGCCGCCGGCACCCAGGAATACAAAATCCGTTTCCAGCTTGGTCAGCTCACCCGTGTGCTGGTTTTTAACACGCACTTTCCAGCGGCCGTTGTCACGCTGGTCTATATAGTGCACAGGGCAACCCAGCATTAACTCGAAGTTGGGCTCGCTCTGCAGGTACTCGACCATGTTGCGGGTCAGGGAGCCAAAATCAACATCGGAGCCATGGCGAATACGGGTTGCAGCAACACGCTGCATCGGATCCCGGCCCTGAACAATCAGAGGCATCCACTCTTCAAGATCCCGTGGCGACTCGGTATATTCCATCTCACGGAACAGGTGATGGGCACTCAGGCGCTCGAAACGCCGTTTGAGGAAAGCCACATCTTTTTCACCCCAGACAAAACTCTGGTGAGGTGTGCGGTTAATAAATTTTGAAGGCTCGGGCAGCATGCCCTGCTCTACCAGGTGTGACCAGAACTGCAACGAGACCTCGAATTGCGCGTTGATCTGAAGCGCGCGCTCGATAGCCACATCCCCGTCTTCTGTCTCCGGTGTGTAGTTGAGCTCACAGTAGCCTGCATGGCCGGTTCCTGCGTTGTTCCATCCATCGGTACTTTCATGGGCAACGTGGTCAAGACGCTCCAACATGACAATTTTCATGGACGGATCGAGTTGCCTGAGCATCACACCGAGAGTGGCGCTCATGACACCACCGCCGACCAGCACTACGTCTGCCTGTTTAACGGCCATTGATTTTCACCCTAGCTATTTATGAGCCTTTCGCCTCCCCACGATCAGCAGAGAGATCAGTCGGATGCTGGCCAGTCGCGAGGTAAAAGGCGCTGCCCTATGCGTCCGTCAAAAATGTGAGCGCAATTATCCGGATTTTACGAAAATAATAAATTGCGATTGCGAATCGTTGCGGGTCTGTGCGCGGCTAAAGGACGACATTGTCGTATTACGAACAATGGCTTGCGCCGGCTTATAGGTAATCATCCGGACACATGTCGCGACAAGCTTTCTGATCATTTTCGCTTCTTTGAACTGCAATATCACCGCAACTTTAGTCTCATACCATTGCTCGCCCCGGATCCTGACTCTTCATCCGAAAGGTGCTGACCTTCACCGCCCATATGCGGTATCTTGCACACCGTTCCGGTGCTTGCATCTTTGCACGTACAGGTCTAATACCGGATTTTTTTGTAAAAGGCATCTGACTGAGGCTCATCTATGGGAATGGCAATTGCCGCAATCATCGCCGGCCTTGTATTGCTGGTCTGGAGTGCAGACAAGTTCGTGGAAGGCGCTGCTGCAACCGCCAAACACCTGGGCATGCCCACGCTGCTCATCGGTATGGTAATTATCGGGTTCGGCACCTCAGCACCGGAACTGGCCGTGTCTGCCATGGCCGCTGCCGACGGCAATCCCGGACTTGCGCTGGGTAACGGTTATGGCTCCAACATCACTAACATCGCTTTGATTGTTGGCCTGACCGCTGTGATTGCGCCCATTGCCGTGCATTCCCAGGTTATCCGCAAAGAACTCCCTCTGCTCGTGGTGCTCACCCTGATTGCAGGCGCCCAATTGCTCGATGGTGAGCTAACACGGCTGGATGGCTGGGTATTGTTGGGCGTATTTTCTGCGGTGATGGGCTGGTCGATTTTCCAGGGCATGCGCGGCAAAGGCGACTCCCTGGCCGGTGAAACCGATGCCCAGCTGACCGACGAACTGATGGCAATGAAAACTGCCATTATGTGGCTGGTTATCGGCCTCATTTTACTCGTTGTCAGCTCCCGCCTGCTCGTCTGGGGTGCAGTTACCATTGCACAGAGTCTGGGAGTCAGTGATCTGGTGATCGGCCTCACGATCGTGGCGATTGGCACGTCGCTGCCAGAACTGGCCTCGGCTCTCGCCGCGGTACGGAAAAACGAACACGACCTGATCCTGGGCAATATTCTTGGTTCAGGTATCTTCAACACCCTGGCCGTCGTCGGCCTGGCAGCTGTTATCCAACCTCTATCTGTAGCTCCGGAAGTTCTCTATCGGGACTGGACACTGATGCTGGCGCTGACAGTTGGTCTGCTTATTATGGGCTTCGGAATGACCGGCTTGCGGAAAGTTATCAGCCGATTTGATGGCTCTCTTCTACTACTGGTTTACGTCGCGTATACCGGCTACCTGCTCTCTACAGTTGTTGCTGCCAGCACGAGCTGACATTTAAGCCCTTTACCCCCTTGCCTACTCACATTCAGTTGAGCCCTCGAAAGCACACTTCCGGTTTGTTTCCTGCCGGAGTGTTGCTCATTTACTAATCAGCACCTATAAGTTATAAGGATATAACCTGCCCGCTCGAGAGCAGACCCGCACCGTCCAACTACAAACCAAATAAGGAGACGGATCATGACACAGGAAACAGCCCTACACCGAGGCCCCCATGATCCGGGCCTCGAGAACCCTTCCCGCCGAAGCCTGCTGCTCGGGAGTGCCGGCGCCATGGCTGCCGTAAGCCTGCTGGGCTTTACTCCGCTCGCCAGGGCCGATGAGCCAAAATCACTACCGGATTATGCGGCGTGGAAAGAGCGCAATGCGCTGATCGTGCACAGCGCAAATACCATGGAAACCCAGCGCGGCGCCATCGGGAATGGTGTCATTACCGCAAGTGATCGCCTGTTCGTTCGCAATAACCTACCCGCCCCTCCAGCTACGGTGACCGAAAATCCAGACGTCTGGGAGGTGCATATCGAAGGCGTCAAGAATCCTCGTACCCTGACAGTCGGTGAATTGAAGGGCATGGGGGTCACCACCGTCGCATCTGTGCTCCAGTGCTCCGGCAACGGTCGGGCTTTCTTTCCTCATGGTGCCAGTGGCACCCAGTGGTCGGTCGGCGCTGCCGGTTGCGTCATGTGGACTGGCGTGCCTCTGAAGGACGTCGTGGAAGCACTCGGGGGCCCGGTAAACGGCGCCAGATATATCACTGGCACCGGTGGTGAGTCACTGCCAGAGGGGCTTGACCCGAAAACCATTATGGTCGAGCGCTCAGTGCCCACCAGAGCGCTCGAAACTGCACTTCTGGCCTGGGAAATGAATGACGAACCACTGACCCACACCCACGGTGGTCCACTTCGAATGGTCGTACCGGGTTATTACGGCGTGAATAACGTCAAATACGTGAAGAATGTAGCCTTTACTGAAAACCAGACCGACGCCAAAATCCAGGCCTCCGGCTATCGCATACGCGATGTGGGCGTGAAAGGCGCGCCGGACCAGCCATCGATGTGGGAGATGAACGTTAAATCCTGGGTGACTGCACCGCTGGAAAGGGGTCGCAGTGGCCGAAATATGATTTACGGCGTTGCCTTCGGAGGCACCGTAGATTTGGAAAAGGTTGAGGTTTCCGTCGATGGTGGAAAAACCTGGAAACAGGCCCGGTTCCTGGGCCCGGACCTTGGCCCCTTCGCGTGGCGTCCCTTCGTTCTGGCCGCAGACTTGCCGGCCGGGGAGCACCGGATTGTGAGCCGGGCCACCGACACACAAGGCAACATGCAGCCTGAGGGCCGCACAGAAAACGAACGTGGCTACGGTCACAATGGCTGGAGCGACCACGGAGTCACGGTCGCGCTCAGTTAACAACTAAAGGGGCGCCCCAGGAATAACGGGCGCCCCGACTCTCCCGGAATGCCAAACCATGAGAAAGACTGCATTACTGCTTGCTGTATCGCTGACTGGCCTATCGTCGCTGGCGCACGCCAGCGATTTTGAAACGGGTAAACAGGTATTCACTCAGGACGCACAGCCCTCCTGTACCATTTGTCATACCCTCTCGGATGCAGGTTCTGCTGGCGCGATCGGACCAAACCTGGACGACCTGAAACCGTCCCGGGAACAAGTTATCAACGCGGTCACAGGCGGCGTTGGGATCATGCCGGCATTCAATGAATCTCTGTCTGCAGAACAGATTCGCGCTGTGGCTCAATATGTAGCCACAGCTTCAGGCGGTCAAAAGTAGAAGCGGGGCGGGAGCGACGGACCCACAGCCCCGGCCCAGGCACTATGCGTTTTCCCGGAAAACCATGGCAATGGAATTCAGGCAATAGCGCTGCCCCGTTGGAGGAGGCCCGTCTGGAAACACGTGCCCCAAGTGACTATCGCAGCGGGGGCAACGAACCTCGGTGCGAGCCATTCCCAGGCTTGTATCTTCAATGTAACGAATGTGACCCTTGTCGAACGGCTGAAAAAAGCTCGGCCAGCCAGTACCTGAATCAAACTTCGCATTTGAGCTGAACAACGGAAGATCACAAAGGCGGCAGTGATAGACGCCCTCCATCTTATTATCCAGCAAGGTGCCACAGAACGGATGTTCGGTACCGTGGTCTAGCAGCACCTGTCGCTCTTCGGGTGTGAGACTGGCGGCTTTCTCTTGTATCTGTGCCTCAGTCAGAGGCGTCAGGTCATAACCTGAAGTTGAACTGCTCATCATTTATCTCCTCAGGCCAGGTTGCTCCCGGAATTGGAACCGGCACTGGCCTCAGTGTATTCCGGCTTGAGCCGGTCACTGAAGCCATCGATAAGCTTTTCCATTTTAGGAGCCGCCACGGCCATGATGTATGGCTGGTAAGGATTGCGCGCGGCAAAATTCTGATGGTTCGCTTCGGCCGGATAGAAAGCTTCCAGGGGTTCCAGTGCCGTCACTACCGGCTCCGAATAGACTCCGGCTTTATTGATCTGATGGATATACGCTTCTACAACCCGTTTTTGCTCCGGGGTTTCATAGAAAACGGCCGACCGGTATTGCGTACCCCGATCATTACCCTGCCGGTTCAGTTGAGTTGGGTCATGAGCAACCGAGAAAAACACCCGAAGCAACTCACCAAAACTGACCCGTTTGGGGTCGTAGTGAACGTCTATTACCTCTGCATGCCCGGTAGTGCCTGTGCACACAGCTTCGTAGTTGGCAGTTTCACGCGATCCACCTGCGTAGCCAGATTCCACTCGATTAACGCCATCCATTGCGAGAAAAACAGCTTCCACACACCAGAAGCAACCACCCGCAAGAACGAGGCGTTGCTCACCTTCTCCGGCAGGCAAATCCTGCTCCGGCTCGGGGAAGCGGCTACGGGCTACGTTCAGACCGGGAATACTGCAAGATGACGTCATAAAGACCTCGGCTACGTATGTGAATGTACTCAGGCTACAGATTGTGGCTGCTAATCCATCATTTTTCCAACCGGAACTGTTATTCCTGTTCCAACGTCCTCTGGCAGGTTGGTAGCAACCAGGACAGAAAAGTTCCCGGCAAATACACGAACGGTCCAATAACCGGGTTGCATCCCTTCCGTTGCCTATCATAATGAAATCAAGGGTTGGAAAAATTCATACGCGGTTCCGCCCCGAACCAGAGGAAAGCTGATGAACTCACCGGCCAGAAAACCGGAACGCCAGGATGAACTTCTGGACTACCGCCTGAGCCTGAGGCTGGGGCCGGTTCATGCCAGGCAGCGCTTGGGCATTGAGCGTGAAGCAGAAGCCAAAGTGTTCGGTCGGGATCGCTCCTCATTTCACCTTGAAAACCTGACATCTGCACCCGGCTTTATCCGCTTCTGCCTCAGGATCTCGGGGCTGCTCAGCCGTGGACAGGCCAACAGCCGTTGTCTGGACACAGCCCATAACTACTTTCATTTGCCAGACTTGCCCGCGAGCTTCGAGGGTTTCCGCATACTCCACCTGACAGATCTTCATGTGGACATGGACGAAGCCAATCTGCAGTCAGTTATACGTAAGATTTCTCCGCTGGATTACGACCTGTGCGTGCTCACCGGCGATTATCGTAAGCAGACCTGGGGGCCGGTTGAAGCGGCTTTGGAGGGTATGGCGCGACTGCGCGATGCAATCAAAGGACCGGCCTACGCCGTGCTTGGCAACCACGACAGCGTGCGCATGGTGCCGGCCCTGGAAGACATGGGCTACGCCCTGCTGATGAATGAGATGGTTCCGATAGAACGGAGCGGTGAACACCTGTACCTCGCCGGAGTTGACGACCCCCACTTCTACAAGGTTCACAACCTGCACCGCGCCGGTGATGACATTCCCCCGGGTGGGATCAGCCTGCTACTCAGCCACTCGCCAGAAATCTGGCGGGAAGCCTCCCACGCCGGCTACGATATGTTCCTGTGCGGGCACACCCATGGCGGTCAGATCTGCCTGCCCGGAGGTATTCCACTCACACTGGATGCCGACTGCCCGCGCCATCTCGGTCGCGGCTATTGGCGGGCAAACGGCATGCAGGGATACACATCGCCCGGGGCAGGTACTTCTGTGGTCAACGTGCGGCTTAATTGCCCACCGGAGGTGACGATTCACACCCTGTCACGCGGACCGTCTCAGTGAGGGTGGCGCCGGATCCCCAGGCGATAGAGTAAGGGCGATATCCACATGTTGGATAGCGTGAAGAACACAACGATAAACAACGCGACCCAGGCTTCAATCAGCCCCCAGTCCATCGCCAGCAACACAGGCATCGCAGCCTCGGGCACCTGATCCAGCCAAGGCATCCGCTCGCTGGACGCGAGCCCCAGCCGGCGTTTTATGAAACTGCTGAACAGGTCACCGGCGAGTGCCAGCAAACCGAAAAGCAACCCGAACAGAAACCCCTGTCCAGTGGCCAAAGAAAACAGTGCACAGCTCAGCGCACCGGAAACGATTCCCCGCCAGGTCTTGCTTTTGCCCAGCAATCGGCGACCATCAATCCAGTTCAGCCCGGCGTCCACCGGGGCTGACCAGCGTTGCCGGAGAATCTTTGCGGCAACCACTGGTGCGCCATTAGCCAGAACCAACATCAAAAATAACTGCAGGGATATCAGCAAACGCCGCTGCTCCTGACCGGTTTATTTCAGGTGATTCCGCCCCGGGTCAACTTTAGCGGATCCATCAAGTCTTCCAGCCGCTCCCGACTGAGCCCACTTCTCTCCTCAGCCACATCGATCACTGGACGGCCCGTTTTATAGGCTTCCTTGGCAATATCCGCGGCCAGGCTGTAACCAATTTCCGGGTTCAGAGCAGTTACCAGCACCGGGTTGCGGCCAACGCTGGCGTCCAGTGTCTCGGTGTTTACAGTAAAGTCGCGGATAGCCTTGTCCGCCAGCATGCTGGTTGCATTACCAAGCAGTCCAATCATGTCCAGCAGATTGCCTCCGATCAGCGGCAGCATCACGTTTAGTTGAAAGTTACCAGACTGCCCTGCAATTGCATTGGCGCTGTCTAGGCCCATCACCTGGGCTCCTACCATGGCTACAGATTCGGGAATAACCGGGTTAACCTTGCCTGGCATGATGCTGCTACCCGGCTGCAGCGCCGGCAGGCTGATTTCTGCAAGGCCGTGAATCGGACCGCTGTTCATCCACCGTAGATCATTGGCAATCTTGGTAAGCACTATGCCCAGCCCCCGCAGTTGCGCCGAGAGCGCAACCGGGCCATCCACAGAACTCAGCCCCACAAACTTGTGCTCCATTGAGCGGAAAGAGTAACCGGTGTTGGCTTTCAGGAACCTCACAAACTGGCTGGAAAACTCAGGCAGCGCATTCACGCCTGTACCGACTGCGGTACCGCCTTGGGGTACAGAAAGCAGATCGGCAGCAGTCGCTTCAAGGCGCTTTTCAGCCAGGAGAATCTGCTCCCGCCATGTGCGCAACTCCTGGCCAAGGGTAATCGGCATGGCATCCATAAGATGGGTACGACCGGTTTTGACCTGCGCAGAGAAGAAAGCCTCACGCTCGTAAATAATGCCACGCAGGTGCGTTAGCGCGGGGATAAGACGCTCTGTCACACCAATCACTGAACTCACATGAATGGCCGTGGGGATCACATCGTTTGAGCTCTGGCTCATATTCACATGATCGTTCGGGTGCACCTCAACGCCCTTGCTGGCAGTAATGGCCGCAATGACTTCGTTCACATTCATATTGGTGCTGGTGCCGGAGCCTGTCTGGAAGCGATCAACAGGGAACTGGTCGGCAAACTCGCCCCGAACAAGCGCCTGACAAGCGTCCGTAATAGCATCGCAACGGTTGTTATCCAGTAGCCCCAGGCTGGTATTGGCTTCAGCTGCCGCCTGTTTTACGAGCGCGACTGCCGAAATAAAGGCCGGCGGCATGGGCTGGCCGCTGACCGGGAAGTTGTTGACCGCGCGCTGAGTCTGGGCACCCCAAAGCGCGCCCACAGGTACATGTACGTCGCCCAGGCTGTCGGTTTCTATTCGATAATCGCTCACTGCTGCCTCCTGCTCTGCATTATCATTACCAAACGGTTCAGAATAAGTGTAGCTCGTCAGGAGGCTCTCAGGTCAGGCTTAGCGACCCAATGCGTAAAACTCCGCATTCGGGCGCATGCTTGTCACATTCGCCATCCGGTTGGATAGCCCGAAGAACGACGCAACGCCCGAAATATCCCAGATATCTTCGTCAGTAAAGCCGTGATGATGCAGCACAGCGAAGTCGTCATCGCTGACCTCCTCTGCCCGCCGGGAAACCTTGACGGCAAAATCCAGCATCGCTTTCTGGCGGTCACTGATGTCTGCTTTGCGGTAGTTAACCGCCACCTGGTCCGCAATCAACGGATTCTTCTCCCGAATCCGCAGAATCGCACCATGAGCCACCACGCAATACTGGCACTGGTTCAGGTTGCTGGTGGCTACCACGATCATTTCGCGCTCACCCTTGGTGAGGTTACTGTCCTTTTCCATCAAAGCATCGTGATAATCGAAGAAAGCCCGGAACTCGGCTGGCCGGTGAGCAAGTACAAGAAACACATTGGGGATAAAGCCTGATTTCTCCTGCACTGCCAGAATCCGATCACGAATATCCTCCGGCATGGCGTCCAGTTCGGGCACCGGGAAACGGCTGATAGCTTGTTCTGTTTGTACCGTCATTTTATGTCCTCTATTTTTTTATTCAGCTTGGTAAACACCGGAATTAGTCGGCTACGGGAATCACCACACGACCCCGGATTTTGCCGTCCATGAGCCGGCCCGCGGCATCGATTGCGTCATCAAAGGGCACTTCGGTGATCATGCTGTCGAGCAGTTCCGGCGAAAGGTCCTGGGCCAGCCGTTTCCACGCGTGCAGACGGTCTTCTTTCGGTGCCATAACGCTATCTACACCACACAGGGTCACGCCCCGCAGAATGAAAGGCGCAACCGTAGACGGGAAATCCATTCCGGCAGCAAGACCGCATGCCGCAACAACACCCCGATACTTCATGCCAGCACACACGTTCGCCAGCACCTGGCCTCCGGCCACATCAATTGCCCCGGCCCAGGTTTCCCGCGCCAACGGCTTGCCTGGCTCACTCAATTCCGCCCGGTCCAGAATCTGCTTGGCGCCCAAAGACTTCAGGTAGCCTTCCTCTTCGGACCGGCCCGTGACAGCAGTTACCGAATAACCCAGTTTGGCCAGCACCGCGATCGCAACGCTACCAACGCCACCGGTTGCGCCAGTCACCAGAATGTCACCAGAATCCGGAGTAACGCCGTGTTTTTCCAGAGCAATCACGCAAAGCATCGCGGTATAACCTGCGGTGCCAATAGCCATAGCTTGACGAGCTGTGAACGGCGCCTGCAACGGAATCAGCCAATCACCGGACAACCGTGCTTTCTGAGCAAGGCCGCCCCAATGTTTTTCGCCAACACCCCAGCCATTCAGAACTACTTCGTCTCCGATTTTGAAATCTGCATTCGAAGATTCAGTTACCACTCCGGCCAGGTCGATGCCCGGGACCATCGGGTAACTTTTCGCGATAGGTGCGCGCCCGGTAATGGCAAGCGCATCCTTGTAGTTAAGCGTGGTGTAGGCGACATCTACGGTGACATCGCCTTCTGGCAACTGGGCCTCGTCGATCGCTTTCAAGGACACCTGTTGGTCACCCCGACTACCCTCAATCAAAATACCTTTAAACATATTGCCTCCAATGATTTCGCTCTATGATCTGAATTCATGTGTTTTCATCAGGAGCTGCGCACCAGTGCCATAAACCCTTCGGCAAACTGATCCAGCGGTTGTGAGCTTTTTTCGAGTTTTGCGCGAAGTACCGCGCCTTCCCAGCCTATCCAGAAGAACTGTGCCATCGAGCCCGGAGCCGCCTGGCCCGACACCTCACCGGCTTGTTGAGCTTCCCCCAACACCCGGGCGATCCGTGCTTCCCAATCCTGGAAGGTTTCGCGTAACAGGTTGCGAAAACTTTCAGGCAAGGCAGCCATTTCCTGCCCCAGGTTGCCGATCAGACATCCGCGCCGATAATCAAATTTCTGCATGCCGGCTTTCGCGTCATCGACAAAAGCCTGAATGCGTGCCAGTGGCTGAAGGGAAGTGTCAGACAGTGAACGCTCCAGCTTTTCGGCAAAAAAACGCCCGTACGCCTCGATCAACACTTTCCCGAAAGCTTCCTTGTTCTCAAAATAATGATAGAAGGAGCCCTTGGGCACGCTGGCCTGGCGCAGAATTTCGTCCAGCCCGGTATAGGAGTACCCTTTCTCGGTCAATGCCGCCAAACCCACCCGAATCAGCGTCTGGCGGGTGTCCTGATAGCCGGCATTCTGGCTTTTTGGTGGCCGACCACGCTTGCGTTTAACTGGTGTACTCTCCACACATCGCCCTTTATTTAGACCAATCGTCTAATTAATTATGCATATTTATGACCGAGCGTCTACTAAAAAGAAAAAACGCCTCAAAAGAGGCGTTATGGAGGGCATTAGAGTCAGACCCTTTTGCTCAGGGCCTGACGCGGTTTCTGGATCAAAAGAACCCGAGCGGGTTGATGTCGTAACTGGTCAGCATGCACTTGGTCTGCTGGTAATGCTCCAGTGCCATCTTGTGAGTTTCACGACCTACACCGGACTTCTTGTAGCCGCCGAAAGCCGCGTGTGCCGGGTAGGCGTGATAGCAGTTCATCCACACCCGTCCGGCCTGAATGTTGCGCCCCACACGATAGGCACGATTGGTGTCGCGGGTCCATACACCAGCGCCCAGCCCGAACTCCGTATCGTTAGCAATCGCCACCGCCTCTTCTTCGGTTTTAAAAGTAGTCACACCCACAACCGGGCCAAAGATCTCTTCCTGAAAAACCCGCATATTGTTCTCACCCTTGAACAGGGTGGGCTGAACGTAGAAGCCGTCTTTGAAATCGACATCCATTTCTTCCTTGCCGCCACCGGTGAGAACAACCGCTCCCTCCTGTTTGCCGATTTCCAGGTAAGACATGATTTTGTCGTACTGCTCCTTACTGGCTTGGGCACCCACCTGCACATCGGTATCCAGCGGATTGCCGCGTTTAATAATCCTGGTGCGCTCAACAACCTTCTGCATAAACTCTTCGAACATGTCTTCCTGCACCAGGGCACGGGATGGGCATGTACATACCTCACCCTGGTTGAAGAACGCGAGAACAAGGCCTTCGACACACTTGTCCACGAACGCCGGCTCGGCTTTCATGACATCGGAGAAATAGATATTAGGCGACTTGCCGCCCAACTCTACCGTTGATGGAATGATGTTTTCTGCCGCGCACTTGAGAATGTGCGAGCCCACAGGTGTAGAGCCTGTAAAGGCAATCTTGGCGATGCGCTTGCTGGTTGCCAGGGCTTCACCAGCCTCAATGCCATAGCCGTTAACAATGTTGATAACGCCCGGCGGTAGCAGATCACCAATAACCTCCATCAACACAAGAATACTGGCGGGCGTTTGTTCTGCCGGCTTGAGTACGGTGCAGTTACCCGCAGCCAGACAGGGGCCAAGTTTCCAGGCCGCCATCAGTATTGGAAAGTTCCAGGGAATGATCTGCCCGACCACACCAAGGGGCTCATGAAAATGATAGGCCACTGTGTTGTGATCAATTTCACCCATGTGCCCTTCCTGGGCCCGGATGCAACCGGCGAAATAACGGAAGTGGTCTGCCGCCAGGGGAATGTCAGCGTTCAGGGTTTCACGCACCGCTTTGCCGTTATCCCAGGTTTCAGCGACCGCCAGCTTTTCAAGATTGGCCTCTATGCGATCAGCAATTTTGAGCAGTATATTGGAGCGCTCTGCCGGCGACGTCCGCCCCCAGGCTGGTGCAGCTTTGTGTGCAGCATCTAGAGCCAGGTCAATGTCCTCAGCGGATGAGCGCGGAATCTCACAAATAACAGCGCCAGTTACCGGGGTTATATTTTCGAAATATTCCCCTTTAACCGGAGCAACCCACTCACCACCGATATAGTTTCCGTAACGGGATTTGAAAGAAACGACGGAACCGTCTTTTCCTGGTTGTGCATAAATCATTGTCGCCACCTCTTGTTGTGTTTGTAAATGACAACGCGGCTATGCGCGTTTACTCATTCACTGTAGACCTCAAACAACAATAGGTGAACCACCCGGGAATTCTGACAGTTCCTGAAGACAGTCCTCCAGGAAACCTTCCGGGTCTGCCAGTACCGCTTCATCTGCCACCACACCGAACTGGACCTGCCCGGCATAGCTGACAACACTGACGCCCAACCCGATATTACCGGCCTGAGGCACCCAGAACATCTGCTCCGTGATGCGGCAACCAGCAATATAGCGTGCCTCGGGCGTACCGGGTACGTTTGACACCACGGCACTGGCCTTGCGGTAAAAGACATCCGAAAGCGGCTGGCGCAGGGCTTCCGGGATCAGAGTCGAGCAGGAGGACAAGGCCCAGGCAATTCCGGGTTGCCAACTTTTCTTCAGCCTCCGGGTTTCCTGTTTTATGCGATAGAGCCGCTCCAGCCCGCTCTCTCCATCTACGGGCAAGGGCACGAACACAGTGCCAAAATAGTTGCCGAGAGCATCCGGCTCCGGCTTGAGGTCCTCAGGCAAACGACTGCGGATATCAATCGGGACGGCCGCATGCATTACCGCATCTTCTAATGCAGCGCCGGTAACCCCGAGGCGAGGACGAACCGCTGCCGCCACGCAGCCAAGCAGCACATCGTTGATGGTTACATTCGTCGCTTTGGCGATTGACCGGAGCCGGTCGAGAGGAACCGGCACGGACCATCGGCAATGACGCCGGCCAAGCAGCGGAGTTTTGAGATCTGAAGGTGTATCCTCCGGTTCTGCAAGAAAATCACTGAATTCATTCGCCCACTTAAGGCCATTGCGGGCCAGCTGGTCCAGCAACTTGCCCTCGGGCCCGCCGCGACCGCCTGACTCCTCCTTAAGGGATTCTTCTGTGCTGGCTTCGCCTGTAAGGTCGCAGCCAACCAACTTCTCAATACGGCTCTTGGCCGCTGATATCCAGGGCGATAGATCCCGGGTTTGCCGGGCGCCGTAGACAGCAGGGTGTTGTTGCGGAGAAGCCGGGCAAAGACGGTCAAAAATGCCCGTCAGCGATACCCCGTCGGCATAGCTGTGGTGAAGTCGCAACAACAATACCGCGCCGTCCTCTGCATTCGGTGCCAGCCAGAACTTCCACAAAGGGCGATACAACGGCAGGGGCTGATTAAGGCGAGCGGAAACCCACTCCTGAAGTGAAGATTCCGTGAAACGGTCAAGCACTACGTCCAGGTGGTGCCGGAGGTCAAATACCGGATCCTCCTCCCACCACCAGGCCGGCGCACGCTTGACCGGCATGTACCTGAAACGCTCCCAGGCCATCCAGTACACCCGCAAAAACTCCCGAAGCCGGGGCGCTGTCAGGCCATCGACTCGCATCATGACGGTAATAGCCATGGGGTTTCGGGGATTTTCCAGAGCCAGCCAGGCTGAATCCGCAGGAAGCATAAGATGCGTTTGATCGTGACTCAAACCCGAACGTCCCCGGAAGTAGTAGAGTGGAAAAAGATGTCACCTGCATTGTGACAGACATGCACCAACGGCTCCACAAAGGCGCTCACCACCCCCATCACCGCGCACCTCACGATGTTACAAAAAATTACACGTCTGCATCCCTACACTCCTATACTGGTTATAAGCCTTGATGTGATAGTTATTTGACCGCCCAAAAGGTCACCAGTTGACTATGGCTTGGTGATAGCACCGTTTCCACTGCCAATACAGATTGGGCCGCTCAGGAGTACAACAGGGTTACCAGCACAACTAGGTCACACGACCAAACTCTGAAAACAGGCTATTGCCGTGCTGGGAGGAGATGCATTATGAAAGCAAGCCATATCCGCAAGCTGATCAAGCCTATCAACAGCGCTTACTCGGAGATGTTCTCAGGTCGAGTCTATCGCGTTGGTGAAGGTGCCGTATCGGTTAGAAACCATAGTGGCTCAGCGAAGCAAACCGTTATTGGCGTACATGGCTTTCTGGAAAATCATTGTTACTTCACCCAGAC
The DNA here is from genome assembly GCF_030549045.1 of Marinobacter sp. 1_MG-2023. Lineage (NCBI taxonomy): Bacteria > Pseudomonadati > Pseudomonadota > Gammaproteobacteria > Pseudomonadales > Marinobacteraceae > Marinobacter > Marinobacter sp. 1_MG-2023. The sequence continues at coordinate 447,918 of NZ_JAUOST010000001.1, read as the reverse complement.
TTACGACGCACCGACCACTGAATTGATCCTGCTGACCTGCAGCAACTACCATATTCCGGTAAATGGTGTAACACCGGAAACGCCGACGTGGGAAGTGCCGATCAAACACCTGGAAGGCACCATTGAATATGATGCGTGTATTCTGAACCAGGCCCTGACAAACCTGCCAAGCACTCGCAACATCCGCATTCATGGCCACTCACGGGGTGGCGCTGTTGTTCTTGAAGCGATCAAACACCGGCCAGAACTCTACGAAGATATCGAAGTGATTCTGGAAGCGCCGGCCCTGCCGAAGGGGAAAATTCACCCGTTGGTCACAGCGCTTCTTGAGCCTGTCAGTCACGGCATGTGGCCCTGGCTGATTCGCCTGATCAACAGTGCACCTTCATCCGCGTACGGACAAACATTCTTTGGGAAAATGAACCCTCGCAAAAAGCAGTTGCTGAGCAAACTGTTTTACTCAACCCGCGACCATCTGACCATTGTTCGCAACATTGAAAATATTCTTGAATGGATGGAGCGCACTGACACGGGCATATACCAGAATGTACGCCATGGCACCTTCCTGATTCCCGGAGTCGATCGCATTCTGGACCGCCCTGCGATGCTCGCAAGCGCGAGGCAAAGCCCGACCACCATGCGCATCATTGAAACCCAGGCACCGAGCCACTTCGTTACTCTCGACAGCAAGGAATGGCTGCCCGGATTCGAGTCTCTTCCTGCTGCTGCCCAAAACTGACCGGGCTTACTGCACCCTCGCTTTTCCTACGGTAAACTACCCGGCTATATTCAAACCTGCACTCAGACCTACCGGAGCTGGCCCATGTATCGTGAGCGCCTTGTTGGCACGGAAGTGCGCTCAGAAAGCGCCCGCCGCTTACAGCAGCTGCTACTGGATTATCACGACTTTCGGCAACAGAAAGCGGACCACCGGCTCCTCGACAGTGCACTCACCGTTGCAGACTGGCAGGCCAGGCGCCTGAAGCTGACCCACCAGGACCTGTATCAGCACCCTGGCTATCAGGCTGGCCTGGAGTTCCTGCTCACGGACCTTTATGCCCCCGCCAGCATGACACGGCGCGACGACAATATAGATCGGGTGTTCCCCAAAATGGTCAAGTGGTTGCCTGACCACTTGCTGGAAACGCTCGCCGGGCTGGTGGAGCTGAACCTGATTACCCAGCAGCTGGATCTTGAGCTGGCAGAACTGCTCGATGAACGCGACATACACGCCGAATCGCTAACGCCTGAACGTTACTGCGATGTTTACCGAGCAAGCCAGAAACTGGAACAGCGCAGACAGCAAGTGGTGCTGGTCGCCGATGTGGGGCAACAGCTTGACCGATATGTGCGTAATCGCACCTTGGGCTGGCTGCTCTCAATGAGCCGGACACCTGCAGAAATGGCTGACCTGAGCGATCTGCACGATTTTCTTCACAGAGGGTATTCGGCATTTCGCAGAATGGACAAGGTTAACCTGCTGATCGACCGGCTGGTCACCCGGGAGCAGCAAATTATGGACAACATTCTCAACGGTCGCCCGGACCCATTTGTGCTCCCGAACGACCTTTAACAGCCCATGAGCGCCTTATTTCAATCCACTCATGGTGTGTCTCAGGCTTTCAAAATCTGATCAAGCTGGCTATGAATCTCCTGCTCGATCCGCGATTTGAAAGGCCGCAATAACATGCCCAGTTCCAGGTGCACATTAAGGTCATCATCGGTAATGTTCAGATGACCTTTAACGCCCGAGCGTTTGAACTTGAGGTGATCTCCTTCCCACTGATAGTCGAGCTCGAACTTGCTGGAGAGGTCCTTGGCAAGTGTTTCCGCCGCTTCGCGGGCATGGTCTTTATCAAGAGTGTGGGCGCGATGTACATCGATTACGGACATGAATCAGTTTTCTCTTCAAAATTGAAAGGTTTTATAGTGTAAGTCGGTATTTAACGTCTAGCCACCCTTGTAGCAACCCCGCCAAGCGTTAGAATACGGGGTTCAGATTCTGACAGGACATGCCCCATGAGCGATCAACAAACGCCGGCCAGTTCCAATAACGGCCAGGATGACGTCACCCATTTCGGTTTCCGGAATGTACCCAAGAGCCAGAAGGCCGGCCAGGTCGCCGAAGTGTTTCACAGCGTGGCGGGCAAATACGATCTCATGAACGACCTCATGTCCATGGGCATCCACCGGTTGTGGAAGCGTTTCACCATCGAGCTCTCCGGCGTGCGCCCTGGCCACCAGGTGCTCGATATTGCTGGCGGAACCGGCGACCTGACCATGAAGTTCTCTGATCTGGTCGGGCCTGACGGCAAAGTGGTTCTTGCCGACATCAACGCCTCCATGCTGCAGGTTGGCCGGAGCCGCCTGACCGATCGCGGCTATGCCGGCAACATCGAATACGTGCAAGCCGATGCCGAGCACCTGCCTTTCCCCGACAACAACTTCAACGCGGTTTCTATTGCCTTCGGCCTGCGCAATGTGACCGACAAGGATCAGGCGCTTCGGGATATGACCCGCGTGCTGAAGCCTGGCGGAAAACTCATGGTGCTGGAATTTTCCAAACCCTCCAACCCGCTACTCAGCAAAGCCTACGATACATACTCCTTCACCGCCCTGCCGCTGATCGGCCAGCTTATCGCCGGCGACAGCGAGAGTTATAAGTACCTGGCCGAGTCCATTCGCATGCACCCGGACCAGGAGACGCTCAAGGGCATGATGGAAAACGCAGGCCTGGTAAACTGCAAGTATTACAACATGACCGGCGGCATTGTTGCCCTGCATGTTGGAATCAAACCCTGATGTTCCCTGGCCCGACCCTGCTTGCGGCAATAACCGCCATAATCGAGCGGGCACTGAACCAGGCGCTGGAACTGGATCCTGCTGGCCAGAAGGCGTTGCTGGCAGCGCTTGAAGGGCCTGTCCAGTTCCGCATGACCGACCCTCTGCTCCTTACCTTTTCTCTGCACAGAACAGGCAATCAGGTGCAGGTGCGGAGCCAGTCTGTAGATCAACCGGCACTGGAAATCAGCGGCAAGCCTCTGGCTTTCGCCGCACTGGCAACGGGCGATAACCGCGTGTTCACGGACAAGCGTCTCGGTGTCGTCGGCGATACAAACCTCGCACACCAGTTCCAGCGGTCGCTGGATCAGCTCAACCCAGACTGGGAAGCTGCCATGGCAAGACACATTGGCGACATGCTTGCCCACTTTATCGGCAAACGTATTCGCAACTCGGTAAGCTGGAGCCGCCAGGCTTTCACCACGCTGAACGCTAATATTGAAGAATACGTGCACGAAGAGAGCCGCGCCCTGCCCGGCAGACGTGAACTGGAAGCCACGTTCGAGGATATTGATTCCCTGAGCCTGCGTACCGAACGCCTGGAAGCTCACGTTAACCAAATCGAAAGCCGCAGCAATACTGACCAACCGGAGACTCCGTGACCCGCCTGCAACGCCTGTTTCGAATTTTCTGGGTATTCTGCCGTTACCGGTTGGACATATTTTTGCCAATGGCGGAACTTCCCGCACCGCTGAAATTATTTTTCCTGCTGGCTCCCTGGCACCTTTTCCCGCAGCCGAAGCTTGATCGTGGCGACCGGCTGCGCCTGGCTCTGGAAGAGCTCGGGCCAGTCTTCGTCAAGTTTGGACAGATTCTTTCCACGCGCCGTGACTTGCTACCAGACGACATGGCGGAATCACTCAAAACCCTGCAGGATCGCGTGCCTCCGTTCTCCAGTGATACGGCCCGCCAAATCATTGAGACCTCCCTCGGCGCGCCGGTTTCCGAATTGTTCAAAGCGTTCAGCGCTGACCCCATGGCGTCCGCATCCGTAGCCCAGGTTCATGCGGCTACGCTGTTGAATGGTCAGGAAGTGGTTGTGAAAGTGCTGCGCCCCGGCATCGAAAAAGTCATCCGCCAGGATCTGGCCCTGATGTATCTGATGGCCAACCTGCTGGAAAAATACTGGACCGAAGGCAAGCGACTGCACCCGGTAGAAGTGGTTGAAGATTACGACTCGACCATTCACGACGAACTGGACCTGCAGCGGGAAGCCGCCAATGCCAGCCAGCTGCGTCGCAATTTCGAGAATTCCCCGCTGATCTATATCCCCTTCATCGATTGGGATTACACCCGAAAGTCCGTAATGGTGATGGAGCGTATCCATGGCATTCCCATTGCCGATGTTCCGGCTCTGAAAGCGGCGGGCGTAAATCTGAAGGTTCTCGCAGAAAAAGGCGTCGAGATTTTCTTCACCCAGGTCTTTCGCGACAGTTTTTTTCACGCCGACATGCATCCGGGCAACATTTTTGTAGACGTTACCAACCCGGCCGACCCGAAATATATCGCGATTGATTTTGGCATTGTCGGCACCCTGGCACCGGACGACCAAAGCTACCTTGCGCGCAACCTGCTGGCCTTTTTCCGGCGCGACTACAGGCAAGTGGCGCAACTCCATATCCAGTCTGGCTGGGTGCCGCCGGATACCCGGGTGAACGAGTTTGAGGCCGCCATCCGTACCGTATGCGAGCCAATTTTTGAAAAGCCCCTGAAGGACATTTCCTTCGGTCACTTCCTGCTCCGGCTTTTCCAGACTGCCCGCCGGTTTAACATGGAGGTGCAACCACAACTGGTTCTGCTGCAAAAAACCCTGCTTAACGTGGAAGGTCTGGGCCGACAGCTCTATCCGGAGCTCGATTTGTGGAGCACAGCACAGCCGTTCCTGGAAGGCTGGATGCGCAAGCGGATAGGGCCGGCCGGCCTGATCAAGTCCCTGCAGACTCACCTGCCTTCATGGCTGGAACAGTCTCCGGAAATGCCTCAACTGGTCCACGACGCACTGTTACAACTCCGCAGCGCGGGCCCAACCGAGAAACAAAACCAGGACACTCTGGCGCTACTCCGGGAGCAACAGCTGAGAACCGACCGACTCTGGCGTCGTGGAATAGCAGCCCTCGCTCTGGTTGCCACCGCCATTGTAGGCACCCAGCCGGAAGCCCGCGATTGGGCAGAGAATGCGCCCATCTGGACCTGGGCCCTCCTGGCATGCGCTGGTGCTTTGGTGATACGCGGCAGCCGCTAAATTGGTCAGCTTTGCTACGATTCCGGGGCCTCGCTGACGACCTTTGGTTTCGCGATAAAGAACTATGTGATTGAATGGAACCTTTGGCACCCTAATCATCCCTGTGTTCGAAATGGAGTTTTTTCATGCAGCCCAAGCAAATCGTGGCGCAGTACATCGCGGACATCCATGCCCAGCGTTTTGATGAGGCAAAAGCCCTTCTGGTTGATGAGGGCTTCGAATATGTGGGGCCGAATATGCGCTTCCTCAATCCGGATGACATGATGACCTACCAATTCGGTATGGCCGCAATTCAGAAAGATCTTATCCTGCGCCAGCTTAGTGCCGACGGGGAGCATGTGTTCGCAATCCTGGATTACCAGACCAACTTTGAACCGATCGGCGACGTGCGCCTTGCGATCTGGTTTCGTGTTCAGGACGACAAAATCCAGACAGTTGAAGCTTTCTATAATGCTGCAGTTGTTGAAAACATGCTGGGAGGTAACCTTCCATCGGCCGGCTAACTCAATGAAGCTCAGAGCGGGCCAAGATGGTAAGCGTAGAGAAAAGATGCCACCAGCTTCTCGCTCGCCCTTTAGTTTACGGCAACTTTCAGCATGCAGTACTCGGGATTCATAAAAATGAAAGATGTACCTTATAATCTAGCCAACCTCGATTGGCTTGAAGCTGTCCGGTGGACGGCGGATGGACTCGTTCCGGCAATTGCTCAGGATGCTGTCACCGGCGACATTCTGATGATGGCCTGGATGAATCGCGAATCACTTCGCCTCACCGCGGAAGAGGGCCAGGCTGTTTACTGGTCTCGATCGCGAGGCAAGCTCTGGCGCAAGGGTGAAACCTCGGGGCACCAGCAGGTAGTAAAGGACATTCGCCTCGATTGCGATGAGGATGTGATCTTGCTGAAAGTGGAACAAAAGGGTGGAATCGCCTGCCACACTGGTCGACGCAGCTGTTTTTATCGCTCCCTGAAAGACGGAAAATGGACCAGTGTCGACCCGGTGATTAAAGATCCAGACGCCATTTATGGCAAGAACTGAGGAGTGTGTGCAGTGAGCGATGTTCTGGAAAACCTGACGCAGGTTCTGGAAGCCCGTAAATCAGCCGACCCGGAGAAATCCTACGTCGCCAGCCTCCATGCGAAAGGCCTGAACAAGATTCTGGAAAAGGTTGGCGAGGAGTGCACGGAGACATTGTTGGCCGCCAAGGACGCAGAACACTCCGGAAATACCCGGGCCGTGGTCAGCGAAACTGCGGATCTCTGGTTTCACAGCATGGTCATGCTTTCCAATCTGGGCTTGTCTTCCAAGGACATTCTGGACGAGCTGGCCAGCCGGTTTGATCTTTCCGGCCTTGAAGAGAAAGCGTCCCGAAGCCAATAAGTCGCGATACCCCTTTGGAGGGGTTTCCGCGAACAGCCCCCGGTAACGTACAATACCGACAAACAGAAACATTTAAACGAGGACCCCGTAATGGGCATCAGTATCTGGCAACTTCTTATCGTACTGGGCATCGTCATCCTGTTGTTCGGAACTAAAAAACTCCGCAACATCGGCACTGATCTTGGTGGCGCCATTCGCGGCTTTAAAAAGTCCATGAATGACGAAGACACCAAGTCCGAAGACCCGGACTCTCTGGAAGCTCAGGCCGATGAGCAAACACGGCAAGCAGCTGAAGAGAAGCCCAGGGATAAAACCAAAAGCTGAGACCAGACAGAATGTTTGATATCGGCTTTCTTGAGCTGCTGATCTGCGGCGTTATCGCTCTCCTGGTGCTCGGCCCCGAACGGCTCCCAACGGCTGCGCGCGCGGCCGGGCGTTGGATTGGTGGTGCTCGCCGCATGGTCAGCCAGTTCACCTCAGAGCTCGACCGCCAGATGAAAGCCGATGAGCTAAGAAAAGAGCTTCGGGACGCCGGTGATGTCGGACTGGAAGATGTTGAGAAAACCGTACGGGGCGCTCTGGACGAGGCCAAAAAGTACGAGCACATGATCATGGAGGGCGAGCCCGCCAGAAAACCGGCAACCCCCAAACAGCCAGCCGCTGATCAAGGCTTGAAAAAAGACGCAAACATCGACTCAGTGGAAAAACCCTCGGACAAATCTCCATGAATGCAAAAACCGAGGGCAAGGGCCCGGAACATCAACACACCTCTTCCGGACAACCGGACATGCCTCTGGTTGAGCACTTGCTGGAACTGAGGAACCGGCTACTGAAAATGGTTCTGGCCGTGGTGATCTGTTTTGCGGCCATTTATCCCTTCGCTAACGAGCTGTATCTCTGGCTATCCGAACCTATCCGATCATTGCTTCCGATCGGACAGACAATGATTGCAACAGACATCACGTCGCCATTTTTCGCACCTCTGAAACTGGCCCTTTTCCTGTCTGTCTTTGCCGCTATACCGATTATTCTTTACCAGCTCTGGAGCTTTGTGGCCCCGGGCCTCTACGCCCATGAAAAGCGGCTCGCCTTTCCCCTGCTATTTACCTCCGTCATCCTGTTCTATCTGGGTGCTGCGTTTGCTTATTACGTGGTGTTCCCTCTGGTATTTGGCTTTTTTACGGCCATAGGCCCGGAGGGCATTGTTGAGCTGCCGGATATCAGTAGCTATCTGAATTTCGTGCTGAAAATGTTTTTCGCTTTCGGTATTGCCTTCGAGATTCCCATTGCCACCATTCTGCTGATCCTCAGCGGCGTCACAACGCCCGCGGATCTGGCATCAAAGCGTCCATATGTGGTTGTGGGTTGTTTTATCATCGGCATGATGCTGACGCCCCCGGATATCATCTCTCAGACGCTTCTGGCTGTGCCCATGTGGATTCTGTTCGAGTTGGGTATTTTGTTTGGCCGGCTGGCTGTACGAGAAGTGTCAGATACAGACTCGGACGAGTCACCCTCTGAATGAACCTGGCCTTACTGTTTGACGAGGACTTTGTTACCCGGGACCGCGTTATCCTTCGGGGCCGGCGGCTTGAGCACATACGGGCTGTGATTGGCGTGTCCACGGGAGACCAGCTATCGGTTGGCCGCGTAAATGGCCAGATGGGACTCGGCAAAGTGCTAAGGCTCACGGATTCAGAAGCCGAACTGATTGTTACTCTGGATCAGCAGCCACCGGCCCCACTGCCCCTCACGCTCCTTCTGGCCATGCCCCGGCCCAAGATGTTTCGCCGTATTCTACAAACCAGCGCAACATTGGGTATTAAAGACATATGGCTGATCAACAGCTACAAGGTAGAAAAAAGCTTCTGGCAGACGCCCTGGCTGTCGGATGAAAACCTGAGGGAGAACCTGACCCTCGGGCTTGAACAGTCAAAAGACACGGCCATGCCGAGCGTGCATATCCGCAAACTGTTCAAACCCTTCGTGGAAGATGAGCTGCCCGCTTTACTGAACGGCAAACAGGCGCTGGTTGCCCACCCGGGCACTGCAACGCCCTGCCCCACGCACCTGGATAGACCCGCTGCATTGTGCATAGGCCCGGAAGGCGGCTTTACACCCTACGAAGTCGGTAAACTGGAAGATGCCGGCTGCCAGAGTGTCCATCTGGGGCCGCGTATTCTGCGGGTGGAAACGGCCGTTCCCGTTCTCGTCAGCCGGCTGTTTGATGCCTGCCTTTGAAATCAGTCAGGCTTTGACCTCGATTCCCACATCCGAAGCAAGGGTGTAAGTACCGCCACCAGTAACGCACCCGACAATATGCCAATCAAACCGTTGGCCAGTACAGGTATCAAAGTGGCCGCCGGACCACCAACACCTGCTGCGAAGTGTTCGATTGCGTGATAAAGCGGCGGCACTCCATGCACAAGAATGCCACCACCTACCAGAAACATGGCCAGAGTACCGAGAATCGACAGTCCCTTCATAAGGTAGGGAGCAAGCCAGAGAATGCCATTGCCCACCCGCTTTGCCAACTCACTGTCTTTCTGGCTCAAATAGAGACCTGCATCGTCAAGCTTTACGATTCCCGCCACCAGACCGTAGACAACCACTGTCACCGCCGCAGCCACCACAGACAGCACCGCAAACTGCATTCCTATGCTGGTGCCGACTACTACACCGAGGGTAATGGCTATAATCTCCGCCGAAAGAATGAAGTCCGTTCGGATAGCGCCTTTTATCTTTCGCTTTTCCACGACTTTCAGATCGACATCGGGCTGCCTGACGGCTTTGAGCAGTTCCTTTTTGTGCTGCTTTTCCTCCTCCGAATGCAGAAATTTGTGGGCCAGCTTTTCGGCGCCTTCAAAGCAAAGAAACGCGCCGCCTAGCATCAGCAGCGGTGTAACCAGCCAGGGCACAAAAAAACTGATCGCGACCGCGGCCGGCACAAGAATCACCTTGTTCAGCATCGAGCCTTTGGCCACCGCCCAGACAACTGGCAGCTCCCGGGCTGGTTTTACGCCGGTTACCTGCTGTGCGTTAAGCGCAAGGTCATCACCCAGCACGCCAGCAGTTTTTTTTGTGGCGGCTTTTGTCATCACTGAAACATCATCAAGTATCGTGGCTATATCATCGATGAGGGCGAGTAAGCTTGCTCCAGCCATGGTATTGGGTTCCCGGGAGTATTGGTGAGGTATCGGTCGAGTGTATCCGAAAGCTGATTGCCCAGAAACCAGTTCAACTTATCTGAACTGCGCGACGGGGCGCTGGCAGCTTTTTGCCTATTCTAACTTCTCAGCCCCATCGCCTCGGCAGCAATCCGGTTTTTAACCGGGCCCAGCCCATCAAGCCAGCGCATACCGGTATTTCTGAGAAGCCTGAATGGCAGTTCATCACGGCCAAATAACTGCTTGAAGCCTTCCATCGCAGCCATCATGGTTAGATTGTCGCCCTTTCGGCGGCGCTGATAGCGCGCCAGAACCAGTTCATGAGCGGGGCTCAACCCTGTGTTTTTGGCCCTGGAGAGTTCCTCCAGCAGCACCCGGACATCGCCATAACCGAGGTTGGCACCCTGGCCTGCGAGCGGGTGGATGGTGTGGGCCGCATCTCCTACCAGTGCAAAACCGGGGGCGATGTAATCTTTGGCGTGGCGCTGCCGAAGCGGAAAGGCAAAGCGTTTGGAAACAGCTTCAACAGCTCCGAGCTCTCGTTCGATTGCTCCCTCCAGCTCCGCAGCGAAGGCGGTATCGTCCAGCGCCATCAAACGGCGGGCTTCTTCGGTATCCTGCGACCAGACGATAGAACAGAAATGTTCATCAGCGTTTTCCGGTGTCAGCGGCAAAAACGCCAGAGGCCCGGTTTGGGAAAACCGCTGCCAGGCTGTGTACCTGTGACTTTGGGCCGTGCGTACGGTGCACACAATCGCTTGCTGATCGTAATCCCATTCACGGGTCGGCAACCCTGCCCACTGGCGCAACCGTGAGTTGGCACCATCCGCTGCGATTACAAGGCGAGCACCCAGTGTCCGGCCATCCGCAAGCTCAATACTGCGTTGCTCGCCAGTCCGGGAACATCCGATAACCTGCACACCATCAATCAGCTCAACATCGCTGGCCACCACAACCTCGAACAAGGCCCGAACCAGGCTACGGTTTTCTACAATCGTTCCCAGGGCGCGTGACTGCAACTCGGCCGCATCAAAATGGATACGCCCGGTGCCGTCTCCATCCCACACGGTCATGCCTTGATAGGGGCAATGACGACCAGTCACGACACTCTGCCAGGCACCAAGGGATTCCAGCAACTGCTGGCTGGCCACAGAGATGGCACTGACTCGAGGTTCAAAATCCGCCACACCCTCGGCGGCATCTGGAACCTGCAGCAGAGTATCGCGATCACCGCCTTCGATTAACCCAACCCGCCAGCCCTGCCGGGACAAGCCAAGAGCAAGAGCGGTGCCGGTCATGCCACCGCCGACTACAAGAATATCGAACACGCTGGTGTCACTCATGCTCTGAGATCCCGTGCTGATGGCGGTCTGGCTGCTCATTGAGTCCAGGATGGTTAATGACAGCGCGGCGGCCGCCTATACCCATAGCGTTGCGCGCAAACAGGCGCTTGGCACCAGGCAACAGATCCAGACCTACCAATCCGGCATCTCTCGCTGCTGTCACCGGCGCCGGGGTTTGACCAAAGATACGAATGAGTGAATCCGAGAACTTTACGGTCTGTTGCCAGTCCGGGCGATGCAATTCGTGATAACGGCGCAAAATCTGAAAATCGCCCGGCGACCGGCCTTGCTCTGCCGCCAACCGGAACTGCTCTACTAACGTCATCAAGCCCCGCAGTGCGAGATTGAAGCCTTGCCCTGCCACCGGGTGCAAAGCGTGCGCGGCATTGCCTACCAGCGCGACACCGGGCCTTACAGGCTCGTCAACCGTGGTCAGTGTCAGGGGGTAATGATTGCATTCGCCAATTTTTGTAAACCGGCCCAGTCGCCAGCCAAAGCGATTCTGAAGCCGTTGGCATTTGTTGCTGTCAGACATTGCCAGAACAGCTTCAAGCTCTTCGTCGCTCAAAGTCCAGACCAGCGCTGACTGATGGCTCGCATGGGAAGGTGAACCCTGCGGCAGCATAGCCATGGGGCCGGCTTCGGTAAAACGCTCGAATGCTGTGAACTCATGGCTCTCACTGGTGCTTACGTTGGCAACCAGAGCGTTCTGGTCATAGCTGTGGTGGCTGGGCTGGAAGCCGAGCTTTTCTCTCAACCCGGAACGGCCTCCGTCTGCCACAATCAGGCACTGCGCCGTGATGCGACTAATTTCATCACCGCTCTTCAGGGTAACATTCACGCCCTGCTCAGAAGACTTCATGTCGACAACTTCCGCCGGCGCTCGCCACTGGGTGTCCGTTGACAGCAGCTCTCGCATCAGGCACAGCCCCATCCAGCGGTTGTCCACCACGTAGCCCAGAGCTTGCTGTTGATACTCCTTCGCATTCAGCCGAGTGGCGCCGAAATGGCCGCGATCAGAAACGTGAATCTGTCGAATGGGCGTTGCATGCTCCGATAATCGTGACCAGAGCCCGAGTTCTTCAAAAATCAACCGCGACCCCCAGGCCAAGGCTGTCGAGCGGGCGTCATAGCTCGGCTGATAGGATTCGGGCAAAGCATCCGCAGATAGCGGAAAAGTCTCTGCCACTGTCACCCTCAAGGCTGGCGCCACCCTGGCAAGGGCCAGCGCCAGGGTGGCGCCTGCAAGCCCGCCACCGGCAATGATCACATCAGTATCAGAGTGTTTCACAGGCTCATTCCGCCATCAGCGCTTCGATCTCTTCAACGGTTTTTGGCACCCCGTTTGTCAGTACCCGGCACCCATCTTTGGTAACCACTACATCGTCTTCAATACGGATGCCGATACCCCGCCACTTTTCATCTACATCGGTGTTGCCCGGAGAAATGTACAAGCCAGGCTCAACCGTCAGTGCCATACCCGGCTCAAGCAACCGCCACGCATCGCCGACCTTGTAGTCGCCCACGTCGTGTACATCCAGACCCAGCCAGTGGCCGGTCCGGTGCATGAAAAAAGGTTTGAAGGCTTCGTCGGCAATGGCGTCGTCGACCGTACCTGACAAAATACCCAGGTCAATCAGGCCACCGGTCAGCACTCTCAAGGCGGCCTCATGGGGATGATTCCAGTGATTGCCGGGGCGCACCGCTTCAATGGCCGCATACTGAGCGTCCAGCACAACATCATAGAGTGCCCGCTGTTCAGGGCTGAATTTGCCATTGACCGGGAAGGTACGGGTAATGTCGGAGGCGTAGCATTCCACTTCACAGCCGGCATCAATCAGTACCAGATCACCCTCTTTCAGGGGCGCCGTGTTCTCGATGTAATGCAGGATACAGCCATTGGCACCGCCACCAACAATAGACGGATAGGCCGTGGAACGTGATCCGTGTTCCATAAAGGTATAGATCAACTCAGCCTCGAGGTTGTACTCACTGCCACCCTGGCGTGCGCGCTTCATGGCGCGGCAATGGGCTTCGGCGCTAATCTCACCAGCCCTGGCCATAGCCTTGATTTCGCTGGCACTTTTGTAAAGCCGAAGGTCATGCAGCAGGTGTTCCAGCGCCACAAACTCACCCGGCGGATGCGCACCGCTTTTCACCTTGCTGCGGATAACTTTGACCCAGTCCATCACCCGGGTATCAAACCCCTGGTCTTTACCCAGTGGATAATACACCCGGCTGCGACCTTCAATCATACCGGGCAGAATGTCGTCGATATCTGCCACCGGGAAGGCGTCGTCCAGGCCGTAGCGCTCGATTGCACCCTCCGGCCCCACCAGAAAACCATCCCACAGTTCTTTTTCAGGGTTTTTCTCTTTGCAGAACAGCACCGACTCTCCGTGCTCACGGCCCGGAATCAATGCCAGCACCGCCTCTGGCTCACCAAAGCCGGTCAGGTACTGGAAATCGCTGTCTTGGCGAAATGGATGCAGTACATCCCGGTTCCGGACGCGCTCCGGCGCAGCGGGAATTATGGCAATGCTGTCAGGTGCCATGCGCTCCATCAGTTTGCGACGGCGCTCTGCAAATTCCTTGACGGGTATAATGGTTGGCATAAATTCTCCCGCAGTGTGTGAGATGATCAGTGCAGCGTTGGCGCTTGTGACGCAGGCTTTTCCGGGGGATTGAATTCGGTGAATACGGCCAGAGCCCCGAGCCGGATGTATTCCGTTATTTCAACCAACTGTTGTTCGCTTTCCTGATCAGACTCCTGGTCTTCCGAAACCTGGCTGATGGCGACCATATCTTCGATAAGTTCACGAATCTCTTCCGGTGCTTGACCTAAAGACTCGCCGGCCGACAGAGCCATACCTTCAAGAAAACCCCGTATCCAGGCCACCAGAGCTTCGAGGCGTTGGTCAAGCGCATAGTCATCGTCCGGGAGCAGTGGGTGGAAACTCATATCCGCAGACTTCAGAAACTCCAGGGTTTGTTCGTAAGCTTCTTTCATGAAAGCAGAGAGGTCATCGGCCTCCCCGGATGCACTTTCAGGCAACCCCATGTGCTCACATACCATGGCGAGCCACTCATCTTCCTCGATGCGTGACCCGGCAGCCAAACGACCGCAAAGAGCGCCGTGAAGCTCAGATGGATGGCTAAACGCTTTATGGGTGGCAAACATGTTTGCCCAGCGTTCAAATTCAGCGGCGTAGGCCGCTCCTGCAGTGTCGGTTTCTGACATGAAACAAGACAGTCCTGTGTTATGAAGTTGGGATTTCATCCTAACATTCAGGCGGCCGCAAGGCACTCTTGCCGAACTCTTGTGAAGCTCTTCCGGAACTATCAAGACGCTCTCCAGTCTCTCGTCACACATTTCGTGAATACCGAGCGGTTGATTTTCACGAGGCAAGGGCAGAATATGTTATAACATATCAATTCTCACCTGAGGACAAGGTCATGATCTCCCGAAATCTCCTGGCACTATCCATCGCCTCGGCACTGCTCAGCTTACCCGCCATGGCCGCCGACAACCCCGGATCACATCAGCACGGGCATGCCGAAATGCAGCTTGCATTCAGTGCTGACCAGGTTGAAATTCTGATTCTGTCACCGGCAGGCAACATGCTTGGATTTGAGCACGAGCCGCGCACACCAGAACAGCATGAGATGATAGAAAGTGTTACCGGCTGGTTTGGTGAAACCCCGCTGGTGAACACACTGGACTCTACGTGCACAGTGGTCGCAACCCAGGTTCAGCATGAGGTTGGCGGCGGCCATGATCACGACGAGCACGACCATGATGATCATGAACACGAAGACGACCATGACCATGACCATGACCATGACCATGACCACCACGATCATGACGAATCAGGCCACGACAACGAAGCTCAACATTCAGATATTACTGTAACCCAAACCTTGAATTGCCCTGGGCTTGATCAGTCAGCCAATCTGACAACCCCGCTTACCACCCGGTTTTCTGGTATTGAAGATCTCGATATAGCCTGGGCCGGCCCTGACGGACAAGGAGCGACTCGCCTTGAGCACGGAGAGGATTCATTCAGCCTCGGGCGCTGAATTTACTCTTCGTAGGGTTCAACGGCTTCCGCCACCATCGAGTAGGAGGACGTCCCCAGATCGGTTTCCGTACGGTCGATGACGAGCGTACCTGTAACCCAGACAGGGTCGTACAAAGCCTCAAGCTTGAAGCCCTCTTTGTATTTCATGTGAATAATCTGGTTTGGGGGCGGTGGCGGCACGTGGATACAGGCGCCGTAATAAGGCACCAGGAAAAACTCGAGAATACGCATGTCTTTGGTTGTTTTCAGAGGCACGACAAAACCGGGGATTCGGCCTTCAACATTCGCCATATCCATAACAACCCTGCCGGTCATTATTTCGTCCGGTAGTAGAGGGGGCCCATCGCCCTCATGCTCCAGTTCTGGCATATTTTCAAGCAGAGCCAGATCTTCAGCGGGCATCAGTTCCAGCCAGTCGATTTCCCGCATCTCCTGCTTCGGCTCGGAGTGGGCTGGAGCAGCAACGCTCAGCAGGACAACCAACAGGGACAGAAAATGCACCCCGGCAGGGCAACGTAAGAAATGGATCATTAGCAAAGCTCTCCGGAAAACTGACAGCGACGTGAACGCGACACAAGCCAGACATGATACACGGGGCAGATACAGATCAACATGAACAGCCAGTCAGAAAGCAGCGTGCAAATATCTGCAGATAGATCTGCGGCAATTGAAGTCAAAGACCTCTCGTTTCGCTGGGACAAGCATCAGCCCGCACTTACTTTCCCTGATCTATATCTGCCACAGGGCGAGCACCTGTTCCTTCACGGTGCAAGCGGAACCGGCAAGAGTACATTTCTGAGCCTGCTGGCGGGCATGCTTTCGCCAGCAAGTGGCACCATCACCATGCTGGGCACTGCCATTCAGAAGCTGGGGGCGGGGAAACGTGACCGGTTCCGGGCTGATCATATCGGCGTGATCTTCCAGCAATTCAACCTTGTCCCCTACCTTACGGCTGAGGCCAACGTGACCCTGCCCTGCCGGCTCTCGCGCATGCGAAACATTTCAACAGGCCAGAATTCAGCTGCAGCGGCTGAACGGCTACTCACCGCACTAGCCATTCCTGAAAGCCACTGGCAAAGGAAGGTCACCCAGCTCAGCATTGGTCAGCAGCAACGCATTGCCGCTGCGCGGGCCCTTATAGGTGCGCCAGAGATTATTCTGGCCGACGAGCCCACCTCTGCCCTGGACAGCGATAACCGAGATCGCTTCATCGATCTATTGCTAACGCTGGCCGAAGAATCCAATACCTCCGTTCTGTTCGTCAGCCACGACCGCTCCCTCGCCCAGCGGTTTCACCACCAGATTCAACTCGGGGAGGTACCGGCATGAAAGCTCGTCTGGCAATCTCACTGGCATCTGCAAGCCTCTGGCATCGGCGCAAGGTGTTAGCCCTGGTGTGCCTCACTCTTACTTTAAGCGTCACTTTGCTGCTCGGTATCCAGTATCTGCGCACAGAAGTAAAGCAGTCCTTCACCAGCACCATCAGCGATACAGATCTGATCATCGGTGCCCGCAGCGGCCAGCTCAACCTCTTGCTGTATACGGTCTTCCATATCGGTGATGCCACAAATAACATTCGGTGGTCTACCTTTCAGGATCTTAAGGAGGACTCCCGTATTGACTGGCTGATCCCCATTTCTCTGGGCGATAGCTACAAAGGGTTTCGGGTTGTCGGAACCGACCAAGGGTTTGGCAAGCATTTCCGGTTCGGGCGGGGCCAACCTCTGACTTTGGCCAGCGGCCAATGGTTTGACGGGGTTTTCGATGTGGTCCTTGGGGCAGGTGTTGCCAAACAACTGAACCACGCCCTCGATGACAAAATCATACTTTCCCATGGCGGCGGCCGCACCAGCTTCTCCAATCACACAAACACGCCGTTCACGGTGACGGGCATTCTTGACGCTACAGGCACACCCGTGGATCAAGCGGTCTACATCAGCCTTCAGGGCATGGAAGCCATACATGTAGGCTGGGAGTCCGGCATTGCGATTCCGGGCCGCACTCTCACGCCTGAGCAAGCTGAGGGGCGGAATTTCACACCCGGCAACATTACCGCTGTCTTCGCCGGACTGGATCGCAAGATCCTGACGTTTCGCGTGCAGCGTGATTTGAACCAATACTCCGGTGAACCACTCTCTGCTGTTCTGCCAGGCGTTGCTCTGAGCGAACTCTGGCGCCTGATGAGCCAGTTTGAACGGGCACTACTTGCGATAACCGGGTTCGTGGTGATTACCAGTCTGATTGGATTGGTTGCTGTGCTGCTCACACTGCAAACCCAACGCGCCCATGAAATAGCCATTCTGCGCGCTACAGGCGCCTCCCCCGGGCTGATCGCAAGCCTTTATCTCATTGAGTGTCTGGCCCTGGCAGTGGTCGCCTGCCTGGCTGCGCTTGCGTTCAGCGCACTCGCAGTCTCCATGCTGGGTCCCTGGTTGCTCACAAACTATGGCATTCAGATTCCACTGCGCGCACTGAACCTCGACGAATGGGCTCTGCTGATATCCGTGCCGCTTGCCGCTGTAGTAGTGGCTTTGATTCCGGCGTTCAGCGCTTGGCGCCAAAGCCGCTCACAAGGCCTTGGAAGTGGCGCGGAGTAGTGATGCAGGTCTCGCTGGCACGCCAAAACAAGGCGAATGACCGCTTATGACAGCCCCGTAAATTGACCGTTATGGCGTGCGCACTTATAGTTAGGCGCAATAACATCAACCTATGCTGGGCACGTCATGGAACAGTCCGAAGTACAAGCATTAGCGGACAAGCTGGACAAGCTGATCGAACACTGCCAGAAACTGGAGCAGAACAACGCCACTCTGAGGCAGTTGCAGGATGACTGGAACCGGGAACGGTCCCAGCTTATTCAGAAGAATGATCTTGCGAAAAACAAGATCGAAGCCATGATCAGCCGCCTTCGGGCACTGGAGCATCATTGATGTCTAAGCAGTCCACCACCGTTGAGGTAAAAATTCTTGATAAGGAGTACCTGGTCGCCTGCCCCGCAGAAGAACAGGAAGCCCTTATCCGTGCCGCCAGGCATCTGGACAACAAAATGCGCGAAATACGTACCGGCGGCAAGGTATTCGGAACCGAGCGTATCGCTGTCATGGCTGCACTGAACATGACCCACGAACTGCTCGAGCGGGACACCATGTCCGATGCCACCAGCACATTGCTGAAGGCGATGGACAGCAAGCTGGAAAACGCCCTCGGAGAATCCTCCAACCACTGAATCTGCGAAGATTCCCCGATAGGTGTTGCAATCGGCCCCGGGTCTGCCCCTATAATGAATCTACTTCCTGGGCTGTTCGCTGGTCGGATTCGTCCTCGAGCCGATGCGCACTACCCAGGTGGCTACTTCAGGGCATTGTGAGCATGTCCCCGTTAGGGGAAAGCCTAATATGTCACAGCGGCCACCGACCTTGAACTCTGGGTTCAAGGGCCACATCCGATAACGGCAGCCCGGGAAGCTTTATTTTGAGCCAGACAATCGACTCACACCATTCTGACTCCGGTTTACTTTCCTTACCTCGCCAACAACTGCGTAAACAGCTGCGCCAGCGCAGACGCATGTTGTCGCCCCGGGAACAGGAACAGGCCTCCGCTTCTCTTGCGCTGAATCTTCTGAAAAACCCGGACCTGCATCGGGCAAGGCACGTAGCCATTTATCTGCCCAACGATGGCGAAATTGATCCGCACCCGTACATGGCTATGGCCCGCCGCAAAGGCATTCATTTCTACCTGCCGGTGTTGCACCCTATTCACCCGGGAAAACTGGTTTTCAGCCCTTATTTCGACGGTGTAGAGCTGACTGCCAACCGTTTTGGCATTCCCGAACCCGCATTCAGCAATGGGCTCCGGCGACCAGCCTGGGCTTTGGACGCAGTGCTGTTCCCGTTAGTGGGGTTTGACGAAAGCGGAGGGCGACTGGGGATGGGAGGCGGATTCTATGACCGGACTTTTGCGTTCACCCGCCTGCGGCCGCGACTGGCGCCAAAACTGATTGGCCTGGCTCACGACTTTCAAAAGGTGGAAAAATTGCCGATTGAACCCTGGGATGTTCCGCTACACAGTGTTGCAACAAACCGGCGGCTTTACCGGGTCAAATAATACAGGAGCGTCTTTACCGGGATAGCGGGATTTCGGTCATCTGCGTCGAACCCACCGAGACAGAGCTTTGCATAACGGCAGCAGCGGGCCGGTCTTCCGACGCCTGAAGCGAGGTAAACCCGGTAATAACAAGGCCGACAGCAAAAATCAGCACAATTGCCCGGATAATATCAGGCTTGCCACCCATGACACTTCTTCCTGTTTCAGATAGGTTAATTCTGCGGAAAATCAGTTAGCTATTCTTGATTTCAAGAATGTGACAAAAGACTAACACGCATCCCGATTTTTACAATTTTTGACAGATTAAAGTTCAGTAAGAAAACTGACGGGGCATTCAGATAAATCGGGTTCAGGGGCCAACCCGAAAGAGACCTTCCGGGCCGCCCTTGTTTGCAGGCTAGGATGTTTTACCGTTCCCCGCTCCCAGGAACAGTTGGTACGCTTCGTTATCCGTCATGTTTTCATAACGGAAGCCCACTTTTTCAAGCATTGCTTCGAAGTCTTTTACTTCATCATCTTCTACCTGAGCCCCCAGCAATACACGACTGTACGCCGCGCCGTGGTTGCGGTAATGAAACATGGAAATATTCCAGCGCGTTCCCAGAGACATCAGGAATTTCAGCAGAGCTCCCGGGCGCTCGGGAAACTCGAACTGGAAAACTTTCTCGTTGGTAATCGTAGGTGCGTGGCCACCGACCATGTGGCGAATGTGCTGTTTCGCCATATCACTGTCGGTGAGGTCCAGCACGGAGTAGCCTTTTTCACGGAGTTCCTGCACAAGCTCATCTCGACCCAGCCCACCTGCCTGAACCTGGACACCCACAAAGATCGTTGCCTGAGCTGCGTCGGCGTAACGGTAGTTGAACTCGGTAATGCTGCGCTTGTGCAGCGCGTTGATAAAAGTTTTGAAAGCACCAGGCCTCTCTGGAATGGTAACCGCGAGGATAGCCTCACGTTTCTCACCGACTTCGGTGCGTTCAGAAATGTAGCGCAGACGGTCAAAGTTCATGTTCGCGCCACTCAGAGTGGCGATCAGATTTTCATTCTCAATCTTTTCCCGCTCGATGTACTTCTTGATGCCGGCCACACCCAACGCACCGGCAGGCTCGGAAATGGATCGCGTATCCTCGAAGATATCCTTGATGGCTGCACAGATTTCATCGGTGGAGACGGTAATCACCTCGTCCACGTGATCCTTACAGATCTCCCAGGGGTATTCACCAATCTGCTTGACTGCTACACCATCTGCGAAGATGCCCACCTCATCCAGAATAACGCGCTCGCCTGCTTTCAAGGCGGCCTGCAAGCAATTGGAGTCTTCAGGCTCCACACCGATCACCTTCACTTCAGGGCGCAAGTATTTAATGTAGGCAGCCATGCCGGCGATAAGCCCGCCACCGCCCACACAGATAAACACCGCGTGAATCGGCTTGCTGAACTGCCAAAGCATCTCCATGGCGACCGTACCCTGCCCGGCGATGACGTCGGGGTCATCATAGGGGGGTATGTAAGTGTAACCATGCTTCTCAATCAGTTCATGGGCATGAGCCGCGGCCTCATCAAAAGCATCACCCCGGAGCACAACTTTTGCGCCATGGTCTCGCACAGAACGCACCTTGATTTCTGGCGTGGTCTGCGGCATGACAATAACAGCCTTGATGCCCAGCTTTTTGGCCGCAAGCGCCACACCCTGAGCATGATTGCCGGCAGAGGCACATATCACACCCTTGGCTTTCTGCTCTTCCGACAATTGCGCAATCCGGTTGTAGGCTCCGCGAATCTTGAAAGAAAACACCGGCTGAAGGTCTTCCCGCTTGAGCATAATATTGTTGCCAAAGCGCTTGGAAAGGCTGCGGGCTTCAGTGAGGGGTGTTTCAATGGCCACGTCATAGACGCGCGCATCGAGAATCTTCTTGATGTAGCGTTGCGGCATGATGGTTCCGGTTGCTGATGATTGGTCGGGGAAAACCTACAGTGTAGAAAGTTTGCACGGCAGCCGTCTATAAGCAGGCGCCCCTTAAGCGCTATAATGGGCACGAACTCATAAGATTTTCACCCGGAGCGCTCAATGACCCAGGACGAACTCAAGAAAGCCGTTGCCAAAGCTGCAGTGGACTACATTGCACCGCGCCTGGAGCGCGACAGCATCATCGGTGTTGGCACGGGAAGCACTGCCAACTTCTTTATCGATATGCTTGCAGACCTGAAAACCGAGTTCGACGGCGCTGTCGCCAGCTCAGAAGCAACGGCGGAACGCCTGAAAAGCCACGGCATTCCTGTGTACGACCTGAACAGTGCCGGGGAATTGGAGTTTTACGTGGATGGGGCAGATGAAACCAACGAACACCTTGAGCTGATCAAAGGCGGCGGCGGCGCCCTGACGCGCGAGAAGATTGTTGCGGAAGTTGCCAAAACCTTTATCTGTATTGCAGACGAATCCAAGAAAGTAGACTTGCTCGGCGAATTTCCCTTGCCGGTGGAGGTACTTCCTATGGCCCGCAGCCATGTTGGTCGCGAAATCGTCAAGCTCGGCGGTGATCCGGTCTACCGGGACGGTTTCACCACCGACAACGGTAATATTATTCTGGACATATACAATCTGGATATTTCCCGCCCGATCCAGGTTGAGGAAAGGTTGAACAACATTGTAGGCGTTGTCACTAACGGCCTGTTCGCTCGCCGCCCGGCAGACCTGCTATTACTCGGCACCAG
Organism: Marinobacter sp. 1_MG-2023; assembly: GCF_030549045.1. NCBI lineage: Bacteria > Pseudomonadati > Pseudomonadota > Gammaproteobacteria > Pseudomonadales > Marinobacteraceae > Marinobacter > Marinobacter sp. 1_MG-2023. Next base: position 426,048 of record NZ_JAUOST010000001.1, on the reverse strand, counting down.
CAACGGGGTCGAGAGCATCCCACGCAAAGGCATCTGACCCGGCAAACTCGTATCAACTCATGTTCGTCGAAGATAGCACGATACAAACTGGCCTCTCAGGCCAGTTTTTTTGTGCCTGACACACCAACAACCAAGCGCTTGCTTGGTACATGGAATTGCGCGACACTACCTCGCATCACATCCGATCAGAGGTGTTTTATCGTGTCCGATTACTTCAACGAGACTCATGAGCAAGCGCGCTTGAGCGCGCGCAAGTTCATCAACACTCACGTTCTCCCTCATATTGATGAATGGGAGGAGGCTGGTGAATTTCCTCGTGAAATTTTCCGGATGGCAGGTGATGCCGGGTTGCTCGCCATCGGATTTCCCGAGGCACTGGGCGGCGTGGGGGCTGGCGATGTATTCCTGAAAGTCGCCGTTTCCGAAGAACTGATGCGCTCCACCTCTGGCGGCTTTGTTGCCAGCCTGGGTTCTCTGGACATCGGCCTGCCACCCGTTGCCAAATGGGCAAAGAAAGAGGTACGTGAACAGATCGTCCCCCAGGTTCTCAGTGGTGAGAAGATTTCTGCATTGGCTATTACCGAGCCCGGTGGCGGCTCCGATGTAGCCAGCCTGAAAACCCGTGCGGTGAAGGACGGTGATCATTTCGTGGTGAACGGTAGCAAAACCTTTATTACCAGTGGCACCCGTGCGGATCATTACACGGTTGCCGTGCGCACCGGCGGTGAAGGCCATGGCGGTATCAGCCTGCTGCTGATTGATCGCGACATGCCAGGTTTCTCTAATGGCAAGAAGCTGAGAAAAATGGGCTGGTGGGCCAGCGATACGGCGGAGCTCTTCTTCGAAGACTGTCGAGTACCTGCCGACCGCCTGATTGGCGCGGAAAACGCAGGCTTTATCGCCATTATGAGCAACTTTCTGTCGGAACGCCTGATGCTCTCGGTCATGGCATACATGACGGCCCAGCTGGCCTACGAAACGGCAATGGACTATGCCAAAACGCGCAAAGCGTTCGGGCGCAACATTGCCGGCTTTCAGGTTACCCGCCACAAATTGGTGGATATGGCGACCCAGATCGACGTGGCCCGCGAATACACCTATCGCTGCGCAGCCCTTATGCAAGCGGGCAAGAACCCGATCACCCAGGTGGCCATGGCGAAGAATTTTTCTGTGGAGATCTGCGAGAAGGTTACCCGCGAGGCCGTGCAGATTTTCGGGGGAATGGGTTATATGCGGGAATCGGTCGTTGACCGTCTTTACCGGGACGCGAAGATTCTTTCGATAGGCGGTGGCACCACGGAGATCATGAAGGAGCTGATTGCGAAGCAGATCAAGCTGTAGGTTTTTACTTTCCCAGAATCAAGCCCACTCAGGGGACCGGGCTGGCATACCAAGGTTTAGTTTCGGATGATTGTAGAGTCCCGTATAATTGCGCCTACTTTTCGAGCACAGTTAAACGAACTTCACATATCAGGAAGGATCTCATATGCAATTCGATAACATTCCCGCAGGCAAGAACCCGCCTGAAGACATCTACGTTGCCATCGAAATTCCGGCCAACAGCTCTCCAGTAAAGTATGAGCTGGACAAAGACATGGGCGCACTGCTGGTTGACCGATTTATGGCAACGCCTATGTTTTATCCAGCGAACTACGGGTTCATCCCGCACACGCTGGCTGACGACGGCGACCCACTGGACGTTCTAGTTGTTACTCCTTACCCGATTCAGGCCGGCTCAGTGATCCGCTGCCGTCCGGTAGGCGTCCTGAACATGGAAGACGAGGCAGGCGGAGATGCGAAGCTGGTCGCAGTGCCTCACGACAAGCTGACCAATGCTTACCAGGATGTGAAGGAAATTGACGACCTGCCAACATTGTTGCGCGATCAGATCCGTCATTTCTTTGAAAACTACAAAACCCTTGAGCCGGGCAAATGGGTCAAGGTGCAGGGCTGGGACAACGCTGCCGCTGCGAAGCAAGCTATTGTGGACTCGATCAACGCCTACAAAGGCTGAGCCGAGCACCAGATAATAAAAAACCGGGCTAATCCAACAGCCCGGTTTTTTTATGTCTGAGCAAAACCCCTTAGCCCCGCGACAAGAGATCCCGCATATCGCTGATCGCTGCATTGGCGCGAGATAGATAGGCAGCCATGGTCAGAGAGTGGTTAGCCAGAACACCAAACCCGCTCCCGTTCAGGATAACCGGGCTCCACATGTCGCCCTGAGCACCTTCAAGCTCAATAATCACCTGTTTAACGCTGGAAACGGCATTCTTGTCCTGAAGCACCTTGCGGAAATCGACTTCTATCGCACGGAAAATGTGCAGCAGCGCCCAGGAGCTTCCACGGGCTTCGTAAAACACGTCGTCGATTTTAGTCCAATCGGTTTTTATATCCCCACCACCTTTCTCTTCATTCAGCGGGTTATCTGCGTCAATATTGGCGACCGCTTCTGATACCGATGCCTTGCCGACACTCTCACCGAGAGTGCGCGAAAGACTACCCAGGCGGGTCTCCAGATCGGCCAGCCAGTTACCAAGATTGTCGGCTCTGGCGAAGAACTGGGCGTTGGCCTGCTCCGGGCTGGAAAGGCGATTAAGGTAGCGCTTCAGCGCTGTAATGCCCCGACGGTACTCGGCTTCTGTCGATGGAATGGCCCAGCTTTCGCTGTCAAAGTGAAACTGCGGCTCGGCAATGATCAGATCCGGATCTTCCGCCGACTGACTCTGAGAGCGGCTGATGTCCTTGCGCATGGCACGGGAGAGATCGCGCAACTGCACCAGTACACCATATTCCCAGTTGGGAATGTTATCCAGCCAAAGGCCCGGCGGGAAAATATCGTTTGAAATGTATCCGCCCGGCTTATCCAGAAGGGTTTCGGCAATGCGAATCATGGTTACAGTTGTGGCAAAGCCAGTTACTGGCTCGCGCTGCATCTCATTGGCAACAGCCCGGGTATGCTCGCGTACGGAAAAAGGCTCGGGCTCGCTCGACCAGTACATCCCCAATACCACTGTCACCAGCAGATACACCAGCAGCACAACTGCTATAAATTTGCCGATCACGCCGTTGTTGCCGGCATAATCCTGAGCATCATCCTTTTTATCTCTGAAGTACTGTCTGATTTTGCCTGGCATATTACGTTAAGCCCCTTGTCTATTGATTGGCCGTACAAATGTTCTGCCTCGATCCTAACCTATGGTGCCTTTTATATACAGATCGTAGAAATGACAAACCGTTACACAGTGCAACCTTCGCCGACAACTCTAAACACTATAGACTCCAAAAACAGACTAAGGTTGGGAAAATCGTCCACACTGGAAAGGACGGCCCATAATGAAAAAATACAGGCCGGAGCACAATGAGCGACGCAAGCCAGAAAGAAAAACTCAGGCAGCACTTTGCTCGCCGCGTAACGACCCAGGCACGAGTCGTTCTGGATACATGGCAGAAAATCCACACCGATACCGATTCATTTGCAGCTCATCGCGAAGAGCTCTTGTCTGCGTCCGACAAACTGGTGCGTTACGCACAGCGGTTTGAAATGTCGGGCCATGCCGATGCGGGCAGCCAAATTCTCCGAATCATGCAGGCCTGGCCTGCTGACAGATCTCTGGATGATTCCACTGAGCGACAACTCCAGGACGCCATAGACGCGTTGGCGCGCAGCACCCTCAGGCGAACAGACCAAAGCAATACCGAGGCACCTCATCAATTTCGGCGGACACCGGTTTATATTGCACTTGCAAACGGCGAGATGGCGAACAGACTGATTCGCCAGCTAGAGTTTTTCGGCTTCCGCGCATCAGCTTTTGATTCTGCGGACGAGTTGATCGAGGCCTGCGCACTTCATAAGCCAGAGACCATCCTGATGGATGTGAACTTTGGCGGCAGTGTGAACGCAGGCATCTCGACTATTGAGCATCTGCAGGAGCGACACGACACACCCATCCCGATCATTTTCATGAGCGATGAAGACGGCACTATACAGACCCGTCTGCGTGCATCCCGCTGCGGTGGAGAGGAATTCTTCTACCCGGCAGTTGACCCCGGCCAACTTATCGAAAAAATCGAAACCTACACCCACGGCAACACAGTTGAACCCTATCGAGTGCTGGTGCTGGATGACTCCAGAGCACAGGCAAAATTCATGGAAACGGTTCTGAAACGCGCAGGCATGACCGCACACATTATTACCGACCCCATGGAAATCATCGATTCTCTGGACATGTTTTCCCCGGAAATCATTGTTCTCGACATGTACATGCCCGGCTGCACCGGCATGGAGATTGCCCGGGTGATCCGCCAGCAGGACCGGTTTCACAGTGTGCCAATCATTTACCTCTCGGCCGAAGACGATGTCACAAAACAGCTGCATGCCATGAGCCTGGGAGGCGATGATTTTTTAACCAAACCTATTGACCCAAAGCACCTGATTGCAACGCTTCATAATCGGGGCCGGCGCGCACGTTCCCTGCTGGCTCTTATGATCCGTGACAGCCTTACCGGGCTCTACAATCACACTCATACGCTGTACCTTCTGGACCAGGAAATAGTCCGGGCCCGGCAAAAAAACCAGTCTCTGTGCTTTGCGATGATCGACATTGATTACTTCAAAAAGGTGAATGACACCTTCGGGCACCCCATTGGCGACCGTGTTCTTCGTAGTCTTTCGATGTTTCTCAAGCAGCGCCTACGCAAAACCGACCATATTGGCCGTTATGGCGGCGAAGAGTTCGCAATCATCTTGCCTGATACCCGCCCCAGCGACGCCCGCAACGTTCTCAACGAAATCCGGGAGCGTTTCGCTGAACTTCTGCAGCCTGCAGGTGACAGGGAATTCAATGTCACCTTCAGCTGCGGCGTAACGGCCTGGGATAACGAGCCATCCCAGACTTTGTGCGAGCGGGCAGATCGTGCGCTCTACACCTCGAAAGAATATGGCCGCAACTGCGTTACGCTTGCCGACAACTGAAAGTCGAAGATAGCGGGCCGGGCAGCCCTTAAGCGCTGCCCGTATGAAACCATCGTCGTATAGAAGTCCTCCCCGCCGTTCACGACAATGATCGCTATCATTCGAAACGCCTCACTTCGGCTTTCCCGGCCTTTTTTGCTACAAGCCGCGGGCAATAGGGAACATTGTCAAAAAGTGTTGATCTGAAGAAAAAAAGCACACACCATTACTGGAAAATGCCGTTATTTTCGGCGATCCTGTTTAAAAGATAAAAAAGGCAGACGCATCCATGTCTACAATTCTCGTACTCCATGGCCCCAACCTGAACATGCTCGGAACCCGCGAGCCGGAGGTTTATGGCCACGAGACTCTGGCAGATATTGATGAGCGCCTGAGGGAGAAAGCGGCAGACCAAGGTCATCATCTGTTGCACCTGCAATCGAATGCCGAATACGAACTTATTGAGCGGATTCATGAAGCCCGGGCAGAAGGCGTGGACTTCATTATTATCAATCCCGCCGCCTTTACTCACACCAGCGTCGCCTTAAGGGACGCCATACTGGCTTCAGGAATTCCGTTTATAGAAGTACATCTTTCCAACGTGCATGCGCGGGAAGCATTCCGCCATCACTCCTATTTTTCCGATATCGCCGAAGGCGTTATCTGCGGGCTGGGCAGCCAGGGATACGAACTCGCGCTGCAGGCCGCAATCCAACGAACTCACCGATAGACCTGACAACACAGGACTGGACTAACTATGGATATTCGCAAAGTCAAAAAACTGATCGAACTGCTCGAGGAGTCTGATGTCGAGGAGCTTGAGATTCACGAAGGAGATGATTCTGTTCGCATCTCCCGTCGTCGGGAACAGGCTTCAGGCGCTCAATACATCAGCCACTACGCGCAGCAGCCGGCCCAATATGCTCCGGCGCCTGAAACCCCGGGCCCGGTACAGGAAGAAAGCCCGCAACAAACCGTGCACAGCGGACATGCGCTGCGCTCACCCATGGTGGGAACCTTTTACCGGGCACCATCTCCTACGGCGGATTCTTTCGCAGAAATCGGCCAGCAGGTTAAAGCTGGTGACGTTGTCTGCATTGTCGAGGCCATGAAAATGATGAACCAGATTGAGGCCGACAAGAGCGGTACGATCACTGAAATTCTGGTTGATAATGGTCAGCCTGTGGAGTTTGACCAGCCGCTGATAATCATTTCCTGAACCCGGTGATAGCTAATCATGGCCATGTTAGAAAAAGTTCTGATCGCAAACCGGGGTGAAATAGCCCTCAGGATCTTGCGTGCCTGCAAGGAGCTCGGCATCAAAACCGTGGCGGTCCACTCAAAAGTTGACCGCGACTTGATGCACGTGCGTCTGGCCGATGAATCCGTATGCATCGGCCCCAATAGCCCTTTGGAAAGTTACCTCAATATTCCAGCAATCATCAGTGCCGCTGAAGTAACGGATTCCGTAGGCATCCACCCCGGCTACGGTTTTCTTGCCGAAAATGCCGATTTTGCCGAACAGGTCGAAAAAAGCGGTTTCCGCTTTATCGGTCCCAGGGCAGAAACCATTCGCCTGATGGGCAACAAAGTATCTGCCATTAACGCGATGATTCGCGCAGGCGTGCCCACGGTCCCCGGTTCAGACGGCCCGCTGACCGATGACGACGAACGGACTCTGGCGGTTGCTCGTAAAATCGGCTACCCGGTAATGATCAAAGCAGCATCCGGTGGCGGCGGTCGCGGCATGCAAGTAGTTCATTCCGAAGCTGCATTGCTTAAGGGTGTTCAGATTACCCAGAGCGAAGCGCGAAATGCGTTCGGCGATCCCACGGTTTATCTGGAAAAATTTCTGGAAACGCCGCGCCACGTAGAAGTTCAGGTTCTGGCCGACATGCACGGCAACTGCATCCACCTGGGTGACCGCGACTGTTCCATGCAGCGCCGCAACCAAAAGGTCATAGAAGAAGCGCCGGCTCCGAATATCAACGCGGAATCCCGTGAGCGCACACTTAAAGCGTGCGTGGATGCCTGCAAGGAAATCGGCTATGTCGGTGCCGGCACATTCGAGTTCCTGTATCAGGATGGTGAGTTCTTTTTCATCGAAATGAACACGCGCGTGCAAGTGGAGCACCCGGTCTCTGAAATGGTCACCGGTGTGGACATCGTTCGTGAACAACTTCGCATTGCCAGTGGTCTGCCTCTTCAGTACAAGCAGGAAGATATTCAGATCATGGGCCATGCTATTGAATGTCGCATTAACGCCGAAGACCCTGATACGTTTGTACCCAGCCCAGGCAAAGTGAAACACTTTCACGCTCCCGGCGGTTACGGTGTGCGGGTAGACTCGCACTTGTACAGTGGCTATACGGTGCCTCCGTTTTATGACTCACTGATCGCCAAGCTGATCACTTGGGGCGATGATCGACAGATAGCTCGCAGGCGCATGAAAAACGCTCTGGACGAGTTATTGGTGGACGGTATTAAAACCAACCAGCCTCTGCATCGAAAACTGGTGCGCGATGGTGGCTTTAAAACTGTAGACTTCACTATCCATTACCTTGAGAAATTGATGCGGGATTAAAATCCTGCATCACAATGCAGGAAGATATATGCCCTGGATACAACTTCAGATCCCGGCTGATCCCGATACGGCGGATCAGCTAGAGGATCTGCTTATGGAGATGGGCGCTGATGCCGTTTCCTTGGAAGACGCGGCCGATCAGCCACTCTATGAACCCGATCACGGCACCACTCCCTTGTGGAGCCAGACCAGTGTTACCGGCCTCTTCCAATCAGACCGGGACATAGACCAGTTGTGCGCAGATGTGCGCAACGCCTGGCATCAACAAACCCAGCAATCTCTCGCAGACATTGACGTTACCCTGGTTGAAGACAAGGACTGGGAACGAGCCTGCATGGACGATTTTCATCCACTGCAATTCGGCAAACGCCTTTGGATTGTGCCCAGTTGGCGCGAAGCGCCCGATCCGGATGCAGCGAACTTGCTGCTGGACCCGGGATTAGCTTTCGGCACAGGCACCCATCCGACTACTGCACTCTGCCTTGAGTGGCTGGACGGAGAGGACCTCAATGGAAAGCAAGTAACTGATTACGGTTGCGGTTCCGGCATCCTTGGCCTTGCGGCGCTGTTACTGGGCGCCAAACACGTGGTTGGCGTGGACACTGACCACCAGGCACTGGAAGCCAGCCGGGAAAACGCTCGGCGTAATAGCGTGGAAGAAGCCAGGCTCGATCTTTATCTTCCCGAGAATGAGCCAGACACTAAAGCCGACATCATGCTTGCAAACATTCTTGCGCAGCCTCTGATTGGCCTGGCGCCGCATCTCGCAGCACTGACAAAGCCCGGGGGCGACCTGGTGCTTTCAGGCATTCTGTCAAACCAGGCCCGCGATGTGATGGCCGCCTACGAACCCTGGTTTATAATGAATGAACCGGAACAACGTGAAGAGTGGATACGCCTCACAGGACGCCGTAACGACAGATGACGAAGGCTGTCTTAACGACTAGACTCCCAGACTCGTAGTTAAGTCGCTTGCAGGAAAGAAGCATGACCCAGAGTAGTCTGCAGACCCAGTGCCCCAAATGTCGTACCCGTTTCCGGGTAACCGATGAGCAACTTGGCATTGCCAAGGGCAAGGTGCGCTGTGGGCACTGCATGGATGTCTTCAACGCAGTCGAGCACCAGGTAGCTGCCAGCAGCGGCACTGTGCCGGAGCGCCCTTCTGGCACAAGCAGTAAGGTGCCAGTCAAGCCCGGCCCATCCGAGCGACCAGCCTCCGGCTTTATCAGCGACACAACTGAAGACGACTTCATCTTTGCTGATAATCCCGAGGAAGATGCCGAAGACGGCCCCTATGCTGGTACCAGACTGACTTTTTCTGACGACGAGCTGAGCGACAGTTTTCGCGGTGTGGACGACCGAAGTGCATCTACACGGGAAGAGCAGGACGACGATAATTTTTCAGAAAACATCGATGAAAGCTGGGCTGAAGCGATTCTTCAGGAAGATAGCTCTCCCCAACCCTCTTCCGCTGAGCCAGAGCCAGAGCCAGAGCCAGAGCCAGAGCCAGAAGCCGAGAAAATTGAGGTTGAGCCAGAGTTCCAACAGGAATCGGAGCGAAAGCCCACACCTGAACCTGAGGCCAACGACAGCCCTGACATAGAATCAAAAAGCACTTCGGTACCTCCCGAGGATGACACGCAGGGCTTTTATGTCGATGAGCAACCCGACCCGGCGTTTGAGTCCTTTGCTGACGAACACGGAGTTGAGCCACAAGACGGGCGCGAACAACAGAATGAATCCTTTGCAGCGGGCGCTCCATTTGGCGACCTCAGAAGGGACCCCGTTTCTGTGGGTAGCAAAAACAGGAGCTGGCTACGCACTCTAACCTGGTCTGTGATTGTACTTGGTCTTCTGGGCGTGCTGATTGCGCAGGTGACCTGGTTCCAGTTTGACAGGCTATCTGCCATTCCGGAGCTTCGCCCCTTTTATGAAAAGGGCTGCGAACTTGCCGGCTGCGAATTGAAGCCCCTTATCAATGTTGAAGCGATCCAGAGCCGTAAACTGGTGGTTCGCACCAACCCGGAAAACCGTAACCAGCTGGTGGTCGATGCGGTGATTGTTAACCGGGCCGATTTCCAGCAGCCTTTCCCGGCCATCGCTCTCACCTTCTCTAACCTCAATGGGGACGTTGTTGCCCAGAGCGTGTTTACACCATCAGAATACCTTGCCGGTGACGCTGAAGGCCTCCAAACCATGCCTGTAGAGACACCGGTTCGCATAGCAATAAGTATCCGTGACCCAGGTCGGGATGCCGTTAATTACAACCTGGGCTTCCGGCCTTATGTGCCCTGACATTGCTTGCCGGTGACGACCCGGCAGGCATGTGAGTCGCCACCCAACAGAACAAAAGTCAACCAGAAAGAGCGAAAAATAATCAGTTTTTTCGCCTCCCTGCCCCTTCAATCACAGTGCCCCCGGCGGTATCATTAGCGCCCTTCGGAACTGGCATCGGTTATTTATTAAACAATCGACCCGCTCCGACCTTTGCTTAATCTGCTGTGATACGGATTCAGACCATGTTGCCAACGGCAAAAATCGGGCCGTACACTTTGCCCAACCCGCTGATCGTTGCGCCCATGGCGGGCGTAACAGATCGCCCGTTCCGGCTACTCTGCCGAAAAATGGGGGCGGGATTAGCAGTGTCTGAAATGGTAATCGCTGACAGCAAGCTCTGGCATACGCGCAAATCCAGAACCCGCATGGACCATACCGGGGAGCCAGAACCCAGGTCTGTGCAGATTGCGGGCGGCGATCCGGACATGCTGGCGAATGCAGCTCGGCTGAACGCTGAGTCCGGGGCCCAGATTATCGATATCAATATGGGCTGCCCGGCTAAAAAAGTGTGCAACAAAGCGGCCGGCTCGGCACTGATGAAAGATGAGAAGCTGGTCAGGGACATACTGGAAGCAGTTGTCAGCGCAGTCGATATCCCCGTTACGCTGAAAATGCGAACAGGTTGGGACCAAGACAACCGAAACGCACGAGCCATTGCGCGGATGGCGGAGGATGCAGGCATTCAAGCGCTGGCGATTCATGGCCGCACCCGAGCCGACAAATATAATGGCAGTGCTGAGTACGACACCATTGCTGAAGTGAAGTCCAGTGTCAGTATTCCGGTATTCGCCAATGGCGATATCACGTCACCGGAGAAGGCCCGCCGGGTTCTGGAGCATACAGGAGCCGACGGACTGCTTATTGGCCGTGCTGCGCAGGGCAGCCCATGGATTTTCCGGGAAATACTGCATTTTCTTGAAACGGGCCAGCACCTGCCTGCACCACCACTGAGCGAAGTGGAACAGATTCTGACTGAACATCTTGACGCCCTGCATAGCTTTTACGGAGAGCTCATGGGCGTGCGCATTGCCCGTAAACATGTGGGCTGGTACCTACAATCCCACGACCCTGGCAAACGGTTCCGTAATCACTTCAATGCGTTCGATGACGCGCTGAAGCAGAAAGACAGTATTCAACAGTATTTTTCAGGCTTACGAAATGGAGAGGAATTCGCAGCATGACCGCTGAGACATTGGCAAATAGCACCCTGAACACCCCGGCCAACGATGACATTCACCAGTTGCAATCAGTGAATAGCAGCGGCACCACCGTTACCCTGCGCGATAACGTTGAAGTAGCCCTGAAAAACTACTTCACTCAGCTTGATGGAGCGCCCGTTACCGAGGTTTACCAACTGGTACTTTCGGAGGTGGAAGCCCCGCTGCTGGAGCAGGTAATGAAGTACACCCGCAATAACCAGACCAAAGCATCCACCATGCTCGGCCTGAACCGCGGAACCCTGCGCAAGAAGCTTAAGCAGTACGGCCTGCTATAATCGAAACACCCTGACTTGATGAGGGCCTCCCGGACACCCTTCGTGAGGCCCTTGTTCGTTCACCCCAAGTGAAGAATGTGACCCCATGGCAAACCAGGCTAACACCCCCGTCCGTCGCGCACTGATCAGCGTCAGTGATAAATCCGGCATCGTAGAGTTCGGGCGCGCCCTCACCGGCCGCGGCATCGAACTTCTCTCTACAGGGGGCACCTTTCGCCTCCTGCAAGAAAACAGCGTTCCTGTTACCGAAGTCTCCGACTACACCGGCTTTCCGGAGATGATGGACGGACGGGTCAAAACCCTGCACCCGAAGATACACGGTGGCATTCTTGGCCGTCGGGGCACAGACGACGCCATTATGGGCGAACACGGTATCAACCCGATTGATATGGTTGTGGTGAATCTTTACCCGTTTGAATCCACAGTCGCTAATCCGGAATGCGATCTCGCCACAGCCATCGAAAACATCGATATCGGCGGGCCTACCATGGTTCGTGCAGCCGCAAAGAACCACAACGATGTTGCGATTGTGGTCAACGCGTCAGATTACAGCCGCGTTCTGAAAGAGCTGGACGACAACGACGGCCAACTCAGCCACAACATCCGTTTTGATCTGGCGGTAAAGGCATTCGAGCATACCGCAGGCTACGACGGCGCTATTGCCAACTATCTGGGTGGCCGCACCGCCGATAATGACAACGCTGAATTCCCGCGCACTTTTAACGCCCAGTTCGTGAAAGTGCAGGACATGCGCTACGGTGAAAACCCGCACCAACGTGCAGCCTTCTACGCCGAGCGCAATCCGAAGGAAGCCAGTGTTGCCACGGCAAAGCAGCTACAGGGTAAAGAGCTATCCTACAACAATGTCGCAGATACTGACGCCGCCCTGGAATGCGTGAAACCATTTGCAGACCCGGCTTGCGTAATCGTCAAACATGCCAACCCCTGCGGCGTGGCAATCGGTGCTGACATTCTTCAGGCCTATGACCTGGCCTTTGCGACAGATCCCACTTCGGCGTTCGGCGGCATTATTGCTTTCAACCGGGAATTGGACGCGGAAACCGCCAAAGCGATTATTGATCGCCAGTTTGTCGAAGTTATTATTGCTCCCACCATCGCACCCGAGGCTGTAGAACTGGTCGCAGCCAAAAAGAATGTACGGCTGCTGGCTTGTGGCGACCTCAGTGGCGAGCGTGCCCAATCAATGGACTACAAACGCGTTACCGGCGGCCTGCTGGTTCAAGACCGTGATTTGGGCATGGTTGCAATGAGCGATGTGAAAGTTGTCACCAATCGTCAGCCAACTGAACAGGAGCTCAATGACCTGCTGTTTGCCTGGGAAGTGGCGAAGTACGTCAAGTCCAATGCCATTGTTTATGCCCGCGCTGGCCGCACGATTGGTGTTGGCGCAGGCCAGATGAGCCGTGTTTACAGCGCGCGGATTGCCGGTATCAAAGCGGCGGATGAAAACCTGGAAGTTAAAGGCTCCGTTATGGCCTCTGACGCCTTCTTCCCCTTCCGGGACGGCATTGACGCCGCCGCTGAAGCCGGCATTACTGCCGTCATACAGCCCGGTGGCTCCATGCGAGATCAGGAAGTGATCGATGCCGCCAACGAGCACGGCATTGCTATGGTATTCACCGGTATGCGCCATTTCCGGCACTGATAGAACGCAGGGCGGAGGCAAAGCTCCGCCCTGTTTCCTTATCAGTCTTGTGACAAAACTTTGCAATAACTCTTTTAAAAAGTACGGGGCAACGAGATATGAATATTCTGGTTATCGGCAGCGGCGGGCGCGAACACGCACTGGCCTGGAAAGCAGCCCAGTCGCCGGCTGCGGACACAGTTTTTGTCGCACCAGGCAACGCCGGCACCGCTCACGAGCCGGGTGTTGAGAACGTTGATATTGATGTTCTGGATCTTGAAGGCCTGGCCAAATTTGCTGCCGATAATAACGTAGGCCTGACTATTGTTGGCCCGGAAGCACCGCTGGTAGCCGGCATTGTGGATCTTTTTGAAGAGCGTGGCCTGCGCGTCTTTGGGCCCAGCGCCGGGGCGGCACAACTGGAAGGCTCCAAAGCGTTCACCAAGGATTTTCTCGCGCGCCAGAATATCCCCACGGCTGGCTATGGCAACTTCACCGACATAGACGAAGCCCTGGCCTATGTCCGTGAACAAGGAGCTCCCATTGTGGTCAAAGCCGACGGCCTTGCCGCTGGTAAAGGCGTTATCGTCGCCATGACCCTAGAGGAAGCCGAAAACGCTATTCGTGACATGCTTGCGGGCAATGCCTTTGGCGACGCCGGCAGCCGTGTTGTTATTGAGGAGTTTCTGGACGGCGAAGAAGCCAGCTTTATTGTAATGGTAGATGGCGAGCATGTTTTGCCTATGGCCACCTCTCAGGACCACAAACGCGTGGGCGACGGTGATACCGGCCCAAACACCGGCGGTATGGGAGCTTACTCCCCTGCTCCAGTGGTGACCGCCGATGTGCACCAACGGATCATGGATGAGGTAATTTATCCAACTGTGCGCGGCATGGCAGCGGAAGGCCATCCGTACAAGGGCTTCCTGTACGCTGGTCTGATGATCGATACTTCTGGAGCGCCCAAGGTGATCGAGTTCAACTGCCGCTTTGGTGACCCCGAAACCCAGCCTATCCTGCTGCGCATGAAGTCAGATATCGTAGCCTTGTGCCAGGCTGCCATCGACGGCCAACTGGATAAGTGCGATTCCGACTGGGACGAACGCGCCGCCGTGGGCATTGTGCTGGCAGCCGGCGGCTATCCTGGCAGCTACAGCAAAGGCGACGCTATTTCCGGCTTGCCAGAAACAGAGACCGAGGGTGAGAAAGCGTTCCACGCAGGCACCACGCTTAACGGCAATCAGGTAGTCACCAGTGGCGGCCGGGTGCTCTGTGCGACAGCATTGGGCAACACAGTGACCGAAGCGCAGCAAAGGGCTTATGCACTCGCCGAAAAAATACGCTGGGATGGCGTGTTTTACCGCAACGACATTGCCTATAGGGCTATTGCTCGGGAAGGATCGTAACGACGCTAATCGAATTGAAGCCCGGCCAATGACCGGGCTTTTTTATGGAGTAATGTAAGCGAGTTCGCCCAATGGTGTAAAACATAAACAACCAGGAACCGCCCAAATGCTGAAGAAGTCTCCCTTTGCTGTCGTTTTACTACTTTTGCCCATCCTGCTTGTGAGCGCCTGCTCCCGCCAAACTCTTTACGAAGCTGCTATTGGCTTTGAACGCTCGACCGCCGGTCTTGAAGCGGCCAGGGTTACCGTAGGAGATCTCGACATCGCTTACCTCCGGAACTCCGAAGCCAACAAAGGCGACACCATCGTTCTGGTTCACGGCTTTGGTGCCAACAAGGATAACTGGACGCGCATCGCCCGGGAGCTTACCGATGATTTCAACGTTTATGCCATAGACCTCCCCGGCCACGGCGAAAGCAGCAAGCAGCTGGATCTCGGTTACCGGCTGGACCAGCAAGTTACTCACCTTGCGCTGATTCTAAAGGCTCTGGACATTAACGAGATGCATATGATGGGCAACTCCATGGGCGGCGCCATTACCGCTCTGTATGCAGCCACCTACCCAGAGCAGATTAAAACTGCTGTACTTTTCGACCCAGCCGGCATTCTAGAGTACGAAAGCGAGCTGGTTGATCTGGTCGTCGCCGGAGACAACCCGTTGATCCCCTCCAAACCCGGTGATTTCGAGCGGTTAATGGATTTCGCCCTTGAGCAAAAACCCTTTGCTCCCTGGCCCATTCTCGAAGTTATGGAAGAGCAGGCCATTGCCAATCAAGCGGTGAACAAGGTGATTTTTGCCGCCATCAGGGATGCCAGCTTCGAACCCGATTTTCGCAACACCATTTCCCGTATCAAAGATCCGGTACTGCTGGTCTGGGGCAAGGAAGACCGGGTGATTGATTATCGCAACGGCGAAGTCTTTGTGGCCGCCATCCCGAGCGCACGACTGGAAGTATTGGACGGAATTGGCCACGCACCGATGATCGAGGCGCCGGAAGAATCCGCACGACTGTTCCTCGAGTTTGCCAGACCCTATATTTCAAAAGCCAGATAAGGCTCACGGGCAAAAGGTTCTTTCGTTATCGGCTTCAACGACCGGGGAAAACAAGGTAGCCTTATGCCAAAGATAATTCGCTCTCCCTGAAAGAACATCTCATGCCTGAAGCTATCTGGATTTCTTTGGCCTTTGGTCTTGGCCTGCTGATCAAGACCATTGGCTTGCCGCCGTTAATCGGTTATCTGGGCGCGGGTTTCGTTCTCAGCGCTATTGCGGCCACCCCATCCATTCCCCTCTATCCAGAACCTACAGCGGCACTTGCCCACATCGCCCACCTGGGTGTATTGCTGATGCTTTTCACGGTGGGCTTGAAGCTCAAGCTCAAGTCGGTTATCAGCCCGGAGGTTATCGGCGGTAGCCTGCTACACTTTGCCATCACCTGCTTTGTATTTACGCCCGGCCTTTACTTCCTTATGGATGTGAGCTGGTACGTAGCCTTTATGCTGGCCGTTGCCTTGTCGTTCTCATCTACGGTGCTGGCCGCAAAAGTACTGGAGAGCAAGCGCGAGCTCAGAGCCTTTCACGGCCGGGTGGCCATCGGCATTCTGATCATGCAGGACCTGCTTGCGCTGTTGGTGATGAGCCTGGCTGCAGGCCAGACGCCGTCCGAGTGGGCACTGATTGTCTTTGGCCTGCCCCTACTACGCCCACTACTATTCAAGCTGCTTGATGCCAGCGGCCACGACGAATTGCTGGTTCTGCTGGGCATGCTCCTCGCACTGGTTATTGGCGGATTGGGTTTTCAGGCATTAGGGCTCAGCTCGGAACTGGGGGCCCTCATCTTCGGCGCTATTCTTGCCAACCATCCCCGTAGCCAGGAGCTGGCGAAATCTCTGTGGAGCGTGAAGGAAATCTTTCTGGTCGGCTTTTTTCTGCAGATTGGCATCGGCGGCCTGCCGGATACCAATGCCATTATTTTTGCTGTTGTGGCTGCATTGCTGTTGCCCCTCAAAGGGATTCTATTCTTCTTCCTGATGCTGCTGTTCCGCCTTCGCGCCCGCAGCAGTTTTCTGACATCGCTGGCCCTCACCAATTACAGTGAGTTCGGTTTGATTGTTGCCAGTATTGCCCTTCCGGAGTGGCTCGTGCCACTGGCGATAACAGTAGCGCTCTCCTTCCTGATATCTGCACCGCTGAACCGGCTCGCACACCCATTGTATGAGCGCCTGAGTCATCGGCTTGTGCGCTTCGAAAGTCACCGGCGACATCCCGATGAGCTACCTGTTTCGCTTGGCGACACTCGCGTTCTGGTTATGGGAATGGGGCGAACCGGCACTGCTGCCTACGACTGGCTGAAAAACTCCGAAGCGAGGTTAATGGCACTGGACTCGGATCTTCCTAAAGTGGAAAGACACAGGGCCAAAGGACGAAACGTTGTCTATGCAGATGCCGAAGACAACACCTTCTGGGAAGCGCTGCACATGCCCTCCGTGGAAGCCGTTGTTCTTGCCATGAGCGATATAGAGGCGAAACTGATCGCGGCAAGGATGTTGAGAAAACTTGGTTTTACCGGCTACATTGTCGCCCACACCATGTACGAGGACGAAGCCAAGCGCATTTGCGAAGCCGGTGCTGACAATGCCTATCTGACCATGAGCGAAACCGGCGTTGCGCTGGCCAGCCACATTCAGGACAAACTCTCACCAGCCTTATCTCTGGTTCCGGAAAAAGCGGGTTGAGCTCACGGGTTCGTTGCCAGTACCGCCGCTATATGCCTTGGCTCAGCGTCCATCGCGAAGCCTTATATTAGATTCAGTTGCTTGCGGTCAGACCCATACAAGCATAATAACCGGGACCGCGACCACCGTAACTATGATCGTAAGCGGCAATCCGAGGCGCCAGTAGTCACCAAATTCGTAACCACCTGGCTCCATAACCAAAGCATTTGATTGATGACCGATGGGCGTCATGAAAGCACAGGACGCGCCAACGGCAACTGCCATTAACACGGCATCAGAGGGCATCTGTAGTTCACTGGCCAGGCTCATAGCAATAGGCGCGACCACGATAGCCGCCGCTGCGTTATTTACTACGTTGGACAACAGCGTTGTGCCCACCAGAATCATTACCAGCACCGAAACCATGGAGAGATTCTCACCGAGCACCAGCATCTGCGAGGCGATCAGGGCTGCGCCACCGGTGCTTTCCATAGCCTGGCCGACCGGTATCATAGCCGCCAGCAAAACGATCACCGACCAGTCAATTGCCTTGTAGGCATCCGCTGCAGATATAAGGTTCATGATTACCATGGCAACAGCCCCGGCCACTAGCGCAACGGGGGCAGAGAGCAGGCCGGTTACAATAACCGCAATACTGACCAGAAAGATGCCGGAAGCCATTGCGGTGTTTCGGGTAGACCCCAGCCTCAACCCCCGCTCTGCCAACGGCAAACACCCAAGCTCTGACAAGGTTCCGCTTAGAGAATCCTCAAAGCCCTGAACCAGCAAAATGTCACCCGCATTAAGCCTTATATCTCCGAGACGTCGTTGAAGCCTGTGCCCCAGCCTCGCTACGGCGACAATGTTGAGCTGATTGCGTTCACGTAGCTTAAGTCTGTTCGCCGTCTGCCCCACCAGAGAGGACTCCGGAGCAATAACGGCTTCCACCAGATACAGCTCACCTTTTGCTATCCGGGCTGAAGCACTTTCATCGTTTTTTTCGTGTTCTCCGTTATTGTGATCTCTGTCGCCGTTAACTTTATCTTTTTCGCTGTTTTCTCCCGTTTCCTCTTCATCGACAGCCTGGTTGGCCAGCTCAAGCCCGGTTTTATCGAGAAACACCTGCAAGCTGGAGGTGTCTGCCTCGACCAGCAACACATCTCCCTCACGGAGGATTTTATAGGTGGAAGGAACAGCCTGTACCTGCTCATCACGAATCAAGGCGAGGACAACGATATCCGCTTCGTCTCCGGCCCCTGCCAGAAGGCTGTGTAAGGTGGAGCCCGCATGATCCGAGTTTTTGGGAAGTCGAAGCTCCGTCAGGTATTCGCCTACGCTGAACAACTTTGCATCAGCAGAGCTCTCCTCCCTGCGGGGCGTTAACCGCCAGCCGACCAACGTGATGAACGCAATACCCGCAAGCGTAATCGCCACACCAACCGGGGCGAAATCGAACAGCCCGAAGGTGCCGCTCTCACGATAGGATGCAATGATGATATTGGGTGGCGTACCGATCAGTGTCATGGTTCCGCCCAACAAGGAGCCGAAAGCCAGAGGCATCAACAGCAATGAAGGAGAACGCCCCGCTTCCCGCGACATCCAGATTGCTACCGGCATCAGTAACGCCAGAGCACCTACGTTGTTAATGAAGCCGGAGCAAAGCGCCACCACACCGGTCAGGGTCAGCACCTGAAGCGTTGGCCGATGGCCAATCTTCCCCAACAGGCGAGCGATGTTGTCCACTACGCCGCCATTCACCAATCCCTGACTGATAACCAGAACGGCCGCCACTGTAATCACCGCCGGGTGACCAAAACCGGCAAACAGCTCCTCGGTTGGCACCAGCCCTGTAATGGCAACTGCAAGTAAGGCGAGCATAGCCACTACATCAAAGCGCAGGCGGTTCCACACAAACATAGCAAGTGTGATTCCGAGCACCGCAAATACAATGCCTTGCTCGATACTCAAGGGCAGTCTCCTGTTCTTTTTGAGGTTACAGAATATAGCAAAGGTGGGGCAAAGTAGCGCAGGTGCGTATTCTCAGGTCAATACACCAGACACCCCGGGAGTGTCAGCCTTCTATACAGTTTTATATCGCGCGAAAAACACGCAAATTGCAAGTAGCTGTATAACCATATCTATATACCTGCTGGTACAGATCCTGCCTGCATAACAGCAAACTAAGATGATAGTCCTGGCTGTTGAGAACAGCCATGGAGGGCCACACAGGACAGTGGCCGGATTCTTCGCAGTACCGGTTAAACATCGCAATCCTGAACGGCTGGCAGTCCCATTTCCAAGGCTCAACTCCTGTGGAGGTTTGCCATGATGGAAAAGCGACCGCTTGTTTGGTTGTCAGCGGCAAACAGCAACAACTGCATACGAAAGCAACTTGAAGCAAACTGGAACCTTATCGACTTCAATCTTGATGAGCAGGTTCCCCTTTTTACTCAAGTTCCGGACGGCGCCAGAGTTGGCGTATTGGAATTCCCAAGCCTGTCACGAGACAACATGCCCTGGCCGGAAAGCTGGCTTGAAATGCTTGACCTCAACTACTGGGTCGCCATCGCGTCCCAGCAACCTGTCAGCGGCACACGCGCCGCCAGGCTTATCGTTCGCTACTGTTCCGATTTCCATACGTTGCCTGTGGACTACCAGCGCCTCAACACAGTGCTCGGGCACCTCTGGGGTATGGCGACGATTCTGGAGCCTGCCGGCAGCCTTGTTAACGATGATTATAAGAATCTCGCACTAGTGGGGGACTCTCCGTCCATCCAACACGTTCGCAACCTGCTCCGTCGTTTTTCGGCAACCCGGGAACCTGTTCTGATTTCCGGCGAGAGCAGCACCGGGAAGGAAGCCGCCGCCCGGTTCCTTCATTCCCACTCGGCTCGTGCCGCAGGTCCACTGGTTATCATTAACTGCGCAGCCTTGCCCACCACACTCACCCAGAGTGAACTGTTTGGATATGAAAAAGGGGCCTTCACCAGCGCACTGAACTCGCACCAGGGGCGGCTTGAACAGGCTAATGGCGGCTCAGTTGTGTTCTCCGGCATTAACGAGCTCCAGCTCGAACAACAATCCGCCATCCTGCGGTTTCTTCAGGAAAGCCAGGTTGAGCGCGTGGGTGGTAGCGCCCAGATCCCGGTTGACTGCCGAGTGATTGCAACCACCAGTGAACCGTTAGTAGACCTTATTGAACTCGGGCGCTTTCGAAGTGATGTCTACTTCCGGCTTGGCAGTCTCGAAGTAAAGCTCCCTGCTTTAAAAGACCGACGAGAGGATATACCGGTCCTTGCCCGCCTGTTGCTCGAAGCAAGGTGTCAGGGAGCAGAGCCAAAAAAGCTTAGCAAAGGGGCCAGTCAAAGCCTGCTAAACCACTCTTGGCCCGGCAATTTTCAGGAATTGCAGAACCGCCTGCGACAAGGGTGGCTGCTCTGCGACCGGCCCGTTATCGAGGCTTCGGATCTTGGGCTCTCCCTGCCCACTCCTGGCTCTGATGCGGCTTCCAATCTCAGCCTCAAAGAGTTTCGGGCCCGGGCCGACAGGCAGGCGCTGCGGTGCAGCCTCAGATTGGCAAACAACAACATGTCCGAGGCCGCCAGACTCCTCAACATATCGAGGGTGTCTCTGTACCGGCTTATGGAGAAATACGATCCACGTTCGCATGACAGAAATACCCGACAACGACCTCAACAAAAGGGGGGTATAAAATGAACATCCAAGCTCGACTTCTACTCACCCTATGCATTTTCCTGATTCCCGCAGCGGGTCTTGCAAAACCGGAATACGATGAGAAAGGCATCGCATCGGCCCAAGCCGAAGAATATAAAGAGCAAGCCTCAGATATTGCATCCATCACCTCTGACCGGGGCATTGTGACGCACCCCGGCCGCTTCACCATTGAACCCTCATTTTCTCACGCCCACAGCAATGCGACTCAGGTGGCGGTGGAAGGCTACACGGTGATTCCTGCCCTGCTGATAGGATTGATAAATATTTCAGAAATCCAGAGGGATATTTTTGTCGGAGCCATGTCACTCAAATACGGTTTTACCAGTAAGTTTGAAGCCGCCTTGCGGGTGCCTTACCTGAGCATTCAGGAAGATCTTCGGGAGCGACAGGCGTTTGAAGGCACCCCGGTAGATACACTGAGAGAGTCCTCGGGTGAAGGCCTGGGCGATGTGGAGCTGTCGGTGCGTTATCAACTCAACGACGGCCTGAAGGGCTGGCCTTATGTCATTGGTTCCTTCCGGGTGAAAGCACCAACCGGGGACAGCCCATACGATGTCGATCAACAGGTTATTAACGATAGCCAGGGCAACCCCATCGGGATTGAGCTTGAAGAGCGACCAACAGGCTCAGGGTTCTGGTCCTTTGAGCCTGGCGTCTCATTTATCTACCCGTCAGATCCTGCCGTTCTCTATGGCAACCTCAGCTACGTTTACACACTGAAGGACGAAAAGGGCTATGAGAATGGCAATACCGTTGATCCGGGTGATGTGATCCGGTTCGGTTTTGGTATGGGCTTCGCCTTTAATCAGCGCACCTCTTTCAGTCTGGGCTACGACCACTCGGTTATCCGAAAGACCACTTACGAACGCGACATAGACCTATTCGGCGCTAACTTCGACAGCATCCAGATCGGCTCATTGGCCTTCGGGCTCTCTCACCGGCTAACATCCAGCACAACACTAAGCCTTACCGTCAATGTTGGTGTAACCGAGAACGCTCCGAGCACGGAGATCACCCTGAAACTGCCAATCAGTCTCTAGACAATTGGGGCTTTTATACTCGGACGATTAATGACCAAGAAACTGGAGGATGGGCGCGCGCAGGTTATCGGGCATACGATAGCCCGCGCCCAGATTATTCAACTCAATGTTCAGTTGTCGCGCATTCTGGATAACGGAGCTATTCAGATCGTTCTGGATCAGTGTCATCCACCCGCCATCGTTTGAGGTAGCTGAGACAAGCGCCTGCCCGTTCTGTCCGGAGTTGATGATACCAAGCACCGTCTCCACCTTATGCGGCATAGCATTACCGCTGATCAACTGATTCAGATTCGGGATAGTCAGGCGATTGATTGCCAGAGTTTCGCCGTTTACAGAAACCACCTGCTCCAGCCCGATCGAAATTTCAAGATTGTTCAGGCTAAAACCACCTCTCTGTGTGGACAGTTCATCGTCACTCAGGGGTAGTTCTGAAAATATCCCCTCAGCCGCTGCGGACATTCCCGCAGCCCCGAGAACAACGACCAGTCCTGTAACTGCACATCGCGGAAGGCTAACCATGGCGTTACCACTCCCTTGTTGATGGCCAATATGGCAGCGTATGGCCGAGTGACGGCCCTTCCTGTCCTTTGAAAAGCGGTGCCCGAACAATCTGCGGCCAGTTTCCATCGGTAAGGAACTTGCTACGCCCCTGCTGTATATCGCTGCGAATAACAAAGGCTGCGCCATTCCAGTAATCTTCAAACTCCACTCTGGAATAGGCTTTCAGCCCCCGAGCAGGGTCTCCAACAAACACCTCGTCCTCACTGATCCCCTTGATGACAACAAAATGTCGGAAACCGTTCAGATTCAAAAGCACAATGACCGGCAGGCGCACTTTGTCCCGCAACCCCGTCAGCGGCATACGAAAACCATCGGCCTGATAACCTTCAGACTCCAGAAACCGCTTCATATCCAGCATGGAGAAGCCTTCCTGACGAACTTTTTCCGGGTCTGCCAACGAGAACATTCCGGAAAAAACCTCCTGCTCCGTGACTTGGTGATCGTAATGGTAGGTCAGTAGGGATGCGATTGCGGCAGAGCCGCAGCTGAAGTCGTACTGCTGCTGCATAACCGAGCTGAAACGCTGCTCCTTGAAACTGCGAACCTCCAACTGAAGTCCGCCACTCAGCCCCGGCAACATCACGGTACCCGCGAAAGCAGTGGACCAGAGCAACGTAGCACTCGCTATGACTATAACAAGCCCCCGCTTCACCATGGCCCACCTCCTGTCAGCGATTGATAAGAATATTCACCTGAGTACTGTCCTGAATCACCACCTGGTTACCCGTGTTCTGGATGACCGTGGCAATGCCACTCATATTCCCGAATGCCTGATCTGAGATCATGTTGTTGCCGGTCATTGAAGGCCCCGACAACCTATTTCCCGTGACCACAGCGCTCTGTTGATTGTCATTGAGCTGCAACTGGACAGGAACCCCCTGACGGCCACTGGATTGCTCCAGTTGATCTGCACTCATTGGGGACTGGCTCATCCATTCTTCGGCTGCCGCTCCAGCAGCTGGCCCCATGACAGCAAATAACCAGGCGATGCTCAGGATCCCTTTGACAACGTTAGCCATGACACGCCTCCCGGCAGGAACCGGGCCACACCCTGAGGCGCGGCCCGCCTTGCTCACTGGGTGCCGCCACCACCTGCGGACAGGTTGGACATGACACTCACGTTAGCCTGGGTAACACTACCCACGCCGGCATTCTGGGCAAAGGCGCCAACACCGGTGAAGTTGGCAGAACCTCCGGAGATCTCGTTGGAGGCGCGAGCTTCTGTGTAGGAGCGCCTACCATTGGCATCACCATAAGTCATGGTTGTGCCGCTGACAGTGCCATCAAGATCGGCATCGTTCATGAACACCTCCAGCGAGACATTCAGCTCGGTAACACTGTTATCAGAGCTGTCACTGCTGTCGCTGTTGTAGGAGTCAGTGGCATTGGTGGAGTTATCCGAACTATCACTGTTACCACTGTCAGCGATCTTGAACGAGTCGTTGACGTTGGTGCTGTTGTCGGAATTATCGGAGTTGTCCGAATTATCCGAGTTATCGCTGTTATCGGAATTGTCGGAGTTATCTGAATTATCCGAGTTGTCCGAGTTATCCGGATTGCCGCTGTCGGCAATCTTGAACGCGTCGTTTACGTTGGTGCTGTTGTCCGAATTGTCCGAATTATCCGAGTTATCGCTGTTGTCAGAGTTGTCGGAGTTATCGGAAGCATCGGAATTATCCGAGTTGTTTGAAGCATCCGTATTGCCGCTGTCGGCAATCTTGAACGAATCAGCAACATCTGTGCTGTTGTCCGAGCTGTCGGAATTATCCGAGTTGTTTGAAGCATCCGTATTGCCGCTGTCGGCAATCTTGAACGAATCAGCAACATCCGTACTGTTGTCTGCATTGTTCGAGTTATCAGAGCCGTCCGAGTTATCGGAGTTGTCGGTGTTCGTGGAGTTGTTGTTGCCGGAATCGGTGTTGCCCGAATTATCGTTGTTGGCAGTAGAGGTATCATCCGCATTAGTATTCGGATCCCCATCTCCGCCCAGATCCGCAAAAGCGAAACCGGACACGCCCAGACTCATTGCAATGGCAGCTGCTAGCAATCCCTTCCTGGTATTCATGATATCAATTCCTTCTAGGTTATTGGCTTTATAAGGGTCCGACCCAACCCGCTAGCTTTGGGGTAAGCCCAGGTCCAGACCCACAAGACAAACATTGCCATTCTTGTGCCAGAAAAAGATGGAAGAGGCTAACCTACTAATTAAATTGGACTTTTAAGAAATTCACTCAAGGCAATTCAGTATTTTCGGAGGCGGGAACTGTTTCAGGGATGAAACAGTGTGGATTCAGATAAAGTAGAGAACCGAACGTTTATGCCGCAGTTTCAGACACATACATAAATCTGACGGTGTAAAAAACAAAAACCCCGCAAACTGTCTCCAGCTGCAGGGTTTTTGTGCTCCCGGAACAAGCCCGGGAGCAGAGGCATTTTCAGCCGTACTATAAACCGTTCGATTAACCGAACTGGTTCATGGTGTTGTCAGAACCACCGGCTTTCAGCGCAGCATCACCTGCGAAGAATTCCTTGTGGTCGTCACCGATGTTAGAACCAGCCATATCCTGGTGCTTAACAGTGGCGATGCCCTGACGGATTTCCTTCCGCTGTACACCAGCAACATAGGCGAGCATGCCTTCGTCACCGAAGTAGCCTTTGGCCAGGTTGTCTGTAGACAGGGCCGCAGTGTGGTATGTCGGCAGAGTGATCAGGTGGTGGAACACACCTGCTTCACGGGCTGCATCACGCTGGAAGTTCGCAGTCCACTCGTCTGCCAGCTTGGCCAGCTCGGTGCTGTCGTACTCTTCGCTCATCAGCTTGGCGCGGTCGTAGGCCGACACGTCCTTGCCTTCTTCCTTCATTGCATCGAAAACCTGCTGACGGAAGTTCAGAGTCCAGTTGAAGGACGGGCTGTTGTTGTAAACCAGCTTGGCATCGGGAACCACTTCCTTGATGCGGTTTACCATACCAGCGATCTGGCCAACGTGAGGCTTCTCGGTTTCGATCCACAGCATGTCGGCGCCGTTCTGCAGGCTGGCAATACAGTCCATAACAACACGATCTTCACCAGAGCCTTCTTTGAACTGGAACAGGCCAGATGCAAGACGCTTGGGCTTGACCAGCTTGCCGTTCTGCTTGATGACAACGTCACCGTTGTTGATATCTTCAGCTTTCTCGATAACGTCGCCATCGATGAAGCTGTTGTACTGATCGCCCAGATCGCCTGGCTCGTTGGTTACAGCGATCTGCTTGGTCAGACCAGCGCCCAGAGAGTCAGTACGGGCAACGATAACACCGTCGTCAACACCCAGCTCCAGGAACGCCAGACGTACAGCGTTGATCTTGGACAGGAAGTCGGCGTGAGGAACGGTTACTTTACCGTCCTGGTGGCCGCACTGCTTCTCATCAGAAACCTGGTTTTCGATCTGGATGCAGCAAGCACCCGCTTCGATCATCTGCTTGGCCAGCAGGTAGGTCGCTTCGTCGTTACCGAAACCGGCATCGATGTCTGCAATGATAGGAACAATGTGCGTTTCGTGGTTATCGATCTGTTTGATCAGGTCCGCAGCCTTGGCATCATCGCCAGCGTTTTCAGCAGCTTCCAGATCACGGAACAGGTGGTTCAATTCCCATGCATCAGCCTGGCGCAAGAAGGTGTAAAGCTCGCCGATCAGGCTGGAAACAGCGGTTTTCTCGTGCATGGACTGGTCAGGCAGAGGACCGAACTCAGAGCGCAGGGCTGCAACCATCCAACCCGACAGGTACAGGTAGCGACGCTTGGTTGTGCCGAAATGTTTCTTGATAGAAATCAGCTTCTGCTGACCAATAAAACCGTGCCAGCAACCCAGAGACTGTGTGTACTGCGACGTGTCTTTGTCGTAGTTCGCCATGTCTTCACGCATAATCTTGGCGGTGTACTTGGCGATGTCCAGACCAGTCTTGAACTTGTTCTGGGCGCGCATACGAGCGGCATGCTTAGGGTTAATCGCGTGCCAGGTCGGGTTTTGCTTCAGGATGGAAGCAACGGCATCAATGTCTTTTGCGTAAGGCATGATCTCGATCCTTTGTGTGTTAACGACGGTTCTGATGACTGAATTTTGGGCAAATCGCCATGTGGTTTGCCTGCGATGACGAGTACTCTATTAGCTTTGATTTTATAATTGAAATTTATATGATCTATATTCATCATTTTTTTAATGAATGATCAGAAATTTACGAAACCGGATACTCACTGCTTACACATCCGCAACTGAAAGCCTGATTTTTTTCCAGCAAACTTACCAACTTGCAGTTGTCACTCCCAGTGACGCATACAGGCACGGAACCAAGAAAGAAAGCGAGCATTGATGGGCATCATGATGCGCAAACCTAACAGCAAAAAGGTGTTCAGAGCGATCCTCGCCCTTTATACAGCTGTCTGCGCATTGCTGATATTGCCCTCTCGCTCATCCGAGAACCCAGTCGGTGCCAGTATCGATTTCGCTCAGAGCCGGGTTCAATGGCACGACCACGGTTACAATTCCGACGTTTCCACGCTAGATGATTGGCAAGCACTGTTGCAGCGTATTAAACCACTCGATAGCAAAGAAAAACTGCGCCAGGTCAACGAATTTGTTCACAAAACCCTGAATTACCAACTGGACAGTACTCTCTGGAAGCGTGATGACTACTGGGCGACTCCCCTGGAGACTCTCTCCCGCGGCATGGGCGACTGCGAGGACTTCGTTATCATTCAGTATATTAGCCTTCTCAGTGCCGGCATCACTGATGACCAGTTAAGGTTGATCTACGTTCGGGCCCGCATTGGCGGTCCGGCAAGCCCGATTACACAAGCACATATGGTCTTGGGCTACTATCCAGAACCCGGGGCCGAACCCTTGCTGCTGGACAGCCTGATAGAAGACATTTTACCGGCCAACGAACGCACGGACCTTACCCCCGTGTTCAGTTTCAACAGCAGTGAACTATGGGCAGGTGGCGCAGGCGCCTCGGCCGGCAGCTCAACAGCCCGCCTGTCTCCCTGGCGTAACGTCCTGAACCGAATAAAAAGCGAAGGAGTGAGTTTTAATGTCTCTCGTTAAACAGTTGTGGTTAGCCACAAGCTTTCTGGTTGTTACTGCCTTTACCGCAAGCCTGGCCGCCAGCCTGATATCAGCATACGGGTATTATCAGGAACAACTGGCGCTGAAAAACATTGATAACGCAAACTCCCTTGCGATCACGCTCTCGCACACTGAAAAAGAACGCGCGCTATTACGCTCGTTTCTGGATGCGCAGTTTGCAACTGGTCACTACCAGCGCATCAGCCTGAATATTCCGAACGAACAACCCCTGGACTTACAAGGTGAACCAAGCGAGACAAATGCACCGGCATGGTTCCGCGCCCTCTTCCCTATGGACATTCCGGCAGGCCAGGCGACAGTCTCCGATGGCTGGGTCAATTTTGGTGCCCTGTCAGTGGAAAGTGAGACCTCCTATGCACAGACCTCGCTCTGGGTAACGACAAAACGTCTGTTTGTTTGGCTCTGCCTTGTGGCACTGTTTGCAGGCTTTGCTGGCAGCTGGATGATTCGAAGGATCAGCGATCCTCTTAAGGGTGTAGTCCGACAGGCTGAGGCCATCGGAGAGCGGCGCTTTATCGTTTCCAAAGAACCCAAAACCACTGAATTTCGGCGCGTTGTACGCGCAATGAACAAACTCTCAAAGCGAGTAGAGAGCATACTTGAGGGCGACGCCAGGGCGCTCTCGGAAATGCGCGAAAAAACCCTGCATGACCCGGTAACCGGTATCGCGAACCGGGAATTCTTTATCAGCCGTCTTGACGCGCTCGTCGCGGACGAAGATACGGCGGCCCAACATACACTCGCTCTTGTTCGCTTGCCCAACCTGACTGCGCTCAACGCAAAACTCGGACATGAAACAGTCAGCGCCGAGCTTCGTGAGTTCTGCGAGCAGGTATCCGAGCGACTCAAACGTCACCAGCATCATTATTCAGATGCGTTTCTGGGCCGACTTAACGGCTCGGACTTTGGCATTCTGCTGACCGGGTTCCACGATATCGGGCTAATCAGGGAAATGCTGACCCAGGATGTTCAGATTTCCATTTGTGATGAACCAATGCAGGAGTTGCGGTTGTCAGCTTGTACATTCCGACCGGGCTCCTCCCGCGCTGAAGTTATGATGAAAGCCGATCATCTTCTTGCGCAGGCTGAGCAGGCTAAAGAGACCCTGGTGATAGCCGAAAGCAGCGCGGAAAACATTCCTTTCCGAAACGCCACCGAATGGCGAGACGCCATCAGTCTGGCAATCCACAACAAAGAACTGAAAGCCGAGTTTCATCCATTGATCGGACGCGACGGCACGCCATTGCATCAGGAGGCCAAGATTCGCCTGAAGCTTAATGGCGACTGGCAGACCGCAGGCTATTTTTTGCCCTGGAGCCGGCGCCTTTCCCTCCTTCCCAGTGTCGATACCGCGATGGTGACCCACCTGATTGCACTATCCGCACAAACAACAGCAGAGCCTGTCGTTATTCATATTTCCACCGACAGCCTGCTGGAGGAAGAGACCAGCGCCCGTATATTACAGTTGATTGAAAGCCGCCAGGCACCGGCACAATCGTTTCGTCTTGAGCTGCCAGAGTCTGCGTTAGGTATCGACGACCTTCGTTTGAGCTCTTTTATTGGCCGGGTGCAACAACAGGGAAGCGAGGTTGGTATCAGCGGCATTGGCCACAATCTTGAACGAATTGTCAGGATTCATGAGCTGGGTCTGAACTATATCAAAACAGATCCGGTTTATGCTCAACGCCTGGAGTCAGACAGGACTACCCAGCAGTATCTGCAGCGACTCACCGCGCTGGCACACTCAATCGGCCTTCAGGTGTATCTTGCGGGAGCAACATCCCCGCTCTGCGTTCAAGCTGCATGGGAAGCTGGCTTTGATGGCGTGACCGGCCCTGGTATCACCACGACCGGCTAATCAAAATTGAATACGTCGTCGCCGGCTTCGTCGATCAGATTCAGGTGTTCGTCCTGGCCGCGCAACGATTTACGGATCATCAGTTTATCCTGGGCTTCAGCCGGTAAATCGGTAAATCGGATGATGCCCTTGGTGCTCAGCAGATCAACCAGATCTTCGATAACCCGGATGAGCGCCGAATCGGATTCACGAAGCCGGCTTTCTGCAGGGCCGGCAGCTGTTATAGATGTCAGGAATGCCTGCAGGTCTGGATCTTCAGAGGGCACGTCTACAAACCCCGCCAGAGGTTCCTCACTCGCGGCTATGATTTCACCCTGCTCATTACGCCTGATGTACATCATCGCCTCCACCTACTCCTGGTTGCCCGGTTACAAACAGCATCAGCTGCATACGATCTCGCACTCCGAGCTTTCTGAACACTGAGCCCATGTGCTCTTTCACAGTTCGCTCGGTTATGCCGAGGGTCTCTGCAATCCGCCGGTTGCTGGCACCTTTCGACGCCTGTCGAGCCACCTCCTTTTCTCTGGTCGTGAGTACGGATAAGTCCGCCTCAACCTGAGGTTTCGCTGCATGGTCCAGCGCATTGGAGACAAGCTGCAAAAGGTTGCCCAATAAATTTTCCGGTAACCAAAGCCCGCCGGAGCCCACACTTTCCGCAACCTGCCGAAATACACTGCTGTTCGCAAGCGCGGGAACATAGGCTCTAGCGCCACTCGCCAGCGCCAGGTTCATTTCGTCCGACCGTGGCTCACGTGTCAGCACAACCACGCGACTGCCGCTGCGGGACCAGTTCTGGCTGACACCCTGCCAATCAGGTGCATCACTACAAATCCAGAGGGTATTGCCTTGGCACGGAGTTGGCAGGCTTGCACTGGTCTCATAAAGGTGTACACCCGGCAACACGCGCCGCCAGTGATCGAGCGGGCAAAATGTTGGCGCATAAACAAGAAAAGAATGGCCGTATGTCATCGTTCACTCAGCGCCTTGGAAGTTGCTCGCACAACCGGCTTCAAAAGGTATTCCAGTACCGTCTTCTGGCCCGTAAGAATGTCTACCTGAGCAGTCATGCCCGGAATAATAGCTAATTGATCAGAAAACCCCTGAACTTCGGTCCGTAGCCGGGTCAGATAGTAAGTGTTATCGTTTTCATCTGTGATCGTATCAGCACTGATGTGCTCTACCTTCGCCTTGAGACCTCCAAAAACCGCAAAATCATAGGCGGAGAACTTGATAATCGCATCCTGCCCCTTGTGAATAAAGGCGATATCTTTGGGCAAAATCCGAGCCTCTACCAGCATCTCATCGTTCAGTGGAACAATCTCGACCACATCCTGGCCCGGAGCAACGACCCCACCCACGGTCTTTGCGAAAAGCCTCTGCACGGTACCATCGACAGGGGCCACTATCTGAGTCTTACGGACACGATCACTCAGGCCCGACATCATTTCACGGGTTGCGGACAAATCACTGACGGCTTCAGATAGGCGCTCCCGCCAACTGTTCGTCATGATCAACTGGGTTTCGCGAATTTTTGATTCGGCTTCGGCAATAGCAGAGAGGGAACCATCTATCGCAGCTTCTGCCTGATTGACCTCCCCGCGGGCATTGGATATCTCCCGTTCGAGCTTGATGAGATCCACCTCAGATACAGCCCCAGACGCCAGTAATGGACGTTTTAACGAAAGTTCCCGTGAGGCCAGACTGAGCACTTCGCGGTACTGCTGTCTCGCCGACCGGGCTTTTCTGAGGTCGGCTTGGCGTTGCTCGAGCTGCTGCTGGTATATGACTTTCTGTGCCTCCAGCTCATTCCGGCTGTTTTCAAAAAGAGATTTTTGCACGGCAACCAGCTCAGGAGACCGCTCAATGAATTCAGGCGGGAAGCGAATCTCTTCGCCATCTATCAGAGCCCGCAAGCGGTAAATATTGGCCTGCAATGCCAACTCGCGCGACTTTTGCTCCGCAAAGTCAGAATCGAAGCGCGTAGACTCAATGCTCACAAGCAGCTGCCCTTTTTTAACCAGCTCGCCTTCCTGAACAGACAGAGTCTCGACCACACCGCCATCCAGCGTCTGAACGATCTGAAGCTGGCTCGAAGGAATCACTTTCCCGTCGCCACGCGCCACCTCATCGATCGGAGCCAATCCGGCCCACACCAGCAGCGCTACCAGGGCGA
The DNA here is from genome assembly GCF_030549045.1 of Marinobacter sp. 1_MG-2023. Taxonomy (NCBI): domain Bacteria; kingdom Pseudomonadati; phylum Pseudomonadota; class Gammaproteobacteria; order Pseudomonadales; family Marinobacteraceae; genus Marinobacter; species Marinobacter sp. 1_MG-2023. The sequence goes on along the minus strand of NZ_JAUOST010000001.1, from coordinate 394,422 downwards.
AAAAAACGACCCACAGCAAGGCCCTCGCCCGAATGGGCTCCTGCTGCACTCTGGCCCACTCCCCATCAACTTCCCAGCCACTTCTATCCGGTACCCGAAGCCAGCGCCCCGTAAGACGATCAAGCCAACGCTCCGTTCGTCGCCCAACACGCTCAGAGCCACGCCCAATTCCATGGAAGCTCTTCTCCGCCAGGGATGCCTTATCGCGCTCCTTACTCATGAAGCACCCCGAATCTTACCCTGACGCAAAGCCTCAATGACGGTTGCCTTGGCGCCATCCGCGACGACTCGCCCCGCGTCCAGAACCACGATTCGGTCTGCCAGCTCCAACAATGCAGTGCGGTGAGTAACCATTACCACCGTTTTTCCCTCTGCGGCCTTTGCCAGACTGCGCTTGAAGTGTTCTTCACTGGAATGGTCGAGTGAACCTGTAGGTTCATCAAGTAACAATATGGGCGGATCACCCACCATCGCCCGTGCGATGGCAACTGATTGACGCTGACCGCCAGACAACCGCTGTCCGCGCTCGCCTACCTGCAAATCAAAACCATCCGGGTGCGAGTCAATATACTGTTTAAGGCCGCTAAGCTCAGCAACCCGCAGCAACTCTTCATCTGCGACAGGGCGTGACAGCATGATGTTGTCTCTCAAGCTGCCATAGAACAGCTCAACATCCTGAGGTACATAGCCTATATTGCGGCGAAGCTCTGCGGGATCAAGTTGACGCAAATCGACATCATCCAGACTGATGGTTCCAGAAACAGGAAAATACAACCCCAGAAGCAGGCGCTGTATCGTGCTTTTACCCGACCCGTTTTTACCCAGGACGGCAACTCTCTCACCTGCCTTCACCTTGATTGATATACCCGTAAGGGCCTGCTGGCCCGATTCAGGGTACTGGAACTGAACGTCACGGAATTCGACCTTGCCACTCAACACCGGCCTGGAGACCCAGTTTTTTCCCTGAGCGCGTTCCTGAGGCAGCGCCATAATCTCATCCAATGTACGCAAAGCCGTCGCGGCCTGATGGTATTGCGCAAGCAGCCCTGCCGCCTGACTCACCGGCGCCATAGCTCTTGATGAGAGCAGGTAGGCTGCAATAAGGCCACCCTGGCTCAGCTCACCTGCGATGATGAGATAAACACCCAGAATGATGATGGCAACGGAGACAAGGTGCTGGCACCACTGAGCGCCATTCTGGATAGTCGAGGAAATGAATTTAAGGCGCGCACTGATGTTGCTCATGTACAAGGATGTACGCTCGTACGTCGACTGGATGCGACTTTCAACACCGAAGCTTTTGACGGACTCCAGGTTCGACAGACCTTCAACTAAGGTTGCGTTTCGCTGAGAGCCCGCCGACATACTTTCGTCCGACAGCTCCCGGAGCCGCCGCTGGGCAATAGAGGCGTAGATGATCAAACCTGTTGCGCCAACAATAACCGGAACACCTAGTGGCCAGCTGATCAACATGATGACCAGCAGGAACAGCAGTACAAACGGGAGATCTACCAGCCCAACAACCGTCATGGAACTGACAAATGACCGGACGGATTCAAAAGACTGTACGTTGGCCGCAAACGCACCTGCAGACTGAGGCCTGTGTGCGAGACTAAGCCCCAGAACCCTCTCCATAATCGTAGCTGACAGCTTGGCATCCGAACGGCTGGCAGCCAGGTCAATAAACCATCCCCGCATCAGCCGTAACAAGAGATCTGCCGACAAAGCAATCAGAAGACCTGTTGCCAGTACCCATAACGTATGTGTGGCATGGTTTGGAACCACGCGGTCGTATACGTTCATCACGAATAACGGCATTGAAACGGCGAAAACGTTGATCATTAACGCTGCAATGCATATGTCCCGATAAAGCTTCTGGTTCTCCGCAATAACACTCCAGAACCAATGCCCTTTTCGGCTTGTGTGAGTGCGTGGCGCACGGCTATCAAAACTGAACCTGGGTCGGCAGTAGACAATTGTTCCGGTGTACTCCTCCGAGAGATCCTCCAGAGACATTTCGATCTCAGAGTCCGGAAGCTGGGGGAAAATTAGCGAGGCCGCTCCCTTCTCAAAGTCCACTGCATGAAGCACGCATGCGCGGTCACCACTGAGCAAAAGAACCGCTGGTAAAAGAGCTGAGTTAATCGCGCTGAGGGGCTGCTTTTCAATCTGGCTGGTAAAGCCTAACCGCTTCGCCGCCCGGCCAAACGTGGATGGCGTTAACCGGCCTTCTTCAAGCGGGATCCCCGACAAAATGCTCTCGGCAGATGCCTGCTGGCCATGAAACTTGCATAGTACCTGCAAGCACGTCAGCAAACCGTCAGTTCCGAACACTTGCTCAGGTTGTCCCACAATCCATCCTATACACTCCGGAATTAGTTCGCTTCAGCAACCGGGCCAGGCGCACTTACCCTTATATCGGCCCGACGGTTCGCATTTACAGCCGTTGAAGTGTTCATACTGAACCTTGGCTGGTAAAAACCAAGCCCCTCCGTTTTAATCCGCGCAGGATCTATGCTGTACCCATCCACCAGTCTCTGAGCAACCGCCTCAGCCCGGCGAATGGATAGCGCCTGATTGTATGCAGGCGCGCCTGTTTTCGAGGCATGCCCAATCACGACCACTGTCGCTTCCAGATTTTGCGCCAGTAGCTTGCCAACTTCCTCGATATATTCGTCACTGGACGCCTCGATCCTGGCCGAATCATTGGCAAACTCAACAACGGCGTTTGCAACAACTACGGGTTTCGCTGCCGTTGCGCAGCCTTCAGCATCCACCGGAGTTCCCGGAGGGGTGCCCGGGCACTGGTCTTTGTAGTTTCTGACGCCATCACCGTCAAAATCCAGCAACAGCTCAAGAGACTCATCGATCTCCACAGCCGGACAAACTCCTTCCGTAATCTGCAAAGGCTCCGCCCCGAGCTCATCCAGCGTTGGCAGCCCATCACGAATCAGGCCCAGTGAAGACACCAGGTGACCCATACCCGCCTGAACTGTGGCTACTGCCAGTTTGCGATCATAGATCGCATTAGTGTAGGCCCGACTGGCATCAAAATACTCATTTTCTGCGTCAAGCAGATCCAGCAATGTTCGCTCGCCGATATCGAACTGGTCTTTATAGGCAGTGCGTACCCGGGCGGAAGACAGTCGATGGTTGTTCAAAATGGGGGCCTGGGTTTCGAGATTGCGCACGTCATTGAAGGCGATCTGTATTTCTTGACGGATATCCACGCAGGCCTTGTCCCGCAAATCTTTGGCAACATTTACCTGATCGTAGGCGCTTCTGACACGGGCACGATCCGAGCCGCCACGGTAAAGATTTACATTCAGCTCAATCCCAATCCGACCTTCGGTTTCAGACTGATCAAAGCCAAGATCATCGTAGGAGCTATGACCATAACTCGCGACCAGATCAAGCCTGGGCTGATAGCCCGACCGGTTCTCCCGGACGCTGGCCTCTGCCGCCTTGATGTCACGGTGAGAAGCCCGGAATTCGGGGTTGCCTTCATAGGCAATCATCAGTGCCTCGTTCACGGTCGAAGGCAAAACGTCGGCATCAAGCGCAACTTCTCCGGTTTCCACCGGGGGGGCCTCACCAACAATCCTGAGGTACCTGGCTCGAACGTCATGAAGGTTGCTTGCAACGACGACCAGATTGGATTCCGCCAACGAAAGTCGACCGCTGATCTGCTCGAGATCAGCTGCGCGAGCTACACCAGCTCGGGCACTGGAACTTACCTGATCGTAGACTTCCTGATGGGTTTCGAGATTCTCCCGAGCGAGATCAAGCAGCTCACGCTGCCGCGAGACATCAAGATATGCGCCCAGTGCTTCCAGGGACGTTTTCTCTATTTGGGCCAGAAGCTGGAAATAACTAACCAACTGCTGTTCTTCCAACCTCTGAACAGAACTCTTCACCTCAAACCCGTCGTAAAGCATTTGCGTCAGAGTCAACTGGCCATCGTAGCCATCGTACTCATCTACCGGGCCATAGTTCCGGTGCTCGAGCCCATATCGAGCCTGAGCATCCAGAGAAGGCAGATATCCGCCAAAGGCACTGTCCGTATCATGCCCGGCAACAAGAAACTGATGCCAACTGGCACGCACTTCCGGGTTTGTCTCTATAGCCGCTCGCACGGCGTTGATCACACCAGCATTACTCTGCCCTTGGGCGGCAAGTGCTGGCACAAGAAAAATCGCGCCAAAACAAACGGCAACACCGGATTTAAAGACCTGCTTAACAATTGACAATATTCCAACCTCCAGACCCCCGAGCGAAGCACCCGAAAGCAACCAATGTAACTCTGCTCTCAAGCAGACCTTCTCAATACGTAACTTACTCGACTGAAGTTCAGTTCGGGCCGGCTTTTATTTTACCCCGCGACACGCGCAAATCCGCCGATTTCACAACCATTTACAATTCAGTACGAGAAATCACCTCAACCTGTACCTGAGTCCAGTAGGCAGGAAACCGATACGACCTTACCTTAACTATTGTTGATAAATACAACGATTTTTTCGTTAGCTGAATTTTCAAAAGAGACCTGCCATGAGCACAACCATTGCCATCGTTCTGAATGTTTCCGGAAAAGCCTGGGCCGAAGCGCCAGACGGAAGTCGCCGCCTACTTGAGGAAGGCGGAGCTTTAATGGCAGGCGAACGACTGGTCACAGAAGACGATGCGAGAATCCTTCTGGACTTCGGTTATGGCAACTCTGCGATTGTCGAGGGTGGTACAAGCATTCTGGCAACAGCCGAAATGGCGGGTAACTTTACTCCTGCGCGCGCAGACACAGGCATTGAGGAAGATAGCATTGCCCAGGCCCTGGCTTCCATTGAGCAAGCCCTCGGCGGCTCCCTTGAGGATGCGGAAGCCCCTGCAGCGGGTTTGGAAGGTGGCAGCTCCGGAGGCAGCAGCTCTGTTCGCCTTGCGCGCATCGTCGAGAGTATTGACCCGGCAAGCTTTGGTAGTGAGCTTTCGCCTTATGACTTCAGCCGTCAGTTTTCTGATGAAGGCAATGGAGCAAGTACAGACAGCGGACTCGATACATCGACTGTTAACACACCCATCCAGCCCGGCGACATTTCAATCGGTTCTGTCAGCGGTGGAACTACCGCTTCCCCAGCTTATGTTGTAAGTGGCTCAAGCAGCAATCTGGTACCGTCCAGTCCTGTTCAAATCACGCTTACAGACCAGGATGGCAACACTGTCAGCCAGGAAATTCTAACCGGGCCTGACGGTTCGTTCACGGGGGTTTTGTCACCTCTGACGGGGCTGGTAGACGGACCATTAACGATTGAAGTCACAGCGACAGGACCAGACGGTGCGACGGTCTCTGACGCCGGTCAGGGCTCTCTGGACCTGACTGCGGGCGTTTTGGAATTGAATATCGGCGAAATCGACTACGCGACGCAGACCATCAGCCTGAATGGCATGACCACCGACGTTGCACCGGGCGAAACCATTTATCTGACCATCACCGATATCGACGGCACCCAAGTCAACACCACCGCCACTGTTGCGGCTGACGGCTCTTACACTGTTTCGGGCACGGATATTTCCAATCTGGTCGACGGTGCTCTAACCATCGAGGCGTCTGCCACGGATCGCAACGGCAGTGCCGTTTCCGATACTGCAACCGGCACGTTCGATGCGACTCAAGGCGACCTGACAGTTGCCATTGAAGCCGTTGATAACGGCACGCAGACCATTAATCTCTCGGGTACCACCAGTGATGTTGCGCCTGATGACCTGGTTAACATCACCATTACCGATGTGGACGGCACCCAAGTTACCACCACCGCCATCGTTGCCGCTGACGGTTCTTACACTGTGACCGGTGCTGATATTTCGAGCCTGGTGGATGGGGCATTAATTGTCGATGCCTCCGCCACAGATCGTAACAGCAGTGCCGTTTCCGATACTGAAACCGGCACGCTCGATGCGACTCAAGGCGACCTGACGGTTGCCATTGAGGCCGTCGATAACGGCACGCAGACCATTAATCTCTCGGGTACCACCAGTGATGTTGCGCCTGATGACCTGGTCAGCATCACCATTACCGATGTGGACGGCAACCAAGTCACCACCACAGCCATCGTCGCCGCTGATGGCTCCCACACCGTGACCGGTGCAGATATTTCGAGCCTGGTGGATGGGGCATTAACTGTTGATGCTTCCGCCACGGATCGTAACGGTAACCCGGTTTCCGATACTGCGAACGGCAGTCTGAATGCGCTTACCGGCAGCCTCGACATTACCTCTACGTCCGTCGACGACAATGCGGGCACCATTGATATCGCTGGCACAACCGCTGACGTGGCCGAGAATGCATCGGTTGCCCTCACCATTACAGATGTAAATGGAACCCAAGTTACCACCACCGCCACTGTTGCGACTGACGGCTCCTATACTGTCTCGGACACGGACATTTCTGGCTTGGTGGATGGGACTTTGACCATTGAGGCCTCCGCTATGGACCGCAATGGCAGCCCGGTTTCCGACACTGCAACCGGCACGTTCGATGCGACTCAAGGCGACCTGACGGTTGCCATTGATGCCGTCGATAACGGCGCGCAGACCATTAACCTGTCGGGCACCACTACCGATGTGGCGCCGGGAACGGAAGTGAACGTCACCATCACCGACAGCGACGGCACCCAAGTCGGTACCACCGCGACCGTCGCCGCTGACGGATCTTATTCTCTGAACGGCGTAGATGTATCAGGGTTAAATGACGGCGCGCTGACCATCGATGCTGCCGCCACCGACCGTAATGGCGATCCTGTTTCCGACTCCGCAAACGGTACACTGGATGCCACTGACGGTACATTGACCGTCGCCGTCGACGCTATCGATAACGGCACTTCCACGATCGACATATCGGGTACCACTACCGATGTGGCGCCCGGGGCGTTGGTGAACCTCACCATCATCGATGCGGATAACAACCAGGTCACCACCACAGCCACCATCGCCACTGACGGATCTTATACTGTGACTGGCATCGACATCTCGGGTTTGGTTGATGGTGCTCTGACGATTGATGCCTCTGCCACCGACCGTAATGGCGATCCCGTTTCCGATTCCGCAAACGGTGCATTGGATGCCACCGACGGTGCATTGACCGTCGCCGTCAACGCTATCGATAACGACGCGCAGACCATTAACCTGTCGGGCACCACCACTGATGTGGCACCGGGCGGCTCTGTCGCGATTACCATTACCGACAGCAATGGCAGTCAAGCCAGCACCACCGCTACCGTTGGTGCTGATGGTTCTTACTCCGTAACCGGCACCGACATCTCGGGTTTGGTTGATGGCGCTCTGACGATTGATGCTACCGCCACCGACCGTAATGGCGATCCGGTATATGGCACCGAAACCGGCACGCTTGATGCAACTCAAGGCGACCTGACAGTTGCCATTGATGCCGTCGATAACGGCGCACAGACTCTCGACTTGTCGGGCAACACCACCGACGTCGCCGAGAATGCACCGGTGACCATCACCATCACCGACGTTGATGGCACCCAAGTCACCACCACAGCCATCGTCGCCGCTGATGGCTCTTACACCGTGACCGGCACCGATATCACGGGTCTGGTTGACGGCGCGCTGACGGTCGAAGCATCAGCCACGGACCGTAACGGCAGTGCAGTTTCCGATACTGCGAATGGAACTTTGAATGCCACCACCGGTGGCCTCGACATTAACTCTGCGTCCGTTAATAACTCCGCAGGCACCATTGATATCGGTGGTACAACCACCGATGTGGCTCCCAATGAACTGGTTAACATCACCATTACCGATGTGGACGGCACCCAAGTCACCACGACCGCCGCCGTTGCCGCTGATGGCTCTTACACTGTCGCGGGCACGGACATTTCTGGTTTAGTGGACGGGAACTTGGCCATTGAGGCGTCTGCCGCGGATCGCAACGGCAATGCCGTTTCGGACACCGCCGCCGGCACTCTCGATGCAACTCAAGGCGACCTAGCAGTTGCCATTGATGCCGTCGATAACGGCGCACAGACTCTCGACCTGTCAGGCAACACTAACGACGTGGCCGAGAATGCAACGGTGGCTCTGACTATCACCGATTCCGTGGGCACCCCGATTACCGTCACCACCACCGTGGACGCCAACGGCGATTACACGTTGGCGGGCGTGGATATTTCAACGCTGGTCGATGGCGCGTTGACTATTGAGGCATCTGCCACCGATCGCAACGGCGATCCGGTGTCTGACACTGCTACCAGTACACTGGATGCACTCGCTGGCGACCTCGCAGTGGCAATTGATGCTATCGACAATGGTACTCAGACCCTCAACCTGTCCGGGAACACCACCGATGTGGCGCCCAATGAGCTGGTCAGCATCACCATCACCGATGTGGACGGCACCCAAGTCACCACGACCGCCGCTGTAGCCGCTGACGGTTCTTACACCGTGACTGGTACGGACATTTCTGGTCTGGTGGATGGCCCACTAACCGTCTCGGCCGGCACGGCCGACCGCAACGGCAATGCCGTTTCCGACACCACAACCGGCACGCTCGATGCAACTCAAGGCGACCTGTCGCTTGCCCTTGATGCCGTCGATAACGGCGCACAGACTCTCGACCTGTCAGGCACCACCACCGACGTGGCGCCCAATGAACTGGTCGGCATCACCATCACCGATGCTGATGGCACCCAAGTTACCACCACCGCCACCATTGCCGCTGATGGCTCTTACACTGTCGTGGGCACGGACATTTCTGGTTTAGTGGACGGGAACTTGACCATTGAGGCCTCCGCTACGGATCGTAACGGTAATCCGCTTTCCGATACCGCAACCGGTGCGCTGGATGCTCTTGCCGGTGATCTGACGGTTGCCATTGATGCCGTCGATAACGGCGCACAGACTCTCGACTTGTCGGGCACCACTACCGATGTGGCGCCGGGAACGGAAGTGAACGTCACCATCACCGACAGCGACGGCACCCAAGTCAGCACCACCGCCATCGTCGCCGCTGACGGCTCCTACACCGTGACCGGTACCGATATCTCGGGTCTGGTTGACGGCGCGCTGACGGTCGAAGCATCAGCCACGGACCGCAACGGCAGTGCCGTTTCCGATACTGCGAACGGCACTCTGGATGCCACCACCGGTGGCCTCGACATTAACTCTACGTCCGTTAATGACTCCGCAGGCACCATTGATATCGGTGGTACAACCACCGATGTGGCTCCCAATGAACTGGTTAACATCACCATTACCGATGTGGACGGTACCCAAGTCACCACCACCGCCATCGTCGCCGCTGATGGCTCCTACACCGTGACCGGTGCAGATATTTCAAGCCTGGTGGATGGGGCATTAACTGTCGATGCCTCCGCCACGGATCGTAACGGTAATCCGCTTTCCGATACCGCAACCGGTGCGCTGGATGCTCTTGCCGGTGATCTGACGGTTGCCATTGATGCCGTCGATAACGGCGCACAGACTCTCGACCTGTCGGGCACCACCACCGACGTGGCGCCCAATGAGCTGGTCAGCATCACCATCACCGATGTGGACGGCACCCAAGTCAGCACCACCGCCGTCGTCGCCGCTGACGGTTCTTACACCGTGACGGATACGGACATTTCTGGTCTGGTGGATGGAATTTTGACCGTAGAAGCCTCAGCCACGGATCGTAACGGTAATCCGGTTTCTGATACCGCAAGCGGTGCGCTGGACGCTCTTGCCGGTGATCTGACGGTTGCTATTGATGCCGTCGATAATGGTACGCAGACTCTCGACCTGTCCGGCACCACCACCGACGTGGCCGAGAGTACAACGGTGACTCTGACCATCACCGATTCCGCAGGCACACCGATTACCGTCACCACCACCGTGGACGCCAACGGCGATTACACGTTGGCGGGCGTGGATATTTCCGGTCTGGTGGATGGCGCGCTGATCGTCGAGGCCTCCGCAACGGATCGCAACGGCAATCCCGTCTCCGATACCTTTACCGGCGCTCTGGATGCCATCGACGGTGGCCTGAACATTACAACCACCACCGTCGATGACACCGCGGGCACGATCGATATTGCCGGCACCACCACTGATGTGGCCGAGAATGCATCGGTGGCCATCACGATCACCGACGCTGATGGCACCCAAGTCACTACCACCGCCACCGTCGCCGCTGATGGCTCTTACACCGTGACCGGCGCGGATATTTCAACGCTGGTCGACGGCGCTCTGACCATCGAAGCGTCCGCCATGGATCGTAATGATAACCCGGTTTCCGATACCGCAACCGGTGCGCTGGACGCTCTTGCCGGTGCTCTGACGGTTGCCATTGATGCCGTCGATAACGCCGCACAGACTCTCGACCTGTCAGGCACCACCGCCGACGTGGCGCCCAATGACCTGGTCAGCATCACCATCACCGACGCTGATGGCACCCAAGTTACCACCACCGCCATCGTCGCCGCTGATGGCTCTTACACCGTGACCGGCGCGGATATTTCAACGCTGGTCGACGGTACGCTAACCGTCACTGCCACTGCGGACGATCGCAACGGCAAGCCGGTTTCCGATAGTGCAACCGATACTCTGGACGCCATAACTGGCGGCCTGGATATCACCGCCGCTACCGTTAATGACGATGCACAAACCATCGACCTGGCGGGTACCACTACCGATGTAGCCCCGGGAGCAGTGGTGAGTCTTACCATCACCGACAGCGATGGCAACCAAGCCGGTGCCACCGCCACCGTCGGCGCCGACGGATCTTACTCGGTCACCGGCACCGACATTTCCGGCCTGGTCGACGGTGCTCTGACCATCGCGGCGTCTGCCACGGATCGCAACGACAACGCCGTTTCTGATACCGCAAGCGGTGCGCTGGATGCAACACAAGGCGGTCTAAACCTCACTACCACCACCGTCGATGACACCGCGGGCACGATCGATGTCGCCGGCACCACCACCGACGTAGCGCCCAACAATCTGGTCAGCATCACCATTACCGATGTAGACGGCACGCAGGTGACCACCACGGCCATCGTCGCCGCTGATGGCTCTTACACCGTGACCGGCACCGATATCACGGGTCTGGTTGACGGTGCGCTGACGGTCGAAGCATCAGCCACGGACCGTAACGGCAGTGCAGTTTCCGATACTGCGAATGGAACTTTGAATGCCACCACCGGTGGCCTCGACATTAACTCTGCGTCCGTTAATGACACCGCAGGCACCATTGATATCGGTGGTACAACCACCGATGTGGCTCCCAATGAACTGGTTAACATCACCATTACCGATATGGACGGCACCCAAGTTACCACCACCGCCACCATTGCCGCTGATGGCTCCTACACTGTCGCGGGCACGGACATTTCTGGTTTAGTGGACGGGAACTTAACCATTGAGGCCTCCGCTACGGACCGCAATGGCAGCCCGGTTTCCGACACCGCAACCGGCACGCTCGATGCAACTCAAGGCGACCTGACGATTGCCCTAAATGCCGTCGACAACGCCGCACAGACTCTCGACCTGTCAGGCACCACCACCGACGTGGCGCCAGGTGAACTTGTCGCGATCACCATTACGGATGTGGATGGTACTCAAGTCACAACGACCGCCGCTGTAGCCGCTGACGGTTCTTACACCGTGACCGGCGCGGATATTTCAACGCTGGCCGACGGAACGCTAAACGTCACTGCCACTGCGGACGATCGCAACGACAATGCCGTTTCTGATACCGCAAGCGGTGCGCTGGACGCTCTTGCCGGTGATCTGACGGTTGCCATTGGTGCCGTCGGTAATGGTACGCAGACCATTAATCTCTCGGGCACCACCAGTGATGTTGCGACTGATGACTTGGTCAACATCACCATCACCGACGTTGATGGCACCCAAGTCAGCACCACCGCCACCATTGCCGCTGACGGCTCCTACACAGTGACCGGTGCAGATATTTCAAGCCTGGTGGATGGCCCACTAACCGTCTCGGCCAGCGCGACCGATCGCAACGGCAAGCCGGTTTCCGACACCGCAACCGGCACGCTCGATGCAACTCAAGGCGACCTGACGGTTGCCATTGATGCCGTCGATAACGCCGCACAGACTCTCGACCTGTCAGGCACCACCGCCGACGTGGCGCCAGGTGAACTTGTCGCGATCACCATTGCGGATGTGGATGGTACTCAAGTCACAACGACCGCCGCTGTAGCCGCTGACGGTTCTTACACCGTGACCGGCGCGGATATTTCAACGCTGGTCGACGGTACGCTAACCTTCACTGCCACTGCGGACGATCGCAACGGCAACGCGGTTTCCGACACAGCTAGCGGCACACTGGATGCATTGGCAGGTAGTCTGTCCGTGGTAGTGGATTCCGTCGATAACAATGCTCAAACCATAAGCCTTTCGGGAGCAACCACGGACGTCGCCGCGGGCAGCAGTATTACCCTCACGATTACGGATGCCGGTGGCGTTTCCACCAGCGTAACTACAGCGGTAGATGCAAACGGCTCCTACTCGGTTACAGATATTGATACCTCTGGTCTGGCGGATGGCGCAATCACTGTTGTGGCCTCTGGAACCGATCGCAACGGACAAAACCTTTCCAATTCGACCACCGGAACCTTGGAGACCAATGTCGCACCAGAAGCTGGCGATGACTCCTACAATACAAATGCGATCCAGGGGCTCTTTGGCGAATATTTTGCCTACGAGGTCGGGACGGACGGCAACAACCTCAGTAACCTTACACAAATCGATGCGTTTATTGCCGCAACGAGTGCCGATGCAACCTTTATAGGCACCTCCGTCAACTATGACATAGGCCAATCGGGTGGAAATCTTGGCAGTGAAGGCAAGCTCCAGGATTTCCTGGGAGACGATGCGAGCTCATTGTCCAGCGACCCCGTCAATAGCTCTGACGCGATCATCCGAATGAGCGGCGAGCTGGATCTTGCTGCAGGAATCTACCAGTTCAAGGTCCGTGCAGACGATGGCTACCGTATCCTTGTGAATGGCGATGTCGTCATTGAAGCCGACAGGAATCAATCCCCGTCAACCCAAACGGGCGGGACATTCGAACTGACAGGCGAAGGCCCCCATACCGTCGAAATCGTTTACTGGGATCAAGGTGGGCAAGCCGTGCTTGAGGTTGAGATTCGACCACAAGGTGGAACGTACGAGACTTTCGGCTCACAGCATGTGTCACATAACGGCATTGATTCAGGGCTGATTGTTAACGAGAACCAGCCACTCACTATCGAGTCATCAACGCTGCTAGAAAACGATATCGATGCCAATGGCGATTCGCTGACCATTCAAAGTGTTCAGAACCCAGTGAACGGCAACGCCTCACTTGATGCCAACGGCAATATCGTATTCACCCCTGACGACTTCTTCACTGGTGAAGCGACGTTCGAGTACACGGTCAACGACGGCCAGGGAGCCACAGACACAGCGACTGTTACCGTAAATGTGCTTCCCGCCGCCGATTCCCCTGTGTTGTCGGTTTCCGACAGCACCAATCTGCAGGCCGGAGCTACTGTCATATCAACGGGAGCCGAGGATGTGGCGGTTGATCCAGCCGCATATGATTCAGGCGACGGCTTAAGTCTGGCTGCACTGGAAAGCGAACTGGGAGTGGAGACTGGGTACCTGAGCGGGCGGTTCAATCCGACGGGAGAAGGTGCAGACGATCCAGGTACCATTACCATCGCAGATGGAAAGATCACAGAAACAACCCAAACTCTGAATACGGGTATGGAAATTACCTGGGTTTATTCCTTCGTAAACGGCGAGGACAATAAGAGCGAGGTAGAGAGTGGTTTCAACGATGTCGTTGCTCTAGTCGTAACGGCACCAGGTGGAGCAAAAGAAACTCTGCTTGTGGACTCATCGGAGAACAAATTCCCCACCCAGTCTTCGACCGGATCCTTTGCCTACACGGCCGCTGAATCGGGTGCTTACCAGTTCCAGTGGCTGGTGCTGAATGGCGGGGACTCACAAAAAGATTCCTCACTGCAACTTGACGCTCCATCTCTGACGGTCCCCGGACTCAGTGGCACCTTTGGCGCCATAGTTCCACTCGATATCAATGCTGCACTGGCAGATCAGGACGGGTCAGAAAACTTGAGCATCCTGATAGGCGGCTTACCAACAGGTGCCGCGCTGACTGCAGGTACTCAAAATGCGGATGGAACCTGGAGCTTGAGCGCTAATGAGCTGGACAACCTGCAGTTACTGACAGAAAACGGCTTCAGCGGCGACATTACACTTGGCGTCACGGCGACTGCAACGGAGACCTCAACGGGTGATCAACAGTCAGTGACCGAGTCCATGACGGTCACGGTTGCACAGACCAGCACGACCATCTCAGGAACCGAGCAGACAGATAACTTGCAGGGCAGTGCAGCAAACGAGCTGATCCGCGGCTACGACGGCGATGATGTTCTTGATGGCGGTGCAGGAAACGATTACCTGCTAGGCGGTGCCGGCAACGACATGCTGATCGGAGGCTCAGGCAACGACATGCTGATCGGAGGCTCAGGCAACGACATGCTGACCGGCGGCGTAGGTGCGGATGTGTTCCGTTGGGAGCTTGGCGACGAAAATGACAGCAGCATGGCCAATGACGTTGTGACAGATTTTACGATTGATGCGCAAGATGGCTACACAGGGACTGGCCAGGGCGATCAACTCGAGCTCAGCGATCTTCTTCAAGATGCATCAGCTGAAACCATCACAGACTTCATGATGGCGAAGGAGGAAAACGGGGATACGGTTCTTTATCTCAATAAAGACGGTGCACTCAGCGATAACGGTGACAATGCCCAACAGTCCATCACCTTGAGCGGCATTTCCATGGACGGCCAAAGCTCTGAGCAGTTCATCGACACAATGCTGAATAGTGGGCACATCAAGATTGAGTAATTAAATGCGAAATAGTCACCGGGGCGGGCCAAAGCCTGGCCCCGGTGCTTAGTCTGATACGCAAAGAACCACGAGACGATCCCCAGGCTGAAGGTCCAGGAAGGCCCGTCTTGGGGGGTTCAACATCAGGTGCCTGCCCGTTGCGTCCGGCTGATTCCGAAACACGCCAAGTGCTATTTCGCCCTCTCCAGCCAAAGTCCGTTCCAGCAATTGGAAGTCAACACTGGCAGGAAGCGGGTAATCCCCCGGATCCCGGAACTGGATTTCTGCGCCTCCGGCCGTGAACAACTCCTCCAACACCACTCGCAACTCCCGCCTAAGTGCCACCTGGGCCAAGACATGGCTGAGAATCATCGGGCTTATGAGCATTTCACTCTGGTGTCCGTATAGCAGATGGCGGTTGTCGGGATCGCTCAGCTCCATAATCAGCTGCGGACGCCGAGGGGCCTCTGCGAGTATGTCTTCAAGCTGAAGATAGCCGACCATTGTTCGTGCATCAGCCTCTTCGCCCGAAGCAAACCGGTCGCTGCTAAGCAACAGGATAGTGTCGTAACCGGCTGGATTGATCCGGCGCAGTTCATCTTCCACCATGTAGTCCGCTTCGATATGGCTATAGCCTTCAAAAGGCTTTCCGGCGGCATATCGGCTGAGGGCATGCTCACGCTCGGTGATGGGCACAACAGAGACAATATCCAGCACAGGCTGCCCGGGGCCGTAACTGGCGAACTCGGCTAACAGGCTGGGGACTCTGCGGTTCCAGCCGAGTAATAGAATACGCCGACCTTCCAGGTTGTCCGCGCAAACAGAGCGCTTCGCTTCGCCACGGCTGATCTCAGGCAAGACAGGTAATTTCGGGTCCGACTCAGTTTCCGAGTAACCCCGGGCCATCATCACAACACGGTCTTCCGACTCTATCTGCGTTTCCGATGGTGCCGCTAACCGTATATCCCAGCCATGCCCATGGGGGCGGAGCAGACCCAGTATGATCACGCCGGGGCGCTGGGACGCAAGCTCCCCCAGAGAAAGTCCCGCTAAGGAATCGCCACCCCGAACATAGATCTCATTGCCCTCACCCGCCGTCAGTAACTCGTTGTAGACTTCTGACAACCCCGGGTGCAACACATTCTGCACCATCAGCCGGCTGATGGTGGCGTTACCGGCGACTACTTCAATCGGCCCTGGGTAAGCTCGTCCGACGACCGGAAGCTTGCGGACATCCTGAATCTCTGCCACCACAAAGGGCAAAGGCGCCTGATACTGTCTTGCCTGGGCAGCTATCGACAGAAGTGCTTTGACGGTTTCCACATCCGAGGTGATCAGGCTGCTCGCATCATAGACCGCACTGGGCACAATCACTGCAGCAGCATCAAGACAGGCAACCCGATGCAAAGCCTCTGGCTGAATGGCGGAACCCGAGCGCAGAATAATCTGTCGGGCACGCCTGCCAATACCGGGCTCATTGCGCAGTTCGTGAACCTGTTCGGCGGAAGCTTCTTCAGACAGCACTACCAGGTTCAGTTTCTGGGTATCGTGTTTTTCCAGAAACCGTCGCATGCGACCAGAGGAGCCCAGAAGTTCAGAAAGCAAGGGCAGCGTCTGTGCGGTCCAGCCCAGCACCACCACATGATGTTTCAAGATGACCGGCGTAAGTCCGCGTTCAAGATCCTCCATCTTGGCAATCAACCAACGGGTGAGGATGGCCACCAGCGTGCCCATAAACACAACATATCCACTGATGGTCAGCAGAGTTGAGACAAAGCGCTGCCAGGTTCCGACGTCGTCGCCCAGATAACCGGGATCCGTCAGGCGAAGAAACGCCCACCAGACAGCAGAACCGGGATCATCAAAATCACCACCCTGAGGCACAACCAACAAGCCGCCAATCAGAGAAATCAAACCAATAAAAATGCCCACTACCAGCAACTGAAAGCCAGCGCCTTTCACCAACTGACGTTCAACAATAAACTTCACCCGGTCGACGACGCGGAAAGGCAGCATGGCAGTCTTTTTCATTACGTTGGTCCGGTGGGCTTCGAGTGCGTTGAACTCAACTGAGCCATAGAGGCCAACGGCAAAGCCAGCGCCTCACCCAGCGACGAAGTAAATTGCAACAGCCCTTCCACGGGCCTGAGCCCACCGCGCGCAATCGTTCGCAGGGGCTGCGACTGCAGATCCGCGATGACAATACGAGTACCATCGTTCTCACAGGTGGCAATCAACTTGCTGAGCGAGGAAAGCCCTCCTGCATCAAGCACGGTAACGCCATCCATGTACAGGATAAACCCGTCAACGTTTCGGGACAGCTCAGCAAGCTCGCCAAAAATACGGTCCGCTGCGGCAAAAAACAGCGGGCCATTGATTTTGAATACTCGCCAGCCCTCAGGTAGATTCTGCCCACTGATCCGTTTGCCCGTGGTGATATCCGTCACTTTGGTCATCTGTGCCATTTCACGCATGAACAGAACAGCCGCCAGCAGCACACCCGTGGTAATCGCAATCACCATATCCAGCGCCACGGTCAGCGAAAAACAGGTCAGAAAAACCAGCACATCGCTGCGCGGCGCGGTTTTCAAAAGATGTACAGCCTTGGGCGCCTCACTCATGCCCCAGGCCACCATGATCAACAGCGCAGCCATGGCTGGCATAGGCAAGTAGGCCAGCACCCCAGCCAGTGAAACCAGAGCGAGCAAAACCACAACAGCGTGCACCATGGCCGCGACAGGCGACTCAGCGCCGGCGCGGTAATTGGCCGCGGAACGGGCGATTGCAGCGGTGGCAGTAATACCGCCGAAAAATGGCGCAATAATATTACCAAGCCCCTGCCCCATAAGTTCGCTATTGGCGCTATGGCGCTTACCCGTCATACCGTCTAGCACGACGGCACAGAGTAAAGACTCAATAGCGCCGAGCATCGCAATAGCAAATGCTGCAGGCAACAGCTCTTGCACCATGTTCCAGGACAACCCTATAGCCTGGCCACTGGCATCTGCTTGCTGCCATGGCCACGCGAACTCTGGCAAAAATGGCGGAATACCAGCGCCGGTGCCACCCCCGGGCAATAAATAGCTGAACCTGGAACCGATGGTTTCCACAGCAGCGCCGTTTGCATTGAGCAGAATTGCCAGCAGACTACCGATCACAACTGCAGGAAGATGGGGGGGAACCGGCGTTTTCAACCGCGGCCAGAGCAGCATGACACCGAGGGTAACCGTAGCAACCAGCGCACTCATGGAATCGAACGCCGGGAAACTTTGCGCCAGCACGGCCAGTTTATCCCAGTAGTGCTCCGGCATAGTCTCAACAGGCAGCCCAAAAAAGTCTTTGACCTGCAAGGTGGCAATAACAACCGCAATGCCGCCGGTAAACCCGAGCGTGACAGACTCAGGAATGTACTCAATGAAGCGACCCAGCCTCATCAAAGCCATGAGAACCAACAACACGCCCGACATCAACGAAGCCACCAACAGGCCACCAAGCCCGTAGGTTTGGGCAATGGGATAGAGGAGAACGACAAAAGCCGCAGTGGGCCCGGAAACACTGAAGCGACTGCCCCCCGTAAGAGCAATAATAAAACCGGCAATAAACGCTGTATAAAGCCCGTACTGGGGCGGCACACCGCTTGCGATAGCCAGCGCCATGGCCAAAGGTATGGCGATAATGCCTACCGTAAGACCTGCCATGAGATCGCGCAGAAGGCGCCGACTGTTATAGGGTTGGTCAATGCAGGCTTCCCTGAAAGCGTGGGCAAACCTGAGTGAAAAAAGATGAGTGCGATGGGGCATGCTGGCCTCTTGACTGGTAAAACCTGCAGGAATAGAGGCCCTATATCATATATAATTTCGCCATGAAAAAGTTATCTATCGTCGTATTAGTTGTACTGATAAACAGTCTGGCCGGGTGCACAGCCATGATTAAGTCCAGCGACGACAACTCCTTGATCAGGCCTCAAACTCTCTATGAGGCGCGTCTGATCGGCTCAATCAGCGGTACTGAACTGAGTGTAGAAACCCTCTCTCAAAGACTCGCCGACACCGACGTAGTCATCATTGGCGAATATCATGGCCACCAGGCCGCACATCTTCTGCAGTCGCAGATTCAGGCTGCCCTCTATCGACAGCAGCCTTTGCAGATACTGTCCATGGAACAGTTTACGCTGGACAAGCAGGCGGCCGTCGACGCCTACCTGAGCGGTGAAACCGGTGAGACTGAAATGATGGAAGACAGTAACGCATGGGACAACTATCGTGGTTCTTACCGCCCGCTTATGGAGTTCGCCCGGCAGCAGAGTTTGCCCGTGATAGCAGCAAATGCACCGGCGGCGATTGTGCGTTGCGTTGGCCGAACAGGGCCGGGTTACCTGGACAGGCTGGCCACCCACGACCGGGCGTCGCTACCTGACCATCCGTTTATGGACACGCCAGCCTACCGCGAAAAGTTCGAGGCCACGATCAACAGCAGCCACGGCGCTGCCGACGACGCCATGCGCGAGCGCCTGGACAACACCTACAAAGCCCAGCTGCTGCGCGACAACACCATGGCAAGCCGCATATTGGCCAGCCATAGTGCGCATCCCAGCCACCAGATTGTGCATATCACCGGCACGTTTCACAGCGAAGAACATCTGGGAACCGTCGCCATGCTCAGACAACGAGCACCAGATTTGTCAGTTGCGGTTATTTCGCCAGTTATATGGCCAGAGGGTGCAGAAATGCCTCCGTTAGATGAAAACCGCAACAAAGGGGATTTCCTCTACGTTATACAGCCGCTGCCAGAAGAGTTCCTGGATAAAGATCGCGAGCGCAAAGCAATATCTGCGAGATTTCACCGACCCACTGAAGATACCTGCCAGGGAGATTCTCCATGAAAGTGATTGCTGCTCTCATTCTGGGTTTCAGCGCCATTATCTCTGCCTCGCTCATCAGTGACGGCCTGACCGATCTGCGAACAGGTGATCGCTACGTAACGGTAAAAGGTGTGGCAGAGCGTGAAGTAAGTGCTGATCTGGCCCTATGGCCGATCCGCTTTATTGCTACTGGGGCCAGCCTCAGCGATGCCCAGGAAAAAGCGCGCAGCAGTCGCAATGCCATCATGGCGTTCCTGAAGCTGCAAGCCATTAGTGACAGCGCAGTGGAGCTACAGCGTCTGGATGTGACCGATACCCGGGCCAACCCCTACCAGGACAGCAACAACGAGCAGAAATTCATCATCAGCCAGACTCTGATGGTACGCAGCGAAGATATTGAAAAAATCCGCCAGGCCGCACAGGGCGTGAGTGAACTGGTCGATTCCGGCGTAGTGCTGTCCTCTGACTACGGCCCTAGCGGCCCTACCTATCTGTTTAACGGCCTGAATGACATCAAGCCCGATATGATCGCCGAAGCCACGGCCTCCGCGCGGGAAGCCGCCAGCCAGTTTGCGGAAGATGCAAAAACCGAACTGGGCGATCTGCGCCGGGCCAATCAGGGTGTATTCCAGATTCTGGCCCGGGATCAGGCTCCAGGGGTTTCCGAGCAGCAGCACCCGGTGAAGACGGTTCGGGTTGTTTCAACTGTTGAGTACTATTTAAAGTAGTACCGCTGCGCAAATAACGGTCGCACCGTCTGCGTTATTAGCACGGCCTCATTGAGTCTGAACCATTTCGTCGGTTACCTGATACTCACCTACCAGCCAGCGTAGAATTTCGCTGGCTGCAGGATGGTCAAAGGCATCGTAGGTGCGCATCAAGCTTTGCCGTTTTTCCTCGTTGATACGCCCCAGACCCGCATCTTGCAAGACCAGCAGATCGGCATGAAGCTGAGCCGCCAACTCTCTCCCGAGCACCTCCTTCGCGGCCTGCTGAAAAGCCTGCCCGTATTGATACTCCGTACCTTGGCGATACGATTCAGCCAGGGTTATTGCCGGGATCATGGTGAGTGTTGGCTGCAAGGCCGGGTTGATGCCGTGGCCCGAGAGATAAGCGCCGTTGGCAGCAGGGCGGCCGGTAAACGCTCGCAAGTGCAAATGCTGCGACATACGATCACCGTCATTCACCGGGTAGTTGTCCCAGAGCACGGGCTTGCGACCCAACCGGTCGCTAACACGCTTGAGGTGCCCGGGAGAAACCTCTCGGGAGCAGACCTCTTCGCCTGTCCAGAAGACCTGAATATCATGATCCAGAAGGCGACCAAAGGTTTCCAGGTAAGCCGCTGGCCGCGCCCCAAACACACGGTCGAGCACTGGATCGTCAGAATAATAACTGGGGCATACCGATAGGTAGCGGGCCGTCGTGCGCTCCCGGATCCAGTGCATGATCTCGACCTGGGTTTCTGCTAGCGCAGGGGCATCGGCGCGCATATCGTCGAAAAGGATAGCGAGTTCATCAATGCCAATGCGATCAAGCAACTCCAGTTTTGCGGCAAGCGAGGAACGGGCAGCATCATCAAAACGATTAAAGATTTCAAAGGGACTTAGCCCGACCCCGAACCTCACACCCTGGTGACGGCAAAACCGACCAAACTCTGATAGCTCTGCAACCATCGCAGGCGGGTGAGGTTCCTGCCAGCGGCGGCGCAGAAATGCGTCCGCCTTGGGCGCATAGAGATAGAAGCCGTAACCATGCGGCGCCAGTGCCCGCACCAGCTGTTTTCGCTCCTGCCAGGTCCATACCGGCCCGTAGAAGCCCTCGATAATCCCCAACGTCGTGGCCATTGCGCTCTCCCTGTGACAGCCCGATGTATTACTACATGGTATACCTACGGCAAGCGAATGGTATATCCCATCCGTATTGCGGGCTGGCAAAGCAGGCTACTATAAGCAAAATCTTGACGGAACTTCCTATGAACCCCTCCCAAGCACGACTAGGCAGTCTTGATGCATTGCGGGGCCTCGCTGCCCTTGGGGTCGTGCTTTTCCACTACCTGCCTTACTACGACAAACTCTTCGGTCATTCGTTCGAGTTGCCACAATTGCTGACAGACACCCTCCTATTCGGCCGCTACGGGGTACACCTGTTTTTCATCCTCAGCGGTTTCGTCATTTTCATGACCCTTGAGCGCACCCGCAATGCTACCTGGTTTGGGCTGGCGCGAGGAGTGAGGCTGCTACCTGCTCTCTGGGCCGGTATTGCCATTACTTTCCTGTCGGTACACCTTCTCGGTCCAGAGAGCCGCGCCGTCAGCCTTGAAACTGCATTGCTCAACGCAACCCTGTTGCACGAGTACCTGGGCGCCGAACACGTGGACGGCGCTTACTGGAGCCTGGTGATAGAGGCCACCTTTTATGCCTGGATGGCGCTCTTGTTCTACACCCTTCGTGACTGGTCTCGACTGCGCCTGGCATTCTGGACATGGATGCTGGTGAGCTACGCCGGAGTAATATGGTGGAATCAGATACCCGAGGGCATAGAGTTTCTGGTCAAGGATCTGTTGTTCGTCAAGTACGCCCCGCTATTCATAGGCGGCATGTTGATTTACCGGATCTACCGATACGGCGCCCCTGCAGCAAATGATGCGGCACTGCTGGCAATGGCGCTCGGCCACGGTTTGCTGGCCTACAAGCTCCCTTACAGTCTGTTCGTGCTGGGCTGCTTCACCGTATTCGCCCTGGCCGTCGCCGGTAAACTCAACTGGTTAGCCAGTAAGCCCTTACTATGGCTCGGAAGCCTTTCCTACAGCCTTTATCTGGTGCATCAGAACATCGGCTACGGCGTCATTACCTGGAGCTATAACGCTGGCCTGCCAGGCTGGCTGGGTGTCGGTCTCGCCCTCGGGATGGCGATACTTATCGCCTCTGCGGTTCACTACAGCATTGAAAAACCTGCATTGCGAAGGTTCCGGTCCTGGCGTAGCCACACTGAAACGTCGCAAACCCTGGAGGCAACTGCAAAGGCAATCGACTAAACTGCAAGCAACTGGAGCCCTCTAAAAAACCTGACCAATGGAGCTAGGACATGGAGATAAAAACTTTCGGGGACCTGATCGACTGGACCCGCCAACTGCACTCTCACCTTGCAAGGTGCCTGCAAGCCTCGGCGGAGAAAAACAGTAATGAGCGCGCCAGTGCGCTACTGGATTACATTTCCCGCCATGAAACTCTGCTGGCAAAAGCGGTTGGAGAGTTTGAGAGTCAGGCCGACCCCAAGGCGCTGAACACTCGTGTGTACGACTACCTGAATCACAAACCAATCAAAGTTGGTGAGTCGTGCGATACGCGTTTTAACACTCTCGATTTTGACGACATTTCCCGGGAAATTTTTGCGTTTCATGATCAGGTGATGGATCTTTACGACTCCCTGATCGGCAAAGCGGAAATCGAGGAAGCAAAAACCCTTCTGGAAGACTTGCTGGCGCTTGAACAACACGAAGCTATGCGACTATCCAGCCAGATTGGAAGGATGAACGACATCTGACGTCAACTACGACCTATGTCGTATGCGATTTCTCATTTCACTGGCTCGCAATACTTGCTAATGTGAACCAGTTGTAAGGCTTCTCCAAGAAAGCCCGTGCTCGACACCAAAAACGACAAAAGGACACAAGAGCAATGAAGATCCGTTCCGTTTTCTCTGCGGCCATACTCGCTGTCGCAACAACCTTTGCCTCTACGCAGGCATTCGCTCAAGACACCTTCACCCTCAAGCTGGCAGAAACCTGGGGGCCTAACTTTCCGATTTTCGGCGACACCACCAAAAATTTCGCCAAATCCGTCGAAAAGATGTCCAATGGACGCCTGAAAATCCGTATAGACTCGGCTAACAAACACAAAGCTCCCCTGGGCGTGTTTGATATGGTAAAAGCCGGTCAGTACGACATGGGCCACTCCGCCTCTTACTATTGGAAAGGCAAGGTTCCCGAGACGCTATTCTTCACCAGCATGCCGTTCGGCATGAATGCCATGGAACAATATGCCTGGTTCTACCATGGCGGCGGCATGGAACTGATGCAGGAAGTTTATGAGCCTCACAACATGCTGTCGTTTCCCGGCGGTAACACCGGCGTTCAGATGGGTGGCTGGTTCCGCGAGGAAATCAAATCGCTCGAAGACCTTGACGGCCTGAAAATGCGCATTCCGGGCTTCGCCGGCGAAGTCTTTGCTGAAGTAGGCGTAAACCCGACAAACATCGCGCCCGGCGAGCTTTATACAGCGCTTGAGCGCAACACCATTGATGCAGTTGAGTGGGTAGGTCCGGCTCTGGACCTGCGTCTTGGCTTCCAGCAGATTGCAGACTATTACTACACCGGCTGGCACGAGCCTGCTACAGAGCTTCAGTTCCTGGTGAACAAGAAGGTCTGGGAAAAGCTACCGGCTGACCTGCAGGAAATCATGCGTGTTGCCATGCGCACCGCTTCCTACGACATGCTGGTAATGTCACAGCACGCCAATGCGGAAGCCTGGGCCAACATCAAGCAAGATTATCCGAACGTGCAGATCAAGCAGTTCCCCCAGGATATTTTCCAGGCCATGTACGATGCCAACGAGAAGCTCCTGAAAGAAGCCGCCGAAAGCAACGAGCAGGCAGCACGGATTGTGAAATCGCAACAGGACTACCTGGAGCAGAGCCGCGCTTATACCGATATTTCTGAGCGTGCATACCTAAACACCATGGGCACAATCGAGTAAGATACAGGCCGTGTAATGGAGCCGGGATCGCTCTGCATGTGATCCCGGCTTTGTTGTCTTTAGCAGTAGCAAAATCGACAGCCCCGGGCGGAGGATTGTGAATGCGGTGGATTATAAAGCTGGACGAGGGCCTCTCGCGCTTGTCCATGTTCTGTGGCTGGCTTGCCTGTGTCGCAATGTTGTTGATGGCAGCTAACGTTTTTTATGACGTTGTTGCCCGGTACGCGTTCAATGAAGTGTCCATCGGTATGCAAGAAATGGAATGGCACCTGTATTCGGTAGTTTTCCTGCTCGGCATTCCCTACGCGCTGCGAACAGACGGCCACGTTCGGGTAGACGTTTTTTATACTCGCTGGAGCAATAAGGCAAAAGCCTGGATCAATCTGATCGGTGCCCTGGCATTTGTCGTTCCCTTTGCCTATCTGATTGGCGTTTATGGCTACGCCTTTGCGCTGGACTCCTACAATATGGGCGAAGGCAGCGGTGACCCGGGTGGCTTACCCCACCGTTGGCTCATAAAATCCGTGATTCCTTTCACCGCAGTCTTTATCGGCATTGCTGGCGTCAATATGGCCACCTTTGCCCTGCGCGTCATGGCTGGCGATAAACACTACGAAGGAGAGCATAGCGGGGGGGGACTGGCATGATCGGCATGATTATGTTCGCGGTTGCCCTTTTCATGTTGATGCTGGGCTTTCCTGTCGCCTTCACATTTGGCGGTGTAGCTTTGTTTTTCGGCGTGTTTGCAGAAGGCATGGACCTGTTTGCCTTTATGCCCTATCGCATCATGAGCGTTATGCAGAATACCGTTCTGATGGCTGTTCCCCTATTCATCTTTATGGGCGTTATCCTGCAACGCACTCGTTTGGCTGAGCAGCTACTGACCTCCATGGGTCGCCTGTTTGGCGGACTGCCAGGCGGCCTTGCCATCTCTACCATTCTGGTGGGCGCCCTCCTCGCGGCATCAACAGGCGTTGTCGGTGCAAGTGTCGTGGCAATGGGCCTGATTTCTCTGCCGGTCATGCTGGCCCACAAGTATGACAAACGTCTGGCAACCGGCACCATCTGTGCAGCAGGCACCCTGGGCCAGATAGTTCCGCCATCGATCATTCTGATTATTCTGGGTGATGTACTGGGGCTCCCGGTGGGGGATCTGTTCAAGGCTGCCGTCGGGCCGGGCGTGGTACTTATAGGGCTTTACGTCGCCTATATCCTGATCATGACCCGTTTCAAACCAGAGACCGCTCCGGCCATGCCGGAAGACAGCAGCATTTCCCGTAAAAAGGAAATCATGAACGCGCTGCTGGCGATCATTCCACCCTTGGCACTGATTGTCATTGTGCTTGGTTCCATTTTTACCGGCATTGCGACACCCACGGAATCTTCTGCCCTCGGGGGTATTGGCGCAATTGTTCTGGCTATCATATACCGTCAATTCTCGTTCCAGATGGTTTGGGATGCGTCGAAAGACACGGTTAAAGTAACGGCCATGGTGTTCGCCATCCTGATCGGCGCCACCGCTTTTTCCATGGTTTTCAGCTACACAGGTGGCGATTACCTGCTGGAAGAGTGGATGCTGCAACTTCCTGGCGAAAAGTGGGGCTTCATCATCCTCGCCATGCTGGTCATTTTGGTACTGGGCTTTTTCATCGATTTTGTGGAAATCTCCTTCATCATAGTGCCCATTCTGGCGCCGGTAGCCGAAGCCCTGGGCATCAACATGCTCTGGTTTGCCATTCTTATCGCCATGAACCTGCAAACCAGCTTCCTGACACCTCCGTTCGGGTTCTCCCTGTTCTACCTGAAAGGGGTCGCTCCGCCAGAAGTTCGAACGGTCGACATCTATAAAGGGGTGCTGCCATTTATATTCCTGCAGATGCTGGTACTGGCTCTGATTGTCATTTTCCCTGAATGGTTCGGTATGAGCTCCTCTTACTGATGTGTCATGCAGCCGGGCCATTTGGCCCGGCTGCAGTTATTCCCCTCGCTACCCCTACCGCTCTTTTATCCGCACTTTTCCCAAACCTGACTTATCTCAGTTTCTGGCATACCTGACAAAAACAGAACATTTTCTATACTGAACGGACAGCCGGCATTTCTCAGACGCGCATTCGAGATAAGCCCTGACGCAAAGCCGTCAGCCTCAGCAGCAATGTTAAGGTAAAAAAGGGAGCAGAATCCGTGGATCATAACAGTGCCCAAACGAGTGCTCAGAAACCTGCAACGAGCACCAGGGCCAATGAACCGTCCCGAAAACCCCATATCCTGAATCTACCCTTACAGGACACCCACGTAGATCGGGCACCTCATTCCTATGAGCGTTGGCTGGTTGCCAAACTGATGCGCATGGCCGGCTCACCCCCGATTCGCTTCCGACTTTGGAACGACGATGTAATTGAGCCTCATGGGCAGCCGGCCAGGTTTACCGTACACCTGGCCGACCCCAAGGCACTTTACACCTTGGTTACCAACCCCAATCTGGCCTTTGGTGATCTATACAGTGCCGGACGCCTGAGTATCGAAGGCGACCTCCCCGACTTGATGGAGGCACTCTACCGGGCCATTCATCAGGCTAGACAGAAATGGCCGCGCTGGCTTGAAGCACTGTGGCGCAACCACGCCCCCCGCTCCACCAGTCTGTCGGACGCACGGGATAACATTCACCACCATTATGATCTCGGCAACGATTTCTATCAGCTCTGGCTCGACAGCGCCGAAATGCAATACACCTGTGCCTATTACGAACGGCCCGAACTAAGCCTGGAGCAAGCACAACTGGCGAAGCTGGAACATGTCTGCCGAAAACTCAGGCTCCGGCCCGGTATGACCGTGGTGGAGGCCGGTTGCGGCTGGGGCGGGCTGGCGCGTTACATGGCCAGGAATTACGGAGTGAAGGTTCACGCCTACAACATTTCCAGAGAACAGGTCTCGTACGCCCGGAAGCAGGCTCGCAACCAGGGGCTGGAGAAGCTCATTGACTACATTGAGGATGATTATCGCAATATTCAGGGCCAGTACGATGCATTTGTCTCAATTGGCATGCTGGAGCATGTGGGCAAGGAGAATTATTTCGGGCTATCCGAACTGATAAAACGCTCACTGAAGCCGAATGGCATGGCGCTTATTCACAGCATCGGTCGTAACCGGCCTATGCTGATGAATGCCTGGATTGAGAAGCGTATCTTCCCGGGCGCTTATCCGCCCAGTATCGGTGAATTTATGACGCTGTGCGAGCACGGTGACTTTTCCGTCCTGGATGTAGAAAACCTCCGTCTCCACTATGCCCGAACACTGAGTGCCTGGATGGACCGTTTCGATGCAGCGGAAGGAGCCGTATCGGAAATGTATGACGAGCACTTTACCAGGGCCTGGCGTATGTACCTGGCTGGCTCAATCGCTGCCTTCCAGGCCGGCTCGCTGCAGCTTTTTCAGGTTGTATTCACCCATGGCAACAACAATCACCTGCCTGCCACCCGGCAGGATTTGTACAACTTCCCCGCTGCGCCCGAAAACTTTTGAGGTACCGGACATGGAAGCATACGACCTGATTATCGTTGGAGCTGGCCCGGCGGGGTCTACCCTGGCAAAAGCCCTTGAAGATAGTGGCAAACGCGCTCTGCTGATAGACAAACAGGACTTCCCCCGGGACAAAACCTGCGCGGGCTGGGTAACACCCTCGGTTATTGAAACTCTGGATATTGATTTGCGCGATTACGGGAACGGCCGCACGCTCCAACCTATAAGACGCTTCCGGATCGGCATGATGGGGCAACAGGCGGTAGAGAACGACCATGGCGGCGTCGTCAGCTATGGCATACGGCGATGTGAATTTGATGATTATCTGCTGGCACGCACAAATACACCCAAAAAGCTTGGCACCCCCGTGAAAAGCATTACCCGCAAAGACGGCAATTGGCTGATCAATGATGCCTGGTCAGCTCCGCTCCTGGTAGGTGCCGGAGGTCATTTCTGCCCGGTCACCAGGCTGGTTGGCGATGGTCCGGGAAGCCATGAAACCGTTGTGGCAGCCAAAGAAATAGAGTTCGAAATGACCCAGGAACAGGCAAAAACCTGCGAAGCCCGGGGTGACACGCCAGAACTCTGGTTTTGCAAGGACCTGAAAGGCTACGCCTGGGTCTTTCGCAAAGGCAATTACCTGAATGTTGGCCTCGGACGAGAAGATAACCACAAACTCACCGCACATTTACAGGATTTTGTAGAAGCTATGCAATCCGCAGGGCGGGTTCCTGAAAACCTGTCCGGACGCTTCAAAGGTCACGCATATTTGCTTTATGACCATGCCGGGCGAGCACTGGTAGACGATGGGCTGCTGCTGATCGGCGATGCGGCAGGGCTTGCCTATACGCAGAGCGGTGAAGGCATCAGGCCGGCTATCGAATCCGCATTGCTGGCGGCCGAGGTGATCAGCCAGGCACAGGACTTCTCTGCAACCTCTCTACAGGCCTACGGTGATGCTATAGCAGACCGTTTCGGCCATAGGGAATCTGACAAAGAAGAGGGTTTTCAAGTACCGGAGTGGATCAGGATGCCACTGGCTAACACCCTTATGCGATCCCACTGGTTTACGCGCAAAGTGGTTACTGAAAAATGGTTTCTGCACCAGGAAGTACCAGCTCTGGAGACACATCCGGATACCCCGGCGCTCAAACAGGTATATCAGTAAGGCGTTGTCAGCCTCACCGGTCTTCGAATAGAAAACCCCGCACAAGGCGGGGTTTGTCGCTCTGCCAACAAACGGCAGTTTATTCCTCGGTTTGCAGCACCACACGGTAAACAGCGGTAGTGCCACTCACTTCATTGCCTGTCAGCATCAGCACATCTCCCGTCGGCGACTGGTCCGCCGGAATCACGGTAATGTCTTCAATGCCCAGATCACCCACAATCGCCAGATTGGTTTCCGGATCGGAAACCCAGTCTTCGCGGGTATTCAGGTAGTCCACAATCGACGGCGATTCCGGGTTGGTTACATCAAACGCCATGACGCCGCCCATCCGCTCAAGCCCCAGAAATGCAAAGGTACGATCGCCGAATGTCGCCACAGTTACGGCCTCTGGCTCGGGGCCTTTGTTATCAGAGCGATTGAGAAATGCGTCGCCCTCATCGTGGTTGGAGTTGAAAAAGTCGGCACAGGAGATATCCCGTTCCGACCCGGCAAAGCAGGCATCGCTGGCCAGGAATTGCTCGATCATATCGCCGGAATCCCAAACCAGATCGCCATCGGCGGTCCAGATCGCCATGGAACGCGCACCGAAAGAATAGACTTGATCGTACATCAGCCGGTCGCCCGTCACGCTTTCAGTACCGCTGCTGTCGAACATCACCGGATCGCCGTTGTCATCTGTGCGGTACCCCATGGTCCAGGTAACCGACAGGCGGCCGAGTTGCTCATCTTCACGGCAAAGGCCAGGATCACCTGCGCTGGCCCCACAGTCGTCAAATACCTCCGGGTTCAGGAGCGCGCCTTTAGCCAAGGCATAGAGTTGTGGCGGCATGTCATCGCCCAGGCGCCGCGCAAAGCCGTCTTTATGGAACAGATGCTTGAAGCGAAGCTCTTCAACAAAGCCCTGAGTTGCGTCACCACCGTAACCGGGCAACGCGGGATCTTCAGGCCCCCAATAGTCAGCAGTGTCCTCGCCCCAGGCCCGGGCATCACCTTCGTTGGCGGTCAGAATGTATGTCTCACCGCCGGCACTGTAGCTGGTGATTGCATCAGGATGATACATACCCAAAAGGCCTGGCCAGGGTTTGATATCAATGTCCGATTTTTCGTCGCTGGCATCCAGCCCCTGACCTTCAAGTCCATGATCCTTATAACCCAAAGGCAGAATCTCGGTTACGGTTGCAGTGGCGATGTCCACTTTGGCCAGTGCGTTGTTTTCCTGCAAAGCCGCCCAGGCCGTGGTGCTGTCGTCACTGACCGTTATGTATTCCGGCTCAAGATCCATCGCCACGCTGGCGCCTGGCCCGAACACACGAATCCCTGCAGTAACCAGCTCGGCTTTCTGGCCATTGAACGCTGTGAAATCCGCCGTGCGTACCTGCAGGTTATCCGGATCACTGACATCAATAACTGAAACCGACCCTTCCGGATCAGTCTGGTAATTGTCGCTGGGCTCACCTTCATTGGCGACCAGCAGGTGGTTTCCGTCAGGGGTAAATGTGAGCATATCCGGCTGGGCACCTACCCCGATAAAGCCCCGCAGTGAAAGCGTTGCAGCGTCGTAAATGGCGGCATAGCCTGGCTCTGTCTTGGGCGACGCCTCAATGGCCACGGCAACCAGTCCACCCTGGACGGCAACACTGTTAACCACAGCATTACTGGCGACATCTTCTACCGTCAGGGTATCCAATAGCGTCGGTGCTGATGGATCATTCATATCGAGTACGTTAAGTGATCCCTCATTAGCATTGACCACAAAGGCTCTTCGGCTGGCCGGATCATAGCCGGTAATCTCAGCGGCACTTTCACCGAAAACGTCACTGCTGTAGCGACCAACATACTCCAGAGTTAACCCGGTAACTGCTGGCGTTGCCTCATCCGACGTATTGCTGTCACTGTCCGACGACAAACAACCGCTCAGTAGAATGGTTGAGACACTCACGGCCAGAAGAGATGGCCGGAAAATCGAAGATGATCGCATCATGAATCGTTCCTTTGCTTGCATAGAGAAGTAACTCAGTTGCAAGGGAACCTACTTCATGGCGATTACAGTATCGGGAAGAAAAAAAGGCAGAATTATGACGGGAAAATGAAGAGCACATGGTGGTGACAATTCACCACCATGTGCTCAAAGCATGCTCGGAAGCGGGATTACTGACCCAGGTAGCTACGATACATCCAGACAGTTTTTTCCTGCTGGGAAATGTAGTCACTCATCAAGGATACTGTGCCCTCATCCTCGGCATCGCCTGCCAGGCTCAACAGCGCCCTTTGTTTGCCGATCAGCTTGGCGAAACTTTCAAGAATATTCTCCATAGCCTGTTTACCGTCCGACACGTCTTTCTGCTCAGGCACCTCGGATAGCGCCATATAGGTGCTGTAAGCATGGGCAGGACGGTGCCCGATTGTGAGAACCCGTTCGGCGATTTCATCAATCTTGAGCAACAGGTCGTCATAAAGTTCTTCAAATTTCACGTGCAGCTCGAAGAAATTATCGCCTTTGATGTTCCAGTGATAGCCCCGCACGTTCATGTAGAAAATCTGGTAATTGGCAAGCAAATCGTTGAGTGCTTCAGCCAGCTTCGCGGTTTTTTCCGTATCCAACCCAATAAAGTTCTTACCCATTACACACCTCCATGGTAACTATTCTCTTAGGACCTGAGATCATCTTAACCCAGACTTAATCCATACATGAGGTTTAGAGTTCCGTTCTTCAAGGTCGGCCATAGTAGAGATTTATGCCTGACCTGAAAGCCGCCATTACACCCCGGGCCCACAGTCTGTGCAGCCTTCCTCTGGCCCGGGACCAATATTAAGGTTGCGGTTTAGGTCTTTCAGGGCCGACCTTACGCCTTCTTCAATAACGGGATGATAAAACGGCATTTCCAGCATCTCGCTAACGGTAAGCCGGCGTTGCGCAGACCAGGCCAGCAAGTGAGCAATGTGCTCTGCCGCTGGGCCAAACATCTCAGCGCCCATAAACAATCCACTACCGTGTTCACCATACACTCTCAACAAACCGATATTTTTACCAATCACCCGGCTTCGGCCCTGATTTTCAAACGACACCTCACCTACCGCAAAACATCCTGCGCAACGTTTATCAACTTCATCAATGGTGAGACCTACTGTCGCAATCTGCGGGTCAGTAAACACAACGGCAAGAGGCGTGCGCCTTAAACCGGCACGAACGTCCGGATAAGAGGCTGCATTATTTCCCGCAATCCGCCCCTCATCTGCGGCTTCGTGCAGGAGCGGCAACTCGTTGTTGGCGTCGCCGGCAATAAAGATGTGGCTCTGACCACAGCGCAGTGTATAGGCATCGAACAACGGCAGGCCTTTGCTGTCCAGTTCAATGTCTGCGTTCTGGATATCCAGGCCATCAACGTTTGGCCGGCGCCCGGTTGCCGCCAACAGGTAGTCGAAGGTTTCGGTTTTCTCACCCCCGTTGCCATCTGTATAGGTTACGGCGACGCCGCCATCAACCCGCTCAACCCGTTTCACATCGCCGTCGGGGTCCAGCGGAAATTCTTTATTGAATTGCCGGAGCGCGTATTTGCGAATATTCCCATCGCGGATCGGACCGACAGCACCACCTACGCCAAACATTCTTACCCGAACACCGAGCCGGCTGAGCGCCTGGCCTAACTCAAGCCCGATCACTCCTGGACCGAATACCACCACCGACTCCGGCAGATCCTGCCATTCAAAAATATCGTCATTGACGACCAGGCGGTCTTTCGCTTCTTTCAGAAAGCCTGGAATGTTGGGACGGGAGCCTGTCGCGATGATAATCCGCTGTGCATAAACTTCAGTTTCGTTGCCGACGATCAAGCGATTTGGACCAGCGAAGCGGGCACTGCCTTTGATACGGTGTTCTTCGGGGAATTTCTCTACCGAACGTATCACCGAGCCGACAAACCGGTCTCGCTCTGAGCGTACCCTGGCCATCACTTTCTTGCCATCCACTGCAATCTCACCGGCGGAGACCCCGAACAGCTTTGCCTGTGCCATCTCATAGACACTGTCAGCAGCTGCGATCAGAAGTTTGCTGGGCATGCAGCCCACTCTTGCACAGGTAGTCCCGTATTGATCGCCTTCAATCAGCACCACTTTGTCCGTGACCTTTCGTACCCGCTGATAGGCTACCATTCCCGCGGTTCCTGCGCCGATAATCGCCACATCCACTTCGCGTTTTTCCATAACTTGCCTCCAGAACGGTACCCAAAAAAAGCCGGGAACCTAGATGATAAGTTCAATAATAGGTACGTCAGTATAGAAGACGGGATTGTTTTGCGCGGTACGTGAAAAAAACCTCACCGGGGTTTATGCTGACAGGCCTGTACTGATTCTGACAATCTCAGGATCCCTGACCATAAGCCTTTACCCTTAATCCCGACGTCAACAGAATCCAAGTTTTGAGAGAACGTAACGTATGAACAGTTACTGGCCGGAATTCTTCACCGTGGCACTGGTACATTTACTGGCTGTTGCCAGCCCCGGGCCAGACTTTGCTGTGATGCTCCGGCAAGCATTATGTCAGAGCAGGAAAAACGCACTGCTGACGTCAGTTGGCATTGGCGCGGGTATTCTGGTGCATGTGAGCTATTCGCTGTTAGGCATTGGCCTGATTATCCAGCAGTCGATCATGTTGTTTACCGTTCTCAAGGTTGCCGGCGCCCTTTATCTAACCTGGATTGCCGTGCAATGCCTGAAGGCCAGAGCCGGTGGCGTTTATGTGGACACAGAAACAGGCTCTCCCCAATCCGGTTTTGCCGCCTTGCGCCTGGGCTTTCTTACCAACGCTCTTAATCCCAAGGCCACGTTGTTCTTCGTTTCCTTGTTTTCCGTCATTATCAGTCCCGGAACCCCTGTAGCAGTTCAAGCAGGCTACGGCGTATACATGGCTCTGGCGACTGCATTCTGGTTCACTCTGGTGGCCGTTTTTTTCACGCTGCCTGCTGTGCGCAGAGGATTCAACCGCTTCGGACACTGGCTGGACCGGTTAATGGGCGGAATTCTCCTGCTGCTGGCCGGCCAACTCCTGTTCTCTACAGTGAGCGGAGCAGAGCTTCCGTCTGATCCCAGCACAGGCATGGATCAGTAATAGAGCAGCCATAACGCAGATCATCACCGTCATCCTGCCGGCCAGCTTCAAGGAAGCTCTCCAGCATGAGGCCGCGAATACTGTTGCTACCAGCGCGCTTTTGGCGCATCACTTCACGGGCAACGTCAATCTGCCGCTCAGCCTGC
Source organism: Marinobacter sp. 1_MG-2023 (assembly GCF_030549045.1). NCBI lineage: Bacteria > Pseudomonadati > Pseudomonadota > Gammaproteobacteria > Pseudomonadales > Marinobacteraceae > Marinobacter > Marinobacter sp. 1_MG-2023. The sequence continues at coordinate 359,957 of NZ_JAUOST010000001.1, read as the reverse complement.
TTGCAAGCATTGTCATGGCTGCAATCGACCATGATAGCGGCGCACAGGCCCGCGCCTGAAAGGCTTTGCGCGGCGTGTTGAATGCTCACTTCATCGTAATTGGTGATACCCCGTCCACCACGCAGCACCAGATGAGTGTCTGGATTACCCCGGGTACTCACCATGACCGGCGCGCCATTGGCGGAAACGCCCAGATGATGATGTGGGTGGGACCCCGACTTCATGGCGTTAATAGCAACGCTGATTCCCCCGTCGGTGCCATTTTTGAACCCGGCCGGCATAGGCAGGCCGCTTACCATCTCACGATGAATCTGCGATTCGGTAGTCCGCGCACCAATCGCTGTCCAGCTCACAAGATCTCCAAGGTAATCCATAGCAAAGGGGCTAAGTGCTTCAGTTGCGAGCGGTAAACCCATCTCGGCCAGATTCAGAAGCAATCGGCGTGAACGTAACAACCCTTCGTTGAGATCACCGGCACCGGTGCGCTCAGGGTCGTATAACAACCCCTTCCAGCCTACGGTTGTTCTCGGTTTTTCGAGGTAGGCTCGCATGACAATCAAAAACCGATCGCTGACCGCATCCGCCAGCACTTTTAGCTTTTTGCCATACTCCAGTGCTGCTACCTCGTCGTGGATTGAGCAAGGCCCGACCACGATTAACGTGCGGTCGTCTTTGCCATGCAAAACGTCCCGCACAGCTTGCCGGTGCCTGTCGACTAGCCGAGCAAGCCGCTCGTCGATGGGTAATCGCTGCCGCAGCTCAGAAGGCGTTGGCAGTGCGGTTTCGTGCCGATGCGTTACTGTGGAGCTCATTGCCAGACCTTCCCCGGCGGTTTCCAAAGGCATGTTCATATCTGTGTTCCTGTTTCCCTGCGTCAGAATCAAAAAAGCCCCGGCTGGGCTACCAGTCGGGGCTTTTTGAGTCCGACGGCAGCCTGGGTTTCCCGGGCTGCCATCCTCATTGTACGTTTGAAGAAGATGCTATGGGCGGCCCTGGGTCTGGCTAAAATAAAAGCCATAACCAAGCCACCAAAAAAACACAGCAGCGACTGCCGCCACCGGCTTCTGGCCGAAAGCTTGCAGAACATTCAATTGACAGATCGCTTGTGTCGTCTTCATGCTTATCAATATATACCCCGGGTTTTCAACTTGGCAACCCGTAACCGGTCTTTTTAGCAGAAAAACCGGATTTTTTCGGGAAACTGGGAGCCAGCAATGACATTGAACCTACGGAATTACACCTTCCTGTTCTTCTTCGTTCTCACGCTTACAACCATATCAGGTGCTGGGTCAGCTTACGCTGAGTCTCGAGCCTACCAGCTAAACAACCGGCCTGGAGCAGATGTGGCCAGTCAGGTGCGGGAGCTGTATCAGGACGAGCCGATCTCCCTCACCGCTCGCGGGCAACAGCTTGTAGTTCGTGGCAATGAACAGCTGCTGGATGAAATCGGTACGTTAATCGAAACCCTCGATGTAGCGCCCGCGCAGCTCCGAATCACAGTGCGCTCTACAGAAGATATCGGCGGCAAACGCTCTGGCGGTGGAGTCACTACAACACGAAACGAAATTGGCGTTACCGTAGAGCGCAGAGTTACCAGCACTGGAGGCTCCCGGGAGCGAAGCCTGATGGTTATGGATGGGCAGTCAGCCCATATCACGTCAGGCCAGGTGCGCACCCTACCCTTTGCGGTGCAGGGAGGTAAAAACCCGGCGGCCATCTTTGAGCAAGTAGAAACACGCAGTGGATTCGTTGTCAGTCCTCATGTGATTTCCGACCGCGCAGTAGAGTTGAACGTTATGTCTTTTGAAGCAGATCCTGCGGAGCTGAAAGGGTACGAAACCCAGGCCGTCGTCACGATTCGCAGAGTGGAACCTGGCCAATGGGTATCTCTTGGCAGCACTTCAACCGAATCGACCAGCAGACAATCAGGTATTGCTTACAACGTTAACAGCAGCAAGTCAGACAACCGGAGCTTCGAAGTTAAGGTCGACGTTATTCACTGAGGCCTAGACCCTGTTGCGCAGCAATACACTTTTGGCTTCGTTGATCTTTGCGGCAAGGTAATCACTTCCACCACGGTCGGGGTGCATTTTCTGCATCAGCCGCCGGTGGGCCATAACGACGTCGTCTTTTGTGCAAGCCGCACTGACACCCAGTATTTCGCACGCCTCACGCTCAGACATTGCATTACTCGGCAAGGGTCCCGCCTGCCCCCCGCTCGACCCGTGCCCATTGCCAGCATCCCTCGTGCCCGAAAAAAAGCGATTCAATGCAGGCATAAACCGAACAAGCTCTGGCAGTTTACGCAACAGTGGAATTAACGCTGCGACCGCAGCCGTCAAAACGTGCACCCGGCCGGTAAGAACCATGAACGCAAGGAAAGCTCCCCCAACAACCAGTACAAGCTTCCAGGTGGCGGCTTTCTTTTTCTCTGCAGATAATCCGCCCCATTGTTTCAGAATCACAAAGACGGCTGCCGCCAGGGCGATTCCCAATATCCACTGCATGATTGATCCTTTAGTGAAGTAAAATCGTAATTCTGTCACCTAAAATGACGACAATGCTAAAGACAAATACCTACAAACCGGTGACAAATGCACATTGGATTTTGTAGGATGCTATTCTTTGTCGTTAATCAATATTTCCGCATCCATACAGTCTGCTGTTGTGCACCGACCCGGAGAGGCCACTTCCCTTTCCGCTCGACGCAAAACCCGGACAAGTTAGAGCATTCCAGGACCTGAACTATGCGCACTGCTTCCCGCTTCCTGATCGCAATCGTTTTTCTTGGCGTCGTGCTTGGCGGCATCTTCGGCTATAAGTTTTACCAATTCGGGAAGATGGGAGAACAAATGTCCCAGCCCCAACCGCCTGCGCAAATATCCGCCACCAAAGCACAAACAGAAAGTTGGACACCTTCCGTCAAGGCTGTGGGCAGCATCACGGCCATTAACGGTATCGAGGTAGCCAACGAAGTTCCGGGCGTTATTAAAAGCATTAACTTTGAATCCGGTGACTCCGTCAAGCAAGGCGACATTCTTATACGCCTGGACACCGCAATCGAAGATGCGGCCCTACGTACCCGCCGTGCAGAATCGCAACTGGCAGAGCAGGAATTCAAGCGCATATCAGACCTGCTCCCGAAACGTGCTGTATCCCAGTCCCAGTATGACGAATCCAAAGCGAATTTCGACGCTGCACGTGCGCGTGTGAATGAATCAGAAGCGCAATTGAGCAAGAAAGTAATCCGTGCTCCGTTCGACGGCACCCTCGGTATTCGAATGGTAGACCAAGGCGAATACATCGCCACCGGCACACCGATCGTTGAGATCAACATGCTCGACCCGATCTATGTGGACTACACCTTGTCCGAGAAGAACCTGCCGGATGTTGCCCGAGACTATGCAGTTGTTGCTACCGTGGCAGCTGTGCCGGGCCAGGAGTTCGAAGGCAAGGTCAGTGCCATTAACACCTCCGTAAACCCCGAAACCCGCACCGTCCGCGTTCGTGCGACTCTGGATAATCCCGAAGGCCTCCTGCGTCCGGGCATGTTTGCAACCATACTCACCAGGCAGCCAGAGGACAACGAGGTTGTTACCGTGCCCCGCACCGCCATTTCCTACAATACTTATGGCGATTTCGTCTTTGCCGTTGAGGAGAACGATGAAGGTGCACTGATTGTTAATCGCCGCTCAATCACTGCAGGCCAGACCCGCGACACGCGGGTTGCCATTCTTTCCGGCCTTGAAGCAGACGAGACTGTCGTGTCCAAAGGATTGCTGAGACTCCGTGCCGGTCAAAAGGTCGAGATTCAGGATGAAGAAGAGCAGCCGCAGGAGGCATCTGAGTAATGCGATTCACCGACATTTTCATCCATCGTCCCGTACTGGCGACGGTTGTCAGCCTGCTTATCCTGCTGCTCGGTGCCCGAGCTGCCATGGAGATGGAGATCCGGCAATATCCGGAGCTCGAGAGCACCACGGTTACAGTCACAACGGCCTATCCGGGCGCCAGTTCGGACCTGATCAAAGGCTTTATCACGACCCCACTGCAGCAGGCTATTGCAGAGGCCAGCGGCATCGACTACCTGACCTCTACGAGTTCACAGGGCACGTCGACCATTGAAGCCAAAATGGTACTGAACTACGACGCCAACGCCGCCCTGGCCGAAATACAGGCAAAAGTCGCCAGCCAGCGTAACGTTCTTCCTGCCGACGCCCAGGACCCGGTTATCACTTCGAGCACAGGCGACTCAACGGCATTGATGTACATCGCCTTCTACAGTTCAGAAATGGCCGTTCCGCAGATTACCGATTACCTGACCCGAGTTGTGCAACCAAGAATTCAGGCGCTGCCCGGCGTTGGTAAAGCACAACTGCTTGGCCGTAAGTTTGCCCTGCGTGTCTGGCTCGACCCGGAACGCCTGGCTGCCGTTGACATGACACCCACGGAAGTTGTGGCCAAACTGCGTGCCAACAACTATCAGGCTGCCGTAGGTAATACCAAAGGTACCTATACCGAAGTCAGCATGACCAGCGATACCGATGTAGCGGACCCCGACGAGTTCCGCAATCTTGTCGTCAAACAGGCTAATGGAACCCAGATCCGACTCCAGGACATTGCCCGGGTTGAACTGGGTTCAGAGACCTACAGTGCTCTGGCCCTCTATAAGGGTCAGCCGGCAACTTATGTGGCGATAGAACTGGCGCCCGGCGCCAACCCGCTCACTGTGGCAGGCCTGGTAAAAGGTGACCTGCCGGAGATCGAAAGCCAACTGCCGAGCGACCTGAACGTAAGGCTTGCCTACGATGCTTCAGACTTTATTGATGACTCTATAAACGAGGTAATCCGAACCCTTATTGAAGCCATGGGTATCGTACTCGTGGTGGTATTTTTGTGCCTGGGATCCATCCGGGCATCCATCGTCCCTTCTGTAGCGGTTCCGCTGTCCCTTATTGGCGGTGCCTTTTTCATGCTGATGTTCGGTTTCTCCCTGAACCTGCTGACGTTGCTATCCATGGTTCTGGCCATTGGGCTGGTGGTAGACGACGCCATCATCATGGTGGAAAACGTACACCGGCATATTGAAGAAGGTGAGTCACGGTTTGACGCGGCGCTTCATGGCGCACGGGAGATGGCTGTGCCCATCATAGCCATGACCACGACCCTGGTTGCAGTTTATGCCCCCATCGGCTTTATGGGCGGCCTGGTGGGCTCTCTGTTTACCGAGTTCGCATTCACGCTGGCAGGTACGGTGGTAATTTCGGGTATCGTTGCACTGACACTTTCTCCAATGCTGTCCGCAAAGGTCCTGAAGCCGCATGGCGATCCGGGAAAATTCGAGGGCCTTGTAGAGCGCGTGTTCAACGGCATCTCTTCAGGTTATAAAACCGCGCTCGGTTCCCTGATGCAAACCAAATCCGTAGTGGTATTTTTTGCTCTGGTTGTATTGGGCTCTATCTATTTCATGGCAATGATGAGCCAGAACGAGCTGGCACCCACTGAAGATCAGGGCATTCTGTTCTATCAGGGCCTGGGACCACAGACATCCACTCTGGATTATCTTCTGGAGCATGGAGAGGAGGTTCAGCAGCGCTTGGCCACAGTACCCGGCTACGCAGAGGACTTCATGATCGTTGGTATCACGGCTCCCAATGCGGTATTCGGTGGTTTCAAAATGGAGCCCTGGAGCAAGCGGGAAATTAGCCAGTTCGAGGTTCAACCCCAGCTCGACGCCGAGCTCAAACAGGTCACGGGCCTGCAAACAGCGGTCTTCCCGCAACCGGCACTCCCGGGCTCTGGCGGCGGTCTGCCATTCCAGTTTGTTATCACGACGGGCAACAGCTACGAACAGCTTGATCAAGTGGCTGACGAATTGCTGGGTAAAGCCATGGGCAGCGGCAACTTCATGTTCCTGCAAAAGTCCATCAACTTCGACCGCCCGGTGACACGTATCAACGTCGATCGTGACCGGGTTGCAGATCTGGGCCTCTCCATGCAGGACGTGGGGCAGTCGATATCCAGTATGCTTGGCGGCGGCTACATTAACCGCTTCAGCATGGAAGGCAGGTCCTATCAGGTAATCCCTCAGGTAGACCAACAATTTCGTCTGGATGAGCAGGCGCTGAATGATTACTACATCCGCTCGGGCTCAGGCACGCTTGTACCTTTGAGCAGCGTTGTAAGCTTTACCCACGACGTAGAGCCTTCAAACCGAACACAATTCAACCAGCAAAACTCTTTGACGCTGCAGGGAGTGGTGATGCCTGGCGTGGCCGCAGGTACGGCCATGGAATTCGTGCAACAGACAGCAGACGAAATATTCCCGCAGGGCTTCACTTATGATTACACCGGGCAGAGTAGACAGTTGGCAAACCAGGGCAGTGCACTGGTTGTAACCTTCTTCCTGTCTCTGCTGGTTATCTATCTGGTGCTCGCGGCTCAGTTCGAAAGCTGGCGCGATCCGTTCATCATTCTCGTATCCGTGCCTATGTCAGTGGCCGGTGCCATGGCGTTTATCGTACTTGGCTTCGCAACGATGAACATTTATACCCAGGTAGGTCTGATCACCCTCATCGGGGTGGTGTCAAAGAACGGCATACTCATCGTGGAATTTGCCAACCAGCTCCAGAAGGAAAAAGGACTGAATAAAGTAGATGCGGTTATTGAAGCGGCGGCTATCCGTCTTCGCCCGATCATCATGACATCTCTGGCGCTGATTTTTGCCATGGTGCCGCTGCTCCTCGCAGCTGGCCCGGGCGCAGAAAGCCGCTTTGCCATCGGGTTGACCATCAGTGCCGGCTTGGGCATTGGTACTTTGTTCACTGTTTTCGTACTGCCAGCGTTCTACATTTTGCTGGCTCGCGATCACAACGAGGAACAGGAAGATAAAAACACTCTTCCTGAAACGGCGCCGACCCGTTCATAGCTGATCAGCGCGAGACGTAAAAGCCCGGCTAGCCTCAAGGCCAGCCGGGCTTTTTATTACCTCTCAACCCTGCTCCACCTCTTCGCAGGCCTCAACGTCTGAACTGCAAAAACGCTGGCGGCCCCGAACTGTCTTGCTGGGTAACTCGCCAAAGTGCTCACGATATAGCGCAGAAAAACGGCCCAGATGGGAAAACCCTTCATCCGCTGCATGGCGTGAGATGTGGGGCTCACCGATCTGGCAGTCCACCAGGCGACGCCGCACCCGAATAAGGCGCTGACGCTGGTAAAACCGGTAGGGCGTCATCCCCGTGTTGTGCTTCATGAGGTAATAAAGATTGCGTTCACTCGCACCCGAATAACTGGCGAGTTCCTGCAGGTTAAATTCCCATGATGGGTTCTGCTCAATCTTTTCAATCGTCCGCAACAGACGCCAATCCGTCGGCTCCGCGCCCGGAACATCCGCCAACTGACCGCCAGCCTGGCACTTTGCCAACTGGCTAAACAGCTCGCGAGTAAGCGCTTTCGCATGTGCATGATCAACATAGAATTTGATGTTTTCGAGGTAACGCTTTAACAAGGGCGCTATGGCCAGCAGTTGATGGGTGCCTGTCGATGGCATCACAGCAGAGTACTGGTGCGCCGGCTTCATGATAAAAAGCTGGCTACTTTCTGCGAGCTTGAGGTCAAACACCTTCTTCGGGCAAACCCAGGTTGGCACCTCCAACGACTGCCAGGCTTCACCGGACGGGGCCATTGATACCTCGCTGTCCGGTGAAAATAACAGCAGCGAGCCGCCACGCACCTGGCAGTTCCCTAACTCCCTATATTGATTTGTTTGAAGACAGACCGTGCTGCCCGACGCGGTAGCAAGCTCAGCCAGCCCGCCCATTGGACCGGTATTGCCACCCATTGGGCCAGTATTATGGTGAGATCGGCACTCTGTAATTGAAAGTCCGGACGCCACGCCTATGGCCCGGCACCAGGTATCGCATCGCGCCCTGCTGAGACAAAGATACGCGTCCATCTCAGGCCTTATTATTGGTTTTCTCATAAGTACGGCAAATCTGAGGTTATCGAAGGTGTGCTGCGCTTTTTTTCTACACTTTAATTGCAACAATCTAGAACAATAGCCCTCATCACCTTGGCCGTATCTTGCAAATCACCCGAAAGGCGAGCCTCAATTTCAGTATTTATTGATATGGATCAATAATGGTCATTCTTGCCTGCTGCCAAGGCTGCGGTCTCGCCATCAGAAACCCTTGCCCACGCTGACACTCCAATTCGCGAAGCTCCTGATACTGAGCGTCAGTTTCAATACCTTCAGCCACCACTTCCAGCTCCAAGGCCTCCGCAATCCCCAGAATGGCCGCCACAATTCGCGAGTCACGATTTTCCTTACCCAGGCCTCCGATGAACTGTCGATCTATCTTGAGCACCTGTACCGGCAAATTCTGCAAATAAGCCAGAGAAGAGTAGCCGGTTCCAAAATCATCGATGGCTATCACCACCCCCTGATTCTGGAACGCCCTGAGCGTATCCAGGCACTGGCTGGACAAGTGCATGATATGCGTTTCAGTGATTTCAATTTCCAGGAGCCAGCCTAACTCGCGGATACGGGAGAACAAGGGGCTTATAGCGGGGCCCAGGCGGGCATCCGTAATCTGACGGGCGGATATATTAATCGCCAACCGGAACTCGCCCGGCAAGCTCGAGGGAGCATCTCTTAAATCTGCCAGTATTCCGCGCACCAAACGCTGAGTCATTTCATGGATCTGCCCCCGGCGCTCTGCAAGAGGCACAAAATCGGCGGGTGAGACTGAGCCCAATTCAGGGTGGTGCCAGCGTAACAAAGCTTCCATTCCCACAGCCCGACCTGTTTCAAGGTCATACTGGGGCTGATAAACCACATGAAATTCATCCTGCGAGGTTTTCAGCGATGTAGTCAGGGCTTCAGCAAGCTGCTGCTCACGCCGCCCCTGCTCGTCGTCCGCTTCGCTATATACACGGTAGCAGGCCCGACCTGCCAGCTTTGCCGCATACATAGCTCGATCGGCCTTCTGCAAAAGCTCCGCACCACTTTCCCCATGGGCGGGATATACAGACGCTCCTATGGACGCTGAGAGAAAATACTCTCTGTGGGCAACAATCATCGGAGCCCGCAAAGCCTGGTTCATGCGCTGACAAACCTCATTCAAGTCATCATGACCCGCCAATTCAACAATAACGGCGAATTCATCACCTGACAGTCGCGCTACAACGTCCCCCTCGCGCACCACACTCTGAATACACATGGCTGCCTGTTTTAATACACCGTCACCACAGTCATGCCCATGCAGATCATTGACTGACTTGAAAAAATCCAGATCAATAAACAAGACCGCGAAGCCAACCTCTCCCCGGGAGTGCTGGCTTACGCGAGCTTCCAGAAACTCCTGAAACAACGACCGGTTGGGTAATTCGGTAAGGGGGTCGTAATATGCAAGCGAGGCCAGTCGCTCATCCGCGCCAGCTCTCTCGCCCATATCCATAAACATGCCGACATAGGCCTGGCGCCCTTCATACTCCATCGGATAAATGCTGAGCCACTGCGGGTATATTTCACCGCTTTTTTTTCGGTTCCAGACCAACCCCTCCCAGCGCCCGTCTCCAGCGAGAGACCGCCACATAGCCTGGTAGAATTCCGGTGCATGTAACCCCGCACTCAAAACCGAAGGTGACTCGCCCATAACTTCATTAGATTGGTAGCCGGTCACGAAGCGGAACATGCGGTTTACATAGGTAATTCTGGGTTCTTTGGTAGCAATCATGATGGCTCGTGGGTATTGGTCTACCAAAGCCCTGAAATCGTGTTGTTGCTCAAACTGCATGACTAATCTGCTCCCGCTAGTCCAGCCCGCGACCCTCACATACTCACCGTCAGCTTAGAGGGAAACCCGCCCACGACTATCCACATTACGCAAAATATGAACGTTTCAGACCAATAGTAACTAAAACTGAACGCAAGTTCATAATTTGCATTATATGGATATTAACCAAAGTACTTTTCATCGCAAACTGATCAATCTCGACTGCGCATGTGCGCCAGTACATGCCTGCGCAAAAAAACAATAAGAGAAAGGCAGGATTTGGTATGCGTAGAAACGAACCGGTCACACAGAAAGAAAAGACCTATCCCGACGATTTCAACCTTATTACCACCACAGATCTGCAAGGCAAGATTACCGCAGCGAACGAAGCCTTCTCGGAAGTGTCTGGTTACACCAAAGAGGAACTGATTGGTCAGGACCATAACTTTATACGACACCCGGACATGCCACCCGGAGCATTCGCAGATCTTTGGCAAACGATAAAAAGCGGGGATTCCTGGCGCGGGATGGTCAAGAACCGGTGCAAGAACGGTGACCATTACTGGGTAGACGCTTTTGTTACCCCCATTTTTAATAACGGTCGCGTCGTTGAATATCAGTCTGTTCGTGTACTCCCTGATCCCGCCCAGATCAAGAGGGCGGAAATGGCTTACGCTGCATGGAATCGTGGCACCATTTCACGCCGGTTTCTCGCTGTCAGCCCCGCCCTGCCCTGGAAACTGCTCTGCCTGTACTTAGCCGTTGCCGCATGCCTCCTGGCTCTGGGCACAAGCACTTTGAGCCTGCAAAGCCTGGCCCTCCTGCAAGGGGGTTTACTGGTTACGTTTTTGGCTCTGCACTTAATGACTCGCCCGATGGTTCGGAGCGCGCGCGCAGTTTGTGGCGATGCCCACCCGGCGATGCCCTGGATCTATACCGGCCGGCACGATGAGTGTGCGTGGATAGAATTCGACCGACAAAAGCGCAACGCCGTTCTGCGCGCGGTATCGGCCAGAATGCACACCAATGTCGGTGAACTGCATGGTAACAAGCAACGCACGATCGAATGGGTATCAAATTCAGTTGCCAGCATTCGCAGCCAGCGCGAAGACATCCAGAGCATCACCCAGGCCTTCGATGAACTCTCGCGCAGCGTCAAAGGCGTGGATGAGCTTACAAGCCGGACCCATGAAGCAACCGTGGATGCCACGAAATCCGCTGAACACTGCCAACAGCAAATGCAGATCATGAATGACGACTTGTCCGGTCTCGAAAACCAGCTATTTGCCGCCAACGAGAGAATAACCGCTCTTTCAGAAAAGAGTGACGCGATCGGTCTGGTGCTGGACGTAATTTCCGATATTGCGGAACAGACCAACTTGCTCGCACTGAACGCAGCCATTGAGGCTGCGCGGGCGGGTGATGCTGGCCGCGGATTTGCCGTTGTCGCTGATGAAGTCCGGGGGCTGGCAAAGCGCACCCACGAATCAACCCGTAAAATCGAGGAAATAATCAGCGCCCTGCAAAGCGAAACCCGCTGTGTTGTTGACGTTATCGAACAGGGTGCCAGCGCCTGCAAGCAAACCACCTTTATGGGAGGTGAAGCCAGCAAAGCTCTTATATCGACGCTCAAAGACATCGGGATCATTACCAACTGCACCCACGAAGTGGCTGGCGCTACAGAAGAGCAATCCGCCCTCAGCCTTCAGGTGCAGCAACAAGTAGAGCGATTGCTTGCCCTGGGGGATGAGTCTGTCCGAAGCGGCGAAAGTGCCCGCAAGGAGTCAGAAGATCTCGGGCACAGCGTGGATCAGGCCCAGCTGCTCACCAGTCACTTCCTGAAAATGCTCTCTGCCCGCCTAAACATACCAAATCCGGCCTGAACACAGGAGGACCCATAGCGATTCCCCGAAACCTTACAATAAGGTAGTCTGGCGCTCTGTCCCGCTATTTCATTCGGAAGATTGCCGCTATCGTGTTGTTATCATGACTCTGGGAACCCTGTTCTGGCTGTTTGTCGCAACCTTTGCTATTTGGTATTGGTGGCGCGCGAAAGCCATCAAAGACTCTGTGTTGGAAGCCGCCCGCCGTTACTGTAAAACCATGGACGTTATGCTATTGGACGACGCCATTTATCTGCGCGGCATTTGGTTCAAACGCGACGACCAGGGCCAGATCCGCGTGTGGCGCCGATTCATGTTTGATTTCACATCAACAGGAGAAGAGCGCTACAGCGGTCGAGTGATCATGCTTGGCCAGCGAATACTGCATATGGAATTGGAGCCTCATCGTTTCTCCTGATCCCCCGGAACGACGCCCTCCGTTCACAATGATTACCCACAGCCATTGAAGCATCTCTGTAACACTACTGTAATAATTCTGCCTCATTCTCCCCGCAACGCTAACTTACTGTTGTCCTGAGGTTTTCTAATGCTAAAGTTCCGCCCACTCCAACTGCAGAGCGCCCTGCTGGGTGTGCTCTGCCTGTTTTCGGTTTTCAGTGCACCTTCAGGCTACGCCGAAGACATGGAGATTCACGGATCCAATACAATTGGCGCAAAACTCGCACCCATGCTTGTAGAGGGTTTCCTGAACAGCAACGAGCAGGGACCTGTCCGAATTCTTGGCAACGGAAAGGACAACGAGAAAGTCCTGATCGGGGATAAGAACGGCTCTCCTCTTCGGGTTCTGGTTGCTGCCCATGGTTCCAGCACCGGGTTCAGGGCGTTGGAAGCCCAAACTGCTGATGTATGGGCCTCCTCCCGCCCCGTCAAACCGGCTGAGGTGCAGCGCATGTCCGTGCATGCCGATCTGAAAGGTCTCGAAAGTGAGCATGTTATTGCCATTGACGGCCTTGCGGTGCTGGTTCACCCATCGAATCCAATCAACCAGCTGGATACCAATACTCTAGCCAGGATATTTTCAGGTGAGATCAGTAACTGGTCGGAGATCGGCGGTGCTGACCAACCCATTAACCTGTATGCGCGGGATGATCGCTCAGGTACCTGGGACACCTTCAAGAGCCTGGTTCTGGGCAAGCAGTACCCGCTGCACCCGTCCGCCAGGCGCTATGAATCAAACGACCAACTTTCTGACAGTGTCAGTGTTGACCAGGGAGGCATTGGCTTCTCAGGACTGGCCTCAGTGCGCAAGAGCAAGCTGCTGGCAATCGCAGATGGCGAAGCGCCTGCACTAAAACCTTCCAGACTGACGGTAGCCAGTGAAGATTACCCACTTTCCAGGCGACTGTTCATGTACACCTCCGGTGATGCAACTGCCACCCTTGCGAAAGACTTTGTGGACTTCGTATTGGGCGCAGAAGGCCAGGCTATCGTCTCTGAATCCGGATTTGTTTCCCAGAACCCACTCGCCGTTAAACCCGATCTGGGCGATAGCGTCCCAGCCACTTTCAGGCTCCTGACCCAAAACTACAGCCGCCTGACCGTCAATTTCCGGTTCTCAGAGGGGCGCACCAGGCTGGACAACAAGGCGCAAAGGGATTTGAAGCGACTGGCTGAATTCCTCAACAGGGAAAACCGCACTGCCGACGACCTCCTGCTGATCGGCTTCGCCGACCAACAAACTGACGAATTAAGGGCCCAAATGATCTCGGAACTAAGAGCCCTTTCCGTACGCAAGGCTTTGTCTGACCTCAACATTCATAAGGTCAGCCACACAGGTTACGGCCACGACATGCCGGTCGGCACCTATGGAGGCGAAACCGGCCAGCAACGCAACGGCCGGGTAGAAGTCTGGGTTCGCGACAGCTAAGGGTGCCTCTGTAACGGCAATCACCTATCCGCACAACGCTCACAGATATGTTTGGGTTTCATATACTACCGGGGCCACTCTCAACCTACAGACCGGGACAATGATTATCCAAAACGACCAACGCTATGCAATCAACCTGAACGTTCGCGGCATTCAGCCCTCGGCCACCTTGCGTATCAATGAATTAAGCAACCAGCTCAAGTCTGAGGGTAAGGACATCATCAAACTCGGGCTGGGGCAATCGCCCTTCCCGGTTCCCGAACGTGTTGTAGATGCGCTTAAAGAGCACGCTCACGAAAAGGATTACCTGCCAGTCAAAGGCCTGAAAGAGCTGCGAGAATCCATCGCCGGTTACATCAACCGCAGTGAACGCATGCGTTGTACCTGGGAAGATGTGCTGATTGGCCCTGGCTCCAAAGAGCTGTTGTTCATCTTACAGCTAGCCTACTACGGCGATCTGCTGATCCCCCGCCCTAGCTGGGTTTCCTATGCGCCACAGGCCCGTATTATCGGCCGCTCGGTGCACTGGATACCCACCCACGCAGAGAACAACTGGCAACTGACCGCTGAGGAACTGGACATCGTTTGTCGGGACGACGTTTCCCGCCCGCGCATCCTGATTTTGAACTACCCCTCCAACCCCACCGGTTGCACCTACACAGACGATCAGTTGCTGGCCATTGCGAATGTGGCTCGCAAATACAGGATCATCCTGCTGTCTGACGAGATTTACGGCGAAGTGAACTTTGAGGGCAAACATAAATCCATTGCTCGCTACTACCCGGAAGGTACCATTATCAGTACCGGGCTCAGCAAGTGGGCCGGTGCCGGTGGCTGGCGTGTGGGCACCTTCATCTTCCCGAGTGAATTACGCCCGCTGCAAGACGCCATGGCGATTATCGCCAGTGAAACCTACACGGCTACCAGCGCCCCCATACAACACGCTGCGATCACTGCATTTAACGGTGGCGATGACATAGAAGAGTATTTAAAACAGTCTCGCCGTGTGTTGAAGGTGATTGGTGAGTACATGCATCGACGCCTCAGTGATATGGGAGCTTCAGTGCGAAAGCCCGAGGGCGCATTCTATCTGTTCCCGAATTTCGACAGCTTCCGGGACAAGCTTGCAGAAAAAGACATCAAAACCAGCCAGGCGTTTTGCCAGGCGTTACTGGAAAACACCGGTGTAGCCATTCTGCCAGCCAGTGACTTCGGCTTTGTGCCGGATCACCTTGGTGCGCGCTTGGCATTCGTAGACTTCGACGGCGCCGAGTCCCTGCAACTGGCCGGCGGAGACTATGCCGATCAGGAGCTTGCCGATGACTTTGTCGACAAGGCATGCCCCCGCCTGGTGAAAGCCATGGACAAGATGGAAGCCTGGCTGAACAGCCTCTGATCAAGCCGTGATAGACTGGCGCCCTCACTCTTCAGAGATTAAAACGGGGGCGTCATGTTTGATTCTGTTTCCCTGCAGGACATTACGGATTTCGCAGAAGACCTGGCCCTGGAGGCGGGAAAGCTGATTCGCCGTGAGCGTGAAAACAGCACTCTCCGTACTGATTACAAATACCAGGCCGAGCTGGTTACTCACGCAGATATCATGGCCGATGAGTTCATCACCAGCGCCATCCAGAAGCGCTTCCCCGACCACCGCATTCTGTCTGAAGAAAGCATGCCGGACCTCAGCCAGGCTGAGGAACTCGAAACCCCTCTGTGGATCGTTGACCCTATTGATGGCACGGTAAACTACGCCTACGGCCACCCGCAGGTTGCGGTATCCATTGCCTATGCCGAAAACGGCCGTGTGCAAGCAGGCGTGGTACACGCGCCCTTCCCCGGCGAAACCTTCCGTGCTACCCGAGGCGACGGCGCCACACTCAATGGCAAGCCTATTAACCATAGCGGCGCTACGGTTCCGAGAGATTCCCTGTTTGCAACAGGTTTTCCTTACACCAAAGACAACCTGGCCCCTCTGGTAAGCCGTCTGGATGCCATGATTCACCAATGCCGCGACCTGCGCCGCATCGGCTCTGCGGCTCTGGATATCTGCTGGGTAGCCTGCGGCCGACTGGACATCTACTACGAAAACGTCAGCCCCTGGGATTTCGCGGCCGCCCGTTTGATCGCCCTGGAAGCTGGGGCCACAGCCGGCCATTTCAGCGAAGTTCCTGAGGGTTACCCTGAGGATCTTTGGGGTCGCGACATTCTGATTTCGGCGCCTGCTATATGGGAGCCCATTCGTCAGATTCTTCGGTCTGCTTCTGGGTATGAGTGAGCTAGGGGGAGGCCTCCGGTAGCCTGCTAATTTTGGTGCGGGCGGTTGGTGGGGTCGGTTTGCACAGAACCGCTACGAGCACATCCATGTGCGCTTGTTTCCGGCCATCCTTGGCCTCCAACATTCTGTGCAAACCGACCCCACCAACCTCTATCAAATAACCCAGATATATCGGGCTTCTTTTCGTCTTTCTCTAAAGTGCCTTTAGCTGCTGAGACCTGAAGAAGGTCAGGCAACCCTCTCTAAGATTTCGCATTGGTTCGATTGAGCAGTCAGGAAGGCCCTGTCCCGGAATGTCGGAGGCCATGGATGGCCGGAGCCAAGCGCACATGGATGTGCTTGTAGCGGTTCCGGGGCAGGGCCTTCCTGACTGCGCGACCCCAAAACCAGCAGGCTACTGGAAGAAAACTCGGAGTCAGTCCCAAAGCGCCTCAGCAACCAGACCCCAGCTCTCGTCAAAGTCGACTGAAGGCGCTCGAGTAAAGGATGAGCGGACAAACCGCTGAATCCGGCCCTCCATGAACACCAGAACAAAATCCGCACCCCGGGTAGCGCTGGTGCGTGGCCGCAAGCCCTGTCGAATTTCGCCTTCTTTCAGGGTTTGCCGCACCTG
The DNA here is from genome assembly GCF_030549045.1 of Marinobacter sp. 1_MG-2023. Lineage (NCBI taxonomy): Bacteria > Pseudomonadati > Pseudomonadota > Gammaproteobacteria > Pseudomonadales > Marinobacteraceae > Marinobacter > Marinobacter sp. 1_MG-2023. The sequence continues at coordinate 343,522 of NZ_JAUOST010000001.1, read as the reverse complement.
GGTTTCCAGGCGTTCGAAGAACTGGGAAGCACGTTTGCGTAAGGCGTCGTTTTCGCCGACAAGAGCATCGCCGGTGAGAACACAACACAACCCCGGATTACGCTCGGCAAAAACCAGTACAAGGTGCACTAACTGCTGCAAACGAACCCGCACGTCCTCTTGTTCCTGCAGGATTACCTGACAGCGAGAGAACACGGCATTTTCTGCGAACTCCAGAAGCGCCTCGAACATTTTCCGCTTGCTGGGGAAGTGGCGATACAGCGCCGCTTCGGTCACGCCAACGGATTTGGCGAGAACCGAGGTGGTAATTCTGGCCCCCGGATCCTTTTCCAGGAGTTCCAGAAGGGCATGGAGAATCGCCTCCCGGCGACTGGGTTTCTGATCGGTTGTGGCCATACTGCAGCGCTCTTAATCAGAATCTGAATCAGAAGAAAGTGCCATCGAGGGGCGACGACGCGCTCGCGTAGAGCTTTTTAGGCATCCGCCCCGCCAGATAGGCTTCGCGCCCGGCTTCAATGGCCAGGCGCATGGCGTTGGCCATTTTAATCGGGTCTTTTGCTTGGGCAATGGCGGTGTTCATAAGTACGCCATCGCAGCCGAGTTCCATCGCGATGGTGGCATCGGAAGCCGTGCCAACGCCAGCATCCACCAGTACGGGCACCTTGGCGTTTTCGACGATCAGGCGGATATTGTAGCGATTCTGGATACCCAGGCCGGAGCCAATCGGGGCACCCAGTGGCATAATCGCGATGCAGCCCATTTCCTCAAGACGCATCGCCAGCAGGGGATCGTCGGAACAATAGACCATAACCTTGAAACCGTCTTTGATCAGTTCTTCAGCGGCCACCAGGGTTTCCGGCATGTTCGGATACAGGGTTTTGTGTTCACCCAACACCTCCAGTTTGACCAGATCGCGGCCGTCAAGCAGCTCACGCGCCAGCTTGCAGGTTCGCACAGCATCTTTAGCGGTATAGCAGCCGGCCGTATTAGGCAGAATGGTGTAGCGTTCCGGGGAGATCACATCCAGAAGGTTTGGCTCGTCGGGATTTTGCCCGAGGTTGGTACGGCGAACGGCGACAGTCACCATTTCAGCGCCGCTCATTTCAATCGCGCGGCCGGTTTCCGTCAGATCTTGGTACTTGCCCGTTCCAACCAATAGCCGTGACTGGTATGTGCGGCCTGCGATTTCAAGAGGTTTGTCTTCGGGCAACTGGATCTCTGGCTTGTCGGTCATAGTAATTCCGGGTTGGTAAAACCTAGTGATGTAAATTATTGATAGACGTTTCGGGATGAGGTTTTCACTTGGCCATGAGGGGCTTCAGCCACCTCCGATCGCGTGCACCACTTCAACGCGATCGCCGTTATTCAGTGCAAATTCAGTGTGCTGGCTCCGAGGTACTATGTCTTCGTTTACCTCCACCGCCAGCCGTTTGCCCACGAGGCTCATTTTTTCCACCAGTGCTCCTACCGTGGCGCCTTCAGGAAGCTCCATGGCTTCACCATTAACTTGTACCTGCATATCTCTCCTAACCCCTGTCTCTGTTCGCTTGCCCGCGTATTCCAGCTGTCAGTATCAACGTCCAGCCGGCCAGGAAACATACGCCACCAACGGGCGTGATCATGCCGACCCAGCGTAGGTCGGTCAGCACCAGTACATAAAGACTGCCACTGAACAGTATGATGCCAGCAAAAAAGAACCCGACCGAAAGCCCCAGCAATCGACGCGAAAGACCAAGCCCGGACAACAGGGCGACCAGCACCAGTGCGATGGCGTGATACATCTGATAGGTAACCGCTGTCTGGAACACCTCCAGGCTGCGCTGACTAACAACATGTCGCAACCCGTGGGCCCCAAAGGCACCGGACATGACGGCCAATAGTGCAAATAAGGCACCGGTAACCAGAGGCAGGCGCATAAAGACCTGAGCCTGAGGCTTTACGGATTCAGCAGTCACAATGAATTTTTTCTCCCGTATCCAGGTTCATCATCGTAAGCGCTCCGCCCCAGACACAACCGGTATCCAGCCCAATAAACCGGTCGAAGCCGGTCTTCCCCTCAATGGCTGCCCAATGCCCGAAGACCACACGCAGCTCATCTGTGCGAGGAAACTCAAACCAGGGGGCGAAACCTTTTGGCGCATTGCCGGCCGACTCTTTAGCTGTGAGTTCCAGCCTGCCATCGCTGGCAATAAAACGCATCCGGGTAAAGTAGTTGGTGATGACCCGCCAACGGTCCATACCTGTCAGATTGTCGCTCCAGCCTTCAGGCTTGTTCCCGTACATCAGCGCAAAGTATTCCGAGGCGTTTTCCCCGCGAATCACCTCTTCCACTTCCCGGGCATTGGCGAGTGCCTGCTGAACGCTCCAGATATGAGGCATCCCGGCATGGGCCATCATGATGTCACGTTCAGAGTCATACACACACAGGTTCTGCTGTCGCAGCCAACTCACCAGGTTGTCACGATCAGGGGCACTCAGTATTTCTGCAAGTGTATCCTTGCGTTTTGGCGCATGGCCACCGAGAGCCACTGCCAAAAGGTGCAAATCGTGGTTGCCCAGAACCACCACAGCCGAATCACCCAGGCTTTCAATATATCGCAAGGTTTTCAGGGACGCCGGGCCCCGGTTAATCAGATCACCCGCAACCCAGAGTCGATCCCGGGAAGGCGAAAAGTCCACCTTCGCCAGAACATCCCTCAAGCGATCATAACAACCCTGAATATCGCCAATCGCATAGTCAGTCATGACTGGCCTCATCGGCTATATCAGCGCCCTTCTCGCCTACGAGCAAGTCAGCGATGCTTACAAAGTCCGCCAGACTAAGGTTTTCAGGGCGCAGGCCGTCGTTGATTCCGAGGGCCTGCAGCTGTTCCACTGAGATCATACCGGCCAGCGCCTTGCGTAGGGTTTTGCGCCGAGCGTTAAACGCGGTTCTTACCACCGCTTGCAAGGTGCCAAGATCCTTCGCTGGATACGGAAGCTCTTTATGAGGAACGAGACGCACAATGGCGGAATCTACTTTCGGAGCCGGCCGGAACGCACCGGGGCCCACTTCAAATAAGGGCTGAACCTTGCAGAAGTACTGGGTCATGATGCCCAGCCGGCCGTAATTATTGTCCCCGGATACTGCCGCCATCCGCTGCACAACTTCTTTCTGCAGCATGAAGTGCATGTCCTGCACCACGCCGGTCTGAGACAACAGATGAAAAATCAGCGGTGTAGAAATGTTGTAAGGCAGGTTCCCGATAATGCGCAAAGGCTTTCCATCCATGAGCTGGCTGAAATCAAACTTAAGCGCGTCCGCTTCGTGAATATGAAATTCGGGATAATTGAAAAACTTGGTGCGCAGTACCGGGATGAGGTCGCGGTCCAACTCCACTACCTGAAGCTTCGGATTGACCGCCAGAATCTCCTCGGTTATGGCTCCCAGGCCAGGGCCGATTTCTACAATCGCATCGTCCGGCTTCGGGTGAATGGCCCGAATGATACGTTCGATAACGCCTGGATCCTGCAGGAAATTCTGGCCAAACCGCTTCCTGGCTTGATGGCCGGCTTTTTTACTCACTCAGGTTTCTCTCTTTTTAGCGGATTTGAGGGAGCGAGCCATTTGCTCGCCCACTCGAATGGCGGTTTGCAGGCTACCGGGATCGGCTTTACCCGTGCCAGCGAGGTCCAGAGCTGTGCCGTGATCCACGGAGGTACGCACAATGGGCAAACCAAGCGTAATGTTGACCGCGCGACCAAAGCCCTGAAACTTGAGAACCGGCAAGCCCTGATCATGATACATGGCCAGGGCGGCATCGGCATCGTTCAACCAATGGGGTGTAAACAGCGTATCTGCCGGCAAGGGGCCGGTCAGCTGTAATCCTTTATCACGAAGCTTATCAAGCGTCGGCTCAATCACCTCAATTTCTTCACGGCCGAGATGGCCGCCTTCCCCTGCGTGGGGGTTCAGGCCAGCCACAAGAATTCTTGGCTGTTCAATGCCAAAAAAGGTTTTCAGGTCGGCATGCAGGATGCTAGCCACCTGGCTCAGCCGTTCGGGTGTAATAGCGGCGGGCACGTCTTTCAGGGGCAAATGGGTGGTGACCAGAGCTACCCGTAACTCTTCTGTGGCCAGCATCATAACCACGCGTTCCACACCGCAGAGTTCCTGAAGAAACTCGGTATGGCCGCTGAACTCGATACCAGCATCATTGATGATGCCCTTGTGTACCGGCGCCGTAACCATGCCGTCAAAATCACCGTCAAGACAACCTCTTGCAGCAACTTTCAGGGTTTCCAGCACATATCGGCTGTTGGCAGTATCCAGCCCTCCCGCTTGATGAGAAGCGCAACCTTCAACGTGTAATACCGAAAGCTCACCTGCATCCTTTCTTGGCTCAGTGCCCGGTGTCCAGGGGTGCAACCTAACCTCAAGGCCCAGCAAACTGGCCCTTGCCTCCAGCAATTGCTGGCTCGCAATCACCACTACACCAACATTACGCTTACCCATGGCGAGCTGCAGGCAGAGCTCGGGGCCTATGCCCGCAGGCTCGCCAGCGGTTAGCGCCAGGACAACACCGTCACTCATTATTCTGCAGTTTCCTGCGCACTACCGGATTCATCTTCAGCGGCATCTGTTGCATATTCACCTTTGAACTCAACAAAAGCTTCATCACGAATTTCCCGGAGCCAGTTCTGCAGTTCGGTCTCGAACTTGCGACCATATATTGCCTGCCGGGCCTCGGCTTTTTCGACATCGCTGCTTATATCTTTCTGCCGGCGCTCTTCAACCTCAAGAATATGCCAGCCAAACTGGGACCGGAATGGCCCTTTGGTTTCGCCGACTTCGGCCTCTTGCATGGCCTGTTCAAACGCGGGCACCATTTGCCCGGGGCTTACCCAGCCGAGATTACCGCCGTCGGAACCGGACACAGGGTCATCAGAATATTCACGAGCCAGGACAGCGAAATCGGCCCCGCCCCGAATCTGGTCAGAGATCTCCCGGATGGTGGCTTCTGCTTCAGTATCAGTCACAGCTTCAGAAGGCCGGATCAGAATATGGCGCACACGGTTCTGCTGAATGACCTCCTTCCGAGCACCGCCGCGCTTGTCCATCACCATAACCATATGGAAGCCGCTGTTGTTCTCAAGGACCTCCGAAGGTGTGCCAACTTCAAGCTCCGGCACGACCGGCGCAACCAAGGATGGCAACTGCCGCTCGCTGCGCCAACCCATGTCGCCCCCTTCAAGTGCGTTGCTGGCATCTGATTCCGCCACGGCTACCTCACGAAAGTCGCGGCCGTTCAGAATGGCAGCGCGAAGCTCTTCTGTTTTTTCGCGCGTCGCGTCCACAGACGCATCATCGGCGGGATTATCCGGCTCGATAAAAATATAGGCTAACCGGTATTCCGCACCATTCCCGCCGCCAGACTCCAGCGCCTGCAGATAGTTCTCAACTTCGCTATCCGTCACACGGACCCGGCCGCCCACTTGGCGCTGCTGAACCCGGCCGGTGATCATCTCCTGGCGAATCTGCTCCCTGGCCTGGCGATAGCTTACGCCCTCAACAACCAGCTGTTCTTCAAATTCAGACAGTGTCATGTCATTGCGCTCGGCAATGTTGACCAGGGTCTCGTTCAGCTCATTATCGCTGATACGCATCCCCATTTTTTCGGCCATCTGCAATTGAACGGATTCGGTGATCAACTGTTCCAGGACACGCTCTTCAAGGAGCCGGCGTGGCGGCAGGCCCGTGCCCTGGGCACTGAGTCGTCCAACAATGGTGTTGATTCTTGCTTCCAGTTCGGTCTGAAGGATCACATCGTCATCAACAATGGCAACCACCTGGTCGAGCAGTTTGCGCTCAGCCTGGGCCGAAAAAGAAAGCACCACTGCCAATAACATCAACAGTGTCTGTAAACCTTGGCGAAGCGTCGCCTTCATAATCACCTCTTAATGAAGATATTAGCCTGCAAACAGGGTACCGGAAGGCGCCTTTGTCGTCAGGGGTACAATCAAGAGAGCCAATCGGGAACCCCGTCAGGGTGTTCCAAACCGGCGTTGCTCACGTTCATCGAAACCGTAAATGGCCTCGGAGATCGATGTCGAAGAACCTCCGCTGCCACCCAGGCCTTTTAGCTGAATCTGGAACAATATGCGGCTTTCCAGTTCCTGATCATCGGTGAAGTAATTCTGGTGAACCACCTGAACACTCCAGCAGCAATTGTTGTATTCAATACCGGCAAGGGAGCCAACCGTGCGGTCCAGATCCGAATCATATACCCAGCGGCCGATCAGACTAACACGGTCCGTTGCCGGGATAACCGCCGCAATATCCGACTGTTCCAACTCATCCCGGCTATAAGTATGGCCAATACTCGCCAGATACCTGTAGTCCTGCGAGTGGAAGATCAACTGGCTCCGACCCTCTTCCGTATCCCCCGTCTCCGGATCCCAGAGCCCGGTAGAGCGGATTTGAAGATTCTGTAGCGGGTTAAGCACAACCTCACCCGCCAAGGGTGATCTGCTGAGATTACTTGCGCCTTCACCAAACAGCGTCACCTCGCGATCTTCAAAATACTGAACCTGACCAACACTGAAGCGTGCTCTCTCGGCCCCTGTAACCAGATCATTGAACCGACTGGTCAGGGCCACCGTCAACTGGTTGGTATTACCGACCCGGTCGCCCCCTACAAAACGGTCGGGCTGAAACAATTGGTCAAAACTGAAACTCTCGAAGGCAGTATCAAACGCCGGAATATCGTTCTGGTCTGCATCCGCATCGGCCCAGGCGTAATAAAGCCGGGGTTCCAGTGTCTGGTTGTAGGGCACATCGAACAGACTCGAGCGGCGATCGAAATACAAGCCATTATCCCATTCTACGACAGGAACCGTACGATCAAACTCTCCGTCCCCGGCACTGTAGTCCTCCAAATCGTAACGCGTGTAATCCAGGCTTAACGACGGACGGCTGAAGCCCCAGAGCGCGCGCATCGGCAGTGCCAGCTCGGGGCGTGCACGGAAGCGCTGGCCATTGGCTTTATCAAGACCGGTCAAGGAGTCATTTTCGCGGTAGAACCAGGCATACTCGCTTTCCAGGCCTGCCTCCAGCCAGCCAGCCTCAGCTGTTCCTGCATAAACGATTTGCGGTAATTGTGCGTAAGGCTTGTCTTCATCAGCAATGCTGTCGCTGATCGTTTGGTAATCATTGAGGTAAGCATCGAAATACTGGTTAGCTGTTTGGTAACGCACCCCACCACGGCGCTGCAGGTGGCTAGTCTGACTAATCTCCAGACTCCGATTCAGGTCACTGAGATAGTCGTTGTCACTGACTACGGAATAATCACCATAGCCGTTCCAGCCACTGCCGAAGGTCGCGCGGGTGGAGGCATCCAGCGCCCAGCGCTGACCGGATTCACCGGGGTTCTCATCTGCATAGGCAGAGTCGTTATCTATATAACCCACCTGAAGCGTTGTCTGTCCGACGCTACTGAGATAACGGCCTTCAACCTCATTAAACAGGCCGCGACCATGAATGTACTGTGGTGTGATCGTGGCATCGTAATGGGGCGCCAGATTCAGGTAATAGGGGGTCGCGAGAAACGCCCCACTGCCAGCACTCGAAGAACCAAACTCCGGATACAGAAAGCCGCTCTTGCGGCGATCATCAATGGGAAAGCTGGCGTAAGGCCAGTAAAACACCGGCACATCCAGAATTTCGAAGCGAACATGCTTGGCAGTTCCGAAACCACCGGCCTGGTCCAGTTCGATATCAGACGCAACAATAGCCCAGTCATTTTGCTGCGGCCCGCAGGTGGTGAGCATGCCATCACGTATTTCCACCCTGGACTCATCCACGCGGGAGAGGGCTCCGGCCCTGCCTCGCATTTCCGGGCCATGCAACAGGAAGGTAGCGGTATTGATATCGAATTGCCCTGAGTCCACGCTGTATTCGGCGCGATCCCCGGTTAGCAAAAACCCCTGACCACGGCTGACCAGAGGGCCCTGAATCGATACCTGCCCGAGGCTCTGATTGTAACGGGCCTCTGTACCCGTCACCTGAAAGTTACCCTGACGAAGACGCACATCGCCCTGAAGATATAGCTCCCGATCAATCTCATAACGGGCATTCAGGCCACTAACCTGCAGGGGAACTGCTTCGTCAGCTCCAGCAATTCCTTCACCGAAAACACCCGAACCATCCTCTCCGCCGCCAGATGGCAAATAGCCTCCAGAGCAAAATACCGGCAGTGAGTTCCTGACAGACTCCGGGAGCTGGCTTTTAGGCCGCCAATCCAGTTCGGCAGCCGATGGTGCTTCCTCGCCATAGGAAAGGCCGGTCGCCGACATCAGTGCAAAACCGGCAATCAGGCGTGCAATCCGACGCTGAGATATGCCCTTCTGCGCCTGCAGATAACTGTCGGACAATGGCACGGTAGCAAGGTTCCTGTTCCGGGTGCATGGAAAACTGTGGATAGCGCAACGGGGCACGAATACACAAATGACAGCGGCCTAGTTTACACGTGCCCCTGAGGCTTGTTAACGAAAACGGGGCCCGATACACGAAACTCCGCTGCAAAACCGTTTTACCCTCTTTATACTCCATCCCGAGGAGCCTCTGGAATAAACTCCAATTATGGACAACGCCAAGGCTCATTCATGTTTTCCTCAATGTACTCATGACCTCAGGATGATCGCCCTAGCTATGGATAACCGCCTGCAAATGCTGACCAGCTGGGTCAGACAGTTTCCCGGCTTTGAGGACACCGACGTTTTGCCCGTTTCCGGCGACGCCAGTTTCCGGCGCTACTTCCGGATTTTCAAAACAGGCGCCGATGATGGCAACACTTCTTTCATCGCTATGGACTCACCTCCGGAGCAAGAGGACTGCGCGCCTTTTATCAGCATAGGCCGCCATTGGCACCAGGCTGGCATTGCCGTCCCGCAGATTTTCGAAGCAGATCCTGCACGGGGCCTGCTGTTACTGGAAGATTTCGGCGACCAGCTGATGTTGGGACAGCTCAACCCGGACACTGCCAACGCGCTTTACCAGAGTGCACTGGAAGAACTCGTGCTTATCCAGCAGTTGCCGGCACCGCCTGACTATTCTTTGCCAGCCTATGACACGGCTTTGCTGAACCGTGAAATGGCACTATTCAGGGACTGGCTGCTGGAAGGCTATCTGGAACTGAAACTCGATAACATCGAGAAGTCCATGCTTGATACCACCTTCGCGCTCCTCCGGGAGAGCGCGCTGGCTCAGCCCAAAGTAACCGTGCATCGGGATTACCATTCCCGAAACCTGCTGGTGCGGCAAAAAAGCTCTCGCCCTGGCGTTATCGATTTTCAGGATGCGGTAACAGGCCCTGTTACCTACGATGCAGTTTCATTGCTTAAGGATTGTTATATTCAATGGCCAGAAGATAGGATTAGCGCGTGGCTGGAAACCTTCCGCGTACAAGCTCTGGCAGCAGGGTTGCACCATGCCGACAGCGACACTTTCCGCCAGTGGTTTGAACTCATGGGCATGCAACGTCACCTGAAAGCCGCAGGTATTTTTGCCAGGCTTGCCATGCGCGATGGCAAATCGGGCTACCTTGCGGACATTCCCCGTACAGTGGGTTACCTGCTTACTGCCAGCAAAAGGCTGCCAGCCTTGATGCATTTCCATGACTGGCTCAAAGCCTTGGCTGTGCCGCGAATTGAAGCGTTGATAGGCCCAATTCCGAATCAGGAGCATCTGGCACAGTGAAGGCGATGATTCTTGCCGCAGGTAAAGGGGAGCGTATGCGGCCACTGACCCTGACAACCCCCAAGCCCTTGTTGAGTGCTGGCGGTAAACCACTTATTGAACACCACCTGGAGCACCTCCACCGCGCCGACTTCCAGGATGTTGTCATCAACCATGCGTGGCTTGGGGAGCAGATCGAGTTCACACTGGGCAACGGCGAGCGATTCGGGCTATCACTGCACTACTCACGTGAAGGTGAGCCACTGGAGACAGCGGGCGGCATTGTCCGGGCACTGCCCCTGCTCACCGCCAGTGGCGACGAGTGGTTTATGGTTATAAACGGCGACATCTGGTCCGATTTCGATCTCACCCGTCTTCAGTCAATCCCAGCTGCAGACTTGTCTGCCATCGATGCGGTTCTGGTGCTGGCAGATAACCCCCCGCACCATCGCCATGGCGACTTTTGCCTTAACGACAACGGCATGCTTTCTGAGGAGTGCGCCGGAAAGGACGGTGAAAGCCTAACCTTTACCGGCATCAGCCTTCTGCACCGCAGGCTGTTTGACGGGCTGACTGACCAGGCCGGCAAGCTCGGGCCCGTGCTGCGCAGAGCCATGGGTAAAGGCAGGGTAGCAGGACTGCATCACCCGGGTGTCTGGATTGACGTGGGAACCCCGGAACGCTTACGGGCGTTAGACCAGTACCTGGCGACTCGGGAGTCCTAGAATAATGGCGACTCGTTCTGCACAACCAGCTCTGCCGCCACGAATGGAAGCTGCATTTTCAGGCCTTCTGCATAAACTCGCTGCTTCCAGGCATCAGGCACATAAACTGATCGGCGAAACCAGCCTGCCACGCTGGTGTCGTCGACCGCTGTTTTTCTTTCTTGGTTACATCGCCAAGGCAGATGGGCGGGTTTCGGAGCAGGACATCCGCTTTGCAGAAAACCTCATGGCGGCGCTGAGGCTCTCAAAACGGCAAAGACGAAAAGCCATCCACAGTTTCCAGGAAGGCAAAGCATCCGAAACACTGCCGCCATTCAGCGGACTCACATTAAGACTAAGCCACCGCATCTGGCCTGCTCCGGCCCTGAAAATGGCCATCTGCCTCTGCCACGCGGCGCAGCTCAAGGGCCGCCCCCTCAAACCCCGACGCTATCGCTGTGAAGACACCATCGACCAGATCGGCATGCCGGTCTCCATCAGCGAAGACATCTTTGACAGCTACGCCACCCAGGCGTGGGGCGACCTCAGTGAGGCAGTGTCAAAGCCGGTAACTCTCGAGCAGGCATGCGCTCTGCTGGGCGTGACAAGGCGGGATCCAGTCGCAACAATCAAGCGCGCCTACCGCAAAAAGGTTTCCGAGTGCCACCCCGACAAGCTGGCGCAGCAGGAGCTCACCCCAGCCGAACGCGCTCTGGCAAAGGACCGTCTTCTGCGTTACCAGCAAGCCTGGGAACTTATCCGGCGACATCACTAGCCGTTATTGTCGCGAGTCCGCTTTGAGCCAGGCAGATATCCTGCCAGCAAGAGCCTTTCCGTTTCGCGGCAGAAAAGAAGCCCTCGACCCCACAGACTGGAGACTGAAGCTCTCCACCCCTGCTCGCGCCAGATCAGCTTTGCGCTGCTCGCCTTCATCGCTTGAGGAGAGCTCCAGAATGCGCGGCAAAGAAGCTGTCGCCAGCGTTTCAGCCAACTGACTGCCATCGCGAGGATAAAACTTCGGGCCGACCCAGATCAGAGCTGAAGGGGGCTCCTGATCCACCGCAAAAGACACAGCATGATTGCTACCCCGACCTATCCCGATCACAGCCATGAGCTCATATTCACGCTTTCTGAGCTCCGCAGCTCCGGCCACAAGCTCTTGAATAATGCGCGCCCGGTAGTCGGCCTCCAATTCATCTACAGCTTCCGGCGCCAATACATCGATCGTAGTCGGACTTGAGGCACCCGGGTTCGGGTCTTCAGGTTCTGCCAAAGGCGCCAGGCGCTGACGTTCCAGGATGCGCTCCAGCACTCCCCGCGGTGGTCCCAGCCCCAGAGCAAGTACTGCAAACTTTCGGTGCGTCAGCTCACGGGCCAGAGCCCCCGTCAGACCCGACTCTGCGTTTTCGCCTTCATCGGCCAGAATAATCAGTGCCCCCCTTGCGGGGGTTTCCGTTTCTGGCCAGAAAAGCGCCAGTGTGCGGCCCCCGTCCTCGCGATCGAGCCAGAGTGCGGAATCCGGGAACCTCAGGCTCAACCCCCGCTCACCCGGCCCGGAGGAGACGATGCCACGCACTTCCCCGGATTCGGCCTGATCTGGCGCCTCGGGAGCCGCCGTTTCCTCTGCAAGGGCTGGCATTCCGCCACATATCAGAGTCAGGGCCAACAGGTAATTACTTAGGTTCTTGCAGCCACGACTTTGGGCTATTGTTCTCAATCGGCGCACAGTTCCTGCTCCTCTGGCTACGAAAAAGCACTCTCGAGCTGTTAGACTGTCACTATTATCAATGGCTGCCAATTGTTTGCGAGAACCGTGATGAATCCTTACCTGATTGCCCCATCTATTCTGTCTGCTGACTTTGCTCGCCTGGGCGAAGAAGTCGATAACGTTCTGGCCGCCGGTGCAGACGTGGTGCATTTTGACGTGATGGACAACCATTATGTCCCTAACCTGACCATCGGACCGATGGTGTGTGAAGCGCTGCGCAAGCATGGCGTTACCGCGCCCATAGACGTGCACCTGATGGTATCCCCGGTGGATGACCTGATTCGCATGTTCATTGACGCTGGTGCCAGCTACATCACCTTCCACCCTGAGGCCTCCCAGCACATCGACCGCTCCCTACAGCTGATTCGCGAGGGCGGCTGCAAGGCAGGCCTGGTGTTCAACCCGGCCACCCCCCTGCACCACATGGACCATGTAATGGACAAGCTCGACATGGTTCTGATGATGTCGGTTAACCCCGGTTTCGGCGGCCAGAAATTCATCCCCGGCACCCTCGATAAGTTAAGGGAAGCCCGCAGCCGCATCGACGCCAGCAACTACAACATCCGGCTGGAAATCGATGGGGGTGTAAAAACCGACAACATCCGTCAAATTGCCGAAGCCGGCGCGGACACCTTTGTTGCCGGTTCAGCCATTTTTAATACAAGCGATTACAAAGCCACCATTGAAGCCATGCGCCTGGAACTGGAACAGGCCCGCACCGCATTGGGCCACAAGGTTTCGGACCAGTGAGTCTGGCCGGCCTGTTCAACGATCGCTGGCCAGGGGTTGCCTTGTTTGACCTTGATGGCACCTTGGTGGACAGTGCCCCAGATCTTGCCGCTGCGGTTGATCGCACCCTTGAACAGTTGGGGCGCAAACCGGCCGGCATTGAACAGGTGCGCCAATGGGTTGGCCACGGCTCCCCGATTCTACTGCGGCGCGCACTCGCGGGCAGAGTCGACTGGGAGCCAGCGAATGCGGCAGACGACGCTCTATTTAATGATGCTCTGGAATTGTTTTTCAACAACTACCGTCAACTCAACGGCCAGCGTGCCGCGGTCTACCCAGGGGTTGAAACTTGCCTTGAGACACTCCGCGCGCGAGGCTGTCGAATGGCCGTTGTGACCAACAAGCCGGAACAGTTTGTTGGTCCCCTGCTGAAACAGCTGGGGTTGGAACACTATTTTCAGCTGGTGGTCGGGGGCGATACGCTGAGTACGAAAAAGCCGGATCCCGCACCACTGCTGCATGCCATGGAGGCGCTTCAGGGTAGCCGAGGCACTACTGTGATGATCGGTGACTCGGCAGCAGACGTCAGTGCTGCTCAGTCCGCAGGCATTCCCTGTGTAGCAGTGACTTATGGCTACAACTTTGGGCGCTCAGTGCAGACACTGGGTGCAGACGCTGTGGTTGATTCCCTGAGCGAGCTTTTGTAACCTCTCAGGCCTTGGACTTTCAATCTTTTAACTTCGGGAGATTCCTGCCGTGCAGGGACTGAATCTGACTAGAGCGCGAGGCATCCTCATAACCCGCGCAACGCGATGGTGGCGATGGCGTACCGGCTGAAAATACTCAGCCCGGTAGAAAGTGAGCGCTTGCCCGCTTGATGCCACCACCCGACAAAGCCCGCCAGCATTAACATGGGCCGGCCGTAACGCAGATCAGATTTCAGGAAACCCGACCATGACCTTCGAACAATTCCGCAAGCTGGCACAGGCTGGCTTCAACCGAATCCCCGTGTACCGTGAAGTTCTAGCGGACATGGACACCCCTTTGAGCACCTACCTCAAACTGGCCAGTGGACCATACTCGTATCTGTTTGAGTCGGTACAAGGCGGTGAAAAATGGGGCCGGTATTCCATTATTGGCCTGCCCAGTCAGGAAGTGCTGAAAGTCTACGACCATCGCGTAGAGATCCGCCAGCACGGAGAACTTGTGGAAACCGCGGAAGTGGACGACCCGCTGGCCTTTGTTGCAGGCTACCAGGAACGCTTTAACGCCCCAGACCTCGAGGAGCTCCCGCGCTTCAATGGCGGCCTGGTGGGTTATTTCGGCTACGACACAGTGCGCTACATCGAAAAACGCCTTGCAGCCACCTGCCCTCCTGATCGCATTGGCACGCCCGATATATTATTGATGGTATCCAATGAACTGGTTGTGTTCGACAACTTGCGCGGCAAACTGCACCTGATAGTACACGTCGACCCCACCGACGAGGGGGGTTACGAACAGGCCCAGCGAAGACTCGACGAGCTCGAACAACAACTGCACCGGCAAACCGCCAACGCTCCGCAAACCCCGGCGCACCTGCGCGGCAAAACGGTAGATGAAAGCGAATTTGTGTCGGGCTTCAGCCAGGAAAAATTCGAAGCTGCTGTCGATAAAATCAAAGACTACGTGTTGGACGGTGACGTGATGCAAACCGTCATCTCCCAGCGTATGTCGATCCCCTTCGAAGCCCCACCGCTGAACCTGTACCGCTCGCTCCGAGTACTCAACCCGTCTCCCTACATGTATTACCTGGACCTGGACGATTTCCACATCGTTGGCTCGTCGCCGGAAATTCTGGCGCGCATGGAAGACCGCGAAGTTACCGTCCGCCCTATCGCCGGAACCCGCAAGCGCGGCGCTACCGAGGCAGAAGACCGTGCACTGGAAGCCGAGCTGCTGGCCGATCCGAAAGAGATCGCCGAGCACCTTATGCTTATTGACCTGGGCCGCAACGACGCAGGCCGCGTATCCGAAACCGGCACCGTGCGGCTGACCGAAAAAATGGCCGTCGAGCGGTACTCCCACGTAATGCACATAGTGTCTAACGTAACCGGCCGGGTGAAAGACGGCACCAGCTGTCTCGACGTACTGAAAGCCACCCTGCCGGCCGGCACCCTGAGTGGCGCTCCGAAAACCCGGGCCATGGAAATCATTGACGAACTGGAACCGGTAAAACGTGGCGTTTATGGTGGTGCGGTTGGTTACCTCTCGTTCAATGGCAACATGGACACAGCTATCGCCATTCGGACCGCCGTTATCAAAGACAAAACGCTGCACATACAGGCTGGTGCGGGTATCGTCGCCGACTCGGTGCCTCGACTTGAGTGGAAGGAAACCATGAACAAGGGCCGCGCTATCTTCCGCGCAGTGGCCATGACCTATAACGATTTTGACCACTGAGGCGAGGGGAACATCATGCTATTAATGATCGACAACTACGATTCCTTCACCTACAACGTGGTGCAGTATCTCGCGGAACTGGGCGCCGACGTTCAGGTGCACCGCAACGACGAAATCACTGTGGAACAGATCGAAGCCCTGAACCCGGAGCGGCTCGTGATTTCACCCGGGCCCTGCACACCGAAGGAGGCCGGAGTTTCCACAGAAGTTATCCGGCACTTTGCAGGCAAGATCCCCATCCTGGGCATCTGCCTTGGCCACCAGGCCATTGGCCAGGTTTTCGGCGGTAATATCATACGTGCCGGGCGCGTCATGCATGGCAAAGTGTCTCCCGTTTTCCACAACGACACGGGGGTGTTCCGCGGCCTCAGCAATCCCTTGCAGGCCACCCGATACCATAGCCTGGTAATTGAACAAGCCAGCTTGCCCGAATGCCTGGAAATGACCGCCTGGACTCGCAACAGCGACGGCAGTGTGGAAGAAATCATGGGCGTGCGCCACAAGACCCTGGCCATCGAAGGGGTACAGTTCCACCCGGAATCGATCATGAGCGAACAGGGCCACGAACTGCTGCGCAACTTCCTGCGAACCCAATAAAAAGGCAAGACCAATGAACATGAAAGACGCACTTAACCGGGTGGCCGAAAACCTGGACATGTCCCGGGAAGAAATGAAAAGTGTGATGCGCATTGTCATGAACGGCGAGGCGACCGACGCTCAGATCGGTGCCCTGCTCATGGGCCTGCGCATCAAAAGCGAAACCGTTGACGAAATCACCGGTGCCGTGGAGGTCATGCGCGAACTGGTTTCCGGCGTAACCATTAAAGCCGAACCATTGGTCGATATCGTAGGCACTGGCGGCGATGGCTCCAACCTGTTCAACGTTTCTTCAGCCTCGGCTTTTGTGGTTGCAGCGGCTGGCGGCTTTGTGGCCAAGCATGGTAACCGTGCGGTTTCCTCCAAAAGCGGCAGCGCCGACCTGATTGAACAGGCCGGCATCAACCTCAACCTGACGCCGGAACAGGTCGCCCGCTGCGTAGAGCAGATTGGAGTCGGCTTCATGTTTGCCCCGGCCCATCACGGCGCCATGAAGCACGCCGTAGGCCCACGCAAGGAAATGGGTTGCCGTACCCTTTTCAACATTCTCGGCCCCATGACCAATCCTGCTGGCGTTAAACGCCAGCTCCTGGGTGTTTTCAGTAAAGCCCTCTGCCGCCCTATGGCAGAAGTGCTGCAAAAACTCGGCTCTGAACACATCATGGTAGTAGCATCCAACGATGGTCTCGACGAAATCAGCCTCGCCAGCGCCACTCATGTAGCTGAACTTAAAAATGGCGAGATCACCGAATATGACATCACCCCAGAAGACCTGGGTATTAAAAGCCAGAGCCTTGTAGGCTTGTCTGTAAACAATGCCGAAGACTCCCTGAATCTGATCAAAGCCGCCTTCGGCCGCGGCCACGATGACATGGCGGAAAAAGCCCGGGACCTGATCGCTCTCAACGCAGGCGCAGCTATTTACGTATCCGGCCTGGCGCCAACCGCTAAAGCAGGCGTGGAAATGGCCCTCGATGCCATGGGCTCTGGCCTTGCGGCTGGAAAACTCGCAGAACTAGCAGACTTTTCACACTGTTTTTGAGCTACGGAATTCTGCTTTACGCTGTAAGCAGGCTCCACCAAACTTTGAGAGCATGCCGTTGATCGCCTCTCAAAACTGTCTGCAGCCAAGGACGGCTGCAGCCAAGCCCTACATGGACGTATTCACGGGCGTGTTTTGAGAGGCGATCAACGGCGTGTTCAGGCACGGACTAAATCCCAAAATGGCTAAGCAAAACGATAAAACCCCCACCATCCTGCGTAAAATCGTAGAAAGAAAGTGGGAAGAAATAGACACTCGCAAACGCACAACAAGCCTGGACGATCTGAAAGCCAAATCCGGCGATCAGCCCGGCACCCGCGGCTTCACCAATGCTCTGCGCCAACGCATCGAAGCCGGCACGCCCGCTGTCATTGCCGAAATTAAAAAAGCCTCACCCAGTAAAGGCATACTCCGCGACCCCTTTGAGCCCGCCAAAATCGCTGAAAGCTACGAGGAGGGTGGCGCTGCTTGCTTGTCAGTGCTTACTGACCACGATTTCTTCCAGGGCCATGAGGACTACCTGATTGCTGCACGCAATGCCTGCAGCCTGCCGGTTATCCGCAAGGACTTTATGGTAGCGCCCTATCAGGTCTATGAAGCGCGCACTATCGGCGCCGACTGCATACTCCTGATTGCCGCCTGCCTTACCAAAGACCAGATGCAGGAACTGGAAGGCATAGCACACGAAACAGGTATGGACGTACTGGTAGAAGTGCACAATAGCGAAGAAATGGACGAAGCATTAACGCTGAGCACACCCTTGGTGGGCATCAATAACCGCGACCTGCACAGCTTCGACGTTTCTCTGGACACCACTTTTAACTTGCACCAACGCATAGGTCCAGAGCGCATGGCGATTACCGAAAGCGGCATCATGAGCCGTGCCGACGTGGAAGCCATGACAGGCCGGGGCATCTACGGTTTTCTAGTGGGCGAATCCTTTATGCGCGCAGCAAATCCCGGAGAGAAGTTGCAGGAACTCTTTTTCCCCAGCTAACTTAACCTTGGGCAAAATCAGACATAAAGCCAAGGCCTGCGCAGGTCAGGCGGGATCCGTCAGAGCCTCTTGCATCAACAGCTGCAAATGCTCTGGCAGCTTTGACGACAACGCCAGCGCCTGCTCATGGGCGCGGGGCGACATTTTACCCCAGGTGCGACGCACGATCCTCAGCCACTTCTCCCGCTCGTACTCCGCGTTATCGGCATAGAACTGTGCAAAGTATTTTTCCAGGAACACCATGCAGGCAACATCTTCGAGCAGCTGGGTGTCCGCGTCTTTGCGCAGCTCTCGCTTGGTCAGAATCACCTCTACCCGCTTGCATTCACTTTCTGGATATCCGCAGTCCGCCATAATTTCGGCCGCCCTGCGGCCATGCATTCGCCCACAGGCCTGACGCCATTCATAATAGGACTTCCTGCCTTCCGGGTAATCGCTGCGGGGCATTTTCCAGCGCTCGAGATGCTGTGCACGACAGGCGATCTGCATCCGCTCCGAAGGCGCAGGCTCCAGCTCATACAACCATCGTGTCATGTGCAGGCTATAAACGTACTCTCTGGGCAAGTGCTCATCGGCCATAATCGCCATATTGGGATCTGCGCGATTTGCACTGTCGATCGCATCCAGAGCACATTTCACAGATGCACACTTCATACTGTCTCCTTTTGCGACACAATTACCTTCAAGGGTTATTGTGTCTGGGGTCATATTGACTGATGATTATAACTACTGGCAGCCGGATTAAGAGCATGTTGAGATTTTCAGGCCTCAAACCGCCAAACAAAAAGGTACCACCCAAATGGCTGCCCGCCTATGAGGAATACATACGGACTGTAGAGGGGCAAGTCGCCGTTATTGCGGCCTGGGTACTTCTGGTCACCGTGATCTTCTATCAGTTCTCCCATGAACTGCGTCTTGCGCACCACCCGGACCTCTGGTTAACGGAGTTTTGTCTCCGGATACCAGTTCTGCTCGCCGCTTCATTAACTTTGCTCTCCCACTACGCCAGCAAACCCTTGTGCCAGAACCGCCACCTACTCAGAGGCATGGGGGTTTCAGTAATGGTCATGATACTTGGACTGTTTCTGATTCACTATAACGGACGAACAGCCGATACCTATCAGATAACCAACGGCATGGTTATAAGCTTTTTCGGGGTAGCCATTCTTTCGGTACGAGGCTCAAGAGAGTGGTGGCTAATGTTCGCACTGCCCTTGACAGTCTTTGCGCTGGTGGCCCGGACGCAGGGCCTGGTACTCTCAGAACTGCTGCCCTTCTTGTTTGACCCCCTGGTCATGATGATCATTGGCATGGTGACAAGCGAGGCATTGAGGCAACTTCGGGAGGGTGAGTTTCTGGCCCGCCAGCAGCTCCGGGAGCAGGCAACCACCGACCAACTGACCGGGCTTCTGAATCGCAGGGCCATGCATACCTTGCTGGAACAAGAGCATTCCCGTGCGCAACGCTACGGCACTACACACAGCCTGATTCTCGGGGATCTCGACCGATTCAAACGAGTGAATGATCGTTACGGGCACGATATTGGCGATGCCGTGCTGAAAGAAACTGCACGAAAGCTGAACAGTCACATGCGAGCTCAGGACGTTCTATGCCGATGGGGTGGCGAGGAAGTTCTGATTCTGTTGCCGGAAACCGACTTGGAAGGCGCCATACATCTGGCTGAAAAACTCCGCGTCGCAATCGCCGAACAGCCCATGCATGCCGGCGAACACCTGATACCCCAGACCATCAGCCTTGGAGTCACCAGTTGCCGGGGGCGAAACGACATTGAAAACGCCATCAAACGGGCTGACGAGGCTCTCTATAAGGCAAAAGACGGTGGCCGTAACCGAACAGAGGCTATCGCGCCACCACTCTCCGAGCATGCTTTACCAGCTCACCAGGGCATATAGCGCATCAATCCAGTGACCGGGATACCAATCCATCTTTATGATCAGACCTGCGCCGATGGCCGCGCCTTGATGCGGTCATACCATGCCTGAAGGTTCGTATGTTCAGGGTGGATGCGAATACTTACTACCCGTGCGAACGCAACCGTTGTAAATGCATTGATGTCAGCAGCAGTAAAGCGATCGCAACAAATGTAGTCCCGATCGGCAAGGTGATTATCGAGAAACGCCATGAATTTGGTGACGCTCTTTCCGCAATCCTCGCCCCACTCTTTGATGGGATTCATCCGATCTTTGAAATAACCGCTGGTATGCTGAAAGCACATGCCTGTCGGCATAAAGAAGTAGAACTCGACCCACCTGACCCATTGCTCGATCAAAGCTTTCTCTACCGGAGTATCTCCCAGAAGTGTGGGGGCTTCGGGGTAGTTTTCTTCGAAGTAGCGGCAGATGGCCATGGTCTCTGAGATACAGGTTCCGTCATCCAGCTCCATAACCGGTACTTTTTTCATCGGGTTACGTGCTTTGTACTCCGGCGTAAGGTTCTCACCTTTCTGCAGGTCAATTTCTATGAATTCGGCCTTCTCAAGCAAGCCTTTCTCTGCCATGAACATGCGTACGCGTCGAGGATTCGGTGCGGTTTTTGTTTCGAAAATCTTCATTTTTATCAGCTCCGTTCCAGATAATTCAGGATGGCTCAAGGTAACAACCCAAAGAGACTGGCCCGAAAAAAGGGTTGCGTCAAGCAACTCGGCAGAAGCCCCAAAAGCTATCTCGATACGTCTGCAAAAACGGCCCATTTTCGTTAAAACCTTGTAACTCAGCTCAGGATCCTTATGCTAAAAGTTAAGCGTTAACCGAGATAAGCCGTTTTGCCCTATTTACAGTACTACCAGAACACTGCAAACCAGAGAGCCTTTTCCGGTTACCTCATATCAGTATTACAAAAACCAGCAAAACCACTGATACCAGAATTCACCAACCCTCGAACGGAGAAGTGACTATGCGAAAGCTTACGTCAGCCGCACTGCTATGTGCGCTATCAGTGCCCGCCATGGCACAGGCCAACACCTGTGGTGAAGTATCCATCACAGAAATGAACTGGGCCTCCAATACAGTGGTCACCAACGTAGCCAAATTTATTATGGAACAGGGTTATGGCTGCGATGTGTCGGTTATACCCTCAGACACAGTGCCTGCTGTAACGTCTGTTGCGGAAAACGGCGAGCCGGACATTGTCACCGAATTGTGGCTGAACTCAGCTGGCGAGGCCTACCTGCGCCTTGAAGAAGAAGGCAAGATTGAACGGCTAGCCAAAGTGCTGGATCCCGGCGGTGTTGAAGGCTGGTGGATTCCCACCTATCTGGCAGAAAAACACCCTGAACTAAAAACTATCGAAGGCGTGATGGCTAACCCCGAGTTGGTGGGCGCGCGTTTCAACAACTGCCCTGACGGATGGGGCTGCAGAGTTGTCAACGACAACCTGGTTCGCGCTCTGGACCTGGAAGAGTCCGGCATCAAGGTCTTTAACCATGGCTCTGGTGAGACTCTCGCTTCTTCAATGGCGTCCGCCGTCCAGGATGAAGAGCCCTGGTTTGGCTACTACTGGGGTCCGACCGTGCCTCTGGGCAAATACGATATGACACGAGTGGAGCTGGGCGAGTACAAGCAAGAGGTTCACCAGAAGAATCAGACTGCTAACGCGGACAACCCGGGTGTATCCGAATTCCCCGCAGCGACTGTTCTTACCTCTGTTACCACCGACTTCAAGGAGCGTGAACCGGAAGTCACCGAGATGCTCAGCAACATGACCTTCAAGACGGACACCATGAGCTCACTTCTGGCATGGATGGACTCCAACAATGCATCCGCCGAAGAAGCTGCCGTCTATTTCCTGAGCAATAACCGGGATGAATGGTCCGACTGGCTGAGCGAAGACGCCAGGAAGAAGCTCGCAGCTCTTCTTGAAAACTGATCGACCCTCCCTGGCCCGGGGCAGCATCAACAATGATCTGCCCCGGGCACGCCCGATAGTAATAGCAACTGATTTCGATGGCGCATGGCCACCCATGCGCACAAGAGGCTGAACACTAATGGCAACCTACGATTCCCTTTTTTCGGCACTGGGGTTAAAAGAATGGTGCGCGGAAGGTAAATCAGACGGCCCGATGTCGATGGCTGACCTGCTCGCCAAAACCAAGGGCAGCGATGCAGAGCCGGAATCTCTGTGGGACCTTCCTTTCCCGTCCATGGACACGCTCAATGAATCCTGCGCCGCCTTCCCGCAATCGCGGGAACTCACCAAAGGTCTGGAACAGGGTTTTCTTGCAATAAAAGACAATCTCAGCCTGGTGCTTGACCCACTGACCCAGCCGCTGAGCTGGTTTCTGGATAGCGCCCTCTACGGCATGCTGAACATGCCTTGGTGGATTGTCATCCCGCTCATGCTAGCGATTGTTTTTGTGGTCACCAAATCCTGGAAGCTGGTGCTGTTCGTGGGCGTCAGCATTGGTCTGTTGGCATTTATTGATTACTACGAATACGCCATGCAGACTCTCGCCATCATTTTTGTCTGCGCCTTTCTTTGTGTCCTGCTTGGAGTACCTATAGGTATCGCCATGGCCCGGAGTAACACCTTGCAACGGATAATGATTCCGGTGCTCGACATGCTGCAGACCTTACCGCCATTTGTGTACCTGATTCCGCTGATATTCCTGTTCAGCGTAACCGAGTCCAAGCTCTACGGCATCGCCATCATTCTCTATGCCATAGTACCCGTGGTGCGACTGACCAACCTTGGCATCCGGCTGGTCGATAAGGATGTCATTGAAGCGGCAGACGCCTTCGGCATGACGCCAAGGCAAAAACTGTTCAAGGTTCAGATCCCGCTTGCGCTGCCTAACATTATGGCCGGTGTAAACCAGACCATTATGATGAGCCTTGCCATGGTCGTAATCGCATCCCTGGTTTCGGCCCCCGGGCTGGGTGTTCTGGTACTTCGCGGGATCCGCAATCTGGAGCTTGGTGTCGGCCTGGTTTCCGGCCTCGGCATTGTGATTCTGGCCGTCATTCTTGACCGCGTAACCAAGGCTTCTCTGGCACGCATCAATGCCTCCCAAAAGCAGTGAGGACAGAACGTGGCGAACGATATTAAGATTTCGATCAAAAACCTTTACAAAATTTTCGGGCCAACGCCAGATGTGGCCCTCGAGTATGTAAAACGGGGCATGAACAAGGCTGATCTTCTGGACCAGCAAAACCATGTTCTGGGGCTGAGAGATATCAACGTGGATATCCTCGATGGCAAGATCACTGTCATCATGGGGCTTTCGGGCTCTGGAAAATCAACACTGATTCGGCATCTCAACCGCCTGATTGAGCCGACCGCTGGAGAAATCCGGCTCAATGGCAAAGATGTTCTGGAGCTGAATGAAGAGGAACTGCGCCAGCTGCGACGCGAACAAATGTCGATGGTGTTCCAGAAATTCGCGTTGCTGCCGCACAAAACCGTGCTCGAGAACGCCGGCATGGCTCTCAATATCCGCGGCTCCACCGTCGCGGACTTTGAGAAGGAAGCGGTAAAATGGCTTGCTCGGGTGGGGCTTGAGGGCAATGAAAACCAGTACCCGCATCAGTTATCCGGTGGCATGCAACAGAGGGTCGGTATCGCGCGTGCGCTGGTATCTAACTCCCCTATCATGCTGATGGATGAAGCCTTCTCTGCGCTGGACCCGCTGATCCGGTCCGACATGCAGGATTTGTTGCTGGAACTGCAGGATGAATTGCAAAAAACCATTGTGTTCATCACGCACGATCTGGACGAAGCACTGAAGCTGTCAGATCACTTGGTGATTCTCAAAGATGGCGAAGTGGTTCAGCAGGGGGACCCGCAGGACATTCTGCTCCATCCAAATGACCCCTATATCGTTGCATTCATAAACGATATAAATCGCGCACGAGTGCTTCGGGTTCGTTCTGTCATGAGCCGCAACATTGATGAGGATACCGACTACGCAGGGGACGTTTCCGAGAAAGACAATCTGGAAGCAGTGCTCTCCCGCTCAGGTGGCGATACGAACCTCACATTCAGGGTGGTTCGCAACGGCGAGGCTGTAGGCAGCCTCAGTATGAAAGAGCTGACTCGCGCGCTGGTTCCAACAAACGCTTCCACCGCGAGCAATGCCAGCAAGAATTAATGAGGCACAGCCAATACAAAGATCCGAGCGTGAGCTAATATCTCAGTGCACGCTCGCCTTTGTAGCACCCTGGCAAGACTAATACAGCTTCATTCATGCGGCTTCAACCATGCTCCGAACGATCCTGATTGCATTGTTCCTTGGCCTCGCCGGTTGCTCACCACCAACGGAGCAGCCTGCCGAGAATCCTGCACAAGTAACTGGTCTATCGGATAATGCCCAGGCCGCAAGTCGGGACAAGTTTACCATTGTTATTGCCGGTGACTCCTGGTGCCCCTATAACTGCCTTGCTGAATCTGCCCGCGAAGGCTATTCCATAGACGTGGCGAGGGAGGTCTTCGCTTTAGCCGGATACAAAATCAAATACCTCAATGTAAGCTGGGCCCGGGCCATTCAACTGGCCAGAGAAGGCCACATAGATGCAGTGGCCGTGGCGTTTACAGGAGATGCTCCTGACTTTGTTTTCCCCCAGGAGCCGATCGGCCTATCTCGAACACATTTTTATACCAATGCTGCGAGCCGGTGGGCGTACACGGGCATAGCCTCCCTGCAAGGCCAAACGCTGCTTGCGATTAATGGCTACTTCTACTCCCCGGAACTCGATGCTTACATCGCGCGTAACCTGAACGACCAGAATCGCGTCTGGATATTGTCCGGCCCAGCGCCGCTCAACCGCGCCATCAGCCTGCTTGATCAACACCGGGCAGATATTTATCTGGAGGATGAGCTTGTCATGAGCTGGGCATTACAAGCCCAAAGCGACCTGCCGCCGCCACGCGATGCTGGCGAGGTATACCAGGCTCCTGTCTTTATCGCGTTTTCCCCAGCCAACCCGGACGCTGCCGAGCTGGCCAGGGTGCTATCGGATGGCACCAGAGCAATGCGAAAATCAGGGCAGCTTGGTGACATTATGGCCAGCTACGGATTGCCCTTGTTTTCCGTTGACTGAAACG
Source organism: Marinobacter sp. 1_MG-2023 (assembly GCF_030549045.1). NCBI lineage: Bacteria > Pseudomonadati > Pseudomonadota > Gammaproteobacteria > Pseudomonadales > Marinobacteraceae > Marinobacter > Marinobacter sp. 1_MG-2023. The sequence continues at coordinate 318,469 of NZ_JAUOST010000001.1, read as the reverse complement.
CCTTGATTTTTTCGCCACCGGACGTTGTCAGCACCAGTTCGCCATGCTGGCCGATTGATGCCTGTTTCACATCTGCCATCAGCTCCAGAAAACGCTGCTCCTGATTCATCAAAGCCGGCGCACAAGCCATTCTCGTTGAAAACAAAGAACTGAAGCTGACGCCCTCAGCGGTAAGCTTATATTGCCCCCCGTAGCGATTACAGGAAGCCCGGCCTGCGAGACGGTTCTCATCAAGGAATTCGACGGTCATACGGGAGCTGTCAATAATGCCAGCGCCTGCCAGATCTTCCACAATCCATTCCACGCCCCGAAACAGGCGTTGCGGATCGCCACCACAACCCTCGTAAACTTCGCCGTTCAACTCAAGGCGAACCTGTGCCGGAAACTGGGAGCCCGACATAGTATCTTCACATAACTGACGAGCCACTTTGAGCGTCAACTCCTGGCCATCCAGCTCACCACGGAATTCCCGGCCATGATGGTTAGCGGCAGTGGTTTCGACTGCAATCACCTCAGGCTCGGAAGTATCATCGAGACGGTTCAACACCAACTGCTGATGTGCTACACGCACATGCCAAAAGGGTTCATTACCGGTTGCCTCAAACGGCAGTTCCAAGGCTCCGGCCTGCAAACACTCAGGATAGCTCTGCCCTTTTACATTGAACAACGCCCGCTCGCCCTTGCTCCAGAAATAGGTCTCATCGTCATCCTGCGCCTGATAGCGCGCACCGGAGGCGCTCACAGTCTGATTCAGCAAGAGACGGTTGCCCAGGTAATCAACAGCAAGTTGGTCGCCCTCTCCCAGAGTAGTGGTAACGACATCCAGCTGACCACACTGGTAGCTTTCTGAAACCACCGGGGTATCTGGCCCGGTAGCGCAAGCAGAGAGAAATAGCCCGCCAGTGACGACAACAGACGTTATCAGGATCCGCTGAAAAGACATGGACTCACCCCAAGGTAATCACGTGAATGTATGTCGGAATCTTATAGACAAGCCTCAATTAAAACCAATGGTTGGTGCCGCACCGATATTAAAATTACGCAACTCATACGGCCATGCTGCTTTTTATCCACTTAGCTCAGGGTTATGCTGAAGGCTATCAATAAGGAGGCACAGCATGGCTCTCAGGCTTTACCAGTTCGCCATATCCCACTACTGCGAGAAAGTCCGCTGGGCGCTGGACTACAAGAACCTCAGCTACGAAACCACGAACCTGCTGCCGGGGCAGCACATAAAAACCATGCAAAAGCTCACCAAAGGCGGGGGCGCGTCTGTACCAGTGCTAGAGCATGATGGTGAGATTATTCAGGGGTCGTCCAACATTCTGGACTACCTTGACAGAACCTTTCCCGACAAGCCGCTCACTCCGATAGAGGAACCAGCAAGAGCCCAGGCACTGGCATGGGAAAAACGTATGGATGAAGAAGCCGGGCCCGCTGTCCGCTGTTATTCGTATCATCATTTCCTGCAACGCCCGAAAGTCGTAGTGCCCTTACTGGCTGCCGGCACGCCCTTTTACAATCGAATACTGCTCAGCCTCGCATTTAGCCGGGTAAACGAGGTTATGCGGAAGTGGATGAAGATCAACGAAAAAACCGCCGAAGAATCCAGAGAAGTGCTGGAAAGCCTGCTTACCGAGCTGGCCGAAGCCTACAGCCAGCAGCCCTTTCTGGCGGGTGACTCGTTCTCCCGCGCAGATCTGGCAGCCGCGGCGCTTTTTGCACCGCTGTTCCAACCAGAGGCTTACCCGGTACCCTGGCCCAAGCCAGCCCGAATACCCGGAGAAATTAAGGCCTGGCTCACCGATTGGCAGCCACAACTGCAGGTGCTTGGCAAGGTCTACCAAAATTACCGGTAGCCCCCAACACGCTGTTTTCGCCCTGGAACCCACGGTGCAGATTCGAGTGGATGGCAGGGCTGTGGCGTGACTTCACCCAGGACAGGCTAACGGGATACCATCCCCACCGCTATATACAACCGGATACAGGGAAGCCAATGCATGCCCGAGATCAAAAAGCACTATCGCCAGTTGGTCACGCTATTTCTGTCGCTTGCGCTCAGCAGTGTTGTTCACGCCGCCGATGTGCGTGTAGCGGTGGCCGCTAATTTTACCGATACGACTCGTGATCTCATTGCCGCATTTGGTGCAAGCACTGGGCTAGAAGCAGTTGCAAGCTATGGCTCCACTGGCAAACTCTATGCGCAAATCGAAAACGGTGCGCCCTTCGATGTATTTCTTGCCGCTGACAGTCGGCGCCCCGAACTTATCGAGGAGAGTGGCCAGGGCGTAGCGGGCACCCGGTTCACATACGCCCGAGGCAAACTTGCGCTTTGGAGCCCTGTGCCCGAAACCTTCGAAGACCCGAAAACCTGGCTAAAGTCCGGAGACTTTGCCCGACTGGCCATTGCAAACCCCAAAACTGCACCTTATGGCCTCGCCGCCCAGGAGGTGCTTACCGGGCTGAATCTCTGGGAAGACCTGCAAGATCGCCTGGTACGCGGCGACTCCATTGCTCAGACCTTCCAGTTTGTCGCAACCACCAACGCCCAGTCCGGGTTCGTGGCACTTTCGCAGGTGCGCGCCTGGGAAGAGAAAGGCGGCTCACTCTGGCTGATTCCGCAATCCTACTATTCCCCCATCAATCAACAGGCTATTCTGCTAACCCGCAGTGAAAATAACGGCGCGGCGCACAAGTGGCTCGAGTTCCTGCGTGGCGACACAGCCAGAGGCATTATTGAGAAATTTGGCTACGAAACCGAAAACTAGGCAGTAACCGGCATACACCATGGACATATACTGGGAGCCCGTTTGGCTCACCCTGAAACTTGCAGGTTTGACCACCGTCGTGCTTCTGGTGGTGGGAACACCCATTGCCTGGTGGCTGGCCCGCAGTAAGCACTGGGTGAGGCAACCCATCGCGGCGATTGTCGCGCTGCCGTTGGTCTTGCCCCCCACGGTCCTCGGCTTCTACCTGCTCGTGCTTTTGGGGCCAAAAGGCATGGTTGGTCAGCTTACCGAGCAACTGGGGCTAAGCCTGTTGCCTTTCACTTTCGAGGGCCTGGTGGTCGCTTCGGTCATTTATTCCCTGCCCTTTACAGTTCAACCTCTGCAGAATGCTTTTGGCTCGATTAACCAACAACTTCTTGAGGTGGCATCGACGCTCCGGGCCTCGCCATGGGATCGCTTTTTCTCCATTGTAATTCCTCTGGCCCGGCCGGGATTTCTGACTGCCAGCGTGCTTACCTTTGCTCATACCATCGGCGAATTTGGCGTTGTTCTGATGATTGGCGGCAACATACCAGGTGAAACCAAGGTGCTCTCTGTGGCCATCTACGATCACGTGGAATCCCTGGAATACGCGCAGGCCCATTGGTTGTCCGCAGGTATGCTTGTGTTCTCCTTCGTCGTGCTCGTAACGCTTTATTCGCTCAATGGCCGGTTGCAACCAGGACTGGTGAAGTGATGGCCACACAAGGAATACAGGCGCGCTTCAGCTGCCAGTTCGGAACGTTTGCACTGAACGTTGAACTGGATCTACCGGGCAGCGGGCTTACCGCCCTGTTCGGGCATTCCGGCTGCGGAAAAACAACGCTGCTGCGCTGCATGGCTGGCCTGCAAGCGGCTGACGGCATCATGCGCGTTAACGGTGATGAGTGGCAGAGCGACTGCGGCAGCCGCCCTGTTCACCAACGCCCACTGGCTTACGTATTTCAGGAAACCAGCCTGTTCCCCCATCTCTCAGTTAAACGAAACCTGATGTACGGGTACAAGCGCATTCCGCAGAGCGAACGCCAGATAACCTTTGATCAAGCGGTTGCGTGGCTGGGGTTATCGCATCTACTCAGCCGCATGCCAGAAAAGCTTTCCGGCGGTGAGCGTCAGCGTGTGGCTATCGCACGGGCACTGCTGACCAGCCCTCGGCTCCTGCTGCTTGATGAGCCCTTGTCTGCCCTTGACCAGACCAGCAAACAGGAGATCATGCCCTATCTGGAAGCCTTACGGGACAACCTGGCAATCCCCATGCTCTATGTTTCCCACTCGACGGCAGAAGTGGCGCGGCTTGCAGATCACATTGTGATGATGGATGGAGGACGCGTTGTCGCTGAAGGGCCTCTACAACAGATAATGGCACGCACGGATCAACCCTTCGGCCTTGAGGAAGATGCTGGCGTGATTCTCGATGCGACCATCTCGGAATATGATGCACAGTGGCATTTGTGCCGGGCTGATTTTGCCGGCGGCAGTCTATGGGTAAGATCGGATGAAGGCTTACCAATCGGGCAGAAAATCCGTTTGCAGGTGCTTGCCAGAGATATCAGCCTGGCTCTGAGCGAGCAGACTGACCAGAGCATTCAGAACCTGCTGCCCGCAACCGTCGACGAGATAGCTTCCAATGTCAGCCCGGGAACCTCCATTGTGCGCCTGCTGGCAGGTCAAACTCCCTTTCTCTCACGACTAACGACACGGGCTGTACATACCCTTGCCATAAGACCCGGGCAACAGCTCTGGATGCAGGTAAAATCTGTGGCGATAGTTGATTAACAGGGCTCCCGAATCAGAAACCCCGAAACCACTCAGCGGGTACCGAAAACCACCATGGTTTTGCCCTTCACTCTTACAAGCCCTTGATCCTCAAGGGTTTTCAAAACCCGACCTACCATTTCTCGGGAACAGCCAACAATACGGCCGATTTCCTGGCGGGTGATTTTGATCTGCATGCCGTCAGGGTGTGTCATGGCATCAGGCTCCTTGCACAAATCCAGCAAGGTACGGGCAACCCGCCCGGTCACATCCAGGAAGGCCAGATCACCGACTTTACGCGTAGTCTGGCGCAACCGTGAGGCCATCTGTTCGCCAATAAAGTAGAGTACTCCGAGGTCCTGCTGGGCAATTTCGCGGAACTTGGGGTAGCTGATTTCAGCCACCTCACATTCAGTTTTCGCTTTCACCCAGGCACTGCGGGAATCCATGTTGTCGAACAACCCCATCTCACCAAAAAAATCTCCGGCATTGAGGTAGGCCATGATCATCTCACGGCCATCATCATCTTCAATAATGACCGTAACTGAGCCCTTGACGATGTAGAAAAGGGAATCGCTTTTGTCGCCCGCATAAATAATGGTGCTCTTGGCCGGGTACCGGCGGCGATGACATTGCGAAAGAAAATAATCGAGATGCTTGGTTTTCTGCTCAACCGGCTTGACGATAGTGGCCATGGTGCGAGTCGTGCCTCCTCAAATACTGACGGGTTCCAATGTTTTTTTATTCACCCGGCTTTCCCTGCGGGTTCATTTATTTTCGCTGCAAAACAGAGCAACTTATAACAAGAAGGTCTGCTTCGGGCAACTGGAAACAGTATACAAGATGTATCTGGATTCGGCTGTTACCGTCTGTCAGCAGGCCCGGGTTGTGCTAGCATCCGACTCCAACAGTTTATTTCAGGGCAGGCCGCCATCCGCCCTGCCCCAAAGGAGAAGCCCCTTATGAAAGCAACCATCGACTGGACAGGAAACGCCAGTTTTCGCGCAACCAGCGGTACCGGCCACTCAGTGCAACTGGACGGCCCGCCAGATCACGGGGGTGAAAACCTGGGGCCCCGGCCCATGGAATTACTGCTGATGGGGCTTGGGGGCTGTTCAGCATTTGATGTGATGAGCATCCTGAAAAAAAGCCGCCAGGACGTCACTGCCTGCCATGCCGAACTGGAAGCCGAACGGGCAGACGCAATCCCGTCGGTCTTCACGAAAATTCATCTTCATTTCGTTGTGACCGGACGTAACCTCAAGGAAAATCAGGTAAAACGCGCCGTTAGCCTGTCAGCCGAAAAGTACTGCTCCGCCTCGATCATGCTCGAGCAGGCAGGCGTGGAAATCAGCCACAGCCACGAAATCCGCGACGCGGAATAACCCCTGCCAGCAAGCACTATTCATCATAGGGCTCGGCGTGCATAATACCGCCCTTTCTCCGCCGGTCTGCGCAAAAGGTGAACAACCTGGTCAGTAGTCGGTGGCGGCCTATGCAGAGTGTGCAACAGACGCTCTGCCGACATTCATCTCCATAATGCGGAGGGGCTGAGCATGGAACCAAAACTCCAGTTGCACGGTTTCAACAACCTGACCAAATCTCTGAGCTTCAATATCTATGACATCTGTTACGCGCAGACCGAAGAGCAACGCGAAGCCTATATCGATTACATTGACGAGATGTATAACGCGGAGCGCCTTACGCAGATCCTGACTGATGTGGTCAAGATCATCGGTGCCAACGTTCTCAACATTGCTCGCCAGGATTACGAGCCCCATGGCGCATCAGTCACTATGCTCATTGCCGAGCATGAGCTGACCAGTGGCGAAGAGCCCGACAACGAAGAATCACCCGGCCCGCTTCCGGACACCATTGTGGCCCATCTGGATAAAAGCCACGTTACGGTGCACACCTATCCGGAGAGTCATCCGCACGAGGGCATAAGCACCTTCCGGGCTGACATCGATGTCTCCACCTGCGGTTTGATCTCGCCGCTGAAAGTGCTCAACTATCTGATCCACAGTTTCGATTCTGATGTGGTCACCGTTGACTACCGGGTTCGCGGTTTTACCCGGGATGTAGACGGCACCAAGCATTACATTGATCACGACATCAATTCGATTCAGAACTACCTGACCGAAGATACGCAGAACGCCTATCAGATGATCGACGTGAACGTTTATCAGGAAAACCTCTTTCACACCAAAATGATGCTGAAAGCGTTCGACCTGAATAACTATGTGTTCGGCGTGAATGCCGACGAGCTCGACCCACAGATAGCGCAATCAATCGAAGATCGGCTGCGCCGCGAAAAGCTGGAGATCTTCTACTCCCGAAACGTGGAATAACAGCTCAAGGCGAGGACTCGGCCGGGCCTTTGCCCGGCAAGGGAGTCAGGCAAACGATTTCTGGGCAATCAGGCGCTGCACCATGGGTCTTACGATCAGATCCATGGCCAGCGCCATTTTTGTGCCTGGAATAACCAGAGTGTCGTGGCGGGAAAGCGTACTGTTCTGTATAGCCTGCAACAGGTAGGAAAAATCTACGTCGGAGGCATCGCGGAACCGGATCACCAGCATGCTCTCATCCTCTGTGGGCACGTCCCGGACGACAAACGGGTTGGATGTATCCACCAGAGGAATGCGCTGGAAGTTGATATGAGTGTGTGAAAACTGGGGCACTATATCGTGAACGTAATCATCCATTCGGTTGATGATTGTTGCCACCACGGCTTCCTGACTGTAACCCCGCTGGTGGGTATCACGGTGTATTTTCTGAATCCACTCCAGATTCACAATGGGCACGACGCCGATCAGCAAGTCCACATACTGGGCGATATTGAACGCCTCACTTACAACGGCTCCGTGTAAGCCCTCATAAAAGAGCAGATCAGTATCCGGTTCCAGTGACCCCCAGGCCGTGAAGGTGCCTGGTTTATGCCCCTCAGCCTGCAGAGCACGATCCTCATCATGAACATACTGTCGATAACGGCCATTGCCTGAATGGCCATAGTCGTAAAACAGGGCTTCAAGCTTATCTATATGGTTGGCGGCGAGCGCAAAATGGTTACGCTCGCCAAACTGTCCCTTGGCCGCCAACCGGGCCATCTGTTCACGGTTATAGCGGTGAAAACTGTCACCACTGACCATGGCAGCCGAGACCCCCTCACCGGCAAACATGCGTCGGAATATTTGGCCGGTGGTGCTTGTACCAGCACCGGATGAGCCGGTAACCGCAATAATAGGGTGACGTTTTGACATAACTGAGGCGCGCCGGGGTTTGAAAGGAGTCGGGTAAGAGTCAGGTCAGGCTATCAAGCGAGCGGGGCTTCTCGATTACGAACCCCTGAGCATAATCAACACCAAGCTGCCTCAGTGTATCCAGCACATCGCGGGATTCAACCTGAGCAGCGATCACCTCGCGATCCATGTAATGTGCCATATCCACCATGGACTGCACCATGGCCCGATCGGTTTCACTCGTATTAAGTTGACCTATGAACGCATTGTCAATCTTGATCAAGTCGACCGGCAACGCACGCATGAACTCGAATGAACTGGGGCCGCTACCGAAATTTCCGAGGCAGAACCTGCACCCTAGCTCTTTCATCTCAATAATAAAGTCTGCCACAGCCTCCACATCGTTGATCGCGGACGCTTCGGTTATTTCAAACCAGAGGCGCTCAATGGGCGCATCCTTTTCACTCAGTTTTTCATAAATGTATTCGAGCAACGATTGGTCATTCAGCGAGTAGCCGGAAAGATTAATGCACACTCCACCAAAATGGCGGGGGTCCGGCGCCTGCACTCGTAACCAGTCCAACATATGCCCGACAACCCAACGATCAACGGCCTGCATACGGTCATACCGCTCAGCCATACGAACAAAGTCACGGCCTGTAATCAGTACCCCGGCGTCATCGTACATGCTGATCAGCACTTCATACTGGGCCGCCATGTTAGTACGGCTATGCAGCGGAATAATCTTCTGGCAGCGCAACAACATCCGCTCTTCATCCAGATCACCAAGACTGGCGACCTTCGCGGCAATCTGCTCCTGGCGGGCCTGATCATCGGCACCCAGAGAGTACTCCGCCACTTTGCCATGCCCTTTCTGCCGGGCAGCGCTCAAAGCCTCCTCCGACGCTCTCAGCCAGCGCTCAGCGCTAACCAGGCCAGGCAACTCAGGCACAATTCCGATACTGGCGGATAATCTGTAGTCACGACCATCGTATATAAATTTAGCGGCCTCGACGGCTGCGATCAGGTTGCGGGCCGCATCGTCAGCGTTCTCAGAGGGCACCAACATCCCAAACTCATTGCCCGCAAGGCGGGCCAGGGGCATGCCATCGCCCACAAGCTTGCGCAACAGATCTGCGACACTTTTCAGGGCGTCATCACCCGCCTGATAACCGGCAGTGTCGTTCAGCAGGCGAAACTTCCGCAGATCCAGTCGCAACAGGGAACGCTCGTCTTCGCGCCGGGCCAGCTGCTGATCGAGCATGCGTTCAAACTCCCGGCGCCCGAGGAGGCCGGTTAGCTCGTCATGTGTAGACGCCCAGGATAACTGGTCATAGACCTTGCGAACCATACGGTCGATACTTTCATCCACCAGAGGACGCTCGTACTGGCCGTCGGGCACGATTATGCCTTTGCGCATGTGGCGCGCCAGAGCTTCCAGCTCAAGCTCCACAACCCGCATACCCTGGTGGTTCACAAAAACAAACCGGCTGAATCCGCGAGCGACCCAGACCAACCGGATGTATTGTGGCTCGTCGGGTTTTTCCTGGTCCCGCAGCCAGTCACCTGTACGAAGCTTCTGAGCCCGGTTTATCCAGCGCTGAAGGCTGCGCTGCTCCCGCTCCGACAACGACTGCTTGATATCTTTCGCGGCCGGTGTCGGCGGCACCTCCACCATTTCAGGGGGTTTGTCAGGACTGCGTACCAGAAATTGTTTCAGCTCATCACGAATCTGGGATGACGGCATGTGGTTGCTGGAGATCGACGCCAGACCATCCTGGATAACCCGAAGCAATTCAGGCAAGTTCACAGTGCTTTCATTGTCGTCAGCAAACGCGAGCAATGAATCAACCACAGAGAGGTAGTCCTGCCAGGCCTGGCTGTCCGGACCTTGTCGGATCCATGTCAGCGATAACAAATCCCGCCAGCCGCCATCAAGCAGGCTGAGCACGGCTTTCGGTATTTTGCGCCCCGCCAATTTCCGGTTCAGCACATCCACAACTGCGGTTTTGGATTCGGCAACTTTCTGGGCGCCCTCTGCTGCGGCGGTTACCCGCTCAACGTTGCGACGATAGACCAGATTCTGGCGATCAATCAGTCCGTCAAGCTCTTGAACCGTTTGCTCAAACACACCGGTGTCTTGCTCAAACTCCGTGGTAATTCGCTGGATGAGTTCATCTACCCGACGCTGGACAACCGGGTTGAGCCGGCCACCCTTCACACCAATCTGAGCCAGCCGGTTCATTACCCCTCTGACAGGGCTATTCCTGTCATCAAAAAATGCAGGATCGCGCATCACAACTTTCAAAACCGGCACTTCGAGCTGGCGCATTCGCTCCTGAGCGTATTCGCTCAGCTTCGGACTCTCGGTAACCGAGTTAAAAAAGCGGTCGACAACATCGAGCGTGCCTTGCTGCTCATCGTCCAGCTTTTTTTCACCACTCTCGAGAACCTTCTCGACCACTCGTTCCCGCAGAGGAATAACGTTGCTGGCGCTGGCAACCGGTTCAGCCTGAAGCTGCTGGAGCTCACGCTGCAGCTCACCTGAAGTCATCGGTTGGGCGTTGACCGGGAAAGGTGCCGGTTCGGTTTCACCACGGGTTGCACGGCTGGCCGCAAGGGTTCCAAGCAGGTTTCGCACAGTGGCAAACGCGGTTTGGGCGGCCTGTGCATACCCCCGGAACTCGCTGCCAAGGCGAGTTTTAACGGAACCGGTATCACGGTTTGGTGAAGGGTCCGCCGCGCATGCTGCCGGATTGTTTTGCGACTGAGTCGCTGCAGCTGCCGAGGTATGTGGCTGCGACGCCTTTGGTTCTGTTTCTTCCTGATTAGGCTCAGGCTCGCTTATGTCAGGTGTGGTTTTGCTTTGAGCGCTGCCGACGGCCTGTTCGCTCAAGTATTTGCTGAGATCAAGCTCCGGCAGAACACCATGGCGAACCAGAATATCGTTCAACTCTTTGTACAAGGGTCCCAGATGAAGCAGCACAGACTGTTCAAATGCCTTCAGACAGATTTTTTCAACCTCTCTGGAAGCTTTGAGCTGACTCAAGCCGGAGTGAAACGACTCACATACAAGTGAGGGGCCGAGAGGATTATGATGCCCGGTTGCATTGGCAATGCCCAGCTTGTCCAGGCGGAGCTTGAGCTGCAACAGATCTTTACGGTAAAGGGTGTCGGCCTTTGTAACCATAACCCGGATCGTCAGCCAGTCTTCAAACTCACCCTTGTCCACCATCGAAAGTTCGGAACCCGGAAACCCTTTGGGTGCAGGCTTAAGAGGGGACTCAAGAGCACGAGCTATCTGGTGCCATATAACCCGCTGCCGAGCCTGAATCTGGCCCGAAAAATCCATCATTTCGTTAGCTTGTTGATCGTTTTTGGCTTTGTGCGCCGCGTCTTTCAAGGCTGCGGCCATTTGCACAAAGCAGGTATCCATGAGTGGTTCTATATGCTGAATAACTGCGCGCGCAGACTGATGCAAAACAAACTGCACACGCTCACTCGGGGCGCGTAGAGAAGCACGCTCCTGATCATGGGAGCCTCCGCACTGTTTTAACATCGCCGCAACTGCTTCCGGGTTCGTACGTGTAAAATTAACGCCCATAGCACCGTCAATGCGCCGCACAACACTGACGTGAAGTTCGTGCCGGCGCCGTCCATCCAGATCGCGAAAGCGCACAATCAACTCTGATGGCGTGGCGGAAGCAAAAGCCCGATCAAGCTTGCGCGATGTTTCACCGGAATAACGGACAAACAGGCCTTCGGGGCAAAAATCCGAAATCTGACAGGGCCAGGACTCGCCCCTACCCAGGTCAATCTGGGCAGCAAGTTTGATCGGTTTGCGGGGGCTGCTGCGTCTTTCTCTCGGATCCATGAACTACCTGATATTGCGCAAGACCGGAAGGGGCCGGGTATTCTGACCGCTCACGACTAACTTCACTAAAAACAATGGACTCGGCCAATTGTCGTTATAAAAAATGCTTCGGTGCTTATAACCGCAATGCTTATTGTACTATAGCGGCTGGTTGGGGGCACACAAACAGTAGCGTATTAACCTCATAACCTATGAAACAGCTTAGTCAGATCTATACAGTTTTGCTACTGATAACATTTCTTGGCGGTTGCACCACAATGACCTGTTACCGCAAGGCCGTTGTGGTCACAGCGGCTTGAAAAATACTTTTGAGTTACGTTGCGTGTTGTAAGAGGCGAGCTTTGGCCCGGGCAACGCCTGAACCGTACTGGGCTGGAAGCCTCGCTCACGAAACCAGTGCTCAGTTTGTGTAGTGAGTACGAACAACTTCTGGATACCCTGGCTCCGGGCATGCTTTTCAATCATTAACAGAATCTCGTCACCACGACCGGCACGGCGATAGGCAGAATCCACCGCAAAGCAGGAAAGCTCGCCCGCACCTTCATCCGGATAGTTGTGCAGGGCCGCGCAACCAACAATGGTGCCGTCCCGCTCCGCTACAACAAAGTGCTCAATATCAGTTTCCAGCATTTCCCGGGATCTTCGCACGAGGATACCCTGCTCTTCCAACGGCTCAATCAGCCCCAGAATTCCGCCGATGTCCTCAGCCCGGGCCTGCCGGATCTGCTCATAGTGATCACCGCTGACCAGAGTGCCCGTACCGTCCCGGGTGAACAGCTCTTCCAGCAGCGCACCATCGTTCACATAGCTGATAATGTGCGCACGCCGCACACCCTTTAAACAGGCGTCACAGGCAGCTCGCAGCAAGTCTGCGTCGTGCCCGGTCACGGTTCCGTCCGCCAACCGTTCCGGAGCCTGACGGGCTGAAAGCTCCCGAATAAGAGAACCGTCCTGCTCCAGCAGGCCCTGATCATCGATAAAGACGATAAGCTTTTCGGCCTGCAGCGCCGCTGCAACCTGGCTCCCCACGTCTTCGTACGACAGATTGAACGTATCGCCCGTGGGTGAATAGCCCATGGGGGGAAGTAATACGATATGCCCATGTTCCAGCAGCTTCTCGATACCGGCTACATCGACTCGTCGCACCTTGCCGGTATGCCCGAAATCGATGCCGTCCAGCACGCCGACCGGCTTCGCAGTTACATAGTTGCCGCTGCTGACCCGGATGCGAGCGTTGTGCATGGGTGAGTTCACCAGCCCCATGGATAGCTGGCTTTCAAGATATGCCCGTAAGCCACCGGTTGCTTCCATAACCAGCGGCAAATGGTTTTCGGGGGTGATGCGCAGGCTACGGGAAAATGACGATTCCAGACCGGCGGCATTCAGGCGGTTCTGGATCTGCGGCCGCGACCCGAAGGCCACCACCAAACGCATACCCAGACTACTCAACAGCGCGATGTCATGGATGATGTTGATAAAGTTTTCATGCTCAACCGCATCACCCGGGATGGTCAACACCACCGTACGGCCACGGTGGGCATTGATATAGGGCGATGAATGGCGAAAGGAATGCAGCCAGCCGTTCGATTTCAAATGTTGATCCTCAATCCGTAATTTTTTACGCGCTTACCAGTCTACTCCAAGAGTGCTGCCGGGCGCCCACTCCAAAAGCGTGGAGCGCCAAGGATGGCGCGACCGAGCCCTACATGGACGTATTTACGGGCGTGTTTTGGAGTGGGCGCCCGGCAGCGCTCAGCCACTTGGTCTGAAGCGCAAGGATACTTAAAGACAAAACTGCCGAATAAGGCCCCTGAGAATGGTAACTGTAGGCTCCAACTGCGACATCTCTATAAACTCATCGGGCTGATGTGCCTGATCGATAGAACCCGGCCCTAAAACCAGAGTTTCCATACCAAGCTTCTGCAACCAGGGAGCCTCGGTCGCAAAAGCGACCGCGTGGGCAGTATGGCCGGTGAGCTGCTCGCAGGCTTTCACGAGTGCAGCGTCCTCCGGCGTTTCAAATGGTGGTACGCCATCAAACAGCGGCTCGAATTCCATAACTAATCCGCGTCGCTCAGCCACCGGCTGAATTTTGTATAGAATGTCGTGGCGCAGGTTTTCCATGCTCATGCCGGGCAGCGGGCGAAGATCAAAGTGCAGCTCGCAGCGGGCGCATATGCGGTTGGGGTTATCGCCACCGTGAATGCAGCCAAGGTTCAGCGTTGGCACCTGCACGTCAAAATTCGAATTACTGTAGTGGGCCTGCCAATCTGCGCGCAGGGCCAGGAGCTCCCCAAGCGCCTCGTGCATGCCCTCAAGAGCATTGCGACCCAACCCGGGGTCGGACGAGTGTCCAGACTGCCCCTCAAACGTTAAGCGCTCCATCATGATGCCTTTATGCATACGCACGGGCCTGAGGCTGGTGGGCTCGCCAATGACGGCATAACGGGCTTTCGGCTTGCCAGCTTCAGCGAGAGCCCTGGCGCCATTCATGGAGGTTTCCTCATCCGCTGTCGCAAGTATGATCAGCGGTTGTTTCATGTCCGCGGCTGTAAACGCCTTGGCGGCTTCAATCGCGAGAGGAAAAAAGCCTTTCATATCGCAGGTGCCTAGACCATACCAGCGATTGTCACGTTCGGTCAGGGTGAAAGGATCGCTTTGCCAGCGTTTGTCATCAAAAGGCACAGTATCCGTATGGCCGGACAGTACAAGGCCACCGGGACCGCTGCCCAGAGTAGCAATAAGGTTATATTTGCCAGGCATGCCGGGGACCGCCAGAATTTCTACTGAGAAGCCCAGCGCTTCCAGCCACTCACCAAGCGTTCGAACCACCGGCTCATTACTGTGATCCCACTCTGCCGATGCACTGCTTATAGACGGTAGCGAAACGAGTGTTGCCAGCATCTCGCGAACGTCCGGGACGGTATCGGCCCTGTTGGTAACCTTACGGCTGTCACTTTCGTTGTGGAATTGCTGCATTGTTCCGCCTCGCTCTGGCTCGTGCACTATCGTGCCTGGCCGCGCCGCCAAACCTCGAACTCCGTAATTGCGCGAACAGCTATCGGGTAGGCCACCTCGCCTCCAGCGACCTCACGAGCAATTTCCAGTTGTCGTTCGGTAACACTCGCCAGACGGCCCTCCACCAGATTTCCGTTTGAGAGTAGCACCCTCACCTTGCGCCCGATCCATGCTGTCGACGTTTCAGGATCTTCAGCATGCCAACTGGTAAGCGCCGGATTCTCGCGGGGAACTACCGGCTCCAACGCTTCTCTGGGCGGCTCAACAACAACGGGTTCCGCCTTGCGAAGAAATACATCTGGTACCTTGGCACCATTGTACTCCACCGTCCAACTCTGGTTGCCATCCGCACTCTCATCTTCTGAGCGCACCGGTATGCCCAGTGTTTCAGAGCCAGGACGAACCGTCGCAGTTATTTCCCCACCCTCGAGCAGCCACTGCCGATACAACGCACGCAACTGTTCGCTGGCCCGCCAACCATACGCCTTCAGTCCCGCTTCAAAGGATCCCAATGCGCGTCCAGCCCATTGGCCAGGATCTATGCCGGCTTCGCGAGCGCAGTAGGCTGCAACCCGGCGCATAAGCCCCCCGTCTCTCAGCGTTACCTCAAGGGGTTGAGATGAACTCTCCAGCGTCGCTTCCGGTGTTACCAGGTTAATACGGGCACCCGGCCAATTAATTTCCAGGCTACCGGTATTGGCGGTGTTCAACTCGAGATGAACATGCTCAGGCGTCTGGCGCACGATAAGCTCGCCCGCCAAACGGGTGACCCCCATGCGCAGCAGGTCACCGCTACCCAGTTGCTGACGCGGATCTGGTGCACAGGGAAGTGCAAATAACGCCGCCTGCTCACCCCAGCCGGTCCCATCAGCAGTTACCCAGTTCCGAAACATGGTTGCCTCAAGCGCGAGGGCCAGGCCCTCTGCCTGCAGCGACCAGTTAGCCGGCAGATCGGAAGGGTCTGCAAGCGCGGCAAGCAAGGCAACGGGAGATCCAGCATCCAGCTCTGCCCGGCCTATGACCAATGGCTGGGTCAGTTCAAAGTCCTGCCAGTGCGCGCCTGACAGCACCAGGCGACCCTCAACACCGGACCCTATCTTGCCGCGCTCCAAAACCCCACTCTCGCCAAGCGCCTGGCGCGCCTCTGACATGCGTTGGTCCGCCAGCCACCAGACGCCAGCCTTGTATGCGGCAAAACCTAGCAAGGCAGCCAGAACCAGAGTTGTGAACAGACGTTTCATCCGGAAAATCCTCAGGCAGCGCCGTCAGTTGCAGGAAATCATTAGTTTCGGGAAATCAGGGTACCGACACCCTCATCCGTAAAGATTTCCAGTAGGCACGCGTGAGCCACCCGGCCATCAATGATATGCGAGGTTCGCACACCATTTTCTACAGCGCTCAGCGCGCAGCGAATCTTCGGCAGCATGCCGCCGTGGATGGTGCCGTCTTCAATCAGGTCATTCACCTGCTGCGCAGTCAGCCCGGTGAGCACTTTGTCTTCCTTGCTCTTGAGCCCCGATACGTTGGTCAGCAGCATCAGCTTCTCGGCCTTCATGGCCTCTGCTACCTTGCCGGCCACCAGATCTGCATTGATGTTGTAAGAGGCACCATCGGGCCCGACACCAATCGGCGCAATTACGGGGATCACATTGCTGCGGGTAAGCATGTCAATAACATCCACATTGATACTGGCCACTTCGCCAACACGCCCGATATCAATAATCTCCGGGCGCTCCAGCTCTGGAGAACGGTCCATTACTTCGAGTTTGCGGGCGCGAATAAGATTGGCGTCCTTCCCGGTCAGACCTATAGCCGTGCCGCCCTGGGCATTGATCAGAGACACAATTTCCTTGTTAACCTGGCCACCCAGCACCATTTCCACCACATCCATGGTTGCGGCATCGGTGACACGCATGCCATTCACAAAGCGGGACTGAATGTTGAGACGCTGTAGCAACTCGCCAATCTGGGGACCGCCACCATGAACAACGATAGGGTTGATACCCACCAGCTTCATCAGCACCACGTCACGGGCGAAACTGCTTTTAAGTTCCTCGTTTTCCATGGCATTGCCGCCATACTTTATGACGACCGTTTTGCCGGTAAACCGTTGGATATACGGTAAACCACGGCTAAGAACGGTAGCCACCTGCATTGCAGTTTCACGATCCAGCGTCATCTTGTTGCCTTAATAAATCAGAAATAAAAAGTTGGAAGCCCGCACGGCCAGTGTCAAAACTCAGCCACGAGGTCCGGTGCCGCCTTCTTCAGCGCGTCCCTGAAGACGCCTTTTATTCGATCAAGCGCCTCTTGCGTTTCGGCCTCAAAGCGCAATACCAGCATCGGGGTAGTGTTGGAAGCACGACACAAACCCCAGCCATCAGCGTAATCCACACGGATACCGTCTATGTTGCTGACATTACCGTCGCCAAATTCCCCTTCGTTGGCCAGCGTATCCATTATGCTGAACTTACTGCTTTCAGTTACTTCAACGTTAAGCTCCGGTGTACTGATATCCTCGGGGAAGTCTTCAAACACTTCATCACTGTGACGGTCTTCAATACCCAGTATTTCCAGGAGCCTTGCTGCCGAATAGAGTCCGTCATCAAATCCATACCAGCGTTCCGCAAAGAAAATATGACCACTCATTTCACCCGCCAGCAAGGCTCCGGTTTCCTTCATCTTGGCCTTCATCAGCGAATGGCCGGTTTTCCACATAATCGGTCGCCCGCCAGCTTCGGAAATTACGCCGGCAAGCCTGCGGCTGCATTTCACATCGTAGAGCACATCGGCGCCGGGGTTACGTGATACCACGTCCCGGGCGAAGAGCATCAACAGACGGTCGGGCCAGATAATCTTCCCGGAATTAGTCACCAGACCAAGCCGGTCACCATCGCCGTCAAATGCAATGCCAAGATCTGCACCTTCGCTTTTAACTTTCTCGATCAGGTCAGCAAGGTTGGCAGGCTTACCCGGATCCGGATGGTGATTCGGGAAATCGCCGTCAACGTCGCAGTATAACGGCACCACCTCGCAACCAAGTTCCTCAATCAGTATGGGCCCCAACTCCCCCGCGATACCGTTCCCGGCATCCACCACTACCTTAAGCGGCGCGGCAACGGCAATATCTCCAACAATACGATCAAGATACGCTCGGCGCACATCCTCAGAGGACTGGGTGCCGCGGCCAGCAGCCAGATCACCCGACTGCACTCGTCGATAAAGGGCCTTGATTGCATCGCCAGACAGGGTTTCACCCCCCAGCATTATTTTAAGACCGTTGTAGTTGGCCGGATTATGGCTACCGGTGACCATGACACCCGAACCTGTCTCAAGATGGTGGGTTGCAAAATAGAGCACGGGCGTTGGCACCGCGCCAATCTGAATAACATCACAACCCGAAGCCATGACGCCCCGGGCCAACGCATCTGCCAGATCCGGGCTTGAGTGACGGCCGTCATAACCTATGCACAGCGATGGCAACCCGCGGCTGATGGCCTCGGAGCCTATAGCAGCACCGATCCTCTCAACAATAGGCGCAGACAAAGTCTCACCTACAATGCCCCGGATATCGTAGGCCCGGAAAATTCCCGGGGATATTTCTACTGACGGCTCGCCCGTCTCTTCAACCCCCGGCATGTCTCCGCCGGCAAAAAATGAGCTGTCACTGTTGCCGCTGCCGAAGCCCAGTACATCTTCGTCTCCGTCGAGCATGTCGATGTCCGGGAGCTCCTTATCCTGAAACAGGGGTTCAGCGTCTACCGATTCAGCCACCTTTGAACCCTTCATGGGCTTCGGCCGGACATTTTCTGCGGCCTTTGCCAAACGCTTGTCAGTCACCTGGGACAGCCGATAAAGCACCTCGCCTGCGGAGGCAACCATATCCCACTGGAAACTTGGCAACTTCTGGCGCTCACCGCCAAATACCTTGTGTGCCCATTGGATCAGATTGGTTACTTCCCGGCGCAGGCCTTTTTGCGCGCTTATCAGCAACCACCACACGAGTAACGACGCCACCAGTGCCGGAACACCAACCAGTATCCCTACCATCAGGATGCTGACAGCCGGCTCCGGCGCAGAGCCCGGTCTATAGCTGACAGTCCAGTCAGGATTCGCCAGTGCCCTGGTTTCAGCGGCATTTGCACCAGTAGCACCATTCGCCCTGCCTACGAAGGGGCGGGACGCTCCGGCGACTGTTTGTATCAAGGCAAGCTCACCTCCAAGGCGTGTGTTAACCACGGCAAGAAGCGGCTGCATCATCGAGGCGTCGAAGACCATCAAAATACTGCCAACAACGGCTTTGCTCACCGGGTTACGCACAGGAGATGCCATCTGGATATACCACTGGTTTTCCCGGGGGAAAGCGTCCGGATACAG
The DNA here is from genome assembly GCF_030549045.1 of Marinobacter sp. 1_MG-2023. Classification (NCBI taxonomy): domain Bacteria; kingdom Pseudomonadati; phylum Pseudomonadota; class Gammaproteobacteria; order Pseudomonadales; family Marinobacteraceae; genus Marinobacter; species Marinobacter sp. 1_MG-2023. Next base: position 299,435 of record NZ_JAUOST010000001.1, on the reverse strand, counting down.
GGGTTGGCCATTTTCAGCACGACGTGCCAGCTCAAGCCCAGCGAAACCCAGCAGTTCGCTTCCGTTACCAGTCCTTGGAATCCGGCGATAAGGGAAAAGAAAAGCAGCTTTGACGCCAGGCATGGCAGTGATCAGCTTTTGCTCAACAGCTCCGGTATCCGCACGTTCCATCAAGGTGTCTACTACGTGGGGCTGGGTTGCAAGGCCATTTACGCTCTGCTGCATCAGCGCAAGATACTGGTTGATACGCTGCGCGGCCGCATCCGCCTCTGCGGTTTTCCAGGCATCGAAGCGCTTGTCCGCAGCAGGCTGCAGCACCAAAAAATACACCAGCGCCACCGCCGCTATTCCAGCCAGAAGAACAACGAGAGCCTGGCTAAAAGCGGTTGAGCCCAAGTGTTTCCCTTTTGAGCCAGCAGGTGCCCGGGCTTTCGATTTTTGTTTTACTTCAGCTGCCGACGGCCCATCGACAGGTGCTTCGGGAGCTTTTTTCTTACCCAGCTTCATAGTTCATCCTGCAAAAGTTTTGTCCTGGACAGGCGCTTAACGGCTAAGTATAGACACCACAACAGGTTTATGCGCTGCTGTTACGTTGTCCCTGTCGAGCCAAAGCCGCCTTCGCCACGGCTACTGGCGTCAAACTCGGAAACCACTTCGAAATCGGCCTGGATTACTGGCACCAGAACCAGTTGCGCTATCCGCTCACCTACCTCGACCGTAAAAGCGGTGCTACCCCGATTCCAACAGGACACCATCAACTCGCCCTGGTAGTCAGAATCGATAAGCCCGACCAGATTGCCGAGCACAATTCCATGCTTATGCCCGAGACCGCTTCGTGGCAGAATCATAGCCGCCAACGATGGATCGGCAATGTGTATGGATAGCCCGGTCCGGATCAACGTCGTATCTCCGGGGGCCAGTGTCAACGGACCATCAAGGCACGCCCGCAGATCCAGGCCTGCGGAGCCCTCAGTGGCATATGCCGGAAAAGCGATCTCGCTGCCGATCCGGTCATCAAGAATACGTACCTGTAATTTTTTTCTACTCATGTTATCCCTGCTTCAGCTGTTCGCCAATCAGTGCGACAAGGCGTGAACCAATCACCGATTTGCTGTCTGGACCTATGGTTTCCTGCCCTCCGCGCCAGAATACAGTGACAGCGTTATTGTCACTGTTGAACCCCAAACCGGGAGCAGACACATCATTGGCAACAATCATACGCAAGTTTTTGCGCTGCATTTTGTCTTTGGCATAGCGGGCAACATCTGAGGTTTCAGCCGCAAAGCCTACCGTAAACGGTGCATCCCGACGTCCGGCAATAGTGGCCAAGGTATCCGGATTGCGTATCAGTGGCAGAGCCATGGCTTCACTGGATTTCTTGATCTTGTCTCCGGCACAGGTCTCTGGTCGATAATCGGCCACCGCAGCGGTCGCAATAAACAGGTCACAGCCTTCATCCACTGCTTGCGTGGACGCCTGCAGCATGTCGTCCGCGGTAACCACGTTGCGGACTTCGATCCCTGTCGGAGCTGGCAAAGCAACCGGCCCACTGATCAAAACAACGCTGGCACCTGCCTCCCGGGCCGCCACAGCCAATGCATAGCCCATTTTGCCTGAACTGTGGTTACTGATATAGCGCACCGGGTCTATGGGCTCTCGAGTAGGACCTGCCGTAATAACCACTCGCTTACCTGCCAGCCCTTCAGAGCTGGCCTTTTCTCTCATGATCAGCCCTGCGATCACTGCAGCCTCGAGCATTCGCCCGGGGCCATTATCACCACAGGCCTGCTCGCCCTGATCAGGCCCCCAGAGGGTTATCTGCGAATCTTCGCCCAATAAGCGGATATTGCGCTGCGTGCGTGCATTACTCCACATCGCCTGATTCATTGCCGGCACCACAGCAATAGGGGCCTCTGTCGCACAGCACACTGTGGCCAGAAGGTCGTCGGCCATACCCTGAGCAAGTCGCGCAATAAAATCAGCAGAAGCCGGAGCAATAACCACCTGATCGGCCCACTTCGCCAGCTCGATATGACCCATACCAGCTTCGGCTTCGGGATCGAGCAATGAGGTGCGAACTGGCTCGCCGCTAAGTGCCTGAAAAGTCAGAGGCGTCACAAAGGCTTCTGCGCCCCGAGTCATGATTACTCTCACTTCGTAACCAGCCTTTTTCAGCAGGCGTACAAGCTCGGCGCTTTTATAGGCTGCAATGCCGCCTGTTATACCCAGCAGAATTTTCCTGACTGCCATAAAGGCTCCGTATCCACTTAAAAAGAAAGACTTATAAGATAGCATGCCCTGACGATACCGACAGCCTGCCAGAGCCTCAGTACGTTTACCGTTTGTTGCGTTTTGAAGTAACCTTTGTAATTGAAGGGTGCAGGAAGCACCAACGCCATCAAACCAAACGCAAGGAAGCTCAAATGACTGACTCCCTCTGGCCCGTGGATGAACGCCCCCGGGAACGATTGCTTTCCCACGGGCCCGAAAGCCTCTCGGACGCCGAACTCCTGGCCATTTTCTTGCGCACCGGCACCACCGGCATGCCGGTAATGGAGCTTTCAAGATATTTACTACAGGAATTTTCCGGACTGCGTGGGCTGCTGACTGCGTCGCGCAGACAGTTTTGTGGCGTAAAGGGGCTAGGCACCGCAAAATATGCCCAGGTGCAGGCTGCTATGGAAATGGCGCGACGGGTTATGGACGAGCCATTGCGCCAAGGCGATCCGCTGCGCTCACCGGAGGACACCCGGCGCTTCCTCGCAAGCCGGCTGGGCACCTATCCTCACGAAGTTTTCGCGGGCCTTTTTCTTGACAACCGACACCGCGTAATCCAGTACAGAGAGCTGTTTCGGGGCACAGTTGATGGCGCAGCCGTGTATCCGCGCGAGGTGGTCCGCCAAGCCCTTGAAGATAATGCAGCCGCTATTATTTTTGCTCATAATCACCCTTCCGGGGTGGCGGAACCCAGCCAGGCTGATATCTCTCTGACCAAGCGCCTGAAAGAAGCGCTCGGCCTTGTAGATATCAGGGTTCTTGACCATATGGTGATTGGCCACGGTGAGGTAATATCCCTCGCGGAACGTGGATTGATGTAGACCACCATGAATCAGATGTCGGAAAACTGGCCAAATTCCCAACAATTTTTTGCGTTGGGGAGCTGGTTCTGGTATAAAAGCGTCCCTTTCTGGCGGCGTCTGGCGAGCAGCGTTCAGTTTAGAGGCGCAAACAGGGGCGTAACCGTTCCTCGGCAACCAGAGACGCATTAAAAATCGAATTCGCATTTATTAAGACCATTGCTCAGGTCGGAGGCAAGTATGTCCAGAGTTTGTCAGGTAACCGGTAAGCGTCCGGTAGCCGGTAATAATGTATCCCACGCGATGAATCACACTCGTCGTCGTTTTCTGCCGAATCTGCAGAGCCACCGCTTTTGGGTTGAAACCGAGAAGCGTTTCGTGAAGCTGCGCGTATCCACCAAGGGCATGCGCATCATCGACAAAAAAGGTATTGACGCTGTTTTGGCCGATCTTCGTGCCCGCGGCGAGAAATTTTAAGGAGCTGCATCATGCGCGAAAAAATCAAGCTGGTATCTTCAGCAGGCACAGGTCATTTCTACACGACCATGAAGAACAAGCGCAACACCCCGGAAAAAATCGAGATCAAAAAGTATGATCCGGTTGTCCGCAAGCACGTTGCGTACAAGGAAGCCAAGATCAAGTAATTATTGATCCGGCATCCACAAAAAACCCGGCCATGGCCGGGTTTTTTGTGGATGCTTCAAAACTTTTCCAGATATCCATCCGGAAGCGCAATGTCCATAGCAATCGGCAAATGGTCAGACATAGGGTAGCTCACAACCTCAGCACCCCGGATCTGCAGACTCGGGCTCACCAGAATATGATCAAGCGCTTTTTCAGGCCTCCAGCTCGGAAAGCTGTGCGCAGTATCCGGCAAGGGCACCAGATCCGTGTTCCGAAGCGGTGTCCGGGTAAGAAGCTCTTCAGCGTGATTATTCATATCACCCATCAGGATTACATGCCGATACTTTGATATCAGGTCGCTGATAAAACCGAGTTGGCGTTGCTGAGCCGCTTTGCTCAGCGAAAGGTGCATCAGCACCAGAACCAACGGGTCTTCTTCAGTACCGTACCGGGCTACGATAGCACCCCGCCCCGGAATCAACCCCGGCAGCTTGTACTCTTTCACATCCAGCGGCCGAAACCGGCTAAGCAAACCATTGCTATGCTGGGCAATCTGCCCCAGGTTGCGATTCAGCTGCTGGTGCCAATAGGGTATCCCTGCTGCTTCAGCAAGATACTGCACCTGATTGATGTATCCACTGCGCAGACTCCCACCATCACACTCCTGCAAAGCCACCACGTCGTAGTTGCTAAGCAGGGAGGCAATTCGATCCAGATTCTGAATACGGTTGCGATGGGGGAGGAAGTGTTGCCAGCTTCGGGTCAAGTAATGGCGATAGGAAGAAGTGCTGATGCCCACTTGAATATTGAATGTGAGTAGCCGGAGATGACGATCAGGGTTGAACGCAGGCACATGGTCCAGGCCCGAGTTTGAACCTTTCGATTCGGTCCGGGCGTTGACCGCCCCGTCCAACTGTTTCCTGAAGCGTTTATACATAATAAACCTGCTGCGCCGCTCCGCTCGATAAGCCTGAAAGCAAATAAGCCACCCAGCAGAGTACTTTTTTATCAGTCGGCAGCGTGCTCTTTCTCCACCAGATAATCAACGACCTCAAGCGTCGCCTCAAGGCTGCCCGCCATTGAAGCACTAACTGTGTACTTTCCATTTACCAGCATAGTCGGTGTGCCGGTAATGCGCGCGCCCCGGATTTTTGACTGCGCCTGTTGCATGCGGGCATTCACGCCGAAGCTATTGTAGCTATCAAGGAATTCAGCACGATCTACACCATAGTCGGCGACAAAATCGGCCAAAGACTCTCCGTCATTAAGAGGCCTGCGCTGACCTGCCAGAGCTTCAAACAGGGGGTCGTGCAATTCATCCAGAGCATTGATGGCCTCAAGCGCATAGAAGGCTCGGGCATGCGGCTCCCAGGAACTGCCCAGAGCCGCCGGAATGCGCACATAATTCACATAATCGGGGGCTTTCGCCTCCCAGCTCTCAGACAGCGGCTTGAAGTTATAGCAATGCGGGCAGCCATACCAAAAGACTTCAGCCACCTCAACGCCGGAATCACTGCTCGTGCGCACGGGGGTATCCAGTTTTTTGTAGTGCGTACCTTCCTTCCAGTCGTCTGCATGAGCCTGGCCGAATACTGCCAGGGCTGTTAACAGCACCGCGGCTGATCTGAACGCTCGGAACATGAAATATCTCCAGATTATATGAATGTCGTTATCGAGGGATTATGACCCGCCGAACCAGAAAAGTTCCACAGTTTGTGGATTACAGGATCGACAGACAAAAAACCCCGCGCAAGGCGGGGTTTTCGGAAACAGGATTGCTGAATCAGTTGAGGCCAGAAATGTAACTGGCAACAGCTTCGATTTCTGCATCTGTCAGCCTGGCTGAAACATCACCCATGATCAGAGCATTGGCGTTGCTAGCCCGAGTACCGTCACGATAGGCTTTCAGCTGATTGACCAGATATTCGGCGTTCTGCCCTCCGAGGTGCGGATATCCTGCCGGCTCGTTACCCTTACCCTGCGGGTTATGACAGGCTGCACAGGCTGGAACCCCGGAAGCCATGTTGCCACCGCGATAAAGAGCGGCGCCTTTCTCCACCAAATCCGGATCTGCCTGGCTGACCGGCATTTCCTGTTGCGCAAAATACGCTGCCAGATCCTGAAGATCCTGCTCGGATTTACCGTCAAGCTGGCCGGTCATTTCCGGAATAGACCGGGAATTTTCCTGGATAGCCACCAACTGGTCATACATGTACCTTTCACCCAGCCCGGATATTTTTGGATAGGAGCCCATAATCGGCTTCGCTCCACCCTGGCCATGACACGCCTGGCAGGCTACAGCACTCTGCTTGCCCGCTTCAGGATCACCTGCTCCGTGCGCCATAGCTGTAAGGCCAACGCCGAAAACAAACCCTGCGATCAGTTTCTTCATGCTCGCTCCGCTTCTCTCATCTCGAAAATATTCTTTGTTTGCAGCCGGCAGGCGCTGACCAGTCAGGCTCAAAACCGGGACTGACAGCGGTTACGCCAAGCGTACCGCCCGGATTTGGTGTAGCATTATACATTAATCCCTGATAACTGAAATCCAAAGGAAAGCCAACCGCTGTGGACTCTGATCTGACTCAAAAAAGCCTCTCTTTTAACAGCGCCCGCTTCCTGGTCAGCGCCCCCCGATTGGAAGACTGCCCGCCAGACACGGGTGCCGAAGTCGCCTTTGCCGGGCGTTCGAACGCAGGAAAATCCAGCGCTTTGAATGCAATCACTGCCATTGGCAAGCTGGCACGAACCAGTAAGACGCCCGGGCGCACGCGCTTGATCAACTTTTTCTCCCTGAACCGCGAGCATGCCAGGCTAGTAGACCTGCCAGGATATGGCTACGCGAAAGTATCTCGGGACATGAAAGACGATTGGCAGAAACACCTCGGCCACTACCTGAACGACCGTAGGTGCCTGCGCGGCCTGGTCCTGGTCATGGATATCCGCCACCCACTCACCGATTTCGACCAAATGATGGTGGAATGGTGCGAGCATAACAAGCTGCCACTCATGATTCTTGCAACCAAAGCGGACAAACTCAAGTTTGGGCAGGCGAAAAACAGCATGCTGGATATAGCGCGCCGCTTGGAGGCGTTCACCTGTGTTCAACACCTGGTCATGTTTTCAGCCACTTCAAAACGTGGCGTTGATGAGTGCCGGGCGGCGCTGATTGATTGGCTGGAAGGTCCCGGGGAGCTACGGGATTAACTTGTAAAAGACCGGCCTGTGAAAAAACAGGCCGGTAAAGCGTCAGGGTTTGCGACGTGCTAAAACCTGAGAACTCACTCAGGAGGCGCCGGAAATGTCCGAATCTCCAGCACCACTGATTATGACCAACTCGATCACCAAAGGTTCCTGGCCAGTCAGGCTTCTATCTGTTTTCACCCCGACCAGTGGCGTTTTCAATATGCCGGGCTTTCCAACATACCTTTCTGCTCCGGCATTGTTGGCCGGTACTTCTCCCGCAGCGCCATAACCTGTTCCCGGTATGCCGGCGTCAGGTAGGGAAGTTCAAGCGTGAGCACCTGATAAATACCCTGCTTAAGCTCATGAATAGTCAGACAGGCCGAAGCTTTGGCTGCATGCGCCGTCTTCAGGAAAGCCATCCAGTTGGTAATCACAAGCCAGACATTCAGCGACATCGCCGCCCGGAGACCCTCTGGCTGCGGCTCTACGATGCCTGCATCTGCCAGCTTCTCAAATATTCGGCTGATCGCCGCGAGGCATCGGTTGGTAAATTCCCGGTAGTCACTGCGCAGGCGCGGATCTCTGTCCAGCAGGTATTCGAGATCCCGGTGGAAAAACCGGTAACTCCAAAGCCCATCAAACACCGACTCGAGGTAGAACGTCATGTCGTCAAGGGTCAAAAGCCGGTCTTCCGGAATATCCAGATAGAAATCCACCAGTTTTTCATATTCCTGGAATATCTCGTAGATGATGTCGGACTTGTTGCGGAAGTGGTAATAAAGGTTGCCCGGCGAAATGGCCAGGTAGGCAGCTATATGGTTGGTTGTAACGTTTCGCTCACCCTGTTCATTAAACAACTCAAGGCTGGACAACAATATTTTGTCTCTGGTCTTCATAAGCTCATCGGCGCTTGTTGTTTTACAGCGCGCATATGGCCCGATTGGCCATTGGGCACGCTTGACTACCTAGAGTATATACTCTAATAATACTCTCCAGTGCAAATTGAGCGTTTTTTCGCCAACATATAACAACAGGTTGTCGCCGCAAAACGACGGCAGCCAAGGGAGGACACCATGAGTGCCAGCGTTGTTCAGCTCACTGAGAGCAAAAAACATATTCAGCACACTCATCGGGTGTTTGAAGATCAAAAAAAAGCATTTCACAACGACCCGACGCCGCCGCTAGCGGAGCGCCAGGAAAACCTGAAGCGCCTCAAGCAGGCTCTGCTGGACTATCAGGACCGCCTTCTTGACGCCATTGACCTGGATTTTTCATGCCGCTCAAAAGATGAGTCCCTGATTGCCGAAGTAATGCCTTCAATCCAGGGGATCAACTACACTCTGAAAAACCTTGGTGGCTGGATGAAGCCTTCGCGCAGGCACGTCTCCATATTGTTCCAGCCCGCCAGCAACAAGGTCTGCTTTCAGCCCAAAGGCGTTGTGGGCGTTATTGTGCCCTGGAACTACCCTCTCTACCTGGCTGTCGGGCCTCTCGTTGCCTCGCTTGCTGCGGGCAACCGCACCATGATCAAAATGTCGGAATTCACACCCCATACATCAGCCCTGTTCAAAGAGCTTATTGAAGCCACTTTTCCGGAAGATCTGGTGTCGGTCATCAATGGTGAGGCTGACGTTGCCGCCGACTTTTCGGCCCGGCCGTTTGATCATATGCTGTTCACCGGCTCCACTTCCGTGGGCAAACTGGTGATGCGCGCCGCTTCTGAAAATCTGACCCCGGTTACTCTGGAACTGGGAGGTAAATCACCAGCCATCGTTTCCCCGGATGTGCCCATGGAAGACGCGGCTCAGCGCATTGCTTTCGGCAAGGCATTCAACGCCGGCCAGACCTGTGTGGCACCAGATTACGTGCTCTGCCCTGCCGACCGGACTCAAGCCTTCGTAGACGAGTTCCGCGCCCGCCTTGCGGCAATGTACCCTTCATTGCGCGACAACGATGACTACACCGCCATTATCAATGAGCGCCAGTACAACCGCTTGCAAGGCTACCTGGAGGATGCCAGATCCAAGGGTGCCGAGTTGGTCGAGATGAATCCGGCGCAGGAAAACATGGGCGATGGCACCTACAAAATTCCGGTGACACTAGTGCTGAAAACCACGCCGGACATGAAGCTCATGCAGGATGAGATCTTCGGCCCGATCCTCCCGATAGTGAGCTATGGCAACCTTGATGAGGCGATTCAGTACATCAACGACCGACCGCGCCCGCTGGCCCTGTATTTTTTCGGCTACGATCGCGACCAGCAGCATCAGGTTATCGACAACACTCTCTCGGGGGGGATGTGCATCAACGATTCACTTATGCATGTCGCCCAGGATGACCTGCCTTTCGGCGGTGTAGGCGATTCAGGCATGGGGCATTATCACGGCAAGGAAGGGTTCCTTACGTTCTCACACCAGAGGGCCATTTTTTCCAAGCAGAAATTTAACAGTGGAAAGTTTGTCTATCCCCCTTACGGAACATCTTTCCACAAAATGGTTTACAAGTTCTTTATCCGCTGAGTCTTCCAAGCTATATCCGGGGTGCTCATACGCCCCGGCGATCGCCATAAACAAAATAAAAGCGAGCCACCCATGCCCAACCACTTTAGCCCATCCGATGGACTCGATTCTGTGTCCCTGAACCGACGCAGCTTTCTGCGTACCGGTCTCGGTGGCGCCCTGTTTCTCGGTACTGTCAGTGTCACCGCCGGCTTGAGCGGCTGTGCAACAGCACCTGCCGGCCGGCTCGGCGCCGTTGAGACGCGCATGGACGCCCGCTACCAGTTCCAGTTTTTGACAACTGCAGACATTGAACTGCTTGAAGCCCTGCTTCCCGCCATCCTTGGCTCGGCACTCCCCGAGCAAGCCAATGCCCGGCGCATGATTATCGCCAGCACCGTTGAGCGCATTGATGCAGGCATTCACAAATTCGGGCCAACCAATCAGAAAGAACTCCGGCAACTGTTTGACCTGCTCAACTTTGGCCTGACGCGGGTAACTGTTGCCCGAGTCTGGCCATCCTGGCGCAATGTCACCACAGAGCAGGCTGACGCGTTCCTGGAACGCTGGCGCTCAAGCAACATCGGGTTATTCAATAACGGCTATATGGCGCTCACCAAAATAAGCAATGTGGCGTTTTACGGCTACCAGGAGAACTGGCACATTTCGGGTTATCCGGGCCCACCCGAATGGGCCGTAAAAGCCCTGCCACAATTCCGCAACGTGTAAATTTCAGCCTGCCGCTTTAGTTTGCTGTATTAGTCTAAATTAGGGATTCACCAACCATGTCGTTCACTGATCGCATTGCCCAGGGCCTGGAATCCGGATGGAAAGTCACCGACGGCGCTACCCTTACCGAAAGCCAGACCGTAGAAGCGGATGTTGTAATCGTCGGCACCGGGGCCGGCGGCGGCACTACGGCTGAAATCCTCGCCAAAAGGGGCCTCTCGGTCATCCTGGTGGAAGAAGGTCGGCTGTATTACCAGAAAGACTTCAAAATGGACGAGCTTACGTCCTACGCAAACCTGTACCAGGAAGGTATGAGCCGCGCCACCAGAGACGGCTCCATTGCCATTCTGCAGGGCAGATGCGTGGGTGGATCAACCACCGTCAACTGGACCAGCAGCTTTCGTACGCCAGATGCAACGCTTGATTACTGGGGCGAACGCTTTGGGCTTGATGCACTGAACCCCGAGGCCATGGCACCCTGGTTCGCTGGCCGGGAAGCACGACATTCCATGTCGCCCTGGGAGATGGCTCCGAATCTCAATAACGACATCCTGCGTCAGGGCTGTGAAAAACTCGGTTATAGCTGGCAGATTATCCCGCGGAATGTGAAAGGTTGCTGGAACCTCGGGTATTGCGGCGTAGGTTGCCCGACCAACGCCAAACAGGGTGCCTTGATGACCACGGTTCCCGGAGCGCTTGATCATAACGCCCGGTTATTCCACGGTTTGCGCGCCGAGCGACTGATAATGAACCAGGATCGCATCGAATCATTGCAGGCCAGCGCCATGACCAGTGATGGCCTTACACCCTCCGGCGTTACAGTCACACTGAAAGCCAGGCATTTTGTGGTCGCCGCGAGCGCTATAGGTTCGCCCGGCCTGCTGCTGCGTTCCGGATTGCCCGACCCTTATGATCGCGTTGGCAAACGCTCGTTTATTCACCCGGTTAACGCCAGTGTTGCGCAAATGCCAAAGCTGGTAGACCCGTTCTACGGTGCGCCACAGTCTGTCTATTCTGACGAGTTCAACTTCAGCAAGGGTGTAGAGGGAGAGGCAGGTTATAAACTGGAGGTGCCACCACTGCACCCGGCCATGTCTGCCGGTGTTGTCCCGGGCCACGGAGATAAACAGGCTGAAAATCTGGCGCGACTACCCTGGATGCAGTCTGTTATCGCACTTCTGCGAGATGGTTTTCACGAGAACAGCCCGGGCGGCACTGTATCGCTCCGCGATGACGGCAGCCCGGTACTGGACTATCCGGTCACCGACTATCTCTGGAAGGGCATCCGCAATGCCTTCTACACCATGGCCGAAATCCAGTTTGCGGCTGGCGCCGACCGGGTGCGGCTGATGCATCTGGATTCAGACTGGTACTCCAGCTGGGCTGACGCCAAAGCAGCTATCGACGGCCTTGTCATGGCACCCCACCGGGTCCGCCTGTTTACAGCCCACCAAATGGGTGGTTGCGGCATGGGAAGCAAGCCGGAGGAATCTGTGGTCAACGGATTTGGCGAGCATCACCACGTCAGCAACCTCAGTGTGCACGATGCTTCTATTTTCCCGACCAGCATCGGCGCCAATCCGCAGCTGTCGGTTTATGCTTTAGCCGCAAGAAACAGCTCCCGTCTGGCGCAGCGGCTACAGAAATAGCAGAAATACTGGTAATCTGGCGGCCTGACAAAAAGGAGCTGTGCATGTCTAAAGTCATTTACCCGGGCACCTTTGACCCCATCACCAACGGTCACACGGATCTTATCGAACGTGCCAGCCGCATGTTTGATGAGGTTGTTGTTGCAGTAGCCTATAACTCCAAGAAAAAGCCACTGTTTGACGTTGACGAGCGCTGCGAACTGGTTCGAAAGGCAACGCCTCACATTCCCAACGTCACTGTGACCGGGTTCAGCTATCTGCTTGCCGATTTCGTCCGTGACCAGGGTGCTACGGTTATTATCCGTGGCCTGCGGGCAGTATCCGATTTCGAGTATGAGTTTCAGCTGGCAGATATGAATCGCCGGCTGGCACCGGAACTGGAAAGCGTGTTCCTGACGCCTTCCAACCACCTTTCCTACATTTCCTCCAGTCTGATTCGGGAAATTGCGTCCCTGGGGGGCGATGTATCCGAATTTGTTGATCCGGCTGTGGAAGTCGCCCTGAAAAAGAAGTTCAGCGAGGCCTGAAGCACCTGCTGATAACAAAAAAGCCCCGACCGGGGCTTTTTTTCATGCTTGAAAAAACGCTAAAACAGAGGCGGCAGCGGAATTTCCTGACCGTTAACATTTATAACCATGTCGTTCAGCTTCGCCGCCATTACCAGCCGATCTCCTTCTTGCACAAGCAACCCCTGCTTGACCAGGGGCGCAAGCTGCATACGCACAGCCGGATAATCTTCCTCCAGCGCCGAAGGCACGCTCAGGTTCATTTCGCCAGTTAACTGCTGCATCACCATAAGCATTTCTGCTTTCTGGTCGGTGGTCAGCTCGGGATGACTGATCAACAGGCTGCCCGTTAACTCGCCTTCTGGCGTATCCAATGTGAGCTCAGGGAGTCCGACGGTAAAACCGGCCGCCGACAGATCGCGCAGGGCTGTACTCACCTCACCCATGGCAGCCATCTGTCGCTCAAACGCTTCCGGGCCACCAGCATCGGGAGCCAGCGCCATTCCCTGAAGCTCTGCCATGCTGGTTGTCAATGCACCCCAGCTTGCAACATCCAGGTTTTCCAGTGCGAATACAATGGTATGCGGGCCATAGGCCTGGTCTTCATAACCAACCTTGCCTGCCTCAATCGACAGCCTTGAATCCAGACGCTCTCCGCCAGCATTGGCCTGGGTGCTGCTGCGCGCCTGCAAATCCTCTATCGTTAACCGGGGAGTCCCAGGAGATGTCAGAGCAACCGAGGCAATAGATGCGTCCATGGTTCCAGTCCAGACATCGCCGCTGAGGTGAGCCATGTCCTGCTCAACACGGAAGTCATTCACGCGAATGCTCATGTCTGGTCCGGAGAAGCTCAGTTGCGGCCAGACGACCAGCGCTTCTGCCTGCGAGCCAGTGTCACTGACTTCAATTCGGGCAATGCCGCCGCTGGTACGGAGTGATTCTCCACTTTCGGGATTATTGATCGCAATGGCCGGGGCTTCCAGCTCAAGCACAGCAGTGCCCCAAAGGCGCGTTTCCAGGGTCAGCCTTGGGTGCTCTTCAAACCAGTTGGCACCCTCAGGCGCCCAGCCTTCCACCGGCTTGAAATCAATAAAGCTCCCGGTCACACCGTGAGTCACCTTGGCTCGGTAGGCAATCGGACGGGTCTCTCCGCTATCAGGATTTAAAACCGTTACAACCCCATCCAGCTCCGACCCGAAATAACCACGGCGATAGTCGTCTGTTTGCATCTGCAAAAACGGCTGCGCCTGGTTCAGTTCACGGGTAACCTCTTGCCACTGCTTCTCGGTTACGTAACCCACTGCCCATGGCATTGCGCCCGCAACAATCAATACGCCGGCGCCGGCAATTATCCACTTTGCTTTCAAGAACTCTCTCCATCTGAAAATATCAGGATTTGCCGGTCAGGCGTTCTAGTAATACCAGTTGCGATGCCACACGCTCTTCACCCTCGGCCGGCTGATTCTGGATATAACTGCCATCCGTTTGCAATACCCAGGACTGGCAGTTGTCTGCAAGGTACGCATCGAGGTCTTCTCGGACCCGCGCGACCAGCTCGGGATCTTCGATCGGAAACGCCGTCTCAACCCGGTTAAGCAGGTTACGCTCCATGCCATCGGCACTGGAGCAATAGACATCGGGCTTTCCGTTGTTTCCGAAGCAGTAAATTCGGGTGTGCTCCAGAAAACGCCCAACAATAGAGCGCACCTGAATGTTTTCCGAAAGTCCCGGAATACCTGGCTTCAAGCTGCAAATACCACGCACGATCAAATCAATTTTCACGCCCGCCTGGGAGGCCCGGTAAAGCGCCTTGATCAACTGAATTTCAGTCAGTCCATTGATCTTGATAACAATACGCCCCTTGCTGCCCAGAGCGGTTTCACGCTCAATCAGGCCCAGCAGTCTGGAAAGGAGCGTAAACGGTGCATGGAACAATTTCTTGATTTTCAGAGCTTTGCCCATACCCGTCAATTGCTGGAACAGCTTGTTCACATCGTCGCCGATCGACTCATCACAGGTCAGAAAACTGTAGTCAGTGTACAGGCGCGCGTTGCCTGCATGGTAGTTACCAGTTCCCAAGTGCACATAGCGGCGCAGGCGCCCTTCTTCGCGACGAACGATCAAAATCATTTTTGCGTGGGTCTTGTATCCCACAACACCGTAAACCACGATGACACCGGCTTCCTGCAGGCGGCTTGCCAGCTCAAGGTTTTCAGCTTCGCTGAATCGTGCCCGCAGCTCAACAACCGCAGTAACCTCTTTACCCCGGCGGGCTGCATCAGCCAGAGCCTCAACAATCTCCGAACCAGCCCCGGTACGGTAGAGGGTTTGCCGAATCGCTAAAACTTGTGGGTCCTTCGCCGCCTGACGCAGTAAATCAACGACCGGGCTGAAATTCTGAAACGGGTGATGCAACAGAATCGGCTGCTTTCGGATTGCATCGAAGATGGTCTCCTTGCTTCGAATCGCCTTGGGGATGGAGGGCGAAAAACCAGCATAAGAAAGATCAGGACGGTCCACCAGGCTGGTGACAGCCATCAGCCGGGTGAGGTTCACGGGCCCGTTCACCTGGTAGAGGTCCCGCGCAGCCAGGCCAAACTCCGTCAACAGGAACTGCACCAGCTCCTGCGGACAATTGTCCGCGACCTCCAGCCGCACACCGTCGCCAAACCTGCGACTGAGAAGCTCGCCGCGTAAAGCCGATGCCAGATCTTCAAGATCATCTTCCAGCTCCAGGTCGGCGTTGCGCGTAAGCCGGAACTGGTAGCAGCCTTTAACTTCCATTCCGGGGAAAAGCTCATCCGCGTGAGCATGAATCATGGAGGAGAGGAATACCAGATTCTCTCCGCCACTACAGATTTCATCCGGCAGGCGCACGAGCCTCGGCAATGAGCGCGGCGCAGGCACGATGGCCATACCGGTCTCGCGACCAAAGGCATCCTTGCCATCGAGTTCAACAATAAAGTTCAGGCTTTTGTTCACCAGTCGCGGAAACGGGTGCGAGGGATCCAGGCCAATGGGACTGACAACAGGCAGAATTTCATCTTCAAAATAATTGCGCACCCACTCCGCCTGCTCAGGCGTCCACTCCCGGCGTCGCACGAAGTGGATATTCTCTTTTTCCATCTCCGGAATCAGAACGTTGTTCAGGATGTCGTACTGCTCATTAATGTACTCATGGGCAACACGGCTGATTTCGCTCAGCGCCTGCTCAGGGATCATGCCATCAGCACCAACGGTTTCCCTGCCGTACTTCATCTGCTGACGCAGGCCAGCTACGCGGATTTCAAAGAACTCATCCATGTTGCTACTGAAAATACAACAGAACATCAGGCGATTAAAAAGCGGATGAGTGGTATCAAGCGCCTGTTTGAGCACCCGGTAATTGAACTGAAGCAGGCTCAGTTCACGGTTGAAGTAGTTCTCACTGGCATCCAGGTTGATAACTTCTCCCGCTGGCGGGGCATCCACCGGAGCCGGAACACTCCGCTCTTCGCTCGCTGTCTGCTTGCTGGTAATTTCCGTCGTCATGACCTTTCCGTTCCTGTGTGGTTTACACCCCGAGCAAGTCCCGGCGGCGAATGATGTACAACATATGTGAAAAAGGAATCAGGGTCTCTGATCCCGCATCAGGCGTGCAGCCCGCACCGCAAAATAGGTAAGAATGCCATCGGCCCCGGCTCGCCGCATGGCCATGAGGCTTTCCATCATGACCTTGTCGCCATCAAGCCAGCCATTCTGCTCAGCTGCCAGGTGCATGGCGTACTCGCCGCTGACCTGATACACGAACGTGGGCACCTGCAACTCTGTTTTTACCCTGTGAACGATATCCAGATATGGCATACCGGGCTTGATCATCACCATGTCCGCACCTTCGGCAAGATCCATCATCACCTCATGAATCGCCTCGTTGCTGTTGGCCGGATCCATCTGATAAGTGGCCTTGTTGCTTTTACCCAGGTTTGCTGCAGAGCCGACGGCATCCCGGAAGGGCCCGTAATAGGCAGACGCGTACTTGGCAGAGTAAGCCAGGATACGGGTATTTACATGACCTGCAGACTCCAACGCTTCTCGCATGGCAGCAACACGGCCGTCCATCATATCGGAGGGTGCGACAACATCGGCGCCGGCTTCCGCATGGGACAACGCCTGATTCACCAGCGCTTCCACGGTAATATCATTCAATACATAGCCATCGTTATCGATGATGCCGTCCTGGCCGTGCGTGGTGAAGGGATCCAAAGCCACATCGGTGATGACTCCCAGCTCCGGATAGGCCTTTTTCAGCGCTCGAACGGCTCGCTGCGCCAACCCTTCAGAGTCCCAGGCACCGGAGCCTGAGAGATTTTTCTTCTCTGCCGCAACCACGGGGAAAAGTGCCACTGCGGGAATTCCAAGCTCCACCAGTTCCGCAGCCTGTTCAACCAGCAAATCAATGCTCAAGCGATCCACGCCCGGCATCGACGGCACACTTTCACGCTGCCCTTCACCTTCAAGCACGAAAACCGGATAGATCAGGTTGTCCGGCGTCAGCTGGTTTTCCCTCACGAGTCGACGGGAAAAGTCACTGGCCCGATTCCGACGCAGACGGGTAGCGGGAAAAGCACGGGGTGTAGATAACGACACAGAAAACCTCCTGAGTGGCACTGCTAAAGAGTTGGATCGAAAAGCCTGGGGCACTGACGGCACCTTTACGTCATCATACACCTCCGAAGCCTCTGGTTGCAGGCTATCGCCGGATACAGGTGCAGGCTGCATCACTGAACCGAGTCCAATGCTTGCGCCCGGATGCGTTCAGTTTCACTAAAGTACTTTTCGCGTAACAGGGCCAGTCCCTGCTCACGTTCAGGCTCCGCCAGACCGGACACATTCAAAGTGTCCCGTTCTTTTGCATAGGACTGCCAACGTCGATTCCAGTCCTCCTGCTCCGCACTCAGTTCCTCCAGCCTTTGTGCCGCTTCCTCTCCGAACTCCTGTTGACGCCAGGCTCTCAACGCCTCTGGATCGCTGCCCAGCGACTCCCGAACCTGCTCGTAACGGGCAAATTTCCGAGTGTCCTGCCGGGCCTGGCGCACGCTTTCAGGCAAAGCCATTTCAGCTTTAGCAAGAGCTTCATTCCGCTGCTGTTCAGACAAGCCTCCATCCATGCCAATACCCAGTCTGGCAAGCTGATAGCGATCTATCGCTTCTTCATCAGAAAAAAAAGCCTCTGCGGTATCCGCGTCCAGCCACGTTCTTCGAAGCGCCTGAATTTCTGCCATCCGACGTTGAATTTCTTCAGGACCGCCCGCTCCTGTTTCTCCATAAGCTGCCTCCAGGTCCGCGAGCGCGAGCTTGTAATCCAGATATCGCCCCAGAGTGTCAAATGCCTGGGCTCGTGCAGGTTCTTCCAGAAGCGAGAGCGCAAGCCGGATTCTGGCTACCAACTGCACCAGTGTTTCTTCACCGAGTGCAGACAGATAATACTCAAACAGCTGCCGCAGTTCGCCCGTGGGAACAAGGTTGCCCAAACGATCTGTTATGGCCCAACCGCCAGGTTCTGAGGTGCCCTCCAGAGACGATGGGCGCTGAGCCGGCACACTGAGCTCCGCGGCACCTGCGACCATCACCGAGGGCGACTTTTGAGGCGCTGCTGTATAGCCGGCGTCTGCACTCGTGTTACCTGCAGAGTGATCAGAAGAACGGGCGGAAGCCGGTTGCTCCTCAGAACCATCAGCAAACAGCGCAAATACAATCACAACAGCTATAATCACCGGTACGATATAGGAGAGCCTGAAAACAGATTTCATGATCATGGTCAGAACCGGCGTATCGATTGAATGTACTTCAGGTCCGGGAACCGGAAACGAAACCTTTGTTACAGGGGAAATAATAGGCAGAGCCGAAGCGTTTTACCGAGACAGACCACAAAAACAGGCCGGGTTATAAAGGCCCGGCCCGGCAAGACAATGCTCAAAGAGAGCGGTTATTAAAGTCTGTACCCACCTTGCGTGGGGAGCCAGCGCGGAAAGATGTCTCAACTTCCTGAATTCTGCCACCTTGGCTCAGAAATGCTTCGATATCTTGCTGCAACTGCGCCCGCACCCGCGCCCGGCCTGCGATCGAATGGGTATCGTCACTCTCGTTACCCCAGCGCCCGGATTGCTCCAGGTTGCTTTCGTCGAGCTCACTCATGATTATCTCCTTCAACGAAAACAGTGTTACAAGTGCGACCACCCCTCTAGGAGCCGCACTCTGCCTCGACCCGCCGCTACTGCGACACTGTCTTGGCGTCTTTATAATCTGCTTTTCATTGCAGAGCTATTAAGGATCAACACTTATTTTGTAACTTTTTGTAATCAGTCGTGGAAGCATAAGCCTAAATGGCAAAATGAAGACGTCAACGGAGCTTGCGTTGACACAAAGAATGAATAATGATTCACTAATTCCAGGGAGCCGGGATGGCTTATCGTGAAACAGAAAAAATGCGCCAGCGTAAGGCTGAGGCACGGCAGAGGATCGCGGACTGCACCTATCAGTGTGTTGCAGAAGGGGGTTTTCGCAATGCGAAAATTACTCGCATTGCACAACTAGCGGGTGTGGCCACGGGCACGATTTATCGCCACTTCGAGTCAAAAGAAGACTTGTTTGCTGAAATATTCCGACTCGCCACACAGCGTGAAGTGGACAAGGTAGCGGAAGCTCTGGCAACAGCCGGAACCACGACCACAAGGCTGGAAAAAGCACTGCGGCAGTTTGCCCAGCGCGCACTGAAAGGCCCGGTAATGGCCTGGTCACTCATTGCCGAACCGGTAGATCCAAAAGTTGAAGAGGAACGGTTGGCTTACCGGAAGGCGTACGCTGACCTGTTTGAAAAAGCGATTCGTGAAGGCATTGAAGAAGGGTGCCTTCCGGATCAGGACGCCCGACAGAGCAGCACTTGCCTGGTAGGGGCTATCGCGGAAAGTTTGGTCGGCCCGCTATCACCGACCCAAGTCGGGCAGGCAACCGCAGACAAAACTGACAACACAGACCCACTGGTCAACACTCTCATCCGCTTTTGCATACAGGGGTTGACCGGCACCAGGAGATAACGATGAGCGCGCCGCAACCCACGCACGGAACACTCACAGATAGCGATAGTAATCGCTATCTCGCGGTCACCCACGAAGTGGTCAATCAGCCGCCTGCGCTGGAAAATTACAACCTGTATGAACAGGATGTTGCGCTTCAGGAAGCCGTGCAGCGCGAGGGCGCCGAGAAGGCAAAGAACGACCTGAAAGCCTTTGGCGCTCTGGCCGGCGATTCAGCAACCATCGACCTGGGTTTTCGGGCAAATAACAACAAGCCTGTATTCAATACCCATGACCGCTTTGGGCACCGCATCGACGAAGTAGATTTTCACCCTTCATACCACGAACTGATGGGCATCGCCTTCGAAAACGGCCTACACAGCAGCCCCTGGGCGAACCCTGGCAAAGGTGCTCACGTAACCCGCGCGGCGAAATACTACATGCACTCGCAGGTCGAGGCTGCGCACTGCTGCCCGGTCACTATGACCTTTGCTGCCATTCCTTCGATCCGCAGACAACCGGATCTGGCAGCACTCTGGGAGTCCCGGGTGCTGGCCAACAGCTACGACGCCCGCAACCTTCCGGATGACAAGAAAAGCTCGGTAACCATCGGCATGGCGATGACCGAAAAACAGGGCGGCAGCGACGTACGCGCCAACAGCACACTCGCGTATCCGGTTGGAGACAAAGGTCCGGGCCAGGCTTATGAGCTGGTCGGCCACAAATGGTTTGTGTCCGCGCCCATGTGCGACGCCTTCCTGGTACTGGCTCAGGCACCCGCCGGGTTATCCTGCTTTCTGATGCCACGCTGGCGCCCGGATGGCACAAAAAACCCCTGGCAAATACAACGCCTGAAAAACAAAATGGGCAACGTAGCCAACGCCTCCAGCGAAGTGGAACTGCGTGGAGCATTGGCCTGGATGATCGGCGAAGAAGGCCGTGGCGTCCCTACCATTATCGAAATGGTCGCCATGACCCGCTTCGACTGCATGATTGGCAGCTCTGCCGGCATGCGCCAGGCCGTAGCCCAGGCTACACACCACTGCCGCCACCGTAGCGCATTCGGCAGCCGGCTCAGCGATCAGCCCCTGATGCAGAACGTGCTCGCCGATCTGGCCCTGGAAAACGAAGCCGCCCTTGCCTACACCATGCGACTCGCCCGCGCACTCGACAACCAGAGTGACGAACACGAGCGCCTGCTGGCCCGCCTCGCCACACCCGTGGGCAAATACTGGATCTGCAAACGCACGCCCAACCATGCCTACGAAGCCATGGAGTGCATCGGCGGAAGCGGCGTAATGGAAGATTGCATCATGCCCCGACTATTTCGGGAATCCCCGGTGAACGCGATCTGGGAAGGCAGCGGCAACGTCCAATGCCTGGACACTCTGCGCGCCATACAGAAAGAACCGGAAACTCTCGACGCCTTCTTCCGCGAAGCCGGCGAAGCTAAAGGTGCTGATCGCCGCTTTGACCAGTTCCTGGCACAACTTCAAAATGACTTCTCTGACATCAGCAACTTCCAGTACCGTGCCCGCAACCTGGTAGATCGGATGGCACTGGTCATGCAAGCCTCCCTGCTGCTGCGCAACGGCAACAACGCCGTGGCCGATGCCTTCTGCGCTTCCCGACTGGAATCCAGTGGCGGCATGAACTACGGCAACCTGCCCTCAGGCACCGACGCCGCGGCTATTATCAAGCGGGCGACACCTGTAGTAGGCTAGCGTACATGCCCACCAAGGCATAGCGATCCACTTGGTGGACTCCACTTGAACTGTTCAAGAGCCGACGGGGCAAGGCTGTTCAAAACTGTGCGGAGCCATGGATGGCGGAGCCCAAGCGCCACATGGATGTGCCGCAAGGAGCGTGTTTTGAACAGCCTTGCTCCGCCGGCGTCAGCACCAAAGCCGGAACATCAATGTCTGAAGCACTAAGAAAACTACTCAAAGAAGGCAACGCGCCTCAACATAACGCCACGATTACACCGCACGTAGGCGTATTAACCCTGCACTTTCAGCTCTACGGCTGCGAAGACCTCAAAGCCAAGCGCAAAGTCTTCACCCCGCTGCGGGCCATATGGGGCAAAGAACCAGACCTGGCCGTAGCTGAAACCGCCGACCTCGAAGCCCTCGAATGCGCCACCTGGACAATCGCAGCCCTAGGCACGTCCTCGCAGCTGATCACCCAGCGCCTCGACCAGGTAGAGAAAGCCATCCAGGAAAAGGTTGATGCTGCGATACTCGACATTCACCGGGAACTTCTCTGATAAAGCCCTGTGGCACAACACCGAAGCAGCCCGTATACTACGCCACCTCAGGGATGCCAGTGTGCCTGCAAGCTACAGGTAACAAGTAACCAATGCCGGAACCGACCCCCGGCTGCATCCGTTGGGCATCCGGAACCGGCCCTGCGGACAACCACTTATCGTGTGTGGTATCTATGACCGGCAAGAAAAAGACGGCCCAGGCCTCGGTTGAGGCCATGTATCGCGTGTTCACCGTGCCCGAAGCACCGGAGTCCACGCTCAGCCGTATTGACCAGAATATCTCCCGTAATCTTGCAGGTTTCCTGCAGGAGCACATTGTTGCGGTTGAGCGGGACCTTACAGACGTCGAGAGAAACTTCTCGGACTACAATATCCCCGAAAAGCCCGTATTCGTGTCCGAGCAAGCCCAGTTCCTGCTCGACAAACTGGTTGCCAACTCCGTTCATACTGCTTCACCTGCCTTTATCGGGCACATGACTTCAGCGCTGCCCTACTTCATGCTGCCGCTGTCCAAAATCATGATCGCCCTGAATCAGAACCTGGTGAAAACCGAAACATCCAAAGCGTTTACGCCCATGGAGCGCCAGGTACTCGGGATGATCCACCGGCTTGTTTACCAGGAAGACGGGGCCTTTTACCGAAAGTGGATGCACGACCCCCGCTACGCGCTGGGCGCCATGTGCTCCGGCGGCACCGTTGCCAACCTGACAGCGCTCTGGGTTGCCCGCAACCGTGCATTCCCGGCCGAAGGCAGCTTCCGCGGCCTGCATCAGGAGGGATTATTCCGCGCTCTGAAATATTACGGCTACGAGGGTGCTGCCATCGTGGTCTCCAAACGGGGCCACTATTCCCTGGGTAAAGCCGCCGACGTTTTAGGCCTTGGCCGCGATTCGCTGGTGGCTGTGGATACCGACGACAACAACCGGATACAGACGGACGCCCTTCGCGATAAATGCCTTGAACTGCAAAAGCAGAAAATCAAGATCCTGGCCATATGCGGTGTTGCCGGAACAACCGAGACCGGCAACATAGACCCGCTGGATGCGATGGCAGATACAGCGCGGGAGTTCGGCGCCCATTTTCACGTGGACGCCGCCTGGGGCGGACCAACACTGTTCTCCAGAACCTATCGCCACCTACTGCGGGGCATAGAAAAAGCAGACTCTGTGACGTTCGATGCCCACAAACAGTTGTATGTTCCCATGGGCGTAGGCCTGGTCGTATTTAAAGACCCGAGCCTGGCCAGTGCCGTTGAACACCATGCTCAATACATCATTCGCAAAGGCTCCCGGGATCTGGGCACAACGACGCTTGAGGGCTCTCGCCCCGGCATGTCAATGCTGATTCACTCAGGTCTGAAAATTCTGGCTCGCGAGGGCTATGAAATCCTGATTGATCAGGGCATTGAGAAAGCGGCCACCTTCGCCGACATGATCGACGCTCAACCAGATTTTGAACTGGTTACCCGGCCCGAGCTGAACATTCTCACCTACCGTTATTGTCCGGGTGAGGTCCAGCAGGCCCTGGCGGTGGCGAACCCGCTTCAGGCAGAGAAGCTGAATGCCTGCCTGAACACCATCACCAAGTTTGTCCAGAAAACCCAACGGGAACGCGGCAAGGCATTTGTTTCAAGAACCCGCCTGGAGCCTGCCCGTTATTACAACTTCCCGTGCATTGTTTTCCGGGTTGTTCTGGCGAACCCTTTGACTACGCCACAAATTCTGGCGGATATTCTGGAGGAACAGCGGGAGCTTTCAGGAGAAGAAGGGATTCAGGACGAGATCAGAATACTGCATCAGATGGCAGAGGCTGTGCTTAAGCAGCACCCACAGGATCAAAAACGGGCCTGATTTCTCTGATTACCTTTCGACACCGCGAGGGCAGGTGACAGGCTGCCAAAACACGCTGTAAATACATCCGTGTACGCTCGGCTCCGCCATCCATGGCTCCGCACGGTTTTGGAAGCCTGTCACCCGCCCTCGCTCAGATCCAACCTCTAACTCTGATATTCGAAGGGGGCATACTCAGTAAAGCGCCTCTTCATCATCCAGCACTTCGTGGATGATATCCAAAAACATACGATCCGCTTCACTCCACTTTTCCGGAATGCGAATGGTCGTGTTGGCGCTGATTTCCCGGGCAATCAGCTCATCGGCATCCGCCTCAGTGCGCAGCTTGCGGGCAATGTCTATGGACTTTACTGCAATCGTCGGATCGCTCAGTACCTTCTTGATAAACACTCGCAGCTCATCAATGACCTTGGCCTGACGGCTTTCAACCGGTGTACTCATACCTCACCCTCCGGGCAATTGAATTCTCGGGGGAGCATTCTCGCTCCCGCAGCATACGCACAGTATGACCAAACCCGCGCACTACAACCAGCCACTGCGTTAAATGAAAAGCCCACGCAAAGTGAAAAACAAAATAGCAGCCATAATGGCTGACGCAGGCACCGTGATAATCCAGGCTGCAGCTATGCGCACCAGATGCGACCGTTTAACCATTTCTTCTTTGTAGATCTTCTTGAGTCGCTTGCGATCGGATTTAGCCAGAGGCACCTGTTTCCTTTTCTTGGCCTGCTTGAGGAGCCGTTCCATTTCCTCAACAGACGCATTGCGGAAGTCGTCCAGAAAGGGCTTGAGACGTTCCTGATCGCCAGCGTCGCGCTCTTCCATGATTCTGTGCAACTGCGTCGCATAATTGGACTTCAGGTATTCGCGCAGGAACCCGACACCAAAAACCCCGCCAATGGCAATGTGTGTGGAGCTCACAGGCAAGCCCAGTTGCGATGCAAGAATAACCGTTAGTGCGGCCGACAAGGCAATACAGAACGCACGGGTTTTATCCAGCTCGGTAATCTCACTGCCCACAGTTCTAATCAGGCGCGGGCCAAACAGCATAAGGCCAACCGTCAAACCCAGGGCACCAATCATCATGACCCACAGAGGAATACTGGAGGCAGTGACGACTGCATCATTGGCTAATGCATCATTGATCGCCGCAAGCGGGCCAATGGCATTGGCGACATCGTTAGCACCGTGGGCGAAGCTCAGCAGAGCAGCGGCAAATACCAACGGCCAGGTGAACAGGGTATTTACCCCGCCAGCACTGTTTTCCATTGTTGCTGCCCGACGTGAAGCCAGAGAGCGCACGATAAAGAATGCAATGACCGCGGCAACCAGACCAACCAGAGAGGCCTGGAGAAAGTCTACCTTAATGATTTGCTTGACGCCTTTGATCATCAGGTAAGTGCCGAACGCCCATGCCATCATGGCAACAAGCCAGGGAACAAACGTACGAGCGGCGGGTATGACATTCTTCTGATACAGCACTGTCTTTTTAATAATAAACAGCAGCAGCGCAGCCAGGGCGCCACCGAGTACCGGAGAAATAACCCAGCTTGCAGCAATTTTGCCCATAACAGCCCAGTCTGCAATGCCCCAACCACCCGCCGCAATACCTGCGCCAAGCACACCACCTACAATGGAATGCGTAGTGGATACCGGAGCACCCATCCAGGTTGCCAGGTTCAACCAGAGAGCGCCTGCAAGAAGCGCTGCGGTCATCAACCAGACAAAGGAGCGGCTGTCTTCCAGGCTTGAGGGGTCAATGATGCCACCCTTGATGGTGGATACCACATCCCCCCCCGCAATCAGCGCACCGCCTGACTCAAAAACACCTGCAACAATAACGGCGGCACCCAGGGACAATGCTCCGGAGCCAACGGCTGGGCCAACGTTGTTCGCAACGTCGTTTGCACCTATATTAATGGCCATGTAACCGCCGATAACGGCTGCAGCCATCAGCAGAGTACTATTGGGCAACCCCTCACTGAAGGAGCCGACAACCAGCCAGACGCCCAACAGAAACAACAGGCTGAAACCGACCCGGTATCGCTCCGTAGAGTTGCTGGTAAGAAGGGTTTCCAGGAATCCGCTTGAACGGGCCATAAGAGAAAGAGTCTCAGTTGGTCTGAATGGAGAACGAACCGCTGTGTTGCGCGCAACTATAAATTTTTTGACATTAAATTGAAACAAATGTGCGACAACGGGACCTGGTCACACAACACACCTGTAAAGGATGCATACATACCAATCCCTGTCCCATAATAGCCATAAGCAGAAAACGCCTTATCAGATCACTGCGTATTCACACAGGGCCACTATGACAACACATCCCTCTTCGGGCCGCCAAACGACACACGAGCGGGAAGATGCACAGGTTTCACGCATACTGACATGGCTGTCGTTGGCAGCGATTCTGTCTCTTACCGGCATCGCCTCCCAAGCCTGGCATTCTGGTCACAGCAACCATGCATTGATTCTTTTGGCCTTTATCGTTCCAGTGTTGGCGAACATGGCCTGGTTTGCGTGCACGGGCAACCGTGATTGGCAGAAAGTTGGCTTGCTGATTATTGCCAGCGTACTGTTTACCTATCTGATCGCCTCCGGCGGCGAGAGCAACACTGGCCCTCTATGGTTCTATGTTTTCCCACCTTTGCTGTTTTTTCTGACCAACCTGAAAACGGGCACTATGATTCTGTTACTGGTTTACCTGGTGGCCATTATTATATTTCAGTTCCCCAACTTGCCTTTTGTATTTGCAGAGTACGAAAGTGACTTCAAGATCCGCTTTTTTGCCACACTCACCTTTGAGTCGATTTTTTGTTTTGTACTGGAAACAAGCAGACTGAAGGCACGTAATGAACTGCTGGACCTGGCCCAGACCCACGAACGCGCTGCAAAAACCGATGAACTCACCAACCTTTCCAACCGACGGGATATACTGAACCGGTTATCAGAAGAGTACTCTCGATACCAGCGCTCGGGGCATCACTTCTCCATTGCCCTGATTGACCTGGATCTTTTCAAAAACATCAATGATCAGTATGGCCACGATGCGGGCGACGCAGCCCTAAAACAGTTCGCAGACCTTGTGCAGACGGTGATCCGACAAACAGATGTTGCAGCTCGCTGGGGCGGTGAGGAGTTTCTGCTATTGCTACCAGATACCTCTTTGATTCCGGCGCTTACGCTGGCAGAGCGTCTGCGTAGTGAAATAGCACGAAACAACTTCAGCTTTCAGGGGCAAGAGCTACCGGTCACCATGAGCGCCGGTGTCTGCACCATAGCTCAGGCCGATTCTATCGACAGCATGCTTAGACAGGCCGACTTGCAGCTATACAATGCCAAGGAAGCGGGTCGCAACAGGATCGCGCCCCGGGTGCGAAACCAGAATACAGTGGCTGAGGGCCAACCAAGCTCTTGAGACAGCCCACAGGGGCCGTTATCATCCGGCGCTGAACGAAACTGGCCATCCGCTCTTGTAACAACAGGGATTTTCATGACAGATATTCGAATTCTGGTAGGCAGCGTCTACGGTGGCGCATTGATGACCGCGAGAGCCATCAAGCAGGCGCTGGACGCCGAAGGCTACTCCGTATCCGTTCTGGAGAACCCAGTGCTTGACGACATAACGTCTGATACCGCCCCTCTGTTGGTCTGTACATCTACCACCGGCCAGGGTGAAATCCCGGGTAACCTGCTGCCTTTTTATTCCGACTTGCGGGATCAGCTGCCCCAACAGCCGGGGCGACCTTTCGGTGTTATCGTGCTGGGCGACAGCTCCTATGGTGATACCTTTTGTGGAGCCGGCAAGCTTATGGAAGAAGCACTTTACGAAACAGCTGCCAGAAAAGTTGGCGAAACACTCTGCATAGACGCACTGGAAACCCAGGATCCTGAAACCGAAGCCCTGCCCTGGGTACGTGAGTGGGCATCCACGGTACTCGCTTGAACAAGGCTTTACGCCCGCCAGGTAACCAAAACCACATTAAAGCCGGCTCTGACAATATTTATGATAAACGGTGACCTGTGATAGAACGACTCTCGTCTCGCATGCTGGCAACCTTGCTGCTGCTTATGTCCCTGGCCTTCAGCTGCCAGAGTGCTGAGACGTTTCGTTTTCCCGAAGTAGAGCTTTTGCGCCTGTCACCCGGTGTTCAACTTTCCCCGCTTGAAGCTGCCGCTTCCGGCGACTGGCAACCGTTAGCAACGAGCAGCCCCAACTTCGGCTACACACCTGACACCGTCTGGCTCCGTTTCGACGCTCCTGACAATCTCCTGCTGGATTTGTTGGAGGTAGGCTACTCCCACCTTGATTACATTGCGTTTTACGTCATCAAAAACGGGGAGATAACTGACACACTCATTACCGGGGATCTCAATCCCTATGCTCAGCGCCCTATTCGCAACCGCCATTTTGCATTTCCCTTCAACCCGGAGAACAGCGATAATCGCCAGATTCTTCTTGAAGCTCGCTCCGCGGGCACCTTGCAGGTTCCTCTGAAATTCTGGAACACTCAGGCCTTCTTCGAACATGCCTCTGTTGAAGAGCAACTCAATGCCCTTTATTACGGCATCTTGATCACCGTTATTCTGTTTAACCTTCTGGTTTTTTTCGCGCTGCGGGAGCGTGTCTACCTCCTTTACGTGCTATCGACGCTCGGTTACCTGTTGGTTATTGGCAGCCTTAACGGCACCGCGTTCCAAGTGCTTTGGCCACATAGCCCATGGATCCAGAACCGCGCCACATTGTTCACGGTGCCTCTCGCAATCATATTCACACTGCTGTTCTCGCGATCATTTCTCAACCTCAAACGAAACGGGCCAACCCTCGACCGAATTATGCTCGGCTTTGTTGCACTGAGCGCCACTGTGTTAGCGGTAACAAGTGTGATGGAATACAGTAGCGCAATCCGTCTAACGGTCGCCGCAACCTTTCCAAGCATCCTGCTGCTTGCCATAGCCGGCCCTTTGCAGTGGGTGCGGAGAAAACCTCAGGCCGGTTATTACATCATCGCATGGGGAGCGCTGTTCTTTGGTTGCGCGATTACAGCTGCCAATAGATACGGTCTCCTTCCAAGCAATGTTCTTACGACTTACGGGATGCAAATCGGGTCTGTTATCGAAGCAACTCTGCTTGCACTGGCCCTCGCAGCACGGCTTTACCAGGAGCGTGAAGAGAAAGCAGGCGCCCGCGAGGCCGAACTTTCAGCCATGGCAGCGAGACGAGCAGCTGAACTCAAGCTGATTGAAAACGCCCTCCATAACCCTCTTACGGGCCTGCCCAACCGTGCAAGCTTCGAGATGCAGGTAAGTGACCTCATTCGCCAGGCCCCGGCCAAGAGGCACGGCATTGTCGTGATCCACCTGAACAATCTGCAGTCTGTGACCAAAACCCTGGGGCACCAGAACAGCGACCGCATACTGGAACTGGCCTCGCGGAGACTGAACCTAATCACACGCGAGCTTCCAGGCATAGTGTCTCTAGGACAGCATAACGGCAGTAATTTCTTCGTAGCCTCTCTCGATCCGGAAACCTTCGCCTGTATCGTTGACGCCGGTGTTTCGGAAGACGCCTATCAGGCAGTCATGCGCGCCGTGGAAGCCATCCGCAGCCCTGTTGACTATCTTGGGATGCAAATCCCTCTTCACGCGCAGCTCGGCATAGCTATCTCACCGGCTCATGGCACCGACGCCAACTCACTGATCCGCAGGGCATGCATAGCAGAAAGCTCAGAGCGCGCCCAGGAAAGTGGAATCGCTTATTACAAGACATCCCGGGACTCCTACAGTGCCGGACGGCTTACGATGATTTCGGGGTTACAACAAGCACTCACCAATAACGAGCTGGCCCTCTATCTACAGCCAAAACTGAACCTTCGGAACGGCCAGATTAATAGCCTTGAAACACTGATCAGGTGGCCCGATAAGGAGCAAGCAGTTCGTGCAGACGAGATCATTGTCCTGGCCGAACAGACCGGATTGATCAAACCACTGACCCGCTGGGTACTGGCACAGTCCCTGCAACTTCGCTCCCGTCTTCTCGAGGCCGGTCACCATCTCGATTTCTCAGTCAATATCTCACCCTACAACCTGCGGGAGCCGGATTTCCCATTGTTCGTGGATCAGCTTATGCGCGCTCACCCACAGCACAAAGGCAGCATTACCTTTGAAGTGACTGAAACATCGATGATGCAGGATCCGGTCAACGCACTCAAAACGCTTAACACACTGTCTGATGCGGGTATTCCGGTCTCCATTGATGACTTCGGATCCGGCTATTCATCGCTTTCTTATATCAAACAACTGCCGGCCAGCGAGATCAAAATTGACCGCTCCCTCATCACAGAGCTGGCAACCCTGGAAGAGGATCGGGTTATTGTCCAGACAACCATTGATATGTGCCACGCCCTCGGCTACCTGGTTGTTGCGGAAGGCGTCGAGGATGATGCAACTGCAGGCCTGCTGAAAGAGATGGGGTGCGATATGATTCAGGGTTACCTGGTAAGCCGCCCCCTGCCTCTTGAGCAAATACTTCGCTGGCTCGCCGAAAGGCACGAAACCAATACCTGGCATCAGACACCTGGCTAACAATAGCCTGTCAACGCTGGCGAATGAGCGCTTCCTGAGTTGTAGACGCGACCAGAACTCCCTCTTGATTAAAGAAGTTACCCCGATTAAACCCGCGAGCTGAAGACGCGCTTGGGCTGTCCTTATCGTAGAGCAGCCAGTCTTCCATGCGGAAATCCCGATGAAACCAGATGGCATGATCAAGGCTTGCGATCTGCAGCCCCTTGTTCATAAAGGAAACACCATGAGGGTTAAGAGACGTTCCCAGGAACGAGAAATCCGATGCATAGGTAAGCAGGCAACGGTGCAAAACAGGGTCATCCGGCAGGGGGCCCAGAGCGCGGATCCAGCTTTGCTTGAAGGGTGGGCGCTTTTCAGGCTGAAGCGGGTTCATCGGATTTACCGGGCGGATTTCGATGGGGCGGTCACGGGTCATGATCTGGCGCATTTTCTCTGGCACCTGCGACGCCATCAACTTGCCCCACTCCTGCTCAGAGCGCAG
The DNA here is from genome assembly GCF_030549045.1 of Marinobacter sp. 1_MG-2023. Lineage (NCBI taxonomy): Bacteria > Pseudomonadati > Pseudomonadota > Gammaproteobacteria > Pseudomonadales > Marinobacteraceae > Marinobacter > Marinobacter sp. 1_MG-2023. Next base: position 268,935 of record NZ_JAUOST010000001.1, on the reverse strand, counting down.
TGTCTCAGGATCTGGCGCGCTGGGCATTTCCGCCTGATGCTCAAAACCCTCTTCGGCAGCATGAAACGACATGGAGCCGGTCAGAATTTCCTTGCCATCCTGGCGTGCAATGACTCGGCGAACCGCAAAGCTACGACCGTCACGGACCCGCTGGACCTCGTAGTCAATAGGCATATGCTGGTTGCCCGGGCGCAGAAAATAGGCATGCATAGAATGGCAGAGACGGTTTTCAACGGTATGGCTGGCAGCCATCAGCGCCTGCCCGAGAACCTGCCCCCCGAAAACATGAGGAAATCCCAGGTCCTGACTGTCGCCCCGGTAATGATCATCGCCCGTGGGTGACAGATACAGCAGTTCCACCAATTTTTTTGTAACGTCAAGCATGCCTGCTCCTGTTGATTAGTTAGCACACGAAGGAGTTTCTACTCCAAGCGGGCGGTTTTCGCAACGTAAAGTGTCTGCAGGAAGCAGAGCCTTCAGGAATGAATAGGCGGTACAACCTTTGACAACGCCTGTTTTTCCAGTGCAAACCGGCCAGTAACCGCAAAGCCCAGCACATCGCCTTCTGCATTTTTGAAAAGGGCCTTTACATGGGTACCGTCCTGCTCCGCTTCCCACTCACCCTCAGAATCAGCAGGGGGTGGGCAGACGGCAGCCGGGCAACAGGGTGTTTTAATCATCACCGGCATGGTCCCGTAACTCACTTCAGTGCGGTCACCGGTAAGTGTTTTTGCCAAAGCGCGGGCACATGCCATGAGAGGCAGAACATAAAGCAGAACATGGCCGTCAACTTCTGCACAGTCACCCAGCGCGTAGACATCGTCAGCAGACGTTTCCAACGCCCGGTTTACCGTGATACCACGGTCTGTATCGATTCCGGCTGTGCGAGCCAGTTGCGTGCGGGGTCGCAGACCTACAGCAGAAATTACGAGATCCGCCTGCAATGTTTTACCGTTCGCCAGAAACAGCGTTACGCCCTTATCGGCCGGTTCAACCTTCTCTACCACAGTTTGCAAATGGAAACGCACACCCAGTGATTCAAGCTCAGCTTGCACCGCACTGGCGGCGACTGGCGGCAGCAGGTTCGGCATGACGGCGTCCGAGGGGGCAATCACCTCCACGTCGTAGTCACCATTACGCAGGTCATTAGCGAACTCACAACCAATAAGGCCAGCACCCATAATCGCCACACGGCTTCGTGGCTTAAGTGCTTTACGGAACACACGGTAATCTTCCAGATCATTGATCGGGAATACCCGTTCCAGTCCACTACCCGGTATTGTGAGGCGAATGACATCGGCACCCCAGGCTAGAACCAATTTGCTGTAAGACAGGCTTTCGTCTCCCAGCAGCAACCTGTGCCCTTCGGTATCTATACCGGTCACCGTGGTGTAGGTTCGCAGCTCAAGGTTCAACTGCTTCGCCATGGCCTCAGTGTCGGCCTGGGCCAGACCTTCGGCATCCTTTCCTTTGGTAAATCCAGTGGACAGCATGGGCTTGGAGTAGCTAACACCGTCGTCAGCAGTCACCATAACAATCCGGGCGCCCTTATCTTGCTTGCGGATTTCCCGGGCCAGGGAATAGCCTGCCAAACCGGTTCCAACAATTACGATGGGGGACTGTTCTGTCATAACCATGCTCCGTCCGGGTTCAGCTGATCTCAATCATTTCAAAGTCTTCTTTGCCTACACCGCAATCAGGGCAGACCCAGTCTTCGGGCACATCTTCCCACAGGGTACCTGGCTCAATACCATCCTCCGGCCAGCCTTCCGCTTCATCGTAGACCAGACCGCATACCACGCACTGCCATTTCTTCATAAACAATTTCTCCGCCACAGATTTGTGGCCGTCATATTAGTTTTCGAACAAAACCTCAAACAAACGGCGTTTACGCCGGCTTACAACGAAACCCGTCTGCCTTACCAGCTGATCTCCGAGCCTTACTACGCCATGATACCCGGCGCATCCGAATTGACCAATGCCGGTAAAGACGCACCCGCCCAGCTTTTTATGCCAATCGTCAGTATTCTCCCCCCTCCCCTCAGCCGTTCCTCTCCGGTATAATCGCCCGTTTTACGACAGGACCGCCCGTTATGCCCGATACCGTCGCCGAAATGAATCAGGTTATGGCCGAAGCTGATTGCCTGGTTGATGAACAACAGGTACAGACCGCCATAAGCAACCTGGCCGACGACATTACCGGCCGCCTTAAAGACAGCAACCCTCTGCTGCTCTGTGTAATGAACGGCGGACTGATCCTTACTGGCCAGTTATTGCCCCGGCTCAAATTTCCGGTGCAGGCAGAATACCTTCATGCCACCCGTTACCGGCAGGAAACCACAGGCGGAATTCTTGAATGGAAGCTTCAACCCGAAGCCGACATGAAAGACCGAGTTGTGCTGATCGTTGACGACATTCTGGATGAAGGCACAACCCTGTGCGCCATTGCAGATTACTGTCTGGCTCATGGAGCGAAGGAGGTCCTGACCGCCGTGCTGGTCGACAAACAACATGACCGCAAGGCACGCCCGGACCTCAAAGCAGATTTCACAGGCCTGAATGTTGAAGACCGATTCCTGTTTGGCTTTGGCATGGATTACAAAGGCTACTGGCGAAACGCTCCCGGAATTTATGCCGTCAAAGGTCTCTGATATCAAAACCCGGGCAGACAATGCCAACCTGATCATTCCGTCAACAGACTGGTACCGCTCGTTCGCAGCGGCGGGTCTCCGCAACCCTGATGTTCATGGTCCAGCGCGGTACTGGTTACAGGTGGAAGGCTCCTTTACCCGGGCTTTGCAGAAACGGTGCGCAAGCTCGTTTCATGTTGAAGTGCAGCGCGAAGGCTTTGCCACACCCACTCTTGAGGAAGCCAGGCGCCTCAAAATTCCACAGCGCCAGCATGCATGGATCCGCGAAGTACGTCTTTGCGGTGACGGAGAGCCCTGGGTTCTAGCGCGTACCGTGATCCCCCTTACCTGCCTGACCGGCGAAGGCAGGCGTCTTCTTCACCTTGGCAGCAAGCCGCTGGGCGCCTACTTGTTCAGCAGCCGTGGCTGGCAACGCGGTTCGCTTGAAACCGGGCTTTGCAATCATTCCGGCCTCACCGCTTCGGAAACCGGTTTGCCTGAAATTGCGCGCCGTTCTCTGTTCAGCAATAAAAACAGCGCGCTGCTCGTCGGCGAATACCTTCTACCGATCCTGTACCGCCAGAGCTGACAAACCAACGGGAAAACGGCGTGACTTTCACCCCTGCCCATGCACTGGCTATAATCCCTGCACTTTCATTATTCATACACTCTGTTCCAGACACCCCAAACGGATAGACTCATGCTGCCTGATGCCGTGCCAGAACACATACGGAGCCGACTTACTGATTACGCACAGCTGCTGCGAATCAACCGCCCTATCGGCACACTGCTCCTGCTCTGGCCAACCTACTGGGCACTTTGGCTTGCAGCCGACGGCAGCCCGGGTGTTGGCAACATCGTTGTCTTCACCCTGGGTGTCTTCTTCATGCGCGCCGCCGGTTGCGCCATTAACGACTTTGCCGACAGAGACTGGGACAAGCACGTAAAACGTACCAAAGACCGGCCGCTTACGACCGGCCGGGTAAATGCCTGGGAGGCAGTCGCTCTGTTTGGCGGGCTTTGCGTTATCTCGTTTCTGATGGTGGTGCTCTTCACCAACACCCTTACGCTCTACCTGTCGTTTGGCGGCGCGATACTGGCATTCATCTACCCCTTCACCAAGCGCCACACCCATCTTCCGCAACTGTTTCTAGGTGCCGCCTTCTCCTGGGCCATCCCCATGGCGTGGGCGGCCGAAGCCGGGGAACTGAGCCAGGTCACCTGGCTACTGTTCACTGCCAACGTACTCTGGACCGTTGCCTACGATACTTTCTATGCCATGGTCGACCGCGACGACGACCTCAAGGTCGGCATCAAATCCACCGCCATCCTTTTCGGCGATGCAGACCGTGTCATAATCGGCACATTGCAGGCCATGGTTGTGCTTATTCTGATCATCGTCGGCAACCGTTGTGAGCTGGGAAGCTTCTATTACCTTGGGTTGGTGGCCATGGCCTGCCTGTTTATCTACCAGCACTACCTGGCCAAAGACCGTGAGCGCGATGGCTGCTTCAAAGCCTTTCTGAATAATAACTGGGCCGGGTTTTCGGTTTTTGCCGGCCTGGTTATCGACTTGATGATCGCGTGAGAATGCCAGAAAACACGCGGCTCACAACAATGGAAAGGACAGAGCTGTCACACAGCTGTAATAATCAACCGGTGTAATAGATCAGCAACACATCATGGTCTGAAACAGGTTATCGAATATGTCTGGAAAAACCGTCCTGGTTGTCGACGACGAGCCCGCCATCCGGGAAATGATCCTCGTCGCACTGGAAATGGCTGATTATGACTGCATGGAAGCTGCAGACGCCCTTGAGGCCCATGCCCTGATTATCGACAAACAACCGGATATCATACTGCTGGACTGGATGCTCCCCGGAACCAGCGGCATCGAGCTTGCCAGGCGTCTGAAAAAAGAAGAGACCACCGCAGATATCCCCATCATCATGCTTACCGCCAAAGTCGAGGAAGACAATAAAATCCGTGGCCTGGAGGTAGGCGCTGACGATTACATCACCAAACCTTTCAGCCCCCGGGAACTTGTCGCCCGCCTGAAAGCGGTGCTTCGCCGGGCAACACCGCCTGGCATCGACAGCCCCATTGAGGTGAACGGGCTGACACTCGATCCAGCAAGCCATCGGGTTACCGCAAACGACACTTCACTTAACATAGGGCCCACAGAGTACCGCCTGTTGCAATTTTTCATGACCCACCAGGAACGTGTGTATACCCGCTCGCAGCTCCTGGATCAGGTATGGGGCGGCAACGTCTACGTTGAAGAGAGAACCGTTGATGTGCACATCCGGCGGCTCCGCAAGGCTCTGGGAGAGGGACACGACTATCTGATCCAGACGGTGAGGGGCGCCGGTTACCGCTTCTCTACCCAGCCGGTCTGACAGGACAGCGCAAATCACAAGAGCAATACAAGGCAGCATTAAATGCAGCAAAAATGGTCGCGACATCTGCGCTATACGCTTGCTGGCCTCGCAGGCACCACCATTGCCGGCCTGTATACAGGGTACCCGGTTTACGGTCTGACCGCCGGGCTGGGGATATACACGCTCTGGACGCTTGGCCAGTCCCGTCGCCTGGCACTATGGCTGGCAGATCCAGGTGCCTATAGCGAGGCACCGCAAAGCCTTGGGCTCTGGGGCGACCTCTTCGACAGATTGCACAAGCTTAACCAGAACTACCTGGAAACGCGGGATCGACTGAGAGCGCGAATAGACCGTATACAGGAATCGACCAACGCCATGCGAGACGGCGTCATCATGACCGACGCACGCGGCGCAATGGAGTGGTGGAACGGGGCAGCAGAGCACCTCCTGGGGTTTCGTCGCAATACGGATCGGGGGCAGTATGTCTATAACCTGATCCGTACACCGGCGTTTACCTCATATTTTGATGCCAAAGATTACCGCGAACCTCTAGAGCTCCACTCCCCCGCGAAGCCTCACATTCATCTGCAAATACAGATCAGCCTATTCGGGGACGATGACCGCCTCATCGTCGCAAAGGATGTCACTCGCCTGCACCAGCTGGAGCAGATGCGCAGAGATTTCGTCAGCAATGTGTCCCATGAAATGCGAACTCCGCTGACCGTCATCAGCGGCTATCTGGAGACTCTGTCAGACAGCGCCGATGAACTCCCTCCGAAATGGCAGCGGGCAGTCAACACAATGGCCACACAGTCCTTCCGCATGGAGGCGCTGATTACCGACCTCATTCTGCTATCCAGAATCGAAACCGGCGAACAGACCATGACCGATGCACCAACAGACGTTGGCGCACTGGCCCGGCAGATTTGCCAGGACGCCCGGACACTCAGCGGCGAAAAACAACATGAAATCATCTTCCAGGCAGCGGATACACAGAAGTTGAAAGGCGATGAAAATCAACTACGGAGCGCGTTTTCCAACCTGATTTTCAATGCCGTCAAATACACACCCGCCCATGGCCAGATCATCGTATCCTGGTACACCAACAGTTCCGGCGGACACCTTTCGGTAAAAGACACGGGGTCAGGTATTGATGAAATTCATATTCCCCGGCTGACCGAACGTTTTTACCGTGCCGACCCCAGCCGACACAAGGAGACCGGCGGCACCGGGCTGGGCCTGGCGATCGTCAAGCATGTATTGATCAATCATGATGGCAGCCTGGATATAAACAGCAGGCTTGGTGAAGGCAGCGAATTCGTGTGTCATTTTCCGCCGGAGCGTCTGATTGAAGTCCCGACAGAGTAGTTCTTATTCTTCCCTGGCAGAGAATGTCGCTTAGCGCTTGCCAGCCCGGAAGCGGGCAACGAACCGGGACAGGTTTTCCATCTTTATCGGATCCTCATCCACAAACCGGATAGTGACGCTCACAAAGTCGGTATCTCTGCGTTTATCCACCGCCTGCAACTGGTGTACGTAACCGTTCAAGCGCGCCACCTGTCCGTCGCCAGTTTCAATATCAACCACCGCCTGCTCCAAAATGCCGGGAAATGCCTGATCCCGTTTCGCAATAACCCGCACCTCCGTCAGGTTGATATCCTTGACCACCGATTTCAGAGTACTGTCTGCAAAGCGCACCGACGCAAGGTTCATACTACGTTTGCTCGCCACTGGCTTTGCGCCCCCAGCAACCGGCGGTGCAACGACACCTGTTGCTGGAGGAGCCTCCGGAGGTGTCGGTTCCCGTTTTTGAGTAAGCAAGGCCGCCGACTCCTTGAACGCATCCGCCGGTCCCGCCATGGATTTACCACTCTGGCTCATGGCGGCGGCCAGAGTGTTACCCATAACCTTGATGATTTTATTGCTCAACCCCTCCGGGCTGAAGGGCTTGCCAAGATACTCGGACACACCTTCTTTCACAGCCTCGATCACGTGGTCCTTATCGCCCCGGCTGGTAATCATAATGAAGGGTACTTTCTGGTACTGGGGCTGCTGGCGCATCCATTGCAGCAACTCGAGGCCAGACATCTCCGGCATTTCCCAGTCACATAAAATCAGATCAAACGTGGCCCGCGACATAAGCGACTGCGCCCTGCGGCCATTCTGCGCATCGGTAGTTTCAATAACCGGGAAGCGCTGACGTACCGTTCGCTTGACCAGATCTCTTACAAAACTGGCATCATCAACCACCAGCGCTTTCAGCGTTGCCATGTATTGAACTCTTGTGGATATATCGCCCAACTATAGAACAAACGCCCCCGTGGAAAACCCGCAAGCTACAAAAAACCACAAACTTCAAACGAAAAAACAGCTGGGGCAGCAGTGCAAACGGGCTTGAAAGCAGTAAGTTAAAGAACTGTCACTCCCGGTGGGTCTGTAAAGTGTTTCACGGGCCTGAAAACACGCTAACATGGGCTGAGTATCGTCCACACTTTTATCCTGACCGAGGTTTCGCGTGCTGACCAAGCTTGCAAGGATTCTGCCCAACCGGCATATGGCGTGCCGTCTCTCTGTTTTCGCGCTTCTTAGCATCACTGCCCTGCCTGCAACCGCTGAGGAGACAGCCAGTGAAGACGCTGTGAAGACGCCCGATGGCTTTGAAGAGTGCAAGCTGCAGCTTCAGGAAAAAGCCATCGCTGCGGGAGTCAGCGCACAAACGGCTCAGGAAGTAATGACAAGGGTCCAATATATAGATCGTGTGATAGAGCTGGATCGCAGACAACCCGAGTTCACCACCACCTTTGCAGACTACCTGAACCGTCGTGTAAACGACGCCCGAGTGACCAAAGGCCGCGAACTGATCAAAGAGCACAGCGCCCTGTTGGCAAAAGTTACCGAAGCGACTGGCGTACCAGCACCCTACCTCGTATCTTTCTGGGGGCTGGAAACGAATTTCGGCAGCTATTTTGGCAAAATGTCAGTGCCCGATTCCCTGACAACTCTGGCCTGCGATGCCCGTCGCAGCACTTTTTTTACCGAACAGCTGATCGCCGCACTGCGCATTATTGATGAAGGGGCCATACCGGTAGAACAAATGGAGGGTTCCTGGGCCGGCGCCATGGGCCACGTACAGTTTATGCCTACCGTATTTCTCAAACATGCCGTCGACGCCGATGGCGATGGGCGCCGCGATCTCTGGAACAGCCTGCCAGACGCCATGATGTCTGCCGGGCGGTTTCTCGAGTCCATGAATTGGGATGGAGACTACCGCTGGGGCCGGGAAGTGTTGCTGCCAGAGAACTTTGACTATTCGCTGGCCGACGGCCGGCGTCTTGAGCTTAGTAAATGGCGGGAGCTAGGTATTACCGATGCGTTCGGCAACCCCCTTTCCCGGGAAGATATTACCGCCGCACTGATTGTCCCGGCCGGCCACCAAGGGCCCGCATTTCTGGCCTATCACAACTTCAAGGTAATCATGGGCTGGAACCGTTCAGAGTTCTACGCCATTGCAGTTGGCCACCTGGCAGACCGTATTGCTGGCACCGGAATCCTTCAGAATCCACCCCCGGAGGACACTCCGGCGCTGTCGAGAGACACAGTTCTTGAGCTTCAGACCGCCCTCAACGAGCGTGGATACAATGCCGGCAAGCCAGACGGCATTACCGGCCCCGCAACCCGCTCTGCTATCCGCAAGTACCAGCATGATGAGGGACTGATCGCTGATGGCTTTCCTGGGCAGGAGTTGCTGGACAAGCTTGAGGTAAATGCTCCTCAGTAACTGTCGAGATTCTTTACGGACTGAAAAGCGTTCAACGTCAAGTTGTTGTTATTTAGGCCTTTAAATTTATGGCATGAAAATAGCTTATTGGTAGCAACATGCGACACAAACTAAGTGTGTTGTTCCACTATTTAAAGCTTGGAGTTATGCCATGAAGATGTTGGCGAAAGGATCCTTTGGTGCATTGCTGCTGACAGCCGCTATGAGTGTTGCGGCGTTTCCGGTTGATGTGACATCCATTGACGGCGTTTTTGAAAACGCTCTGAAGAGCAACGGCAGCTTTGCCGATGGAAACAACTCCAGCACAATCAGCTGGGGTAATACCGGTGGCCGTAGGAATCCAAAGCCGCAAAGCAGCTACAGTTTTACAGGCGCATCCCCTCTGCCAATTCAGATTGTTGATGATTCTGCTTTCAGTCTTGGCTCACTGACCCATACAAACGAGCAAATCACCGGACCAACATTAACCTCCACTGATCTCGCGATAACTCTTGGCTTTTCTGGATTTGGTGAGACGGGTGCGCAGAACGGCACGTTCCGGTTTGCCCATGATGAAACAGTCGATAACGGTACGAATGTCCAGTGCACCAGTTGGTTTTTATTTTGGTGTGTGAGAGAAACGAACCTGGAGAACGGCGCAGTTGACGATACCGTTACGCAAACTGGCGCTACGGTTACAAGCTCAAGCTTCGTTCTTGGCGGATTCGAGTACACTTTGGAACTTCTTGGCCTGACTGCTAACGGCAGTACCGCTGAAGGTTCAACACGCAGTTACGATCTGCAAGCTAAGCTCAACGCCTCTGCACTGCCTGTCCCAGAGCCCGGCACTCTTGCCCTGCTAGGCCTTGGCCTTGCCGGCCTCGGCATGGCACGTCGCCGCAAAGCCTGATTGGCTTGACGCACTGACAGGAGCTCCAGGGCCCTGTCGTGCATGCAGCACAAAACCGACACCCCGCGCTTTATACAGGCCCGGGGTGTCAGTTTTTTTAACGCCTGTCTTTATTGGCAATTCCCTCTAGCCGTGATCTGAAATCCTATTCCGCGCATAATACTCACTATCACTCTCTACCTTCACGGAATTCATGGACTCAATCACACAGGCAGCTCTTGGTGCCTCCATAGCGGGCGCGCTTGCGGGCAAAACTCTCGGGCGACCCGTTCTGTTCACCGGCGCGTTGCTGGCCACGCTCCCCGATCTTGATGTGCTGATTGATTACGGAACGGCAGTCGCTAACTTTACCCAGCACCGGGGTTTCAGCCATTCACTGTTCGTACTGGCACCTCTGTCGATTCTGATAGCCGGTCTACTCTGGCGCTGGAAGCCAGAACCGGGGTTCCATCGCTGGTTATTGCTCACTGCGTTGATACTCCTGACGCACCCGCTACTGGACACTTTTACCACCTACGGCACTCAGCTTTTCTGGCCTGTAGGCAGGCCGCTTGCCATCAGCAGCATCTTTATTATTGATCCCCTGTATACGCTCCCTCTGCTAGCTGGCTGCGCCGCCTTCCTGTTGCGTCCTTCTGCACTACGAGCCATAACAACTGGCCTGTTTCTTTCCACTGTGTATCTCGGCTGGTCGTTTGTAGCTCAGCAAATCATTACCGAGCGTGTGCAGCCTGCACTCGCCGAAGCCGGCTTTGCGGGCGCTGAACTCCTTGTTCAGCCCATGCCTTTCAACACGGCGCTATGGCGCGCCACGGCCATCACTGATCAGCACAGGGTGGAAATCGTTACCGGCTTCCTGGATGGCGACGCGCCCTTAACGCTTGAGTATTTCCCCCGACAGCCAGAGCTGGCGAGCGCCGTCTCGCACTTACCCGAAACCCGTCGCCTGGAATGGTTCACCCGAGGATTCCTCGATTACACAAAAAATTCAGACGGTGAAATCACCGCGACCGACGTTCGTCTGGGCATTCCCGGGGCACATCCTTTCAGCTTCATACTGGCCAATGAACAGAATGGCGCGATCACCCCGGGCAATGGCGGAAGAACGCAGAGGCCAGCCTTGAATACCAGCGCACTGCCTTTACTCTGGGGCCGGGCCACCGGAGTGATCCCCGTGCTCTGCCTTGCCAGCCTTACAACGCCAGCCGTCGGCCAGGAGTGCTGAAAACCATGCGTCTTGATCAATTTATTGCCACAAGCTCACTACTCTCGCGCAAAGAAGCCAGGCGCGCCATACATGCCGGCAACGTCGAAGTAGACGGTGAGGTCTGGAAAGATACAGGTAAACATTTGCCAGCCGGGGCCCAGGTTGTGCTGGAAGGCGTGCCGCTATCGCTGCCGGGGGAGCGCTATCTGATGCTTAATAAGCCTACGGGCGTTGTCAGCGCAACCCGTGACAGCGAGCACCCTACAGCGCTGGACCTTCTGCCACCAGAGCTGACCCGGAACCTCCACATCGCCGGCCGGCTGGACGCCGACACCACCGGTTTACTGCTACTGACAACCGACGGCCAATGGTCCCACAGAATTACCTCACCGCGGGTGGAGTGCCCGAAAACCTATCGGGTGAGCTTGAGCACGCCCCTTGCAGAATCGGCTATAAAGGAGCTGGAAACAGGTCTTATGCTTCACAACGACCCAAAACCTACAAAGCCTGCACAGGTGCGGATACTGGAAGAGAAGCTGATTGAGTTGGTAATTTCAGAGGGGCGCTACCATCAGGTCAAACGCATGCTGGCTGCGGTGGGCAGCCATGTGGAAGCTCTGCACCGGCAAAGTATAGGAAGCATTACTCTGGACCCGACGCTGGAGCCCGGAGATTACCGGGAGCTGACAGAGCAGGAAATTGCCTCGGTCGGCTGAACTCAGGTGCGCTCGAAGCGTTGGGCTTTCAGGTTCTTGCGCACAGCCCCTGCTTCGAACACTTCCCCGTTCATGGCGATATAGACCCCCGGCGACAAAAGCTGCACGGCTGCCCATGCAAAACCGATATTAAAGACAGCATCGCTCCGGCGCATCCGGGCTGGTTGCATGGCACCCGTAAAGACAATGGTTTTGTCGCTCAGTGATGACAGAACCTGAGCGGTTTCAGCCATGGTATCCGTGCCGTGGGTAATCAGAATGCGATCGTCCCCGCAGCCCGCGACGGCATCAAGAACCTGATCGCGGTCTTCATCAGTCATCTCCAGGCTGTCTTTGCGCAACAATCCCTCCAGGTGATAACCCTTGTGGATATTGGATTCTGCCAGGAGCTCCGGTATCAGGGACTCACCGATTTCAAACTCGCTGTTGGCATCGAAATACACTTTGTCGATGGTGCCACCCGTGGTGAAAATCCGGATCATAGGGCTTCTTTCCTGCTCAGCTTGCTGTGCGCTCTTTGGTGCATTTTAGTTCAAAGCGGCGGTAGTGCTGCGAACCTTGGCGTCATAGGCCGCGTTCTTTTCCTCTGCGTATTGTCGAGCAGCCTTGGCTACCTGCCCACTTGCACCGGTATCCAACCAGCGTTTGATACGCCCGGCATCCCCCATGGGCGACCGGGTGCCCAGAGAATCCAGAAGAACCGTAACCACGGCCTTGCCGTTCATTTGGGAAATCATCACCAGACATCGCCCTGCTTCCGAAAGATAGCCGGTTTTGCTCAAACCAACCCCCCAGCTTTCACGGTGTACCAACGCGTTGGTATTGCCGAAGGATAAACTGTACCGGGGCTCGCGGAACTGGCCACGAAAATAATCGGTAGTGCTGTACTCCTTAATCTCCGGATAGTCTGCGGCCGCATTAACCAGCCTTACCAGATCTCCCGCAGTTGAGAGATTTTCCACCGAAAGCCCGGTCGGGTCCACAAACCGGGTGCCCATCATACCAAGGGCTTTTGCCTTGGCATTCATCGCCTCAACGAAACTGTCGAAACCACCCGGATGGCTTCTGGCCAGGGTGTACGCGGCAAAATTCTCTGAGGACATCAGCGCAATGCGCAGCACGTCGGCACGACGCATCTGCGAGCCAATCCGGATGCGACTGTAGGCATTAGCCGCAGCCGGCGTATGACGTTTCTGAAACACCAGCCATTCATTCAACGGCGCTCCGGACTCGAGCACCACCAGTGCTGTCATCACTTTGGTAATGGAAGCGATAGGCACGGAGCGATCGGCATTTTTGCCAAAAACCAGGTCATTGGAACCGGCCACTGCTACTGCCACGTTAACCGACGCAAGATTCGGGCCCTGGACACCGGCTTTGCCGGCATCATTTTGTTGGGCGTGGACCAGAACCGGCAGACTGAAGGCCAGCCACAGCAACACCTTCGCCATAGTATTTCTTTTCATCTAGTACGCTCTTATTGAACTCTTATTGAACTCTTATTGAACTCTGTCCAGCCATTTTAATGGCATCAGGGCAGATCGGTAACGGCACCAGTGGATGCAGAGCTTACAGTACGGGCGTATTTTGCCAGCACGCCCCGGGCAAAGCGTGGCTGGGGTGCCACCCAGGCGGCACGCCGACGTTCAAACTCCTGCGCTGATATACCCAACTCAATGCTGTTGGCTACCGCATCAATGGTGATTGTATCGCCATCCTCAACCAGCGCAATGGGGCCACCACTGGCAGCTTCGGGCGTAATGTGGCCGACCACAAATCCGTGGCTACCGCCGGAAAAGCGGCCGTCAGTGATCAATGCCACATCGTTGCCAAGCCCTTTACCCATAATCGCTGACGTCGGGGTCAGCATCTCCCGCATACCCGGACCACCTTTTGGTCCCTCGTAGCGAATTACCAGCACATCGCCGGCAACGACCGTACCGTCCATAATTCGGGCCTGGGCTTCCTCTTCCGAATGAAAAACTCTGGCGCGACCGGAAAAGTGGGTGCCTTCCTTCCCTGTAATCTTGGCAACCGACCCCTCTGGAGCGAGATTACCGTAGAGTATGCGCAAATGACTGTCGGCCTTAACGGGGTTGTCGAACGCGTGAATAATGTCCTGCGCCTCAGAATAAGGCGCAACGCGCTCAAGGTTTTCCGCCATTGTCTGCCCGGTTACCGTCAGGCAATCCCCGTGAAGCAAGCCCCTATGCAAAAGCATCTTCATCAGGGGCTGGATGCCACCAATCGCCACCAACTCCGACATCATGTAATGCCCGCTCGGTCGCAGGTCTGCCAGCACAGGCACGCGCTTCCCGATATCAACAAAGTCCTCCAGGCTCAGCTCAACATCAACCGTACTGGCCATGGCCAGGAGATGCAGAACCGCGTTGGTTGAGCCACCCAGGGCGATCACGACCGTTATGGCATTTTCAAAGGCCTTCCGAGTCATGATATCCGAGGGCTTGATGTCCTTATCCAGAAGATTCAGGACCGCCGCACCGGCGGCCCGGCAGTCGTCAGTCTTGGTATCAGATACCGCATTTTGGGCCGAGCTCCCCGGTAAGCTCATCCCCATGGCCTCAATCGCAGACGCCATGGTATTGGCCGTGTACATGCCGCCACAGGAACCCGGGCCAGGTATGGCTGTTTCCTCAATCTGTTTTACATCAATCAGCTCAAGGTCTCCGCGGGCGTGGGCGCCCACTGCCTCGAACACCGAAACTATGTCTGTGTGATTTTTACCAGGCATTATCGTACCACCATACACAAATACTGATGGCCGATTCAGTCTGGCGAGTCCCATCAGGCAGCCGGGCATATTCTTGTCGCAGCCCCCGATGGCAACCAGCCCGTCAAACCCCTCGCAGCCTGCCACGGTTTCTATGGAATCTGCGATAACCTCCCGCGAAACCAGAGAGTACTTCATGCCCAGAGTGCCATTGGCAATGCCATCGGAAACGGTGATGGTATTAAAAATCAATGACTTGCCGCCGGCCTCATCGGCACCGGCAGAGGACGCTTCTGCCAGCTCATGAATGTGCATATTACAGGGCGTCAGGTTACTCCAGGTCGAAGCAATGCCAATCTGGGGCTTGCGGAAATCTTCGTCGGTGAAACCAACAGCCCGGAGCATGGCCCGGCTGGCGGACTTGCCAATACCATCCACCACAGGGGAGGAGTAACGGCGGCGGTTGTTATCGGGCATGAGCCTCTCCTTGTCATAAATGTTCAAAACCACAGCTGTTGTCAGAAGTCAGCCTGACTGACCTGCATCAAAAGGCATGAGGTTCGCGTGTCTTACACTCGTTCAAAATAACCAAGCCGTGGAGGCACACTATGTCATCACCCATTTCGCCAGCAGCGGCTTGCCCTGAGTATGAATTGTGGCGTCAGGGGTATGGCGTAATCCAGCATACCGAAACTACATGCGACCATGTACAGATTCTCGCATCGCGTCTTGTCGCTGCCGGCCATCAACCCAATACGGCAACCGTCTATCGCAAGCTTGCAGATCTGGATCGGCTGACCAGTGCTGGCATGTGGCTGGTTGTTCACATGACCTATGCAAACCGTGTCGACACCTCCGGCAGTCCGCTGGAGGCAAAGGATTTCAAGTGCAACCCTGAAGGCCATACCGGCGGTTCATTGAACATGGTACCTGCCTATGCGGCTTACCTGGCACTCAACAACCTGACCGGACAGACCCGGAGCTGGTTGATGGGCCAGGGGCATTGCGTAGCGGCTATCGATGCACTGAACCTGCTAACCGGCAACCTGCTCCCGGAACAACACGAACGCTATACGGGCACAGGCGGCCTGTCCCGGATGGTAGCCGATTTCTACAGCTACCAGCAAAAACCGGATGGCAGTATGGCCGCGCCACTGGGTAGCCACGTCAACCCCTATACCGCCGGCGGCATTATCGAAGGCGGCTATCTTGGTTTTGCAGAACTCCAGTACGCGCACATGCCATTGCCAGGCGAGTCGCTGGTAGCCTTTCTTTCCGACGGCGCCGCCGAAGAGCAACGCGGCAGCGACTGGGTTCCTCGCTGGTGGCGAGCGGAAGACTGTGGACTGATCACGCCCGTGATGATCGCCAACGGTCGCCGTATTGAGCAGCGCACCGAGCTGGGTACCCGCGAAGGGCTTGAGCGGTTCGAGGCGCACCTGGCAGCCCGGGGCTTTGACCCCTTCCGGTTTGACGGACGCGATCCGGCTGCGTTCGTTTGCGCTCTCGCGGAGATGGAACATTCACTTGAGTATCGTGCCGGCCAGGCGCTCGAGGGTGAACTGAACTATCCGGTTCGTATTCCCTACGGCATCGCGGAAACCGTCAAAGGCTTCGGCTTTTACGGAGCTGGCCTCAACTCTGCTCACAACCTGCCACTGCCGGGCAACCCGCGCATGGATGTTCGTGCCCGGGAGCTGTTTCGTGAACATGCTGCACGACTCTGGGTAGCCCCGGACGAACTTGCAGACAGTGTGCAGCGCCTGAAAGAACACCAACAACAGGGGCGACCTCCAGAACGGGATCACCCTCTTGCAAGACGCGACCCACCAGATCCTGTTATTCCCGCGATAGCGCCAAGGCGTGACCAGGTTTCTCCCATGCTCGCGGTGGATGATTTTTTCCGGGCTCTGGTCAAGCAAAATCCGGATCTCCGCGCCCGGGTAGGCAACCCTGATGAACTTGCGAGCAACCGACTGACCGGCGTTCTGGAAGATCTGAAGCACCGGGTAAACGACCCGGAGAACTCTTCAGAGTCTGTGACAGGCAAGATCATCACTGTGCTGAATGAGGAGTCCGTTGTTTCTGCCTGCCTTGCAAATAAAGCCGGTATTAACCTGGTTGCCAGTTACGAAGCCTTCTGCGTGAAAATGCTCGGCGCCATCCGGCAGGAACTGATTTTCTCCCGGCACCAGAAAGCCGTTGGCCGGCCCGCTCGGTGGCTGGGCCTGCCGGTTATAGCCACATCCCATACCTGGGAGAATGGCAAGAACGAGCAATCCCATCAGGACACCAGCTTCTGTGAGAGCCTGCTAGGAGAAATGGGCGATGTGTCGCGGGTCATCTTTCCTGCCGATTACAACAGCGCTCTTGCGGTTCTTCCGTCAGTCTTTTCGGGGCGAGGCAAAATCAGCTGCATGGTGATTCCGAAGCGGGAGCGACCTTGCGTTTTTGATGTTCCGGAAGCAGAAGCACTTGCCCGGCACGGCGCACTGGTTGTGGATGAAGACACCTCGGGCGGAGAACCGATACTCTTGATCGCCAATGGCGCCTATCAGCTATCCGAAGCCATTCGCGCCTGCGATCGCCTGCGTGAAACCGGCGCGTCTTTCCGCCTGGTGTATGTGCAGGAACCGGGGCGCTTCCGCGAGCCAAGGGACTCCCTGGAAGCAGAAAGCTGCATGTCGGAGATTGAGCGGGAGCGCCTGCTACCGAGTCGATTGCACCGGAGGGTAGCACTGACTCATATGCGACCCGAAGTATTCCGCGGGCACCTTCACCCGCTATTTCCGGATCCGGGGCACAGCCGGGTGCTGGGCTATATCAACCGGGGCGGCACATTGAACGAAGCCGGGATGTTATTTGCGAACCGCTGCTCCTGGGGCCACACCCTGGCAGCCTGCGCCAGCGTTCTGAACAAGCCACCCGGCGAGTGGCTGTCCAGTGCAGAGCTGGCCGCAGTGGAAGGCCGCGGCGACCCGGCTCTGATCACACGCGGCTTGTCCTGAGGCTCAGCCGGCAACCGGCTCCACCCGCCGGTTGCCGGCACCGGGCCGAACCAGTCGGCTTGCACTGCGTGTTGTGTCTAAGGCGTAGTCACGAGATTTGATGGTGTCGACGAAGTACCAGTCTGCACGGGCTTCCTGGGCTGTGAATGTCACAACCATATAACCACGCTGGTTGATGTTAAGATAATCCAGGTCGTCCACCAGCAGGCCAATCCCCTGCTCGGCGCCAGTAATCTGGCTCTCTGGCAGCTCAAGGTACTCTTCAAGACCCGGCGAAGAAACCGATGCTGCTGCGAACTCGACACCAATCTGGTCGCCGTTAATATCTTTCAGGTTATTAGCCCAGGCGTTATGGGTGTCGCCCGCCAGTACCACAAGGTTTTTGTTCAACTGCTTTACAGTGCCCAGCACCACTTCGCGCTCATACTGATAGCCGTCCCACGCATCGAGATTATAGGGCGCAACAGTCTCAATTCGCGCCAACTCTTCATCTGTGAGTGTGAGATCACCCATTAGTTTTCGACCCTTGAGCTGTGCAAGCTCCCCCAGTTGCTGGGGTAAACCATCAAACTCCTCAGTTGCAATTTTGACGAGTAACTCCGCAGGCAGGTTCATTCGCCCCATCAGTATCTGCTGCCCCAAGACTTGCCAGGTGGCGGTGGAATACCCCATTGAGGCTTGCAGCCAGAGCAGCTGGTCCGCACCTAGCAAGGTGCGGTTCGTGCTCCCGACATCCGCTATAAACCGGGCCTGATCCAACCCGGTGGCCGTGAAATAGTCCTGATAGTCCAGCTGCTTATCCCGGCCCATATGGCGGGTGTCCAACATATGCAGGGCGACCAGATCGCCAAACTGGAAAGTGCGGAAAATGGCTTCGTCGTTGCCCTCAATCACCGGACGGATTGGCATCCATTCAAAGTACGCCTGCAATGCCTCAAGCTTACGCGTACCGTAATCCCCTTCACCGGCATTGTGGTTGTTGGCGCCATTTTCCCAGGCATCGTTGGCCACCTCATGGTCATCCCAGACCACAATAAACGGCACCTTGCTGTGCAGGGTCTGAAGATCACTATCGCCCCTGTAGATACCGTAGCGGCGCCGATAGTCGTCAAGTCTGATTAGTTCAAGGTTGTTGTCAGTCGGGAATGTGCGCCCCAGCGCAGCGGCATCTGCAGCGGCATAACTGCCCGCCTCACTGCTGTATTCATAGATATAGTCACCCAGATGAACAACTGCATCCAGGTCGTCGCGCTTGCTGATTTCCCGATAGACGTTGAAGTAACCAGCCGGGTAATTCGCACAGGAGACAACAGCCAGCCGAACCGAATCTACGGCACCTTCGGGCAAGGTCAGGGTCGTGCCGACGGAAGACTCACTGTCGGAAGTATGGAAGCGATAGTAGTAAGTCTGGCCCGGGGAAAGGCGGCGAACATCTATTTTTACCGTGAAATCGTGGGCCTGCCGGGCCTCTGCAGCACCCGAATGCACCAGGTTTTCAAAACCTCTGTCAGTCGCTACTTCCCAGGCCACATTCACGGCTTTTTCGAGATCTTTATCTGGCACGACTCGCGTCCACAGAACCACTCCGTCTGCCAAGGGATCACCACTGGCAACACCATGGGTAAACACGGTGGAGCGCTTGTCATCACTATCCAATATACAGCCTGCCAATCCAGTAGAGACAACCACAGCCCCCATACCCATCGCAGATGCTTTCAGAAAGTCCCGCCTCGTCAGTCTTTTCATTCTTATTTTCCCTGTGAATTCCCGATACCGGGCGGTAATTGCCCGAAACATAAAGACGTTCGCCTCTACGGCGCCTGCATAGAAACTAGTCCGGCAAGATGAATAACGCATTGCCAAATTGCGACAATGCCATGTCAAATTGCGACAGATAAGCTGTCAGGCAAGGGGGAACTCAGAGGAAGATAAGTTTGCAGGAAAGGGTGACTGGAAATCACACCGCAGAGAAAAGTACCCGGAACGCCGGGTACCTTTCAATGTATCGCGCTTACGACTGGCGAGGGTCTGTTTCAGCAACCCAGGGATTTGTTTTCCGGCTGTCGCGGAACGCCAGAAGGCTTTCAATACCAGTGAAATCCACCAGATCGCGAAAATCGAGCCAGTCCACCAGACAATAAAGACACATTGCGGGATAGTTCCACTGCTCGAACTGCCCGTCTTCCACCTGGGCGGCCAGGGTGCGCATGGTGGTCATAATGCGCTCACGCTGCAAATCAAAAAGCATCACGCCCGCGGCATCTACATCCAACCCGGAACGTTTTGCCAGTAGCAGGATAACAGCTGAATCGTTAGCGCCGTCAATCAGGGTGAGCTGGTTTTGCTGATCCCAGGTGAGAGGATCCCGCCCCTGCTTGGCACTGATATAACGGGAGATAATCCGCGAGTCATAAATTTCCTGACCATCACTTTCAAGCACCGGTATTTTCAGCGCCGGATTGCTACGCCTGATTTCGTCTCGGTCTGCGCCGTAGATATCCAAATTGACGAATTCGTAACGCTCCTCGTCCAGAAGAATGCGGATACGCCGAACGTAGGGCGAGGTAGTTGATCCAATCAGCTTCATAAGCTCTCCGGTTATGTAACCCAGTAATACTCGGTGTCCGGCTGAAATGTACCACATCAAAGCCCCGGCGCAGAAAATAACCGGACTTTCACAACGAAAAAAGGCAGCCGAAGCTGCCTTTTTGGCGGTTACTACTCTATCCGAACGGGATTAGAGAGGAGTAACGTTCTCCGCCTGAGGACCTTTCTGGCCCTGGGTAACGGTGAACTCAACTTGCTGGCCTTCTGCCAGAGTTTTGAAACCGCTGCCCTGAATAGCGCTGTAATGAACAAAAACGTCCGGGCCGCCTTCACGAGTGATAAAGCCAAAGCCTTTTGCTTCGTTGAAGAACTTAACAGTACCGGTAGTAGTAGACATACTTAAACTTCCTGAAATCAATCATATTATCTGCTGCCATTCACTGAATGTGGCCGGTCAGCGTTTTACGGAAATACAGAACTCGCGGAATCAAAAACAGGACGGTCACTACTAACTGCGGAGTACGTCTTATTCATGAAATGCTTTGCTGAATCTTTCCTTCACAACTAACTCTACTCCTGAATAACGGGCTTGCCAAGTAGATTTGAAATAAATCCTGTAGGTAGTGGTACGAATCAGCCTCTAATCAGACTAAAGGTGTAAATACCCAGTGCTGTCATAAGAATTGAACCAATAACATGAACAAGGATGCCAGCTATTGCCATCGCCCATTTACCCTCCTGAATGGCTGAAAACATCTCCAGGGAAAACGTCGAAAACGTTGTCAGGGCACCACAGAGCCCGGTAATTGCAAACAACCGCCACTCAGGTGCCAGTGCACTGCCATGACTGAAGTAGCCAATCAGCAATCCAACAAGCCAACCCCCACCGAGGTTGGCCACGAGGGTTCCAAGAGGAATCACGTGGTAACTGGAGTTGAGCCACAACCCCAGAAACCAGCGCAGATTGGCGCCAACGACGGCACCTGTACTGACGGCAAGCAGCGATAACCACATGTTCAGCGGCTTTTTCGGTTACGCGGGATTATGGTCAATCACGGTTTCCTTGTTTCGCGCAAACTCATCGAACGGGAAGTCGTCCACACTGAGCATTTCCAGTACCACAGCCTCATAATTGCGCATGAACTCAGCCTCTTCGGCGGTATAGATACCGGCTCCCAAAGCCGCCTCAAAACGCTCTTCCGGGTGCAGGGCTGTCATAGGCAGCTCACCTTTCGCATAGGCCTTTGTCGCCTTCCGATAAAGCTGCTCTGCCTTGTCATAGTCCTTCAGCAATCCGTTATACGAGGCGACCGGATTGTGCACAGAACCCTCGCCTTCAGTCGTCCAGGTGCTGGCAAGCAGCTTGTGACGAATGGGCGTATCGGTCGAAATCAGTCGCGCAAGTTTGCGCGCCTGATCGTCATGAGGGTTACCCCAGCTCCGGCCGATTGGCAGGGTGACGGCTCGCAAAACCACCGCTACAGCACGATTAGGCAGATTCTGGAGCAAAGCGTCCAGGGCCTCTTCCGTGCGATGCAGCAACAAGCCAAGGCTGTACTGCATCACCTCTTTTTCACCTTCTACGGGCTGAGTTTCGTGCCAGTTTTTAAGCACCATGGAGGCCAGATACAAGTTCGACAACATATCGCCGAGGCGAGCAGATATCAGCTCACGCATTTTCAACTCGCTGCCAAGCGTCGTCATGGCCGCATCCGAGCACAGGCCGAAAGCTGCACTGAAACGCGCAATCGCCTGGGCGTATTTGCGGCTGGCGCTGTCAAAGGGTACGTCTGCACGGCCAAGACCAAGCGCCTGGGTGAAAGCACGGGCGGCATTGCCAAAAATCAGACCAGCGTGACCAAAGAAGGCATCGTCGAATGCGTGAATGTCGTCGTTATCTTTCGCAGCCAACTCTTTGAGCACGTATGGATGACAGCGAATGGCACCCTGACCGAATATCATCAGGCTGCGGGTCATGATGTTGGCACCTTCCACCGTAATCGATACAGCCGAGCCACTATAACCAATACCCAGATAGTTGCGAGGACCAAGGGTCACCGTTTTACCGCCGTGAACGTCCATGGCATCGGTGAGAATCTCACGCTGCATCTCGGTCAGGTGATACTTGAGGATCGCCGAAGGCACAGCAGGTTTTTCACCCTTGTCGATCATATTTGCAGTGTGGTTAACGGCCGACTGGGCAATATATGTTTTCGCCGCAATACGGGCCAGTGGATCCTGCACACCTTCCATGTCGGCTACCGGCGTATTGAACTGGCGGCGGATGCGAGTGAAACCACCCGCTGTGCCCACAGAGTAGGCAGCCGAGCCCGCCGCACCCGAAGGCAGCGTGATGCAGCGGCCGACCGAGAGGCACTCAACCAGCATGCGCCAACCCTGACCGGCCATTTCCAGACCGCCGATAATATAATCCAGCGGTATGAACACATCTTTACCAATAATCGGGCCGTTCAGGAAAGGGCTACCTATCGGGCAATGACGGCGGCCAATTTCCATGCCCTTGGTGTCACGAGGTATGAGCGCACAGGTAATACCATAGTCTTCGGTCTCACCCAGCAGGCCGTCCGGGTCGAACATGCGGAATGCCAGGCCAACCACGGTTGCGATAGGCGCAAGCGTAATCCAGCGTTTTTCAAAATCGAGTTTGATACCAAGAACTTCTTTGCCGTCTATTTCCCGCTTGCACACAATGCCGGTATCCGGGAGCGAGGTGGCATCCGAGCCAGCACGGGGGCCAGTAAGTCCAAAACAGGGTATTTCCCGACCATCGGCCAGGCGCGGCAAGTAGTGATCCTTTTGCTCATCAGTACCATATTTGAGCAGCAACTCACCGGGACCGAGGGAGTTGGGCACGCCTACTGAAACCATGAGCATTTCATTGGCTGCAATCTTCTGCAATACCGCAGTCTGAGCCTTGGCGGAGAAGCCCAGCCCACCATACTCTTTCGGGATAATCATCCCGAAGAACTTCTCTTTCTTGAGAAAATCCCAAAGCTCTTTGGGCAGATCGGCGCGTTCGACAGCGATATCCCAGGCATCACACATAGAGATGGCCTGGACGCACTGGTTATCCACGAAAGCCTGCTCTTCTTCATTCAGACCTGTATGACGGTTAATGAGCAGGTTGTGCCAGTCAGGCCTGCCGGTAAAAAGTTCACCGTCCCAACCCACAGTCCCCGCTTCAAGTGCGACCTTCTCGGTATCGGACACCTTGGGCGCAACCTTCTTGAACATGGCAAAAACGCGTGGCGTGAGCCAGTTCTGGCGTAGCCCCGGCAATCCTGCCGCCGCCGTAACGGCAGCGCCAATAAAGAGAATCAGGGCCAGCCATCCGGATGCAAAGATCATCGACAGCAAGCCGACCACGACCATCACACCAATAGCCGGCTTGGCGCCGGATTCACGCCGCATGACAATCAGCAAAGCTGCCAGCGCCACCAGAAACAGGATAAAAGTCATCATAAGCTCTCTATGTCATCCATGGTTTAAGACTACAAATACTTACGTTTACGGTATCTCATCAGATGATTACTGGCCAGCAGGCACAGCAGTGTCCAATGGTTAACCGTTTCACAGAATGCGCATTCTCAGGCCGTGACAATAACCCGGATACCCTCCAGTGCCAGGCTGGCGCGGCCGATTGCCTCACGGCCGGCATCCAGCTGCTTCCGGAAGTAGTCAATTTCATCTTCACGAATCGCCGGATTTACTTTTTTCAGGGCTTCCAGCCTGCGAATTTCCGGCTCAAAGTTTGCCTCCAACTGCTCCAATGCCTTCTGTTTCATAGGCTCGAGGTGCGGCTCAGACAGGCGCTCCACATGATCCACCATGGTTTCGACCTGCGGCCGGATCTGCGGGACAACCGCCTGGGCTGTGCGCCGGCGGATGTTTGAACAGAGATCGTTCAGGCGATCATGGGGCAGTGCTGCGGAAAGCTCTTTACCGTTCACATCGACCAACAACCGCAAAGGCGAAACCGGCAAATATCGAGTCAATTGTAGGGCTTCCGGGGCCGGGCAATGGACAGTAAATAGCGCCTCCATCAGCAGAGTGCCCGGCGGCAGGGCCTTGACCGACAAACTGGCCAGTGCCGCCTTACCTAACCCTGAGCTGGTTACCGAGTCCATCACGCCGGTTACCATCGGATGTTCCCAGCTCATGAACGCAATGTCCTCACGCTCCAGTGCGTGCTGTCGGTCCCAGGTAACGGTTATGCCGTCTTCCGGCAGCTCAGCTACATGACCGGCTTCATATTGCTCTCCGGGACGCAGGATGTCGGCATAGTCAGAGTGATCTTCTACCTCTACCCCAAGAATATCGAAAGCTTCCATCATGTAATCGCGTACCTGCACGGAGCCTTCTTCCTGTTCAATACCGGCGATCAGCGTATCGGCTATATCGCGACGACAGGAATTGAGCTCAATCAGCGCATCCCGGCCGTTCTGTAGCAGCGTTTTCAGACGGCTGGTTTCAGCTGCCGAGGTTTCAACAAGGCTATCGAGGACCGAATATTCACCTTCAACTGCAAGCTTCCACGCCTCACTGACTTTTTCCTGCACCGCTACGCCGACGGCACAGCTTTCAGAAAATGCATTCAGGCCCTCATGGAACCAGCGATACTGAACCTCCTGCGACGTGTTCTGAAGATAGGGAACATGAATATCGATTGTTTCAGTCTGGCCAATACGGTCAAGACGCCCGATGCGTTGCTCAAGCAAATCCGGGTTTGCGGGCAAATCAAACAGTACCAGATGATGAGCAAACTGGAAGTTCCGACCTTCACTGCCAATCTCAGAGCAGATCAGCGCCTGCGCGCCCTGTTCATCGTCGGCAAAATACGCTGCGGCGCGATCACGCTCCACAAGGCTCAGATGTTCATGGAAAGCCGCACTGCGAATACCGGCCCGCAGCTGCAGATAATGCTCCAGCGCCATCGCAGTTTCAGCCATGGCACAGATGACCACAACTTTAGCGGGGCGCAGACCCGCCAGCTTTTTCTCCAGCCAGACGACTCTGGGGTCATCTGCCAGCCATTGTTCTTCGGGTACAAGATGCTCCGGGGACAACCCCGGATAACCAAATTCCTGGCCCTGATACATGGCAGGGCACTCCAGTGGAACCGCATTAACACGGCGTTCAGGGAAGCCCTGTATTGCGGCACGGGTGTTTCGGAACAAAACCCGCCCTGTACCATGGCGGTCAAGTAGAGCATCGATGATAGCCTCTCGCGGCGAATCGCCTTCCAGCAAGTGCGCCAGCTCGTCACCCAACCAGGCTTCCAGATCCTTGCGATCAGCTTCATCGATATCCGATTTTTCGTCCTGCAAGCGCCGCACGACACTGTTAATCGCTTCGTACTGCTGCTCTTCCTGCTGAAATGCCCCCAAGTCGTGAAAACGTGCCGGATCTAGCAGGCGAAGCCGGGCAAAGTGGCTGGCAACACCTACCTGCTCTGGCGTTGCTGTCAGCAATAACAGGCCTTCACTGGCAGACGAAAGCTCTTCCACTATCTTGTATTCAGGGCTAACGCTTTCAGGGCTCCAGGCCAGGTGATGCGCCTCATCCACTATCATCAGGTCCCAACCTGCTGCCAGGGCGTCTTTGCTCGCCTTTTGACTGTTTACCAGGAAGTCGAGACTGCACAGCACCAGCTGCTCACTTTCGAAGGGATTGACGGAAGACCCGCCTCCAAAGATATGGTTAACCAAAGCATCGACATCATCTTCGCTTTCTTCGATAGCGTCGTAGCGACTTTGATCGATAATGGAAAAGCGCAGATTAAAGCGCCGCAGCATTTCCACAAGCCATTGATGAATCAGCGAATCAGGCACCACAATCAAGGCTCGCCGGGCCCGGCCAGTCTGCAACTGATAATGCAGAATAAGGCCCGCTTCAATGGTTTTACCCAATCCAACTTCATCCGCCAGAAGTACTCGTGGCGCGTGACGCTTCGCTACTTCGTGTGCAATATAGATTTGGTGCTGTAAGTGCTGTGTGCGGGCACCTATCAGGCCTCGGGCAGGTGAAGCCCGCAACCGATCCATGTGTTGCAACGTCGCAAACCGCAGACGAAAAGCGCCATTTCGATCAAATTGGCCGGCGAACAGACGTTGATGAGGGGCTGAAAAATTGACAGAACCAGCGAGCTTTACCTCGGAAACCTGTTCCATGCCTGCTTCAGACCGCTCGTCTTCAGCTGCGCTGCCATCATCCGCAAATCTGTCCGCGTGGTACAGCAATACGCCACCGACATCCTCCACTGCGCGAACCAGAAATCTTGAGCCATCGAAAGTCTCAATTTCTTCGCCTATCTGATAGACAATGCGAGACAGCGGCGCATTATCGATGGCGTAAGTACGCTCTTCGTCAGCAGCAGGAAACCCCAGGGTCACCCGACGACCAGAAATCTCTGTGACAATGCCCAGCCCCAGCGCCGTATCACTGTGACTTACCCAACGCTGTCCAATAACAAATTCCGATGCGTCCAAAAAGCCTCCCGACTCATTAATTTCGTGTTGCGCCGTTTTCGCGTACCCAATAGGCAGTCGCACCGCAAACGGCAGCGGGGACCACGATAAGATTCAGAACCGGCACCATGGCTCCCAACGCCACCGGCAATCCGAAACCCATCGCAGACAAACGGGTTTCGGCAAGTAACTGGCGTAGCGATTTGAAACTTACTTTGTGATTGTCTGCGGGGTAATCAACATATTGCAGCGCCATCATCCAACTGTTAAACAGAAACCACAGCACAGCCGCAACCAGGTTGACCACCGGGATCAAACCGATAATAAACAACCCGATGGCCCGCGGCAGGTAATAGCCGATTTTCTGCACTTCGCGCCAGAGTGACCGGGGAATATCTTTCATGATCTCGGCCCAGCCACCATCAGTGCTGACCTCCTGCCCGGTGAGGTGCTTTTCAGTCAACTCCGCCAGGTAACCATAAAACGGGGAACCAATCAGGTTGGCTACGATCACAAAACCGTAAGCGAGCATCAGCAGGATTACTGCTCCGTATAAAATCCAGAACAGCCAGTCCAGCGCCTGCAGCCAGGCCCAATCGGGCAGCCAAGCCATTGCTGCAACAATCAAAGCACTAAAGAGCTCACCCAGAAAATAGAACAGCAGCCCGAAAAGCAGGACGTTAATCACAAGCGGAATCATAACAAACAGGCGCAGGCCGGGCTGGCGTATGAGGCTGAAGCCCTCACCCAGATAGCCCAGTCCACGAAAAAAATTACCTCTGAGCATCGCTGATTAGCCCTCGACTTCAATGACAGTGACGGGGCGCAAAGCATATCATGTTGAAAACCTTCACACAGCCAGAGAACTCTGACGGATTTCACCAATGGCAACACTGAGACACCAACTGATAATCCTGCTGAACTTCCGGCCGCTGTGGCGATTTGCTCTGCTGCTATCAGTCATCGCGATTGGCTTTCTGGCAACCACAAGCAACAGCTATCCAATTCCCTCGGCGCCCAGTGACAAAGTGAATCACCTGATCGCTTTCTTTGAGCTCACAATTGTTACGCGACTGGCATGGCCGGAGCTTCGTGCTATCTGGTACGCACCGGTGTTACTGGCTTTCGGGCTAGCCATTGAAGGCGTACAAGCCAACCTGCCCTACAGAGACTTCTCAATGGCAGATGTCGCTGCCGACGGTGTGGGAATAGTGATCGGGCTGCTTCCCTGGCCAGGCCTACGCAAAGCTGACAAAAGGGACTTGAGAGATTCACCCAAATCCGTGTGAGATATCTCGCACACTCGTGTAAGAGCATGCCACGTGTTTGCGTACGCAACCAGTCTTACCCTTACCTGACAATTTGGTAACCCTATGATATGTAAAGCCTGAGATTTCTGAGACAGGAAGGCGGACAACATGAACGTGCAAAACTCACAGGTTTCCCTGCCACCAGTTGGTATAGTGATCTCGTCAAGGATGACAGGGAAAGGATGATGCACTGGATGCACCCCGGCACGGATTGTTGGGAGAAGCAGGGAAACAGGGACACCAGGCTTAAGGGATAACTATTCGGACCGCTGGCTCGGAAGCCGGCACCACGGAGTGGCACAAGGACTCGCAACACGGCTGTTGCACTCAGCGCATGGATGCGCCGACCTCTTTCGGTAAAGGGTATCCTCATGGTTGCCCTTTTTTTATGCTTCAATATCCCTAAAAGCTCGGTTCGGAAAAGCAGGAAATCGTCACATCCGTTATACTGCTGCCTCACTCTGGCAAGCGATCGAGCCTTGAAATGGCAAGCAGACCCGATACCGACAACTTCTTGTCCCTGTTCCTGAACAATACACCGCTGATGGATGTACGGGCGCCTGTCGAGTTCGCCAGGGGAAGCTTCCCGACTGCTGCAAATGCGCCACTGATGAGTGACGAAGAGCGGCACCGGATAGGCATCTGTTACAAGGAAAAAGGTCAGGCCGAAGCCATCCGACTGGGACACCAACTGGTTTCAGGTGATATCAAGGCCCAGCGTATTGAAGCCTGGAAGCGGTTTATCGCGCGCCACCCCGACGGCTACCTTTTTTGCTTTCGCGGCGGCTTACGTTCCAGGCTCACCCAGCAGTGGATCCGGGAAGCGGGCATTGACTTCCCCCTCATCAAAGGCGGTTACAAAGCACTACGCCGTTTCCTGATAGACAGCCTTGAGAACCTTGTTGAGTCCAGCGATTTCAGAGTGATCAGTGGGCGCACAGGCACAGGAAAAACCCGCGTTTTGCAACGGCTTCCAAACCCGGTGGACCTCGAAGGGTTGGCCAATCACCGGGGTTCCAGCTTCGGCCGGCAAGTTACACCCCAGCCATCACAGATTGATTTTGAAAACCGCCTCGCGGTGGCCGTGCTGAAAGCGCGCCACTTAAAAGAAGGATCGGTTTATCTGGAAGATGAGAGCCGCCTGGTTGGCCGCTGCGCTATGCCGGAGGCCCTGAAAGAGCGTATAAATCGTGCTCCCCTGCTTATTCTCGAAAGGTCGCTGGAAGACCGTACCCGCATTATCCGGGAAGACTACGTGGAGGCCATGTCGGCCGATTACGTGAGCCGCGATGGCGAAGAAGCCGGTTGGCTCAATTTTCGCGACTACCTTCTGGGTGCGCTCGACCGCATAAGCAAGCGCCTCGGTGGCGAGCGCCATGCCCGGCTGCGCAGTGTTATGGAACAGGCCCTGGCACAACAGGAAAGCCGTGGCTATGTTCACGGCCACGACGACTGGATTCAGCCTCTCCTTCAAGACTATTACGACCCGATGTATGACTATCAGCTCAGCCAGAAACGGGGGCAGGTACTTGTCCGTGGCGGCGCAGATGCAATCATCGAGTGGGCTAACTCTGATGTACCCCGACCGTAATGTTTGGTATATAGAACCTGTAATACCTCTGACCCCATCCGGGGTTATATTAATGACGAATGTTAAAAAAACAGAATCGACAAGGAACCCCCTAATATGGAAGATCTACTAAGCTCTGACGGGCGCGCTGCTGAATACATGGACCAGGCTATCGCGCTGGTCATGACCTATGCTCCAAAAGTTTTGCTGGCTATTGTCACGCTGATTATCGGCATGTGGCTGATCAATCGCTTTGTAAAAATGCTGGACTCGAGACTTGGTAAAAAAGACCCTACGCTGAACAAGTTTTTATGTGGACTTCTCAGCGCCATTCTGAAAATCCTGCTACTTGTCTCTGTTGCATCCATGGTCGGCATTGCGACCACCTCCTTCGTTGCTATTATCGGTGCCGCAGGTCTGGCTGTTGGTCTGGCATTGCAAGGCAGCCTTGGCAACTTTGCCGGCGGAGTACTGATCCTGCTCTTCAAGCCGTTTAAAGTAGGGGATGTGATCGAAGCTCAGGGCTTCCTGGGCTCTGTGCGTGAAATCAGCATTCTTTACACGATTGTCGACACCTTTGATAACCGCCGCGTCGTTATCCCCAACGGCCAGCTGTCAAACTCCAGCCTGACCAACATGAGCGTCTATGACACTCGTCGCTGCGATATGTCTTTTGGCATCGGCTACGGCGATGATATCGACAAAGCCAAATCCATCGTCATGCGACTGATCTCTGAAGACGAGCGCGCTTTGAAAGATCCGGCTCCCATCGTGGTTGTTGGCAGCCTGGGCGATAGCTCAGTAAATCTGACTGTACGTGCCTGGACCAAGGCCGGCGACTTGTGGCCGTTCAACTGGGATATGCAGGAACGCGTGAAAAAGGCGTTTGACGCGGAAGGTATCTCTATTCCCTTCCCCCAACGCGACGTACACATGTACAAAACCGAGTGAATTAGTAATCCGTATCTCTTAGATACAACCCGTTACTCGCAAACTGCACAACCTCAGCTAAGCTGACCATTAATGACGGGGCCAAATGGCCCCGTCAGGCCATCGCCGGAACAGAGTGAGGTCTTTATCACCGCTCCGGATCGCTGTCATTGCTGGTAGGAGGCTGTCTCTATGCCGATACAGCAGTTGAAAGAGTTTCTTGATGAGGCAAATGTTGAATACATGTGCCTCACTCACCCTCCCGCGTTCACCGCTCAGGAACTTGCTCGCCACGTGAAAATTGCGGGTGACAAGGTCGTTAAAACCGTCATTATCGAACTCGATGGGAAGATGGCCATGCTGGTCATGCCGGCAACCTTCCGTGTTCGGTGGAAAAGTCTTTCCCGCATTCTAGACACGGACTTCGTCGATCTTGCCGATGAACAGACGTTTCAGGATCGCTTTCCAGACTGCGAAGTCGGCGCCATGCCACCGTTCGGCAACCTGTTCGGTATGACCGTATACTGCGCCGAGTCCCTGACAGAACAGCCTGAACTTGCCTTCGCCGCCGGGAGTCATACTGAAACCCTGCATATGAAAACCCGGGATTTCCTCAACCTGGTTCAGCCCATGGTGCTCAACCGGGGCTTCATCAAGCCCGGCGCCCAAAAACCGGCTTGGCTGCGGAAAGGCCGTCACCAGCCAGGGGAAGCGTCAGAGCATCAGGTGTCTGGCATGGCGGGTTGATGGCGCTTTTTATCGGGTACATTATTTTGGCAATCAAATGCTGAATTCGAGAAAGAGCGGCCAACCGCGATTGGGCACGGAGTAAAATGAAAGGTATAAGAAATCCGGGTTTATTTACCCTCGCATTAGTGTGTGGCTATGCTTATGTGGTAAGTATCGCCTTCAAGCCGTATGACTTTAGTTATCTGCTTAAGGTGACGCCGGTTTTACTGTTGGCATTAATCGCATTCCTGCAAAAAGGCAGTAAGTTAAGCAACAGACAAACGTATGTTTTTATCCTGGCCATGCTGGCTTCGGCTAGTGGTGACGTATTTTTGGACCTTGACCGCAACTTATATTTGAAGCAGGCACTTGGATCCTTTTTAATCACCCAACTTGCCTACCTCTATTTATTTCTTCCTATGCGCGATCTAACCACTGGCCGTCGCTGGTTGATGCCACCGTTGGCGGTAATAGTCGTTTTTTTGCTTTACCTGATATCGCATACCGCTGGGGCACTGCTTGTCCCAGTGGTGGTTTATTGTTTGGTTTTACTGGCTATGGCTTTCAGTGCCCTGCTGGTAAAGAACAACCTGTGGATCAACATTGGCGGCATGGCTTTTTTTATCGCAGATGCCCTAATTGGCGTGAACCGATTCATTATAAGCTTTGAGTATTCGACAACGGTGATTGTCACTATTTATATTTCTGCTCAGTTGATGATTGCTTGGGGCCTATTGTTTCATCGAGGCAGAGAATCCGCCCGCTCGCTTGTCTGATCTTTGCCATCGCGTAAACTGTTGGCATCAGACAGGAACCCGATATGACTCAAGCTTTTGATATTGTGATTGTCGGTGCCGGCATGGTCGGCGCCGCACTTGCCACCGGCCTCGGGCGAGAGGGCTTCAGTGTTGCGATGGTTGATCGCGCACCTGCACCCGACTTCAACCCTGACTCGCCCCCCGATATCCGCGTCTCGGCCCTCAGCGCAGGCAGCGAACGCTACCTGCAAAGCCTTGGGGCCTGGGATCATATTCTCAGGATGCGCGCAACGCCCTATCGACGGCTCGCAGTGTGGGATGAAACCCGACACCCTTTGAGCAACCTGCTACCACGAACCTCCAACCAGCTGGAGTTCGATGCGGCCGGATTGAACGCCTCTCACCTTGGCCATATTGTCGAAAATTCAGTGACCCAGCAGGGCCTTTGGCAGGCGGCGGAGGCCGAGCCCTCGGTCACCATACTGGCCGGCAATGGCGTCACCAGCATTAACCAGGCAGGCGAGCAGGCCCTGGTCAGGCTTGAGAACGATGAGCAGTTAACCACGACGCTGGTTATTGGCGCAGACGGTGCACAATCCCGGGTTAGGGATATGGCGGGCATAGGGATTACAAGAAACCAGTACAGCCAGCAGGCCATGGTCATTTCCGTGCGCTATCAGGGGCCGGTAGAAGATATTACCTGGCAAGGGTTTTACCCTTCTGGTCCAAGAGCCTTTTTGCCGCTATGCAGTGCAGGCCCGGATTACCCCGGGGAAAGCAGAGCTTCGCTGGTTTGGTACGATGCACCGGAGGAAATTGCCCGCCTGAAAAGCCTGAGCAATGAAGCTCTGATGGCGGAAATACAACGGGGGTTTCCAACAGAACTGCCGCAGCTTACCCATATTGAAGGCCGCGCCAGTTTCCCTATCGCCCGGCAGCACGCGAAACACTACTCCGCAGGTCGCATTGTCCTTGTGGGAGACGCCGCACACACCATCAACCCCTTGGCAGGACAGGGTGTAAATCTCGGCTTTCAGGATACCCAGTGCCTGCAAAGCCTTCTTAAAGAGGCAAGGAGGGCAGGCAAAGATCTGGCCGAAGCCTCGGTCCTTGCCAGCTATGAACAACATCGACGACCGGCGAACCGGCGCATGATGTTTGCCATGGACGCATTTTATCATCTGTTCAGCAATCGAATTCCACCGATTCACCTGCTCAGGAACATAGGCCTGGGCACCGCACGCGCCCTGCCATTTGCCCGCAATCAAGTGGCACGCTATGCCATGGGAATCGACGATGAACTACCAGCAGTCATCAGGCAGCTAATAGCCCGGCTGCCTGGCCTGAACCAGCTCTAAGTATCTTTACAGCGATAGATTGAGAGCAAAAATAAAGAGCAACGCTAAATAGAAGGAAACCAGGATGTCCGAAACTCTTTTTACCAAAATCATCAATCGCGAAATCCCGGCAGATATCGTTTATGAAGACGACATCAGCCTGGCTTTTCGCGATATCAATCCGCAGGCACCAGTGCACTTGCTGATCATTCCGAAAAAGCTGATCCCGACCATTAACGACATCGAAGAAATGGACCGCGAGC
This sequence comes from Marinobacter sp. 1_MG-2023, assembly GCF_030549045.1. NCBI lineage: Bacteria > Pseudomonadati > Pseudomonadota > Gammaproteobacteria > Pseudomonadales > Marinobacteraceae > Marinobacter > Marinobacter sp. 1_MG-2023. The sequence continues at coordinate 235,663 of NZ_JAUOST010000001.1, read as the reverse complement.
TTGTCGGCCACCTCTACTGGGTAGCCGCCAAACTCGCTAAAGAGATGGGCTTTGCCGACAACGGCTATCGCACCGTGATGAACTGCGGTGAAAACTCTGGCCAGACCGTGTTCCACATCCACCTTCACCTGCTGGCCGGCAAGCCACTAGGCTGGCCGCCGTATACAGACAAAATGAAGCAGGGCTGAGGTAGTCCTGCTCATAGGTAATGTGGGGACACCAACTTAGCTCCCCACAATCCTCTCCGCCTCATCCATCGGTGTGTGGCGGACATCTTCACCTTTAACCATGAAGATCACGTTCTCTGAAATGTTGCAGGCGTGGTCGCCTACCCGCTCCAAGGCCCGCAGCACCCACATCACCGACATACATCGTGTGATATTGCGCGTGTCTTCCATCATGAACGTCAGCAGGGCCCTGGCTGCAGATTGATACTCTTCATCCACTCGCTTGTCTTCTTTCATCACTCGCAGAGCCTGTTCAGAATCCAGCCTCGCAAATGCGTCCAGCGAATCGTGAATCATACCCATCACGTGGGTACCGATGTTGCGCACTTCCGCATAGCCCTGCGGCGTCCGTCCTTCTTCGGAGAGCTTTATTGCAAACCGGGCAATTTTCTTGGCCTCATCGCCTACCCGCTCCAGATCCGCAACCATCCGGATTACCGAAATTACCAGCCTCAGATCCCTTGCTGTGGGCTGGCGACGGGCGATAATAAGCATCGCCTCCTCATCGATATCCATCTCCATCCGGTCCACCAGCTTATCCTTGGCACGAACCTCTTCCGCAATCTGGCTATCACCTTCCATCAACGCCTGCAAGGCGCTTTCAACCTGGCTCTCCACCATACCGCCCATCTTGAGGAAACGGGTTTTCAGGGCGAGAAGCTCATCATTGAATCTGTTGGAGATGTGATCTCCGTAAACCTCATCCGTATTCGGAACCATAATAGATGTCTCCCTTGTTCTATTTATGCGGATCAGCCAAAACGACCAGAAATGTAGGATTCCGTAAGCTCATGCTCCGGTGTTGTAAATACTTTGCTGGTCTCGTTTACCTCAACCAGATGACCCAGGTGAAAATAGGCTGTGCGATTTGAAACGCGGGCGGCCTGTTGCATCGAGTGGGTAACGATCACAATGGTATAGCTCTCAGACAGCTCGGCAATCAGTTCTTCGACCTTCGCAGTGGCAATGGGATCCAGCGCCGAACAAGGCTCATCCATCAGCACAACTTCCGGGCTGACAGCGATGGTTCTTGCAATGCACAGACGCTGCTGCTGGCCGCCTGACATACCGGTGGCCATGGCATCAAGTCGATCCTTGACTTCATTCCATAGCCCCGCTTTGCGCAGACTGCTTTCCACAATATCATCCAGCTCCGACTTACGATTAGCCAGGCCATGTATGCGCGGGCCATAAGCAACGTTGTCATAAATTGACTTGGGAAACGGGTTGGGCTTCTGGAACACCATCCCCACGCGAGCTCGCAGCTCAACCACATCCCGCTTGGCGTCGTATATATCCTGGCCATCCAACATCAGCTGCCCTTTGACCCGGCAAATATCAATACTGTCGTTCATCCGGTTCAGACAGCGCAGGAACGTAGATTTCCCGCACCCGGATGGCCCGATAAACGCGACCACCTCATTACGAGCGATATCCAGACTGATCTTTTTGATAGCCGGACTGTCTCCGTAGAGCACTTCCACATCACGCAACTTGAACTTCGGGTCATCCGCGAAGGGCTTCCCAACCGTCACGCCTTCTTCCAGCACCGTATCTTCCGGCTTTTCATCGACTACCGGCATAACCTTTTCCTCTGGCGCCTGGGCTTCAGACGCTATCGTCGAACTCATGGAACTCATAGTATTCATAACTATTCTCCTTACCACCGGCGCTCAAGACGTTTACGGAGCCAAATGGCCAATGCATTCATAGTCATCAGGAAAGCCAACAAAACCATAATCGCAGCTGAGGCACGCTCAATGAACGCGAGCTCCGGGCTGCCGGCCCACAAAAACACCTGTACGGGCAAAACAGTTGCGGCATCAAAAAATCCTTCCGGTATTTCAACAATAAACGCCACCATGCCAATCAACAACAATGGCGCTGTTTCGCCCAAGGCCTGGGCCATACCAATGATCGAGCCAGTCAACATCCCCGGCAACGCCAACGGCAGCACATGGTGCAGTACCACCTGCATCTTGGAGGCCCCGATGCCTTCGGCAGCTTCACGCACCGAAGGCGGTACACTCTTGATAGCTGCACGGCTGGAAATGATGATAGTTGGCAGGGTCATTAAGGTCAGTACCAAGCCACCTACCACCGGCACCGAACGCGGCATGCCGAACAGGTTGATGAAGATCGCAAGGCCCAGCAAACCGAAAATGATAGACGGTACCGCGGCCAGGTTATTAATGTTCACCTCAATGAAATCCGTCAGCTTGTTCCTCGGGGCGAATTCTTCCAGGTAGATAGCGGCAGCTACACCAATGGGGAACGCCAGTACCAGAGTAATGATCATCGTCAGCAAAGAGCCAACGATCGCCCCCAGAACACCCGCCTTGGCAGGATCCCTTGAATCACCGCTGGTGAAAAACACATCGTTGAAGCTGGTCTCTACAAGCTCGCGCGCTCTGAGGTCATCCACCCAGGCCTGTTGCTGGTCCGTTAGCTTGATCGAGTATGCTGCATCGCCTTTGTGCTTCACATACACATCAACGTTACTGTGCGCCAGGAAAGACATGGTTCGTGTTGTCCCCATCCATTCCGGGTTTTCAATCAGGGCGTCCCGAAGCTCACTGGAGGCGTACGGGTTGATCAACCGGCGCAGGGCATCCTGATCATCTTCGGTCGCACCTGGCAGGGCCCTGTCCACAGCAGCGACCAGTGGCGCAACGAAGTCCGCCATGCGAACCTGTTTCGGATCTGTAGGGTCATCCAGATACATCAGATCCGGATCCATGGTCACTTCCAGGGTGATCGTCGTTTTCAGGAATCCGGTGTACCCCTTGCCTATAATGTCGGTAAACAGGGTAACCAGTGCCGTGAGGGCTATTGCAATAGCCACGATTCCATAAGCCCGGAAACGGCGTTCTTTGCGATATCTGCCTTTGAGGGACCGGCGAACCAGTTCCGCTTGTGAAGTATGATCAGTCATATTGTTCCCGGTATTTTCGAACAATTTTCAAAGCAATAACGTTGAGCAACAGGGTAGAGATAAACAACATCGCACCCAGTGCAAACGCAGCCAGAGTCTTGGCACTGTCAAACTCCTGATCACCAACCAGCAGAGTGACAATCTGTACCGTCACGGTGGTTACCGTTTCCAGAGGATTGGCAGTGAGGTTAGCCGCCAGGCCAGCAGCCATTACTACAATCATGGTTTCGCCAATGGCCCTGGATACTGCCAGCAACAAGCCACCCATAATGCCCGGCAATGCTGCAGGAAATATTACCTTTTTCATGGTCTCAGACTGGGTCGCGCCCAGAGCAAGCGAGCCATCACGAAGGGTCTGGGGCACAGCGTTAATAACATCATCTGAAAGCGAGGATACAAACGGGATGATCATGATACCCATGACCAATCCTGCTGCGAGTGCACTCTGCGAAGAGGCTTCCACACCAATTGCACTGGCCAGATCACTGATAAACGGTGCGACTGTCAGAGCTGCAAAAAAGCCGTACACGACGGTCGGAATACCTGCCAGCATTTCCAGCAGGGGCTTGACGATGCTGCGCACACTTTTGTTCGCGTATTCAGATAGGTAAATTGCCGATAGCAAACCAACAGGCGCTGCGATCAACATCGCAATAAACGAAATCAACAAAGTCCCGGTGAACAGCGGGATCATACCGAAGGCTCCCTCCGAGCCCACCTGATCGGTTCTCAGGGCCAGCTGGGGGCTCCAGGATGTGCCAAAGAAGAACTCAAAGAATGGCACTTGCTCGAAAAACCGAATGGTTTCAAACACCACCGAAAAAACAATACCTACCGTTGTCAGAACTGCAACGCCGGCACAGGCAAAAAAGAACCAGCGCAAAACGGCTTCGACTTGCTCACGCGCATTCAGTAATGGGCGAATCCGCACCCAACCCAAAAATCCCGCCAGCAGCGCAACAGCGAGAACAAGGCCCGTCATGTAGATCTTGCTCTGTACCTGAAGTGCCCGCAGTAACTCGGCCGCCTTGGCTACCGGCTCCTCCACAAAGTCAGGTGGTAAGGAGCCATTGGCAACATTGCCAATTTTACTCATCAGAAGGCTGGCTTCACCTGCCGTATCCGGAATCATGGTATCAGGCAGGGTACCGACCACGATTGACTGGATCATCCTGCCTTCAAACGCTGCCCACAAGCCAAGGATAACGAGCGCAGGTACTCCGCACCAGATGGCTGCACGAACGCCATAATACCCGGGCAGTGATTTCAGGTGACGCACACCACCGAGCGGCATAGCCAGTGTGCGGGAGCGCGCGTAGCCCAGCACATAGGCGACTGCGGCCAGTAGCATCGTCAATAAAAGCAGGTTTAACGGTTGCATGAGAATTCCTGTCTTCAACTACACAGAAGGGTGCAGGCTCCTGTACGCCTGCACCCTGCATTAACCGAAATGTTCCGGTTTATTTCAGCTCATTCAGAGTCAGGTTAGGCATATTTTCTACCTTGTCCTGAAGCTCCATCAAAGCTTCGCGAGTCGGTACAATAAGACCCACATCTTTCAGGTAACCGTTCGAGCCCATGGCACGGGGGCTGACGAACTCGGAAGCGTACTCAACGATACCAGGAACCACGCCCACGTGAGCCTTCTTCACATAGAAGAACATAGAGCGTGCAACCGGGTACTTGTCTTCCGCGATGTTTTCCTGAGTAGGCTCAACACCGTTGAGGGAAGCAGCCTGCAGACGGTCACCGTTTTCTTCCAGGAAGCTGTAACCGAAAACGCCATACATATCCTTGTCACCGATGAGCTTCTGAACGATCAGGTTGTCATTCTCACCAGCTTCAATAAAGGCTCCATCTTCACGAATGCTCTGGCAGATAGCTTTATGCTCATCCTTGCTCAGGCTAGCCGCTTCAGGAAGTTCATCACAACCACCTTCCAGCGCCAGTTCGTTGAATGAGTCACGGGTGCCGGAAGTCGGAGGCGGCCCCATTACACGGATTGGCTTGTTCGGCAGACTGGAATCAACGTCGCTCCAGGTTTTATTCGGGTTAGCTACCCACTTGCCATTCTGGGGAACTTTCTCGCCCAGGGCCAGGAACAGCTGCTCCAGGGTCAGATCCATGTGATCTGCTTCTTTGGAGCTTGCAATCACGATGCCGTCAGAACCGATACGGAACTCAACAATGTCTTTCACACCGTTGCTCTGGCAAAGCTCAAACTCAGACGCCTTCATCCGACGGGAAGCGTTGGTAATATCAGGATTCTGAGTACCTATGCCCTGACAAAAGATCTTCATACCACCACCAGAACCAGTAGATTCCATTTTCGGTGTGGAGAAATCCGTATTAGAGCCAAAACGCTCAGCCACAACAGTAGCGAACGGGTAAACCGTGGAGGATCCCACGATGCTGATAGTGTCACGAGCCATTGCCGGTGCAGACATGGCGGCGACAGCGCCAGCCAGCGCAACTGTTGCGAATGCTTTGTTCAGTTTCATCACGTCGAGTCTCCGTTATCAGGTTTGGACGTTGTGTCGGATGTGCTTTACCGATGAGTGCATACTAGGGGCCCTTTGTGACGACTTTGTTACACCTTCTGAAATATTGTACAGATGCCGTAAATAAGCTTGCAGCGGCGTGCTGGGTCGCTAACATGCTAGGAAAATAATTCCAGAGTTCAATAAAAGGCCGGTTCCATGACTGCGTATGACGACGACAAACCCAAACCCCGTGGTGATCTGACCCTCCAGATTATCCCGCTGCCACAGGATACAAACGCCAACGGTGATGTATTCGCCGGCTGGTTGGTCAAACAAATGGACATAGCTGCCGCTACGGTGGCCGGGCGCATTTCGTTGGGCCGCAACGCCACTGTGGCCATGGACGGTATGGAGTTTCTCTCCCCTCTGCGGGTCGGGTCCCAGGTCGGCTGTTATTGCGAGCTGGTAGACATCGGCCGCAGCTCCATGAAAATCAATGTAGAAGTGTGGACCCTTGACCGCAGCGCCCGAAGCCCCCGTAAGGTTACCGAAGGCCGGTTTGTCTACGTTGCCATTGATGAACAAGGCCGCATACGGGAAGTACCCCAGCAACCTTGAGCAGACAAGCGATTGAGCTATGCCTCGACAACAGAGATAAAAAGCATGTTACGCAGACCGTTAATAGCTCTGTCACTAGGTTTCAGTCTGGCCACCTCGCCCGCGCTCGCCGACATTGGCATAGCGCCTTTCGTTGGCTACCGCATGGGTAGCTCAATCGATATTGAATCTTCCAGCACCAGCACGGATGACCAGGTCAGGTTTAAAGACGGTGAAAGCCAGGGACTGACCCTGAACTTTGATCTGCCAGACCCGGGCACGCAGGGGGAGTTATATTTCGGTCGACAGGCGACCACGGCAAAGCTTGATAACGGCTTTTTCGCACCAGGCACACAGGCCATCGACATGACGGTCTACCAACTGCAGTTCGGCGGCCTCTACTTCCCGGGAGGGAAAAGCTACGGCGGCTTTGCTTCGGGAGTGCTGGGGGTGACCCGGATGGAACCAGACGATTCGGCGTTCGACACCCACCACCGCGCCGCCCTCTCGTTGGGTGGGGGCTATCAGTTTTTCATCAATGAACAACTGCGTCTGCGGCTGGATCTTCGCGGCATCTATACCGCCCTTGATTCCGGGGGTTCGGTTTTCTGTTCCGGCGGCTGTGAACTCAAATACCGTAGCAGCGGCTATCTGCAGATTGAAGCAGGTGCAGGTCTGGTGCTGCGCTTCTGAGCCACTCCCTGCTATCAGGCCAGGGCTTCATGCCTTTGGGGCAGCAGCAATGACAGCAAAGCAGCCATGGCCACAAGCCCTGCTGAAATCCAAAGGCAGGCTTCCAGGCCGTAACTCTGATAAACCCAACCGGACAAGATGGTTCCCAGAAGCCGACCCGCCGCATTGGACATATAGTAGAAGCCCACATCCAACGACACGCCATCGCCCCGGGCATAGCTGACAATCAGATAACTGTGCAGGGAGGAATTGATGGCAAACAGCACCCCGAACAATAGCAAGCCACCAATAACCACGACCTGCGGCGACCAACCCAGCATCAGACCAGTGGCAATAGCAGCGGGAATCAGCGCCAGGACAGCGGCCCAGAGCACGGCAGGCTGCTTACTGTCCAAATTACCGGTAATCCGGGGCGCGACCGTCTGGATAAAGCCATAACCAATGACCCAGGTCGCCATAAAGCCCCCCACCTTCCAGAAATCCCAGCCAAAGACTGTATGCAGATAGACCGGCAGAGCCACCACAAACCAGACATCCCGAGCACCGAACAGAAACATCCTGGCAGCAGACAGCACGTTGATCGCCCTGCTTTTTGACAGAATCTCACTGAACCTGGGTTTGGCTTTGCTCTTACCCAGCTCTTGCTTGAGCAAGAATAGACTGGCCAGCCACACCAGCCCAAGCGCCGCCGCCATGATAATCACCGCGCCGGTGAAACCGGCCGACATCAGCAATACGCCGCCCAGAAAAAAGCCCACCCCTTTGAGGGTATTCTTGGAGCCGGTCAGAATAGCTACCCACTTGTACAGGGTGCCTTGCTGTTCATCAGGAACCAGCAATTTAATTCCGCTTTTGGCAGACATCTTGTTCAGGTCTTTGGCGATTCCCGATAAAGCCTGTGCGGCCATCACCCAGGGCACGGTCAGCATGGCCGCCGGCACAGCCAGCATGGCCAAGGCCGCGATCTGCAAAAACAGCCCGATATTCATGGTGCGGTTCAGCCCCATGCGGGCCCCCAGATAGCCTCCCACCAGGTTAGTCACGACCCCGAAAAACTCATAAAAGATGAACAGCAGCGCGATTTCCAGAGGCGAATAGCCCAGCTGATGGAAATGCAGCACCACCAGCATACGCAGGGCGCCATCGGTCAGAGTGAAAGCCCAATAGTTGCCGGTAATCACCAGGTACTGACGGATGGCAGCGCTCATATCAGGCAGCCCCTACCTTGCGCACCAACTCTACGGTGCGGTTGGCGTAACCCCATTCGTTGTCGTACCAGGCGTAGATCTTTACCTGAGTTCCGTTGACAACCAGCGTAGACAAGGCATCGACAATGGATGATCGCGGATCTGTCTTGTAATCTATGGAAACCAGAGGGCGCTCTTCATAACCCAGAATATCCTTCAGTTCGCCCTCGGCGGCTTCTTTCAGCAACCGGTTTACGGTGTCACGATCTGTTGGCATTTCCACTTCAAACACACAATCGGTCAACGAGGCATTGGTGAGCGGTATCCGCACGGCATGGCCATCCAAGCGCCCTTTCAGCTCCGGAAAAATCTCAATAATCGCGGTAGCAGAACCGGTGCTGGTGGGAATCAGCGAACTGCCGCAGGCTCTGGCCCGGCGCAAGTCCTTGTGAGGCGCGTCGAGAATTGTCTGAGTATTGGTCAGACTATGAATAGTAGTTATAGAACCGTGTTTGATGCCTAGCTTCTCGTGAATAACTTTAACCACAGGGGCCAGGCAATTGGTGGTGCACGAGGCTGCGGTAAGGATGCGATCCTGAGCCGGGTCGAAAATATGCTCATTCACGCCCAGAACAATGTTTTTAGCCCCAACTTCCTTGACCGGCGCAGTGGCTACCACGCGCTTCACGCCCTGATCCAGGTATGCCTGCAGCACCGCTACCTTCTTGTTGACCCCGCTGGCTTCAATCACCACGTCGCAGCCAGACCAGTCAGTGTCGCCGATGGCCTTGTTATGGGTAACCGTGATGCGCTTGCCGTCGATCAGCATCTCATCGCCACTGGCTGAAGCCTCGCGACTCCAGGCGCCGTGAACACTGTCGAAGTTCAGCAGATGTGCCAGGGTGTGAGTATCTGCCCCTGGATCGTTAATGGCTACAAATTCCAGCTCCGGCCAGCCCCAGGCTGCCCTCAATGCCAGGCGGCCAATGCGGCCAAATCCGTTAATGCCTACTTTGATCTTGTTCATGGCAGACTCCTCAAATAGGTTCGTAATCCGTGTATCCGGTTTTTGATCAGGGGCACTGCACCGCCGGGCGCTCAGACATAGCCTGCAATTGCACCAGGGGTGTTTCGATCAATGCACTATTATTGCGGGCGGTTTCATCCACAACCCGTGATATCCAGGCGGGTAGCCGGGGATTAAGGTAATAGTAGACCCACTGGCCACGACGCTCCGTTTCGACAAGGCCGGCATCGCGAAGAATCGCCAAATGGCGACTGACTTTTGGCTGCGACAGCCCAAAGGCCTCGGTCAATTCGCACACGCACAGCCTGGTCTGATCCCGGATCAGTAACAGGGCAGCCAGCCGCAACTCGTCGCCCAGAGCCTTGAATATGGTCACAGGGTTATAATCTTCAGGTCTCAGTGCTGTCCCTTTTTGATGCACCAGAGTGAACAGCCCTATCCGCTCTTTAAGCTCCTTCAGGGTCAGGGCAAATGTTGCACGGCGGTTACTGAGGGCAGGGTCCGGAAAATCCCAGGCAATCTGCTGCGCCCCTTCTCTAAAAGCCACACAATCAGTGGCTGCTTTATCACAGAGGGTGATCACGTAGTCCCAAGGCTCGTTCCGGAAGTGCGCGAGTGATTTGCTGTGCAACTCCTCGGTAGAAATCCCGGCTTCCGCCAACACTCTCAGAGCCAAAAGGTTTGGCTCCTTAGGCTGAGTGCCGGCACTGGCCACCTCGAACTGGTCCCCCGCCATATGCCGCAACAGCGCCTCGGCCATCAGTGAACGGGCGCTGTTTGCGGTGCAGATAAACAGAACTCTTCTTTTCATATAATTTTCCGCATATTCGGATTGCCATATATACGTTTTTTGCGATAATAGATTCTGAAAGTTACAAAGTAAAGACACTAACCCAAGAACCGGAACTTATTATGACGGACAGGCTTCTGACGATTTACCGGAGCAACCAGCGCGAAGGCAACCTTCTGTTCTTCATGATTATTGCGTTCCTGGCTATTTATTTCATACCCGCTGGCACCGCACGTTTCGACAACGCCGTCCTTGAGGCTATCCGGTTGACCAACTGGTACGCCCGCGAACACGTTATCCTGTGCCTGCTACCTGCGTTCCTGATAGCCGGTGCCATGGCGGTGTACATCAGCCAGGGTTCGGTGATGCGGTACCTGGGCCCCACCGCTCCCAAGCCCGTCGCTTTCACTGTCGCATCCGTATCAGGCACATTGTTGGCAGTTTGCTCTTGCACCGTGCTGCCGCTGTTTGGCGGCATCTACCGACGCGGTGCGGGTCTGGGAGCTGCAGTGGCCTTTCTCTATTCCGGCCCCGCCATCAATATTATGGCCATCGTGGTAACCGCCAAGGTACTGGGTGCTGAAATCGGCATTGCGCGGGCCGCAGGCGCCATTGCCTTCGCGGTGGTGATCGGCGCCATCATGCATCTGATTTATCGCAAGGAAGAAGCCCAAAGGTCCGTTAGCAATGCAAGGGGTTTTGGTGGTGACAGCGCGGAAAAACCCGCCGGCATCATTGCCCTGTTCTTTGCCCTGATGGTCGGCATTCTGGTATTTGCCAACTGGGCAGCGGCTGACAGCGACACCTGGATGGCCATTCACGCACTGAAATGGCCAATCACCGCCGCACTGGCGGCAGCCCTGGGTGGTTTGCTGATCTGGCGCTGGAACTGGCCCGCAAGCCAACTACTCATCCTGGCCGTTGTTGTTGCTGCCTTCGCAGCATTGGCCCCCGGCATACCAGAGTTGCCGTTCGTGATTGGTATGGGCGGGTTGATGCTGATTGCCACCCTGCGGGAAGATGACCAGGAGTGGCCCGTGCAGACCTGGGATTTTGCCAAACAGATCCTGCCATTACTGCTGGCTGGCGTATTCGTTGCGGGCTTTGCGCTGGGCAGGCCTGGCCATGAGGGCATGATTCCGTCTGAATGGGTGGCGCTCGCAGTTGGCGACAACTCACTGTTATCCACCATACTGGCCTCAGTACTGGGCGCCCTGATGTATTTTTCCACCCTGACCGAGGTGCCCATCGTCGAAGCGCTGATGGGCTCCGGTATGGGCAAAGGGCCAGCCCTGGCACTATTGTTGGCTGGCCCCGCTCTTTCACTACCTAACATGCTGGTCATCCGCACCATCCTGGGCACACAGAAAACACTGGTTTACTGTGCCCTGGTTGTGGTCATGGCCACCATCACCGGCTTTGCTTATGGTAACTGGTGGGTGTCCGCCTGATACCCTTACTGATTCCCTTACCGATACCCCGAAGGAGATCACGATGAAAATTACAATCTACGGAAGTGGCTGTTCCAAGTGCAAACAACTTACCGTCAATGCCGAAGAAGCCGCCAACGAACTGGGCCTCAGCTACGAAGTGGAAAAAGTCACTGACGTAAATGCCATCATCGATGCCGGCATCATGCGCACACCGGCCCTGGCCCTGAACGACGAGATCGTGGCGGAAGGGAAAGTGGCGAGCCCGGCCGACATCAAGAAATATCTGAGCTAAACACATTTTCAGGAAGTCTGAATCGCATTATGAAGCTGACAGAAACACCCAACATCAACCCCGACCTATTCCAGACACCAACAGCAGAAAAGGTCTTAGCAACGGCGCCCTCAGACCACGCGCCTCGCATTCTGCTGATGTATGGTTCGCTCCGCGAGCGCTCATTCAGCCGCCTGGCGGTTGAGGAGGCTGCCCGTTTACTGAATGCCATGGGAGCAGAAACCCGCACCTTCAATCCGCGCGGCCTGCCGCTGGCCGATGCCGAAGATGCCTCGCATCCCAAAGTCCAGGAACTACGAGATCTGGCGCAGTGGGCAGAAGGCATGGTGTGGTGCTCCCCCGAGCGCCACGGGGCCATGACCGGCATCATGAAAACCCAGATCGACTGGATTCCGCTATCTATGGGGGCCGTTCGCCCCACCCAGGGCAAGACCCTGGCGGTTATGCAGGTATGCGGAGGGTCCCAATCCTTCAATGCGGTTAATCAACTAAGGGTTCTGGGCCGCTGGATGCGCATGGTGACCATCCCCAACCAGTCGTCAGTACCCAAGGCTTACATGGAGTTCGATGACGATGACCGCATGAAACCCTCACCCTACTACGACCGCATCATGGATGTGATGGAAGAGTTGATGAAGTTCACCCTGCTGATTCGAGATCGCAGTGACTACCTGACCGACCGCTATTCCGAACGCAAGGAAAGCGCGGAAGAACTGTCTAAGCGCGTAAACCAGCGGTCGATCTAAGGAAAAGATATGAGCGAAAACATCGAAGCTTCAGACCTGAAACACGACTCAGGTGGCATGGACCTGTTCGGGCGATTTCTGTCGGTCTGGGTCGCCCTGGCTATTATCGCCGGCGTGGCCCTGGGACAGTTTGCCCCTGCGGTGCCTGAAACTCTATCCCGATTCGAATACGCCCAGGTGTCTATACCGGTCGCCATCCTGATCTGGGCAATGATTTTCCCGATGATGGCGCAGATTGACTTCAGCGCCATCGTGGACGTGCGCAAAGAACCGAAAGGGCTGGCTATTACCACCATCGTGAACTGGCTGATCAAACCCTTTACCATGTTTGCCATCGCCTGGTTTTTCCTGATGGTCGTATTTGAACCCTTTATTGCACCGCAACTGGCCAGCGAATACCTGGCTGGCGCCATTCTTTTGGGTGCTGCTCCCTGCACCGCCATGGTATTCGTGTGGAGCTATCTCACCAAAGGCGACGCCGCCTACACACTGGTGCAGGTTTCCCTAAACGACATCATCATGCTGTTTGCCTTCGCACCCATCGTAGTTTTCCTGCTGGGCATCTCCGACATTCAGGTGCCCTGGGATACGGTGATTCTGTCGGTGGTGCTGTACATCGTCATCCCGCTGGCCGCCGGCTACCTCACCCGCCGCACCCTGATCGCCCACCGTGGCGAACAGTGGTACGACGAGGTGTTCATGAAGCGGCTGGGGCCGATTACGCCTGCGGCGCTGATTGTCACCCTGGTGTTGCTGTTCGCTTTTCAGGGTGAAGTCATCCTGGACAACCCGCTGCATATTGCGCTGATTGCCGTGCCGCTGATTATCCAGACCGTACTGATTTTCTTCATCGCTTATACCTGGGCCAGACTGTGGAAGGTTCGTCACTGCATCGCCGCGCCAGGCGCGATGATTGGCGCCAGTAACTTTTTCGAACTGGCCGTTGCCGCCGCCATTGCACTGTTTGGCCTGCAATCCGGGGCGGCTCTGGCAACGGTTGTTGGCGTACTGGTGGAAGTACCCCTGATGCTGATGCTGGTAAAAATTGCAAACAACACCCGGGATAAGTTCCCCGCGTAATCAACTGTTCTCCGGCGCGCGCTGCTTTCGCGGGTCGGAGAACTGTAAAGCCAACGACCACCCTGCTAATATCCCGCCCATCCTTTTATCAGCTTGCACCCTGAACCTCTGACCCGAACGGAATCAAAAGAATGGATTTTTATCAGGCTCTTTTCCTTGGCCTCCTCCAGGGACTGACCGAATTCCTGCCGATCTCCAGCTCTGCCCACCTGATCCTGACTCCGGCGTTTTTTGGTTGGGAAGATCAGGGCGTAGGCTTTGATCTCTCCGTTCACATTGGCACCCTGCTGGCGGTAGTGCTTTACTTCCGGCGCGACGTTTTCGGTATTGCCAGAGACGGCCTGCTCTCGGTCGCGCAGCGTAAAATAACTGGCCAGGGCGCCTTGGCCTGGTACCTGGTGATCGGCACCATCCCCGCAGGTCTTGCTGGTTTGGCATTGCTGGACATGATCGATAATGAGCTGCGGGCAGTGGAAGTCATTTTCTTCACCACCCTGATTTTCGGCCTGCTTCTGGGCCTTGCCGACTGGCTGCCGAAGCGCCAGCGCAAGATGGACTCTCTGAACTGGAAAGACGCCCTGCTGGTGGGAATCGCTCAAGCCATTGCGCTGGTACCTGGCACCTCCCGTTCCGGCGTCACCATCACCGCGGGCCTGTTTCTGGGCATGAGCCGCGAAACCGCATCTCGCTTCTCGTTTTTGCTGGCAATTCCCATTATCGTGCTGGCATCTGCCGTGAAGTTACTGGAAGTGGCAACCTCGGATGTCATCGTGGACTGGAGCGGGTTTCTGATTGGCGGGGTAACGTCCTTCCTGATGGCCATTACCGCGATCCATTTCTTCCTGAAATGGCTGAACACCGTTGGCATGTGGCCTTATGTTATCTACAGGATTCTTCTGGCTGGGGTGATTTATGCGGTGCTGATGTAAAAGAGTACTGGCACAACCCTGGAAGCAGAGGCTGGGGCAGGCTTTTCAAAACACGCTCCTTGCGGCACATCCATGTGACGCTTGGGCTCCGCCATCCATGGCTCCGCACAGTTTTGAAAAGCCTGCCCCAGCCTCTGCCAACTCCAAAGCCCTGATTAGCAGGCCTCTAAAGGTGCATAAGCCAGTACCAACCACTTTGCCCCTTCATCAAAGTTCACCTGCACCCGCGTATGATGCCCGCTGCCTTCGGCGTTCAGAACAACACCCTCTCCAAACTTGGGATGTCGCACCCTTTGCCCCAGACTGAAGCCGGATTCCTTTGCCGAATCCTGGCTGAACAGACCTTCGTTCGGACGTTCAAGCATTGCAGGCCGGGTTACCGTATTGCGTAACCGCACTTCCTGCAGGCAGTCGCTGGGAATCTCCCGTACGAACCGGGAAAGCGCGTGGAACTTCTCCTGCCCATAAAGCCGGCGAGATTCCGCGTAAGTGATCACCAACTTTTTCATGGCCCGGGTGATGCCCACATAGGCCAGCCGCCGTTCTTCCTCCATGCGCCCCGGCTCTTCCAGAGACATGCTGTGAGGGAAAAGCCCCTCCTCAACACCGGCAAGAAACACCAATGGGAACTCCAGGCCCTTGGCTGAGTGCAGGGTCATCAGCTGCACACTGTCTTCGTGGTCTCCGGCCTGGGATTCGCCGGCGTCCAGTGCTGCCTGGGCAATAAACTCGGAGAGCGGATCCACGCCTTCCTCCACCTGAAAATCTGCAAGAGCGTTAACCAGCTCTTCCAGGTTCTCAACCTTGGCCTGGGCCTTCTCGCCTTTTTCACTGGCGTGGTAGTCCTTCAGGCCGCTGGCTTCGATGGTCTCCTTCATGAGGCCGTGAAGCGACGCCTCTTCCGCCTTGGCAGACAGCTCTTCAATGATATCTATGAATTTTTGCAAACCAGTTTTCGCCCGGCCTTTCACCTGCCCGGCTTCCAGCAGGCGCCCGGCGGATTCCCACAGAGAGATGCTCTGGTTACTTGCGTATTCACGCAGTTCCGCCAGGCTTTTGGCTCCTATCCCCCGGGTTGGCACATTCACCACCCGCTCGAAGGCTGCATCATCCCGGCGATAGTGCACCAGTCGCAGATAGGCCAGTGCATTGCGGATTTCCTGACGATCGTAAAAACGCAGGCCGCCGTATACCCGATAAGGAATACCCTGGCGCATGAGCGACTCTTCCAGCACCCGAGACTGGGCGTTGGAGCGATACAGGATGGCAGATTCGCTGCGCAGGTTGCCCTCATCAACCCAGCTGGAGATGCTGTCAGCGATGTAGTTGGCTTCATCCTGCTCATTGAATGCGGCATACAGGCTGATGGGCTCGCCCTCCACGCCATCGGTCCAGAGTTCTTTCCCCAGTCGGCCCTGGTTGTTGGCAATCACCGAATTGGCGGCCTTCAGTATCAGCTGCGTGGAACGATAGTTCTGCTCAAGGCGCACCAGCCGGGCATTGGGAAAGTCCCGCTGATACTGCTGTATGTTCTCGATTTTGGCGCCCCGCCAGCCGTAAATGGACTGATCGTCGTCGCCCACAATCGTCAGCGGAACCCGGTTGCTGGCCAGTACTTGCAGCCAGGCATACTGAATTGTGTTGGTGTCCTGAAACTCGTCCACCAGAATGTGCTGAAAACGCTGCTGATAGTGAGCCAGTATTTCTGGCCGATGCAGCCACAGCTCATGGGATCGCAGCAGTAGCTCACCAAAATCCACCAGGCCGCTCTGCTGGCAGAGCTGTTCGTAACGACGGTACACTTTCAGCATGGTTGATGTGAAATGGTCTCCAGGGTTTTCCTGGATATGGTCGGCCCGCAAACCCTCGTCTTTCTGACTACTGATAAACCACTGGGCCTGCCTTGGCGGAAACTGGCTCTCATCAATCTGCGCCTCCCGCATCACCCGTTTGACCATTCTGAGCTGATCATCACTATCCAGCACCTGGAAGTTCTCTGGCAGCCCCGCATCTTTCCAGTGCGCTCTCAGTAATCGATGGGCGATACCGTGAAAGGTACCAAACCACAAACCTCGCGCCGGGATGTTCATCATCTGCTCGATGCGGTAACGCATCTCTTTGGCAGCCTTATTGGTGAAGGTCACCGCCAGAATTCCCGTAGGCGGAACGCGATCCACCTGCATCAGCCAGGCAATCCGGTGCACCAACACCCGGGTTTTACCGCTCCCGGCACCGGCCAGAACCAACAAATGGTCGTTCTGTGCGGTAACCGCTTCACGCTGGGCATCGTTCAGGGAGTCGATTATGTGGGAGACATCCATGGGGGAGTTCACTGTAGTCCGGTGGATTGGGAATTCAGGCTGGAGATTATAACAACTCGGGGGCGAGCCTGCCCTGATCCCTTACGATCACCACTCGCGATGCGTAAATCCCACTATAAAGTGGCTGACAAACCAGCCGACAACAGAACATAACAGTACGAAACACAACAACCATTTCGTCTACCAATAGCCCCCTATAGACTCGCGCCGCGGATCCGGGTTAGCCAGTCAGGAAAAGACTATGTTGTCATCACTGAAAATATCACAAAAGCTTGGCCTGCTTGTGGGCATCGCCATTCTCGCCTTCCTGATCAGTCAGGGTTTCGCGTTTATAACCGAGCGTTCCAATTCTGATCGCCTGAGTGAAGTAAAAGATCGCCTCTATCCAACTCTGGAGCTAACCACCATCAATGAAGGTCAGCTGAAATTGATGGAACAGCAGATCAGTGGCTCGGTTACTACGGGGGATGACCAGCAACTGGAGGCAACCCAGGCTTACCGCGACACCATTACAACCAACCTGGAAGAAATCGCGGAACTGAACCCCTCCCAGGCCGGCACCATCCGCAAACTCAGCCGTGACCTGGACACCTACTACGAAAACGCCACCCGTATCGCGACTACAATCATTGATGGCTCAGCCGACTTCAGTCGTATCGGCGACGATGCCGCGCGCAATGCCGAACGCCTTGAGGAACTGCAAGCAGGCCTGAAGGCAATGCTGGAAAGCAACCGCGCCAAGTTCCAGGGTGCTATATCGGAAACCGTTGATGCTTCAAGCAAAGCTCAGGCTCTGGCTCTGATTATTCTGGCGGTTACCGTCATCGTATTGATCGCAATCAGCCTGGTAATCGGGCGCTCGATCTCATCCAGCCTTACCCAGATTATCGACTCTCTGAAAAACATGGCTTCTGGTGAAGGCGACCTGACTCGCCGTCTGAACTACGAAGGCCGGGACGAGCTCCGGGAACTGGTTAACCAGTTCAATCTATTCGTTGCGAAGCTACATAACTCTTTTGCCACCATCAGTGACGATGTGAACGGACTCAACACGGCGACAGGCCATCTGACTGAAGCCAGCAAGGCAAACCTGAAGCGCATCAGCAGCCAGGCTCAGGCTATATCCTCTACCCGCAACTCTGTTGACGAGTTGGTAAAAAGTGTCGAGGAGGTGGCGGGCTTTGCTTCCAGCGCCTCGGACCAGACTCAGGATGCGGCCCGTTTTGCCCAGTCGGGTCAGGAGAAAGTACAAAACAATGTGGCAACCATCCGGGAACTGGTCAACGAGATCGAGAATACCGCGGGCCTGGTCAACCAGTTTGACGAATTTTCCGCACGGGTAGGCGGCTTGCTCGACACCATCCAGACCGTAGCCGAACAGACAAACCTGCTGGCTTTGAACGCTGCGATTGAAGCCGCCCGAGCGGGCGAGCATGGCCGTGGCTTCGCAGTGGTCGCTGATGAGGTGAGAGGGCTGGCGGTCCGCACCCACAAGGCTACGGAAGAAATTCAGGGCGTGATTTCAGAGCTTTCCAAACTCTCATCCTCTGCCGTCACCTCCATGAAGTCCAGTGTGGCCAAGGCCCATGAAGGCGTGGAAGCAACCACCGAATCCGGGGAAATACTTTCCCGTATTCTGCAGAACGTGCAACAGATCAGTGAGCTCAATGAGCAAATCGCTGCCGCCACCTATGAACAAAGCACAACGTTTAACGAAGTCACCAATTACATGACGGATATGCACAGAAATGCTGAAGCCGTGATGGAAAGTACCGATGAACTGGATACCGTCAGCCGGGATATTCAGGGCGTCAGCAATGGCCTTCAGACTGTTGCCAGCCAATTCCGCGTCTAAACGAATTACGAAAACCTGAAAACCTTACGGATCGAAAACCTATGAAACAACTGCTACACCTTGCTCCCCTCGCCTTGGCCATTGCTGCGAACTCCGCATCCGCACAAAGCACTGACGACACATTGGCCCGCATGCAGGAGCAGCTTAACTCCATGCAACAACAGCTGAATGCCGCTAAGGATGACCGTGTTCGCTTCAACGGCTTTTTTAGTACTGGTGTAGCGCGCGCCAGCAACGACGCGGGGTACGCTGGCATCACAGAAGAGACCAATGTGGCAGATCTGAGCCTGATGGCATTACAGGGCACGTTTGACGTGACTGAAAAAACCCAGGCGGTTCTGCAGCTGGTCGGTCGTGGCGCCGATGATTGGGACCCGGAAATCGAGTGGGCCTACCTGAGCCACCGCCCCACCAACGACCTGCAACTGCGCGCCGGTAAAATGCGCGTTCCAATCTTCATGTACTCTGATTCACTGGAAGTCGGTTACGCTCAGCCCTGGGCTCGCCCGCCCCAAAGCGTGTATGGCCCAATTGCAATCACCAGTTATGTGGGTGCCGATGCAAGCTATAACTTCAACTTCGACAGTTCTTCACTCACGGCTACCGCTTTCACTGGTTTTACCGATGAAGACGGAAACTCTGGGGATGTAGAACTACGCAACATCGGCGGGCTGAACCTGACCTGGACAGATTATGTGTGGACAGTGCGTGGTGTTGCTGCCACAGCCGAAGCCAGCATTGACGCAACCAAGCTTGGAGAACTTGCTCCCGTACCTGTGAATAGTGTCCTGGCAGATGGTAGCCGGGGTAATTTCTACGGCATCGGTGCAAGCTACGATGACGGCAAGTGGCAGATAATCAGTGAAGTAACCCGAGTAGAGGTGGGCGGCAAGTTCCCGGACACTGACTCTGCCTACCTGTCCATAGGCCACCGTTTTGGAAGCTGGACGCCATACGTTGTAGCCGGGTGGATAGAAAGCAAAGATGAAGGCGAGCGCAAAGGTGCTTTTATTCCAGGCGTGGTCCCAGAATCAATCCTTAACTATCAACGCCAAGAATACAGCGTAGGTACTCGCTGGGATATTACCCCGGGAGTGGCTATCAAGGCGGACGTGACCCATGCTCGCGGTTTAGATAAAGGCTATGGCAACCTGAATACCGTTTATATGCTTTCAGATAACACCACAAGCACCAACGTCTACACCCTGAAAATCGACTCGGCGTTTTAACGGAGGCCCCCATGAAAAAGCTAAGCCTGATCTTTGCGGCCAGCTTGCTGGTCAGCCCCCTTGCACTGGCCGATGTCGTTGTTATCGGCCACAGTGCTGGCCCAGACAGCATCACCGACAATCAAGTGCGCGACCTGTACCTTAATCGCAGCAAGCAATTGCCCGACGGGCAGAAAGCAATACCCTTCGAAATGTCCGGAGGCGACCCAGTTCGTGCCCAGTTCCACGACAAGGTCACGGGGCGCAACGCCGCCCAGCTCAAGGCATTCTGGTCCAAGCAGGTGTTTACGGGCCGTGGCCAGCCACCCGCTGAATTAAGCAGCGCAGCTGCCATGAAAGCACGGGTCTCATCAACGCCCGGCAGCATTGGCTATATCGATGAGGCTGACGTGGACAGTTCTGTGAAGGTTATTCTGAAGCCGTAAAACGGTCGACAAAAACAAAGAAGGCGAGCCAACGGCTCGCCTTCTTTGTTTAAAAGGACAGGATTGAAGTCAGAAACCTCTTGGTACCGTTTGCGCTTCAACAAACTCGAATAAGCCCTCATGCCCGCCTTCACGACCAGTGCCAGAAGCCTTCATACCGCCAAACGGCGCTTCAGGTGTAGGTCCTGTGCCTGTATTCCAGCCTACATGGCCAAACCTCAGGCCCGCAGCCACTCGCTGGGCGCGCTCTGCATCCGCGGTGAATACATAGGACGCCAGACCGAATTCAGTATCATTGCCGGCATCAATAACTTCGTCTTCTGTGCGGAAGCTTGCCATCGGAACCAGCGGCCCGAAGGTTTCTTCCCGGAAGCAACACATGTCCCGCGTGACACCCGAGACAACCGTCGGTGGGAAGAACAGGTGGCCGTCACCCAGATCACCCGGCGCTTTACCCGCCACCAGTGACGCGCCCTTCTCAAGGGCATCTTCCAGGTGACGCTTAACCTTGTCGAAACCTGCTTTATTGATCAACGGGCCAAGGTCAACATCACCTGCAATTCCATCACCCACGGTCATTTTGTTCACGCGTTCCGCAAGCTTCTCACCAAACGCATCGATCACCTTCTCGTGCACGAAAATCCGGTTGGCACAAACACAAGTCTGCCCGCCGCCGCGAAATTTATTGGCAATCAGGTTGTCGGCTGCCGCGTCCAGATCCGCATCGTCAAACACGATAAACGGCGCATTGCCACCCAGCTCCAATGCCAGTTTTTTGACCTGTTCAGCTGTATCGACGATCAGCTTGCGGCCCACCTCCGTGGAACCCGTAAAGCTCAGCATGGGTACATCCGGGCTTTCGCACAGCACCTTGCCGATCACGCTGGCCTTGCCCATTACCAGATTCACCATGCCTTCAGGCAGGTTCACATGCTTGTCCATCAGTTTGAACAGAGCAATCATGGTCAGCGGTGTTTCACTGGCAGGTTTGATGACGGACGGGCAACCCGCTGCGAGAGCCGCCGAAAGCTTTTTGGCGATCATGCCGATGGGGAAGTTCCATGGCGTGATCAGCGCGGTGACGCCAACAGGCCGGTAATGCACGGTCCAGTTGCAGTCTTTCGGTGTTTCCGGAAGCGTGTGATCATCCAGCGCCTGAATGTGTTTTGAGCAGTAGTCAAAAAAGCCGGCCGCATAATCCACTTCGCCCTGGGCTTCGTTCAGGGGCTTGCCATGCTCCATGCACAGAATTCGACCCACTTCTTCCTTGTTTGCCCTGAGAGCATCACGGATATCTTCCAGCCATTTTCTGCGGGTTTCAATAGAGTAGGGACTTGTCAGACGAAGGGCAGATTTGCCCGCTTCAACAGCCGCTTTTACTTCGCTTTCAGGCATGGAAGCAACCTGGGCGATAACCTCACCCGTAGCCGGGTTATATACGTCAAAGGTGCTGCCCTGTTCATTGTCAGTCCAGCGACCGCCGATGTAGCCAGTCAGCTTTTCCAGCAGTGGTGACTCGATCATTTCGGCTCCTGTTATGTCAGTAACGGCACCAGTTGCAGTGCACGGTTGCGTCGATTGAATATGTCTTCCATAGTGGATGCTGAACCTCTAGCTGTAAAGTCGATAGTCCGGCTTTTGTCCATCCTCCGTCTTTGCCTATATTCGGAGAACCAGAAATTCAGGAGATCGGATAATGAAAGCGTTTTTCCATCCCGCGCAAGACAAGCACGCGCCTCGAACCTATTTCACCAGGGGCCAGATGCGTCAGCCCCAAGAGGTACCAGATCGCACTAACGAGATGCTGGAAGGCCTGAAAGAAATGGGCATACCAGTGCTACAACCTTCCGATCATGGTGCGGGACCGATTTCCAGAGTGCACGATCTGGGATATCTACGATTTCTTGAGTCCGCCCACCGTCGCTGGATGAAGATGGACGATTGGGGCGAGGAAGTTATTTCCAATATTTTTGTCCGCTCGCCCAATCACCTGACGGGTATTCTTGCGGAAGCCGCCCGATATCAGGCCGACGGCAGCAGCCCCATCGGTGAACACACGTGGCACGCAGCTTACTGGTCCGCACAAACCGCACTCGGTGCTGCAGATGCAGTGATGGCCGGCGATCGCACAGCCTATGCTGTCTGCAGGCCACCTGGGCACCATGCTCGCAAGGACGCTGCAGGGGGGTTCTGTTACCTCAACAACGCAGCTATTGCAGCCGAGCATATGAAATCCCGATTCCCAAGGCTGGTCATTCTGGATACAGACATGCACCACGGTCAGGGTATCCAGGAAATTTTCTATGATCGCAGCGACGTGCTTTATATCTCCATCCACGGCGACCCGACCAACTTCTATCCCGTGGTGACGGGCTATGAAAATGAACGCGGCGAAGGCGAGGGTTTTGGCTACAACATCAACCTGCCTATGCCCCACGGTTCCTCTGAGGAAGATTTCTTCGGGAAGGTTGATGAGGCTTTGGCCGCCATCCGGCTTTTCCAGCCAGATGCGCTGATCCTGACTCTGGGTTTCGATATTTACAAAAACGACCCCCAAGCCAAAGTTTCAGTTACCTCTGAAGGCTTCTGCCGTCTCAGCACACACATACGCCAGCTTGGCCTGCCGACACTGGTCGTGCAGGAGGGCGGCTACGATCTCGACGCTCTGAGCGAGAACGTTCAGCAGTTCTTCAGAGGCCTGGCCGGCTGAGGTACTAACTAAACGGTGGGCGCGTAAACCTTGATGTTTTCGTGCCCTTCCGCTTTCAGGTGAACGGCGTGCATTCGGCTCATGGTCCCGCGATCACAGTACAACAGATACTGGCGGTTGGCAGGAAGCTCTGCAATATGGCGATTCAATTCGTAGAACGGGATCGTCAGGACCTGGTTTCCGGTTAGCTTCAGCGGAGACTGCTCGCCTTCGGCCGGGTGGCGCACGTCAATAACAACATCGCTGATGGCCGGTGTTTTTACCAGATCGACCTCTTCCGGCGTGGTGATGGTGTCCAGCAGTTCGCTGACCGGTGTATCTTCACGAGCTTCTATGGCGCGCGCAAGGACCTCCGGATCCATTGCGGCTTCGTCGGCTTCCACACGGCCCAGCTGGGCTCGGGTGGACGGCTTCTGGGATATAACACCACAATACTCGGGCATACTACGGGCATAGGGCTCTGTGCCAATGTCCCGAGCAAGGCCAATAATGGTTTCCTTATCCATGGCAATCAGAGGTCGCAGAACCACTTCATCACTGGCTCGGTCCACCACGTTCAGGTTAGTCAGGGTCTGGCTCGACACCTGGCCCGCCGCATCGCCGGTCACCAGAGC
Organism: Marinobacter sp. 1_MG-2023; assembly: GCF_030549045.1. Lineage (NCBI taxonomy): Bacteria > Pseudomonadati > Pseudomonadota > Gammaproteobacteria > Pseudomonadales > Marinobacteraceae > Marinobacter > Marinobacter sp. 1_MG-2023. Next base: position 212,090 of record NZ_JAUOST010000001.1, on the reverse strand, counting down.
AACGGCGTTGTTATTACGCGCAATCTCACTGGCGGCCTTCAGCATCTGCCTCTTGAGCACCACACCCCAGTGGCGGTGGCCGACCGACCGCATGATTTCTTCCACCACCCCATCGAAGGGCACAGAAATAAACTTGGCGCCGTGAGATGCTCCATAGCGATCCCACAGGTAGTGAACAACCTGCCGCACACCCACTTCGTGAGCCACACCACCCAGGTTGAAGAACAGAAAATGGCTGCGCAGGCCCCGGCGCAGCATCAGATAAGCAGCTACCGATGAGTCATACCCGCCAGACATCAGCGTCATTACGTTTTCGACACTGCCCAGCGGATAACCGCCCAGCCCCCGATGTCTGCGGTGGGCAATATGAAACTGACCGTCCCGCACCTCAATGCGCACTTCCACCTCCGGTGATCTGAGATCAACGCGGGCATCGTTAGCAGCTTGCATAAGCGCACTGCCTGTCAGCCGTTCCAGATCAATGGAGCGGAAATCGTGCTTACCATGGCGCCGAACCCGAACCGCAAAGCTTCTACTGTCCAGACGGCCAGCAAAGGCTGCAACCGCTTTCTGGGTAATATCATCAAGGCTGACGAACGGGAACTCAGCAATCTCCTGGATGGTCGAGATACCGGGAATACGCAGGAGCGCATCAACCACCGGGCCTGCCAGCCCCCTGTCATCGGGCACGTCAACGTCTACTCTGTCCCAGCTGCCCTCCACAATAATGTCGTGATCAAGGCGCGCCAGAAGTTTACGGATATTCTGGCGCAAATGCCGCATCTGACGGCGGCGAACAGGTTTGCTCTTGATGACAACTTCCGGTGCAGGGCGAATAAGCAGTTTCATAAATCGGCGTTTAGTCGGATGGTGTATGATTTGAAAGGCGCTTAGTGTAGCGTTTCGGCGCTGTGCCTCAAAATCGGGTTTTACCGCAACACTCTGGAGTTTTTCTGTTCATGATCGAGCCCACCATCAATGCTCTTGTATCACCTGAGGGCAGCCTGGAAATACTGTCCAATCACGAAGTCAATCTGCTCAAAGACAGAAGCGAAGGCGGCTTGTACCGGCTATTCCGCCAATGCGCACTGGCGGTGCTGAATACCGGTGTCGTGACCGATGATTGCCAAGACTTGATGGAAGCCCATGCGGATTTCGATATACGCCTGATACCACAGCCCAGAGGCCTGAAGCTGGAGCTGGTCAACGCGCCGGCGCACGCGTTTGTAGATGATGAAATGCTCCGGGCCATTCGTGAACACCTGTTCTCCGTTCTGCGGGATATTGTTTACACCCACTCCACGCCGCAGTTTGCCCGGATTATGGAGAGCAACGGGCCAGATGATCTGACCAACATGGTGTTTCATATTCTGCGCAATGCCCGGGTGTTGCAGCCCGGTCGCCAGCCCGACCTGATTGTATGTTGGGGTGGGCATTCCATCAGCCATGAAGAGTACCAGTACAGTAAAGAAGTTGGCCATCAGCTTGGGCTAAGGGAGCTAAGCATCTGCACCGGTTGCGGACCGGGCGCCATGAAGGGCCCGATGAAAGGTGCCACCATTGCTCACGCCAAGCAGCGGATTAAAAACGGCCGCTACATTGGCATTACCGAGCCAGGCATCATCGGCGCAGAAGCACCTAACCCTATCGTTAACGAACTGGTTATCATGCCGGATATCGAAAAGCGCCTGGAAGCCTTTGTGCGTTGCGGCCATGGCGTCATCGTCTTCCCGGGTGGCGTAGGAACTGCGGAGGAAATCCTCTACCTGCTCGGCATACTTCTGCACCCGGATAACGCAGACCTGCCCTTCCCCGTGGTATTTACCGGCCTGCCGGAAAACGCCGAGTACTTCGAGATGATCGACAAGTTCATCCGCAATGCTCTAGGGGACCACGCTGCCAGCAAATACGAAATCATTATCAATGATCCAGTACGGGTGGCACGGGCCATGAAAAAAGGTATGAAGGAAGTCGAGACCTTCCGTCGTGCCTTGCAGGATGCCTATTATTTCAACTGGATGCTGAAGATTGATCCGGTATTCCAGCTACCCTTCGAGCCTGATCATGAAAACATGCTTGCTCTGGAGTTGCATCGCGACCAACCAGTGCACCTGATTGCAGCGAACCTGAGGAAAGCCTTCAGTGGTATTGTGGCCGGAAACGTAAAGGAAGGGGGTATTCGAAAGGTGCAGGAGAAGGGACCTTTTGAAATCTCGGGGGATCCTACCCTGATCAGGCCTCTGGAGGCCATGCTGGAGCAATTCGTCGCCCAGGACCGGATGAAGTTACCCGGCTCTTCGGCTTATCGCCCGAGCTACCGGATCGTCAGTACAGCAACCTGAGCTGCTGTACTGATACCTGGCGCTTACTTTCCGCCTGCTGGCAGGCTTGAGTAGTAGGCTGCCAGATTAGCGATATCTTCATCACTCAGAGCCGCGGCCTGACCTTGCATGATGGCGGCCATACCACCGTTGCGCTCCTTGCTTCTGTATGCCTTGAGTGCGTTAACCAGATATTGTTCGTGTTGGCCCGCCAGATTAGCGTAGGTCGGAATCTGCGCGATCCCGTTCTGGCCGTGACAAGCGGCACAAACCGCTGATTTTGCCTTGCCCGCAGCAACATCGCCGGCAGCAGAAGAGACCGCAGGAACAGCGGCGCTCAGTGCAAAAAGCCCTGCAACAGCATAGTGTTTAAGTTTCATTATGGGTAACCTCTCGTCATCGTTTCAAGTTTTCAAACCGGTATTCTGAACCGGACAGCAACTGGCTGAAACTTATAGCACAGACATACAATTGCGCAAATGCCATAAATCAATGCGCCTGCTTCGACGTTGGTCTTCTTTAATTTCTATCCGGTTACAGAGACTGTACGAACAAAGCACGCTTAAGAGCTTATTTTTACCGCCCGGAGACTTCATTAATGTCTGTAGAGGTTCAGGAACTCCCCTGTCACGAAGGCCATATTGGCTTGTTGACTCTGGCTTCCCCCGCCACATTGAATGCACTCACTGAGGAGATGATCACCGCTATCAGGGACAGCCTGGAGCGCTGGGCTGTCGATGAGCGCATCTGTGTTGTAGTCATCAGGGGAGCAGGAGAAAAGAGCTTCTGTGCAGGCGGAGACATACGGGCTCTGTATCAATCATTAACGGGCGCCGGTAATCCCGAAGCCGCATTCAGTGTTTTCCGCCACGAATACGCACTCGACTATACGCTACACAGGTTTCCCAAACCCGTTGTGGGCATCGGACACGGCATTATTATGGGCGGCGGCCTGGGATTGTTTTCCGCCTGCCGGTACCGACTATTAACACCGGACGCCACCCTGGCTATGCCGGAGATCTCTATTGGTCTGTTTCCGGACGTTGGCTCAAGCTGGTTCCTGAATCGCCTGCCGGGGCGCCTGGGATTATTTATGGGCCTGACAGGTTGCCGCCTCAACATCACCGATTCTCTGCGCGTAGGCCTGGCCGATATGGCCCTGCCAACCAATGATCAGCAAGGCCTGTTATCAAGACTGCAGGAAGAACGCTGGAGTGGCCATAGGGCCTCTGACGACAGCCGCCTGCTCCGCTTGCTACAGCAACTTGAACTCCAGGATTACCGTGCGTTACCTGCCGGCCAGCTCGAGTTGCACGAGCGGAATATTGCAAAGCTGTGCGCGGGTGTCAGCCTGCAGGAGATCGTCGATCAGCTGTTGGCCGCTCGGGTAGACAGTGAATGGTGGCAAGCCTGCATGAAAACACTGGAAGGGGGCTGCCCGGTTTCCGCTCTGTTGATCTGGAATCAGCTCAAAAAGGCCCAGCAGATGTCACTGAAAGATGTGTTCCGCATGGAACTTGCCATGGTGTGGGAGTGCGTGCGAAGGCCCGATCTCACCGAAGGCATCCGGGCCCGTCTGATTGACCGGGACCAGAATCCGACATGGTCTTTCGCCCGCATCGAAGATGTTCCCGACGAAATTATTGAGGCCCATTTCCTGCCCGTATGGAACGATCAGACCGACCCCATGCAGTTGGAATAACAGGGGCCGCAATACGTTTTTTACAGTTCGGCCCCGGCCTGTACCAGCAACATCTCCAGGTCCTGGTGATTACGGGCCCGGGCCAGGTCCAGTGCGCTTGCACCATTCTTTGCCCGATAGTTCACATCCGCGCCTGCAGCCAAAAGCATTTCAGCCGTCAGCAGGTCACCGGTGGAAACTACTTTCATCAGCAGTGACTCGCCCCCCTGGCTGACATTAACGTTTGCCCCCGCTGCCAACAAAACCTTTACAACCGATAGTTGGCCCTGCTCTGCGGCGCGCATGACCGCTGTGCTGCCATGCACATCCATAGCATTTACTCTGGCACCAGCCGATAGCAGTAAGCGCACAAGCCGGCGATCACCCTGCCCTGAAGCCACCATCAAAGGTGTAATCTTGTTCGTCTCAGCAAGGTCTGGAGCCGCACCTTTGCTCAGAAGATACCATGCAATACGGTCAGCACGGGCGTGGACAGCAGCCATCAGAGGTGTGCCATCCCCGGTCAGGGTGTTCAGGGGCGCACCCGACTTTGTCAGGGCGCTTACGGCCTCAAAATCACCGTCAGCAGCAGCCCGATAAAGAGCCGTGCCGGATGCATTTTCAGTCTGGTGATCCAGATTGGCAGGAACCCCTCTCGAGGCGCACCCGGGAAGAGCAGTCAAAGCTGAAGCGAACAGAACAGACGATAACAGCACTGAGTATTTGGAGAAGCCGGATCCCTTGGCCATGATGAACAGTCTCTGTCAGATAAGTGGAGCCTATTCTGAGCAGGAGGCCCGCATAATTAAATCGAGCGGGTCACAACTCCGGTCCGTTCCGGAGAAGTTCACGAACCATAGCGCGCAAACGGTCCTCCCCGTCACGCTGGCCGGTGCACAAGCCTTCCCCTTGCAGCTCTGACCAACTCCACCCTTGCAGCACGGCCCGGCACCAAATACTCAGTTCTGTATGCTGACTGAACCAGCCCATAAGGCCCTGGGCCTGGCTGAGCTCCCGCAGAACTGGCACCATCAACTGAAAACCCCTGTGGCCGTCACCAAAGTTCTGAAGATCCCGGATATCCGCCAAATCCGGTGGAGATCCTGATGGTAGGTGAGCTGTCATATCCGCCAGGAGTCCGGGGTCCAGGTCTTTCCAGTTCAGCGGCACCAGGGTCAGCCAGTGCTTGGCCAGACGTGCCCGCACTTGCCGGACAAGAGATAGCCCTGCACTACTGTGAGCAAGAACCATCTGTACCGGATATTCCCCGCTGGTGGCCTCTTGTTGCAGCCCTATACGCACCAACTTCAGCCCACAAGAGGCCCAGAAAGCGTATAGATCCGAGCTGCCGCCGAAGCTGGTGCCTGTAAAGTCCAGCCCTTCACGTTCTGCACCAGCGGCCGCAGCAACTACCAGTCTATTCCCGATGCCTGAACGCCTGGACTGCGCTGTAACCGCTACCCTGATAATCCTCAAACCGCACTGGCTGGCGGCCTCCGGAAAACCACTATGGCTGGCCAGCGACTGGGGCAAAAGATGCCCCCGAACCCGGCGTTTGCCACTCGCTACCTGCGTTGCCAACTCTTTACTCAGCCCGCCTTCCACGGCGCCCCAGAGCACACCAACAGTTCTGCCGTTTACAAGAGCACGCCAGCTTCGCGCTGCGGGGTCGTCCAGCCATTGCCGAAGATCGCCCGGCGTTGTCCGGTAGTGCGCATCCACCAAAAGGCCAAATGCCTCAACAAGTTCCGCTTCGGTAGCCAGGGCAGGTTGCCAGGGCTCAATAACCACATCACCAACCGGCGTTTTCGGGAACTCGCCCGAACCCTGGTCGGCACCAAGTAGAAAAAGCCTGGATACCAGAGGCTCCAGAGGGTCGTTTTCGGCCCAGCGCACCGGTTTGGAAAGCACTTGGGACTGCCAATGCGGTGTTTCACTATCGAGCACATTGCGGAAGCGGATTGCAAACCCACGCCCTGCGCCCTCGTATCCGTGAACCGTAGAGGCGAAAGCGACTCGCGGCCAGCCCAGCAGAACACGTTTCAGCAAGGAAACCGGAAGGCCAGCCGCTTCATCCACCATAACAACTTCAGCTTCCGGCTTTTCTTGGAGCAGGTCGCGAACCGGCAGGTAACGCAGTCGCGCACCGGACGCCGTTTTTATCCAGTCATCACCTGCCTCCAGAACCTCGTCATCAAGGCTTTCCAGAGCATGCATGAACAAGGCACTAACATTTTGTCTTGAGGGCGCGGTTACCAGTATCTGTCTTCGACCCTGCTGCAATAACTGGGCTGCGGCCATACCCAACGCAGCAGACTTGCCGCGCCCACGGTCCGCAGTCACTACCAGGGGCCGACGACGACGGCCAAGCCCGAACGCAACAAGCTTGCGGATCAAACCCTCCTGATCGGGCGTTGTGGCGACCCTGAATTTATCGGTGGACGATGGCAATTCCAGAAGACTCAGGGCTTCCGGCGAGCCAAGGCGCACCCTGATAACAGAAGAGTCAGCCGCCAGAACGCCAGCCATGCGCTCCGCAAAAGGATGGAACTGGCAATGATCCAGACCGGTTCTCACGTAATCCGGATCTGCAAAATGGCCCCACGCCTCAAGAGAAGGCATCAACCAGAATAACAGCCCACCCGCTTTCAAAGTGCCCGCAAGCGCTGCAAAAGCATCCGGCGGATTTCCCTGCCAGCCATCCCATACAATCAAAGGTGTTTCACGGCCCAGCCACTGCCGGGCCTTCGACGCTTCAATCGTAGTGAGGCGGACGCCAAGCGCTTCACTTGTGCGTCCGACCCACAGCCCACCCTCCTGCGCTATGGCCGGAAGAAGCGCCTGCAACCATTGAACAGCGAGATCGCGGGGGCCCTCAAGCAACACCAGTCGCCGTTCTCCGCTTGCCACTAAACCGGATTGCAGTGAGCGCCAGGTATCAACGGCCGACGCAGGCAAGGCTGCTTCGGTACTCATTAACTGAGATCAACACCGTGGGTTTTCAGGTTTTCAAGAGCACAGTGCTCCAGAGCCCCCTGATGTGTTGCACGCAGCCGCACCCTGGGTGCGCTGCCCGCTTCAAACGCTTCGTGCCAGCGAGCGGCGCAAAGGCACCAGTTATCACCCGCTTTTAAACCGGGAAAACCGAAAGCCGGTACTGGCGTGCTTAAATCATTCCCGCGGGCTTTGGAAAACTCCAGAAATTCGTCAGTGACAACCGCACAAACCGTATGCGAACCGTGATCATCCGGCCCGGTATTGCAGCACCCATCACGGTAGAATCCCGTTTCGGGATCCGTCCCGCAAGTTTCCAGCTTCTCGCCTAATACGTTGACAGGCTTCTCAGTTTGCATAGTCGTTATCCTCTGATTTGGTGCTAGCAACAAGTCAGGGCCTTACCCAAAATACGCTGTGAATACATCCATGTACGCTCGGCTCCGCCATCCATGGCTCCGCACGATTTTGGATAAGGCCCCGCCTTGTTGCTCCCGAGTTTTTCAGGTGGATTTTCTAAAATACATATTCAGATTAACCAATTATGCGGCACAGGTACCCGCGCTGCCAGTTGGTCAGTACAATAGTACTTATGCCAACCGACACCCCCGAATCTCTCACTTCCGATCTGCCTGATTTTCTGACCGATGAGCAAAAGGCAATTATTACCGCCGGCTACGAGCATTCGGTGATCACCGCCGTCGCCGGCAGCGGTAAAACCTCCACCCTGGCCTGGCGAATTCGCTATCTGCTACGGCAAGGCCATGACCCCGACCGTATACTGGTGCTTATGTTCAACCGCAGCGCGCGGATGGATTTTGAGCGCAAGTTGCAGGAGGTCTGCCACCAGAGTGGGCTGGCGCTTCCGGAGATACGCACCTATCACGCCATGGGTCTGCGACTGTACAAGCGATTCGTACGGGAAGGCTACCTGCCAGGGTTCTCCGAAAAAATTCTGACCGAACAGGAAATCAGTTTCCAGGCCTGGCTATTGACGCGGCGGTTGGCACCGGAAGGTCTTGCGGATGAAATACGGCGCAACAAAAAAGACTATGTCGAGACAGCCACCGGGTTTATCGACCTGGTGAAAACCACTCTGTCACCGGCCGAGATCGTATTCGAAGAACTCGGCTACTCGGACAAGCACCGATATCTGATAGACCTGTTTCACAGCTTTGAACAGTGGCGCAAGGGCCAAAGCCGCATCAGCTTCGCAGATATGCTCTACGAACCAGTGATGGCGATTCATCAAAATCCGCCCCTGCAACGGCTGGTGGGCAACAAGATGGACCTGATTCTCGTGGATGAGTACCAGGATACCAACGAGATCCAACATCTACTGTTGCGCTATGTTGCTGGTGACCGGGCCCGTGTGACCGTAGTAGGAGACCCTGACCAGACCATTTACGAGTTTCGGGGCGCGAAGCCCGAGTTTATTCTCAAGCGCTTCAGCGATGAGTTTGAAAGCCCGCTGGAACAGACGCTCAGTTACACCTTCCGCTATGGCCACCGGGTTGCCCTCCTGGCCAACCACCTGATCTGTCACAACACCGGCCGCAAGGATGTGTTGTGCCACTCCCACGCCTCCACTCCCGCCACGGAGATCACCCTGCACAGGGTGGAGAGCGATGCGGATGCCGTATTGCAGATCCTTGGCCAGGGAACGGACGACTCTGTTCAGGGCGCGCTTGCAGACACGGCCATTCTGTTCCGGGTCTGGAGCCAGAGTGTGCCAATCGAACTCAAACTGTTAGCCCGTCAGATCCCCTACCGTATCGATGCTGGCAAAGGCGCACTGTTCAGTCGTGAGGTACAGGCCATCACGGCTTTATTGAAAGTGGTTTCCGGAACTTTGGGAACGCTCCCCGAGGAAGACAGACTGGAGCTCGCACAACTGCTTCTGCGCTTTCCTCATGTAGGCCTCAAGGAACCGGAGCTGGAGCAGTTAGCGAGATTTCTTGCCGGATTTGCCAATGGCTGGCATGAGCGTCTGCTGGCATTGGACTTTGGCGCGCTGGCGCCCATGGCGGCCCGGAAACTGCGCAAGCTGGGCGAGGTTCTGGAGCAACTCCAGGGCTATTCAGGCCCGGTAACAGGCCTGATAACGGTCTATGCAGAGCATACGGATCTCTATGAAGGCGTTCGCAGCCTGGCACTGACCCATGACGGCGCAGAAGAGCGCATCGATACCATTCACGGGTTTCGTGAGTACCTGAAGGGCCTGGATGTGAATGTTAAAGGTGCACTGGCCCACCTCAAAGCACTGCAACAACAAGCCAGCGAAAAGCAGGCCAGCGGAGGCGTTCTGCTCTCCACGATTCATCGTACGAAGGGGCTGGAATGGCCACGAGTAATCATTCCGGGCTTGCAAGAGAAGTATCTACCCCACAGTCCGCGATCCCAGGATGACGCTCGCGCAACCCTGGAAAGCGAACGTCGATTGTTATACGTCGCCATGACACGCACCCGCGAAAAGCTGCACCTGATTACCCGGCAGCCAAGCAAACAACCTCACCTGGATGGCGATCAGGGCCCCAGTCGTTTTATAGAAGAATGCTGCTTCGATCTGGCTGACGAGTTCGGGCGGTGGCTGGATGGACGAGTAACGGATAGCAACCGTTCGGTAAAGCTCGCCGCGCCACTGACACCTGTCAGCTCGCGTTACGCGGCACAGGAAGGCATCTCCCTTGAGGGCGATGCTCGGGCCTATGACAGCACCACATCCCCCCTGTGGCACCAGACGCGCCTCAATCACGCTATTTTCGGCCCAGGCTCCGTAGTCGCGGAAGATGAAAGCTCGTTCGAGGTCCATTTTACTAGCGGTGAAAAAATGCACTTCAGCAAAAAAAACGCCCACCTTTATTTCAGCGTTCTATCAACGTAACTCACAGAAAAGTGTGCTAGTAAGGCCGACAACACGTATAATTCCTAATGTAACATTAGTGATCAATTCTTTATTTTTCGTAACTCTTTGGTATAAGTTGCGCCCAGTGTGCAAATTAGCCACTTTTACGATACGACAGCTTTACAACGATAATCGAACAGGAGGTTCTGCATGAACATCATGCGTCCGATCGCGATGGCCGCCATCGCAGGTACTTTTGCGGCCCCAGCCCTAGCTGCTGAACGCCAAGAAACGGTTTACATCAACCCTTTCGCTGCTTATCAGCTTTTCGACGACGACCGTGACCTAAGTGAAACCGGCACGTTCGGCGTGGGTCTGGAATACCGGTTCAAGCCGAACTGGGCGATTGAGGCCATGTATTCCCGGGCTGATGCAGACCGTAAATACGTCTCAGGATCTTCAGACTTTGAAGAAATCCGAGTAGACGGCACCTACTACTTCGCCGCTCAGGATAAAGCCTGGAACCCGTATGTTTCTGCGGGTGTCGGCAATGCTGACTTTGGCGTAGGTGATGTTATCAGCTACAACACTGCTGGTACCGACCATGATGAAACCCGCGTTAACGTAGGTACAGGTGTTCGCTACAACGTAAGCGACGCCATCTCCTTGCGTGGCGACCTGCGGGAATTCCACGGCATCGACGAAAGCACTTTTGACACCCAGGTTTCTCTGGGCATCAGCTTCGCGTTCAACCGCACAGTTGGAAGTGCAGCACCTATGGCCCCGGCAGACACCGACAACGACGGTGTACCTGATTCCCGCGACCAATGCCCGGGCACCCCTGCTGGCGCATCTGTTGACAGCTCAGGCTGTGAGCCAGACGCTGACGGCGACGGCGTAGCCGACGTGCGTGATGCCTGCCCTGACACACCTCGTGGTGCCGACGTGAACAGCCGTGGCTGCGAACTCGACAGCGACAACGACGGCGTCGTTAACAGCCAGGACCTTTGCCCGAACACCGCTGCTGGTGCGGAAGTGGATGAAACAGGTTGTGAAGGTGTAACCGAAACCATCGATACATTCACCATTGAGGTGAAGTTCCCGACTAACAGCTCCGTGATCGGCAACGCCTACGATGCGGAAATCCGTCGTGTTGCAGACGCGCTTAAAGCCAACCCGGGCACCGTTGTAGAAATTGCCGGTCACGCTGACAATCGCGGCAAAGCCAGCTACAACGAATTCCTGTCACAGCGTCGTGCTGAAGCAGTGGCAGAGCGCCTGACCGGTGCACTTGGCGTGGATGCGGAAAAAGTGAGCGCGAAAGGCTACGGTGAAAGCGAACCGGTTGCCTCTAACGATACAGCGGCAGGTCGTGCTGAGAACCGTCGGGTTGAAGCCCGCATTCAGGTTCTTCGCTAATACCTGAGCTAGTATAGAAGCAAGTGAAGTCAGGAAAGGCGCCTTAGGGCGCCTTTCTTTTTGGCTGTTTCCGGGGGTAGCCCATGCTCAGATTATTGATCGGCCTGGTTTTTCCACTAGCGTTTGCTACTGCAACTCAGGCTGAAGTCTTTCGTTGCAGCGACGCAGAAGGAAACACGGTATTTTCCGACACGCCCTGTGGCGAAAATGCCGAAGCCATACAGATAAGAGACAACCGAATCGGGGGCCGTTTTAACCAGAACCTACCAGCCTCGTCAGCAGCGAAACCAGAGCCACACGAAAAAGTCGAAAAGGCCTCTGAAGCGGGTTCAGAGCCGGAAACCTGTCGTTTTATCAACTCCACCGACCTGCGTCGGTATCTGATCCGCGAACAGGTCGTCAAGGGCATGACTCGAGAGCATGTGCGCAGCGCATTCGGCAATCCACCGGAAACCTATGGCGGACCCCAGGAAGTCTGGATTTATCAGACCGACTATTACGGCGCGCTTTACGAACTAACCTACGTGTACTTCAAGGATGGCTGTGTCGAGCGGGTTGAGTACCGCAAACCCTGACCGCATCCAACAATAGATTCCTGGGTGTCAGCGACCGGGCGCAAAAATGACCAAGCCGCACTCTGTACCCCTGCTCTTCAAGATACATCGCATAATCCAGAACGAGCCATAGCTCCAAAGGCCGGCGAAACACATGCCGAATGAGCTCATGGCGGCGAACCTCAGCGTGACGCTGGACGCCATAAGCACGCCAGGCCTCAAAATCCGTACTAGCAGGCAAATGGAGCTGTTTTATTCCAGCTGCCCAGCTGCAAAAGGCGGGAAACCCCTTCCCAAGCAGCCGTGGAGAACAGGAAGGCAGAGACAGGTAGTCATCGGCACCCCGCAAGGCACGTTGCAAGCCGTCAAAACCCAGCCGCCACTGACTTAACGTTCTTGTTCGTTTTCTGACACCAGCCGGCGCCGTTACCGTTTCGCGCAACGCCAAACGCAGATCGCTGCGGTGCGGCACCAAGCGGTTCGCGTAATCCGTTGCTCGTTCCGAGAGTGCCTTATGAACGTTATCCACGGTTTTATGATAGCAACAGGGTGAAATACTCAGCCGCGGTAACCCAGCGGCGGCGCCCTGCATCAACAACTGCCGGTGAAGGTCGCCACAGGCATGCAAAGCTACACCATGGGTGTCATCCGGCAAGGGCAGGTTCTGCGCCATTACATCCCGACAGTGGATCTGAACGGCGTCTCCAAAGTGCTCTGCAAGCCGGTTACCGCCGGCCACCAACTCGGGATTCCACTCATAGCCGTCAACGCTTTGGTGACCCTGAGCGGCCAGTGTTCGAGACAAGTGCCCTTTGCCGCAACACCAGTCAAGAATCGGTTGCTGCAACGGTTTTAGTGCTGCCGTAAAAGCACCCGCCTGCTCCCGTTTCCGCCCGGGCATGTCCTTTGCCCTGACTTCCGGTAGCGTCGCAGCCATAACATCAGCGGGCCGGGGTGACAGTTCTGGCAGCTTAACCATGTCAGAGTAATAGCCCAGTTCTGGCACGAACCGTGACGCTTTTTTCACCACCACCCCGGGGTCCCCCTCCAGTTCGTCGCATTCGGCATCGGTGAGTTCTGCCACCATGCCTGCAAGCTCTGGATAGAGTTGAACCCAATCCGGTCGCGGCTCTGTAAACGGAGCCGGCTGCCATATGGGCTGATGCAGAACCAGCCAGTCGTTCAGCGCTTTCCACCGCGAGTAATAGGATTCGGCGCAACCTTGAACACTCACTCCTGATAGCGGCCCGGGCGAAATGCATCCAGACAAACAGCCGGCTCTGCGCCGTCTATCACCTGGGCAATGACATCTGCACTGCCCGCTGAGAAAGTCCAACCGAAGGTCCCGTGACCTGTATTGAGATAAAGATTACGACGCGGACCACGGCCAATAATGGCGGGACCATCAGGCGTCATCGGGCGGAAGCCCGTCCAGGTTTCTGCGGCATCCAGATCGGCGCAACCAGGATAGCGGGACTCAACGGATTTGCGGATGGTGGCGATGCGCGCTTCGGGAATATCCCGATTGAAGTCCGCCAACTCCACGAATCCGGTAGCACGCAAACGGTCACCCAGGCGCGTCGACACGACTTTGTAGTTATCGTCGTGAATCGTTGAAACCGGCGCCTTTTCGGGGTTCTTCAGCGGCGCTGTAATACTGTATCCCTTAACCGGGTAGATAGGCAGTTTAAGGCCAAGGGGTCGAACCAGCTCCGGAGACCAGCAACCAGCGCTCACTACAAAGGCGTCTGCCGCCAGCGTTTCCTGCTGGCCACTTTCGCTACGCAGAACAACCGATTCGACTGTCTGGCTGTTAGCCGTTAGCCGCTCCACCTGAACGCCATACCTGAACTGGACGCCTTTTTCTTCGCAGACTTTCGCCAACTCTCGTGAAAACAGATGGCAGTCGCCAGTGCCGTCGGTGTCGTAACTCAGGGCACCATAAAGTGGGCCGTTGCCGGCCATGCCCGGCTCCGCCTCGTATACCTGCTCGGGCGTCAGCAGCCGGGAGGCGATCCCCATCTCGCTCAACAGCCGTTGTGTGCCCCGGTACGCTTCCAGCTCTTCAGGCTTGCTGGCAAGATGCAGCAGGCCGCGATGTCCGCCGTCAAATGCCAGGTCCAGCTCCTCTTCCAGTTTCAGAAAGCGTTCACGGCTATGAATCCCGAGGCGAAGCATGGCGCGCTTGTTAAAACCGAACAGGCCGGGTGACCAGGCATAACGAAGTGTTGAAAACATGAACTGTATAGCGCCCAGAGAAGGTGGCATATGCAATTTCAGGGGACCATCCTGCTTAACCAGCCAGGGCAATGCCTTGAACACCATGCCGGGATCTGCCCAAGGGTATACCACGCCGTAAGAACGCTGGGCCGCGTTGCCTTTGCTGGTTTCATTGCCGGCCATTCCATGACGCTCAAGGACCGTCACCTGATGACCGCGACGGTTCAGTTCAAAGGCTGTGGTTACACCCACAACGCCACCACCAATAACGACAACGTGCATCCGCTCCTCCATCCTGAATGAAACCCGAACCAGCCCCAAGGGGCAACATTCATCAAGGAAACTCCCTATCTATGAATGTAGGCCCTTAAACGTACAGCTGATAAGATTGCTTTCTTAAGCCCCACCGCAAGCCTAGCAGTCAAACTTAAAGAGTAGCAGTCGAACTGACTGCCTGTACCGGAGCCTAGCACCAGTCCATGAGTAAAAAACGTCGCGAGATTCCCGTATTCGACCATCCGATCATCGAGACCCACTGCCACCTGGATTACCTCAAGGATCGACCTCTGGAAGAAACTCTGGAGGAAACCCGGCGGGTGAATATCGAGCGGGTGATTACTATTGCGGTCGCGCCGGGCAACCTTGCGCAAGTGCGTGAACTCAGCACCAAGGCCCCATGGCTCTTCGGCACTCAGGGCATCCACCCCCACGAGGCGGAAAGTTACAGCGATGCCATTGACGCCGAAATACGAACTCATGCCCGGGACGACAAGATCGTTGCGGTTGGCGAAATCGGGCTGGATTATTTCTATGACAACGCCGATCGCGCCATTCAGCGTGATGTGTTCCGGCGCCAGCTTCAGATTGCCTGTGACAACGACCGTCCGGTAGTTATCCACAGCCGTGACGCAGACGAGGATACAATAGCTATACTCAAAGAGTTCGAGCAGTCTCTCAAACGCCGCGGCGTCATTCACAGCTTCACGTCGGGACCGGGGCTTGCAAGATATGCACTGGATCAGGGCTGGAATCTCGGCTTTAATGGCATTACCACTTTTAACAAGGCAGAAAACGTACGGGACATTGTTCGTATGGCTCCCATCAACCAGATCCTTCTGGAGACTGATGCCCCGTTTCTTACCCCCGTACCCTACCGTGGCCGGGAAAATGCGCCTTTCTATCTGCCATTTGTAGCGGAGAAGATTGCCGAAGTGAAAGAGCTGCCACTGGAGGATGTGATTGTGCATACCTATAACAACAGCTTGCGAACGTTCTTCCCCGCACAATGATCAAACGCATTCCCATATCCGCACTGAAGGTCGGCATGTATATCAGCGACCTCAACAATGACTGGATTCCCCACAATACCCAGCGCAGGCGCGGCGTAGTCAAACGGGAAGAAACCATTGAAAAAATCCGCAAAATGGGTGTGCAGTTTGTCTATATTGATGCACAGAAAGGCGCAGATACTCAGGATTCCGAAACAGCCGAAGAAGTAGAAAAACGTAATGAAGCGGCGCTGCAAATAGCGGGTGAACAGAAACCCGGCATTACGCCAAAGGTCTCTCTTTCAGAGGAGATGGCAGTTGCTCTTGGAATTCATTCAGAGGCGCAGGAGCTGGTTGGCAGTTTCATGAACAGCGCCAAGATCGGTGCCGCCATCGATATCGCGCCGATACATCAACTGGCGGACGAGCTGCAAAACTCGGTTACCCGCAATGCCAATGCGCTGGGTTGCCTGGGGCGCATCCGCGAAAAAGACAACTACCTCCTTGAGCACTCGGTAAACCTGAGTGTCCTCATGACCCTTTTCGGACAGTATCGAAAGCTCCCTGCTGATGTCCTGCACCAGACTGTTGTAGGCGCACTGCTCCACGATCTGGGAAAAATACTGACGCCTGATGAGGTGCTACATAAGCCTGGACGCCTGTCACCAGAAGAATATGAAGTCATGAAGCTTCATGCCAGGCACTCCCGCGACATTTTGTCTGCAACCGAAGGCATCGGCGAACTCACCGTGATCACGGCGGCCCAGCACCATGAGCGCCTGGATGGCACAGGTTACCCGGAGGGCCTGAAGGGCGATCAGATCTCTGTATACGGGCGCATGGTTGCCATTACCGATGTGTACGATGCCATTACCGCCGATCGCGTGTATCACCGCGGCATGACGCCTACCCAGGGCCTCAAGAAGCTTCTCGAGTGGAGCGGCAGTCATCTGGACCCGGCACTGGTTAAGCAATTCATCCGCTGTATCGGGCTGTATCCAGTAGGCTCTCTGGTTTTACTCGACAGTGGGCGGCTCGGTGTTGTGATTGAAATAAATGAGGAAGATCAGCGGTTACCCGTTGTCCGGGTGATGTATCACACGAAATTCCGGATGCCGATTACCGTTACAACCATCGATCTCTCAAAAGCCGGTAGCCAGGACCGCATTCTTCGCGCCGTTGACCCGAATGAATACCGGATTGATGTGCGCAAGTTCCTTTCCTGAGGCTCTCTAGCCCAGAGAGAGAAACACACCCATCAGAACCGGCGACAGAAAAGACAGCAGGAAACCGGAGGCGATAGCCACAGGCACACAGCTTAGACCACCGTTGCTGCGGATTACCGGAAGCGTAAAATCCATTGACGTAGCTCCTCCATAACCGATAGCCATGGCTGGCCGACTGCCGATAACCAGCGGGATTATGGCCAATGCAATAATTTCGCGAAGTACATCATTCAGAAATGCCACACCGCCCCATGCAGGGCCAAGGGCCTCCCCAATCACGATTCCGGAAAGCGAGTACCAGCCAAATCCAGAGACCAGGGCGAGCACATCGTGCCAGGGCAGGCCTAGCACAGGCATAAGCAACACGCCCGCCAGCAAAGAGCTGAGCACCAGCACAATCGCGATGCCCAGCCCCTGGGTGTTCATCAGCAGCTTGCGCAGGGAAAGCCCCGCATTACGCAATTGCAGGCCAATCAAAAACAGCAGAAGCATCAAAGACCAGGTAGCCAACTGCTCGGCTTGCGGCAGTTTCGGCAACAGGAAATAGCCCGATAACACCCCGGCCAGCACTGCAAACAGAGGCTTGAGGCCAGCCATGAAAAGACGCAGGTAACCAGCCCTGCCAGAGTCGGCATCTCTTGGCTCAGGAGGCATGGGGCGCCAGCGATGTAGCAGCCACAGGCCCAGCATATTGGCAACAAACAGAACCGCTACCAGAGCCGACATCTGCCCTGCCATAGTTCCCAGCTGCCCCGTTAAACCCTCCATCTGACCCAGAGCAAGCCCCAGCAGCGCCAAAATGAAATACACCAGCACTTCAACGGAATAATGAATCGCTGTCATCAGTCGGCGGTTTTTCAGCGTCAGGGCAAATCCCAGAAACAACGGTGCAAGAATCAGCAAGGCACCCGTCAGCATCAGTGCACCGACGCGTCGGAACGATCCTGAATCAGCACCCAGGGAGCTATAACCACAGCCCAGAGCTCGGCATTGCGTTCATACCAGGCGCGGGCCAGGTCGGGTGAAACATCCCCCACGTCGCCCGCAGCGAGCCACTGTTCAAAGAGGACGCGGTTATCTGCTGTCAGCTCACTGGCCACATCCAGAAGGTCCAAATTGTTGCTCACGCGCACTATCTGTCCACGGGCATAGTAGGTTTGCAGTTCGTGCCAGCGTATGCGGGAGGTTTCCAGGTTAAGCCTGGCTTTGATTTCATCGTTGTTGCGGGAAGATGACATGAGAGCCTTTTCGGATGATGACAGTAAAACCGGCGAGAGCTTAACCGATTGCACTGGCCTGATTCCAGATTTCCCTTATCTCGTCGGCCAGTGTGAGCGGATCAAACGGCTTTGGAATCACGCCAGCCGCACCCTGTGTCAGGTAACCCTGAACTTCATCGCTCTGAACCTTCGCAGTCATGAACACCGCAGGTATTTCAGCATAACCCGGTAAGCGCCGGATGGCCTCCAGGGTCGCGGGACCATCCATCACCGGCATCATGACATCCAGAAGGATCAGTTGGGGCTGACATTCACCAATCTGCTCCAACGCCTGTTGTCCTGATTCACAGGCCGTGAGTTGAAACCCGCCAATGGCTTCCAGAGCCAGTTCCGCTACCGCGCGAATATCGGGCTCATCTTCAACCATCAGAATACGATTAAGACCGCTGTCTGGCGTCATCTTCATCCTCCTCGATCCCCAGCCTTCGTAGTAGTGTGCGACACTCAGGGCTTTCGGCCTCCTCCGTTGCCAGCAATGCGGCCGCTCGCATCACCAGTTTCGATCGGCTTACGTTACCCCGGCTCAAAAAATAGACAGCACCAATCAATTCCCGAAGATCCAGCGGCAAATGCCACTGCACCTTGATCCGGTTACCCAGCTTTTCGGCCCAGCCGGTAATGGCCGAATCGATCTGTTCAACGTCTGGCGGCTCCCCACTCTCATCACACTGGTTTTGCAGCACCTTCAAGGCGGCCAACTCTCCGGCCTTACTCAACAAGCCTGCCGTGTAATACAGAGCAGGGTTTTCTCCCACCTTTTTCGCCAGCGCGCGGGCTTCCTCGGCCACTCGCAAAGCCTGCTCCTGTTCAATACGCGCACGTTCACCCAAGCGCGGGCAGGCCAGCTTGCCGGCAATATCCAACGACAGCGCAAGAGCCTGATTCAACGCCATAGCAACACCAATCGAGCTGATGGCCTCTGCGGGTGTTTTCACCGGCGTGCCCGAACGCCGAAATGAGGCGCTGTTAGCCACATCCAGCATTTTTGCACTCAGCGCAGGCTCCTTGCTCCATTGTTCCGCGAGGAAACGCGCACCCAACTCGTCACGTTTCTCCATAAGCGCCAGAATTTCAGCAGTATCGATCTGGCCTGGTAGTTGAATCGCGGAGTTACAGGCAGCTTCCATTTTTTCAGCCAGGGTGACGGAACCTTTATCATGGTCAACGGGCAATGGCGCCAGCGCTGTCAGCCGCTGGTGCAGCGCGTCTACCTGAAAGGGCTTACTGATGTAGCCGCTAATGCCCAGATGGGCTGCCGCCAGAATGGAGTCGCGGTCTGTGCGGCCACTGATCACCAGAACAGGAATTTCAGCGCTGGTTTGCCTGACCACACGAATCAACTCAAGCCCTGAACCATCCGGCAGGTTCCTGTCGGCAATCACCAGATCAGCCGGCTCTTCCCGCCAGCTATCGCAAGCTGATTGAAGCTGCGTACACAGCCGGATTCTGGCTCCCGGATAGGCGCTCGCCACAACGGTTTCCAGCAGATCACCAACCAGCTCATCGTCTTCGAGAATCAACACATACATCGTGGGGCTCTCAATGTGCAGTTAAAGATCACAACAGGCTCCTTGAATCCACGCTGACGCCATTACGGCCTGCACGTTTGCGCTGATACAGTGCCCTGTCTGCCGCTTCGATAGCTTGTTCAGCGGACCCATAGGCGTTCAATGTGGCAACGCCCGCGCTGAGGCTGACAGAGAACTCTTCAGTGCCAACGTTAAATGCCAGTCGCGCAAAATCCTGGCTCAGCGCTTCAAGCACCTCAACGGCTTTTTCCAGTGAACATTCGGGCAACACGACCATAAATTCCTCACCACCATAGCGACCGATAATATCCGTATTCCGCAATCGGTGGCGCAACAGGTTGGCCAAAGCCTTGATCACCATATCCCCCGCGCCGTGGCCATAGGCGTCGTTTACCTTCTTGAAATGATCCAGATCCAGCATAGCCACAACAGAATTGTGCCCGCTACGGGCGCTGCGCGCATACTCGCGGCCAAGCTCGGTTTTAGCGAGTGCGTGCTTTAACAAACCCGTAAGACTGTCCAGCGACACCAGTTTGTCGAGCTGTCGGGCGCGATAACAACGCATTCGTACCGTTCGCAACAGGAACTCATCAGATACCGGCTTGGTAACAAAATCATCACCACCACGGGCAAGTGCATCGAGTTGCCTGTTGCGGTCCTCTTCGGAGGAAAAGAAAATAATGGGTAAACTGAGCCACTCGGCCTGAAATCTCACCATCCTGGCGAGCGCCGGACCGTCGTAAAGCCCCATTTGCACATCCATTAACAGGATGTCCGGCCGGAACTCTGACAGTTCTGAAAGCAAGTTTGATGGGTCGCCCAGAGCCCGGACCTGCAAGCCCCCGCTAGTGAGCACTAATCGGTAGTGCTCCAGCAACTCGCGGTCGTCATCCAGAATCATCACCCGACCAGTGAGCGTTGCAAGTCCCTCGGCCAGGAGCTGCTCTATGCGATCCGCAAGAGCGGGGATATCCTGCGGGTCATCACAACAGGCATCTATGCCGAGGCAAGCCAACCGGTAACGGGTGGCAAAGTCAGGAGCCTGGCTGAAACAGATCACCGGCAGATCATGTAGTCTCGACAACCATTGCACACCCTCATCCTGCAAAAGCGTATCCCTGACCATGACCAGATCAACGTCATCCATGCCCTCCGGCCACTCATGGCCATTCCTCAGGCTGCGCAGTCGGTGACCGTATAGCGCCAGGCCCTCTGAAACCAATTCCGCAAGCTCTTGGTCAGGTTCAAGAATCAGCAGCACAGGCTGATTATCCGTTTCTGCCAGCCTGGGCTGATGCCACTCGGTTGAGACTGGCTCGGCAGTAACTAAAAGGTTGCCAAGGCCGGCAATATCGTCTTCATAACCGGCGCTCAACAACTGCTTCAACTCTAGTCGTATACTTTCGCTGTCGGCTCCATCAGCAACCTGATCTGCCAATGGCTTTATAGCGATTTCGAGTTTCCGGGCCTGTTCGCCAAGCAGAGTAAACCCCAGTGTGCCCGCCGAGCCTGCCAGCCTGTGTAAAAGCTGATAGGCAGCAACCAGCTCACCGATGGTTTCAGGATTTCGGGATGCGTTGAAAATACTGGCGACCAAGCCTTCAATTTCACGTATCGTTTTATCTCGAAAACGATTACGAAGGGTCTCCAGTTTTTTCTGCACCTCACGAGTAGGGCTTTGAGGCATAAAGGCTCTTGCTGATCAAAGCGCACAAGCGCTGTGAATTCTATTTCAGTTGATGTTCAATCAAAGCAAGTTTTCCGGCAAATAGCCAGACAGGAGCAGGTTTTGGGTCATTTATCTCTGGGTACGCGCCTTGCCGTAATTATCATCCTTGGCAGTCTGGCAATCGTCGGTTCTGTAATTTATGCCGCTTACGGCGCTTTACTTGAGGACTTTGAAAAAAACCTGGCTGCCCAACAGGCAAACGAAACAGCCCACATCTCCAGCCTGGTCAGCCAGAACCTGGAGCTGCGCACCAGCGCCCTGGCCCAGTTCGCCGCCATGCTTGGCCATAGTGGCCAACTTCCACCTCAAGAACCACTGACAAAACTCCTGCAAAAGCAGCAAAAACTGAGAGAGCTGTTTCCCCACAGCCTGACCATTCTGTCTCCAAACGCTATATTACTGGCTGAAAACACCTATGTACCAGGCAGGGTTGGCACCTATTATGCCGACCGGCCCCACTGGAAAGCGGCGATAAAAACCCGCCGCCCGGTCATCAGCCGCCCTATTATAGGCAGGGCAACGGGTATACCGCTGATGGTTTTTATAGCACCCATTCTGACAGATAGCGGAGAGCTCCTCGGCTTTCTCAGCGGCACCCTGCAAATGGACCAGGCGCTGCTAATACCAAAACATGTGCGTGAGGATGCTATTAAAGACGCAATCTTCCTGGTGATTGACACTGCAAACTTCCTGTTCGTAGAAGGCTCCCGCAATAAAACCATAGAGTACTTGCCAGACCCGGGAGAAAATTTGCTGATCGATGCAGCTCTGTCCGGCATCCCTTTTGGTGAGGTTGAGACTGCCTCGGGTGAGACGTTGATCTATGCCACAAATCACCTGCAGCGTCTGGGCTGGTTATTTATCCGCGCCGTTCCCAAATCCCTTGCGACCGCCCCCGCCGAGCAGGCTTTCGTACGGTTTTTTACCATCAGCATAGGGGTAACCCTCGGCATAGTATTGCTGACGTACCTGGCACTCCGATCGACAACCGTATCGCTCACCCAGATGACACGGCGTATTCGTTCAATGATTCAGAAACCTGAATCCTCCCGGCGTCTTATAGAGCGAGGGGCCCCCGAGGTGCGCGATCTGGCACAGGCATTCAACCAGTTGATGGATGAGCGTGATGCCAACAACCAGCTCAAGGACAACTTTGTTTCCAATGTCAGCCACGAGCTACGCACTCCTTTGACCTCAATGAATGGCGCTTTGCGACTGCTCAAGTCGGGCACAGCAGGGGAACTCCCGGAACGCGCCCAGGAGATGACGACGCTGGCCCTGCGCAACGGCGAGCGCCTGCAGCTACTCATCAACGATCTGCTCGATTTCAACAAGCTTTCAAGTGGCAACATGCGGGTGAGCTTTCAGACCGAAAACCTGCGGAAGCTGCTTACGGAAACGGTCAGCGGCAATGAGGCCATGGCGCGGGAGTTGGGTGTCAGGCTCAAAGCCTCAGACATACCCGCGATATCCTTACAGACCGACGGGCACAGATTGCGACAAATTCTGGACAATTTCGTCAGCAATGCCATCAAGCACTCGCCTCAGCAAGGTCTGGTTACACTTCATGCTGAAGAAGTCGATCCATACCGGCTTCGAATCACTGTGAGCGACCAGGGCAAAGGCGTACCTGAAGAGTTTCGGAGCCAGATTTTCGAACGCTTTGCCCAAGCAGAAACAGGCACAACCCGTGCAACCAATGGCACCGGCCTTGGCCTTGCAATCAGCCGACAGCTTGCAGTCCTCCTGGGCGGAAATACCGGCTTCTACAACAATAACGGCGCACATTTTTGGGTTGAGCTACCAATGGGCGACGTTAGCTCGCCAGAGGAGCATGCCCATGAGAGCGCCTGAGTTTCCAGCCAATGAAAGCGCAAGGCAGGTAACGCTGGATCAATTGCGTATTCTCGATACACCTCCCGAAGCACGCTTCGATCGGCTGACACGAATGGCAGCAAGGCTGATGGACGTGCCAATATGCCTCTTTTCATTGGTCGACCGAGACCGGCAGTGGTTCAAGTCCTGTATCGGCCTCGGTGTCAGCGAAACCCCGAGAAGCATTTCGTTCTGCGGGCACGCCATTTTAGACAGGTTGCCTCTGGTGGTTGAGGATGCGCACGAAGATGAACGCTTCCAAAACAACCCCCTGGTAATCAGTGACCCGAACATCCGGTTCTATGCCGGGATGCCCCTTAACAGTGCGGACGGTCAGACCCTTGGCACTCTGTGCGTTATGGACCGGAAACCGCGCAAGCTGAACGAAGACGATCTGCAGTGCCTGCGCGATATCGCAGATTGTGTCGAGGAGCAGATCAGCGCACGCAAACTGGCGATTCATCACCGGGAACAGGAACTGCAAGAGCAAAACGAATCCCTGATCATGCTTGCACAGCTCGTTGACATGGTACCAGGCGGCCTTTATCAGTTCCGCCGCTACCCGAATGGGGATCTATGCTTTCCTTTCAGCAGCAAGGGGATTGAACGCTCGTTTGGTGTAACCCAGAAACAAGCACTGGAAGATGCGTCTTCACTGTTTAAGTTGATCCACCCCGATGACTTACCGGCTGTATCAGCTGCGATTGATGAGTCCGCAAACCAACTTAGCACCTGGTCTATCAGTTTCAGGATAATGGGGCCAGACGGCGACTGGCGCTGGATCGAGGGCCATGCCAGACCTCAGGAGCTTGCAGACGGCAGCACCATATGGCACGGCTATCTGGAAGATATCGATGAGAAGAAACGGGCTCTTGTAGGATTAGAGGAAAGCGAACTTCAACTTCGGCGCCTGTTCGAGCTCGCGCCCAACGGCATCCTTCTTGCGGACTACCTGACGTCAGAAATCATCGATGTAAATGCGGCCATGCTTAAATCGACCGGCTATAGCAAGGATGAGTTCCTGAAGCTGGACTATCGCAATCTTCTTACTCGTGACCACGTATCACGGCGGGCTGAAGCTCTGGAGCAACTAAGAAAGACGGGGTATTTTGGCCCCATAGAGCAGAATGTGATCAATCGCGAAGGCGGCATCTACCCCGTTATTCTGCACAGCATGCTGATACGGGACTCATCAGGGAACAAGTTGCTTTGGGTACTGATGGAGGATATCTCCGAACGCAAAAAGATCGAACGTATGAAAAACCGGTTCGTTGCCACCGTCAGCCATGAGCTGCGCACGCCGCTTACGTCGATAACGGGCGCCATCGGTTTGCTGGCCGGCGGAGCAGCTGGAGCTCTTCCCGCAAAAGCCCAGAGTATGATGGAAATTGCGAAACGCAACGCCCAGCAACTGGCCACTTTGATCAATGATCTGCTGGATATAGAAAAGCTGGTAGCCGGCAAGCTGGACATCCACCTAGAACAACAGCCTTTGCAGCCTCTGCTTGAACAGGCGGTCATTACGAACCAGCCTTACGGCGCGCAGCGCAAAGTCACCATCGATCCCGCCCCCAATATTCCCGGAACCGACGTATACGTAGACCACCAGCGGTTATTGCAGGCACTCAACAACCTGATATCCAATGCTATAAAGTTCTCACCAGACAACGGCCGCGTCCAACTGTCGGCCCGGCACGAGTTGTCAGAAGGGAATCCAACAGTCGTTATTGGCGTGAAAGACAGCGGACAAGGTGTTCCGGCCGCTTTTCGCGACCAGATTTTTCAGCGTTTTGCGCAGGCAGACAGTTCCGACACCCGCAGTAAGGGCGGAACCGGTCTGGGGTTGGCCATCACGAGGGAGCTAATTACCGTAATGGGCGGCGAAGTCGGCTTTGAGTCTATACCCGGACAAGGCGCTACCTTCTGGATACGCTTGCCGGTAACAAACACCGATGCCCAATAAAAAACCGGCGACCTTGCAACAGGTCGCCGGTTTCAGCTGAACCAAACCAGATGGCTCAGGCAGACTTGAGCATTTCACGCACCACATAGTGCAGGATGCCGCCGTGGACGAAATACACGGCTTCGTTGGCCGTATCTATCCGCGACTTCAACTCACAACTTTCAGTAGAGCCGTCCTTGTAGGTTACTGTCATGGTGAGTGTCTCACCCGGCGAAATGTCACCCGACAACCCGCTGATACTGATGGTTTCTTCACCGGTCAGTTTGAGGCTCTTGCGATCCGTGCCTTCCGGGAACTGCAGCGGCATCACGCCCATTCCGATCAGGTTGGAGCGGTGAATACGTTCATAGGATTCCGCCACTACAGCGCGAACACCCAGTAACCGGGTACCCTTGGCAGCCCAGTCGCGACTTGAGCCGGTTCCATATTCCTTGCCGGCAATCACAACAAGGGGTGTCCCCTGCTCCTGGTACTTCATGGCGGCATCGTAAACCGGCATTTGCTCCCCGGTAGGTACAAATTTCGTGAAGCCACCTTCAACACCATCCAGCATTTCATTGCGGATGCGCACGTTGGCAAAGGTGCCACGCATCATCACCTCGTGATTACCGCGGCGGGAACCGTAAGAGTTGAAGTTCTTGGGCTCAACTCCCCGCTCTTGCAGGTATTTACCAGCGGGACTGTCGGCGCTGAACGAGCCGGCCGGGGAAATGTGGTCGGTGGTCACCGAATCCCCCAGCAAGGCAAGAATATTCGCATCGACAATATCCTCCACCGGATCCGGTTCCGTGCCCATACCTTCAAAGAAGGGCGGGTGCTGGATATAGGTAGAATCTTCTGACCACTTGTATACCTTGGTATCTGGCACTTCAATGGCCTGCCAGGTGGCATCTCCATCGAACACAGCGGCGTACTCGGTGCGGAACATGTTGGTTTTGACCTTTTCCACAGCCTCCGCGACTTCCTGCTGGCTCGGCCACAGGTCTTTCAGGTACACCGGATTGCCATCCTTATCCTCACCCAGTGGGTCTTCCGCCAGGTTCAGCCGCACATTACCGGCCAAAGCGTAAGCGACAACCAAGGGTGGCGATGCCAGCCAGTTGGTTTTCACCAGCGGATGTATACGGCCTTCAAAGTTACGGTTACCAGACAACACCGAGGCCACCGTTATATCACCATCCGCAATGGCTTTTTCAACCGCGTCCGGCAAGGGGCCAGAGTTACCAATACAGGTCGTACAGCCGTAACCCACAAGGTCAAAGCCAAGTTTATTCAGGTCGCCCTGGAAGCCGCCCGCCTCCAGGTAATCGGTAACCACTTTGGAGCCCGGCGCCAGAGAGGTTTTCACCCAGGGTTTGGTTTTAAGACCTTTGGCCACCGCTTTCCGGGCCACGAGCCCGGCAGCCATCATCACACTCGGGTTGGATGTGTTGGTGCACGACGTGATAGCGGCAATCACTACTGCGCCCGGATCAAGGCGCGTCTTCTCGCCGTTCATTTCCAGCGGCTGACTCGACGGGTGGTGGTAGCTGTCATCCACACCCACAGCTGTCTGACCGCCCTCTGACTCCAGATTGCTCTCACGGTTGTCAGCTGCATCCGGCGCACCCTCGGCCGTTGCCATCAACAGCTCGAAGGTTGATTTCATATTCTTCAGCGCAACCCGGTCCTGCGGCCGCTTTGGCCCGGCCATACTGGCTTCCACGTCGCCCATATCGAGTTCCAGGGTAGCTGTGTATACCGGCTCATGACCGGGTTCACGCCATAGCCCCTGAGCTTTGGCATAAGCTTCAACCAGTTCTATCTGGTCGTCGTCCCGGCCAGTCAAACGCAGATATTTGAGGGTTTGCTCGTCCACCGGGAAAAAACCACAGGTTGCACCGTATTCCGGAGACATGTTGGCGATAGTTGCACGGTCTGCCACTGGCATGTCTTTAAGACCGTCACCATAGAATTCAACAAATTTGCCAACCACGCCTTTTTTACGAAGCATTTCAGTAACGGTGAGTACCAGATCTGTCGCAGTAATGCCTTCACGCAATTTACCGCTAATCTTGAAGCCCACTACTTCCGGTATGAGCATGGATACCGGCTGGCCAAGCATCGCCGCTTCAGCTTCGATACCGCCGACACCCCACCCAAGGATGCCCAGACCGTTAATCATGGTGGTATGGGAATCTGTCCCCACCAGCGTGTCCGGATAGGCGATGGTTTTATCACCCTGTTCTTTGTGCCATACGGTTTTGCCAAGATACTCGAGGTTCACCTGGTGGCAGATACCGGTTCCCGGCGGTACCACACGGAAGTTATCAAAAGCTTGCTGGCCCCAACGCAGGAACTCATAGCGTTCCTGGTTACGCTCCATTTCAATGGCTACGTTCCGCCCAAAGGCAGAAGCATCACCGAACTCGTCAACCATGACCGAGTGGTCAATTACCAGATCTACAGGGGACAGCGGGTTGATAAGCGCAGGGTCGCCGCCGGCCACTTTAACGGCCTCTCGCATCGCGGCCAGATCAACCACGCCGGGCACGCCAGTAAAGTCCTGCATCAGCACCCGAGCCGGTCGGAACTGAATTTCGGTATCCGAGCGTTTATCTTTAAGCCATTGCACCATGGCATCAACGTGGCTTTGATCCACAGTTACACCATCTTCGTTGCGCAACAGGTTTTCCAGAAGCACTTTCAGTGAAAACGGCAGTCGGTTGATGTCACCGAGGGACTCCGCAGCTTTGGGCAGACTGTAGTAATGGAAGGTTTTACCTCCAGCGCTCAGGCTGGTCAGTGTATTCAGGCTGTCTTTGCCAAGGCTCTCATTGGACATGGTATGCCTCCTACGATGAATTGCTATCCTATTACTATTGCATCGTTTCGGCAGACTTCAACTCACGGTAATTGATGTTCGCCATTCAGCCTGTGAATGGCGAACATCAAAGCAACGCTCAGCAAAGCTGTTAACGCGTCTTGTATCCAGCAATCAGTGTGTCCACTTCTGCAATCATACGTCCGATATCTACAGCCATAGCCTGAGACTTTGCCGCCTCTTCAACAACATCCTGGCTTTGCTCAGCAACCTGCTGAACACTTTGGTTGATCTGTCCGGAAGCCACGGCCTGCTGTTCGGTAGCAGAAGCAATTTGCAGGTTCATGCCGTTCACCTCAGCAATTGCCGCTTCAATATCCGCAATCGCTTTGCCTGTCTGCGTCATTGCCCCCAGGGTCTCCCGCGAACGAGTCTGGCCCATTTCAATAGCAGCCAGAGTACCTTCTGATACGTTGGCCAGGCCATCAATCGTGGCGCGAATTTCTGTAGTGAAGGCCTGCGTACGCCGTGACAGATTGCGAACTTCATCCGCCACCACAGCAAAACCGCGGCCGTGCTCGCCGGCACGGGCAGCCTCTATGGCTGCGTTCAGGGCAAGCAGGTTGGTCTGGTCTGAAATATCATTGATTGAGGCGATAAACGTGCCGATTGACTCAACTTTCTCTACCAGTTCGCTAACCATGCGCGAAGAATCCGTGAGCGCGGTATTGGTGGCTTCAGTCATGCGCATGGCGCTTTGAATATGACGCGTCCCCTCAGCTGAGGCTTCCGACGAGCGCGAAGCAGACTCAGCTGCAGATTGCGCGTTGCGGGCTACGTCCTGAATCGTTGCGGTCATCTCATTGGTAGCAGCTGCTGCTTGATCGGTCTGAGCCCGTTGTTCTTCTATGATCCGATTTGTTGAGGTACCTGCTGCCGTCAGTTCTGCGGCACTCGAATGTAGCTCTCTGGAGAGGCCCCGCACAGACTCGATCAATTCTCCAAACTGAGCCACCATGGTATTAAACGCTGTGGCCGCCAAATCACCGTTGGCGTTCTCCAGGCGACCGCGCAGGTCATGCTCATGATCGAAAGCGTTAATCAGTGCAATAATCTCACGCGAGCGCTTCTGCTCAGCGCCCATTCTGATCGCGAAAAACGACAATATACCGCCTTCAAAAACCACAAAAGCTGCATGCAGTGCGGTAATGGACCAGCTGCAACCATAATTGAACAGCATCAACGGCATGCCACCGATAACCGCTTCCGAGAGCTGCAATGCTGTCAGCACCAAATGGTGTATCGCGATGACTGCGGCAGCGGCAACCACTGGCAGCCAGTCGCGGTAGGCGATTGTGAGCGCCAGCGCTGCGAATATATGGAAATGCATTTCGATACGCCCTAGCTGGGCCTGAATCATGGTGGCTGAGAACAGCATGAGACACATGCTGAATAGCACACCACAAGCGCGGGTCCCACCCAGCCAGTTATAACCAGCAATGGCCAATGCGCCGATTCCCAGAGATGCAGGGACCGCAAAGCTATAGGTTCCGTACCCCCAGGGCACTAGCAGGCCCACTACAGGCACATGAGCCAGTAACAGCCAGAGAATTCTTCGATCTGCCCTGAGCAGTTCCTGCTGGTGCAGGTGTTGAATATTATCAGTTGAATTCACAGTAACACCTCAAATTGAAACAACAGCTGAACCAGCCTGTTCGAATGATAATCCTGTAGCTTGCTTTGGTATTTCAGCTCTCGCCCTGCCCCATAAGCCGAGCAAGATCGGCATTCACCCGCTGCAAATCCAGCTCGGGCGACGCGTACAAAACCTGCCGACGGTTGTCCGCTGTTACTACGTAAAGCCGCGCGCCGTGGTTAATTTCCTGGCTCGCGCCGCCCTCACGGGCTGCAAAATCGCCGTATTCGTTTGCGAGCGCCTGGGCTTGCCGGAAATTCTCTGGCCTCACAGCGCGGAAATTCTGGCCCAATACCTCCATAACGCCGTTAAGTTCCTGCTGACTGTCGTTTTCAGGATCCAGAGTTACAAACACAAACTGCACGGGGTAATCAGACCAGTGATCGTGCAACGCCTTGAGGTTCAGCAATTGAAGCGGGCACACAGTGCCGCAGCTTCGATAACCGAAAAACACCACATTGAGGCCTGCGTCAGGTACTTTTGCACCCGGTAAAGATGGAACAGGCACATTGGTTTTATACCCGTAAAAGCCGGTTTCCCCGTCGACCCTGTGCAAAAGCCCCTGCGCAAAGGGCAAAGCCACAGCCATAGCCAGTGCTGTCAGCAGAAGAATGAAAGGGGCAGATTTCATAGGCGGAGTCATGCCGTAGGTGTGGAGGTGTTTTTCAAGAACTGGGTGCCTAATAGTGGTTTACGGCCATGCCGGCATATTCTTTAAGAGCCATATTTGCGATCATAAACGTATATTTATATTCAGGCAGGGCTTCCTCCGACCATGAAACATGATTGCCACTACCACCCGGGTGACCCTGCCAAATGGCACTGCGGCGAATGCCAGATTCATTACTGCACCCGCTGTATGCCCGATGCTGACGTTCGCCAGCGCAAGGCGCTGTGCCCGAGTTGCAGCAAAGCCATGCGCTATCTCGGAGCAGCAACGGAAGTAATACCCTTCTGGAACCGGATCGGATCTTTTTTTCATTACCCGTTCCACTCTGATCCACTGATCGTCATTGCTATCTGTACACTGGTGCCCCTGATTGCGCCCGCCAATCTGATCGGGATTCTGATCTGGTTACTACTGGCACTGGCACTGTTCAAATACACCTATGCGGTCATCAACCACACTGCCGAAGGCCACCTGAAACCGCCCTCGGTATCCGTCGCCTTTACGGGCAGCGGGTTTAACATTGTTATTCTCCAGCTACTGGTTTTCATTTTCATGGGCGGCCTGGTCGGCGCAGCCGCAATGCTGGGCGGCCCACTATTGATGTTGCTGGCATTGGCTTTTGTCGTACTGGCGTTGCCCGCCAGTATCATGGTTCTGGCCATGGAACGTTCCGTGGGCGCAGCGGTAAACCCGATGAATCTGGCGGTACTCATTTCCCGCATCGGCAGCCCCTATTTTTTACTATACGGCTACCTCATTCTGCTCACGCTGGCCTCTGGCGTGGCCCAGGATTTTGCTCACAACCACTTCCCCTTCTGGTTTTCTCAGCCTTTATCCGGTTTTTTGAACAGTACCTTTACACTGGTACTGTTCAATATGTTGGGTTACCTTTTATTCCAGTATCAGGAAGAGCTGGGGTTCGCCTCGGACATTCAGGACGAGACTGCGGCAGTCGATATGCAGCAACGGGATCGTAGCACCCGTTTCGATGCAGATATTGACATGAATCTAAAAGACGGCAACTACGATCGCGTTCAGGGCATGTTGAAGGAAGCACTGAAGCGAAACCGGGAAGATCCGCTACGCATCGGCCAGCTCTATCAGCTGTTGGTGGCCAGAAACGACATCACGGAGCTTTACCATTTCCACCCACGGATTTTAGACTGGCTGGCAAGCCGGAGCGACGGTGAAGGCATAGCTTCATTGCTCGGCATGCTTGAAGCGGCAGAACCTGGCTTCAAACTGGATGACCCGGAGCTCGCAGTGCGCTGTGCCCGCTGTTTATACCAGCGCGGGCAATACAAACCGGCCATACGGCTGCTGCAGGACTTCCATAAGCGCTTTCCGGAAAGCGATGAACTGGCTCCGGCCTACCTGCTGATAGCACAAAGTCTGGCTAATGGCCTGGACCAGTGGGAAAAGGCGACGGCTTACCTGACCTTTATCCAGAAGCGCTGTGAAAAGCACCCGCTACACGAACAAATTCCGGTTTATCTGGCTCAAGCGGAGAAGCAGGAGCTTCTTAAAGGTCCAAAGGCCTCATTTGCAATGCCTGACTAGGGAAGCTGGGTGTGGGGCTCTCCAAAACCGTGCGGAGCCATGGATGGCGGAGCCGAGCTTACAGGGACGTATTCACAGCGTGTTTTGGAGAGCCCCACACCCAGCTTTCCGTAAACCATCAGCTCGCCTGAAGCAGCTGCCGATAATGACGCGCCTTGGGCTCCATCTGTAGCTTCTCAAACTCTTCAGCAAGTAACCGGCAAGCCTCCGAAGTCAGCAACGGATCATCAGCACTGCGCAGGCGTTCAAACGCTTTTTCTGCGGCCTTGAGGTCGTGCTGCTTGAGGCTGGTGAACAACACCCGGTTGTGATCCTCTGCATCAAGTGGGTGGTAGCTCTCCCCTTTACTCAGGTATTCCTGCCAGACCGCAATCATCTGTTCCGGCTGCCTGCGGCTCAGACTAACGTTCATCAACTCGCGGGTACGGGACTGGTACTCGGGTAGGTCGGGGCGAAGTTTGGCCAGGTTATAGAGATGCTCCAACAGAATGGGCCTGTCCGGATAGTGCTCACGCAACGCCTCGAACTGACGCCGCGCCAGCTCGAAATCCATACGCCCAAGGCTTGCCATGGCCTGGGCATAACCGGTTGTAAAGCGATCGTCCTGTTCAGCCTCTTCCGGTTCAAAAAACTCCTCGCGCACTTGCAGCCAACTTTTACCCAACAGCCACACCAACCCGGCACCCGCCAACAGGCCGCCAGCATGCGCCATATAGGCGACGCCGGTCGCCCCGGCGAACCAGTAATCGTAAATTTCCTTGCCCAGCCACACCGGCAGTACGGCCAGCGCGGGCGCCCGGAAGTAGTTGAAATACACACCAAGAAAATAGAAAAACCGGATTTTCTTCAAACCGTAGATGGCTACGTACATACCCATCAATCCGGATATTGAGCCGGATGCCCCCACAAGCGGAATATGACTGCCAAGCGAGAAAACGGTGAATACAACGCCAGACAATGCGCCACACATAAGGTAGGCAATCAGAAAGCGCCCAGGGCCAAGCGCCTTTTCGACGGTAAAGCCAAGCAGAAACAGGAAAACCAGGTTACCAATAATGTGCCCCCAGCCGCCGTGAAGGAACTGGTAGGTAATCAGGGTATACAACGACAGTTGCGCAGGAATAAGCCCAAGCTGCTCGGCGCTCAGGCGCTGGATGTAGGTTTCTTCAATATAGGTTCGTTGTTCCAACCAGCGCACCCGATCAGCCGGGGCCCAGATCACATCACGATTCTTTAGCAAATACTGGTAAAACTCACGATCCATGAGCAGGCTGACCGCCAGCCAGAAATCTTCGCCTTCTGCTCTCAGCTTCTGAAAGCTCTGCAGTTCGAAAACCAGTTCCTCTTCGCCTTCAAAACGGATTTTTCGTTGCAGATAGTCCTCATAGGCAGGACCTTCCAATAAAGGCAAATTAGAATCTACATAAGTATCAACGGCTTGCTCAATTTTTCGGCTGTCTCCACCCTGGTAAAACAGGAAAACCAGAAGACAGGTAAACATCAGCCCAAGGGTTACCCAAGGCGGGCGCTTCCAGTTAACCGTGTTCTCAGCAGGAATTATCAGCATGGGTGGTCACAATTCATCATAATCTGTCCCTGAAAAACTGCTTTCTATCATACCAGTGTCTTATTTTTGCGTTTAAATGATTTTCAGCGTGAATGTCATGTCGACCATCCGCCAATTGCCGTTATTTCCGCCTCAGCCAATAGTGGGCGGGAATAACAAGAAAAACCAGAGACCTGGAACAAGGATACTGCAAATGACCGTACTCGTACTGGACAACCCGGAGCTGATTGCGCAAGCCGCCGTGGCACATGGCTTTAACCCAGCCACCCTTGTGACAGAAGGCAAGCGCCCACATCGGCTCAGATTTCACTACGGTTTCAACAAACACGCTCTGGACGCTTTAGATACAGAGATTATCCTGCAACACGCTGCCTATTTGCGACAGCACCCTGGCGTCAGCATCCTGATTCACGGGCATTCTGATAATTTTGGAGCCGAGGACTTTAATCGTTTTCTGTCCAGGCAGCGGACTAATGCTGTAGCAAGGCTTCTGATAAAAGAGGGAGTTGCAGAATCCCGCGTTCTGGTTGCCAGCTGGGGCTCAGCCCGTCCATTGGCTACACCAGACGACCGGGCTGCCAATCGACGGGTAGAGCTGGAATACCTGAGCAGCGATATGGCAAAAGCACAATAGAAAAAAGGCAAAACGACCCGGGGCCGCGAGTGTGCGGCCCCAGAGTTTTAACTGAAACGATCAGCCATAAACCTGCCAAACATTCCACAAAAGCAAAAGCGCGGCAACCAGAATGGCCAGCCAGGTCAATAAAATGCCAATGGCCCGAGCTTTATGTTCCTCCCCATGGCCATTGATCATGCCCCAGGCATGAAGGATCCGACCGACCACCAGGGCCATGCCTGTCCAGTAAACAAGGCCGCTTGCCACCCCGTTCAGCTCCGCAATGCCCAGCATGATCAGGCCAAGCGGTGCATACTCTACAAGATTACCGTGGGCGCGGACGGCCGCTTCAAAATCGCGATCGCCGTTAGTACCCATGCCTTTTTTGAACTTCAGGCGGAATTTCACCACCTGTAACGAAAGCACCAATAACAGAATACCAAGAACGGCAGCAAACACTCCGGTAACAGGTACAATCATAATCAGCGTTTCCTGATCTGGCTGACAATAGCCAGCAGTAACACGGCACCTACAGTTGCGGTGACCAGCTCACCAATAGCGCCCTGGGCAGCCAACCCCAGCAATCGAAAAACAAAGCCGCCAATAAACGAGCCGACGATACCAATACCAATATTCGCCAGCACGCCGAAACCACGGCCTTTCATGATCAGGCCTGCGAGCCAGCCGGCAACACCACCAATAATCAGAAACAGAATCAGGTTCATCGTTTTCTCTCCTTGCTGGAAGTCCTTTGAGAGACTCTTTATACAGAGTAATCAGGCCAGGCGCACCTCAGAGGTCGGCGATCGCCTCAGCCATCTCTTTGTGGCAGCGCGCTATCAGGGCAGGAACATCCTCAGTGGTTAGCCCTGCTGTTTCCACCGGGGGCAGAATCCGCATAGGTACCGGCTCACGCCTGCCCAGCCAACCCTCGGTTTTATTCCTATACTCAGCAGCGCACACCATCACAATCGGCGCTCCGGCCGTAACCGCCGCGTAGAAAGCGCCTTTTTTGAATTTCTGCAGCCCCCGGCCTTTGCTTCGAGTGCCTTCCACAAAAACCCACAGGCTTTTATTCTCGCGAGTGATCGCCTCGCTGGTGGCTTGCATGACTGCAACGGCTTTGCGGGAGCGGGCGCGGTTCAATATCACATTCCCACCCAGCCAGAATACCCAGCCAAAAAATGGGATCCAGACCAGTGATGACTTGCCAACAGTTACAGTGCGAGGCGCTACCAGATCACCAACCACGAAAAGATCATCGTTGTATTGATGATTGCAAATAGCCACCACAGGGCGGTCTTGAGGCATTTGCTCTGCGCCTTCCAGGGGGCGTTCCATGCCAAGTATGGCTCGGCCCGTCCGCGCTAGCGCTATGGCCAGCAGGCGGTTATTGTCAGGGTTAAATGGCCTGAGAATGAAGAATGGCAAGGCGAGTATACAAAGCACCGGAACACTCATCCAGGCCAGAAATTTTCTGATAAAGCCCATACGAAAAACTCTGCAACGGGGTTTTGGCGCACAAGTGTACGCCAAGTTCACAGCCCAGCAACAGTGTGGATTTTCCCTGAGGCGCTTTGGCTGAGAACGCCAGAGGTTTGAACACCTTCGGCACGGGCTTCAACAACAAACCGCAGCGGCCCACCCGCATCCATGGTGTCAAACGGGTAACAGGTAACCAGCAAAAGCGTACCTGCAGGCAACTTGTGGGTATCGATGAACTCCGAACGACTGTCCACAATTCTTGTTTCCTGTACCCGATACCCCTGCCATTGCCCCTCACGGTTTTGCAACTGAAGTTCATTGCCGGGCTCCAGATACTGCAGGGGTCGGAAATGAGTGTCTCTGTGGCCAGCAATGATGACCGAGCCCTGCTGATCTTCCAGGCCCATCATCTGACCCGGCCCGAATGCCAGGCTCTCCCCGTGGACACCCGCCAGTACAATCATTGAATCTCCAAGCTCCGGCATGGACAGTTTCGCCACCGGCCAGGTATCGGCCCAGGGCCAGGGCCGGGATTCCGTTTGCCGGGCCTGGCTCTCGGCCCAGGCAATTGCCAATAATTCCTGAGCGACCACCGCCTTCAGCGGAATCCAAAGCCCGAAGACCAACAACGTGGCAGAGCTTGTTATCAGCAACAACAGCAGGCGGCTCATAGGTATGCCCGCCTGCGCAGCAGTACAATAGCGACAGAGAACATCAAACCAAGCAATCCCAGAGCAACAAGCAAGGGTGCAACCGTTGCCGTTTGCGGGTAACGAGCCATACCAGGCTGACTTCCAGCCGGCAGAAGCGTTGGCAACTGATCCTTTACCAGAGTGCTTTCAGGATCCCGAGCCGGCGTTTTATCCACCGCCACAAAACTTGTGTAGGGTGACACCAGGCTATGTTCAACAGCCAGACTGGTTACCCTCGCTTTGTCCGGCTCCTCGCCGGCTATCCGCGCTTCGTCCAGAAGACTGTCAATTTTCTCCCGGGCCCAGTAACGATTCAGGCCCGAACCAGAGGCAGCCTGCTGCAAATCGAGGCTTTTCTGCCAGGTTGCACCGCCCGGCAAACGGCCCGACACACTCAACTCACCAACGGGCGGCACTCCTCGCACTACCTGTAACAGCGGCTCTCCTTGAAACAGATCACCGGGGCGACGCGGAAAGCTGTCTTCCTGCATTGATGCCGACAGGCTGGGCCAACTCACCTCGATATCCGTCAGCACTGGCGCTTCCATGGCCGCAAACAATCGGACCAGAGGGCCGCTGATATCTGCAGGATCCTGTACAGCGGTATAACTGCCGCGCCCCCAGCGTGCAGCTTCACGCATAAAGTGCCGGTTAGGCGCAGAACCTATAGCAACCGTGAACAGCCTTTGATCACTCAGCTGACGACGGATCTGGCTGAACAGCGCCGACTCATTGCCAACCGCACCATCGGTCATAAACACAACCTGGCGCACTCTTGATGATTCCTCTGGTGACGTACCTTCCGAAAACTCGTCTGCACTCATGCGCTGGCTTTCCAGAGCCATAGTCAGTGCCGAAGCCATTTCCGTGCCCCCATCTGCTTTTAACCGACTTACATACTGGCGCGCACGGGCCAGATTGTTCGCCGTTGCCTGCTCCGGCTGAACAAACAAAGCGTGCGGCTGGGAATTGAACTGAATCACATTGAACCGATCACCGGGTGCCAGTGTCTCCAGCCCCAGTTGCAACGCCTCCCTTGCCTGCTGAATAGACTCCCCCGCCATGGACCCGGAGGTATCAATCACAAACGTCAGCTCCCGTGGCAAACGGGTTTTACCAGCCCGGCCAGGCACCACCATAGCCAGCAGATAATCCTCACCTTCCCATTGCTGATGAAAAACAGCGGCGCCCGGCTCCTGGCCCGCAAGCGGCTGCCAGCGCAATACGAAATCCCGGTTCATCACAATTTCTCCAGCCTGTGGCTGAACCATCATCACCTGCCCGTCCTGCCGGGAAGCCAGCTCATGGCTGGGACTGGAGACCCGTGCCAGTGGAAGACCAGCATCAATAGTGAACCTGACCGACGCCCGATGACTGTCGGCAGCTACATCATCCACATCCACCGTAAACGGACTGATGGCATCCGCATCCGGAACCTCCGTGGTAGGTACCGCCCAGCCCCCCTGCCATTCCTGTGGCCTCGCCGCCAAAGGTGCACCCGGCATATAGCGCGGGGTTAGCGTTGTGGGCACAGTCAACTCAAAAACCCCATCCCTATAACTCACCAACTGCTGATAACTCAGCTCCACGCTCACCGTCTCTCCCGGCGGAATATTCGCTACCCGGGTAGTAAACAGATTCGGCCGCTGCTGCTCCACCGTAGCCGCATGACGCCCCGAGTCCCGAGCTTTCTCATAGGTTTTCTTTGCTTCTTCACGAGGCTGAACCTCACCAACAATCGTACGCTCCCCTACCTTCATCGTGAGTCCGTATACACTGGCCTTCTCCGGCAAGGGAAACACAAACACTCCTTCCCGCCACTGATCACTGGTGTTCCGGAATGTTCGTACGAGCGTGCTGTCTGCAATCAGGCCGCTAACGCGAACATCAAAATCACTCCCCAGCACCAAAGCGGGCTCCTGCCACTGGCCCTTACCGTCAACAAAATGCAGCACACCTGCGGAATCCTCATTGCCAGTATTGGCTTCGGCATAGATAGGCTGAACAAACAGCACCAGCAACATTGCCATCCACAAACTTACGCCCTCCATAAAGCGTCTAACACGATGTGAGCGCCATGCACCTAGCCCTCCCGAGCGGCTGGCTCCCCTCCCGAAACCGTGCGGAGCCATGGATGGCGGAGCCGAGCGTACAGGGATGTATCTACAGCGTGTTTCGGGAGGGGAGCCAGCCGCCTGGGAGGGCGGACTCAGACTAAACGGGAAGGCACTATATTTAGAGGCGATGGCAGAAAACATCATGGCAAGATCCTTTAGCTACACGATTCAATAAGACGTAGCCATTTCAACAATCTGAAAAGGAACTCCCATGGCAGAATCAGACATTCCGCCCACGAAAAATGATGAATTATGACAACACCGCAAGCTAACCTTGTTCTCAAAGCCTGCCGTGTTTAAATAGAGCCCAACAACCACGGACAACAGCCAGAACCATGAAAAAACACCTGGTCCTGATAGAGGACGAACCCGCCATCCGCGACAACTACCGCGCCGCCTTCGAACGCCGCGGCTATCGTGTATCCACCTACGGTGACCGTTCTTCTGCCTGGCAGGTACTACGCCAGGCCCTGCCCGACCTCGCCATCATTGACGTCGGCCTGGGCGACGAGCCCGAAGGGGGCTTCACTCTGTGTCAGGACCTGCGCTCATTATCAGCAACACTGCCCGTCATCTTCCTGACCGCCCGCGACAGCGATATCGATTCCGTGCATGGACTCCGACTTGGCGCTGACGACTACGTCACCAAAGACATGAGCATGGAACACCTGCTGGCACGGGTCACCGCCCTGCTGCGCCGGGCAGACGCCTGGGCAGAGGCACTGCAAAAGCCGGATGAAGTGGTAAACCGTGGGCGCCTTAGCCTCAACGTCGATCGCATGACCGTAGCCTGGGATCAGGCTGCAATAGACCTCACTGTTACCGAATTCTGGATGCTGCACGCACTGGCACAGCACCCCGGCCACGTACGCAGCCGCGACCAACTGATGGAGGCAGCCAGCACCCACCTGGACGACAACACTGTGACATCCCATATCAAACGCATCCGGAGCAAATTCCTGCAGCTCGACAGCGCCTTCGATGGCATCCAGACCGCCTACGGCATGGGCTATCGCTGGAACGCCCGTGAGCTCTGATTCGTGACCCTCAAACGTCAGCTGTTTGTTGCCAGCCTGTTGATGCTCCTGATCCCGTGGGCGGGCCTGCAATTTGTGCTGGAACTGGATCAGGCCCTGCGACAGCAGGCTCTCCAGCAGTTACAGGATCAGGCTGAAAGACTGGCGCAAACCTCCGGGGATCTCAGCCTCGGGCTTCCTCCTGTGGCACCCCGAACACCCGCCATTTACGTGGAAAATCTCAACAGCCCCCTCAATCTGGACGGCTACAGCGCTGACTGGCCAGGTTACGACGAAGGAGAACAGTTCCAGCCCTGGCAGTCTGCCGCTCAGCCAGAGGTGCCAACGGATAACACTGGGCAGCCTACCCTGCGCTGGCAAGCGGCTACCGATCAGCACCACCTGTACCTGTTGATACGCATCGGGAACCGCCAGCCCGTGTTCTTCAAGCCCGATGCGCCAGATCAGGTTCATGATCGACTCTATCTCTGGCTGGAGCCTCCGAGCGGGAATCTGGACCCGGACATCCGGCCCGCCTCATGGCTCATCCGAACCCCCGCACCCGGCAAGGTCTACGCGACTGTTTACAGCACGACGGGTACCGAACAGAAACCCGATTACCGCATCAGTGGCTACTGGCACAGTGTGGGGGGCGGCTGGCAGCTTGAACTGGAGCTCCCTAAACCGCCGCGAGGCAGTCGCCTGGGCTTTAGCGCGCGGTGGCAGGAAAGCCCGGAATCGGCGCAAATATCCACGCCTACAAACCCCCTACCTATTCTGGTCGAACGCAAACCCGAGCTGGAGCGGCAACTGCTCCAGGAAATGAGCAGAGGGCAAATTGTCCGGTTGGTTGAGCCTGCAGGCTGGGTGGTCGCGCAACAGGCAACGCCCGCCCGGCAAGCACAGCCAGAATTCGAAGCACTCAGCCCTCTGCAGATTGCTGAGCACATCAGCCTGAATGCCCTGAGGGCGCTGGTACAACTTTACCAACCCACACCTTCAACCCTGGCCGCCAGCACCAACCGGCTCGATATGCATGCCCTGACTGACGAAGGTCTTGTCCGACATGAGGACAACAGCGTTTGGCTGATGACGACTCAACCCGTATTCGGCGGCCGGACTCTGGTACTGGAACAGTCTCTCGATCAACTTCTGACGCTGTCGGGCTCGGCCCTGGGTTCCGTCATCGCCCGCAGCATTCTTATCATCATCGGCCTGACCCTGGTGCTACTGGGCTACGCGAGCTGGCTGTCCTGGCGCATCACCCGTTTACAGCGGGCGGTCAACGCCAGTATCGATAAGGACGGCCGGATTACCGGCACCGTGCCTGCCTCAAAGTCCCGGGATGAACTGGGGCAGCTACAAAATCATTTTGCCCAGATGGCCGACCGGCTGCATGGCTATAACCGATACCTGGAGAGTTTTTCCCGCCGTCTTTCCCATGAACTCAAAACCCCTGTTGCCGTTGTTCGCTCATCCCTGGAGAACCTAACCCACAGCACCACGGACGAAGAGCGCTCGCAATACATAGGGCGAGCGGCTGCGGCTACGGAACGTTTGCGGAAAATTCTCAATGGTATGAGCGAGGCAGCCCGACTGGAGCAGAGCTTTGATCATGCCGACAAGGAAACGTTTGACCTTGCAGACGTCATCAGCCAGGCGACTGCGGCCTACCAGACCCTGGATGAGCATCACCAGTTTCAGTACACAGGGCCGGTGTCTGACGTAACCCTGACTGGCTCCCCTGAACTGATCGTGCAACTGCTGGATAAACTGGTGGACAATGCCCGGGATTTCACACCACCTGATGGCCGGATCATCACTGGCCTGGAGCGAACCGAGAACTCGATTTGTCTGTCTGTGTTCAACGAAGGCTCAGCTCTGCCAGCTAACCCTGACACCAGTATTTTCAGCCCCTTCGTATCAGTGCGAGAAGGCCGGGAAGAGGGACACTTGGGCCAGGGACTGTTGATTGTCCAACTGATCGCTGATTTTCACAACGGGCGCGTAGAAGCGGTTAATGAAGCCCAAAGCAGCATTGACGGTGTCTGTTTCCGGGTTATCATTCCGGCCACCCATTTATAAAACAGGCCCCCTCACCGTGAGCGAGCTACTTGAATCTCTTGAGATTCACCCTCTCAGGGACGATCTCTATAACGAGCTGCATTCCCGGCCTTACCAGGTTCTCCCCAGTTCCGCCCGGGTTACCCACATTGCGGTGCTAACCACACCGGCCCAACGCGAGCAGCAGTTTAAACATCTGCAGGCCCTGTCTGAGCAATTGGGCTATCCGGCCCCCGAGCAGGAAACCGGTTGTTTAGAGCAAACATTCGGAACACTGAGGGTGCGCAGGGAGATGCACCTGGAGTTTGCCTCCTACACGTTCATTAACCTGGCCGCGAGCGATTCGGAACCTTTTGCCGAAACCGGTATCAGCCCGCTGCCGCAAGCCTGGCTGGAACAACTGCCCGGCACGGTCGTTGCGGCCTTCCATCTGGACATACTTCCTGCAGAGGCAGGCGCCGAGGGTGACCCCGACGACATTCGTAAACACTTTGAGGGATTACGACTGGTTGGCAGCAGCCCCCAGGAAG
The DNA here is from genome assembly GCF_030549045.1 of Marinobacter sp. 1_MG-2023. Classification (NCBI taxonomy): domain Bacteria; kingdom Pseudomonadati; phylum Pseudomonadota; class Gammaproteobacteria; order Pseudomonadales; family Marinobacteraceae; genus Marinobacter; species Marinobacter sp. 1_MG-2023. The sequence goes on along the minus strand of NZ_JAUOST010000001.1, from coordinate 170,370 downwards.
GCGCCGCAAAGGTGTGGGGCACATTCAGGCTGCATACAGATGGTTTCGGGCGCTTTATGGTAGTGAACCATAAGATGTCAGATAGCCAGCTAGGCCGCCTGACCCAGCGGCTTATGGAGATTGAAACCTACCGACTAATGTCACTGCTGGCGCTGCCCGTAGCCCGGGAGATCACGCCATCGCTCAACGACATGGATCAGAAGCTGGCCATCATCACTCAGGCATTGGCCGACAACCACGATGTGGACGAGCAGCAACTGCTGGCGCAGCTAACCAATATAGCCGCCCGTATTGAAGCGTTCAGGGCGAACGCCACCTTCCGGTTCTCCGCCACTCGCGCCTACCACCGCCTGGTACTGACACGACTGGAAGAACTCAGGGAAGATGAGCTTTCCGGGCACCTTACCCTTACGGAATTCATGACCCGCCGCCTGACTCCGGCCGTCAAAACCTGTGAAGCCGTCAGCGAACGCCTGGAAGATCTTTCAAAACGTGTAGACCGCGCCTCAGACATGATGCGCACCCGGGTAGAGCTGGCGATTCAGAGCCAGAACCAGCAGTTACTCAGTTCCATGGACAGGCGTTCGAAAATCCAGCTGATGATGCAGCACACCGTTGAAGGTTTCTCGGTTGTCGCCATCACCTACTACCTGATTGGCCTGCTGAAGCTGATCCTGGACTCGGTTTACGAAGCCGGAATCATCTTCAACAAAACCCTGACTCTGGGCATTGCCATTCCGGTCACGCTGGCGCTGGTGTATCTGGGCATACGATTCGTGCACCACCACTTCATGCGTCTGGCCAAACGGCAATAGCCGCAGGCTTCAACCAGGGTTCTCGTTTCCGGAAAACTGCCGATAAAACTGTTGCGCCGTGCGCCCGTTTCGTACGCCCTTGGAAGTTGCAAAGCGGATAGCTTCACGGTGCAGGTCTTCCCGGTCGGAAACCTCTGGAAACAGAGCATCCACTGCCTGAAGGTAAACCTCCTGAGAAAACGCGTAGAAGGACAATTGCAGGCCAAAACGATCAGCCAACGAAACCTGTTCTTCTATTGCTTCAGCAGGATGGAGCTCCCCGTCCTGAACTTTGCTGTTCAGGTTGTCGGACATGAACTCCGGCATCAAATGACGACGATTGGAGGTGGCGTAGACTCGAACATTGTCGGGCGGTAGCTCCAGCGACCCTTCAAGCACACTTTTCAGCGCCTTGTACCCGGTTTCACCTACGTCGAAAGACAGGTCATCACAGAAGATGATAAAGCGAAATGGCAGGTCGCAGATATCATCAACAATCTCCGGCAGGTTCACCAGATCGTCCTTGTCTACTTCAATGACGCGCAGGCCATTTTCTTTATAGCGGTTCAGCAATGCCTTGATCAGGGACGATTTGCCGGTTCCCCTGGCCCCCCAAAGAAGCACGTTATTCGAAGGATCTCCCGCAAGAAAGCGTTCAGTATTGCGCGCCAGAGCCTGTTGCTGACGATCAATACCAGTCAAAGCACCCCATTGAACAGGATCAAGGCGCCTGACTGCACGAAGACCTGCGCGATGGCGGCGCCAAACTGCGGCGGGAGTTGAAGACCAGTCAAAGGGTATATTTCCAGACATTAGCTCTTTTCCTGAACAGCATTAAAGGTCTGTGCCCAGGCTTGTTCCCGGAGCACCGAAAGCTAGTATATCTGCAAGAGCGGCAGACGAGCTATCGGCCGAAGAGAAGGCACAAAAACAAGCAAAAAAAAGGTGCGGAGACAAAGTCTCCGCACCTTTTTGGGGGTCACATCACTTCGATCAGAACTGGAACTTGAGACCAACCTGAGCGGTATCAAAGTCCGGACCAGAATTGTTCAACTGGCCATTAAAATCATCTTCGTCGATGTCGACGTTATAACGATTGTACTCCAGGAACGTAGTCAGGTGTTCAGTGATGCGGAAGTCTACACCGGCACCGACAACAGGGCTTACATCGTCGTAAGTCTCATCTTCATCGAAAGCATCAACATCAAGCGCGGCAGCAAACGCACCGGCTTTGGCATACACACCGAAGCTCTCGGTGACCGGCAAGCGGCCTATAGCGACAAGCGCTCCACCCTTGAGCTTACCTTCGACATCGTCTTCACCGAAGTTGCCAAAATCCACATAGTTCGCTTCCAGAGCGAAGAATTCGTTGAACTGATAACCGAGGCCTGCTCCGTACAGATCATTCGAATCATCGAAATCGCCGCCGTGTGACTTGTAACCGCCGTAACTACCTTTGATGTACGGGCCAGATGAGTCACGGTCGGCTGAGCTCTGGGCGAGAGCCACAGGAGCTGCGAACACGCTGGCGGACAAAACGGTAGCTAGTGCAATACGAGAGTTAGAGTTCATAATGATTCTTCCTCGCTAGTTTGAGTTCCATTCGTTGGTGCGTTTCTAGAGTCACGAAAAGAATTGATCGCTGCCTCTGAAATGCATGCCACTACCCTAGTAGTTCTGTTCCTCGGTTTGGGTTACATCCGGACTAAAATCTATTCATCTTCTCTTAATTTTTTTCTTAAAAGGAAAAAATTAGCTTTTTAATCATAAACTTAAAAAAATAGCTCACGCACACCTGAACCAAACACAGGAACCTTGCCAAGCTTGCAGTAAAGAGAATTACGGGGTTATCAGAGGGGCAAACAGATTATTCGGAGGGCGAATTATCCGTCGAATGCGCAGGCGCCTCTTCGGATTCATCACTTTGGGGACTGCCGCCAGAGCCGGCAGATTGTCGCATCAGAGTCATGCCTCCCTGAAGCAACAGGTTTTTCAGTCTCGGGTCACCCTGTTCCACAACACCGACGGCAAAAGCCATCAGAGCTGCCTCGATCGGATTGCCCTGGATCAACGAGCGCAAAACTTCGACGGGTGAACCGCTTCCTGAGCCAGACGGTTTACTTTCATTATCGCTATCGCGCAGCTTTCTGGCGGGACGAGTCATGCGGTAGAAAAACAGGGCCAATAGACACAGGCATGCAAGCCCGGTGATTGCCATAGCACCTGGCTCGCCCACAAGGGGAGCCAAGGCCAGGGTTGCTGCGTTAACCAGAAAATAGAAGCCGGTGATCAGCAACGCCGTAAGAAGTACCAGAGCCAGCACGACCCCGGTGAGGGCCGCTACTGCCTTACGAAGGGTGCTCTGGATAGTTGCAGAATCAGGCAGCATCAGCGATCAAGCATTTTGCCAACAATCACGCCCGCCAGGAACATGAGGATAATACTCAGAAACGGCCGCTCCTCAATTTTATGCTCCACACTCTCAACGGACTTTGAGCCAGCCTCAGTAGCGCGGTTCAGAGCCTCATCGCCTCGCTTGCGAAGCTGATCCAACACCGCCCGGGTTTCACGGCTGATTTCACTTTTCAGGTCATTAGCGTTGGACTTCTGGCCATCAGCAACCGCTTTGGTCAGCGATGCCATGTCCTCTCGTAAAAGTTGAAGATCCTCTTTCACGCGGGCGTACTCGTCTTGTGCTGTTTGCTTTTCCATGAGCTGTCTCCTGATTGATTTCTGACTACATTCGACAACGGCCTGGGATGAGCGACTACAAGAGCCCATAAAGCCATACACAAATCACTCTAGCACATGGCCTGATACGCATGACAAGTTACAGCCCAGACAGAAGCACCCAATAAAACCCGAAAAACCGTATTACGCCGCAAAGCAGGACGGTTCGGGCTCGTCCTCTCGCACACGCAAAAAGCTTGCGAAACGTGGCAAGCCGGTTGCCGTATGGCCGTAATATTTGAAGGTGATGCAGGTGCCAGGTGCGGGTAGGTTTTTGCCGCGCATAATCTGGGTTTATTGTGCAGAATAACGAAGCCAAGCCTCTCCTTGGCAGTCACACCACTATGCAGGTGTCGCGCTTTCCTGGCATCCATGCCGGAGGTAAGCCGACACTGTGCTAGCTAGTCGACTCTGCTGCAGATTAAACACTGCGCGCCAAAACTTCTGTAAGCAAAATCTCACACCAACGTAAGCTTTTGCACACACTGTAACTCCGGAGTTACAAGCTTTATTCTTCGAATTCATCGACGCAACGAGCACTCTTTAAGACAGCCTCGGACGCTAATGGTTGTGATCGCTGTAGGTCGTCTAATAGAATTCCCGACCGCCGGGCTCCCCGCAATGACGTATAAGCCGCTAGCATTATTGGCTTTTCTGAGGCGGCATTGAAACTAATAATGGCTGTAGTAACGCCTTTGGTGTTTTCTGCTTGGCCACTTGGCAAACCCATAGCATTCACCTCTAGAGCGGCTTAAGACACCGCCTGCCGCGGACAAGATTGACCAATGCAACGCAGTATCAGAATAGTTATTTTCTTGGTTGTGAGCACTTTCGGACTGATCAGCCAAACGGCGATTGCCGACGTAGTGAAAATGTCCAGCAGCGGCCTATGCCATCCTCCACAGAGCAGATGGTATGAACAAACACAAAACTATCGGGCTTTTCAATCGCTGGATGACTGCTCAGATGCCGGAGGCAAATTGCCTAAAGGTGTAACTGAAAAGACCACATTGATCCTGTCTCAACAAACTCTGGCAATGTCACAAACCTATGAGTATGAGCGCTCGGCGTTCGGGCATGGTTGGGATGATACAGACGGGGATTGCCAGGACAGTCGAGCTGAAGCCCTTATTGCGACCTCTACCACACCGGTACGGTTTGCTACGGACAAGCGCTGTCGTGTCGTTACCGGCCGCTGGATCAGCTCGTTCACAAACCAAGTTATTCAGAACGCATCCGACATCGATATCGACCATGTGGTGCCGTTAGCCTGGTCTTGGGATCGTGGGGCAGCGCAGTGGTCACGTGAAAAGCGCGAACGATTTGCGAATGACCCAGTGAATCTTTGGCCAGTCGAGGCAAGTTTGAATCGCAGCAAAGGAGCCAAAGGACCTAACGAATGGTTACCGCCTGCTGGGCATTGCGGGTATGTGGCTCGCTTTTACCGAATAGTGAAGATCTACAAACTCGAGCCGCGACTGGCTGAAAACGAGTGGACACGAGTCTTCCTGAATGACTGCCAAAGCTGACGACCTGTTAGATTGGGGGGGGGATTACACGTTCAATAAGGCATGAACTTTACCTGTTCGTTGCGAACAGTAAGGCTTTGTTGGTTTGGCTGAACAAAGGATTGACCTGACAGTGGCCCCGTCTCAGGGCCACTTAGAATTGCGGGACAATAACTTAAAATACTGTCGGGGCTCAGTTGATCACTTCAATTACATCCGCCTTTAAACAAAAGCGAACGTTCGATTCAGGGCCTTCCCCAAGAGGCTCCAAGTTAATCACAGCCATTTCATCCCGTATGATTGGCGGAGCATATTGCAGGCGCTGAATGGTTACATGGCAAAGAGGGCCATGCTCGGCTAAGCTATTGTTTTATCGATTTATGTGCAGCGCGATTGATGGATCAAAGTCAGTAATAATGACGCAGTCAAATTGCTGCAATGACAAAGCGCGCCGCCTAATTTCTGTTATGAGATTGTTGCCAAAAAATAAGGTAGCCGCTATATGGAACTTTTTCACTACACAAGCGCGTTTGTTATTCAAGAAATTGTGCTTAAAAGAAAGATATGGGCTACCAACATAAACTACATGAATGACAGCAAAGAAGGTGCCATACCAAGGGAAAGATTGCGGAGGTACGTTAATTCGAAGGGTGCGCATGGACTTGGAGTTGATGAATATCTAAAAGAAGCTATCGAGTATTTTTTGAACAAAAACAAACATTCCTTTGTCGCTTGCTTTTCTGCCGGCCATGATAATCTCAGCCTATATAGAACCTACACGCCTCCGGATGGCGGATACGCCATCGGTTTTGAAAGCGATTATTTAAATAAGATCCCCACAACTGAGCTGATCGGATGTGAGTACGCCCGTGACAACCATGACGGAGAAATACTCCGCTACTTAAAAGATCTTATACAAGCATTAAAGAGCTATGATAGGAGTGGAATTTCCCCATTAGAGTTATGCAATAACTTTAAGGAAACTGGGCAATTTTTGAACCGTCTGGCACACATGTCTGACGCCTTTAAGTCTGATTCGTTCGCATCAGAAAATGAGTCTAGGCTAGTTGGCAGAGATTGGGAAAAGAGAGAACTTCGCGCCTCATCAAGAGGAAATTTTCTTATTCCTTATGTGCCCATAGAGCTACCGAATATAGAGACCAATGTTAGGATTTCCATAGGTCCAAATTCTAATCTTGATCTAGCTATAAAGGGTATCCAAGAGTTGCCAGATATTGCTCGTCGGCAGGGATGCAAATGGAACATTTCGATTGGTGGTTTTGGCGGGGCTTCTTATAGATATATTTGAAGCCGAGAACTCATTAACCAGTGAATTAAGCCGACCAATTTTCCGCTGACGCTCCAAGTTGGCGGCTTATTCAAGGCGTTATGCGATATGAGGTGCACGGTGGATCTTGTATTTTTTCTGAGAGACCGGCTGGAGTTTGCTAAATACTTTTATAGCAATGCTTCAAAGCCGTTCACGAATATAGTGGCGGCGATCGAAAACGAAGAGCCACCATTTGTTCCGGAGTATAATGAGCCTGAGGAGCCTCCTTATCTTCAGGAATGGCAGGATGCTAAAACCGGACTGGAGTCCTTAGGCTTGACGGCATTGTCAATGGTGGCTTCATCACTCCAGCTTTTCCTAAATGACTGGGTTCACTTGCGGCATGAGCGACAACGTGGCGAAAAGTACAAACGAAAGCACGCTAAGGGATGGTTTCATGCTTATCGTAAGATTCTCGAGGATGTTGGCCTTGATATGGAGGGGTGCCCTGCGGATCTGGACTTGATCGAGCAGGCTGTTCTTGCCCGAAATCGGGGCCAGCATCCGGAAGTCTTAACCATGCTACAGACAACTCATTCCAAAAGTGACTTGGAGAAATATCCATCTCCATATTTTGTTTCTGAAGCTGATCAAAAAGCCATCAGCTTTGACGATGGGGAGTTGTCCTGGTGGTTGTCTCCGAATGTGTATGTAGATGAGGTTAAGCTAGAGGCCGTCATCGCCGAGGTCGAGAAGTTATGCAAGTGGCTTGAGGCAGATTGCTGACATCCAGATAGGCATAACCACTGCGGGCACGGGGACGCCCATTACATTACGCCTTTGGCTCCATTCCAAGGGCGCGCATGCTGCAAGCGTTATCGCACCATCTGAATGTTCGCTTTGCGACCGAAGCTGTCCTGTAATCCTCCCGATAAAGAGCTGTGATCAGAAGTGGAGTTTTCCGTAAGCTACACGGAGGGAGATTCCGCATGAAAAAATCACCAAACTTTAATCATGTGCAAACTTTTTCGAAACCGGATGCCACTGTGCCTTACTGGCAATAGCAACCGGAGATTCGGTCAATGACTGCTCGCAGTGCCATAGCTATACTCCTATGAATACTTTCGGAACATCTCTGCAAGATCCCATTACCAAGGAGCAAACAAATATGAGCGACCTGAAAGCCAGATTCGACGAAGCGGTAAACTACATCCAGAATGCGGAAGGCGACTTCAAGCCTTCCAACGAAATGAAGCTGGAGTTTTATGCCTTATACAAGCAGGCAACCGCCGGAGATGTATCGGGCAAGCGCCCGGGCATGATGGATTTTGTTGGCCGCGCCAAATACGACGCCTGGGAAAAGTGCAAGGGCATGTCCAAAGATGATGCCATGCAGAAATACATCGATAAACTCGAAGCGCTCAAATAACAAGCCAGCTTGCGTTCCGATCCCGGCAGATATCCGTCGGGATCAAAATCCCCATGCAGGGCATCTGTTAATAGCGTGTACCTGTCAGCGGTCGGTCATATTCACATTGAGTGCATCGTACGTGCGATTCTCCGGTGGACGAATCACGTAATTGTTGCTGTGTGTCTGTCCGGGGATGGACTTGGGCGTGCTGAAGCGAAACTCTACCGGTATCTCTGAACGGCCGAGATCTGTCCGGCTATCGCCAGGCTGCAACGCCAGAGGGTCCAGATAAAAATCATCGTCACCTGCCGGCTGCACAGGAACCCCTTCCGCAGGAGCCGCCAGGCCGCCCTCAATCACCGTATCAGACAGGTCGTCTTCAGCGATGGATCTGAAAGGAATGGTTTCCAGTGTTGAACGTTGCTCCAACTCGAACACCAGGCCGTCTCCGGCGTTGCTTTGCGCACTGACAGATCCTGCCACCATGAGCAGGAAAGCTATGGAGATAAGCGCAGAGCGTGTCAATTCAGACGATCTGGCAATAGGATGCAAGACATTCATGGCGCCCTTCCTGAGCTGAGACACGCCTTCGTTGAAAGGTGTCAATTTTTGATCAGTCTATCGCCAAGTTAGTCGTATTTCTCGATTGATTGACCGATTTGTGACAAGTTTCCAAACTCACTCTCAACGCATTAGCCGGAGCAGCCTTGAAAACACCACTTATTACCCGCCAGGGCTATGAAGACTTGCGGAAAGAGCTTGATGAGCTCTGGCGGTTCGAGCGCCCGGAAGTCACGAAAAAAGTGAACTGGGCGGCTAGCCTTGGTGATCGCAGTGAAAACGCTGACTATCAATACAACAAGAAGCGGCTTCGGGAAATCGACCGGCGTGTGCGCTACCTGAGGCGCTGCCTCGAGAATCTCAAGGTGGTTGATCAACGCCCGGAGCAGGAAGGGAAGGTCTTTTTCGGTGCCTGGGTGGAAGTGGAAAACGACGATGGCAAGATTTTGAAATTCAGAATTGTTGGCTACGACGAAATCTTCAATCGCACCGATTATATTTCTATCGATTCGCCAATGGCCCGGGCACTGCTGAAGAAGGAAGTGGGCGACGAGGCGGAGGTAAGAACTGAGGCCGGGACGATTACTTGGTATATCAATGCCATTGAATACAAGGCATAAAAAAACCCCGTCAAAACGGGGTAAGGCTAGCGCTGTGCTGGAGGAAGAAGCAAGCGGCTATTGATGCTTGCTTCTATCTACAGTGCCTATTCTCCACACCCGGTATTACCACGCCCTTGCTGATGGATTACCTTTTAGTCAGGGTGAGAACACAACAGCCGGCACACCGAATTAGGTTGTACACTCTAGGGAACGGCGATAGCTTCCACGTATCAAATCTTTTTATCCGCTTTAGCGTTGGAGATAGCAGAATGAATACACAGAAGTTCCTGGATATGGCCCTTGAGGGCGTCGATGCCTTGGGCTTTCGCCTCGACCAGATGGGCATTACCGGAAAGGTTAATCGCCACAATATTGCGGCTTTGCTGATGCTGGAACAAAAGCATCTTGAGGGTGAGTGGGACAGCATTCAGGTTCGCTTGAACCTTCGCCGCTCACAATTCGAACGGCTTACCCAGCAGATTGAAACCCGCAAAGATGCCTTGGTCGGGCCGGTGCTTTCGCAGGTAAACCGGTTCCGCCCGAGCCACTGAACTTCAGGCGTTGCCGGTTTCTGCAGAAGGGGAAGTGTCTCCGCCGGCAGAGTCCGGCGCCTGCTCGGCTTGGGTAGCCTTGATGCGTTTGCGTAAACGGATATATGCAGGCATGTGCACAGCTACCGTCAGGCCAGGTGGCGTTTCATCCGGGTAGGTATCGCTAAGTATAATCCTGCCCTGATGAATCTCGGCAACAGCACTTACCAGGCTGAGGCCCAAGCCGTTACCCGGAAGTGAGCGGCTCTTGCCAACGCGGTAGAAGCGCTGGAAAACCTGGTCCTTCTCATCATCGGGAATACCAATACCACTGTCCCGAACTTCGAAAACTGCATCTTCTCCCTCTTTTCGCACCGCCACACCGATCGTGCCATGCTCGGGCGTGTATTTAATGGCGTTATCAATCAGGTTGCTGATCATCTGGAACAACAGGTCCCTGTCCCCTTCGATGATGACCCCGGCCTCAAGAGACTGATCAAATACCTGCTCCTTATCCTCAGACAGCGCTTCATAGAGTTCACAGGCATCGGATACCAGCTCATCCAGAGCAACCTGCTTCATATCACCGGAATTGCCCTTGGTTTCCAGGCGGGCGATTCGCAAAAGTGCGTTGAACGTCGCCAGCAACTGGTCCGCTTCTGCAACGGCGCGGCCTGCCTGCTCTCTCGCCTCGTCGTTATCAACGGACATCAGGGTGTTTTCAAGTTGGTTACGCAGGCGCGTCAAAGGGGTGCGAAGATCATGGGCGATGCTGTCAGACACGTGCCGGATACCTTCCATCAGGTAAACAATCCGATCCAGCATCTGGTTAAGGTTTTCCGCGAGCTGATCGAAATCATCCTCTGTACCGCGAGTCGGTATACGGAGGGAGAGGTGTCCGTTCATGATTCGCCGGGAGGTATTATTGATCACTTCAATACGCCGCGTTGTGCTTCGGCTCATTAAAAAGCCGCCAAGCAACGCCAGTGCAAGGGTTATTCCCATACCCCAATTGATGGCCGTTTCAATAACCCGCTTGAGGCTGGTTAGCTCATCAACATCCCGGCCAACCAACAACCTCAACCCACCCTGAACCTCGAAGATGCGGGCCCGGGCAAGCCGCTCGGAGCCGGTCCAACCAACATCCGAGTTAAGCGTAAAATTGATCCAGCCACTTTCCGAGCGGGATCCATCCGGCCAGGTCTCTATGTTGCCTGCCAGTTTTACAAATTCTTCAGTGGTAAGCAGGTAAATGGTTTTGGCATTGGGATCACGTGCGACCCGCTCACGAATAATCGTGATCAGGCCATTTACGCCACGCCCCCGATATTGCTCCGCCAACCCGGCGATTTCAGCTTCAATAGTTTCGTCGGTCTGGGCGGTCATAAAGCCCGCTGTACGCCAGTAAATAAAGGCCAGTAACAAAAATACCGAGGTGGCAAATACCACCATGTACAGCAGGGCAAGCTGGAAGGACGATGTCCTGAGCTGGCTAAGCAGTTTCACGCAACATGTACCCTGCACCCCGGATGGTCTGCAGTAGGGGTGTTTCGAATTCCTTATCGATCTTGGCTCGCAGACGGCTGATGTGCACGTCGATCACGTTGGTCTGGGGATCAAAATGATAATCCCAGACTTTCTCCAGCAGCATGGTCCGGGTGACCACCTGTCCTGCGTTACGCATCAGATATTCAAGCAACCGGAACTCCCGGGGTTGAACATCGATATTCTGACCGGAGCGCTTCACTGTGCGGGCCAGCAGATCCATTTCCAGATCGGCTACCTTCAGCACGGTTTCAGTTTCCGCAGACTGGCGATTTCTGCGTACCAGCGACTCGATCCGGGCCAGGAGCTCGGTGAAAGAGAAAGGCTTGGTAAGATAATCATCACCACCGCCTCTAAGGCCTTCAACGCGATCGTCTACATCGCCCAGCGCGCTGAGGATCAGAACCGGCACCTGGTTTCCCGTGGCACGAACGGTTTTGATGATGGAAAGCCCATCCATGCCCGGAAGCATACGGTCGACAATCATGATGTCGTACTCGCCACTGGCGGCCATCATCATTCCGTCTTTGCCGTCAGCAGCGTGATCGACCACAAAGTCTGATTCCTTCAGACCTTTAACGAGATAATTTGCTACGTCCTGATCGTCTTCGATTACCAGCGCTTTCACCGGATCCCCTCCTGATAGCGAATTACATTAACAACAGAGTACGAATAACTCGGGACACCGGCCAGTTACGATCTTGTAAGAGGGTGTCGCCAATGGCGACGGTCGGGTCTAGGCCGTTATCCAGTGCAGGCTTTCTGTTGTGGCGCCTGAGGGCCGGTATTCGGCACTTACCCAGCCGTCATAATCCATCTTATCGATGGCGGCGAAAACATTCGGAAAGTTAATCTCTCCGGTTCCTGGTTCGTTCCTGCCGGGGTTATCCGCAAACTGTATGTGACCAATCCATGGCAGCAGGCACTCCATGGAGCGCATGAGGTCCCCGTGCATGATCTGCATATGGTATATGTCGTACTGCAAGCGCAAGTTATCCGCATCAATTTCCTCGATCAGCGCAATAACCTTACCGGAGGTATCGAGAAAAAATCTGGGCATGTCGACCCGTGAATTGATGGCTTCCAGGCACAGTGTAATGCCCTCATCCGCAAGCTTGTCAGCCGCCCATGCAACATTGGCTGCCAACGTTTTCCAGGCCGTCTCCTCATCCAGCTCCACCGGTTTCAGGCCGGCCAGGCAGTTCAACCGTTTGCAATCCAGTTCCCGCGCATATTCGATCGCCTGAGCCACCCCGGCGCGAAACTCTTCAACCCGATCCGGAAGGCAGGCAATGCCACGCTCGCCGGCATCCCAGTCACCCGGGGGCAGATTGAACAGAACCTGCGTAAGACCATTGTCTTTCAACGCACTGGAGAGCATTTCTTTGGGCCAGGCGTAGGGAAAAAGATACTCGACACCGGTAAACCCGGCCTCAGCCGCTTTGGCGAAGCGCTCAGGAAAGGGTACTTCGGTAAACAGCATAGACAGATTGGCAGCGAAACGCGGCATGGGCAATTACTCCTTGGGGCCCGGGCCGGTAGCACCAAGGCGGGTTCCGTTAATGTGTTCCAGTTCCAGCAACAAGCCGCTGTGATCAGCATCACTATGGCCATTGGCTACCAGAGACAAATATTCATTATGCACTTGTTGCGACAGTGGCAGCGTTAACCCCTCTGCCCGAGCCTCATCCAGAATCATACGCAGATCCTTCAGCTGGATACGGGCAGGCGCACCAGGTGCAAAATCGCGGTCAATCATGCGCTGACCATGCAACTCCAGAATCCGGCTGCCGGCAAAGCCTCCCATCAGCGCCTCGCGCACTGCCGCCGGATCCGCACCGCCCTTGGCGGCCAATAGAAGGGCTTCAGACACTGCCCCGATGGTAATGCCCACAATCGCCTGGTTTGCCAGCTTGGCAAGCTGCCCGGCCCCCACAGGGCCAATCCGCGTGCACTTGCCGAGCACCTCAAACACTGGCCTAGCCCGGGAGACATTTTCCTCAGAGCCGCCAGCCATAATACTCAAGCGCGCTTCCTGCGCTCCCAGAGTGCCACCGGAAACCGGAGCATCCACATAACCTGCGCCTTTTTCAGCCGCAAGCGCAGCGTGACGACGAGCCACCGAGGGCTGAACGGAGCTCATATCAATTAGCAGAGCCCCCGGTTTGATGGCTTCCAATGCGCCGCTTGCAACCAACACCTGTTCCACCACGTCGCTGTTTTCCAGCATGGTGATCACAACATCTGCTGTTCGCACGGCATCTGCAGGAGTGTCAGCAATCGTTGCTTCACTAGCAAACGGCTCGCACTTGCTGGCTGTGCGGTTCCAAAGAGTCATGGGGAAACCAGCATCCAGCAGATTGCGGGTCATGGGAGCACCCATCAGGCCAATGCCGAGAAATGCGATCTGAGGAACTTCTTTTGTCATTTTAGCGGTCTCGATTTCAAGTATCGGGAAGAAGCAATTGGGCAGGCCTTTGCAAAACCGTGCGGAGCCATGGATGGCGGAGCCGAGCGTACAGGGATGTATTCACAGCGTGTTGTGGAAGGGCCTGTCCAATTGCTTCGTACACCAGACTATAAGATACAAAAGGCGCAAACAAAAACGCCACCAACCGAAACGGTGGTGGCGTTCTCAAAGTGCTTTCAGATGACCTACCAGATCAGGCAGCTTCAACCATCTGCAACCGGATCTTCTTCATGGCATTCTTCTCAAGCTGTCGAATACGCTCAGCAGAAATGCCGTACTTGTCAGCCAACTGATGAAGCGTTGCCTTGTTCTCGGATAACCAACGCTCACGCAGAATATCCTGGCTACGCTCATCCAGCGCTCCCAATGCCTGCATCAGGCGACCATTGGAATCCTCAGTCCAGTCCGAGTTCTCGAGCTGAACAGCCGGATCGCTACGGTGGTCTTCAAGATAATACGCCGGCGCTTTGTAGGCCGTGTCGTCGTCATCATCCATGGGACCGTCAAAGGCCGTGTCGTGAGAAGACAGGCGACCTTCCATTTCCCGAACCACCCTGGGTTCAACTCCCAGATCCTCAGCTACTGCATTCAGTTCGTCGTGGCTCAACCAAGCCAGCTTTTTCTTCTGGCTGCGCAGATTAAAAAACAGTTTGCGCTGGGATTTGGTGGTGGCCACTTTCACTATGCGCCAGTTGCGCAGAATGAACTCGTGAATTTCTGCCTTAATCCAATGCACAGCAAAGGAAACCAACCGAACTCCGTATTCCGGATTAAAGCGCTTGACGGCCTTCATCAGGCCCACATTTCCTTCCTGGATAAGATCTGCTTGCGCCAGGCCATAACCTGAATAACTGCGCGCAATATGAACAACAAATCGCAGGTGAGAGAGCACCAATTGACGAGCCGCATCTACGTCTTCGTCATAGTGAAGGCGCTCGGCAAGCTCCTTTTCTTCATCCACAGTGAGAACCGGGATACGGCTCGCAGCCTGTATGTAAGCCTCAAGATTGGCGCCCGGAACCAGTTTATCAATGAGCTGTAAGCTCGTACCCATGCTTTAACCTCCGAACCTGACGACCGCATAATATATGCGAATAAAAATTAGACCGTCAAGAGCCTTAAAAGTTCCCGAAATTCTCAATAAAACGTTTTAAATCAACAAAATGAGAAATTCACCATAACTTTTTCAGTTAACAACCTACCCTGAAACAAGCCGTAGCTTCAATACGCTTTTACCGCAATCCGGATCATCACCCTCCGGCAATCTCGCCTGGCTCGATGTCATCCAGGTGACGCTTTACCGCAACCCAAGCGCCCAGCCAGCCTAGCAGCATCGCTACAATAATCAATGCAAGTATCCCATCAACACCCAGCCCGTTAAGCGAGAAGTCACTGCGATACAACCCTGCCAGACGTTCAACCGGGCCGCTCAGCCACCACAGCGAAGCCTGAAGCAGTATCCAGGCAACAACGCCGCCGCCCAGGCCAAACCAGGCCCCTGTGTACAGGAATGGCCGGCGCACGAACCCATCCGTACCGCCAACCAGCTTCGCCACCAGAATCTCATCACGGCGGCTTTCAATAGACAGCCGTACAGTGTTGCCGATCACCAGCACTACAGCTGCTGCGAGCAGTATTGCAAGTGCCCATATAGCCCTTGCAAGCAGATCTGTCATGGCATTCAGGCGCTGCAACCAACCCAGATCCACCTGAACTCGCTCAACGCCATCCATACCCTCAATAAAGGTCACCAACGCCGCGACACCATCTGCGGACCGGGCATTCTCCTCGGGTGTGATAAGCAATGTGTGAGGCAAGGGATTCTCGTCCAGATAATCCAGTGCCTCATCGAGCCCCGACGAGGCCCGGAACTCCGCCAGCGCCTGGTCTTTATCGACCAGCTCCAGCTCCGTCACACGTCCATCCGAACCGATTTCACCCGCTAGCTTTCGGGTTTGCTCAAGACTGGCATCCTGCTTCATGTAGGCAGTTACACGAGCGCTACTCTCCCACCCTGCACTCACGCCCTGGAGACTGGTTAAAAGCAGCAATAGCGCAACCGGTAGTGCCAGCGCAACGCCCATAACTGTCCAGGTCATCAGGCTTGCCACGGGTGTTCGCCACAGGCGGCCGGCACTGTCTCGGGCTACTTTTCGGTGATGGGTGAAATAGGAATCTGCCTGCTCGCGCCAAGGCGAACGAGCTACTCTCGCTCCCCTTGCCGGGTCCGGTTTGCGAGGCCTTGATGATGAATCAGTTGCCACTCGCACCTCCCTGCAACGGCGTGCCACCGGCAATCAGGTTGCCATGGTCCAGTGTCAGTGTGCGCCGACCCATCTCGTTAATCAGGGCAAGGTCGTGACTGGCGATCAGTACGGTTACTCCGACCTGACTGAATTGGGCAAACAGATTCATGATATCGGCAGACAGCTTTGGATCCAGGTTACCTGTAGGCTCATCTGCCAGCAGTAAGGGTGGCTTGTTCACCACAGCGCGGGCAATGCCCACGCGCTGCTGCTCACCGCCGGAGAGCTGCAAAGGGTTCATTTTTTCCTTGCTGAGCAAGCCGACTTTATCCAGCGCCGCACGAACCCGACGCCCCGCATCGCGAGGGGAAGCTCCCATCACTTCCAGCGGCATGGCCACGTTATCAAACACGGTCCGGTCAAAAAGCAGTTGGTGGTTCTGGAATACCACTCCGATGTGCCTGCGAATATAGGGAATTTGCCGCCGCGGCAGGCGGTTCAGCACCTGCCCGCCAACCACAACTTCACCGGCACTTGGCCGCTCCATCACCATGAGCAGTTTCAGCAGCGTGCTTTTTCCCGCACCTGAGTGCCCGGTCAAAAACGCCAGTTCACCACGGCCCATATGGAAATTTACCTGGCGCAGCGCCGTATGGTCACTGTCATACCGTTTGGTAACCTGACGGAATTCGATCATGGTGGGCTACTGCTCCAAAAAACCGGATCATGCGATAAACTGTTCAGTCGTTTATTCAGCAAACAAGGCATCCACAAACGTCTCGGCATCAAAGCTGCGCAAGTCATCAACCTGCTCGCCAACGCCGATGAAGCGGATGGGAAGCTGCAACTGACGGGCAATGGCAAATACGATACCGCCTTTGGCTGTGCCGTCCAGCTTCGTTAAGGTAATACCACTTACGCCAACGGCTTTCTGGAAGACCTGGGCCTGGCTAAGAGCGTTCTGCCCCGTGCCGGCATCCAGCACCAACATCACTTCATGGGGCGCAGAGTCATCCAGCTTTTTCATCACCCGGACGACCTTTTCCAGCTCGCCCATCAGGTTGTCCTTGTTTTGCAATCGGCCTGCGGTGTCGGCAATCACTACGTCCACGCCGCGGGATTTGCCGGACTGAATGGCATCGAAGATCACCGAAGCGCTGTCGGCTCCGGTGTGCTGAGCTACAACCGGAACATCATTGCGCTCACCCCAGACCTGAAGCTGCTCGACCGCAGCAGCACGGAAGGTATCACCGGCCGCCAGCATGACTGACTTGCCTTCGCTCTGAAGCTTTTTGGTGAGTTTGCCAATGGTCGTGGTTTTGCCGACGCCGTTTACGCCAACCATCAGGATCACGTAAGGCGTTGTGCCCGAGTCAATCACCAGTGGCTTGGTGACACCCTTGAGAAGGCCATGCAGTTCGTCACGCAGGGCTTTACGCAGAGCTTCACCATCCTTGAGCTGATTACGCTGGAGCTTGTCAGTAAGGGACTCAATAATTTCTGACGTGGCGGTCACGCCCACATCCGCCATCAGCAGTGTGGTTTCGATCTCTTCCAGCAACTCTTCATCTATTTTCTTGCCGACGGAGAACAGATCCGCCATACCGCCGGTCAGGCTTGCACGGGTTTTTCCCAGACCCTGCTTGATACGCTCGAAAACACTGACCTGTGGCTCGGGCTCAGGTTCCGGAGTTTTTACCGGCTCGGGCGCAGGCTCTGGCGCCACCTCAGGTTCCGCGGTTACCGGTGTTTCACTGACTTCCTCAGATACAGGCTCCGGGACTACCTCTGTCGTTGCCTTCTCGGGCGGAGCTGCAGGCTCTGGACCTTTTACGGCCTCAGGCTTGCGCTGAGGAACAGGTTTCGGTCGCGGGACACGGCCGCGATTGCTGGCGATATCCAGAACAAACAGGAGTACTAGAAGGGCCAGAAGGCCGATTGAAATCCACTCTGCCATCATAAAGTCATACCATCATTCTGAATGGGCGGGACGAATAGAGCGCACATTCTAGCAGAGTGTCTGCGGGAAGTGAGGATCGCGTGAATTATCACCAAAGGTCCGGTTTCCGCTAAGATACGCGACATACAGTGGCTATGCAGTGGCTATGCAATGACTATGATCAGCTTCCGGAGCTAACACCATGACGCGCAGAAAACCCGGAGGCCCGCTCCCTCCAAACAAGCACAAAAAGGAAGCTACCGCGAGACAAAGCCAGAAGCAGAATGCAGCAGGTGAGCTGCGCATCATTGGTGGTGACTGGCGTAGCCGAAAACTCCGCTTCCCGGATGCGGGCGGGGTGCGCCCTACTCCGGCACGCACACGAGAAACCCTGTTCAACTGGCTTTCATTTCATCTGGCGGGAAGCGACTGCCTGGATCTGTTTTCCGGTTCCGGCGCGCTTGGCCTGGAAGCACTCTCCAGAGGCGCCGCCCATGCCACACTTGTTGACAATAACGCTGCTCTGTCAACCGCCCTGCGGAGCAATCTCAGGCTACTCGGATCTGAGTCCGGCACTGTAATATGCGCCAACGTGGACACTTATCTGAGCCAGCGCACAAGGCCAGCGTTCGATATCATTTTCATGGACCCACCCTTCCGGCAAGGCTGGCTGGCAACCCTGCTCCCAATGCTGGACGCTCAGGGCTGGGTTAAACCCGGTGGTTGGGTTTACGTGGAGCACGAAAGCGACCTCCCGGCCCCGACGGCTCCCGCCAGCTGGCAACTACACCGACAAAAGACCGCCGGGCAAGTCACCTACTGCCTATACCGGGTGGCTCAGGCTGCAGGGCGCAGCGAGTAGGCCCGCAAATGGGCTGCAAAATCTTCCAGATACCGGATACCGCTGGTTTCTGCCTCTTTGCACCATTCCATCAATGCCTGCAATTTATCCTGGGGCTTGAGCCCACGCTGGCGCCAGAGGGCCTGTAACTCATGGCTCTTCTCGTAGATCTGGCGCAAAACAGCATTGCTCTCCAGAAGCGACTCCAGCGTTTCTTTTTCCCGGGGCTTTATCAACGTTACTTCCCGCGACAAAAGCTGCTTGAGCTTGCGATACCGGGGGCGGATCTCATCATCCATAAGACTCTTCTGCTGGCGCAAAACAGGCTCCGTCACCCGCTTACGGTATTGACGCATAATATCAAAGCGGTTGTTGGCAATGGCCTGCACTGTTTCCACGTCCACCTCCTGCTTGCCGGGCACATAGTGGGCAATCGGGCGATAGCCTTTTGGCTTGGCAAGGCCGAATAGTTGAAACAGGCGAATATAACCCCAGCCAATATCCACTTCGTACCAGCGACGCGAAAGCTTGGATGAATTCGGATAGGTATGATGGTTGTTGTGCAGCTCTTCACCACCAATAAGCAGCCCCAGAGGAGAAATATTGCGGGCGTTATCAGCACACTCAAAATTACGATAGCCCATCCAGTGACCAATTCCATTCACAACACCGGCGGCCCAGATGGGGATCCAGGCCATCTGCAAAGCCCATATCCAGATACCATGAACACCAAAGAGTGCCAGATCGATCAGTGCCATCAGTGAAATGCCCGCCATCCTGTAGCGGCTGTACAGGTTGCGCTCAATCCAATCTTCCGGAGTGCGCTGACCGTATCGCTCAAGGTTCTCCGGCGTTGCTGCTGAAGCATAGAGCTCGGCACCCTCGAAAAGCACTTTCTTTATACCCAGTACCACCGGGCTATGCGGATCTTCTTCCGTCTCGCACTTGGCGTGATGCTTGCGGTGGATCGCGGTCCATTCTTTGGTATTCTGAGCTGTGGTCAGCCATAACCAGAAGCGAAAGAAGTGCTTGAGTACAGGGTGCAAATCCAGTGAGTTATGAGCCGAATGACGGTGCAGGTAGAGTGTCACACTGATAATCGTGACATGGGTCATGCCCAGAAAAACCAGAATCAGTTGCGTCACCGACAGGTCAAGAAGACCGTTAAACCACATAGTTAATCCTCAAATCAAAATCCAAGGCCGCAGAAAAGCGCCAATGGCCGTACTTTAGCGTACAGGTGTTAGCCAGAACAACAGACTTTGATGGCAATTTTGTTACCGTTCACACTTGAGCAACACGCCCCCAAACACCCGATCCGGAGAACGGCTGCGTGCCCGAACTACCTGAAGTTGAAACCACACGACGCGGTATCGCGCCCTACTGCGAAGGCCAGGCCGTCACTCACGTAAATGTGCGAAATGGCAGGCTGAGATGGCTGGTACCGGAAGATCTTGCGGCACAGATGGAAGGCCAGACAATCCGGACTGTGGATCGCCGCGCCAAATACCTTTTTCTTAATTTGGACCATGGGACAGCCATCATCCATCTGGGCATGTCCGGAAGCCTTCGTGTCATCACCGACGACACACCTGCACTGAAGCACGACCATATCGACCTCACACTGGGTTCCGGCGTTATTCTGCGCTTTAACGATCCGCGCCGGTTTGGCTGCTGGCTATGGGCCGATTCTGCAGCGTCGCATCCGCTGATCGCCAGCCTGGGGCCCGAACCACTGTCGCCAGACTTCAGCGGCCGAATGCTGTTCCAGTTATCACGAAGTAAAAATACGCCGGTCAAATCCTTCATCATGGACAGCCACGTGGTTGTAGGTGTGGGAAACATCTATGCCAATGAAGCTCTGTTCAAAGCCGGGATTCACCCTGGGCGCAAGGCTGGCCGAATCAGTCTCGACCGTTACCACCGGCTTGCGGAGGCCATCAAAGAAACCCTGAGCGCCGCCATTCTGATGGGCGGCACAACTCTGCGGGACTTCGTCAACAGCGACGGAAAACCTGGCTACTTCGCCCAGTCACTTCTGGTATATGGTCGAACCGGGGAGCCGTGTACCGAATGCGAGAAACCGCTAAAGGAAGTGCGCATGAGCGGGCGGTCTACGGTTTACTGCACCAGGTGTCAGCGGTAGATCCTTGCGACCTTCTGCTCTAACGGCATGGAGTTGCACAATTCGCAACGAAAATTCGTTTGAAAATACGCAAATATGATTCATAGTTAACAGAGGATTAATCCCCGGGAGTTACAATAAGGTTCGATCTATCCGATTCGAATCCGGTGTTGGGTAAAAACAATCCAGCATTAACGGGGCCCAAAAGTTCAGGAGACAGACTAATGATCCGCAATATTTCACGCACCCTGGTGGCCACTGTGGCCGTCTGCCTGCTGGCTTTTTCATCCGTAGGCCACGCGCGCTCTATCGACGAAAGCCCGTCGGCATTGGCCATGGCTGGCGATGCTGTGTTTGTTCGCCCGGTGCTGCTGGCAACAACCATCGTAGGAAGTGCCGTGTACCTTGTATCGCTGCCTTTCTCGCTGCTCGGCGGCAATGCTGAAGAAGCAGGTGACGTACTGGTCGTCGGCCCGGCGAAAGCCACGTTCGTACGTTGCCTGGGCTGCACTAGTTCGGGTCGGAAAGCAGAACCAGTAGAACAGACTGGTAACTGATTTACCCCTGCAACACCGCCTTTGCATGACATCAGTACCATTCCGGCTTGCCTCAGGCCGGAATCTGCGGCAGCCTGACGAAAATTCTTCAGGCTGTTTTTGTTTATGATCAACTGGACCTCCCTCGAGACCGTGTTCCTGGACATGGACGGAACACTGCTTGACCTGCATTTCGACAATCACTTCTGGCTTGAGCATCTGCCCAAGCGCTATGCCGAGCAATACGACTTGCACCCGGGCGAAGCAAAAGACCAGCTGATCAGCATGATCATGGCCGAAAGGGGCACGCTCAACTGGTATTGCACCGACTACTGGAGTGAGCGGCTCGATATGGACATCACCTACCTCAAATCCGAGGTCGGCGACCGCATAGGTTACAGACCCCACGTAGCAAATTTTCTCCAGGCCCTGAAAAAAACCGGTCTACGGTCTGTGATCGTAACCAACTGCCACCCGGACCCACTGGAGCTGAAGCTTCAGCGTACCGGCCTGGAGAAATTCGTAGATGGCATTGTTTCCAGCCATCAACTGGGCAGGCCCAAGGAAGACATCGCTTTCTGGAAGGATCTACAGCGACTGGCGCCCTACAGCAGCGCAACCACTCTAATGGTGGATGACAGCTTCCCGGTGTTGGAAAGTGCCCGCTCTGCCGGAATTGCACAATGCCTTGGCATTCTCACTCCGGACAGCAAGCAAGCTGCCCGGGAAACACATCCCGAGATACCCTGCGTCCACCACTTCGATGAAATCCTGACAGCTATTCACCAGCAACGGCCCCTGCCATCTATCGGCTGAGAGCGCTATAATTCAGACATGTGCCCATCAGGTGAGGAGACATGGCGGCATCTACGTCAAACGATCAAAGGGTAAGGCTCGACAAATGGCTATGGGCTGCCCGCTTCTACAAAACCCGTTCACTTGCGAAAGAAGCGGTTGAGGGCGGCAAAGTCCACTACAACAGCCAGCGCTGCAAACCTGGCCGACTGGTAGAGCCAGGCGCAACGCTGACCTTGCGCCTTGGGTTTATGGAAAAGGTCGTGATTGTAGACGATGTAAGTGAACGCAGACGCGGTGCGCCTGAGGCTCAGAAGCTTTACCACGAAACCGAAGACAGCGTAAAAAAGCGGGAAGACCTCTCGTGGCAGCGCAAGACCATGCAGGCCGCCCAGTTACCACCAGCCAGACGACCTTCCAAAAAAGATCGTCGGGACATTCAACGATTCCGCGACCACAACGGTATCTGACCAAGACCGCTCAGCCGCCACCATCGATACAAGCACCCAGTTTTCAGGAGAACCAGCATGGCATCCCGCGATCAGTTCCAGCGTTTTATATTTGAACACAGCCAGGTGCGCGGAGCCTGGGTGCAGCTCAACGAGAGCTTTCGTGAAGTCACCAGCCAGGCACCCTACCCGGAGTCCATTCGCGGGCTGCTTGGAGAAGCCCTTGTCGCCAGCATTGTGATGAGTAGCAGCCTGAAATTTGAGGGCACCCTATCGATTCAGGCCCAGGGAGAGGGCCCGTTACGGACGCTGATGGCAGAATGCAGTCACGACCGCAAAATCCGTGGCCTGGCGCGATTCGATGAGCATGCGATAAGCGAGGAAAGCTTTCATAATCTGCTGGGCGACGGCCGCATGGCCATCACCATCACTCCAAATCAAGGCAATCGCTACCAGGGCGTGGTTCCCCGGGAACGGGACAGCCTCGCAGCCTGTCTTGAGGAATACTTCGAGCGTTCCGAGCAGATCCCCACCACCCTGTTCCTTTTCTCCAATGAAAATGGCGCCGCCGGCCTGATGCTCCAGCGCCTGCCCGGAGCTACGGACGAGGACAACGATCTCTGGGACCGTGTGAACCACCTGGCACGCACAGTCGAAGCCGACGAACTACTGGAACTGGACAGCGAAACCCTTCTGCATCGCCTGTTCAATGAAGAAACAGTGCGGCTTTTTGACGCTGAAAACGTGGCGTTTCACTGCAGTTGTTCCACAGAAAGAACGCTCAGCGCGCTTGAAGCCATCGGCAAAGAAGAGTGTTACAGCATACTGGAAGAACAGGGAGCCATAGAGATGGATTGCCAGTTCTGCCACGCACACTATCGCTTCGATAGGAATGATATTGACCATCTTTTCTCTGGTCATACGCTACACTAAACATGGTTACAGATTTGCGTCGAGGCCAGCAAATGCGCGGCTTCTGGAGCATTCGTTTTTTACCGGCGCCTCTGGCATAATAGCGCGCCTGAACTGACCCGATTGTTCAGTTTTCCGCCAATTCCCGGGGGCGGCCTGAGCAGTCACTAAGACATCCCGAGGGCGAGGTCGAAGTGAGCAACACTTATAATGATCTGAGTACAGCACAGCTGGTCGAACAAGCACTGGCGCGTAACGAAGGCCAGCTGGCTGCCAACGGTTCACTGGTTGTAAAAACCGGTGAACGTACCGGACGATCCCCTATGGATCGCTATATCGTTGAAGAGCCGAGCACCTCCGACGATATCCACTGGGGGCCGATCAACCGCCCGTTTGACGCCGACAAGTTCGACGCCCTGTGGGATCGCGTTGAAGCTTACATTGCTGAAAAAGACAGTTTTGTTTCCCTGGTTCACGTTGGCTCCGACCCCGAGCACTATCTGCCTGTCAAAATGACCACTGAGACTGCCTGGCAGAACTTGTTTGGCCGCAACCTTTTCATCCGCCCGGAAAATTACAACCAGGCCGATAAGCAAGAGTGGCAGGTTCTCAATGCTGCTAACTTCGAGTGCGTTCCTTCACGCGACGGCACCAACAGCGATGGCTGCGTGATTATTAACTTTGCCCGTCGAAAGGTACTGTTGGCCGGAATGCTGTACGCCGGTGAAATGAAAAAAGCCATGTTCTCCGTACAGAACTTCCTGCTGCCGGAAAAAGACGTGCTACCAATGCATTGTTCTGCCAACGTGGGTGAAGATGGCGAAACCTGCCTGTTCTTCGGCCTTTCCGGCACCGGCAAGACCACTCTCTCTGCCGACCCTCACCGTTTCCTGATTGGTGACGACGAGCACGGTTGGGGCCCTGGCACCGTTTTCAACATTGAAGGCGGCTGCTACGCCAAATGCATCGACCTGAGCAAGAAAAACGAGCCGATCATCTGGGACGCTATCCGTTTCGGCGCGATTGTTGAGAACGTTACCATTGATCCGGAAACCCGCGAGCCGGACTACAATGATGTTTCCCTGACCGAAAATTCCCGTTGCGCTTACCCGCTTGAGCACGTGGAAAAACGCGTTCTTGAAAACCGCGCAGGCGAGCCATCACACATCGTGTTCCTGACCTGTGACATGACCGGCGTACTGCCGCCTGTTTCCATTTTAAGCCGTGAAGGTGCTGCCTATCACTTCCTGAGCGGCTACACGGCGCTGGTTGGCTCCACAGAGATGGGCTCATCGTCCAAACTGAAGTCTACCTTCTCTACATGCTTTGGCGCGCCCTTCTTCCCACGTCCTGCAGGCGTATACGCTGAACTGCTCATGAAGCGTATCGATGAGTACGGCAGCAAAGTCTTCCTGGTCAACACCGGTTGGACTGGCGGCCCCCACGGTGAAGGTACCCGTTTCAGCATTCCGACGACCCGCGCCATCATCAGCGCGATCCAGAACGGCGATCTGGACGATGTGGAAACTGAACATCTGCCTACACTGAACGTAGATGTACCCAAGCATGTACCGGGTGTAGATTCAGGCCTGCTGAATCCGCGTAACACCTGGACCAGCACGGACTACTACGATGGCAAGGCTCAGGAGTTGATCAGCCAGTTTGTAGAAAACTTCAAGAAATTTGATGTTTCCGATGCAATCGTAGAGGCCGGACCCAAGCTCTGATTTTGCTTCACATGAAAAAGCGCCCTGCGAAAGCACGGCGCTTTTTTTGTAGCCCCAAGCCGCGCTTGCGCATTAAATGTCCTCAGGCGTAGAACAACAGCGGCACAAATGCCACAAGAATCAGCGAAATACCCATGGCAATCAGCGGCATGATGATGCGCTCATGGCGCTGATAGAAGGTACCCGTTTCCTGTTGTGCCGCCAGCACTTCAGCTTCCCCTACTACCTGCCTTGTCAGAAGGTGATTCAGGGCGACAGGTGGACTCAGGTAGCCCAACTCAAAGGCCACCAGGGTTACCATCCAGAAATGGATAGGGTGAATGCCGCTGGAATACGCAATCGTTGCCACTGTCGCTGTAACCAGAATAACGGCGCCAAAAGCATCCATGATCATCCCCAGAATCACCAGAATGACCACCATCAGGAGCATGGCAGACCAAGCGCTGTCGAACGACTGGGGGAAGCTCTGCATGATATCGGAGCGCTCAATCACGCCACCAATGCTCACAGACAAACCGAGTAGCAATAGCAGGGCACCAATCTCCGCCGTGGTGTCATTGGTAGCTCCACGCAAGCTGGGCTCCAGCCCTTGATGGTTAACCTCATCGGAGACCCTGCCTTTGCGGTTTCTCAGGCTTACGTGCTCATACACCAAAATGGCCAACATAATGACCGGCAACAACCGAGGTGCCGAGAACTCATCCATGCTCACATCCAGCGCATATCGGTAGAGAAGTACAACGCCAGCGATTACCAATATATAGGGAATCAAGGGCCTGAAGGCCCGAAGCATGGCCGGTAACGCCTGGGGTACCGGCGCCAGGTCAAACTGACTCTGGCGGTTTACGGTGAGCGCAACCAGGGTAAACATAACAGCCGTCAATACGAACACCCAGATACCCCACGCGAAGAGATCGTCGGTGGTGACTTCCCGGTTGAGGTAGGCAATAACGACAACCAACAAGCACGGGCGCAACACCACGCCGAGCGAGCCGGACATGGCAGTGGCCGCAAGTGCCAGTTGCCGGCGTGCTCCCGCAGCCCGCAATTCGCTATAGATAACAGCCCCCGCAGCAATCACAAAAATCCCAGAAGCTCCGGTATAGGCTGTCGGAATTGCTGCGACCAGCACCGCCACCACAGCCAGCATTTCCGGTGGCATACGCCAGGGCCGGAAAAGATTAAATACAAGCGTCGCCAGCCGGGTCTGTTTCAACATCATGCCAACCCATACATACAGGGCCACGTTCAGAAACATGTCCGCCAACTCCATCATCTTGCCCAAGTAAATGCCAATACCTGAGGCATGGCCAATCAGCGCAAAATAGCTTCCGGAAATCAGACACATCACTGTATATAACGGCACTGCCAGAAACGCTTTATTGAGGCTTCCACCGGGAATCAGATCTGAGGGCGCACGAATCAGACGATAGAGACTGGCCAGCGTGAGGCAGGCAAACCCGATGACCCAGAAGTTGTGAAGCAGGAGCTCTTCCGAGGACACGGCTGTTTCAGCCCCCAGACTGGACTGCCGGAAAATCAGGCTGGAACCCAACAACATTGCATTGGCAATGGTCTGCAGCAGGTGGGAAACGGTGTAATCCAGACGAGTCTCCATGGCTCGCATGGCAATATGGTGGCGGGTAAGGGTTGCTGTTCCGGCGCACAGCATCACCAGAAGCACCAAAATATAGCGCTGGGACTCGAGGCCAAAAGCAATCAGATCGGCAATGAAAAGCTCCACTGCGCGATAAGCTTTAACTCCCGGCGTAAGCTGCTCTCTCTGATTGTCATAGCTTTGGTGGGCGGTTTTGCAGTCGGCTACCGAGCGCTCAATGGCCAGCCGTACATCGGCGGGATCTCTTTCCTGAACACCGAGCAGCGCCGCCATCGGGTCGTCTTCAACAGTCTCTTGGGCAAGCTCCTGCGCCACAGCAGCCTCAATATCCCGTTCTGGATTACAGGTTGGTACAACCGGGTCCATACGAAGCTTGTAATAACCGCTCCAGAGCTGCTCTCCGCCCCGGAGCATCTGGTTATGGATATCACTGCTAGTGGAGAAAAGAACCACAGATAACAACAACAGACAGACCGGCAGCGATGAAAACCACTCCAGACCGCTACGACGCAAACCACCCTTGAACATAACTGGATACTCTATTTATTGCTCTGAAACCCTGGCGCGTTAAAGCAGGTCGTCCAGATCCATGGTTTCGATTGCTTGCTGTTGGTCATCCCAGAAAGTTCCAAGCTGCCCAAAAGGTGTTCGGTGGCCGGTGTTTTCTACCCACAGGCGATCAGAGAGAGCAACGACCATGTCGGTCGCCATCGCATCTACGAAGGCCCAGTCTTCGTTTACCGGTTGCGCATCAAGGGACTCCGCGTGCTGGCGGATAACCGCCTTCACTCTTTCTTCATCGCCTTTATTGGTCGCTGCAATGGCATGAAAGACATGACTAAGACGCACGCCCGCCTCTTCGCCTTGTTGGTCGGCCATAGCCAGCCGCTCAAAGGCATCTTCACCCTCGGGCAGTGCTCCCGGCATCATTGACCATACCGTTGCTTTGAGGGCCATAGGCGCCCCCCACCACTTTTCGTTTTCCAGGCAGTTTGTGGCTCGCGCCACGATTGATCCCACATTCTTGGGAACGCCGATAGCCGAGGTAGACTGAATTTCTGAATTGAGCGCCTGCAGGCCTGCGAGCAGGCCAGCCAGGTAAACGAACTCGTCCATATCATCATCAAAACCCGGGCACTCACCGGTGCCTGGCTCGCCGTAAAAAGCGTTGTGATGCTGCCAGGATTTCAGATAGCGCCTGGATGCCTGGGCGTAGGCACGCTTCTGGCGGATCATGGCATCTTCAGCCGCATTGCCGTTTCTTTCATACATGGCTGCCAGGGCCGCCAGCTCATACTCACGCCCTTGCTGCTCGGCACACCCGCCGGCAGATAGATAAAGCATTACGGCAAGCTGGTCCGGCTCGCTGGTTACACGGCCAAAGGACATGAGTAGCGGCGCAGTCGCCTCACTCATGGCACAACCCATGTCCAGATCACCACTGGCCATCAGGTAAGGTATGGTGTGTTCACGAGAAAACCCCTGCATGACATCACCGGTGGTTTCATAGAGCATGTTGTTGACTGCGCCACACCCGGATAAAAACGAGCCGAGGGCAAGAGCGAAAATAAAGCGCCTGAGCGGGACTACCCGTCGCAAAAACCCTGGCACTATAGACTGCGAGCGGCGGTGATCCCGGAGTGAATACTCCGGAAGTGATTTCACGTAAGGCATCATGGTTTTTACACCTTTTGACGATTTGTATTGTTGTTCTGTCAGCGCTGTTGTCGCGCCTGTATTCTCGGCTCTGGATTTATATCTGTGCGTTTTAACTCGAAGCTCAATTTGTTACAGACTGTAACCAGAGCGGCATTATGGCCTACAGAGCCCGCGCTTTTTGAGACAGACACCGCAAATGACGCCTGTATGCACAGTTTTTAACCTCTCCAGGGTTTGCACAAAATGCTGCAAACCAGTATAGATTCATGCAGCCGCACGCCATTCCGGCTGCAGCACCCACAGACAAAAACAAAAAGGAATACCGATGCGAAAACCTGAACTTGCGGCGTCTATCGCCGACCACACTGGCCTTACGCGAGAAAAAGCCAGCGAGGTGATCAACGCCTTTACAGATCAGATCTCAGCGGCCGCTGCCAGGGGTGAGGACACTACCCTGATAGGCTTTGGCACTTTCAGCATTCGCGCACGAGAGGCGCGGGATGGCCGAAACCCCCAAACCGGAGCGTCTATTCGTATTCCGGCCAGCAAGACAGTAGGCTTTAAAGCCGGCAAGGCATTCAAAGACTCGTTTCGCTGAGAACCTCCCCCACCCGGTCTTATGGGTGGGGGAGTTCGGTATCGCCGGGTATCAGCCGCCGGCCACAGAAGCGCACTCTGAACGAGTTGCATCAACACGGCAGCGAATAGCTTTCATAAGTTTGATCGCTCGTTCGTCGTAGATCCCGTCGTCCAACAATGACAAGCGTACCTTGCGTAGCATCTTGTCGTACTCGGCCGTATCTTCCTGCGGCAAATTCATCCACACGGTTTCGGGTATCTCAGCTTCTGCCTGGGCGATAATTTCGTAGGCTTCGTCGAGACGCTTGATGGATTCATCACGCACCATCTGGCCCGCAGATTCCGGAAAACGATCGCGGTGAATAATTACCTGGAAATTCATGTAGCCGAGCGCGTACTTCACAACGGCACCATCAGGCTGAACGCCCTTGTAGAGCTCCAGCGGCGTATAGGCAACGGCCGGCGCGTAGGCGAGATCAACGCTGCCGTTATTAAACTTGCCGGCAAAGTTGGCAGAGTTGGATCCAACCACTGATGCGCCCACGTGGCGCACCATTCGCACAGAGGCCTGGTCGTAATCGAGTGTTGCGATGCGCTTGCCCTGCAGCTTTTCAACAGAATCGATGCTGCGATCGCGGGTATGCAGATAAATTGCGCCACCCGGGAATACGCCAGCCACTTCGTATGGGCCATCAATCAGCAGTGGACGGGCTTTAGGCTGGCTAAGGGTGTTGTAAAGCAAGCGCATTTCGTCTTCACCAGGTACAGCGCCCATGGCTTCCAGACTACCGGTAAACCTGTTGAATTCGCGGGCGCGAGTACCGGTAAGCAAGACGGCGTCACACTGGCCAGCCTTGAAGTCTTCGGCGGCAACTTTTTCATCGGTGTAGGCGCTCAGGTTGAGTTTGATGCCATTTTTAAGTGCAACTGGCTGAAAGGTCTTCGTGATCGCAAACAGTGGCCCGCTGGCTCCTACCGGATCAAAGACACAAAAGCTTCGCTCCAGAATGTCGGTGCTGGCATCCGCACTCGCCTGTGCGTGCCCGAGTGAAGGCAAGCCAAGGCAGACGCAGAAAGTAGCCGCCAAGGCCACCCGATGTGAGAAGGTTACTGGTTTCACGGGATGACTCCTGAATTATTATTGTCTGGTCGCAGCGCGCATAGGCTCGTCGGCCTTGTCACGTTTCGTTGCACCAACGGTACGCCGGCAGGCATAAGAATACGTTGGCACATGCGCCCTGTTTCAAGAGTTTTTCGGCAACAAATGGGATTATGTGATGGCGTCGACAGAGGTTGAACCACCTCTGCCGCACTTTCTGCCGGTATCAGAGCCTCATGAGCTCGCCCAGGCCTCCTGCCCATCTACCAGAGTGAGCCTTACCGTCCCGGTCAACGCTTGGTCCAGTATCGGTGCGTGGAGGCCTGCAGAGATCAAAGATTGGCAATCCGGGGTCCAGCAGGCCTCGGGATCAAACACACAAAGGTCCGCAATTTCATCATGGCTGATCGTTGCAGTGCGACCGATCACCGATGCCGGTCCAGAAGTAAGGCCACGCACCAGTTCCGTGAGCTTCAGCTCACCACGTTTAACCAGCAGCAGGCCCAGTGAAAGAACGCTCTCTACACTGGAAAGGCCAGGCTCGGTAGCCGGCAAAGGTGCCTGTTTGGCAGCGCTGTCATGGGGCAAATGCTGGCTAACGATCGCATCGATCACTCCCTCGCGAACACCTGCAAGCAGAGCCTTGCGATCCGCTTCAGAGCGCAGCGGCGGGCGCAGATGAAAGCGACTGTCAAAACCTGCAAGCGCGTCTTCTGTAAAAACAAGCTGGTGCATGGCCACGTCCGCTGTCACCGCAATTCCCCGGCGGCGCGCATCGGCAATCATTTCAACACTGCGCCCGCAGGAAAGCTGGCTCAGGTGTAGCCGTACGCCAGTCTCTTCCGCCAGCAAAAGCATTTCCATTACCGATGCGGTCTCCGCCACCTCCGGTATACCCAGAAGGCCAAGGCGGGCGGTAACCAGCCCATCATGAGCGTAGCCGTCCGCTGCCAGCGACTGGTTTTCCGGGCGGAACATCACGGTCAAGCCAAAGGTTTGAGCATAGGCCATGCAACGGCGGAGTATGCGCGCACTGCGTACGCCACGGGATCCGTTTCCAACGGCAACACAGCCAGCTGCAGCAAGGCCCGCCATATCACTTAGCATCTCCCCTTCCAGCCCCCGGGTTACTGCCCCCACGGGCAACACACGGATGGGTGAACTGGTAGCCGCACCGTCCAGAATAAGATGAGTAACGGCCCGGGAATCGTTAACCGGGGAGGTTTCCGGAGAGGCGCACACAGTCGTGTAGCCGCCCCTTGCAGCAGCGCGGGTTTCCGAGGCGATGTTGCCTTTCTGGCCATTGCCCGGCTCCCGCAGGTTACAACACAAATCCACGAAACCCGGCGTAATCACACAGCCGTCAGCATCAAGTGTCTGATCGGCTTCGGCTTTTAACGCCTCATCACCTGTGGCTGCAATGCGCCCGTTGCGCACCAGAAGGGCACTGTTTGACGTTTCACTTTCATGGCCATCCAAGAGCCGGCCACCGATTATTTTCAGGCTGGCGCCGGAAGATTGCTTGAAACCACTCATGCCAGGCCCCGCTCTGTCAGTTCAGTCAATTTCTGCTGGCGCTCAGCTACCTGCCCGCCCATCGCCATGGACATGACAGCCATGCGAATTGCAATACCATTGGTCACCTGGTTCAGGATGACCGATTGCGGGCCATCCGCGACAGCCGACTCGATTTCCACGCCACGGTTGATTGGTCCCGGGTGCATGACAATGCACTCCGGATGCGCCAATGCGAGCTTTTCCTGGCTTAACCCGTAAAGCCGGTAGAATTCGCGCTCGCTCGGCAGCAACGCACCCTCCATACGCTCTTTTTGCAGGCGCAGCATAATCACCACATCCAGGTCTTTCATGCCCCTGGCCATGTCGTATTCAACCGTGCAACCGAGACTCTCGACGTCGCTCGGCAACAGTGTGCCCGGCGCAATAACACGGATCTGTTCGGCACCCAGCTCATTCAGTGCACGGATCTGGGAACGCGCGACCCGGGAGTGCAGAACATCCCCTACTATGGCAACTTTGAGGCCCTCAAATGCCCCCTTATGCTGACGAATAGTGAGCATGTCCAACATGGCCTGGGTGGGGTGGGCGTGGCGGCCATCACCGGCGTTGATGATCGCTACTCCCGGGGTAACACTTTCCGCAATGAAGTGTGGTGCGCCGCTCTGGGCATGGCGCACCACAAACATATCGCTGGCCATGGCTTCGAGGTTCAAAAGGGTGTCGGAGAGGGATTCGCCCTTGGACGTCGCAGAGGTGTTGATATCAAGGTTGAGTACATCCGCAGAAAGACGTTTGGCGGCAAGCTCGAAGGTGCTGCGGGTGCGGGTACTGGACTCGAAAAACAGATTAACTACCGTTCGCCCCCGCAGCAGAGGGACCTTCTTGATGCGTCGCTCACCCACCTCGATGAACGAATCTGCGGTGTCGAGAATGTCCGTTAGCAGTTCCCGGCCCAGACCGTCCAGAGTCAGGAAATGCCGCAACTGCCCGTCCCGGGTTAGCTGCAAATGGTTGGGGGAAGTTGCGTTCGCGATCATGGTTTGCCTGCTATCGGGTTCGGGGGGTTATTGTGCGGTTTCCTGGAGTTCGATCCTGAGTGGATCCGGTCCGCGAAGTTTCACGCGCTGCTGCGCCGCAAGCTCCAGTGCCTGCCCTGATACATCAGGCTGAATCGGCAGTTCGCGTGCACCAAGATCAATAAGCGAAGCGAGTATGATACTGGCCGGCCGGCCATAATCGAACAATTCATTCATGGCAGCACGAATGGTGCGGCCACTCATGATGACATCGTCGACCAGTATGATATCCCTGCCTTCCGTATCAAACGGCAGACTCGAAGGTGTGACCTTCGGGTTCAGGCCAATACGGCTGAAATCATCCCGATAGAACGAGATGTCCAGCTCCCCGAACGGTTCTTCAATCCCAAGGCGCTTACCGAGGATATCCGCCACCCAGACGCCACCGGTGCGAATCCCGACAAGCACCGGCGACTCAATATTCCGTTCTTTTAGCAGGCGACGTAACCCTGCTTCCAGCTTATCCATTAACTGGTCTATATCAAGCAATGCGCTCATTAGGTTCTCGCTTTTTTAACCTGTCTGCAGCCGACACCAGGATTCCAGTATCAGCACCGCTGCACGATCGTCCACTCCGTGCCGACCAAAGTCCCGGCTACCCCCTGCCGCTATGACGTCGCCCTTCGCTTCATAACTGGTGAGGCGCTCATCGACCATTTCCACCGGAACATGAAAGCGCCCATGCAAGCGTTTGCCGAATTTACGAGCGCGACCACACATGTCGTTTTCGCTGTCGTCCATGTTCAGGGGCAAGCCCACCAGCACCACGTCCGGGCGCCATTCTTCAAGCAGTTTTTCCAGCTGCCCCCAATCCGGTGTTCCGTTGTCGGCGGGGATCATCGCCAGGGGCTGCCCCGTCCCAAGCATCTCCTGGCCAGTAGCAACGCCAATACGGCGCAGACCAAAATCGAATGCCACAAGGCTACGACGACCGACTTCAGGCATGCCCAACCGTCTCGCTAAGCTGGTTCAGGTCAATCCCGATCAGTTTGAGAACGGCACTGTAACGATCCGCCCAAGGCGTTCGAAACAGTATCTCCGTCGTTGCCGGGCAAGTCAGCCAGGCATTACTTCCCAGCTCCTCCTCCAACTGCCCCTCACCCCAACCGGAATAGCCCAGGGCCATCAAAAACTCTTCCGGACCCTCGTTTCGCCCAATGCCAGCAAGTATGTCTCGGGAGGTCGTTAACATAACCTCGTCCGTAACTCGCGCGGTGTTTTGCCAGCTTGCGCCGGGCGCATGCAGGACAAACCCCCGTTCCGTCTCGACCGGCCCACCGCTGAATACTGGCAGGTCGAGCTCTCCACCCTGAAGGTCGAGCTGCTCCAGAATTTCTCCCAGATGAATGTCCAGAGGCTGGTTGATCATCAGCCCGAGGGCACCATCGTCGGAATGTTCACATAGATAGATAACGGCACCGTGGAAGCGTGGATCTGCAAGGTAGGGCGAGGCCACCAGAAAATGATGCCGCAAACTGTGAGGAGAGTGCTTTGATGCCGTCATCCGGATGTCAGCCCCCGTTGCTGGAAGGACCAGGTACGTATGATTTCCAGTTCATCCACATTTTCGCGCATTTCATCCGGGAAAGGGGCGAACGGCGCGGCCATCCGGACAATGCGAATTGCAGCGTCATCTAGCAGAGTGCTCCCGGACGATTGCAGTATAGCGACCTCTTTGATTGTGCCATCTTTTTGCATGGAAACCAGCATGCGCAGCGTGCCATAAACTCCCGCCCGGCGAGCTTCGGTGGGATAGTTGATATTGCCAACCCGAGTTACCTTGCTCACCCAATTCTGCACGTACCAGGCGTTACTGGACTTGAGGGTGGAGGCAGCCGTTACCCGCATCACTCTGGGCTTACGTGCGTAAGCCTGCTGCTGAGCATCGAAACGGGCCTCAAGACTGGCGATCTCCAGGCTCCGTTCCATCAAGCTCTTCTTCTCTTTTACGGGCAAAGGCTCTTCTTCTGGCCTGGTGCGCTGTTCCGGCTCCTGAACCTGACGGCTCGACTGGCTTTCTGTCTGCACCACGGTTTGCTCCTGGCGCCGAACTGGCTCTGTTTGAGCCTGCGGCTCCGGTTGTACCTGCGCCACTTCCGACTGCTGGACTTCGGCCGGCTGCGTTGTGGTCATCTCCCGGACTTCTTCCTCGGTGCCACTGCCCTGCTGGCTGGTCTGGGCCAGAAAATCGGCCTCATCTGGCGCCTGCTCGTCGTCAAACTGCGACAGGGTGATTTCCATGGTCTGAGCAGAAGAGCGCGGAGCTTCTGGTGCAAAGGTAATACCCAGAACCACCACCGCATGTACCACCAACGCCATAAACAGCGTGAAGGAAAACCTGTCGAAATCGCTGACCTGCACTGCCATTACTACGCCCGTTCCTGTCGTTGGCCCTGATCCATGATGTCCCCGTCAGCTCCGGCTCTGCTTGAGACGTTTCTCGACGGCATCCATCAACATTCCACCGATGTCCGTTCCAAAAGTGTCATCCAGCTCGCGGATACACGTCGGGCTGGTCACGTTGATCTCTGTGAGATAATCACCGATAACATCCAGCCCGACAAACATCAGGCCCTTTTCCTTAATGACCGGCGCAACCCGCGCACAAATCTCACGATCCCGTGCTGTAAGCTCACGCCCCTCACCCTTGCCACCGGCCGCCAGATTGCCGCGATTCTCGCCCTGCGAAGGAATCCGCGCAAGTGAGTAAGGTACAGGTTCACCCTCAATCATCAGAATACGCTTGTCGCCGTCGCTGATTTCGGGGATGAACTTCTGGGCCATGGCCTGATGCGAACCGTAGTTGGTCAGAGTTTCAATAATTACTCCCAGGTTGAAGTCATTTTCCTTGATACGGAAGATGGAATGGCCGCCCATTCCGTCCACCGGCTTCATGATGACGTCACCGTGCTCTGCATAAAAGTCCCGGAAGCGCTTCGCCGACCGACTTACCAGCAGGGGCGGCGTAAGGTCCTCAAACTGGGTCGCAAACAGCTTTTCGTTACAGTCTCGAAGGGTCGCTGCCGGGTTTACCACCAAGGCGCCCTGCTGTTCTGCTGATTCAAGAATATAGGTGGCAATCAGGAACTCGCGATCCACAGGTGGATCCTTGCGCATGAGAATCACATCCAGATCGCCCAGCGCACGATCCCTGGTCGGGCCAAAGCTGAACCAGTTCTCGGGGTCCATGTGCACCGTGAGACTGCGGGTGTGGGCCATGGCTTTGCCACCATCCATATACAGGTCGGGCAACTCCATGTATTCAATTTCCCAGCCCCGGTTTTGAGCTGCCAGCAACATAGCCAGAGAACTGTCTTTTTTGAAATGGATATCCTCAATCGGATCCATCACGATCCCGAGTCGAACTGTCATAGTGCGTCCTGAGCTCCCTAGAGGTTAAAAACACGAACCGGTCTGCAGAGTGTACCGGGCAATAAGTGCTATGCTTCGAAATCAGATGGTATTGTACCCGAGCCATGAATGCATCCGGAGAAATCCTTGATGAATTACGTGATGTTTCAGGCAGAAGTACATTTGGTCACAAAGTATTACTTTTTATCGAGCCATCGATAATCTATAAATGAGCGGGGTTTATAGAACAACCTTAAGGTTTGTGCTAAAAAACCCTCGTTTGAAAACAATGACAGTCGCTGAGCGCAAGGCACCTGGATAATGGATGACAACTTCGAGAACTTGAAGATCATGGTGATCGACGACAGTAAAACCATCCGTCGCACCGCAGAAACTCTCCTGAAAAAGGTTGGCTGTGAGGTTATTACCGCGACAGACGGTTTTGATGCTCTGGCCAAGATTGCCGACTCACAGCCGGACATCATTTTCGTGGATATCATGATGCCTCGCCTGGACGGTTATCAGACCTGCGCGCTCATCAAGAATAATTCCTCTTTCAAAAAGACGCCGGTCATCATGCTGTCCAGCAAAGACGGACTTTTCGACAAAGCGAAAGGCCGCATCGTTGGCTCGGACCAGTACCTGACGAAACCGTTCAGCAAGGATGAGCTGCTCAACACTATCCGTCACTATTTACCCGTGACGTAACAGTAAACCTGCTGACACATAGAACCATCGAGGACCCCATGGCCCGAATTTTGATTGTTGATGACTCTCCTACCGAGGTTAAGAAAATCTCCACCATTCTGGAAAAGCACAAACACGACGTGCTTACGGCGGATAATGGCGCCGATGGTGTTGCCAAGGCTCGCGCCGAGACCCCGGACCTGGTGCTCATGGATGTGGTCATGCCTGGCCTCAACGGCTTCCAGGCAACCCGTCAGCTGACCAGGGCCCCGGAAACGGCGTCCATCCCTGTGATTATTGTCACAACCAAAGATCAGGAAACCGATCGCGTGTGGGGCACTCGCCAGGGCGCAAAAGGATACCTGGTGAAGCCGGTTAACGAAGACGACCTGATCAAAACAATCAACAGTCTGATTGCCTGATCCCCAACCGTGGAGTAAGCATGTCCGCCCAGGCCGCCCCCTTTGCCGTTCTGACGGATATCGCCCAGCGCAGCCGGTCCATGGCCGCTGGCCTGCCGGAACAACAGGAAGCCGTAGAACTGTGGAACGGCATCGGTTTTGTTCTAGCAGGTGAACGCTATGTGGCTCCCATGGGTGAGGTCACAGAAATTTTGCATGTTCCCCGGTTTACGCACATTCCGGGAGTACGGCCGTTTTTAATGGGTGCTGCCAACGTTCGAGGGCGCCTTCTTCCCCTGGTAGATCTTGCCGGATTCTTTGACATTCCCCGTTCCTCCCGCAGCCAGCGGGAACGGCGGGTGCTTGTGATTGAGCAGGGCGACATTTTCAGCGGACTGGTCGTCGATACCGTTTTGGGCATGCAGTACTTTGCAACCGACAGTTTCAAGGCAGCGCCCACTGGCGTGCCTGAAAACGTTCAGCCGTTTGTCGCAGGCGGCTATGAACGAAATGAAGAAGTCTGGAGAGTGTTTTCCGCCGTCGACCTGCTCGAAGACGAACGCTTTTTAGACGTCGCACAGTGGTAAGGGCGCTGATCGTGGCAGGACAAACGCCCTGACTGCCTGAATCCTGAATAAAACAACTGCCAAAATACTTGAAGAGGCCGGGAGCCAGAAAATGAAAAACAGAGCCGGAAGAATCGGTATGGGACAGGGAGGCAACAAACTCGTTGCCGGCCTGATCGCCTCGCTGATCGCACTCACCGTCCTGCTCGTTGTGGTCCTGTTTATCATTAACAGGGACAGCCAGAACGATCAGGAATACATCGCCAACACCGCTGAGCTCAGGGTGCTTTCACAGGAAATCGCGAAAAACGCCACTGAGGCCGCCGGCGGTACCGCCGAGGCATTCGACCAGTTGCGTCGCTCCCGCGATGAATTCCAGCAGCTCTGGGCCAACGTGACCGAAGGCAACCCGGCAACCGGCCTGCCTCCCAGCGAACTGGCCCGCGACAGTGGTGTTCAGCAGCACTGGAATTCGGTGCGCGAGAATGCCGACAGCATCCTGACAACTCAGGACGCCGTGCTCGGCCTACACGAAGTAGCGCGTACCCTGAACGAAACCATCCCCCAGCTTCAGGTTGAGTACGACGACATCGTACAAATCCTGCTGGACAGCGATGCACCCGCAGAACAAATCGCGCTGGCACAACGCCAGTCCCTGCTTGCGGAACGGATCGTTCGCTCGGTAAACAACGTTCTTTCTGGTGACGAAGATGCCGTAATCGCCGCCGACCGTTTTGGTCGCGACGCCAGTCTGTTTGGCCGCGTCCTTATGGGCCAGCTTAATGGCAACCCTGCCATGGGCATTTCTCAGGTAGATGACGAAGACGCCATCTATGGCCTTGAAGCCGTTGATGAGTTGTTTGAATTCGTATCCCAGAACGTAGACGCTATCCTTGAAGCTTCTCCCGACCTCTTCAAGGTGCGTACGGCAGCCAGCGATATCTTCCAGAATTCCGAGATCCTGCTCTCTGAGCTATCGACTCTGGCAGAAAACTTCCGTGGCGAAAGCGGCTCGCGTGTTGTAAGCCCGACGCTCGCCTTTATCATTCTGGCAGCCATGGTCGCCATGGTTGTATTTATCGGTCTGGCCCTCTACCGCGAAGCTCAGGCGCGTCTGGCAACGACTCAGGAACAGAACGAGCAGAACCAGAATGCTATCTTGCGTCTTCTGGACGAACTGGCTGACCTGGCTGATGGTGACCTTACCGCGGAAGCAACGGTAACCGAGGACTTCACCGGTGCGATCGCTGACTCCATTAACTACGCGATCGATCAGATGCGGGGACTGGTTCAGGCGATTCGTGGCACGGCAGTTCGTGTGGCCTCAGCGGCCCAGGAAACCCAGTCTACGGCGATGCACCTTGCAGATGCTTCTGAGCATCAGGCCCAGGAAATTGCCGGTGCTTCTGCGGCGGTTAACGAAATGGCCGTATCCATCGACCAGGTTTCGTCCAACGCCGCCGAATCCTCTGCGGTTGCGGAGCGCTCGGTTGCCATCGCCAAGAAAGGCGCTGAAGTGGTACAGAACACCATCCGCGGCATGGATAACATCCGTGAGCAGATCCAGGAAACATCCAAACGGATCAAACGCCTGGGTGAATCTTCCCAGGAGATCGGTGATATCGTATCTCTGATCAACGACATTGCCGACCAAACCAACATTCTGTCTCTGAACGCTGCAATCCAGGCCTCCATGGCCGGTGACGCGGGTCGAGGCTTCGCGGTTGTTGCGGACGAAGTTCAGCGCCTTGCGGAACGTTCCTCTGCGGCAACCAAGCAGATTGAAGCGCTGGTTAAGACGATCCAGTCTGACACCAACGAAGCCGTTATTTCGATGGAACACACCACTGCCGAGGTAGTTCGTGGTGCACGGCTGGCACAAGACGCGGGTATCGCCCTCGAGGAAATCGAGAACGTATCCATGAGTCTTGCGGAGCTGATTCAGAACATCTCCAACGCCGCACGTCAGCAGTCGTCCTCTGCAGCGCACATCTCCAACACGATGAACGTTATCCAGGAAATCACTTCCCAGACGTCGTCCGGCACCAACGCGACTGCGAAATCTATCGGGAATCTGGCAGAAATGGCGTCCGAGCTGCGGTCTTCCGTTGCCGGCTTTACGCTGCCTGAAGAAGACCTGGTAGACCACGAGGAAGAGGAAGACAGCAACGTTCCGGTGGTGAGCTGATACACAGCCTGAGGCTAATGGCGGTTTATGTCTGAGCTTCACAACAATCCGTCAGCTGCCGAAAGTACCTGGTTTCTGCGCCGTCTTCCTGACATGGACGAGGCGCAGTTCAACCAGTGGCAGAAACTGCTGGAGCATCGCACGGGCATGACGCTGCCTTCAGAGCGTCGCTCATTTCTGGAGACCAACCTGGCCATCCGGATGCGCGAAATAGGCTACAGCAGTTATCAGGCTTACTACGAAGCGATCGTTCGAGGGCCAGATGCTATACGGGAGTGGTCGACACTGGTTGACCGGCTAACGGTTCAGGAAACCCGTTTTTTCCGTGATCCCGACGCCTTCCGACTGGTCGCCGACTATATTCTTACGCGGCCCAGAGAGCAGTTACGGAAGCAAGCGCTTGAAGCCTGGAGTGTCGGATGCTCTACCGGTGAAGAACCCTACACTCTTGCGATGGTGCTGAACGAGTGTATGAGCCAGCTGGCACTGCAGCCGCTGTACGGCGTAACCGGCTCGGATATCAGTTCGCCGGTAATTGAGAAGGCCCGGACTGGCCAGTTTAATGCCCGCAAGCTTCTGGGCATGGAAGAGCACATGAAGACCCGGTATTTTCGCCCGGCCGAGCGCAATACCGTTGAAATTATTAAGAGCATCCGGGAGAGGGTCTGCTTTACCAGACTGAATGTGTTGGATCTGGATAAGGCACCCATGCACGGGATGAACATTATTTTCTGCCAGAATCTGCTGATTTATTTCCGTCGCTGGCGCCGGCGGGACATTGTCAGGCGACTTGCAGAGCGGCTGGCGCCCGGGGGACTACTGGTTCTGGGCCAGGGAGAGCTGACCGATTGGCAGCCCCCAGGCCTGCAAAGAGTACCCTCGGAACATGTACTGGCGTGGATAAAGCGCCAGACTGACGAAGAATAACCGGAGAGGTTATGGGCAACCACCATGACAGCATCGCCCTCGACTGGGTTCGGGGCGAGATACAGGATACGCTGACTCAGGGTCAGCACGCGCTGGAAGCGTATGTCGAGAATCGTGACGACACCGCTCGCCTGCGCTTCTGCCTGAATTATCTCCATCAGGTGCATGGCACTCTGAAGATGGTCGAGCTTTACGGTGCAGCCCTGCTGACCGAGGAAATGGAAAAGCTTACTCAGGCGGTACTGAATAACAGCGTCACTAGTGTGGACGAAGCCGTTAATGTCCTGATGCAGTCTATTCTTCAGCTCCCGCAGTATCTGGAACATCTGGGCAGTAGCCAGGATGATTTCCCAATGGTGCTGCTACCTTTGCTGAACGACCTCCGCGCAGCCCGTGGCGAACCCCTGCTCTCTGACACGTCTCTGTTCAAGCCCGACCTGACTGCATCGCGTATGTCCGTGGCAGGCAATGTTTCTCAGCGCCTGCAGGATCCGACAGTACTTGGTCACATCCGCAAGCTGCGCCAGATGTACCAGTTTGCGCTTGCCGGAGTTATTCGCGAAGAAGACCTGAACGCACAGTTTGCCTACCTGCAAAAAGTGATTCATCGTCTTGTTCGTCTATGCCAGCAGACCCCTCGCGGCGAACTCTGGAAAGCGGCCGCAGCGTTTGTAGAAACGCTCCAGGCCAGAGCAAACCCGGTCAACGCTGCGGTCAAATCCCTGCTGCGAAACCTCGACAGTGAGATCCGTAGTCTCATAGACGAACATACCGACATCCTTGCACAGCCGGCACCCGACGCACTGCTCAAACACCTGCTTTATTACGTTGCCCGGGCTCGTGACCTGGACTCCGAAAAAGTTCGTGATCTGCGTAAACGCTATCAACTCGAGAATGCCCTGCCCTCTGAGGATGACGTAGATGCCGCCAGGAGCCGCGTTTCTGGCCCTGGACGTGAAGCCATTCACTCTGTGGTCAGCGCGCTCAATGAAGAGCTTGCCAAGCTGAAAGATCAGCTGGATCTGTTTGTTCGCTCAGACGAGCGCCAGAACAGTGAGTTGGAGGACCTTTTACCCGGTTTGGTGCAGGTAGGTAACACACTTGCGGTACTGGGCCTGGGAATTCCGCGCAAAGTTATTACCGAGCAGATGGAGCTGGTTGAGAAACTCAGCGCCCAAAGCGAACCGGTTGACGATGGCACCTTGATGGACATCGCCGGCGCTCTGCTCTACGTGGAAGCCAGCCTCGCCAGCCTGGACAGTGATCGACAGCCAGAGCTTTCAGAAAACAGGGGCGACAATCTGCCCTCCAACAAAGGTTCCCTTGAACTTGGAGAGGCCAGCAGCGCCCTCCTGCGGGAATCCCGTAATACCTTGGAGCAGGTCAAATCTGCTGTCATTAACTTTATTGCCTCCCAGTGGGATACCCGTGAAATTGAGCACGTCCCCGGTCTGCTCCACAGCATTCGCGGCGGCCTGAGCCTTGTTCCCCTCGAACGCGTAGCCAGCATGCTCGCCTCTGCGGAGCGCTATATTTCAGATGTTCTGCTCAGCGACAAACACGTCCCCGACTGGAAGCAGTTGGATACGCTCGCCGACGCGGTCACCAGTATCGAGTACTATCTGGAACGCCTTGCTGAAGGCATCAGTGATAACGAAGACGTCCTGAGAATCGCTGAAGAAAGCCTCACGCGCCTTGGCTTCCCGATAGGGGAAGAACCGACCTGGGGCAACGAACAACTCACCCATGACGACGCGCCCGTTAAAGAAGCGGCCGAAGATAGCGTCGTGCCTGCTGAGCAAACTGAAGCCAAGGCAGCGGATGGGGACCTTCTCGATGAAGAGATCCTCGGAATCTTTGTTGAAGAAGCCGAGGAAGTCCTGCAGACCATCCACGAATTTTATCCCCGTCTGCGGCAAAACCACGACGATCGCCCGGCACTGACAGAAGTTCGCCGCGCCTTCCATACACTCAAAGGCAGTGGTCGTCTGGTTGGCGCAAGCAGCCTTGCAGAGCTTGCGTGGTCGGTAGAAGACCTGCTTAACCGGGTCATTGACCAGAGCATCAAACCGAATGACGACCTGTTCACTTTGCTGGACGAGGTCATCGCGCGTATCCCGTCATTGATTCAAGAGTTCCGTGAGGGCCTTGTAACGGGTGATGTAGCCGGGCTGACCGGGCGTGCGGAGTCAATGACCACAACTCGCCGCAGCGACAGTGAACC
Source organism: Marinobacter sp. 1_MG-2023 (assembly GCF_030549045.1). Classification (NCBI taxonomy): domain Bacteria; kingdom Pseudomonadati; phylum Pseudomonadota; class Gammaproteobacteria; order Pseudomonadales; family Marinobacteraceae; genus Marinobacter; species Marinobacter sp. 1_MG-2023. The sequence goes on along the minus strand of NZ_JAUOST010000001.1, from coordinate 127,486 downwards.
CACCTTTGCACCTGACGAACGGGCGGAAGAACCAGCGCACGAGGAAATCCCGGAGCTGGAAGAGGCGGTCAGCAACGACCAGCAAGACGATCTGATTGACGATGAAATCCTCGAAATCTTCATCGAGGAAGCCGGCGAGGTTCTGGATACCATCCGCGAATACCTGCCCATGCTTCTTCGCCAGCACGATGACCGGAGCGCCCTTTCCGAAGTGCGCCGTGCGTTCCATACCCTGAAGGGTAGTGGCCGCATGGTCGGTGCCCTGGTGGTCGGCGAGCTGGCCTGGTCTGTAGAAAACATGCTGAACCGCGTCATCGACGGCAGCATTTTCATGAACGACGATATTGCTAACCTGCTGGACGAGGCCACCAGCGTTCTTCCAGCCCTGGTAAGTGATTTCGAGAACCATCAGCCTCCTTCAATTGATAGCGCTGGCCTGCAGGAGCGCGCCACGGCACTGGCCAATGGAGAAATTCCCGATGCCAGCGCCATGCCAACGGCTGAAACCGAAGGCGTGGCCGGTAGCAGTGCAGTGGAGACGGCCGAACCAGCCTACGATGCAGATGAGAGTGGCGTTGACCCGGTACTACTCGATATTTTCCAGAGTGAAACCGAAACCCACCTGCAAACACTGAATGAGTTTTTGGACTCGGCCGGCGACAAGGTCAGCGTCTCCTACACTGACAGCCTTTCTCGGGCTCTACATACTCTCAAGGGCAGTGCCCATACAGCGGGGATCGCCCCAATTGCAGCGATTATTGCTCCGCTCGAAGGCTTCATCAAGGAATCCCGTGCCCAGAACTTGCGCGCCGATCGCGATGTACTATCGCTGATAGAAAGTGCCTGCGATTTCCTGACAAAGGGATTGGCCCAGATTCGCAAAGATCCCCAGGCTTCACTGGATGGCACCGAAGCGTTCCTGGAAAAACTGGAACAGGTCTCCAACGAAAGGCTCCGCACATACAGCGAGGAACCGAGGCCTGACGGAGAGCAGCCGGCACCCTCACAGCTCTTGCAGCTGTTCCTTAATGAAGGCCTGGACGTTGTTCTCGATGCTGACCTTATTCTTGATCAGCTGGCGGATAATCCACAGGATACCCAACCGCTCACCCGTCTCAACGCCGAACTGGCGCAACTTACCGATGCAGCGACCGATGCTGGCCTGCCCGATGTTGCCGCTCTGTCTGAAGCATTGCAGGAAGTATACGAAGCGACCATCATCCGGAATGCAATACCGGAGGAACATTTCTTCCCGACGCTTCGCAATGCTCATGAACATCTGATCAATATGATGGATCAGGCCGCAGCCGGCCTGGCAGTTGAGTCGGGGGACGAACTGGTTTCCGAGCTGGAAGCCCTCGCCCGATCATTGTCTGGACAAGACACCAGCGCCTTCGACCAGGAATTCACCGAAGACCTGGAAGAAATCGATCTCAGCTTTGACATGGAGGAACTGGAAGCCCTCGAAGCTGAAACGACCGACGCAGACCAGCAACCACCGTCCGACCTGCCTTTGCCGGAAACGTCCGAGAGCGAACTGGACGAAGAGCTTGCCGAAATATTCCTCGATGAAGCCCGTGACCTCATCGACAGTACAGCCGATGCACTGCAGAGCTGGAGCGAATCTACCGGTAATCAGGATATTCTGCGCCTCCTTCAACGCGACCTGCACACCCTGAAAGGGGGTGCACGTCTGGCCGACATTCCATCGGTCGGTGACTTGTCCCACGAACTTGAAAACCTCTTTGAAGGTCTCACCGAACAGCGGCTGTCGGTCAACGACGAACTGTCGGATCTGCTTTTCCGCTGCCATGATCGCCTGGCTGGCATGGTAGAAAGTATGGAGGCGAAAGAGCTTCCACGACCGGCACCGGATCTGATCAGCGAAATCCGCGTCTATATGGACAATACCAGCGGCTCGCGCCCGGTTACCGATGTTGCTGTTTCAGACGCCGGGCTCATTGAACCCGAAGCCGAGGAAGCAGTACTTCCTGAACCTCAAACCGAAGAAGTTGAAGAGGCCGGCGGTAGCGAGGATGGAACCTACCTCTCGCACATGGATCCGGAGCTTACCGGCATTTTCCTGGAAGAAGCTTACGACCTGATCAACTCCACAGGCAGTGCGCTGCACACCTGGAGTGAAGATCCGTCGAACCGTTCCGTAGCCGCAGAACTCCAGCGGGACGTGCACACCCTCAAGGGTGGTGCGCGTATGGCCGGCGTGGACGCTATTGGTGATCTGACGCACGTACTTGAAGATCTCTTCGAGAAAGTGGCGGAGGGGCAGCTTGAATCCAGCAATGCCATGACCGATCTGCTGTTCGCCTGCCACGACAGGCTGGCGCAGATGGTTGAGCAGGTAGCGACTCAAAAGCCCTGCCCACCAGCCAATGAACTGGTAGACCAGGTTGAAACCATTCTCCGCGGTGAATCCGTGCCCGAGGATGCTGCTGACAGAAGCGATGCCGAGCCACTACCCGAAATCACTCACGCTGAAGTGCCTGCGGAAGACAGCGACGAAGAACTCACCAATATCTTCCTCGATGAAGGTAACGAGATCCACGCTGCTATCAGCGAATGTCTCGACCAGTGGCGCGAAGACCCGCTCGCAATGGACGGCGTCGCTCAGCTTCAGCAGGAGTTGCACACACTCAAAGGCGGGGCGCGGCTATCCGATTTGGACCCCATTGCCGAATTGGCGGATGGCTGGCTGGACGCACTGGATTCGCTGATCTCCAGCCCCGGCAACCAGAAGCTTCTTTTAGCGCTCAGCGACCGTGGCCTGGCTGACCTGACGTCCATGCTCGCCGCGCTCGAACAAGGTACAGAGCCGGCTGCCGATCTCGAGCTTCTTGCCATCTTCAACAGCATCCAAAACCCTGATGAGGCCAGCGGCGACCTTTCAGAGGAGCAGACTGCTGCAGCAGATCAGGAAACGGTTGATCCGGAAATACTGGAAATCTTCCTGGAAGAGGCCGTTGAAATCATGGATCAGCTTGAACAGATCCTTGATGACTGGCGTAAAGAGCCCTCCAGCAATCATTTCAATCACGAAGCGCAGCGCGCTCTGCACACACTCAAAGGTGGCGCCCGTTTATCCCAGATATCTGTGCTGGGTGATAGCGCACACAACTTTGAAACCAGTCTGATAGAACTGGATGGCAAAGCGCCAGATGAAAGCCAGTGGCAGGCCATTACCGAACACCATGACGGCATCATCGCGTTGGTGGCGAGTGTACGTGAACGTTTCGAATCTGGCGCAGCGACACAAAAGCAGCTGAGCGAAGCTACCGCGGCAACCGAGGTTCAGACGCAACCGGAAGTATCAGCAGATCAGGACACAACCGTCACTCCGGCAGAGCCTGCGCCCAAGCCCGTACTGGCAAAAGCACCGGCAAAGAACCGGAAAAAGGCTGCAGATGCACAACGCACCGCTGCGCAGGAAACTATCCGGGTATCTGCACCTCTGCTGGATGATCTGGTCAACCTGGCAGGCGAAACCAGTATTACCCGTGGCCGACTGGAGCAGCAAAGCAGTGATTTCGGCCACACACTGGATGAGATGGCCGCAACCATTGAGCGCTTACGCGAACAGTTGCGCCGGATGGACATAGAAACAGAGGCCCAGATTCTCTTCAGTGCTGAAAAAGAGCATGGCCCGGATTACGGCGATGACTTCGATCCGCTGGAAATGGACCGCTACTCGTCCATTCAGCAATTGTCCCGGGCTTTGACCGAGTCATCATCGGATCTGGCAGATTTGCGCGAGACACTATCTGATCGGGTCAGGGACACTGAAACTCTGCTGGTCCAGCAGTCCCGCATCAATACGGAACTGCAGGAAGGTCTGATGAAGACCCGAATGATTCCGTTTTCTTCCATGGTGCCGCGTTTACGCAGGATTGTTCGTCAGATCAGTGGCGAGCTGGGCAAGAAAGTTGAATTTGATGTTCGCAATGCTGAAGGCGAAATGGACCGCAACATCCTGGAGCGCATGATCGCGCCGCTGGAGCACATGTTGCGCAACGCCATCGACCACGGTATTGAGAGCCCGGACGAGCGCCAGAAAAACGGTAAGTCCGAAACAGGGCAGGTTACCCTCTCACTGGTCCGCGAAGGCGGCGATGTGGTGCTTCGCATGATAGACGATGGCGCCGGCATTCCATCTGAGGTCATCCGGGATAAAGCTATACGTCAGGGCCTCTTGCGAGCAGACGAAGACCTCTCGGAACGGGAAATTCTTCAGTTTATTCTGCAACCAGGCTTCTCGACCGCGCAGAAGGTAACCCAGATTTCCGGCCGCGGCGTTGGCATGGATGTGGTGGCCAGCGAAATCAAACAGCTCGGCGGCAGCCTCGATATCGAGTCGCAGTTCGGCCAGGGTGCCGTATTCACCGTGCGCCTGCCGTTTACCGTCTCGGTAAACCGTGCCTTGATGGTGTCCACGGGTGAAGACTTCTACGCAATCCCGCTCAATACCATTGAAGGTATTGTCCGGGTCAGCACCTACGAGCTGGAGGAATACTACAAGCCGGACGCGCCTATGTACGAGTACGCGGGTCAGGAGTATCGCCTGCAGTATCTCGGCAGCCTGCTGAACAGTGATCATCAGCCCAAGCTCCAGGGCCAGGCTCTGCCATTGCCGGTAATTCTGGTTCGCGGTGCAGAGCAGCCCATGGCGCTGCAGGTAGACAACCTGATGGGTAGCCGGGAAATCGTTGTTAAATCCCTTGGGCCTCAGTTCGGCACTGTGCGCGGCGTATCCGGTGCCACCATTCTGGGGGATGGTAACGTAGTAGTGATTCTCGACCTGCCGGCAATGATCCGTTCCGACATACTGTCTGAACGCCAGCGCCTGGCCGACCTGGCAAATGCGCGGGAGTCTGTCCGCTACGAAGAGCGCGCTACCGTTGTGATGGTCGTGGATGATTCAGTAACCGTCCGAAAGGTTACGTCTCGTCTGCTCGAGCGCAACGGCATGGAGGTCATCACCGCTAAAGACGGCCTGGACGCGGTTGCCCAGTTGCAGGATCACAAGCCGGACATCATGCTGCTGGATATCGAAATGCCGCGTATGGATGGTTTTGAGGTGGCCAGCTTCGTGCGGCACGACGACAATCTGCGTGATATGCCTATCTGCATGATCACATCACGAACCGGTGAGAAACACCGGGAGCGGGCTCTGGCGATTGGCGTAAACGAATACCTCGGCAAACCGTTCCAGGAGACTGAATTGCTGACAACGATCGAACGGCTGACCGGTAAACAGTGATGACCGGCCAAAACGGTCGGGCTCAGGTCGGAATTGTTTCGGACGTTGTTTTGCAGAGACATCGCCTGCAATCAGCAACTGCGAAATTCGGCCTTGAGGTCTGCTTCTCCGGAGACCCTGAAAGGCTTCAGGGCCAACCTGGTTTCCCGGAGGCTGGTTTATGGCTGGTGACTCTGGAAGATGAGGCGGATCACCCTGCACTGTTCGATTACTTGCTGGAGAATACCGAAGCACCGGTTCTTTTCGGTCTGGACCAGGCTCCTGCATCCAGCAGTATGGAGTATATTCGCTGGGAGCGCAGGCTCCAGGGCAAGCTGGAGCAGCAGCTGGGAGAACTGCTAAAGCTGGATTCCAGATCAAGTCTGGAAGAGCTTGCTGAACAGGCTCCGGAGAGCGAGACCGCATCGAAGCCTCCCCAGTGGCTGACAACTGCAGCACCCGGATCGGTAGCGGAAGATGTATGGGTATTATGCGCCTCTCTGGGTGGGCCGGCAGCAGTAAAGGCATTCCTCGACAGCCTGCCACCAGGCTTGCCGGTGGGTTTTATCTACGCCCAGCACATTGATGGTCATTTTGCCGAGGTGCTGACCCGCGTGCTCGGGCGTCACGCGCATTACCAATTGCGGCATGCGGAAGAAAACTACCGGGTGAAAAACGGCGACGTGGTGCTGATGCCGGTTGAGCACGAATGGAAGTTTGAAAGTACCGGCGTGCTGACCGAACTGGATACGCCCTGGCCCGGGCCTTATGGCCCCTCAATCGATCAGGTTCTGCTGAATACAGCAGATCATTATGGCGCACGCTGCCACGCCATCCTGTTTTCCGGCATGGGGGACGACGGGGCGACGGCAGCACCTTTGCTCAAGGCTTATGGTAGCCGGATATGGGTTCAGGAAAGCGCAAGTTGTGGTAACAGCTCGATGCCTGATTCCGTAGCCGCTACCGGCTGCTCCAGTTTTTGCGGTACGCCCGAACAACTGGCCCGGGAACTGGTTAAAACTATTGAAGAATCATGCCTGCTTAAAGGCCGGCAGAAGCGGACTACCGCCTGAGGACACAAGCAATGAAAGACAACAGCCAAACCCTCTCCTGCGTTATGATCCCCGTAAGCAGGCGGCAGCTTATTCTGCCCAACGTATCCATTGCCGAAGTAGTGGACTACGCCAGCACCGACTCAGGTATCGGCGCCCCGGACTGGCTTGCGGGGCAGCTGGAGTGGCGCGGATTAAACCTGCCAGTTATCTCTTACGACGCAGCTAACGGCGGCACCCTGTCAGTGCCCGGCGAAAACAGAGGCCGGATTGTCGTGCTCAATACCATCAGTGCCAATAAAAAACTGCGTTTCATGGCGCTGATTACCCAAGGTATCCCCAGCCAGGTTCGTATTACGGAAGACCAGCTCAAACAGGTGGATGGTGAAAACGGCCCCGCTGATATTATGCAGGTTGATGTTGATGGTGAAATAGCCTGGATTCCCGATCTGGACTACCTGGAATCTCTCGCCAGCGAAGCATTGGCCTGAGCCTGACTTCGGAAACCACGGAGTCGGCTGACATCCGGGTTACTCTGATAGCCATGGCATGAGGATCCGTGCAAATGTTATAATATTGCACTTTTTGCAAACGCAGGATCCCGGCCATGTCTGCCCATGCGCTTCCGTATCGACCTCACAACCATCAAGCCTGCGTCACCCAGGCGCTGGCTGATGCCAGGTCAATCTGTCAGCAGCAGAATGTTCGCCTGACGCCCACCCGTGAGCGGGTTCTGGAGCTGATCTGGCAATCCCACAAGCCCCTCGGCGCCTACGATGTACTCGCGAAACTGACCTCCGAAGGCCACAACGCTGCACCACCGACCGTATACCGGGCCCTGGACTTTCTGCAGCAGCAAGGGCTGGTTCACCGTATAGCATCGCTTAATGCCTTTACTGGCTGCACTCATGCCGGCGAACACCACACGGGCATGTTCCTTATCTGCCGTGCCTGCGGCAATGTTCTTGAGCTAACCGACGCCTCGGTATCCGCTGCAATACATAATGCCGCTGAGGCCGAAGCGTTCAGAGCCGAAACAGTGACCCTCGAAGTGGCCGGTTTGTGCCCCGGATGTCAGGCAGAAAAAGCAGTATGAGTGAGGAACTGGTCGCCATCGAAAATCTCACCGTCCGGTTTGACGAAAGACCGGTTGTTGACCGGGTAAACCTGTCCCTGCACCGTGGCGACATCATTACCATCATAGGGCCCAACGGTGCCGGCAAAACCACTCTGATCAAGGCGATTCTGGGCATTCAGGCCGCCACCAGCGGACGTATAAAGCGCGCCCGCAACCTCGTTATCGGGTACGTACCCCAGCATCTGAGCCTGGAATCAACCCTGCCACTGAGCGTTAAACGCTTCATGTTGCTTAGCGGTCGATCGCTGGCAGATTGCGAGTCCTCGCTGGCAAGAACGGGGGTCAGCCATCTGCTTAACGCCTCTGTGCACCACCTGTCAGGCGGCGAGCAGCAGCGCCTTCTGCTAGCTCGGGCGCTGGCCCGAAAACCGGATCTTCTGGTGCTGGATGAGCCAGCACAGGGCGTTGATATCAACGGTCAAGCCGCGCTTTACGATCTGATTCGCCAGTTACGGGACGAGCTGAACTGCGGGGTCATCATGATTTCCCACGACCTGCATCTGGTCATGGCCGCAACCGACAAGGTTATCTGTCTGAACCAACACGTATGCTGTAGCGGGCACCCTGCGGATGTCTCTCACGATCCGGCTTTTATTGAAACCTTCGGGCGCCCGGTGGCGGAATCTCTGGCGGTGTATCACCACCACCACAACCACAGCCACGACCTGCACGGGAATGTGATTGATCGCGACCATGCAAGCCTGGGCTCGGGGACTGGAGATTGTCATGAGGGGTGCCAACATGACCATCATTGACACCATACTGAATGACTTCTTTTGGCGCGCACTCGTTGGCGGCCTTGGCGTGGCCCTGATCGCCGGCCCTCTGGGCTGTTTCGTGGTGTGGCGCAGGATGGCCTATTTCGGCGACACCCTGGCTCACTCCGCACTGTTGGGCATAGCACTCAGCTTTCTGATCAGTGTCCCACTGAATCTCGGGGTTATCATCACCAGCGTTACTCTGGCGATGGCACTGATGCTGTTTTCCCACAACAAAACACTCGCTACGGATACGCTACTGGGCATTCTTGCCCACAGCGCCCTGGCAATTGGCCTGGTGGCTCTCAGCTTCATGCCGGAGGTCAGAGTTGACCTGACCGGTTTGCTCTTCGGTGATCTGCTGGCCATGAACCGAAACGATCTGCTGTGGATCTATGGCGGTGCGATAGTAATTCTTGCGCTTCTGGCGGTGCTTTGGCGCGGCCTGTTGATGAGTACTATCCATGAGGAGTTGGCGCGTGTCGAAGGCGTACCGGTTGCCCGCCTGCGCCTTCTGCTAATGTTAATGTTCGCTTTGGTAATTGCGGTCGCTATGAAGATGGTGGGCGTTCTGCTGATTACCGCGCTGCTGATCATTCCCGCAGCTACAGCACGCAGATTGGCCAGCACCCCGGAACAGATGGCCGCTCTGGCTGTAGTGTTCGGATTTACTGCGGTAGCTGGTGGGCTCGGCATGTCCTGGCACCTGGATACACCAGCCGGTCCTTCGGTCGTGGTGACAGCCTTTGTCACATTCCTCGTTGTCTATGGTGTCGTTGGCCGGTTTTCGGCACAGGGCTCAAGGTAAGCCAGAGGCAGCCTGGCTCCAGCAAGCACTTCTTCAGAATCTCTCCGGCCTGCAATCACAAAGGCTGGAGAACATCCATCAGGCGACCGGTTGCCAGCAGCTCAAGGAACTCGTCACCCATTCGTTCACTCTCGGCAATGGCTTTGCGCCACGAGCGCTCCCGGCCAAGGTCATCCCCTGCATAGCTTTCAAAATCCTTACGGTCCGGAAGCTTGCCGTCTGGCAGATGTTCCAGATAATCCGCGGAAGGAGCTACCAGCAAGACATCCTGCAAACGGGTCGCATCTCCACGCCGCCAGGGTAGCGTCTTGTCGAACCAACCGGGCACTACGCGATCCGTGAAATGCGGGTACAAAACCACGCCTGGCTGTTCATAGGGGAGATCGAGATGGTAATCCAAGAGCCCTCCATCACGGTATAGCCCTGTTGGCGCACCAGGAATATCACGGACTCCGGACATAACCATGGGTATAGATGCCGAGGCGAGCAGAGCGGGCAGGAGATTCTCGCGGCTTAGAGGGATTTCATGACTTCGAAAGTCTATCAGCGGTGACAGAGGCGCTTTCAGCCGGGCATCGTGGATGATACCCCGCTCCATAAAGCGTCCAAGGTGTCGTCGGCCCACGATATTTGCGCTTATGGCCCCCATCAGGCCGAAACCAAGGCGTGCTCTGGACTCGGGTTCGAGCATTCCAAAGGTGCGAACAACAACCACGTTCAGGCGATACCACGGGTGCTGAAGAATATAATCTTCCCGCCCCCCGATCAGTTCTTCGAGAAACAGAACACTTTGACGCGTAACTTCAGCAGCAGTGACACCTTTTGAGAACCGCTGCGAGGTATACAGCTCAGCAAGTCGTGTAAGTTGAGCCCGCGGATTATCCGAAGAGGCAATCGCCGCAAACCGCCAACTGCCAATGGAAGAACCAATCAGGGAGCGCTCCTGCTCAGCCTGCGGCAGCCAGTCCCCGAAAATGGCCTTGTCCAGACCACTGAGCCCAAGCGCCTTGGGACCACCGGCCGCTCCGGGTAAAACGTGAACATCATCCGGGGTCAGCGGTTTTTCCCGCAGGCGTTCCATGGTTCGCCGGCCCGCCCTTATGGTTAATGCGGGGGCGCGGGTGTGGATGGCAGTCATATCAGGTTTCCCGTCGGCGTTTCTTCAAGAACGATGGTCAGATCGCAGAGTCAGCAAATTTTAACGAAGCGAACTTCGCGGGCCAACTGAACAAAAGTAATAGTAGCCAGCCCCGCACTTCAGAAGCGTTTTCGGAACTCCCTGTAGGCGCTGAATACCTCCCAGGGGCTTTCAAAGTGCGGGTAATGACCCACATTCCTCAGTTGCACGACATCGGCATCATGAATCATCTCCTTATAGCGGTGCACCATGACAGTTCCTGATACCGGGTCTGCGATTCCCGAAATGAGGCGCATGGGCTGACTCGCGTTCTGCAAGGCGGACACCCAGCGATGACGGTGGCACCGTCGGTCTTCCATAAACTGGATCAAATGGTGAAGAATGCCGCGACCGTTGTTGTAAGTGATGAGTTGCCAGAAGTCGTCCAATTCCTGCCGGCCCGGAGTACTTCTACTGCCGAACAGCTTCATAAAACTTCGCTCAAAGCTGCGCCGAGTCAGGCCCCGGCTGATTAGTCCGCCTAACGGGCCGCCCAACAAGCGCTGAATCAACAAAGGGTTGTGCACTTCCGGAAACAGGGCTCCGTTCAGGAAACAGACGCTGGCAATCTGGAAAGGCAGCGCCCCCTCCTGCTCCCTGGCCAGGAGTTCCTGGGCAACACTGCACCCATAGTCATGGGCTAAAATATGCACAGACTTCAGGCCAAGACCTTCCAACAGACCCTGCATCAGGTCTGCCTGATCATCAATGCTGTACTCATGCTCTCTGGGCTTGTCAGAAAAGCCGAACCCCAGCATGTCCACAGCCAGCACATTATTGCTCCTAAGCAGCATGGGCCAGATACGGTTCCAGTCCCAACTGGATGTCGGAAAACCGTGCAGGAGCACCAGTGGCTCGCCCTGGCCTGCCATCCGGCTGAATATCGCGTGGCCGTCATAGCTGAACCATTTTCCGCCCTGCTGCCACACCTCAAGCGTCGCCTCTCCGGACCCGGCTGCCTTTTCACCCCCGATATCCGGTATCTGCCGTTCCATGCGATGTCTCCGATAGATCTTTCTTAGTAAGCGACTTTAAGATAAACCCGGCCCTCCCGCCAGAGACCTGGCAATTGCGCTTCGCAAACTGAAAACGGGAACTGGTCTTTTCCGGCAGTGACATCGTAAACCGTAGAGATACCGGTCAAATTCACTTAAGCTTTGGCCCTCGTACCATACCCCTTACCCTAACCTGAAACATAACCTTTACCATAAAGAGAACCGGAAGCGACTATGACCAAACTCCTTGACGACCTCGCGGGCCACTACCGCGCCATCATCAACGGGCTGGGTGAAGATACCAACCGTGAAGGTCTGCAAGACACTCCGATGCGTGCCGCCAAAGCCATGCAATTCCTGACCCACGGCTATGAGCAGGACCTGGGCGATCTCGTCAACAATGCGGTTTTTGAATCCGCGATGGATGAGATGGTTGTAGTGCAGGATATTGAGCTGTACAGCATGTGCGAGCATCACGTGCTGCCTTTTATAGGGAAGTGCCACATCGCCTACCTGCCCCAGGGTCGTGTTCTGGGCCTGTCCAAGTTTGCACGTATCGTGGACATGTATGCACGGCGCCTGCAGATTCAGGAAAACCTCACCCGCCAGATTGCGGAAGCAGTTGAGAGTGTCACCGGCGCGAAAGGAGTTGCAGTAGTCATCGAAGCCCAGCATATGTGCATGATGATGCGGGGCGTGGAGAAGCAGAACTCCAAGATGAAAACGTCCATGATGCTTGGGCAGTTCCGAAAATCCCAGGCAACGCGCGCAGAGTTTCTCAACCTGATCAGCAACAATCGCTGATTGCAGCCATTTGAATGGAGGCGGTATGACAGACGTTATCTGCAACCACCAGGCAAGAATACAGATCAAGGATCTGCTGTTGCGTGCCTACATTGGCATCAAGGACGAAGAGATCAATAACCAGCAGGACATCAAGATCAACGTGTGCCTCACGTACGATGCCACGGAAGCGATTAACCGGAATGAGATAACGGCTGCGCTCAATTATCGCACCATTACCAAGCAGATTATCGGCCATGTGGATGGAAACCGCTTCGCCCTACTTGAGCGCCTGACGCACGAAGTACTCAACATCGTGATGGAACATGGGGCCGTAAAGTGGGCGCAGGTAGAAATCGACAAGCCTCACGCGCTACGCTATGCAGAGTCCGTGTCTGTCTGTCTTGAAGCACATCGTTAGTCCAAACCCAGGTGGCCCGAAACCATGCCAAGCAATCAACCTGATCAGATGCGCGCCATTCTTGAGCAAGTCCGCACCATTGCTCTCGTAGGTGCCAGCGAGAAAACCAATCGACCCTCCCACGAAGTCATGGAGTTTATGCAGGCACATGGGTATCGGGTTATTCCAGTGAATCCCCGCCTCGCAGGCAAGACAGTGCTTGGAGAGACCGTATACCCCGACATAGCCTCCCTGCCCGAACCCGTTGACATGGTTGAGGTGTTTCTGGCACCTGAGCGCACAGATGCGCTAATTGATCAGGCCATCGAACTGAAGGTTCCGGTGATCTGGTTGCAGATTGGTGTTATCAATGACGAAGGCGCTGCCCGGGCCGAAGCTGCGGGGCTCACCGTTGTTATGGATCGTTGCCCGAAGCAGGAAATTCCGCGCCAGGGTTTGCCAAAAATCAACTTCAGAGACTGAAGCTCCACGAACCGCAAGAAGCCGTTCGGCAAAGAATGGCTTATTATTACCGACATGCAGGCGTTACACTGGTTCGTCGGTCTTTGGTAAACGGAGCACTTCTTGGCATACTCACCTTTGAATGGCGGGCTTTTTCCGAAGAGACTGCTACACCCTGCCTTTCCGGTGGTGATCTTCATAGTATTTTTCGGTCTGGCGGCAGGTTTCCGCTACGGCCTCATCGGGCAGTACACAGGCCAGATACAGTCCAACCTCGAAAATGAAACCCGGAGCATGGCCAACACCCTCGAACGGGAGTTCATGGTTCACGCTGATGCTATTCGGCGCATGGCAAGTCGCCTGGCAAAAGACCCGCAAAAGCCGGAAAGCGAATGGCGTGAAGACGCACGCAACTATCTTAACGACTTCCGTATCTATCAGGCCATTGAGTGGATAGACCGCGACTTCATTATTCGCTGGCTGGAACCTTTGGCCTCCAACGAAGGTGTCGTTGGCTTCAACTCTGCGTTTAATCAGCAGCGCCGCAGCGCTCTCGAGGCTGCGATACGAACTGGAAACTATGACATTTCCGGGGTGATCGAACTACGCCAGGGGGGCAAAGGCATTGTTATTTACGCTCCGGTCGGCACCGGCCCCAATAACAATGGTTTTGTTGCGGGTGTATTCAAGATGGAAACCCTGGCGCGACAGCTTATGGCCACACGGGAGCCGGGAATGTTCCGGATTGAGATCCGTAGTCGCGGTGCGACGGTTTATACGCTGAGTGATTTCGAGCGTTCAGATGCCACCGCCTCCTATACTGTGCCAATCAAACTTCCCACACTGAACTGGCAATTGAATCTCGAGCCTTCGCCGGAGTGGTTTGAAAAACAGACCAGTCCCTGGCCCCGGTGGACGTTTATTACCCTTCTTTTTATGGGCTTGCTGACCAGCCTCGCGACCCTTTTCCTGCAGCTTATCCTCAAACGCAATGAGGCTCTGTTAACAGCCAGGCGGAAGCTCGATGAAGAAATCGCGCAGCGCGAAACCATTCAGCAGGATCTTGTGCGACTGGAATCCACCGATACCCTTACCGGCCTGGCGAACCGTCGCTTCTTTATGGAAGACCTTGCTCATACGCTGAATATCGCGAATCGTCAGTCGTACCAGGTAGCACTGGTGATGCTGGACCTCGACCGCTTTCAGATGTTGAACGACTCGCTTGGACACCAGTTTGGTGATGCCCTTCTGGTTCAGGTCGCGGGTTGTCTCAACCAGCTCAGCAACGAGCGGGTCACGGTCGCCTATTCCGGTGGCGACGAGTTCATGATTTGTCTTCAGCATGTGGAGGATATAGACGATGTTCTTCATCTGCTCGGCCGGATCAAGCAGTGTTTTGAAACGCCATTCAATGTTCAGGGTGAAGCTCACAAAATAACAGCAACCCTTGGGGTTGCCGTTTACCCCCAAAGTGGCCTGGACGCGGACACCCTGCTGCGCAACGCTGACATAGCCCTTTATCGCGCAAAAGAGCAGGGCCGCAATACCTATCAGTTTTATACCGAAGGTATGCAGGAACGGGAGGTCATGCGCCTGGAGCTGGAAAAGGACCTCAGCCAGGCCTTGGTCAAAAACGAGTTTGTACTGCATTATCAGCCTCAGCTGAATCTGGACAGCGGTGAAATTAACAGTGTCGAGGCGCTCATCCGCTGGCAACACCCCCGCAGAGGTCTACTTGCCCCAGGAGAATTCATTCCACTGGCAGAAGAAAGCGGCAGGATAACCGAGATCGGTCACTGGGTAGTGATGGCGGCCTGCCAACAGCTGGCGGCCTGGAGAGGAACCCGCTTTGAACATCTGAGGGTAGCCGTAAACCTGTCCGGGCGGGAGCTGGATGATGACAGCCTGGTTGAACGGGTAAGAAACACTCTGGCGGCCGAGGGAGTCCCCGCTGATCGACTTGAAGTGGAACTCACCGAAGAAATCTTCATTCAGAATATAGAGCACAACCTTGGCCAGCTGAAGCGCCTTCACGATCTTGGCGTGCATCTTGCGATCGACGATTTCGGCGTCGGCTATTCATCCCTGGCATACCTGAGAAATTTCCCGGTGGACCTTCTGAAAATCGACCGCTCATTCATAACAGAAGTGACAGAGCGCCATGATGATGCTGTGATTACCCGGGCGGTCATCAATCTGGCGCACAACCTGGGCTTACAGGTGGTTGCTGAAGGCGTGGAAACACGGGCGCAGCTGGATTTGCTAAGGAGCCAGGGCTGTAATATGGCGCAGGGCTATCTGATCAGTCGCCCCGTTCCAGCGGTGGAGCTGGAAAAAGCCCTGTCCAATGGCGCTTTTGAGCAGGTGTAATGGCTGTTTCCGGTTTGTAATCACCGTAGATCAGCCCCAGAATTGTTGTTGAATTTTTCAGGTGAAATTTTATGCCCACGGGTTATTTGACGCCGGAACAGGACACCAAGCTTCGTCGATGGGAGCGCTGGAACCGGAATTATTTCATTTTTGCATTCGTGGCTCTGGTGATTGTGCTGGTGTTCAGTAGCCAGCTGGGGCTTTCCAGTGGTGACGATTGGGGATCCCTGGGCTTTCTGCTTGCGGCTCTGATTGCTCCGATCATTGTTCTGCAACTGCGCCTCGCATGCCCTGCCTGTGGCCATAAGATTGGCTGGCAGGCCAAATTGATGGCGCCGGATCAGTGCAAAATTTGTGGCACCTTCCTTCGGGCTAAAAGCTCCTCTTCCTGAAAACCTTTGACCTGTGAGTAGGTCACAGGTTTTAGGCTACTCTTAAGTTTCAAATACTCTCGGCTATCGTGCTTTTGCGATAGCCGCGCCGGTGTGGGTTGTGTGCCCGAAAACCGCCGCTCATTAACCTTTGGTGATGCTGCTGGATTATGAAAGTTAAAGAGCTTGCTACTTCTGCCGGGGTAAACCCCGATACCGTGCGCTTTTATACACGGGAAGGACTGCTAAAACCCACTCGAAATCCGGACAACAACTACCAGCATTACGATGCTGAGGATCTTCGGCGTCTGCGCTTTGCACGTAAGGCCCGACAGTTGGGTTTTTCACTACCGGAGGTTCGAGAGATTCTGGATCAGGCAGACGACCATCACTCACCCTGCCCTATGGTTCGGGATGTATTCCAGCAACGGCTGGCCGAGGTAGAGCGGGAGATCGATGAGTTGCTACAGCTGCGAAAGCGCATGAAAACAGCGCTGGCCGCCTGGCAGGATATGCCGGACGGGACGCCGGATGGCCATACCATCTGCCAACTGATTGAGCACTGGGATGACAGCAAACCCGGGAAGCAGGTTGAGGAGTAAACCACCATGAGCAATGCACCAGTATTACAGACGACTCTCAGCATTTCCGGTGCCACCTGCCAGGGGTGCGCCAGGAAGATTCGCAATGCGCTGGAGCCGCTGACCGGCGATGCAGGCCTGGTGGAGATTAACCTGGAAGATCAGACGGTTGCTTTGCCAGAAGGTATCGATGCCTCGGAAGCCGCCAGAATTGTGACCGAAACGGGTTACCCGGCGGAACCAGTGAAAGAGGCGGAGCAACTCGCCAGTTGCTCCGCGTTCAAGCCCGGGAAAGTAGAAGCCACAGCTGACAAAACAGTGGAAGAAACGTCGAGCGAGGGCAAACCGGAAAGACAGGCAGCGGCTATTCAAGGCGATAATCAGGTGCACCTGGCCGTGACCGGTGCTACCTGTGCTTCCTGTGTGAATACCATTGAGAAAGCATTGAAGTCGGTGCCGGGCGTGACTCACGCCCATATGAATCTTGCGGACAATACGGCTACGGCAACCGGGGCGAACGACCCGCAAGCTCTGATTAAGGCGGTAGAAAACTCCGGTTACGGCGCCAGTTCGATTGAAGATGCAGACGCCGCAGACGATAAGAAGCAGGAAGAAGACAAAAAGCGGTACAAAACCCTTCTGGTAAAAATGGCCATCAGTTTGGGCCTGGGTGTTGGCTTGATGATCTGGGGCATGGGGTTCGGTTCCATGTCGGTAACCGAGGCAAACCAGGGCACCTGGCTCGTTCTTGGCTTGATCACTCTAGCCGTTATGGCGGGTACAGGTGGGCATTTCTACACTGGTGCCTGGAAGGCGTTCCGGCATCACAACGCCAATATGGATACGCTGATTGCACTGGGTACGGGTACCGCATGGCTGTATTCCATAACGGTGGTGAGCACTCCCGACGCCTTACCGGAGATGGCGCGGCATGTGTATTTTGAGGCCTCGGCCATGATCATTGGCCTGATCAATCTGGGTCAGGCACTGGAACTTCGCGCTAAAGGCAAAACATCGGAGGCGGTTCGCCGGTTGCTGGACTTGCGGGCGAAAACAGCACGGGTTATCCGTGAAGGGCAGGAACAAGACCTTCCTGTGGAAGATGTTCGCAAGGGTGATCATATTCGCGTTCGCCCCGGTGAGAACCTGCCGGTAGACGGTCGTGTTGTTGAAGGCAGTACCCGTATCGACGAAAGCATGCTTACCGGCGAACCCATGCCGGTAAGTAAAGCGGTGGATGACGAGGTTTCTGCCGGTACGCTCAACACCCACGGCAGCATTGTTTACGAAGCAACCCGGGTAGGCAGCGAAACTGCCCTGGCCCAGATTATCCATCTGGTGAAAAAAGCCCAGGGTTCAAAACCGGCCATTGGACGGCTGGCAGACAAAATATCGTCGGTGTTCGTACCCAGCGTCATGCTGATTGCGGTGGCCGCCGCGCTGGTCTGGTACAACGTCGGGCCGGAGCCCGCGGTTGTGCATATGATGGTCGCTGCAACCACCGTCCTGATCATTGCCTGCCCCTGCGCCCTTGGCCTGGCCACGCCTATGTCGGTGATGGTGGGTGTCGGTAAGGCGGCGGAATACGGCGCCCTGATTCGTCAGGGGGACGCCCTGCAAACTGCAGGCAAACTGGATCTGGTGATTCTCGACAAAACCGGCACTATTACCGAAGGCCATCCGGCAGTTACCAGCCTGCACGCGATGAGTGGCGATGAACAGACGTTGCTGGCATTGGCAGCCGGTCTTGAACAGCATTCCGAACACCCACTTGCGGAAGCCATCGGTAACAAAGCCAAAGAGCAAAGCGCGGAGCCACTCAAGGTCACTGACTTTGAAGCGCTGAATGGCAAAGGTGTCGCGGGACGGTTTGAGGGTGACATAATCCGCTTGGGTAACCGCCGCTGGCTGGAGGCTGAAGGTATTTCTCTGGCAGGCCTGGCCGATGCGGAAAAAGCCATTACCGAGCAGGCCGGCACGCCTTTGTTTCTCGCCAGAGGCACTGAGCTGCTGGGCGTTATGGGCGTTGCGGACGCCATCAAAGCGGATTCGGAAGCGGCTATTCAGCGTCTACACGATGCAGGCATCCGCGTCATGATGGTCACCGGTGACATCGACGCCACGGCCAGAGCCATTGCCACGAAAACCGGTATCGACGACTACCGCGCCGAAGTCCTGCCAGAAGACAAAGCCGACGTAATAAACGAAATGCGCGGCAAAGGCTACACGGTTGCCATGGTGGGTGACGGCATCAACGACGCCCCTGCTCTGGCCGCTGCGGATGTAGGTTTTGCCATAGGCACAGGCACAGACGTCGCCATCGAAAGCGCCGCCATTACCCTGATGCGCGGCTCCCTGCACGGCGTACCGGATGCTATCGAAATTTCCCGGGCCACAGTGAAGAACATTCACCAGAACCTTTTTGGGGCCTTTGTGTACAACAGCCTCGGGATTCCCATTGCCGCAGGCCTGCTGTATCCAGTCTGGGGCATATTGATGAGCCCGATTCTCGCCGGCGCGGCCATGTCCCTGTCCTCAGTTACGGTAGTCACCAACGCCAACCGCCTGCGGCTGTTCAAAACCAGTCACAAACCAGTGCGAGAGCCAAAACAAAGCCGACAACCGGAAGAGGAGCGAAACTGATGGAAACATTACTGGTCAATACCGGAGGACTTATGCTCATGGCCGCTATTGTCTGGTGGTTCTGGCTTTCTCCAACCGATAGCAATGCCTCCGAACCGGATAAAAGCCATCACTAAAAACGACACAAAAAGAGCAAAACCATGAAGAAACAGATTTTGGGATTCGCCCTGAGTGCCACCTTCGGGTTCAGCACACCACTGTTGGCAGCGGACGCCGCTCAGAGCATTCATGTCTACAAGTCGCCCACGTGCGGCTGTTGCACCGACTGGGTTGATCACCTGGAAAGCAACGGTTTTGATGTGGAAGTCACCGACACCCACAACATGAACCGCGTCAAAATAGAAGCAGGTCTTAGCCCCAATTTGGCCAGCTGCCACACCGCTTTCGTGGGTGACTATGTGATCGAGGGGCACGTGCCCGCTAACGACGTTCATCGATTGATCGCCGACGCTCCAAAAGTCAGAGGCCTGGCCGTCCCTGGCATGCCGGTTGGTTCTCCGGGTATGGAAATGGGCGATCGAAAAGAGCACTACCAGGTGCTGATGTTCAATGCGCAAGGCCAAACCAAAGTGTTTTCCGAGCACAACTAACCCACGAGCAGGAGTCAGAACAGAGTCATGTCGGCCTGCTGCAGATTAGTATCGGCGCAACAAAGCACCGGAGCTGACCTGCAACAGGTTCTAATGCATTTATGACATTCTTTTCTACACTCCCGCCAACCTCTGCTCTATCATTGCTTCCATCCCTATAAACGGAGTCAGCAGTTCTTGAGCCTCAAGACCCGGTTTCTCAGCCTTGCAGCAGGCCTGATTGTTATATCTGCATGTGCCTCCTGGCTTGCCTACCGAGAGCTCTCAGCAGACCTGATCGAGCGTTGGGGGCGTCAGGTCGCTGAGATACAGGTACGCTACGACAGCGCCCGACTTCTGCAATCCCTCGAGCGCGAAATCGGCCTCGCCAGACAGATGGCAGACTCCTCCGCGCTCCTCAACTGGGCTGCCGCCCCCGGCAACCAGGCTCTCGAAGATACGGCCATCCGCGAGATGGAGAGCTTTCGCGCCAACTTTCGCGATAACAGCTATTTTGTCGCGCTCAGGGAGAGTGGTCGCTATTACTTCAATAACGAGCAAAATGAGTTTGCCGGCAAACAGTTTCGATACGTGCTGGACCCCGATGAACCCAATGACGCCTGGTTTTACCAGCTGATCGAAGAAGGCCGTGATTTCCACCTGAATGTAAACCCCGATGCGGAGCTGGGCGTTACCAAGCTCTGGATCGATGTCCTGATGCGCAACTCCGCAAATCAAGTAGTGGGCATGGTCGGCACTGGCATGAACCTCGACACTTTTCTGCAGGATATCGTCGATATCAACCAGGAAGGCATTACGACGCTGTTTGTCGATTATAACGGTGCCATACAACTCTACCGGGATCGCAACTACATCGATTTCGCGAGCGTTATCAAACCAGAAGGTCAGAAAAACACAGTCGACTTGCTGTTTGACGCCCCCGAAGACAAACAGCAGATTCTCGGCATGCTGCAATTGCTGAAGAAAAGCTCCGGTTCAGCAGGTCACGTAGAAAGCGGGTTTGTTACCGTCGAGGGTCGCGAACACTTGGCCGGAGTGGCTTTTTTGCCAGCAATTGGCTGGTTTGAAATAACCCTGCTTGACCTGAATACACTGCTACCAAAGAGCTACCTGTGGCCTCTGGTGGCTGTATTTATTGCAAGCCTCCTCATCACTCTGATCGTGTTCCACCTCATCATCCAATCACGCATCCTGAAGCCGATCGTGGGGCTGGAAGAAGCTGTGGATAAGGTTCGCAGGGGCAGCTTTACGCTACCTCGCCTGGACAAACCGGACAACGAGATAGGTCGGCTCGTCGACCACTTTGAAAAAATGACGGATAGCCTGCGCGATTCTACCCGGGAGCTGGAAAACAAGGTTTCCCTGCGTACCGACGAGCTTGCCCGCCTGGCTCGTATCGACCCACTCACCAACCTTAAAAACCGCCGTGGGCTGGACGAAGTTCTGGAAGAAGAAATTCAGCGCGCAGAGCGGCTGGGCAGTGGTTTTGGTTTGATCTGGCTGGACATCGATCACTTTAAATCAATCAACGATCAACTCGGCCATCAGGCGGGCGATGAGATTCTCTGCCGCGTCGCTTTGTGGCTAAAAGCCGGTGTCCGCCCCTACGATCACCCGGGGCGCTGGGGCGGCGATGAATTTGTTATTCTGCTCTCGCCCTGTGATCCGGCAACCCTGGAACGTATTGCCCGGCGCATATGCGAAAATGTTGAGCAGGAAAGCCGAAAAACCGGAACACCGGTAACGGTCAGCGTAGGCGGCTATTTCTCAGAACCCGGGGACAACATCGATACTGTGCTGCGCAATGCTGACAGTGCGCTTTATCGCGCCAAGAATGGTGGCCGCAACCGCGTCTGCATCACCCCTTCGGATAAAACCGGAATTAACCCCGTGTAACGGGTCTGACTCATATCGCCATAACCGTTATACTCCGCTCCATCATTCATTTTTTCAGCCAGGTTAATCCATGTTCAACGCCGACGCTCTCAACCAGTTGCGCCAGCTAAAGTCTGACATTGAGCAAAGCAAAGTCGTTTTCCCCGGAACGGTAAAAGCCACCAACGGCCGCTTCGGATTCGTCGCATTGGATGAAGGGCGGGATGTATTCCTGCCTCCCGAAGAAATGCAGAAGGTGCTTCCTGGTGACCGAGTCAATGTGACCGAGCAGGAAGTCGATAAAGGGAAAATCCAGGGTGTGGTAGACGAGCTTCTCGAAAGCCGGCTGAGCACATTTGTCGGACGCTATCTGGTCAAGGGGAAAGGGCATTTTGTGGTGCCGGAAACGCCAGGCATCAATCGCTGGATTTTCATTCCTCCGAAAGAGCGGATGAACGCGCAACCGGACGACTATCTTTACTGCTGCATACACAAGCACCCGTTTCATGACGGCAAAGGTCAGGCCAAGGTGCTTCGGGTTATTGGTAAAGCCGGTGAGCCCGGTATCGAGCGCGCCCTTACGCTGGCCACCTTTGATCTGGCAGACGCCTGGCCCGAACCGGTGGTACAGCAGGCCGAGAAGCTCGACGAGGCAGCCATCGAAGCGCTGGCGCCCGGCCGGGAAGATCGCACTGATCGCGCCTATGTCACTATCGATAGCCCCGCCACTCAAGACATGGATGACGCTCTGCTGGCAGAGCCAAACGCCACAGGCTGGGCTTTATCCATTGCCATTGCCGACCCGTCGTCGGTCATTGGTACTGAAAGCGCGGCTGAACTCGAAGCCTTCAACCGGGCTACTGCTATTTATTTCCCAGGCGAGCCTTTGCCGATGCTGCCCGATACTATCAGCACCCGACTATGCTCGCTGATGCCAGACGTTAATCGACTGGCTCTGGTGTGCGACCTGCAAGTCAATAACGATGGGAGCCTGGGTGACTACAGTTTCCATCAGGCTGTTATCCGTTCCCGGGGCAAGCTCAGTTACGATCTGGTCGCGAATCTGATTGAAGGTCGTGAAGACGAAGACATCAAAGCTCTGCCGGACGCAGTCGCCAACAGTCTCGACCAGCTGCACCAGGTCGCAACCGCATTGCGGAAATGGCGCAGCGAACATGCACTGCTAAGCGGCGACCGCCCGGAATTCCGTCTCAGGCTGGACGAAAACCGACGCATTCGCGCTATTGAGCCGTCGGTGCAAAACGAAGCGCACCGTCTTGTTGAAGAATGCATGGTTGCCGCCAACCGCTGCGCTGCGGATTTTCTGGCCAGCCGACCATCAGGCTTGTTTATTCAACACCCTGGTTTGCGTAATGACCGTGCAGCCAACATTCGCGCTCTGATCGAAGGCTACGCGCCACAGTTCGCCGATATCGATGCCACAACGCCGGCTGGTTTCCTGGCATTGATGAAACAGACTTCAGAACTGGAAGCGGAAGTGCCAATAAAGGCCATCGTTTCGCGCCAACTGGCCCGGGCAGAGCTGTCGTTTACGGCGGCCCCACACCAGGGCATGGGGCTCAATGCCTACACCACTTTCACATCTCCCCTGCGCAAATACTCCGATCTCTATGTGCACCGGCTTATCAAAGCAGCGCTCTGGGATACGCCAATGCAGATGCTGAGCAGCGAACAACTGATGGCGCTTCAGAACGCCCAGTTCAAAGCCCGACAGGCGGCCAATAGCCTGGAAACATGGCTCAAGAGCGATTTTGCCAAAACTTTGGGCGACGAACCCATGGACGGCGTCATCAGCCGCACAATCCCTGCGGGCTTCTTCGTGCGCCTGGAAGCCAATGGGCTGGAAGGGTTTGTGAGTTGCAGGGATCTCAATGGCAAATACAGCTTTGACCCAGTGACTCTGCGCCTGATACACAACAAGAATGGCCGCGTATTCCAGCTTAATCAGGCAGTAAAAGTCAGCTTCTCAGGAGTAGAGGAGGAGCGCCGGCAAATCAACTTCAAGCTGGTGGAGGCTGAAGAAATCCCTGTCACTACCGGCTCCTGAGCCGGTTGAAAAACCATAAGGGCAGGTGCATCGTACCGATAACATCACACAGATACGTCAACGAGGTGCGCCATGCCCATCAGTCCGGATGAATTCCTGAAAAAACACGGTTTCGACAAGGAAGAGGACAGTCCTGATCACAGCCTACAGCACAACGCGATAGAACACGCAAAGCACCTGCGCCGGCCCCATGCAGGTACGCCACACGACTGGGAAGACTGGGAAAGATACAAGCGAGAGCACCCCGGTGAGGTAGAGCCAGAAGAGAAAGAAAGCGACAACAGCAAAGGCTGAAGTCGCTCGGGTCTGGCGAGGGTGGTGAAGCTATGGGCGAAGCATTTCTTCCAGGCGTGCATCCTTGGCCTGCCACTTTTCTGCCAGCCAGTTTTTCACATTACGCCGGTGTTCCGCATCGGTTGAGTAATCCCGACCTTTCAGGTGCTCGGGAATGGCAACCGTTTGAATGTCCATTTTCACCTCCCGCGACCGGCCACAAATAAAATCCCAGAAGGTGGGTGCGCCGCCAGGATAGGCAATGGTTACGTCAACAAGCGTTTCTATCGAGTCACCCATGGTATCCAGAACAAAGGCCGCACCGCCGGCTTTTGGTGTCAAAAGATGGGTATAGCGTGACTTTTGTTTGTCGTGCTTGGCCTGGGTAAACCGCGTACCTTCCACAAAGTTCATTACGCTCACTGGCGTATAACGGAACTTTTCACAGGCACGGCGAGTGGCTTTCAGGTCTTCCCCACGCTTCTCAGGGTGCTTGAGCAGATACTCCCGCGAATATCGTTTCATGAAGGGGAAATCCAGACCCCACCATGCAAGCCCGATAACAGGTACCCAGATAAGCTGCTGTTTCAGAAAAAACTTCAGGAAAGGCGCGCGACGATTAAACACCCGCTGCATGGCAAAGATATCCACCCAGCTCTGGTGATTACTCAACACAAGATACCAGCTTTCACGACGCAAATTTTCCGCACCAGTGACCTGCCACTGCGTGCCGTGGGTCAGCTTCATCCAACCGGTATTACAAGCCACCCAGGATTCCGAGATCCAGATGATGACCCGGGTGCAAAGAACCCGAAAGCCCTTGTGCGGGATAACAAGTTTCAGCAGCGCCGGTATATAAAGTAACAGGCACCAGAAAAGAGTGTTGACTGCCAACAAAATGGAATTGAGTACGCCGATAACGGGAGCAGGTAGAAAGCTGAGCATGCGATGCCTGTTTTGATTATTTGGACAGAGATGGGCAATCATACCAATCACCACGGGCTATGGGCAGTGGCTGATTGTGACCAGACTAGCAAGCGGGAATGACCGTTCTCGATTACACTGCTATCCATGAACCTAATTGATACATTCAATCTTGATATTCGAGCACTGCAAACCTTTGTTGCCGTTCTGGACGAAGGAAGCGTTTCCCGTGCGGCCATCAAGCTTGGGGTCAGTCAGTCAGCCGTTAGCCATACACTGGACCGGCTACGCACTGCCCTCGGCGACCCCCTGTTCGTCAAATCCGGACGCGGTATAACGCCCACTCGCTATGCAGTGCAGGCAGGCCCGCACATTCGCCAGATTCTCGATGATCTGCACTCACTGGCCTCCGGCCCCCCCTTTACACCAGAAACCACCGAATTCACCTTTACCGTTGCCGCCAACGATTACGAGCGGGACCTGCTTCTCCCACCGTTGATGCAGCGTCTGCGGCAACAGGCTCCGGGCATCATGCTGCAAGTGATTGCCTCCGGCATTCCCAATGCAGACATGCTGCGCAAGGATATTTGTGATCTGATCATTTCACCGCACGCGCCGGAAGCCACTGACATAATGCAAAGAGGCTTGATGGGGGATCGGATGGTCGTCTTCTTCGACCCGAGCCAGCGTGAAGCGCCGGAGACAGTGACCGACTATGTGAAAGCCGATCACATAGCATTGGTGTTCGGCACTGGTGAGAAACCCGCCCTGGAGGCCGGCCTTTCAGCCCGGGGGCTGACCCGCCGTAACGTCATTACCGTTTCCAATTTCTCCGGCCTGCCGGAATTTCTCCGGGGCAGCGACATGCTGGCAACCGCGCCTGAGCGCATGAGCAAACACTTACTCCGAGACTTTGCCTGGGCACCCCTACCCTTCAGCTACAAGCCTTTTACATTGCTGATGCTCTGGCACCGCCGCAACCAGAATGACCCGGCTCACCGCTGGTTGAGAAACCAGGTGAACGCAGTCGCAGCCACCATGAACGGCCTCAACGAGTAATTCATCAATTTTGTTCATATATCCTATGAGCAGCGCCCCTGTTATTTTTTTGCAAATCAGCCCCTAGAATCCACTCCAATGTCGAGTGCAGGTGTGGGATGGGCTTTCCAAAACTGTGCGGAGCCATGGATGGCGGAGCCCAAGCGCCACATGGATGTGCCGCAAGGAGCGTGTTTTGGAAAGCCCATCCCACA
The DNA here is from genome assembly GCF_030549045.1 of Marinobacter sp. 1_MG-2023. Classification (NCBI taxonomy): domain Bacteria; kingdom Pseudomonadati; phylum Pseudomonadota; class Gammaproteobacteria; order Pseudomonadales; family Marinobacteraceae; genus Marinobacter; species Marinobacter sp. 1_MG-2023. The sequence goes on along the minus strand of NZ_JAUOST010000001.1, from coordinate 101,714 downwards.
CCTGCTATCCCCCAATGTAAGCTTGGACAATAAATGCTCGCACTCACAAGTATATGGACAACCATACTGCTAGCCGCCGCCGTCGCACTGGGGCCGCTGGCCACTGACATGTATCTGCCGGCACTGCCGCAGATTGGCAGTGATTTCGGCACGGGTACCAGCCAGGTTCAGCTAACCCTGAGCCTCTACATGGCGGGCTTTGCCATAGCGCAACTGGTGTGTGGCCCACTGGCTGACCGGTTTGGACGCAAACCGATCATGATTGGCGGCTTTGTGCTGTTCGCCATCGCCAGCATTGGCTGTGCGCTTGCCAGCAATATTGAAACCCTGATTCTGTGCCGCTTTTTACAGGCGCTGGGCGGATCAGCCGGGCCAGTTCTCGGGCGTGCTGCAATCAGGGACATCTACACACCCCGCGAAGCCGCAAAAATCATGGCGCTTCTTGCCAGCATCATGGCGCTTGCTCCAGCTATCGCACCCACACTGGGCGGTGTCATGGTTGCCGGCCTGGGCTGGCACTCCATCTTCCTGGCGCTGGGCGGCTATGCCCTGATCATGGCTGTAGTGGTGGCGTTCGGAATCCCCGAGCCCATGCGGCCCGAATACCGTCAGCCACTAAAACTCTGCAGCCTGCTACGAAACTATCGCGCCATAGGCACAGACATCAGTTTTCTCGGCTATACCCTGACCAATGCGCTGATTTTCTCCGGACTGTTTGCCTTTCTCTCCGGTTCGTCGTTCGTACTGATCGATTTTCTAGAAGTGCCACCGCAACAGTTTGGCCTGTACTTTGCCGGCATCGTGGTGGGCTATATAACCGGTAACCTCACAGCTATCCGTCTTGGCAGCCGCCTGACTCCGGATCAGATTCTGTTGCGCGGACTTTTTGTTGCCGTGGCAGCCGGCGGCCTTATGGTATCGCTGGCACTCGCAGAGGTGTTCAGCGTATGGGCCGTCATACTACCTCAGGCACTGTTTATGGCCGGAACAGGCATGGTGATGCCCCAAACAATGGCGGGAGCCATGGCTAACTTTCCACGCATGGCCGGCTCCGCCTCAGCACTGTTCGGTTTCGCCCAGATGTCCATCGCAGCCCTCGCCGGCATGCTCGTGGGCTACCTGCACGACGGTACTTCGCTGGTGATGGCAACCATCATTGCTATCTGTGCCGTGGCTTCACTCGGCAGTTACCTTTTGCTGGTTCAGCGCCACCCCGCTCCTGGATTCGAACCACAGACAGGATGAAAACTCATCCAAAATGGTCTAAACAGAGTAAGCTGTCTCTGAATATTTCCGGATAGCTATGTCCGAGCAACGATAGGAGCAACCCATGAGCACAGTAACTCTCGACGGCAACCCCATTGAACTGAGCGGCAAGTTTCCACAGGTCGGCGATACAGTCCCGCCTTTCACATTGACCAACAGTGGCCTGGAAGACGTAAAGCTCGACAACTGGGCGGGAAAACGCAAAATCCTGAACATCATCCCCAGCATCGACACCGGCGTATGCGCTGCCTCCACTCGCAAGTTCAACGAAAAGGCCGGCGCTCTGGATAACACCGTTGTACTGGTGGTCTCCGCTGACCTGCCATTTGCTGCAGCCCGTTTTTGTGGTGCAGAAGGCCTTGAAAACGTCATCACGCTCTCGTCTTTCCGGAACTACAGCTTCCAGCAGGACTATGGAGTCGGCATCCAGACCGGTCCGCTGGCCGGCCTTTGCGCCCGCGCTGTGGTGGTCCTTGATGAAGACAACAAAGTTATTCACAGCCAGCTTGTCGATGAAATCAAAGAAGAGCCCGACTACGATGCGGCGCTGAAGGTTCTTTGATCCCGAGCCTTCATCCAGGCTAAAGATTACCTGAGTGGGTCAGAGAATTGCGTTCTGTAGGCATTATCAGAGCATGAGGTCTTCCGGGCGACAGCGCCTTTGCAGACTGTGCATTGCCAAGGATGGCAATGCCAAGCCCCCACGGATGGGTTCACGGCGTGTCTGCAAAGGCGCTGTCGCCCGGAAGACTAACTCCGAAACTAAAAAACAAACCTGTTAGACTCCAGCACCCCATCCAAGACCAAAGGCATCAGCCCAAACCCGTGAGCACTACCTCCCATAACGTCAGCCTCTCCCGCCAGCTCTACACCATGACCTGGCCAATGCTGTTTGGCGTGCTCTCCCTGATGACCTTCCAGCTCGCCGACAGCGCCTTCATCGGCCAGCTTGGCCGCGACCCACTCGCCGCCCTGGGCTTCACACTGCCCATGCAGCAACTCATCATCGGGCTACAGGTGGGCCTGGGCATCGCCACGACTGCCATCATTTCACGGACTCTCGGTGTGGGCGACGAACTCCGGGCAGTTCGCCTGGGCGGACTGGTTATCACCGTCGGCAGTACGCTGGTTTTTTTACTCTGTGTCGGCTTATGGCTTCTGCAAAGCCCGATCATGACCGCACTCGGGGCCGAAGACGCCCTTCTGCCCCTGATACGCAGCTATTGGGTACCCTGGCTCTTCTCCGCCTGGATAGGCGCATTTCTGTACTTCGGCTACAGTATTTGTCGCGCCCACGGCAATACAAAATTGCCAGGCTACATGATGGTAGCCACAAGCCTCGCCAACATTGCTCTGGACCCGCTCTATATCTTTGTATTTGATTGGGGACTGCCCGGTGCTGCCTGGGCCACCGTTACCTCTTTCGGCATCGGTTGTCTGTTTATCTATCCGAAGCTTCTCAAACGGGGCCTGGCCCGTTTCGATCTGCGCGAACTCGCTCTGGGCAGTGCCCTGAAACAACTCAATAACATCATGGCCCCCGCCATGGTCAGCCAACTCATGCCGCCGGCGTCAGCGATGCTGGCAACCGCCCTCGTCGCCGGCTTCGGTTCGGCCGCAGTTGCCGCCTGGGGGTTGGGAACGCGCCTTGAGTTTTTCTCCATTGTTGTCGTACTCGCGCTGACCATGTCCATGCCACCCATGGTCGGTCGCATGCTGGGCGCCGGCGATATCGAACAAATCCGGAAGCTGGTGCGGATTGCGGTGCGCTTTGTGGTGGGCTGGCAGCTCGCTATCGGCATTATCTGGCTGGCCGCCTCAGGCCTTGTCTCAGAGCTGTTCAGCAGCGATCAACAGGTGCAGGAAATCCTTGGGGCCTACCTGGTGCGGGTGCCACTCAGTTACAGCGGCCTGGGCGTGTGCATGCTCATGGTATCTGTGTGCAACGCCCTTGGCCTGGCCATGAGGGCGCTGCTGGTTTCAACATTGCGGTTGTTTCTGTGCTTTTTGCCACTGCTGTGGCTCGGAAGCCAGCTTAATGGCATCCATGGGCTGATGAGCGGGGCGCTGGTGGGCAACCTGATCGCAGGCATCATGGCATACAGTTTCTATCGTACCGGCATGAAGTCGCTGCGCAAAGCCTGACGATTTCAGGCGAAACGTGACCGGAAACTCTCTGGTATGGACACCACTTTCTTCTGCGGGTAGTCAAAAAATACAAACCCGTATTTTGCCAGGGCAACGGCCTGGCCACTCTCAGCCTTGGTCACCCGGAACACGAAGTCGCCGCCGTATTTATTGAAATCCATCACTCCAACTTCAAAACGCAGCATTTCGGGAAAAAACGATTCCGACTGATACATGGTGGCGAGGTCGGTCACGATAATGCCCTCACCGCCGCTATCGCTCTCAGGAATGCCAAAATTTATCAGAAACTGGGCTCGCGCCTCAGAAAGCATCGATACCAGAGCATCGTTGCCCAGATGGTTGGCGCCGTTGATGTCAGTCGTTCGGACCTGCATAAGCGTTTCGAAACAGAATACATCGTCAGGGAAAGAAAGTGCGATTCGGGCCACTGTGGAAGTTACCTGTCTGGCAAAATGTCGGGCAAGAAATCGGATAATACTCTGTTACGCCGAGGCCTTCATCTCAAGATCTTGGCGCAAAAATCGGGTATCGTCATTTTTGATCTTTTAGCGCTGAATTGAGCCTTTGCATATCAGGCTTGGATTGCGCGCTGAATGTAACGGCAAGTGGAGGTTACGGCCTTGAATAATGAAAACTCTATGGACATTCGCCCTGCGGCCACTCTGGCCTTAGTAAGGGACACTCCGAACGGAATTGAAATACTGTTATTGCAGCGCACCTGGGACGCCGTATTTTTACCCGGTTATTACGTTTTCCCGGGTGGCGCGGTCGATCAGCAGGAATCCTGGGGACGAAAGCATACTGCAGGCCTGGAAGACACCGAAATCAGCCACACCATGAGCCTGAGTGACGGCGGTACAGATTATATGCTGGCCGCTGTTCGTGAGTGTTTTGAAGAAGCCGGCGTGTTGATGGCGGTGGATGCAGACCGACGTACAATCGGCGGAGATCATGCGGCTCATGGAGATCGCGGGGCTGTATTCAGGGGCGAACTGTCCCTCGCTGAACTGTGCCAGCGGCACACACTGACCATTCCGCTCGACAGGCTGGCCTACCTGAGCCACTGGATTACCCCGCCCGGCCCACCCAGGCGCTTTGATACCCGCTTTTTCGTGACCCCAGCGCCAGATAACCAGCGTGTGAGCCATGATGGGGAGGAAACCATCAGCCACGTCTGGATCAGCCCGGCACAGGCACTGGAAGAACATCGTGCTGGCCAACGATTAATGACCTTGCCAACTGTCAGAACCCTGCGGGTACTGAGGGACTTCGAGACCGTCGAAAACCTGATGCGCTACGCCTGGGCAAACCCACCTGAACCCTTCCCGAGCAAGCCATGGCCAGCCACCCGGCGCGGTAAACCAGTACTTCTGGAACCCGGCGCACCAGCCTATGATGAAGCCGCCAAGCTGGATCCCGAAGCGGCAGGCACCACGAAATCGGAGATTGTACCCGGCGAGCCGGTTGAGATTGCAGCCGGTGTGGTTCGCCTCACGGCGCCAAACCCGGGCGTGATGACCGGGCCCGGCACCAATACCTACATCCTTGGCCACGAGCGTTTTACCGTGCTGGACCCTGGCCCCGATCATGCGGGACACATGGAGCAGATTCTTGCGTTCACTGGAGGGGAGATTGAATCTGTAATCGTTACTCACACCCACCTTGACCACTCCCCTGGCACCCGCACCCTGAAAGAAAAAACAGGATGCCGGGTTTATGGTCGGTCTGCACCCGCCGGGGCATCACAGGATCAGAAGTTCGCACCAGATGAGCAGCCTGAGCATGGCGACCTGATCGAGACCGATGCGGGCACGCTCAAGGTACTGCATACACCGGGACATGCCTCCAATCACCTTTGTTTTCTACTGAGGGATCAGGAACTGCTGTTTTCGGGGGATCACATCATGCAGGGCTCAACCGTGGTCATAAACCCGCCCGATGGCGACATGAAAGCCTATCTGGAAACGCTCTACGATCTGCTAGCGGAGCCAGTACGTTACATCGCTCCTGCTCATGGCTTTTTGATGGGGCACCCTGAAGCGATCATCGACTACCTGATCACCCATAGGCTATCTCGGGAACACAAGGTAGCAAGAGCTCTTGAAGATCTTTCGCCCGTGGGGCTGAAAGATCTGACCAGCAAAGCCTACGACGACGTGCCAGCAGCAATTCACGGAGTCGCCGCCCGCTCCGCGCTGGCTCATCTGCTCAAGCTGGAAGCCGATGGCAGAGCCCTTCAGCAAGAAGGGCTCTGGCGGACTATACCCACAACCTGAGTCGCGGGTACGTGCAGGTACTACACCTGCCCGTATCTATTTTTTTGCAATGATGTACACCGCGTGCACTATGCCAGGGATATAGCCCAGAAGGGTCAGTATTATGTTGATCCAGAAATGCTTCCCGATACCAACCTGCAGGAACACGCCCAGCGGCGGTAACAAAATTGCTATAAGAATTCGCAAAAGATCCATATTGTTTACTCCATCCGTCGGTTATAACTGACCTGACTGCAACGATAAACCCCGCAGTCTGGCCAAGCCGGTAATTTTACGCTAATTCGCGTGAAGTTCATGGCAACACTATGAAAATGGCATTAAACCTTTGTTATTGCCATTTCCATAAGCACCACTCGACCTTTACCCTTGGGCCCTTGTTGATGACCCGTGAGGAATCATGCTGTTTTCCAGGCTGCGAACACTGACCCATATTAAACCCGTTTTTTGCCTTCTGATGCTGACGATACCTGCCGTAGCCATGGCAGATCCACCCACTGACAAAAAACAAGTGGGGCCAGCCCGGGAGATTCTGCTGGCAGAACTGGCGGAAGACGAAAGCGTTGAGGATGTGGAACATTCAAAGCCGCGACACCCAACCGGCGATGTGCAGGTTCCGGCCAATGAGGCGGCACCAGAAAGCCCGGCACCAAAGCCAGAACCGGTCCTGAAGCCAAAGAAAGTGGCGCCTAATATTGATCTCAAAGACGTTGCACCGGCACCAGCTCCGGAGCCACCCGCGGATCCGGATGCTCAAGACGCACCTGGCAGCGAAGAAGCGGATGTCAGCAAGGCTCAGGAAGATGGTGCGCCTAGCTCTATGCCCGCGACACAGGAACAGGAAACACCGGAACCGGAGGATGAAAAACCACAGAGCGCCAAAAATCTGGTTCTGCTTGAAAGTGAAGTTCTGCCGGGCACATCCACGCGCCTGGGTTGGTCAGCAGGCATTCAGATTGCCGGCCTGTCACAGCCCACGCCTGTACTGGTAGTGAATGGCGCCAACGCAGGCCCAACCCTGTGCCTCACAAGTACAATTCACGGAGACGAACTGAACGGCATCGAGATTATTCGCCAGACCATGTACGACCTTGATCCGGAAAAGCTGAGCGGCGCCGTGGTGGGTATTCCCATCGTAAACCTGCCCGGTTTCCAGCAAGGTAGCCGTTATCTGCCGGATCGCCGTGATCTGAACCGACATTTCCCCGGCAGCAAGAATGGCAGCCTGGCGGATAGGATTGCCAACTCCCTGTTCGAGAAGGTTATTCAATACTGCGATATGCTGGTGGATATCCATACCGGCTCACTGAAGCGCACCAACCTGCCCCAGCTCCGTGCCGACATGAACAACCCCGCGGTTGCCGAATTTACCCGGGGCTTTGATCGAATGGCCGTTGTGCACAGCACCGGATCCCCCGGGATGCTCCGCACCGCAGCGGTGAATGCCGGCATTCGTGCCGTCACACTGGAAGCTGGCGAATCCCACCGCATTCAGGAACATCAGATTGATGCCGGCGTAAACAGCCTGGCCAGCCTGATGGAAAAGCAGAAAATGATTTCGCGAATGTTTGTGTGGGGTGATCCGGAGCCTGTGTACTATGATTCGGCCTGGGTACGGGCAAACCACGGCGGCATTCTGTTCAGCAAGGTCGAACTGGGCGCCAAGGTTTCCAAAGGTGAGGTTCTTGGCTATATCGCAGATCCGATCACTAACGCCCAATACCCTATTGCCTCCAGCAGTGATGGGCGCATCATCGGCATGGCCGTTGATCAGGTGGTTATGGCGGGTTTCGCAGCCTACCACATTGGCACCAAGGCAAAAGTGCCAGGAGAATAGTATCCTATCGTTGTACGCTCTCGCGAATGACTGACAGGAGTTGATGTGCCTTCAGAAAACAGTCCAGCCAGATCTGCGACTCTAACCTACGCAGGCCTGGTTCTGACACCTTTGTTCTGGGCTGGCAATGCCGTTGTTGCCCGGGGCACCGTCGACAGCATACCGCCCATTTCCATGGCTTTCTGGCGCTGGGTCATAGCACTCGCCATTCTGCTGCCCTTTGCTCTGCCCGGTATCTGGCGACACCGGGCCTTGATCCGCCAGCATCTGGGTTCCATGGTGGTACTCGCCACATTCAGCGTCGGTGCTTTCAACTCACTGTTATACGTTGCTGCTGTCACCACAACAGCGACCAACATTGCCCTGATCAATGCCACCATTCCGATTTTTGTTTCGCTGCTGGCATGGATTATTCTGGGCGATCGCACCCGGCCGATTCAGGCACTGGGGATTGTGCTCGCAATATTTGGCATTCTCACGGTAGTAGCACGAGGGGACCTATCGGTTCTCACCGGCCTGAAGTCACAACCAGGCGACCTGATAATGGTCGCCGCCGTGTTCAGCTGGGGTCTGTTTTCCGTGTTACTCAGGCGCCAGGCAGTTCCTCTACCCGGGTTTACCTTCCTCAGCACCCAGATTCTGCTTGGCACCCTGGTTATCCTTCCGTTTTATCTGGGTGACCTGCTGTTTTTCTCTGGTGGCTTTGAGCTAACCCGACAAACCGCTCTGCCACTCGCCTATTTCGCAATCTTCCCGGGGATTCTCGCCTACGGCTTCTGGAACTACGCCGTGCACAGTATAGGGCCGTCCCGGGCAGCCATTTTCATATACCTGACACCGGTTTTTGCTTCAATTCTGGCCAGTATTTTCCTTGGAGAGTCGTTGGGGCTCTTCCATATAATTGGCGGCGCGTTCATCCTAGCCGGACTATTACTGGCTACCCGAGCGGGTCAAAAGGTGCCGGACTACAGCAAGTTGTCCTGATAAACTCTAAATTCACAAGGAGCCCACCATGCTTAAGAAGCTCACGCTCAGACCCATTCATCACACACTGGGGTCCCTGCTGCTGGTGCTGATGATTTCAGCACTCGGTTCTGCCGCGAACGCCCAGACCAATGCGACCACGCAGGCTGAAACACCGGACCCGGCCACAACCTCAACCAGCACACCCGGTGAAAACTCTGGCCTTTGCGAACGTCCGGAACAGTGGCTTTGGGCCGAGACTTATGAAGAAGGTGATATGAGCTTCCACGGCGGCAAAGTATGGAAAGCCATTGAAAAAACCAGTGGCGATATGCCCGGGAAGAACGAGCCATCACGCTGGGAACGCATAGACGATCACTGCTTTATGGTTGATCAGTAGCCTGAGGGTTGCCCGGTAATGCCGCTTCGATACGCTGTAACACATCGACCAGCACCGCCTTCGGGCAGCCGATGTTGAGCCGCATGAAACCACTGCCCTGTTCACCAAATGAAATACCAGGGTTCATGCCTACTCCGGCGTCTTCCACAAAAAACCGTTTCAGGGCGGCATCATTCATTCCCAGGCTTCGGCAATCGAGCCACATCAAATAGGTTCCTTCCGGGGCCCGGGTCTGAATTCCAGGCAAGCGTGCGTTGACTGTTTGCAGCACAAAATCGCGGTTCTGCTGTAAATACGCCATCAAATCATCCAGCCAGGGCGCCCCATACCGGTAGCCGGCTTCAAACCCCGCAACACTGAACGGGTTGCACTGCGGCAAATGCATGGAATCAAACACTGCTTTCATGGCATTGCGCCGGTCCCGCTCCGGGATGACCAGAGCAGACAACCCCAACCCGGGCATATTGAAACTCTTGCTCGGAGCAACCGCGGTTACCAGGGCATCGTCCGGACCCGCGAGAGCGGCCAACATCCGGTGCCGAGGCTTGTCTGTGAAGGTAAGGTCGCAGTGAATTTCGTCGGAAATCACCGTCAATTCATGCCGGCGAGCGATAGCCAGCACAGCTGTGAGCTCCTGTTCTGACCAGATACGTCCGACCGGGTTGTGCGGTGAGCACAACATCAGAAGCCGGGCATCAGGGCGTGCGGCGCAGACCTCCAGGTGCTCCAGATCCATCCGGTAGTGCCCGGTTTCATCGTCGTAAATCAGGGGATTTTCAATAACCTCCCGACCGCTGAGCCGAACAGAGCTGAAAAACGGTGGATACACCGGCGGTTGCACAATCACGCCTTCGCCTGGCGCCGCATAGGCCATACAGGCAGCGTGCAGGGAGGGCACGACTCCGGGCGCCATCAGTATCCAGTCCCGTTGAATGTCCCAGCCATGACGCTCGCGAAACCAGTCAATTATTGACTGGTACAGACTTTCGGGAAACAGCGTATAGCCGTAGACCGGGTGCGCGGCACGCTCTGCAAGAGCACGGGTGACAGCTTCTGGTGCAGCAAAATCCATGTCTGCCACCCAAACAGGAATCACATCCTCCCGTCCGAACACCGCTCTGCGGGCATCAAACTTAACTGCGCAGGTATTTTCACGGTCAAGGGGCAGATCAAACAATTCTTTCACAGGCGCACTCCACTATCGGCCGACAATCGGGAAACACTGTTGAGTATTCTGGGTGGGTACCGCCATGTTCGCAACCGGCTCCCTCAGAGCACTGGCATTTTGCTTTGGTCGTATGGAATGTAATATTACTTGCCGAATCACCCAAATACTTGCGAACCTAACGGTTTACCCGCGCCAAGCTTCTTCCCCGGCGCCTGCTGGAGCTTTGAATGATCGGTCAAATCCTGTCCACACTGTTACCGGTGTTTCTCATCGCCGGATGTGGCGCCCTTTACGGACGGTTCCGCACACCAGACATTCAGGGTCTGAACGTTCTGAACATGGAACTTTTTGTTCCCATGCTGGTATTCAGTGTGCTGGCAGATCAGCACGCCCCGCTGCAGGAATATGCCGGGCTTGCGCTGGCCGCAACGGTTGTTGTTCTGGGCTCCGGGATTGTTCTGTATCCGCTGGCCCGGGTTCTCAACCTGAACCTGAAAACCTTTTTGCCACCCATGATGTTCAACAACTCGGGTAACATGGGCATTCCGCTGTTGGTTCTCGCCTTTGGCGAGGCCGCCCTGCCCGCGGCCATCGTTTTGTTTATCGTGGAAATGCTGCTGCACTTTTCCGTGGGCCTGTACATGCTTGACCCTCACACTTCCATACTACAGCGCCTGAGGCTCCCCATTGTGTTTGCCAGCATCGCCGGGCTGGCCGTAAACTTTGGGGGTGTGCCGCTACCGGGCTGGCTGCTTGAGTCTCTGAACATGCTGGGTGAAGTCTGCATCCCTCTTATGCTGTTTACCCTGGGCGTAAGAATGCTGGACATAGACTTCAGCGATTGGAAGCTGGGCATGCTTGGCGCCATTGCCTGCCCGCTCAGTGGCTTGCTGTTAGCGTGGCCCATGATCTACCTTCTGGACCTGCCCGGCCTTCAGGTTGCTGCGCTCTGGGTATTCGCCGCCCTGCCACCGGCAGTGCTTAACTATATGGTGGCGGAGCAGTATCAGCAGGAACCTCATAAAGTGGCTTCCCTCGTACTATTAAGTAACCTGGGAAGCCTCGTTGTCATGCCTGTTGTACTCGGGCTGGTGTTTGCTGCTGGCTACGTCTGAGCAGCTAGTCAGTACGCTTAACGTCCGGATGCAAACTCTTACCCAGTATGTGGTTGTCTTCCTCTATCACGGTGGAAGCACTGCCTACAATCAGCGGGTTGGGGCCGCGCACAACATGGCGGTCTTTATCCGGGTAATTCAGTTTACTGAGAAAATGCTGCATGCAGTCAAGCCGCGCACGTTTCTTGTCATCAGACTTGACCACCATCCAGGGTGCGTCTGCGGTATCCGTGTAGAAAAACATGGCTTCCTTGGCCTCGGTGTAGTCCGCCCATTTTTCCTGTGCGAGCTGGTCGATCGGGCTAAGCTTCCACTGTTTTAAAGGGTCCATTTTCCGTTTATTGAATCTGGCGGTCTGTTCCTTCTCGCTCACCGAAAACCAGTATTTGAATAGATGAATATCACTGCGCACCAGCATACGCTCCAGTTCCGGCGTCTGGCGCATGAATTCCAGGTACTCGTTGGGTTCACAGAAACCCATCACGCGTTCTACACCCGCACGGTTGTACCAGGAGCGGTCGAACAGCACTATTTCGCCACCCGTGGGCAGGTGTTTGATATAGCGCTGGAAATACCACTGGCCTTTCTCTTCCTCGTTAGGCTTTTCAAGTGCCACAACGCGAGCGCCCCGGGGGTTGAGGTGTTCCATAAAGCGCTTGATGGTGCCACCTTTCCCGGCGGCATCCCGGCCTTCAAAGATGATGACAACTTTCTGTCCGGTTTCCTTGATCCATTTCTGGGCCTTAAGCAGTTCTATCTGGAGCTGCTGTTTGTGGCTTTCATAGGCCTTGCGGCTGATCTTTGTCTTGTATGGATACTCTCCGCTCCGGAAAGCTTCTGCGATGTATTCCGGATCATGGCGATGTTCTGCAATTGCATGTAGCTGAGCACCAACGGAGGGTTTCGGTTCAGATTTGGTAGCGTTAGCAGGAGCCGAACCCTCCACGGAGTTTTTGGTTTTGGGCTTGGTTTTTGGCTTGGGCGTGGTTTTGGGCTCGGTTTTACTGGCAGTTACTGAGTCTTGGGTATTAGCCATGGGGGCTCCTCTCTTGATTGCTGGTATAGCTACCAGTTTACGCCCAAAAGTGCTCCTCCAGTGTCTTAACCAAGCTTGCATTGACCCACGTCAGTGAGCGAGGTTGTGGTTATAATCACGGGCTAGGGTATGTCTTTCATTGCTATGGCCCGCCAGCACTGTTTTGTCGAGGAAAACGTCTATGTCCGAATCCATTGCGGTGGTTCGCGCCTCCCGCCCCAACTTTCTGGTTCTTGCTCCCCTGTGTGTCGGGCTGGGAGTTGCAGTGGCCTGGCAACAAGGTGAGCCACCGGCATTGCTGGATACACTGCTGGTCTTTATTGGTGCCTTGTTGGCCCACGCTGCGGTGAATCTGTTTAATGAATACGAAGATTTTGCATCCGGACTGGACCTGATCACCACCCGCACCCCTTTTTCCGGTGGCAGCGGGGCTCTTCCGGAAGTCCCCGGCGCAGCAAAGCGGGTGCTGGCAGCGGCTATTGGCACTCTGGCTCTCGTTATACTGATCGGCCTTTATTTCCTCTGGCAGAGAGGATTGCCCATGCTGGTGCTGGGGGCAGCGGGTGTGGTGCTGATACTCACCTACACGCGTTGGATTACCCGCTCTCCCATACTGTGTCTGTTTGCTCCCGGCATCGGCTTCGGTCCGGTAATGGTTCTGGGCACACTGGTAGCACTCGGCGCCAGACTTGATGCCACTGCGCTCACCGTCTCCGTTATCAGCCTCATACTGGTGAGCGAGCTGTTACTGATCAACCAGATACCGGATGCGGAAGCGGATCGCAAAATCGGTCGCCGTCACCTGGTCATCACTCTCGGCACCCGCGCCGCCGCCCGCCTGGTGTCTGCCATGTTTATTTCCGGCTACGCTGTTCTGGTAACGGGCATATTCGCCGGCTGGTTACCATTGGCGTCTATACTGTCTCTGGCAACAGCACCCTTCGCTCTCTGGCTTGCCTGGAAACTGCCGGGCGCCATTGATCAACCAGACGCACTTAACGTGTTACTGGGCACCAACGTCGCCACTTTACTGGCCACGCTTGCGCTGCTGATTGTTGGTCTGAGCCTGTAATCCCGGCCTCGAACAATGAGCGCAACAGCAACAAGACACCCATGTATTGTCCTTGCATGTGTGAGAGCTTTAGCCGAAGGTTATTACTGACATTCTCTGATTTCATTCACGATACGGAGGTCTGCCCATGAGTGTACTTCTACTGCTCATCAGTGCCCTGATTCTGATCTATCTGGGAGTTGGCGGCACCACCGCGGCTCTGGTGATGTCTATCGCAACCCTGGTCGGCGTTTTCCAGGATGAATGGCACCTGGCCAGTGTTCTTTTTGGCGGTCTTTTTCTCGCACTAGCTCTGATTCTGGTTATTCCCAGCGAATTGCGTCTCGATAAGTTTAGCCGACCACTGCTGGGCTGGGTTCGCAGCCGCCTACCCAAACTCTCTGACACCGAAGAAGAAGCCTTGAAGTCCGGCTCTGTAGACTGGGATGGCGAACTCTTCTCCGGCAAGCCGCAATGGTCGAATCTGCTGGATGCCAGGCCTGCGCACCTGACCAGTGAAGAGCAGGCATTTCTGGATGGCCCGGTGGAAAAACTCTGCGCCATGCTGGATGACTGGAAGATCACCCACGAACACTACGACCTGCCGGATAAAGCCTGGAAGTTTATCCGTGACAACGGATTTTTCGGCCTGGTAATCCCGAAAGAGGATGGCGGCATGGGCTTCTCCAACACTGCCCATTCGGAAATCGTGATGAAGATTTCCACCCGCAGCGTATCCGCGGCTGTCACCGTAATGGTACCCAACTCCCTCGGCCCGGGTGAGTTGCTGATGCATTACGGCACCGATGAACAGAAACAGCACTATCTGCCCCGACTGGCCGGCGGCGAAGAAATTCCCTGTTTTGCCCTGACTTCTCCCATCGCGGGCTCCGATGCCGGTGCTATTCCGGATAAAGGCATTGTGTGCAAGGGCGAATGGGACGGAAAAGAAGTACTGGGCCTGAAAGTAACCTGGAACAAACGCTATATCACCCTGGCCCCGGTTGCGACGCTGATTGGCCTGGCCATCAAAGTATACGATCCGGAAAAGCTGCTGGGCGATAACGCCGACATAGGCGTAACTTGCGTTATGGTTCCTCGCGAAACCGAAGGTGTCCACTCAGGCGCTCGACACCTGCCCATGAACACCGTCTTCATGAATGGGCCCACCTGGGGCACCGAAGTGTTTATACCCATGGATCAGGTTATCGGTGGTCAGGACATGCTCGGCAAAGGCTGGACCATGTTGTTGGAGTGCCTCTCCATCGGCCGCTCCATTTCCCTGCCCGCACTGGGTACCGGTGCCGGCAAGGTTGCCAGCCTGGCGACCGGTTCCTACGCCTATACCCGCGAACAGTTCGGCCGCTCCATCAGCCAGTTTGAAGGTGTACAGGAAGCCCTGGAACCCATTGCCGGCTATACCTACATGATGGATGCCGCACGCCTCCTGACCTCCGGCATGCTCGACAGAGGCGTTCGGCCTGCCGTACCTTCAGCACTACTGAAATACCGCAACACCGACCTGATGCGCGTGGTGATCAATCACGCCATGGATGTGGTCGCCGGCCGCGGTGTCATTACCGGCCCCCGTAACTTTATGGCCCGCGCTTACAACGCCGTACCCATTGGCATTACGGTAGAGGGCGCCAACATTCTGACCCGCAGCCTGATGGTGTTCGGCCAGGGCGCCATTCGCTGCCACCCGTTTATTGTTGAAGAAATTGCCGCTGCAGGCATGGAAGACGAAGACCAGGCGGCGAAAAAATTCGATGGCATCTTCTACCGGCACCTGGCACACACCACGCGTAACGCACTGAGAGCGCTGGTTCTGGGGCTGACGGGAGGCCTTTTGGAAACAGTTCCCAGACAGGGCGATATCAAGTCCTCTTACCGCCAGCTTGCCAGGTTTTCCGCAGCCTTTGCGCTGATGACCGATGTAACCCTGCTCTCCGTGGGCGGCGGTCTGAAAGCCCGGCAACGACTGTCGGGCCGGATGGCAGACTGTCTCGTCCAGCTGTATTACGCCTCGGCGGTGATCAAACAGTGGCATGAAGAAGGTTACCCGGAGGAACAGCGCCCCCTTGTGGACTGGTGTCTGCAATCCTGCCTGCGGGACCTGCAGCGCTCCATGCGCGAGGCAATCATCAACTTCCCGGTACCCGCCCTGCGCTGGCCATTGCGCCTGCTGGTATTCCCACTGGGTGCAACCGGCCTGAACGGGCCGGATGACAAATTGGGTACCCGCGTGGCCGCCAGCATTGTTGAAGACACTCCGCTGCGCCAGCGCGTTAGCCGTGGCGCCTATACGACTATGGACCCGGACGATCCGCTGGGCAGGGTTCTGAATGCCTACAAACTGGCCAATGAAACCGCTGATATGCGCAGTCGCCTACATGATGCCATTCGTAATCGTGATGAGGACGAACTCGACGGCATCGCTCTGCTAATGGGCCACCAGCGTAAAGAACTGGTGGATTGGGCCTGTGCCGAAGGCGTTGTAAAGGCAGATGAGTGCGACAAGCTTCAGGAAGCACTAACCGCCTTGTACGACGTTATCCGGGTAGATGCCTTTGACGAGGAAGGGTTGAAAGCCTTGTCTCGATGCGCCAAGGGAAAACGTAAAGTTGTTGAAAGGCCGGCCAAAGAGTAGCGCTATAGTGCGCGGGGCTATCTCAGGCCCCGCGCAACCCTCCCATAATCGCTTCATCAACCAACCAGCGGCGCAGTATCTGAATGCCGCGCTCCTGCCTACGGCTGGTTTTCCAGGCAAAATAAAAAGTATCTCCAGTAACCACTGAATGGCTGGGTAAGCGAACAAACTCCTC
Organism: Marinobacter sp. 1_MG-2023; assembly: GCF_030549045.1. Taxonomy (NCBI): domain Bacteria; kingdom Pseudomonadati; phylum Pseudomonadota; class Gammaproteobacteria; order Pseudomonadales; family Marinobacteraceae; genus Marinobacter; species Marinobacter sp. 1_MG-2023. The sequence continues at coordinate 85,632 of NZ_JAUOST010000001.1, read as the reverse complement.
AGAATCTTTTCGGGTACTCAGCATGTAGTCGTTGGTCAGGGCAATACCCTGATGAAAGCGTGTGGCCTCGAGAGCCAACAGCATATGGCTGAAATGCTGAACCCGAGCGCCAGTGGGGATAACCTCACCCTCTGCCTGATACCAGGCCTCCCAGTCGCCGGCGGCTTTGTCGTAAATACTGTGTGTGGATAATAGGGGAAAGCGGGCTATCTCGTCCGGGGTCATAACGGGCTTGTCGCGCCCCGTCACTTCTGTCTCCCAGCCCAACTCCCGCCGGATTCGCTGCCAATAGTCCTGACTGCACACAGGGAAAAGTCGTTCCACGTACAAAAGCTCGTAACTATACGCCGGTGAGTCCCGATGGATGGTAATAAAACAATCCGCTACCCGGTCGGACAGCACCGGGTTTTCACTGCTCATTTCCAGCGCCAGCTCCACCTGCGGATGCAGCCGCTGCAAATCGGGCAGCCTTGGCACCAACCAGCGCACGGCAAAAGAACTGAACACCGATAATCTGAGACGGGACTCCTCGTGCCCAAGCAGTTGATCGCTGGCCCGTTCTATCTGTAGCAGGGAACTACTGATGGCATCGAGGTACAGGCGGCCCTCGTCGGTTAAAGCAAGCGTACGCCCGCTACGCCAGAACAACTTTTCACCCAGATAGGTTTCCAGCTGTTTGATCTGATGGCTCACCGCGCTCTGGCTGACGGACAACTCCTGAGCCGCCATAGAGAAGCTGTTGAGGCGGCCCACCGCTTCGAATACCGGCAAGGCTTTGAGGGGAGGTAATTTCATTATCTATTTTTCTAATACCCATCCAATAAACATCATTTTATCGGATATTAAAACGCAAATAGACTGATGCTTCCACTACTTGAGTTCACCCTCTTATTCACCGCCATTTATCAGGAAACAGGACATGTCAGGAAAAACCGTCAACAGCGCCATCCTGCTGCTAGTGATCGGCAACGCCTTGGCACTGATCTCCGACGTGTTCATCAAGCTTCTGGAGCCAGGAGCGCCGATTCTTCAGTTTGCGTTTTTGCGCTGCCTCATCACACTTATGTTTCTGATACCACTGGCCCGCAAAATCGACCGGACCAACCTGTTCGCCGGCATCAAGGTACACGCTATACGTGCCCACGTGCACCTGATAGGCATACTGTGCATGATCGTGGCCCTGGGTAACCTGCCACTCGCCACCGCTAACGCCGTATTTTATGCAGCCCCGATTCTGGTGATGGTGTTCTCGGCGTTTTTCTTCCGGGAAGTCCTGTCACCCCTGAATGTATTTGCGGTGTTCAGTGGTTTCGCCGGCATTATCGTTATCCTGCGTCCGGTGGAGTTCAACTGGGCGGCTGTAGCTGCGTTCGGATCGGCGATCACACTGGCCATCAACGCGGTGATGGTGCGCAAACTGCCCAAAGGCCAGACCACTGTGCACAAGCTGTTTCTCAACTACTTGCTGGTGATTCCGGCATCCGGACTGCTTGCATTATGGGAGTGGCAGCAAGGCGCTTCCTGGCACCCGGAAATCCTGTTCACCGCAGCCGCGTCTGCTTTTTTCATTCTGGGCTACAACATCACTGTGCTGCTGGCCTACCGCCAAGTAGATGCCAATCAGGTCACCAGCGCCGAATACACCGGCCTGATCTGGGCGGTATTGATTGGCTGGATAGGTTTCAACGAGATGCCCGACCTTTGGTTCGCTGTAGGCAGCGCCATGATCGTGGTGCCGCTTATTATGGTGGGGATGCGTTCCCGTCAGCGGAGCCACCGAGTATTACGGGCTCAACCGCTGAATGGTTGATACTCTCGGCGCATGGAGATGCCAAAGAATGACCTGCTACTATCTGGCAGGACGATCAGCGTCGGGGAACCATCTTAATAGAAAAACTGGGGTCGTTTGGCACTACCCCCTCAAGCAGGCTCATTTCGTATTCGCTAAATGCTTCTTCCGTCCAGCGCCTAAGAGACGATGAATCAAAGTATGATCGTTTTGCCACATAAGATGCATTTGTTGCGCCCAACGAATAGTCAATTTTTAGCGCAACAGTCGTAATCATTGGTTCCTGAGTCGTCGATGGCTCAACATCCAAACACTCCCAAGCACCGCAGCCTTGCGGCGAAGAAAAATTCACAACCTGGCCGGGAAATACCTGGCCCTCGTCAAAGAAATCGATTAAGACGGACTCTCGTGGGAAAGCCAAAATTGCATCAGCAACCGTCCTCAGATTTTCCGATGTTTTCCAAAATGCCGACAGACGTCCAGAGATCACGACATGCTTGGCGTTACTTGATCGCAGAAATTCACTAATTTCAGAAAGAACTATATGAGCAACACCCGGGTAACGCGCCTGACTGCTGGCTATAACTGTCGGAGAGTTATCGACATGCACAATTTCGAAACTTCGCGAAAGTTCTGCTGCCACCTCTGGAAATCCGCAGAAAACGACAGGATCATCAATATTTCCCAATAGTGACGTAATATTTTCGGCAACCCCCGCGGGATCATGAAACGCCCGATAAACGGTATCCCAATCAAGATTGTCTGAATAATAATCCGTCATGAAATGACTCTTTGGGCCGAACATCGAGCTAACGCCGAAGCGCACCGGTGACTTTGATTTAGCGAAGCGGAGGCAAAGGCATCCGAGTGACGCGCCTGGTTAGCTGTTTCCAAGCATGTAAGCCCTGAGCTGCCGCTCCTCTCGCATGACATAGAGGACGAGAACACGCTTCCCATCCTCACGATAGAAAATGCGACACGGTTGAACCACTAACTCCCTGTATACCGAATTAGGGAGCTCGGGAGGAATCCGTCCAGATTGGGGAAAATTCTCCAAACGCCCGGTCTTATCGAAAATTTTTTGGACCAGATGACTTGCTGCAGCAGGATTATCCAGAGCAATGTACTCAGCAATGGCATCCAATTCTTGAAGGGCGGGCTCTGTCCAGATTACTTCAGCCATTTACTCATTTTCTCCCTGGCCTCACTTTGGCTGTACGTTCTTCCCTCAAGTACAGCACGCTCTCCCCGCGAGAGCCCCTCAAGCAGCTCAAGTCGGCGCTGCATAAACTCGTAATCTTGCACATCAACAAGGTATGCGGATGGCTGACCGTGCTCAGTGATCAGTATCGGCTCTTTGGACAAGTGCAGCTCTGCCAAAATCTTTGTGGCTTGGCGCTTGAGGTTCGTAACAAGCTCAACCTTCATGGACTCACCCTGAATCAGACTGATAGTGACACTATAGTATCACTATGCGGCGACACAATAACAGCTAACGCCTGTGGTAATGGGCGCCAGCGGAGCGCAGCGTAGTTGGCGTGGACTTCCCCCAATACTCCCGGACGTCAGCTTCTCTGGAGGAATAATCGATGGTGTCCCGATAATAGGAATACCTCGTCAATATATCCTTAACGTCTAATTCGGGCGCCTCAAGCAGTTCTCTCATGACATCAATATCTTGAGGTAGAACGCATTGGGCTTGGGCAGGCCGTTCTGGCCACGGGAATCACCAAGCGTGTGACGGTTCAGGAAATTCTCGGGCATAGCAACATTCGAACGACCGAAATCTACACGCATATCACTGGCGATCGACGTGCTGGAACCTTCAGCCCTTTTGATCGCTTGCCAAGTTCTTGATCGGCTATTTCTTACCCATCCAAGGGCCATAAAAGCCAGGAGTTTGGGATGCGGCGAATGTTCGCTTTTGGTTAGGAATTCGGGGAGCCCGGAATGGTAGCAAAGCGAACATTCAGGTTTGGGGATAACGTCAAAAACAGCGACGTATTTATACGTCCGACTGCTTTTTCTTGTTATGAGTCATCTTTACCATGTTGGCTTTATGCTCGAGATCGATGCGTGCTTCGTATAGATGAGTCAGAAGCGATTCTAAGAGATCAATAGATAAGCAAAGAGTGTGTTTGTCAGTCGCATTCAACCGGTGGGCTGCATCATCGCCTATGAACTTAAGGCCATTGAGCCCATCTATAATCGTGTTCGGAATGTTCGGCAATTCTTTCAGCTGTTCAATTTTCTTCGCAAGCCCCCAAGCCTTCTTATCGTCGATTCCCTCAATAACACAGATACCTTCTAACAAAGCACGAACGCCCATTGCCGTCACAATTTCCAAGCCTTGCTGAAAAGCTGTAACTATTTCTTTGTATGAATTGTTGAGCTTTTTATCTACATGGTGAAAGCGTTTTACTTGACGCTCGCCAAGGTTTTTCCTTTTTGGATGATAGCTGTAGGAAAATACCTCATCTCCGTTTTGGTCATACATTCCTGAGCATGTCCACTTTTCTTCCATAGTAGCAGTGTCGCAACCACGACATATGAGAAAACGGAACTGTGTCTCTTCGTAATAGCCAACAAAGGTCTGCCCATGATCTTCAAACTCTTCATGAAACGACTGATCATGAGAAGACTTAACGTCGTGGTTGGTCTCACCTTGACAGGTATTGCAATAGATCTTGACTCTGTCTGTCACTCTGCGCTCCGTAATTCATAACGCTTGCAGCATGCACGTCCACAGAATGAAACCGAAGTCGCAATGGAGGGCATCGTCGTGTCTGCATTAGCTATAAGTCATTTCACTACTCTTAAATAAGGAGGAAGCCTCTTCCCTCCGGCTCTTTGAGTATCCTCATCCAAGAAGGCTTCCCGAGCTTCGTCTACGACCACCTCAAGTTCCTTCAGGTAGTATTCGGAAAGCTCTTCGATAGACTTTTTCTTCAAATCGTCATCATCTGGAACCGGCAGTTCGCTGAAGTGCTGCTGAACCTTTGCCATGCTTTCGGGGAGGTCAACGTAATACTTTTCCTTTGTCCCATCCGGCAACTCGATTTCCCACCCACTACCGCCAGTTTGATCTCCGATGAAAAATCCGCTGGCTCCTGGGGGTGGAGTTCCCAACTTTTCCATGTCAGAAGATGAGAAGTTGATTGAGGCGGAGGTACTGACCGGAAGCTTTCCCTGCTTGAGTATTTCGTTTCTCAGCGTGACGAAATACTTCATCAGAACATCAGACTTCATCTTTGCCTGTATCGGTTGATACCAAGCATCAAACCGATCAGAACCGACAGGCGTTTTTAGGTTTTGAATTACGAAAGTCACCGAGCGGCCAAAAACGACTAAATTCCGGATGCCTGAATATCTTCGGTAGCGATTTCCGGACGTGAGATCCTCGTAACCAAACCGAGCAGTTTGGAGCGTTTCCTCAGCCTTCTGAATTATCGCCCGAATTTCATTATTCACTCAGAACCTCAATGACTGATAACGCTATGGCTTTGCGGCGCACCGGAGCGCCAGCGTAGGTGCGTCCGACAACAGCCACTTGTTAAGTTCTGGCCGGCGACCCGCGCCCGGCGTTGACAATGCTTGCAAGATCTCGAAGCTCATCTCTTTCGTTAGCATACAAATCTTTGAGAACGCTCTCCATCGCTCGGAATCCAAAGGCCAAGTCGCATTCACGCAATGACCCATCATGGCTAGCGTCGTTACCCAACCACTTGATTGCCATTAGCAAGTGCGCTGGCTCCCTGTGGGACTCTGATAATACTTCTAGTTTTTGGTGAAGAGTCCCATTAAGGCTTGGATCTAATTCAAATATCAACTTCTCAACTGCAACTCTCAAACGATTACACCCTGATGCCAGATCAGCCCATGCAACTGAAAATGCAGACTTTAGTATTTTCCCTATGCTATCAGGGCACCCTTTCGGAATCGCAAATAACGGGATCGCTGGCTCAAAATATTTTGGGATAAACTCTATATCTTCGAAATCTTCATCGCCAGCTTCCACTGCTGGGTAAAAAGTCTCATTTCCTATCCCACATACAAAGGTAATACCTGTGCACTTATTGCATTCAAAGGAAGCGGTAAATCGGTAGTCAATCCAGTCAGGCTCCCAATCTGGATGCGAGTGCAAAGATCTCGAATCTGGGGTTTCTTCGTAAAAAAGTGAATCTTTCCTCAGGGAAAGAAGACCGTTTTCACAATGGGGACACTTCCAGTCTGGTGTGGATGACCGATGAAATGGTTTGATGAAACGGTAACTCAGGTACCGGAGGTATTGCTGCTCATTCATACTTTGACCTCAGGAACTCAACGCTTGCAGCATGCGCGCCCACGAAATGGAGCCGAAGGCGCAATGTAGTGGGCGTCGCCGTGCCTGCACTGGTTATGTCTGTATAATCGACACGCTCATAGCAAATAAAAGCATCACAGCGCCGACCAGCGCTGTAATCTGCTTTAGCCCGAACGCTAGGCGCCTAAACCTGTATGAAATGGACTTGTCGTCATATCGGTACCCGTCAATCTCATTACTTAGCGCTGCTTGAACAGCAAAATAGCCAGCAAGAAACTGAGTGTAATCGAGCACAATCGTGAGAACCCCAAAAAAGCCTGCCAACAGCAGCAACTCATTTTTGCTCTCGTAGATACCTGAGAGTGCCCCGGAATCTGATGTGAGTATCGTATAGACTACCGCGACTAGGCCAAAACCAATATACCGAGATAGGTCACTGATTTTTGAGGACACATGCCGTTTCTCCTCAAGGACTGTTGTCCGCTTTTCGCTATCGGTCATGGTCATCTCTCCGACTTGGCGAAATCACTAGGACCTGGATCGTCTGTGCTTCGTTTGACAGTATCTCGGAGCTTTTTGCCAGCCCGTAAAGCCGGCACCTTTGATGGAGCGATTTTCAAAGCTCCGCCGGTTCTCGGATTGCGCCCCATTCGTGCTGCACGTTCTCGAACTGTGAATGTACCGAAACCGGTCAGATTAACAGGCTTTCCACGGCCTAAAGATTTGGAGATGGTACTGAATACGGCATCTACGGCTTTTTTGGAATCAGCCTTTGACAAGCCTGTCTGCTCAGCGACTGAATCAATTAGCTCCTGCTTGTTCATTTTTCTTCCTCACATTCGGAGTTTCTTTGCGCACATAACAGCAGCTAGACAACGCGCTTCATCATTGCAAAAAAATTTAGCTGTGTCGTTATTCCAGACTCTGAACCGTCCATCGCACCGCCTATAAAATTATAAAACAACAGCTTAGCCCACCATCGTGAGCTCTGCCACGGAATCATTTGGCGTCTGTAATTTGCTCCGTCAATCATACTGGATGAAAGGCCAGTGATTCGCTTGGAACCTTCAGGGGAAGGCCTGACTCGAATGTTCGCTTTTGTTTAAAGGAAACATTTTAGACCAGTGAGTTTGATCATGGCATCAGACTAGAAAGCGACTAGCTGTTGGAAGTGCAGGCTGGCGTGCATGCAATCGAAGAAATGTTTGCCTCCCATCTCAGCTGAACTAATTCCTCCGGTCTTAACTCTGCATTAACCCCCGCGTTGGTACCTTACATGCAAGAATTCCGATTGGGCTTTGATTTTCTTTCGCGGCGATCCCAACGGCGGCTTATTCAAAGGGCCAGAGTGATTGTCAACCAAGGTAAATTTTATGAGCATTAAAAACACGGCCGAGAGCTACGGCGCAATCGCGAAATGGTTTCATTGGCTAACCGCCGCTCTTTTTCTGGGAGCCTACATCAGCGTTTATTACCTGCACTGGCTATCTGGGTACCGGGGGCAATGTAGACTACTTTTTCCTTTTTGAAATTCCGAAGCTTGAAAGTTACGTCGCCAACTCAGGAGCCAGCTTTTAAAAAAGTTTCTATAGAAAACGTGTGTGAACAGTCATCGCCCAGTGCCCGCAATGACTCTGCCAGCCTGAGAAGATATTCGGAGTTGGGGCCACTTGGCCCAGAGGCTGCAGCAATCTGCCGGGCAATATCAGCTTCAGGAGCATGACCAAGGAAGGCTTCGTTATCTTCGGTAGCGATGTAAACCAACCCTTCCGCAGGGTCACCATCTTCAAACGACAAAGTTGTAGAAAACCGTAAATAGCCGTTCTTTTCCCGCACGTCCAGATACTCAAACACCTTGGGTGAAACCCGAAACGCCATGCCTTTGCATTCGGCTCCGGGTTGCTCAATAAGAGTCACCACCCTGCCCGGCGCGTCCGGGGTACCGCGATGGTCATGGGAGGCCTGCCAGAACCTGCGGGCCCAACCCTGAATAGACGCAGGGCGTTGCTCCAGGAACGGGAAGTCCACTTTGTAGATCAGCGAGCCATAACCAAACAACCAGATTGATTCAACGCCGGAGAAATCCTGTCGGTTGCGGTTGTGTTCTGTGGTATCGGTTGACACAAATCCTCTCCTCAAACATGAAAATCCAGAGCAAGCCTTCGGATTTCAACAACATAGGTACGCAACAGAATTTATCTGGAAATATCACTATAGATGTTAATCATAAATACTAAATATTATAGTAGAATATTCCGCATTTTTGCATCGCACACCCTTCTACCCACCGGAGCCAGCATGACGACAGCATCCAGAATACTCTGCCCTGCCCTGCGCAAACGAATAATGAGTGCAAAGGATGCCGCCGCGCTGATTCCATCCGGCGTGAACGTCGGCATGAGTGGCTTTACCGGCGCTGGCTACCCGAAAGAGGTTCCCCAAGCCCTGGCAGAGCATATTCGGGAGCGCAAAGCACAGGGTGAGAATTATCGCATCAGTGTTTGGACGGGTGCCTCAACAGCCCCGGAGCTTGACGGTGCCCTGGCCGAGGTCGACGGCATCGAACTACGCCTGCCCTATCAAAGTGACCCGGTCTGCCGCCAGAAAATCAATGACGGCAAGATGGAATATATTGATATCCACCTGTCCCACGTTGCGCAACACGCGTGGTCCGGTTTCTTTGGCAAACTCAATATTGCCATTATCGAGGTTGTCGGCATTACCGAGGATGGCCGTTTGATTCCCTCCTCTTCTATTGGCAACAACAAAACCTGGATCGACCAGGCCGACAAAGTGATTCTGGAAGTGAATCACGGCCAGAGCGCCGGCCTGGAAGGCATGCACGATGTCTACTACGGCACTGCCCTGCCGCCACGCCGCAAGCCCATCCCCATCACCCGACCGGATGAGCACTTCGGCGCAAAATACCTCATGTGTTCACCGGATAAAATCATTGCAGTGGTGGAAACCAATGCTCCGGACCGTAACTCCCGGTTCAGCGATCCCGATGAAAGCTCACGCCGGATAGCCGATCACCTGCTTGAGTTTTTCACCAGCGAAGTTGAAAACAAGCGCCTGCCCGCCAATCTGCTACCACTGCAGTCAGGTGTAGGCAACATCGCGAATGCGGTGATGGCAGGGCTGAACGAAGGGCCATTCAACAACCTGACCGCCTACACAGAGGTGCTTCAGGACGGCATGCTGGCTATGCTGAAATCCGGCAAACTGGCCAAGGCCTCCGCGACAGCCTTCTCGCTCAGCCCGGAAGCAAACAAGGAACTGGCTGACAACATCGACTTCTACCGGGAACGTATCGTGTTGCGCACCCAGGAAATCAGCAACCACCCGGAAATAATCCGCCGCCTTGGCATTATTGCCATGAACGGCATGATCGAAGCAGACATCTACGGCAACGTGAATTCCACCCATGTAATGGGTACCCGGATCATGAACGGTATTGGCGGCTCGGGAGATTTTGCCCGCAATGGCTACCTGTCCATCTTCATGACCCCGTCTACGGCTAAAAATGGCGCTATTTCCACCATCGTACCCATGGTTTCCCATGTGGATCATACCGAGCACGATGTACAGATTGTCGTCACCGAACAAGGCCTGGCAGATCTACGCGGCCTGCCACCCCGCCAGCGCGCACTCAACATTATTGAAAAATGCGCTCACCCCGATTTCCGCCCACAACTGCGCGACTATTTTGAACGCGCCTGCGCCAGCGGTCGCGGCATGCACACCCCGCACCTGCTGGGCGAAGCACTAAGCTGGCATGAGCGTTATGAGGAAACCGGGCGGATGTAATGTCCGGCAAGTCGCCTGAAATCAGACGCTCGCAATAAAGCCCGTAATGCCCGTAAGAACGATTTCGGCGGCCATGGCCGAGAGCACCAGGCCGCTGATTTTTGAGAGGATATTCAGCCCGGTTTTGCCCAGCGCCTTTTCCAGATAGCCAGACAAGTGCAGCAGAACACCCAGAATCAGCAAGCCGGAAAGCAATCCCAGCAGGCCGCCGGCCACTTCCGGCACCTTCTTGAGTTCAGCGCCGTAAACCAGAATGGCACCTATGGTAGCGGGGCCAATCATCACCGGAACCGCCAGTGGCACCACAGCGATGTCGTCACGATCCTCTTCTGGCAGGCCAGTGGCGTGATTACGGGTACCGCTGGTAACCAGGCTGATGGCCGTCAGGAAAAGCAGGGTTCCGGCACCAATACGGAAAGAATCCAGAGTAATACCAATGGCGCTGAACAGCACAGGGCCACCAAAAAACAGCAATACGCCCATAACAGATGCCGCGATACAGGCCCGGCGGATAACCGCAGTTTTTTCAGCAGCGGGCAGCCCACGGGTCAAGGCAATAAACATGGACACTGCAAAGAAGGGCGCCAGTAGAAACAGAAAACGAATCGTGCTGCTGATGTAGGTAGAGAAAAACGTTTCAAGCATTGCGGGAATTCCAACGGCCAAAGAAAGCTGCCCAGCATAGCTTTCTGCAACACTCTCCGCCGTAAGGAAGTGAACGTATGAAGTGTTCGTGAAATCCCGATCTGGCACTTCCAGGGCGGTTACTGAGAAGGCTCTTCCAGGTAGGTTTCGCCATCTGCGTATAGCGCCCTGAACTCTTCCTCAGGAACAACAGTAACGGCAATCTCCGGTTCGTGCTCACCACCACCAAGCAAGACGCCCCGCATGGGGGTGATGTCTGAAAAGTCCCGCCCCCACCCCAGGGTAATATGCTCCAGGTCTGGCCAGATGGCATTTGTGGGGTCCAGCTCAAGCCAGCCGAAATCCGGCACGAAAACGGCGACCCAGGCATGGGTGGCATCGGCGCCAACCAGACGGGCTTTGCCCTCCGGCGGATGGGTGAGTATATACCCGCTCATGTAACGCGCTGCCAGCCCTATAGATCTCAGGCAAGCAATCATGATGTGAGTGAAATCCTGACACACGCCCCGGCGGGCCCGAAATGCCTCTTCCACCGGTGTGAATGTTTCCGTTGCCGATGCGTCGAAGCTGAAATCGCTATGGATCTTTTTCATTAGCGCATCGGCCGCCTCTACCAGAGACCTTCCCGGTTGGAATGCCTCGCGGGCATAGGCCGCGTAGCGGGAATCTATGGGAACATTGGGGGAAACAAAGCGGAAGGCTGAGGCCTCCAGATGTTCCGGCGAGAATTTACGGTCTGCGCGGTAGCGGAGACTGTCACGCACCCTCTCCCAGGCCACTTTTACACTGTTTGAAGAGGGTTTTGGCCGATCACGCAACTCAACCCAGAACTCGCTGGTTATCTTCAGAAAATCGTGGTCGGCGGTAAAATGAATCGCGGTGATCCGGTTTCCGAAACTGTCCAGAAACGTACGTCGCACCGAGGGTTCGGGGTCAATGGCCAGGTGGTGTTCAAGGTTTCTCTGCCACGGCAAGGCACGAGGGGTAAGTCGGAGCAGGTGGTGGGATTCACCGACCACCTGATCGTATTCGTACAGAGTCTCATGACGCACATGATAACGAACAAATTTCATCGCAGCCGCCTCAATCCGGTTTCACGGAACGGTTTGAAAACCGGGTGTGAATAAAGCACTGTCGCTGAATTTCATCAGAAACACGATAGACTTCCGTGCGCATCTCACACAAGAGTTCACCCATGGCCTCACAGGCTTCGTCCATGTGCTTGTGCTCAAAGGGGTGCAGGTCCACCGCCTGCAGCTTTTTCAAGCATTCCCCGAGATCCGGGGGAAACAGCTGCCCGGTTTTCCGCCCCATCTCCGGTAAATCCTTCTGCAACTGACGAACCTGAAACATCACAGAGTGCGGGTTGCTGGCGTCCATCACCAGAGTATGGAGAACGCCCAGTAGCTCAGGTGTTCGACGATACCGGGTTCGGTAGGTGACTTCCGAGTTCGCGACTTCCAATAGCCACTCAAGCATGGCATTACGGCTGAACCGGTCACTGAACAGCGGCACACAGATCAGGGTACAAAGATTAGCGAGGCGCTCCAGGCGACGCCCGATCACCAGAAACACCCAGCTGGTGTCGCGGGTGATGTCATCCATGGCAAATCCGGCCAGTGAGATGCAATCCAGAAGCACCAGGTTTAACGCCCGGATGGATTGGTCCGCAGTGGTCGGGGGCGGCGCAAGGGGTTTACCCAGACGGTTGAGTGTATGCCAGTTGTCTGAAGACAGGCGGTCTCTGACCTGGCTGGCATTTAAAAGCACGGCCTGAAGGATGGAGGCTATTGAGCCTGGTAGCTTCGGGTCGCTGACCGCTCTCAGCAAGGTTTCGGGAAGAGGCTCGGGTACATCGTCTTCTTCGGCTTCAGGAAAGATGCCAAACCTCAGTCCTGCCAGCTGCAAGCCACGCAACGCTTCTTCATCGACCTGGTCATGGCCTGACAAGCGGTTGAAGGCCGCGCGCAAAAGCCGGGCTGTGGCCTCTGCTCGTTCAGAGTGGCGCCCCATCCAGAAAAGGTTTTCACCAACACGAGACGGCGTATCCCGCTCACCGTCGAGCAAATCCGAGACCTGCAGTCGCTTCTTGATCAGGGATGTTGAGGGGGCTGTGTATGGGCCTTTCACCCAGGTATCTTTGGAAAGCCCTCCCCGTTGCATGGAGATCACTTCGACACCTTCATCGACCGCCACACGGGTGAGCCCTCCTGGCATCACTTGCCAGCCGGAAGGCGTGGCTGCGGCAAACAGACGCAAACCGATAGAGCGTGTTGCCAGAGGCTGGTCGTGATCGCCCTTCCAGACCGGCGCCTGAGAAAGGTGCACCAGCTCCTGCCCTACGAATGCATGAGGGTGGGCGTGCATTTTCCGGATCAGGGCTTCGCGCTCCGCGCCCTTCACCTGGTAGCCAAACACCGGCTCCATGCGCATGCTCGCAAAAGCCGGCTTGATAACCAGCTCATCCAGGTGTTCGATAACGTAATCAAGGGCCGGCTTTTCTCCACACCACCAGGAAGCCACCGACGGCATTGCCAGGGATGACCCCAGTAACTTTTTCGAGATCTCGGGCAAGAACCCGAACAACGCAGCACTCTCCAGTACCCCAGAGCCCAGCGCATTCGCCATCAGCACCTTACCTGCCCGCACAGCACCCAGAAGGCCCGGCACCCCAAGAACGGAATCTGCGCGAAGCTCCAAAGGATCACAGAAACCATCATCGAGCCGACGATAAATGGCATGAACCCGACGCAGGCCCTGAAGTGTTTTCAGGTAAACCGTATCGTCACGTACGGTCAGGTCCTGCCCTTCCACCAAGGGTAATCCGAGGTAACGAGCCAGGAAGACATGTTCGAAATAGGTCTCATTGAATCGGCCCGGCGTCAGCAGAACACACAAGGGCGACTCCGACCCGGCAGGAGACATACTGGCCAGACTGCTCTGAAACCCCTGAAAAAAATCGGACAGGTTGGTCACCGGCAGATTCTGGAACGGGGCCGGAAAAGCACGGGAAATCACCAGCCGATTCTGCAGAGCGTAACCAGCTCCTGATGGCGCTTGAGTACGATCCGCCATCACCCACCAACCACCGTCCGGCGCCCGCGCCAGATCCAATGCGTACAAATGCAAAAATCGTCCACCGGCCGGTTGGATACCCTGACAAGGCCACTGAAAGCCAGCTTGGCCGTATACCAGCGCGGGGGGCATAAGCCCCTCTTTGAGCAGGGTTTGGCCGCCATAAAGGTCTGCCAAAACCCGGTCCAGCAGCTCTGCCCGCTGGGCTACGGCACTGGAAAGCCACTTCCATTCGTCGGCGCCGAGCACCAGAGGCAGAAGGTCTACCTCCCAGGGCCGGGCGTCGCCACGAGGGTCTTCGTAAACGTTGTAGGTAACGCCATCTTCGGCAATGGCATTGGCAACGGTCTGAGCTCTCAGGTTCAGACCTTCAACTGATTCGAGATTGAGCTGTTGCAGCAAAGGACCCCAGTGGGATTCCGGCCCGGAACCCTTGGAGCCAAGCTCATCAAACCGGTCCGGCACCGGGTGGTATTGGCGGAGAATGTTCTTTACTGCGTGCTGCTTCGCCACCTGTTTTCTGGCTCCCATGAATCAGTGAGCTGGAAGCATAGCCGTATTGGGGGTTCGGGAGCCAGCATCAGAGTTCAAGTCTCGTTATCCTGATTGTGATATCGCAGGTCCAGAGTAAACGGAAACTCCCGTCGTTCCGGTACCGGGCGCAGGGGCTGCCGCCCCGAACTGTGCCCAATCCGGGAAAAACGAGCCATACGCCGGCCTTCTGCCTCAAACGAATTGACCGGCAGGGTTTCAAAATTGCGACCACCCGGGTGAGTCACATGATATTCACAGCCACCCAGGCTGCGCTCATTCCACGTATCCACAACATCGAAAACCAGCGGACCATCCACACCAATCGTCGGGTGCATGCACTGTGATGGCTGCCAGGCGCGATAACGCACCCCAGCGACAAATTCACCTACCGTTCCCGTGGGCTGTAATGGCAAAGGGACCTCGTTGCAAGTGATCTGGTAACGATCCGACGTGGCGCCACGAACTTTCACCTGCAAGCGCTCAAGTGAAGAGTCCACATACCGCGCCGTGCCGCCAATCGCACCGTGCTCACCCGTCACATGCCAGGGTTCAAGGGCCGAGCGCAACTCGAGCGTGATGCCTTTTACCCTATAGTCGCCGATTCGTGGGAAGCGGAATTCGAAATGGGGTGCAAACCATTCACTCTCCAGCGGGTAACCAAGCGTCTTCATGTCGTCGATCACGTCTTCGAAATCCTGCCAAACAAAGTGCGGCAGCAAGAACCGGTCGTGTAGTTCCGTGCCCCAACGCACCAGCCTGGTTGGAGCGTAAGGCTGCTCCCAGAAACGAGCTACCAGGGCTCTCAACAGCAACTGCTGGGTCAGGCTCATCCGCGCATGGGGCGGCATTTCAAATGCCCGCAGTTCCAGTAACCCAAGCCGGCCGGTAGGGCCATCCGGAGAATAGAGTTTGTCGACACAGAATTCGGCGCGATGAGTATTACCGGTTACGTCCGTCAACAGATCCCGGAGCAGCCGGTCCACCACCCAGGGTGCGACTTTCTTGCCAATCGGGCATAGCCGCTCCATCTCACGGAAGGCCAGCTCCATCTCGAATACGTGGTCGTTGCGGGCCTCATCAATGCGTGGTGCCTGCGAACTGGGGCCAATAAAAAGGCCCGAAAACAGGTACGACAGGCTGGGGTGGTTATGCCAGTAGCTGATAAGGCTGCGCAACAGATCCGGCCGCCGCAAAAATGGCGAATCCTCCGCTTTATGGGAGCCGAGCACAAAATGGTTTCCACCACCGGTGCCCGTGTGGCGACCATCCATCATGAATTTCTCGGACGTCAAATGGCATTCGTAAGCGTCGGCATAGAGGGATTCCGTTTGCTCAACCAGTTCACCCCAGGTGTTCACTGGCTGGACATTCACCTCAATGACACCCGGGTCCGGCGTAACCCGGAACTGGTTCATCCGGGGGTCGGAGGGTGGCTCATAACCTTCCAGCAACACGGGTTGTTTAAGCTCGGCTGCGGTTAGTTCAATGGCTGTAACCAACTCAAGGTAAGGTTCAAGCTCGGCCAGGGGTGGCATGAATATGCGCAGGATCCCGTCCCTGGGCTCGACACACAGTGCTGTCCTGACGATATCTGTCGCGGACTCGCCTTTGCGGGGCGCCCGCTTTGGCACCTCGGGGTCTGCAGACAGGGAACCGGTTGGCCCTCGACTGTTCCATTGCCGGACCTCCTCATTAGCGGGCAGCTCGCTGCGCGGAGCAAAGGGGTCCTGCTCGTGTATCCAGGGGTAGTCGGCCTCCTCTACCCACGGCTGGCTATCGAGGGGCAACCGGTGGCCCATGGGAGAGCCACCCGGAATCAGGTAACAACGCTGGCTGCGCAAAAACCAGGGACCGCTTTGCCATTCGTGCTCTTCTTCCGTCACACGTAGCGGCAGCACATAGCCCACGGGCTCATCCAGCCCCCGGCTGAATATCTGCTGCAGCTGCTGACGCTCCAGCGGATTGTCGAGTTTGGCATCAAACGGATCGACGTTGACCGGAAGGCGACGCTCTCTCCAAAGGTAGTAAAAAGCATCTTCATAAGCTGGGAAGAGCTGGCCGGCATCAACGCCCAACCGCTCCGCCAGCCCCTTGAGAAAACGCAGCGCAGCTTCCGGCGTGGCCTTGCCCTCCGTTCGTTCATCCGCTACCCAACGCTCATCGCGCCAGACAGGTTCTCCATCCTTGCGCCAGAAACAACTCAAAGACCATCGGGGAAGAGGTTCGCCCGGATACCATTTGCCCTGGCCGAAATGAACCAGCCCTCCGGCTCCGTACCGATCTTTCATGCGATGGTAAAGCTCGATCGCTTTTAACCGTTTGGCGGGGCCCATCGCCTCCGTGTTCCACTCGGGCTCGTCACGGTCATGGTTTGCCACAAACGTGGGTTCACCACCCTGGGTCAGGCGCACGTCCAACTCGGTCAGACGCTCATCAACCTCATGGCCAAGCCCGACGATCTTCTCCCACTGAACATCGGTATAGGGTTTGGTAACCCGTGGGGCCTCCCAGATGCGGGTAACGCTCATCTGGTGATCGAATTCAACGTCACACTCTTCGGCCATGCCGGTCACCGGAGCGGCCGAAGACGGGTCCGGACTGCAGGCCAGAGGAATGTGCCCTTCGCCGGCGAACAGGCCGGAGGTCGGGTCCAGGCCAACCCAGCCAGCACCAGGGAGAAAGACCTCGCACCAGGCATGCAGATCGGTAAAGTCGACTTCCGGTCCCGAGGGGCCATCCAGGGCCTTCTGGTCTGCTGTGAGCTGTATGAGGTAACCCGAAACAAACCTCGAAGCCAGGCCCAGATACCGAAGGGTCTGAACCAGCAACCACGCAGAATCCCGACAGGATCCCGAGCCGTTACTCAGGGTCTCCTCAGGGGTCTGCACGCCGGGCTCCATCCGGATCAGATAATCGACCCGCTCGGAAAGGCGTTGATTCACCCCAACAAGAAAATCCACGCTGGGTGCTTCCGTGCGATCAATCGAGTCCATCCAGTCCCGGAACTTCGGGGTTTCGGGCAGCTTATGAAGGTAAGGTTCCAGTTCAACTGTCTGCCAGTCTTCATAAGTAAACGGGATGGTTTCCGCCCGCGGCTCAAGGAAGAAATCAAACGGGTTGATCACCGCCATCTCCGCCACCAGATCAACAACGATCTTGAATTCCGCGGTTTTCTCAGGGAACACCAGGCGGGCCAGGTAATTGGCCTGTGGATCCTGCTGCCAGTTGATGAAGTGGTCTTCTGGCTCGATCTTCAGGGAATAACTCAGGATCCGGGTCCGCGCGTGCGGACAGGGGCGTAACCGAACCACCTGAGGCCCCAGAGTAATGGGGCGATCGTATCGGTAATGGGTGGTATGGCTCAGGGCAACATGAATTGACATGGAACCTATCTCACATTCAAAAGAAAAAGGTGACCTCAGGCTGTCTCGTAGACAGGAAACCAGGTCTCAGCAATATCGTTGTGAAGCTCACCAATTTCCAGCTGCAGGTTCTCCAGAAAGAGTATGACCTCTTCTTTCCGGATCAACGTGTCAACATCGCCCTCGCGAGCATGACGAACTGCCTGCAACGCAGTTCGCAGAGGAATCTCGTTTACTGGCAGCCGGTCGAGCGCGCCGGCAACCTCGGCAAGGCTGTGCAGAACAGACCGCGGAAAAGGCTCGTTCTGAAGCAAAAAGCGAATAACCGAAGGGCCATTAACCCGGCGCCGAACGTTCTGCCGGTACATCTGGAACGCACTCTGATAACGCAGAACGCTGGTCCAAAGCAGACCTCCATAGGCTTCAGTACCGTCCCAACCATCCAGAAACTGCAGTGCACCTACCTCAATCTGGCGTGTGCCCATATCGGCCCGCTCCAGATTACGGCCCACCCGGATAAAGTCGTACCCGGTATCATGGCTCATACATCCGGCAAGAAGCCCGTTCACCATCTGGCAGCGGCCAACGATCTCGCTTAGAAACTCGTACCTGGCCCGCTTGCCTATCCCCTGGTCCAGGTTCTCCAGCGTATATCGGTAGAGCTCGTTGATGACTTCCCAGGCATCCGTGGGAACCTGATCACGAGTGGTACGCACGTTTTCCCTCGCAGCCTTGATGCAGGATGCTATCGAGCTAGGGTTGTAGCTATCCGCCATCAGAAATTTCACGCAGTTGCGCTCATCTTCCCGCTGATAATGTTGATCAAAGAGCTCTTCCATACCCGTGACCGCCACCAGCCCCTTCCAGGACAGGCGCGTTTCCCTGGGCATATCCAACGCCAGGGAGTTAAAGGCCATGATCATCCGGGCGTTGTTTTCGGCCCGCTCAAGATACCTGGCCATCCAGTACAGTCGTTCGGCTACACGTGACAGCACATTAATTCTCCTCGTCCACGATCCAGGTATCTTTGCTTCCACCGCCCTGGGAGGAGTTCACCACCAGGGAGCCCTTGCGCATCGCCACCCGGGTCAATCCTCCTGACGTGACATAGGTCCTGACGCCCTGCAAAACAAAGGGCCTGAGGTCCAGATGACGGGCCGCCAGCCCCTCATCACACAAAGTCGGTGCCACGGACAGACTCAACGTGGGCTGGGCCACGTAATTACGCGGATTTTTCTTGATCAGAGCAGCGAACTCGGTGCGCTGCTTCTTGGTTGAATGCGGTCCTACCAGCATGCCGTAGCCCCCGGATTCGTTCGCCGGTTTAACAACCACCTCCTCAAGGTGTTCCAGCACATACTCACGATCCTGTTTGTTGACACACATCCAGGTAGGCACATTGGGGATGATGGGCTCCTCATCCAGGTAATAACGGATCATGTCCGGCACGTACGCGTAAATAACCTTATCGTCGGCAACACCGGCCCCTGGCGCATTAACCAGGCCCACCTTGCCATTGCGCCAGGCCCGCATCAGGCCGGGCACGCCCAGGGTAGAATCCGGCCGGAATACTTCCGGGTCGAGAAAATCATCGTCAATACGACGGTAGATAACATCCACTCGTTCCAGCCCCTCAACGGTTCGCATGTAGACGCAATCGTCCTCACCGACCACCAGGTCCGCGCCCTCCACCAGCTCAGCACCCATGCGCTGGGCGAGAAAAGAGTGTTCAAAATAGGCTGAATTGAAGATACCGGGAGTCAACACCGCAATTTTCGGATGATCCTGTGGGCGAGGCGATATGGATGCCAGCATGTCGAATAGCTGATTGGTGTAGTCATCGACTGGAAGAATATTCGTGTTATCAAAAAGCTCCGGGAACACCCGTTTGGTCAGATGCCGGTTCTCGAGCATGTAGGAGACGCCGGAAGGTACCCGCAGGTTGTCCTCCAGCACATACACAGTACCGTCTTTAT
Organism: Marinobacter sp. 1_MG-2023; assembly: GCF_030549045.1. Lineage (NCBI taxonomy): Bacteria > Pseudomonadati > Pseudomonadota > Gammaproteobacteria > Pseudomonadales > Marinobacteraceae > Marinobacter > Marinobacter sp. 1_MG-2023. The sequence continues at coordinate 66,138 of NZ_JAUOST010000001.1, read as the reverse complement.
CCCGAACCAGGTCAGACCCGCAAATATGGGCCCAAACCCCCAGAGGTGGTGTAAAACCACGGCATTGCTCGCGAAAATTCTTGGAGTTGGCGAACACACTCTTGGGTATCACCTTGTCTTTGACGATATTCTGATCGTTATAGATGTCGTTGATAAACATATTGAGCGCAGTCAGGCGTTGTGCGAGCCCCTGCTCAATCGTTTTCCACTCCCGCAGGGAAATCACCCGTGGGATGATGTCAAAGGGCCAGGCACGGTCTATGTTTTCCCCTTCACTGTAGACCGTAAAGCTGATTCCCATCTCCAGTATCGCCAGCTCGGCGGCCTGCTGACGAGCTTGTATTTCATCAGAGCCGAGATTTCCGAGGTAATCGGTAATAGCAGTCGCAGCTGCGCGGGGCTGCCCCTTGGCGGCAATAAGCTCGTCAAAGAACTCGGTTGGATCGTAATTTTTCCAGTCAATGACTTTGTTCTTTTTCATCTTGGATCCTTTCATTGCTGACTGCACGAACCGGTGCGTCTCTTCAGCGACCTGAGTTAACCGCTATTCACTATCCGGTGTACCAACCGGAGTTTTTCCACCACCGGGTCCGCCAGCACGAAGGGGTAGGCATGCTCATGCCCCATGCTTCGATTCAGGCTGTTAAGCGCAAGTGTCAGCGGCAACCAAAGTTTGACCAGCCCATCAAAATCGTCGGTCCTGTAGGGGTCAAACGCCTCGCCCGGCCCGCTATTCATCTCCGATCCCCGTTTAGCGTTTACACGTAATCCGAGCTGCCAGGCCGTCTCCAGTGTATCCACCATATGCAGGTAGTGTGCCCAAGTCTCAGCCCAGTCTTCCCATGGGTGGCTGCTGGCGTAGGCACTGATGTAACTGTTTTGCCAGTTGGCCGGTGGACCACACTGATAATGCTGGTCCAGAGCCAGTTTGTAGTCTCTCGTATCATCACCAAATACTTCGCGAACCCGGCCCAGCCAGGGGCCGGGCCGGACCAGATGATCCCAGTAATAATGACCGGATTCGTGACGAAAGTGCCCCAAAACGGTGCGGTAAGGCTCTGCCATCTGGCTTCGCATACGTTCCCGCTCCACCGGGTCCGCCTCGGCAATATTCAGAGTGATAACGCCGTGTGAATGGCCGGTTATCACCTTTGCCCGCTCGTCGAACATCGCTGGTTGATCCGCGAGAAAATCAAAAGCCAGGCCATATTGATCCTCCTGCCGGGGCTCACAAGGCAGGCCCAGACGCAGCAGAGAATAAACCAGGCGCCGCTTCTCTCTCTCCAGCCGCACCCACAGATCGTGATTCCGCGCCACGCTGAGGTCGGGAATTGTGCGGTTCAGGCGACAGGCGATACAGAACGTGTGAGTGTCGGAAACGGGTAGGAGCCAGTTACAGGCACCCTGGTTGCGGTAATTGCCACAGAGTTTGTACTGGTTACCATTGGTGACATCTTCCCAGGTGTCAGCGTCCTTCGAGTTAATTGCCAACAGATCCATAACATCCGGGGCAAAACCCAGGCTTGTGCCACACGAGGTACAACAGCTGTTTTCAAAGTAAAGCAGGCTGGCACATTGGCCACAGTGAAACATTTTCATCAGGGGACATCCTTGGCCGATATCGGCAAGACCGTGTTCTCAGTATTGGCGATACCGGCAAAAACGCAATATGCAGGCCCCCGAAATCTCTGGAAGCATCCCGAAAAACCTGGGCGCCAATTTGGTCAATGGGTAAACATCTCAATCGCCGGGTAGATCCGATAACTTGAACTAGTATGTAGGTATCCAGGCATCTGGTTCATCGGACAATCCGGAGGGCGTCTCAAAGATGAAAATCGGAATCCCCAGGGAAATTTTTAATGATGAAAGGCGAGTAGCAGCCACACCACCTTCTGTTCACAAACTCATCAGCCTTGGCTATGAGGTGGCTGTTGAAAGCGGCGCCGGAGAAGCCGCCAACTACTCTGATGCGGCCTATGAAAAGGTCGGCGCGGAGATAGCGGCTGACCCCACATCCCTGTGGCGGGAAGCAGATTTCATCCTGAAAGTGCGCGCTCCCATGGAGAACGGCGCCCTGGGCAAGCACGAAGCCGATCTGATGAAAGAGGGGGCTTTTCTGGTCAGCTATATCTGGCCGGCGCAAAATCCGGAGCTGCTGGAGAAACTGGCTGCCCGGAAAATCACCACCTTTGCCATCGACAGCCTGCCCCGCATCAGTCGCGCGCAGAAAATGGATGCCCTCAGCGCCATGGCCAACATAGCTGGCTATCGCGCGGTAATCGAGGCGGCCAATAATTTCGGGCGTTTTTTCACTGGTCAGGTAACAGCTGCGGGCAAGGTGCCGCCGGCTAAAGTTATGGTGATAGGGGCTGGCGTCGCGGGCCTTTCGGCAGTGGGCGCGGCCAATAGCCTGGGTGCAATTGTGCGGGCATTCGATACCCGTCTGGAAGTGAAAGAGCAGATAGAAAGCATGGGTGCCGAGTTTCTTCAGCTGGATTTCGGTGAAGAAGAAGGCAGTGGTACCGGCGGTTACGCCAAACAGATGAGCGACGAGTTCATCAAAGCGGAAATGGCACTGTTTGCGGAACAGGCCAAAGAGGTGGACATCATCATCACCACCGCCCTGATTCCTGGCAAGCCGGCCCCCAAACTGATCACTGCGGAGATGGTAAAATCCATGAAACCCGGCAGTGTGATTGTCGATCTGGCATCGGAACGCGGTGGCAACTGCGAACTCACCGAGCCTGGAAAAATCACTGAGCAGCACGAAGTCACACTGATCGGCTACACGGATCTGCCCAGCCGCATGGCCAAAGTCGCCAGTGACCTCTACGCCACCAACCTGTTCCACCTGCTAACCGAGCTGACGCCAGAGAAAGACGGCAAGCCGCAGGTAAATATGGACGACGACGTGATTCGTGGCCTGACGGTGGTACTGGATCAGGACGTCACCTGGCCACCTCCTCAGCCACAGACACCAACCAGCCCCAAGCCCGCGCCGGGTACAGAGGAACCCTCGGCAGAACAGAAGGCGGCTGCACACAAAGAGTCCCGGCGCCGCAGCCTGATTGGTAAGGGCACCTTGCTGGTGATCACCCTTGCTGCACTTTACGGCATTGGCGCTCACGCCCCCGATAGCTTCCTGCGTCACTTCACGGTATTTGTGCTGGCCTGCTTTATTGGCTGGCAGGTGGTCTGGAACGTGACAGCCTCTCTGCATACGCCTCTGATGAGTGTCACCAACGCCATCAGCGGCATTATCGTGATTGGCGCCATGTTGCACCTGGCCCAGGCGGAAAACGTCGTGGTCGGGATCATGGCGTTTGTGGCGGTGCTGATTGCCAGCATCAACGTGGGTGGGGGCTTCCGGGTTACCCATCGCATGCTCAAAATGTTCCGCAAGTAGGAGGCGACCGCCATGAGTACAGGACTCGTCAGTGTGGCCTACGTGGTCGCCAGTGTATTGTTTATTCTTAGCCTGGGAGGCTTGAGCCATCAGGAATCGGCACGCAGGGGCAACCTTTACGGGGTAGCCGGCATTCTCATTGCGCTGGTCGCGACCATAGCCAGTGTCAGTGACAACGGGCTCGTCGCCATTGTAATCGCAGTGCTTGCGGGGGCCGGTATTGGCATCGCCATCGCCAACAAGGTAGAAATGACACAGATGCCACAACTTGTGGCGCTGCTGCACAGCTTTGTGGGTATGGCCGCGGTACTGGTGGGTTTTTCCGGCTACATCGAGCCGCTGATTCACACAACCGGTGCCGAACACACCATTAAGCTGGTGGAAGTGTTTGTGGGTATCTTTATCGGCGCCGTCACCTTCACCGGCTCACTGGTGGCCTGCGGCAAGCTGGATGGCCGTATCGACAGCAAAGCCCTCACCCTGCCCGGCCGGCACCTGATGAACCTGGCGGCCATAGCCGTAACGGTGTTACTGGGCGCCTGGTTCCTGAGCACAGAGAGCATGGCGCTGGGCATACTTGCCCTGGTGCTGATGACTGTAATAGCCGCTGTTCTTGGGGTTCATCTCATCATGGCCATTGGTGGTGCAGATATGCCGGTGGTGGTGTCCATGCTCAACAGTTATTCCGGCTGGGCCGCAGCGTCTATCGGCTTCATGCTGGGCAACGACCTGCTGATCGTGACCGGCGCACTGGTGGGCAGCAGCGGTGCTATTCTCAGTTACATCATGTGCAAGGCCATGAACCGGTCGTTTATCAGCGTCATCCTCGGCGGTTTCGGCCAGACCAGCAGCAGCTCTGCCGCAGCAGGCTCGGAAGACCAGACGGCTGTAGAGATCAGCGCCGACGAAGTGTGCGAGGAGCTGCGCAACGCCGATTCAGTGATTATCGTTCCCGGCTACGGTATGGCCGTGGCACAGGCCCAGAGCGGGGTCAGCGACATGACCAAACTGCTGAGGGAGCGTGGCGTAAATGTACGCTTCGGAATTCACCCGGTTGCCGGCCGCCTGCCCGGACATATGAACGTGCTGCTGGCAGAGGCCCATGTGCCTTATGACATAGTGCTGGAGATGGACGAGATCAACGCGGATTTCCCCGAAACCGATGTGGTACTCGTTATCGGCGCCAACGATACGGTGAACCCGGCAGCGGCAGAAGACCCGGGCAGCCCCATCGCCGGAATGCCGGTGCTCGAGGTGTGGAAGGCTCGCCAAGTGGTGGTACTGAAACGGGGTATGGCAACCGGTTATTCCGGAGTGGAAAACCCGCTGTTCTTCAAAGATAACGCCCGGATGCTGTTCGGCGATGCCAAAGACAGCATCGACAAACTGGTGAGCGGACTGAGAGGTTAAGCCAATTTAGCCAAGCGAGTCGTGATACATGCGGTATCCGGTCTCCGGGATACCGCATAAGATACCTCGCCAATGGCGGGATCTCCCTTGCAGAGAGGAAGTCTTCCGTCCGGGCTCAGTAAAGCTTGGTGAGGGACTTACGGGCGAAATCGTCTACCTCACCTAGCCGTCCTTCCTTCACTTTGGTCAGCCATTCCGGATCTTGCAGAAGCGCGCGGCCCACAGCGATCAGTTCAAACTCGTGGTTATTCATGCGCTCTACCAGTTCGTCGATACCGGACTGTTCCACGGACTCTTGCTTGCTGGCCATAGTACCGCTGATGAAGTCTTCAGTAAGACCAACGCTGCCAACAGACATGGCCGGCTTGCCAGACAGCTTCTGCGTCCAGCCCGCAAGGTTGAGGTTGGAACCTTCAAACTCCGGCTCCCAGAAACGACGGGTTGAAGCATGGAAAATATCCACACCGGCTTCAACCAAAGGCTTGAGGAACTTTTCAAGCTCGTCCGGGCTGTTAACCAGTTTGGCTTCGTAATCCTGCTGTTTCCACTGGGAGAAGCGCAACATGATGGGAAACTCGGGGCCCACACGATGGCGAACGGCCTCTACAATCTCCACGACAAAGCGCAGGCGGTTTTCCATGCTGCCGCCGTACTCGTCTTCACGCTGGTTGGTGCCTTCCCACAGGAACTGATCAAGCAGATAGCCGTGGGCACCATGAATCTCGACGCCGTCAAAACCCAGGGCTTTGGCGTCCTGCGCGGCATCGGCGAACGCAGTAATCACATCTTCGATGTCTTCTTTGCTCATCGCCTTACCGTTGGGCTTGCCGGGTGCAAACAGGCCAGACGGGCTGTAACCGGGAACCGAAGGATCAGGATCTGTGCCTTCCTTGCGCACCGCACCCACGTGCCAGAGCTGGGGGAAAATAGCGCCGCCAGCTTCATGCACCGCATCAACCACTTTCTTCCACCCTGCAAGCGCTTCGTCGCCATGAAAGGCCGGAACATTGGGATAACCGTTGGCACCTGGATGATTCACCGTAGTGCCTTCAGTAATGATAAGTCCCACACCTGCCTCGGCGCGGCGCCGATAGTAAGCGACCACGTTTTCACCCGGAACACCTTTGGGCGAGAAATTCCGGGTCATGGGCGCCATGGCAACCCGGTTGCGTAGGGTAAGGTTGTGAATATCGAATGATTCGAACATCGGGCCCAGATTCATGGCCATGAGTGACTACTCCCTTAAAAGTGATGACTAACCCGCAAAGCAGCCTATTAGCTACCTCACTAATTTGGTCTCTTAACGCAACTCTATTTAATCTGGTTTTAAGATGCAACCCAATTATGTACACTCGGATCCATGGCAAGAAAACGTTTTGATGATTCCAATTGCTCCGTCGCCCGCGCCCTGAATCAGGTCGGGGACTGGTGGTCGCTGCTTATTGTGCTGCACGCCATGTACGGGACCCGACGTTTTGTGGATTTCCAGCAGGAGCTGGGAATTGCCAAGAATATCCTGTGCGACCGCCTTGCCCGCCTCGTGGATAACGGAGTGCTCAAGAAAGTTGAAGTGGGTGAACATGGCTCGCGCTTCGAATACCGGCTTACCGAGAAAGGACGGGATCTGTTCCCGGTGGTCATTGCCCTGCGCCAGTGGGGGGACAAATGGAACCCGGCACCGGATGAAGCACCACTGGATCTGCGCGACCGGGCCACAGGGCAGCCTGTTCAGACAATCCAGGTACGAAATGCCGATGGCGAACCCATCACCGTGAGGGACGTTTTCGTGCCTGACGCAAGCTCCCCCGGCAGCAAAAAAGACTCAGCCTGACAACCAGCAAAATAAAGTTCCCAGCCCTTTTCTTGAGTTGCATCAATCTGCAGTACTAACGCAAATCGTCCAGGCCTGATTATTGCGCTATATCAACTTTCCTATCTCTGAGGCCTTTATTCTTGGCGCATCAACGATTCAGGTTAAGGAGATAGATATGTCCCATACGTTCAAGCTCAGCGTGATCGCAGCCGCAGTAATGGCCGTTGCACCAGCAGCCCAGGCTTTTGAAGCAGGCGATTTCATTCTGCGTGCTGGTGTTGTGGAAGTGGCGCCAGACGATTCAAGTGAAGTTATCACTGTAGCTGGCGACCCCATTTTCGGGTCTGACGCGCGCGTTGCGGTGGACGCCAATGCACAGCTCGGCATTCGTGCAACCTATATGTTTACAAACAATCTGGGCGTAGGCGTGTTGGGTGCTACTCCTTTCAAGCACAATATCAGTGGTGCCGGGGATCTTGAGGGCGCCGGCAAGCTGGCCGAAACCAAGCACCTGCCGCCAACAGTTACCCTTCAGTACTACCCGATGCACAGCAGCTCCGCACTGCAACCGTACGTCGGCGTGGGCGTGAACTACACAACCTTCTTTGAAGAAAAGACTACAGACACACTCAACGGTGCAGTTGCTGCGACAGTCGGCCTTCCCGGAGCGACCACCAAACTGAATCTGGACGACAGCGTCGGCGTTGCCTTTGAGGCAGGCATTGACTATATGCTGAGCGAAAACTTCGGCTTGAACGCTGCTGTCTGGTGGGCGGATATCAACACCGACGCAACCATTAAGGTTTACGATGCCAACGGCGGCTACGTAGCCCAGACCGACGAGTTCGAAGTCGAAATCGACCCAATGGTCTACATGGTAGGTTTCACCTACAAGTTCTGATACTCGTATACCGGCAGCTGCCACGGTCTGTTGGCTGCCGGAGCGTAGATTTCTTGTGCGGAGCCTTATGGCTCCGCATTTTTTTGTCTGAAGGTTTATCCCTGAACCTGGCTTTCCCTCACTGCACCCCGGGTTACCCCTCCCCATTGATCAGCTTATTGCACCTGGAAGCTCACCGACGCCAGCACTTCCGCACGCGGCGGGTTCTGGCTGACAACACCCGCAAATTCAGCAATCCATGGATGCTCCCCGTGAACCGCCTCGACAAAGGTCGGCCGAATGTTCTGGTAATAAAGCGTGGATTCAACTGTGAAAGGTGCAACCGCTGTATTGGATACCGGCAACGCGTATCCGATAGTATCCTGCCCCCCATTACCCAGGTTGAAATCTGCATCTCCGTCAACGCCGGGTTTTTTGTGAGGCTCAGGAAAACAGATACCAGCCAGGTAACAGAGCAGCGTTCCAGGCGCCGTGAAGAATCACACAAGGCACCAGTGACCCGTGACGATCCCGGAAGTAGCCGAACGCCAGCGCCGGAAAAAACACCAGCCAAGCCAGAAGATCGGTTCTGTAGACCAGGTGCCAGACCGTAAACAGAAGCGCTGCAATCAGGTTAGCGAAAGAAAGCCCAGCCAGACAACGCTTGCCAAACGCAGTGTCACCCAGGTAGCCCTGTACGACGCCGCGAAAGGCAAACTCCTCGACCACCGGAGCCCACAAAACCAGAGAAACCAATGCCATCCAGCTCGTATCAAGCTCGGCGCCTCTGCCCGCCAAGGCGCCAATAGCGACACTCAGGCTGCAGCCGGCAATTAACGCCACCACAAAGTGCCTGTCTTCACACAGCTTTGTCGGGCGTGTTAAACCCAGCTGTTGTTTTAAAGAAACGCTTTGGTGCATGAGTGGAAAAGCCTTGTCCCGCAAAGAGCTGAATTCTGGATACTAGTGCATCTGCAGCAAGAAAGTCAGACACCACAAACAACAATGCGGAGCCGAAGCTCCGCATTGTTTAATCAGTTACCTGCATAGCCAGAAGGCTTCAGGCACCCTGAGTCTGGCGCTGACCTGAACGCCCACGCTGGCCATTGCCACTCTGGCTGCGGCCACCACTACGTCCGCCAGGCTTGTCACCAAAGCTGCGGGGCTTGCCACCCGGGCGACCGTTTCCACCGCCATTACCGCCGCTTCGATTGCGCGCCTTGCTCGGATCCGCCTTGGCTTTGGGTTTCATGGCCACGTGATTCTTCGGCTCGAAACCTTCCATTTCCTTGCGGGGCAACTGCTTCTTGATCAGCTTTTCAATGCCAACCAACATCTTCAGTTCATCAGCACTAACCAACGACAACGCGTGGCCACTTTCACCTGCCCGTCCGGTCCGACCAATGCGGTGTACGTAGTCTTCCGGCACGTTGGGCAATTCAAAGTTAACTACTTGCGGCAACTGCTTGATATCAAGCCCACGGGCTGCGATATCGGTGGCCACCAGCACACGCACTTCTCCGGCTTTAAAGTTAGCCAAAGCACGGGTACGCGCCCCTTGAGACTTGTTGCCATGAATGGCTGCTGCAGTAATGCCGTCTTTTTCCAGCTTCTGGGTCAGGCGGTTAGCACCGTGTTTAGTGCGGGTAAATACCAGCACCTGTTCCCAGCTGTTATCACGCACCAGCTTGCTTAGCAGAGCGGTTTTCTGGCTCTGATCCACTGCGTAAACCGACTGCTTTACCGTCTCGGCAGTGGTGTTCCTTACCGCCACATCGATTTGTACCGGGTTGTTCAGAAGGCCTTGTGCCAAAGCGCGAATTTCGCCAGAGAAAGTCGCTGAGAACAAAAGGTTCTGACGCTTGGCCGGCAGCAGTGCCAGGATCTTTTTAATGTCGCGGATAAAGCCCATGTCCAGCATGCGATCGGCTTCGTCCAGCACCAGGATTTCCACTTCGTTGAACTTCACAGCATTCTGCTGATACAGGTCCATCAGGCGACCAGGAGTTGCAACCAGTACGTCCAGGCCTTTGCGCAGCTTCATCATCTGCGGGTTGATTTTTACGCCACCAAAAACCACTGCGGCCTTGGTGGGAACATACTTGCTGTAAAGATTTACGCTGTCGTGAACCTGCGCAGCCAGCTCCCGTGTGGGCGCCAGAATAAGCACGCGAGGCCCCTTGCCCGTGCGGGGCTTCTCAGCCAGGCGCTGCAGTAGTGGCAATGTAAAACCAGCTGTTTTACCTGTTCCCGTCTGGGCTGCAGCCATAACATCCTTACCGGAAAGTACGGCGGGAATAGCCTGAAGCTGAATGGGGGATGGGGTTTCATAGCCCTGGTCAGCCGTTGCACGAACCAGTTGCTCGGAAAGACCGAGTGAAGAAAAACTCATATAAGATTAACTCTTGATTGTTCTGCCTCCACGAACACCGTTTTCGGCGAATGCGGGCAGATGCCATGAAGATTCATGGAATAAAAGACGACTACAGTCACGCGCCGGCAATCGGGGTGACGTCCTCTGACAGGTCGTATGGATAGTTCGCAAGAAGGCTTAAAGCCCGAAAGTGCGGAATCCCTAGAGGCAGGATGCGGAGAACCTTAACAGAGGCCTGTAGAATTAGCCATAGGGGATTATCACTGCCTACACCCTAACGACAGTAACAACCGCAGCAAGAAGGCTCGCAGCCGTCAGCCCCACAAGAGACAAGCGGAGGTTCCAGCGGAATGAAGCATCCATGGCTCTATAGCCTGTCAGGCGCTCCATAATAAGAGCATTGGCAGCAAAGGGGGTTCCAAAGGCGGTTATCCCCCAGCCTGTTACCATGCCAATACCCAGGCCGATCAGTGCATCGCCAGGCCAGATAGCGCCTAGAATACCGCCCGCGAGGGTGCCTATCACAATCGGATTAATACCGGCCAGACCGGCCGCAAAGAACACCCAGGGAACGCAGGCTGCTATGACAGGCCAAAGCCAGGCCGGCACATTCGGGTCACCACTTATCTGCCCCAGCACAGCACCGCTGATCACCGAGCCAATAAATGCAGACCCACCCACAATCGCCAGCTCGTTACTGACGTTAGACATATTGACCAGCGGCGGGTTCGTGTTGCGACTCCAGGCCAGAATCCTTGCGCCAAGAACCGCGGCTAAACAACTGAGGGTCACCGCATGGGCATAGCTGAGTTGATAACGCTGGCTAAGCAGGAACACACCCGCACAGATGGCCAAAATGAGCGCCCCGAATCGTAACCACGGCGCCAGACCAGCCTTGCCCGTAGGGGCATCCATTTGTTGCGCGCTTTCCGGCTCGCGCCAGATCAGACCACATAAAACGATAGCGGCAGAAAACGGGACGGTGAACAACAACAGATCAAGACTGCCCAGCCCCGGCAACAGCGTGAGCGTGAGTACAACAGAGATCGATAGCGGAGAAAACGTAGGCGAGACACCAAAGCCTCGTAACACCGCACGGGTTGCGTTACGGGTAGCTGGCGAATCACCACTGCTGCGCACACGCTCACCCACCAGGCTACCGACGACGGCCACAGATCCAAAATTCAGAGGTACGGAAACAAGAGAGGTACCGAACGACAGGCTCAGGTAGCGAACGGATGAATTACCTCCAAACAGGCTGGAGGAAATCTGCTGTAAATCACGGGTACGACCAAGTACGGACGACAAGAGCATCACCGCCAGTACGAGCCCCGCCAAGCGGCTCATATTCCCCGCCGCAGCGCCAATCAGGCCCGGGTCACGCCCTAACGCAAACACCAGTGCCAGCACTGCCACCAGGAAAACAGCCCTGGGCACCCTTCGCATGTCTCGCCAACCCAGAATCACCGCAAGGCTGACTGCTCCGGCACCCAGGCCCGCCATACCGGGAAACAGTACGAAAACAGCAGCCACAAGGGCAATATAAGCAAGAGCAGAGCGTATCAGCAGCAAGAGTGCATGTCCCGAGCGTCAAAGCCGGGCATTTTAGGGGCCCGGTGCCTTATCGGGTATCCGCAATTATGGGGATACCCTTAGCTTCCTTATGGCTTTAGCTCTCAGCGGGTTGCGGCGCCGGCAAAATTCGACAGAGCGCCACTCACTTTTTCCAGCACTGCGTCGCAGCCCTCAATAGCGTGCCTGGCTTTCAGGTACTCGGGGTCGTTATAACCGAGCCAGACTTGCCCACTCTCGTCTTCCCATATTAACGCTTTCTGGGGCAAATCGACTGCCACACTCTGGGCGCACTGCATGAGTGGTGAACCCACTTTCGGGTTGCCAAAAATCACCACCTCAGTCGGTCGCAACTCCAAACCCACAGACTCGGCACCAGCGGCATGATTGATCCGGTTCATGATTTTCATACCATTGTCGCTCAGAGCCGCTTCAAGTTTGTCAGCGGTGGCCGCTACGCTGTGATTGCTTTTGACCACAATCAGGCCGTCTGCAGCATGGGCTGCACTCGCACACAGCACTAAAAGAAGGGGTAATACGACGATCCTGAACATATTCATCAAGCGCTTCCTCTTTATGAATGACAAGGCCCATACTAGACCATTCATGCCTCTCCAAGAAGCCGGGCAAATGATTTTACCTAGCTGCCAAACAGCGCCGAGCGCAAGGGTCGCAGAAAACCTCGAGGCTTGTACTCCTGGGCTCTGGTCTTCTCGCCATCAAACTCGATATATCCGTCTTCAATGGGTTCAAACCGCAGGATTTTTACATCTGCCAGATAGTTCTGGGAAGACTTCCAGGGGCCGTGAGTGCCCTGGCGTGGAAGCCGATCCTGAGCCCGCTTTATGTAGCCTGCATCCAGAGAGCCCAACACGGTGTCTTTACCGAGACTGTTGCCGGTATCTCTGGCAAGTGCCACACGCCTGCCTCGCCGGTCCATGTGGTTAATCAGGCGGCAAAGATATTCACTCGCGATATCCGCTTTCAGGGTCCAGGAAATATTGGTGTACCCGAAAATCATACCCGCATTGGGCACCCCTTCTACCATCACATTCTTGTAGACAACTTTATCTTTCAGAATCACTTCCTGGCCGTCCACCCGTGGCTTTACGCCCCCAAGCATCTGAATATCCAGGCCCGTGGCCGGAATAATGATGTCTGCGTCCAGGTGCGCGCCGGATTCCAGTTGAATGCCATTTTTAGTGAAGCGCTGGATGTGATCGGTTGCGATAGACGCCCTGCCCGTTTTCAACGCCTTGAACAGGTCGCCGTCTTTCACCACGCATAAGCGCTGATCCCAGGGGTTGTAGTCTGGCGTGAAGTGGCGCATATCGGCTTTATCGCCAACCTGCCGCTTGATAATGCCCAGAAACAGGCGGCGCATAGTTGCCGGGCTTTTACGGGAGCGTTGATATAAAAAACGGGACATGGAGATGTTTCGGGCCCGGGTCAGTCGGTAGGCGGCCTTGGGAGACAGCACCCTTTGCAACGCGAGCGTTATCTTATCTGTGGACGGCATGGGCACCAGGTAGGTCGGTGAGCGCTGCAGCATGGTCACGTGGCCGGCTTCTTCGGCCAGAGTGGGCACCAGGGTAATCGCCGTCGCCCCGCTGCCAATAACCACGACTTTTTTGCCCTCGTAATTCAGGTCTTCCGGCCAGTGCTGAGGGTGCACAATAACGCCTGTAAAATCCGCCTCTCCGGGGAAATCCGGCTTATAACCCTGATCATAGTTATAGTAGCCGGTACATCCAATCAGAAAGCTGGCGGTGTAGGTTTCAGGCTTGCCGCTCGCTTCATTCAAAGCAATCAGTTTCCAGCATTTATCCACACTGGACCAATCTGCAGTTTGCACCGCCCGGCCATACCGGATGTGCCGCTCAACGTCATACTCTTTGGCTGTTTCAGCCACATACTGTTTAATGGAAGCGCCATCCGCCAGCACCTTGCCGCCGGTCCAGGGGCGGAAGTTGTAGCCAAATGTGAACATGTCGGAATCTGAACGTATGCCCGGATAGCGGAAGAGGTCCCAGGTCCCGCCGAGCGTCTGGCGCCGTTCCAGAATGGCGAAGGACTTGCCCGGGCATTCCCGCTTCAGATGGCAGGCCATACCGATACCGGACACCCCGGCACCAATAATCAATACATCAAAATGCTGTTCGCTCATAACCGGCCTCTCGATTCCATTGTCGTTATTCTGGCAACGCACTGGAAATCAAGATAACGCAACGGGGTACCATGAAAAATTGGCCCGCACGGTCGCAGGTTGCTGCGGTTTAGGCCAGTTTTCGGATACTAGTGGCAGAATGCTCTGCCCATAGCCGGTAAGCATCCAGGCCAGGGTGGAAGCCATCCGAAGCCATAAACCCGGGCTCGAAAGGAAAGGAAACACAAAGGTATTCAAGGTTACTGCGACGGCTGCAGATACTTTCCATCAGTCCGTTCAACTGCCTGGCCCGCATACCCAGATACCAGCGTAAGGGCTGAGGTAAGGACGGGAACAGATGCATGGGAGGAATAGCGGTGAACAGAACTCGGGTGGCACCCAGATCGTGTAGCAGGCAGTCCGAAAGCTCGTTCAGAGCCGAAAGCCACTGCTGTGTGCTGGTGCGGCCGGTAACGTCGTTTACACCAACCGAGACGAGCACTACATCGTAGCGATCTTCCGCTGAAGCTTTGACTGCCTCCAGAACATCGACTGCTTTACGACCTGTTTCCGCCAGCACACTCCAGATCACGCGATGATCACTGGCCAGGTTTCTGACCAACTGCCCCACCAGTGCGTCCTGCTGGTTGCTCACGCCCACACCGGCGGCAGCTGAATCCCCAAGGATAAGCAGCCGAAGCTCCGGCCCTTTACCAGCAACGCCCTGGCGCTCGCCCTCAGGCTCTGGCAAGCGCGGCGTTACTCTGCGTACATGCCGCCCCTGGCCAATAAGAACCGGCGCCAGCGCGAGCGTCGACAAAGGGTAAAGCATGACGTATGTACCCGGTCAGTCGTGGTGGCCAATCGGCCCTTCTGTAAACAGAAACTCCCGCAAGTGCTTGTCCATCACCGGATCCTTACGACGGATCCACTCGAGCACCATAGCCGCATGTTCTTTTTCCTCGTCACGGTTGTGCTCAAGAATCGCTTTCAACTCGGCATCCTTGCAGGCATCCACCCGCTGGTTGTACCAATCAACCGCCTCAAACTCCTCCATCAGGGAAACCACGGCGCGGTGCATTTCGCGGGTTTCATCCGTCAGTTCACCAACTGGCTCGTGATAACTATCGCTCGACATAATCTGGTCCCTCTACATTTGGTTTTATACAGGTGCACAAGACATTTTTTAACACAACAACACTGTCTGACAATAGCCGAAAATCCAGCGCTTAAACACCATGGTTTCATTTGAGCCGTATCAAGGGCTGTGGCAAAGTCTTAAGACAAGCTGACCGGGATAAATTCTTGATGAAAACCGTCTTCTCACCACTGCATAGCCTCCGCTCAGTCAAAACTGAACTGGATGGCGGCATATTGATTCAACCCCACGAAAAACCGTCCCGGGCAGAGACCATCCTTGCACGCGTAAAAGCGCAAATGCTCGGTGACGTACTAGGGCCGGAAGAGTTTGGCCTCGAGCCGGTCAAACGCGTGCACACAGCGGATTACGTGGAATTTCTTGAGCACTGCTGGACGGACTGGGTAGCGGAAGGCAAACCGGGAGAAGCCATCCCCGCCGTCTGGTGTGGCCGGGGCATGCGGCCACGGGTACCCAAAGACATTGACGGCCGTCTCGGCTACTACAGCTTTGCCGCCGAGACCTCCATTTCCGACGGTACATGGGAAGCGGCCCGCGCTTCTGCCAACGTCGCACTGACGGCTCAGAAGCTGGTCGCCAATGGTGAGCGGGCCGTTTTCGCCCTGTGCCGACCGCCTGGCCACCACGCCCATGCCGACCTGTTCGGTGGCTACTGTTTCTTCAACAACGCAGCCATTACAGCCCAGGCCTTTCGGGATCAGGGTTGCGAACGTGTTGCCATTCTCGATGTGGACTTCCACCATGGCAACGGTACCCAGGCCATCTTCTATGGCCGCAGCGATGTGCTGACAATCAGCCTGCACGGCGATCCGGACCTGGTATTCCCCCACTTCCTCGGTTTCGAGGATGAAGCCGGTGAGGGAGAAGGTGAAGGCTATAACCTGAATATCGTTTACCCTCCGGGAACGCCCTATGGCGCCTGGAGCAAGGGTCTGGAAACCGCCTGCGAACGCATTGCAGCATTCAAGCCGGACGCTCTGGTTATTGCCCTGGGGGTAGATACGTTTGAAGACGACCCGATCTCATTCTTTAAACTGAAATCGGCGGATTACCTGTCGCTGGGCAAGCGCATTGAGCAGTTAGGGCTACCCACCGTATTCACCATGGAAGGCGGTTACGACGTGGACGCCATCGGCGTTAATGCAGTGAACGTGATGCAAGGCTTCGAGAACTGGAAATGAACATAGGGGTTAACAACTACTAGACGACCGGTCTAGTAGGCTTTATCCTTCTGCCATGGATAAACACCACAATACCTGCCAACACCTGCTGGACACCGGCCGCGAAATCCTTGCTGCACGGGGTTTCAGTTCGGTTGGATTGAGTACTATTCTTCAACAGGCAGGTGTGCCGAAAGGTTCCTTCTATCACTACTTCAAGTCGAAAGAAAGCTTCGGCCAGGCAGTGCTGGAAGATTATTTCGACGGTTATATGCAAAACCTTGCGGTGCGTTTCAACGACGGCCCCGAACCGGCGCTGGATCGACTTATGAGTTATTGGGTTGATTGGCAACACCAATACTGCGGCCCAGAAGGACTCAAGGATTGCCTGGTGGTCAAACTCAGTGCCGAAGTCGCCGATCTATCTGAGGCTATGCGCCTCACACTGCGGGATGGCACCGGCAACATCATCAGCAATATCGCCGAGTGCATTGATGCCGCAATAGCCGAAGGGTCGTTGCCCGACCAGGATTCCCGACAACTGGCCGCCAGTCTCTACCAGCTATGGTTAGGCGCCAGCCTGCTGACCAAGCTCCATCGAGACAATCAGCACATGACGTATGCGATGGTCTTAACTCAGGAATTACTTTCAGGTTAGGAAAGCCTCTACAAGCAAATGGCCAACAGGCCTTATTTTTTTACATCAAAACTAGTCGACCGGTCTATTCCTTTCGTATCCCAGACCCACTATGAGGATTGAGAATGAACAACTTTGATTTTTACAACCCGACCCGCATCGCTTTTGGAGAAGGTAAAATTGCCGAGCTTGATAAGCTCGTGCCCCAAGACGCCAAAGTGCTGGTGCTCTTCGGCGGAGAGAGCGCCCGCCGTACCGGCACCCTGGCTGAAGTGAAATCATCCCTTGGCAACCGCCAGGTTTCAGAGTTTGGCGGCATTGAACCAAACCCGAGCTTCGAAACCCTGATGAAAGCAGTTGCCCAGGTGCGAGAGCAAAACGTCGACTTTCTGCTTGCTGTAGGCGGCGGATCCGTTATCGACGGCACCAAATTTGTGGCCGCGGCGGCCGTTTTCGAGGGCGACGAGTGGGATATTCTGCTGCAAGGCGGTAACAACATTAAACGCGCTCTGCCCTTCGGCTCTGTACTCACTTTGCCGGCCACCGGTTCCGAGATGAACAAAGGCGCAGTAGTCACTCGCAAGTCACTGAAAGCAAAGCTGCCGTTCCACAGTGACCTGGTGTTCCCGCAGTTCTCAGTACTCGACCCTACTAAAACCTACACTCTGCCGTTACGCCAGGTAGGTAATGGGGTTGTCGATGCCTTCGTCCATGTGGTGGAGCAATACCTGACCTATCCAGCCCAGGCTCCGGTTCAGGATCGCTTCGCAGAAGGGCTGCTACTGACATTGACCGAAATCGGCAAACAGGCACTGGTTGACCCCGAGAACTACGAGATCCGTGCCAGTCTGATGTGGACAGCCACGCTGGCCTTGAACGGCCTGATCGGCAGCGGCGTCCCGCAGGACTGGTCCACCCACATGCTGGGGCATGAGCTGACCGCCCTGCACAATCTTGATCACGCCCAAACACTGGCGATTGTATTGCCCTCAATGCTACGTGAACGCAAGGCTGAGAAGCTCGACAAACTGGTCCAGTACGGTGAACGCGTCTGGGATATCCGGGATGGCACTCCCGAAGAGAGGGCAGAAGCCGCCATTGCCAAAACCCGTAACTTCTTTGAATCACTCGGTGTGAAAACCCGCCTCAGCGATTACGATCTGGGCGAAAGCGACATTGAGTCGCTAATTGAAAGCCTGGAAAGCCACGGCATGGTGGCACTTGGTGAACACGGTGATATCACGCCTGATGTATGTCGCCGAGTACTTCAGGCAAGCCTGTAAGATAAACGAGTCCTTTTGCGGGGCCCTGCTGTGATTGCAGGTGCCCCTTTTTTTGCATATCCGATGGGGAGGGGGGTCAGCCCTTGAAGCCCTTGCCAACCACATAGACTTCCCGGGAGCGGGCGCGGGACGAATCCGGCTTGCGCACCACCACCTTATCGAACACCGCCCTGGCGGCTTTCAGGAATTCTTCATAGCCTTCACCCTGAAACACCTTGGCGACGAAACTGCCTTTGGGCTTGAGCACCTGACAGGCCATATCCAATGCCAACTCCACCAGATACATGGAAGATGCCTGGTCGGCCACCGTTACCCCGCTTATGTTCGGCGCCATATCCGAAATCACCACATCCACCGGGCTGTCTCCCAGTTTGGTCATGATCTCTTCAAATACCGAGTCTTCAGTGAAGTCGCCCTGAATGAATTCCACCCCGGCAATGGCGTCCATAGGCAATATGTCAGAGGCCAGCAGCCTGCCCTTGTGGCCGACCAGATTGACGGCCACTTGCGACCAGCCACCCGGCGCGGAGCCAAGATCCATCACCACCATATTGGGAGCAATCAGCCGATCCTTCTTGTTGATTTCAAGAAGCTTGTAACTGGCCCGCGAGCGATAGCCGTCCACCTGCGCCTGTTTTACGAAGGGGTCGTTCACGTGCTCTTCAAGCCAGCGGTTACTGCTTTTGGATCGGGCCATAGGGACTCATCAAAAGGGGAAAGCGGACACACCATTCTACGTGTCCCATCCGCCTGCGGCAAAATCCTGACATCCGGGCCGGGCGCACGTACAATTGCCGCAACATTTTCCGATTCTTTTATCACCGGCTATTAACCCGTCACCGACGGCGAGATCCGGGCAGGACCTACTATGATCCGCCTTACCGAACTGGCGCTGCCACTGGACCACCCCGAAAGCGCCCTGCGAGCCGCAATCCTCGAACGGCTGGGCATCGACGACGCCGATCTGGCGGATTTCACCGTCTTCAAGCGCAGTTACGACGCCCGCAAGAAAAATTCCGAGATCAAGTTCGTTTACATTGTTGATCTTAACGCCCGGAATGAAGAGGCCATTCTGGCCCGCTTTGAAAAAGACCAGCACGTGCGGCTGGCGCCGGATACCGCCTATTATCCCGTTGCACAGGCGCCCGCCGGCCTCACCGAGCGCCCGATCGTGATCGGCTTCGGCCCCTGTGGGCTGTTTGCAGCCCTGATTCTGGCCCAGATGGGGTTCCGCCCGATTGTACTGGAGCGCGGGAAGAACGTGCGCAGCCGTACCAAAGACACCTGGGCCCTGTGGCGGAAAAAGCAGCTTTCACCGGAATCCAACGTCCAGTTTGGTGAAGGCGGTGCTGGCCTGTTCTCGGACGGCAAGCTTTACAGCCAGATCAAGGATCCGAAATTCTTTGGTCGCAAGGTGATGCACGAGTTTATCCGGGCCGGTGCACCGGAAGAGATCCTGTACGTCAGCAAGCCCCATATAGGAACCTTCCGGCTGACGGGTGTGGTGTCCACCATGCGCGAGGAAATTATCCGCCTGGGCGGCGAGATTCGTTTTGAAAGCAAAGTCACTGACTTGCTCATCGACAACGGCCGCATTGAGGGCGTAGAGCTGGACACCGGGGAACAACTGCACAGCCGATATGTGATTTTGTCTGTCGGTCACAGCGCGCGCGATGTCTTTCGAATGCTGCAACGCAATGACGTGTTTATTGAAGCCAAGCCCTTTGCCATCGGCTTTCGCATCGAGCACCCACAATCGCTCATCGACAACGCTCGCCTGGGCAAATACGCCGGTCATCCCGCGCTGGGAGCTGCGGACTATAAACTGGTGTATCACGCCAGCAACGGGCGCGCGGTTTACAGTTTTTGCATGTGTCCTGGGGGAACCGTAGTCGCTGCAACCTCGGAACCCGGCCGGGTCGTCACCAACGGTATGAGCCAGTATTCGCGCAATGAGCGCAACGCCAATGCCGGCATTGTGGTGGCTATTCATCCGGAAGAAGACTTTCCCGGAGGCCCTCTGGCCGGCGTGGATATGCAGGAAGCTCTGGAGTCAAAGGCCTATACGCTTGGCGGCAGTGATTATTGCGCGCCCGCGCAGCTGGTGGGCGATTTCATCAAACGCAAACCCTCCAGCGAACTGGGCGAAGTCGAGCCTTCCTACAAACCGGGTATCAAGCTGGGCGATCTTGCACCTTCGCTGCCGCCCTACGCCATCGACGCCATTCGCGAGGCGCTGCCGGCTTTCGGCAAGCAGATCCGGGGCTTCGACCGCAAAGACGCCATTCTGACCGGCATAGAAACCCGCACCTCCTCCCCCGTGCGCATCACCCGGGATCGCACCAGCCTGCAGAGCCTGAATACCCGGGGGCTATACCCGGCAGGCGAAGGCGCAGGCTATGCAGGCGGTATTCTCTCGGCTGGCGTGGATGGCATCAAGGTTGCCGAAGCTCTGGCTCTGGCCATGCTGGAAGATCTGGCCACCAACAGCGGAAGCGAATCGTGAAGCTGGATGACATAAAAAAACTGCATCAGAAAAAATACCGTCAGGCACTGGGCCACTATCTGGTCGAAGGCGAGCATCTGGTGCTGGAACTCCAGAAAGCAGCAGCCCGCCAGCCCCGGCTGAACGCTTCCGAGCTTTATGTAACCGGCGTGTTTGAACATTGGGCAAGTCCATTCAAAACCCACCAGGTTAATGATCGCCAGATGGCCCAGCTTGCCGATACCCGCACGCCTCAAGGGATTCTTGCCGTGGTGCCCATGCCGGAGAAAGGCCTCGAGCCTGCAGCGGACCCCGGCGAAAAAGCGGTTTACCTGCACGAAGTACAGGATCCTGGAAACCTGGGGACAATTTTACGCACTTTGGCCTGGTTTGGCGGATTTCGCTGCCTTCTGAGCCCCGGCAGCGTCGACCCCTACAATCCGAAAGTAGTGCGCGCCAGCATGGGTGCCATATTTCACGTACCGGTGGAAACTGACGTCCCACTGGATAGCCTGAGCAACCGCTACCATTCTATCGCCTGCCTCGATCTGAACGGCGACAAACTGACATCGGAGCCCTTCAGCACACACGATTGCTATCTGTTTGGCAACGAAGCCCGAGGCGTACCACAGGAAGTACTGGCTCAGCTGGCAGCAACGCCCTACACCATTTCAGGCAAAGGCGAAATCGAATCCCTGAATCTGGCTTCCGCAGTCAACATGTGTGCCTATGAGCTTGCCCGGGACAGCTGACCGGTAGCGGTGGTCTATATTGGCAATAATCCTGGCCGTTATCGCCATTGCCTGTAGCTTGCTAATTGGCGACTATCAAAGCCTGATGCCCTGAACCGGATGCCTGATTATGGATCGATACCTCCAGCCCACTGAGTTTTTTGACTACAACCAGCCTGAACTGAAGGCCTGGATTGCGGCCCGACTGGAGGGCGTACCTGAAGATAAGGTAGAACAGGCAAAGGCCCTGTATCTGGCAGCCCGGGACAGCGTGAGCTACAACCCCTACATTTTCCGCCCCGAACCCGAAACCTTCAGCGCCAGCTATGCTCTCAAAACCGGCGAAAGCTACTGCATTCCCAAGGCGGTATTGCTGGGCGCAGCAGCAAGGTCCATCGGCATACCCAGCCGCCTGGGCCTTGCCGATGTGCGCAATCATCTCTCAAGCCCGAAACTGATCGAATGGCTGCGTTCAGACATCTTCCGCATGCACGGGTTTATCGAGCTATATCTCAACGGGCGCTGGGTGAAAGCAACGCCGGCGTTTAACAAACAGCTTTGTGAATTGATGAACGTAGAGCCACTGGAGTTTGATGGCGTCAACGACTCCATTTTCCAGGAGTACACCGAGGCCGGTGAAGCACATATGGAATACGTGAACGATCACGGTCTTTTCGACGACGTTCCCCACAACTTCATTTTGTCCGGAATAAAAGAGGCTTACGGTCACCTGTTTTCAGAAGAAGGTGCACCAGAAATAGTCGATGGAAGTCTGGCGCAAGATATATCCGGGCGCTGAAACGCAAAACGGCACTCGCCTGCTGTGGGAGTGCCGTTTACGAACCAGAGCCGGGAACTGGATCAGGCTCCCACCCCTCCTGCCAATTACCTTATTCCACAGAATTGCGAATCAGGAAGTCAAAAGCACTCAACGCAGCTTTCGAGCCCTCCCCCATGGAAATCACAATCTGTTTGTAGGGCACGGTTGTCGCATCACCGGCCGCAAAGACACCAGGAATCGATGTCTCGTTACGATCGTTAATGATGATCTCTCCGTGCTGGCTCAACTCGATATCGCCTTTCAGCCACTCGGTGTTGGGTACCAGGCCGATCTGGACGAACACGCCTTCCAAAGCCACATGGTGGTTTTCACCGGTGTTGCGGTCTGTGTAGTTCAGGCCGCTCACTCTGCCGTTCTCGCCAACCACTTCCGTGGTCTGACCAGAGGTAATAATGTCCACATTGTTGAGACTGCGCAGCTTTTTCTGCAGCACATCGTCTGCGCGCATTTCAGCACCAAACTCGATCAATGTGACATGACCAACGATACCGGCCAGGTCGATGGCAGCTTCCACACCGGAGTTACCACCACCGATCACCGCAACGTGTTTACCCTTGAACAGCGGGCCGTCACAGTGAGGGCAATAGGCCACACCTTTGTTACGGTATTCATCCTCTCCCGGAACACCCAGCGGGCGCCAGCGCGCACCGGTGGACAGCACAATCGTGCGGGCCTTGAGCGACGCACCATTAGCCAGACGGACCTCGTGTGGCATTCCACGCTTGGCAGCCGGAATCAGCTTCTCGGCATGCTGCATGTTCATGATATCGACGTCATATTCTTTAACGTGCTGCTCCATGGCGGCAACCAGTTTCGGGCCTTCGGTATAAGGCACAGAAATCAGGTTCTCGATACCCATGGTGTCGGCTACCTGTCCACCGAAACGATCGGCGGCAATACCGGTAGAGATACCTTTACGCGCTGCGTAGATCGCTGCTGCTGAGCCAGCCGGCCCGCCACCAATCACCAGAACCTCGAAGGTGTCTTTCTGGTTGATCTTCTCGGCTTCTTTTTCCTCAGACTTGGTGTCCAGCCTGGAAACGATCTCTTCCAGCGTCATGCGGCCCTGGCCCCAGGGTTCTCCATTCAGGTAAACGCTCGGTACGGCCATAACTTCGCGCTTTTCCACTTCATCCTGGAACAAAGCACCATCAATGGCCGTGTGACGCACACCCGGGTTCAAAACACTCATCAGGTTCAGCGCCTGAACCACATCCGGGCAATTCTGACACGACAGGGAAAAATAGGTCTCAAACTCGAAGTCACCGTCCAATTGCTGGATTTGTTCGATCACTTCCTGCGACGCCTTGGAAGGGTGCCCACCGACTTGCAGCAACGCGAGAACCAGAGAAGTAAACTCGTGCCCCATCGGAATGCCGGCGAAGCGAACGCCCATATCGCTGCCAATGCGGTTTATCGCGAAGGAAGGGCGACGCACATCGTTCGAAGCTTCCGTGCGCAGGCTGATTTTCTCGGACATCGGCTCGATTTCTTCCAGAAGCTGCTTCAGCTCCTGGGACTTATCGCTATCATCATAGGCTGCCACCAGCTCAATCGGCTGCTGCAGCTTTTCCATATAAGCCTTCAATTGTTGCTTGATATTGGCATCCAACATGTAACGATTCCCCTCTTGAGTTCTTTAGGCTGACCGCCAGAATCCGTAAAATCAAAATGATCTGTGATTAAGATATATTCCAAAGATACGGAGTGGCTTAAAAAAGCTCAAATTAATTGATGCAAACCAATTGATAGGCAGTTGCTATTATTACTTTGATGCGGTTACGAATAGCGAATACCCATCCAAGCCTTACCCCGGTACCATGTTACCAGGCGTCGCAACGTCACCCTTTGCACTCAGGATAAGCAGCACATGTTTCCAGATCGTTATCACTCAACCCAGAACGGATGCGTACACATTTCCGCATCTCAGGCCAGTCTGTTCGCAAAAGAAGTGGCCGGGGATTTCAACCCGATTCACGATCCGGACGCACGCCGTTTCTGCGTTCCCGGAGACCTTCTTTTTGCCGTGGTCGTCGCACGCTTCGGGCTTTCACGACACATGACCTTCCAGTTCCGTGCACTGCTGGGTGACGGCGTCCCTCTGGAGTTCCGGGAAAGCGATGACGAAACCATCGAAGTGTGCGATCAGAACGGCAAGGTCTACCTGGAAGTAACCCGTAGCGGCGAGGTAACCCGGGACAGACAAGTGATCGAAGAGTTTATTCGCTGCTATGTGGCGGCCTCCGGCAAGAACTTCCCACACACTCTGAAGCCACTTATGGAATCAAAGAATGTGATGTTCAACCCGGATCGCCCCATGGTGATGTACGCCAGCATGAGTCTCACTCTGGACAGCCTGGACGCAGCGTCACCGGAGTTGGAACTGCACAATGCCGACCTGGAAGCAAATGGCAAGCGTGGCAATGTCACCCTTGATTACCGGTTGATCTCTGATGGCAAACCCGTGGGCGAAGTGACGAAACATCTGGTACTGGGCGGACTGCGACCCTACTGCCCGGATGCCATGGCAGAGGTGATCGAAGAATTCTATCGCCTTAAGGCACGCGGCTCCCGGTACGGTGTCGATACAGCCAGTTCCTGATACAGATCGTCTTTTCAGAGCTGGTTCATGGCTACAATGATCCTTATGAACTTCGCAGTCACAAGGACGAATAGCCATGACCAGCGAACAATCGCCGTTAGCGCCTTATAGACTTTCTTCCGATGCCGTCATCTCGGCTTTGGGTAGCAACGGACAAAACGGCCTTGATGGTGATGAAGCCGATCAACGCCTGGAGCGTGATGGCCCGAACGAGCTTAGCGCTTCCAGACCAGTCCCCGGCTGGCGCAAGCTGCTCGCCCAATTCTCCGACACGCTGGTTATTCTGCTCCTGCTCGCCGCTGCCATCTCCTCGGCGCTGTGGCTGATAGAGCGGGACTCACCTCTTCCCTACGAAGCCATTGCGATACTGGCCATTGTGCTTTTTAACGCCGCTATGGGTTATATCCAGCAGGCGCGTGCGGAACAGGCCGTTGCGGAATTACAGCAGATGTCTGCCGCCCAGGCCCGGGTGATACGGGACGGGCAACAGCAGAGTATCCCGGCAGCCAGGCTTGTAGCCGGTGATATTATCCTGGTAGAAGAAGGCGATACGATTCCCGCCGACAGCCGGCTCATTCAATCTGTGTCTCTGCAAACCTCAGAAGCAACACTGACCGGCGAAAGCCTTCCTGAATCCAAAGACCCGGAAACCATCATCGACGACGCCCCTATAGGTGATCGCCAGAACATGATTTTCAGCGGCACTACGGTTACCTATGGCCGCGGAACGGCGATAGTAACCGCAACCGGCATGCAGTCTCAGATAGGCCAGATTGCCGGTATGCTGGAGCAGGCACCTCCAGAGACCACGCCACTGCAGCAGGATCTTGCCCGAGTTGGCAGAATGCTGGGGCTGGTGGTCATCATGATTGCGGTGGTGATAATCCTCACCATTATTCTGGTGGATCACGTCACCGGCTTTTCCGCCCTGTTCGATGTTCTGATTCTTGGCGTCGCCCTGGCAGTGGCTGCTGTACCCGAAGGCCTGCCAGCTATAGTCACCGCTGTCCTGGCCCTCGGGGTCCAGCGCATGGCACGCCGTAACGCCATTGTGCGCCACCTGGCAGCCGTAGAGACTCTTGGCGCAGCCAATGTGATCGCCTCCGACAAGACTGGCACCCTGACCCGCAACGAAATGACCGTGAAAGCGATCGTTACAGCCAGTGGGCGGGTTACCCTGGGCGGCACGGGATACGAGCCAGCGGGCGAGGTTAGCGTGCATACGACACTGCCCAGTAGCGGTTCAGTTGCTGTCAGCGAGCCGTTGCGAATGGAGCTGGAACGGGCGCTCACCGTCGGTGACCGCGCCACCAACGCGGTTTTGCAAGAAGACGACGGCCAGTGGACCGTGCAGGGTGACCCCACCGAAGGCGCTCTTCTGGTTGCTGCCAGAAAAATCGGACTGACGGAGGCGATCCTGGATGCCCGATATGAGCGTGTTGGTGAGGTACCTTTCTCATCCGAACGGAAAATGATGTCCACGCTTCATACCGACCGCCAACACAAAGGGCACATTCAGGTATTCACCAAGGGCGCGCCGGATGTTCTTCTGGGCCGCTGTGACCGGGAGCGCTTGGGAGACACTAGCCGCCCGTTAACCGAGGAACGTCGTTCCGAGATCCTGCAAGCCAACGAACAACTGGCCGGCGAAGCACTGCGTACACTCGGTGTTGCCGCCCGCTACCTGCCGGAGGATGGCTTTGAAGCCGATAATATCGACGACGATCTCGAGCAGGATCTGATATTCGTCGGCCTGATTGGCATGATTGATCCGCCCCGTGAAGAAGCCAAACAGGCTGTTGCCCAGGCCCGAAGCGCTGGTATCCGGCCCGTCATGATTACCGGCGATCACCCGGTTACAGCCGCTGTTATAGGGGCGGAGCTGGGCATCTGCACAGATGGCCGAGCCATCACCGGGGCAGAAATTGACGGCATGACGGACGAAGCTTTGTATCAGACCGTGCAGGACGTCTCCGTTTACGCCCGGGTTAACCCGGAGCATAAGCTACGCATCGTCAAAGCCCTGCAAAATGATAAGAACATAGTCGCCATGACCGGCGACGGAGTGAACGATGCTCCCGCCCTGAGAACGGCAGACATTGGTATAGCCATGGGTATTAACGGCACAGATGTTTCCCGCAAGGCCTCGGACATTATTCTGGCAGACGACAACTTTGCCACCATTGTTGCTGCCGTGGAGGAAGGCCGGACAATCTTCGCCAACATCCGAAAGTTCCTGCGCTACCTGTTGTCGTCCAACATCGGCGAAGTACTAACCATGTTCTTTGGTGTGCTTCTGGCCGATGTAATCGGGCTGACCGCAAACGGTGCTGGCCTGGCTCTGCCTCTGCTGGCAACCCAGATCCTCTGGATCAACATGGTCAGCGATGGCGCGCCGGCTTTGGCGCTCGGGCTGGATCCAGGCGATGGGGCGGCAATGACCAAGCCACCAAGGCCCAGGGGAGAAGGCATACTGACGCGCGACATGTGGGCCGGCATTGTTTTCGTCGGTATTATTACCGCAACCGGCACGCTTCTCGTACTTGATGCTTCCATGCCAGGTGGCCTGATAGCTGGTACAGGCAGCCTTGCCTATGGCCAGACCATGGCCTTTACTACCCTGGTTTTATTCTCGATGTTTACCGTGTTCATTTCGCGATCTGACGAACAAAGCGCTTTCAGCGGTCTGTTCTCCAATCTCTGGCTTTGGGCTGCTGTGGGCGGATCACTGTTGTTGCAAATGGCGGTGGTCTACCTGCCTTTCCTGCAAAAGCCTTTTTCCACCGTCAGTCTGAGCCTTGAGGACTGGCTGTTTTGTGCAGCGGTCGCCAGTTCGGTCTTATGGCTTCGGGAGCTAAGCAAAATGGTTATCCGCCTGCAAGAAAAAGAGAGTGGCCCAACCGCAGCGGGCAGCCGCTAATTTGCCATGAACCTGAACGCAAAAAACCCCGGTAGCCCGGGGTTTTCTGGCAGAAGCAGGCCCGTGTAACGAGCCTGTTCCGATTGATTCCCTGTTTAAGAGAACCTTAGATCTTGCCAACCAGATCCAGTGAAGGAGACAGGGTAGCTTCGCCTTCCTTCCACTTGGCCGGGCAAACTTCGCCAGGATGGTTGCGTACATACTGAGCGGCTTTCACTTTACGCATCAGATCGTCTGCATCACGGCCAATGCCTTCCGCAGTGATTTCCATCGCCTGGATAACGCCATCCGGATCGATCAGGAAGGTAGCACGGTCTGCAAGACCCTGGCCTTCACGCATCACACCAAAGTTATTGGAGATGGTGCCGGTCTGGTCGCCAACCATGTAGTACTGAATCTTGCCGATGGTCTCGGAGCTGTCGTGCCATGCTTTGTGGGTGAAGTGAGTGTCTGTAGATACAGAGAATACTTCAACGCCCATCTTCTGCAGCTCTTCGTAGTGATCCGCTACGTCGCCCAGCTCAGTGGGGCAAACGAAGGTGAAATCAGCTGGGTAGAAGAAAAAGATCCCCCACTTGCCTTTAACGTCTGCTTCGGAAATTTCTACGAACTCGCCCTGTTTGAAGGCGGTTGCGTTAAACGGTTTGATTTCAGAGTTGATAATGCCCATCAAATAAACTCCTTGGTTTGCCTATTGGTTAATTTATGGTGCTTACTGTAACGACCCTGAACACTTAAAGAAAATTGGTAATACCCAATCATTCTATAGCTGCAGGCTATCAATGATTATCACGAACATGTTTCACCTTTGCTACCGTCAATTCAGCAAAATCTGACTACAAGGCAACCTGATGCCAGCTTTTGCGCCTGGCTTACCAGGGGCCAACCACATAGCCGAGCTGCTCAGGTAGCCACAGCGCAATGCCCGGAATCAGCGCTACCAGAAGCAGGCTTATGCTCATAGCGGCAATAAACACCAACGCCCACCCAACTGTATGCTCCAGGCGAATATTTGCAATACGTGTTGTAACCATCAGGTTCACTGCCACTGGCGGCGTAAACTGCCCGATAGCAATGTTCATCGCCAGCAAGATACCGAACCATACCGGGTTCCAGCCAAAGTGGTTCATCAAGGGGAGCACGATGGGGATGAGAATCAGGTAAATCGATACCGCATCCAGCAACATGCCGGCAATCAGCACCAGCAACATTACCAGACCCAGCAACACCCAGCCGTTATCTGAAAGAGACAGCAAGGCATCTGCCAGATGCTGGAAGGTACCCAGAGTGGTTCCTGCCCAGGCAAAAATACCCGCCAGAGCAATAATCAGCATGACTACGCCAGAGGTCACCGCCGCGTCTGTCATCAGATCAAACAGGCTGCGTAAACTCAGATTCCGGTATACCACACAGCCCACAATGATGCCGTAGGCCACCGCAACAACGGCAGCTTCCGTAGGCGTGAACAGGCCGGACCTAAGCCCACCCAGAATGATAATCGGGGCAAACAATGCAGGCAGTGCGGCCTTGAAACTGGGCCACAAGGGCGGTCGCTCGGAGGTTTCCGGGTTCTCCCAGCCGAACTTGCGAGCAAGGTAAAGCGCCGGCACCAGCAGTGAAAGGCCGGCAAGAATCCCGGGGAACAACCCGGCGGCAAACAACGCTCGCAAATCAACGCCAGGCACCACAATGGAATAGAGAATCAACGCAATCGAGGGCGGAATCAGAATAGCCGTAGACGACGAAGCCGCAATCAGCGCAGCAGAAAAGGGCTGCGGATAACCAGCCTTGCGCATACTGGGCAGCATCACCATGGCCACTGCGGCCGCATCTGCCGGCCCTGAGCCGCTCATTCCACCCATGATCAGACACACCAGCACCGCAACAACGGTAAGGCTACCGTGGCGGGGGCCGATGATGGCCTGGGCAAAGCGCACCAGGCTGGCCGCGACACCGGCACGCTCGAAAATAAGACCGGTAAGAATGAAAAGTGGTATCGCGATAAGCGGATACTTCGACACGCTGTTGTAGGTATTGGTGCCAAAGGTGGCGAGCATGTCGGGTGACAAACCGGAGACGATCCCCACCAGCCCACCAAAACCCAGCGCAATGGCAACGGGAACGCCCAACAGCAAGGCCAGAAGAAAGCTGCCGATCATCAACAGATCAGGACTCATGGATAACCTCCGCGTCTTTCTTGCCACGCAGGCGGTCGATGAAGTTCTGGGTCATCCGGATAATAATCGCCGCCGACATCAGCGGCAGCCAGATCACGTAAATCCAGTTTGGCAGTCCTAACCCGGGGGACAGAGACTCCCAGTCGTATTCCTGCATCGCAAAGATAGCGCCATACCAGGTGGTTACCCCCATAACCGACACACCCACCAGCCATTGCACGACAAACAGGCCCTTCAGCACAGCGGACGGCAAATAATGCTCAATCAGCTCAATACGGATGTGCTGATTGTTGCGAGCGGCCACGGCTGCGCCAGCGAACGTAAGCAGCACCAGAAGAAACACCGAAAACTCTTCGGTGAAGGCAAAAGAGGCATCTGTGGTGTAGCGGACAATCACGTTGCCCAGGCTGATGACACAGATTGCGATCAAGGCCAGGGATGCCAGCCAGGCTTCCGGCCGGAACTTCGGGGGACGGGAGGGCATGAATACTCCGTTTCAGAATAAGCACCCACCGGAACCGGCAGGTGCCTGTACAACAGCGAGTTACTGCTTGCGGTTGGCGACAGCAGACTGGGCCTGCTTCACCAGGTCTTCCCCGATGCGCGGTGTCCACTTTTCATAGACTGCACTGGTTGCTTCTACAAATGCATCGTGCTGCGCCTGGGTCAGTTCCGTAACGGTTACACCGCGGTCCTTGATGGCTTGTAAGGTGTCCTCAAGCTCGGCGCGGGATTTTTCGATTTCCCACTTGCCGGCATCAATTGCCGCCTGCTTCAAAAGTGCCTGATCTTCGGCATTGAACTGGCCCCAAACACGGTTGCTGACCGCAAATACCAGCGGATCGGCCA
Organism: Marinobacter sp. 1_MG-2023; assembly: GCF_030549045.1. Classification (NCBI taxonomy): domain Bacteria; kingdom Pseudomonadati; phylum Pseudomonadota; class Gammaproteobacteria; order Pseudomonadales; family Marinobacteraceae; genus Marinobacter; species Marinobacter sp. 1_MG-2023. The sequence continues at coordinate 35,693 of NZ_JAUOST010000001.1, read as the reverse complement.
TGTAGTGCCACAACGTGAGATGCTCCTGCCCGACCTGATCAATACGTGCCACGTCAAAAACAGACAGCGGGTTTTCCTGGCCATCGACTGCACCAGTGGTCAGTGCGGGCTTGGCATCCGCCCAGCTCATCTGGGTCGGGTTCGCGCCCAGTTCGGAGAATGTGTCCTGGAACAATGGCGAACCTACAACCCGGATTTTCAGGCCTTCCAGGTCGGCTGGTTCACTGATAGCGAGCTTGGAATTCGACAACTCGCGGAAGCCGTTCTCGCCCCACGCCAGCGGAGTTACGCCGCGCTTTTCGATCGCTTCAAATACAGCTTTACCTGCATCGCCCTGGGTGATGGCATCGATGGCCGCGTTGTCAGGCATCAGGAATGGCAAGGAGAACAGGTTCAGTTCCGGAACCTGAGGCGACCAGTTGATGGTGGAGCCTACGGCCATATCGATCAGCCCTGAACGCATGGCGGAGAACTCTTTGGTCTGATCCCCAGAAACCAGTTGTGAATTGCTGTAGATCTTCATGTTAATGCGCCCTTCCGAGCGTTCTTTCACCAACTCGACCCATTTATCCGCAGCCTGGCCCCAGGGAAACGCCGACGGCAGTACGGTAGAAACCGTGTATTCATCTTTGTATTGAGCGTTCGCCGCAGAGCTGAGCAGCAGAGTCGCCGCAGCAACAGCGATCAAGGAACGGGATTTCAGCATTTTATTTTCCTTTTTTGTTGGCAAGGGAGCGTGCGACGAAGCACCGGACACATCGCAGCAATGGGCAATTATAGGAGGGGGTGTTGCTGAGACGCAAAACAAAACAACAGGGGCTGGTGATCTATTTCCTGACGTGGCAGAACTGCCACCTCATTACATATCCGTTGTTTTTATGTTCTCGTAACCATTGGCGTCTACACTATGCTGGATATGAAATCCTCAAAGCACAGTGGCAGCCATGGAAAGCAACGAGCATAGTGAACCCGGAAGCAGTCAAGTAAATAGCATTGCCAAGCCTGATAAGGCACTACTTGAAGCCGTTAACATACGCAGCCTTTCACTGGTTATTCTCACCAGCATCGCCACCCTCTTTTTCATAGACTGGGCCCAAGCCGTGCTACTGCCTCTGGTGGTCGCGGTAATGATCAGCTATGCGCTGGACCCCCTGGCATCAACACTTGATCGATTCAGAATCCCCCGGCCATTGAGCGCGGCCATCGTAATGGTTCTGATGCTGGGGTCGATCGCTGCCGCCAGTATCCCTCTGCAATCTGAAGCCATGGCTATGCTGGACAAGGTTCCTGTGGCGATCAGCGAGTTCCAGCGCAAGGAGGCCAGGGCTCCCGATACAGAAGAAGGCCTTATGGAAAAGGCCCAGGCTGCAGCAAAGAAAATCGAGGAATCTGCTGATCAGGACCAGAGCAACAGGCACCCGGCGCACGAGGGTGTAACGCCTGTTCGTGTGGTGGATAAACCGATGGATGTTCAGCAATACGTTTTGAAAGGCTCGCCTGCCGCAATCGTGCTTGTATCCCAGCTTTTCTCAGTATTGCTACTGGTGTATTTCATACTGGCAGCCGGGTCGCTGTACAAGCGCAAGGTTGTGAAAATCTCTGGCCCGTCATTCGGGCGCATGCGCAAAGCCGCCAGAATCATGAACGAGTTCCACCATCAGGTCCGGCGCTTTCTGTTCGTGATGTTTGTTGGTGCCCTGTTTGTAGGGGTTCTGACTTGGCTGGCATTCCTCGCCCTGGGAGTGGAGCAGGCGATGCTATGGGGCGTGGTAGCGGGTGTAGCCAGTGCAATTCCCTATCTGGGGCCATTTCTGGTGCTGGTTGGCACTGGTGTTGCGGCGTTCATCCAGTTTGGTGACTTGAATATGGCGATCATTGTCGCCGCCACATCACTGGTGGTTACCAGCATTCAGGGGTATCTGCTGACCCCATGGCTAACCAGTCAGGTTTCAAGCCTCAATGCCGTGGCGATTTTTGTCGGGCTTCTGTTCTGGGGCTGGCTCTGGGGGCCGGTGGGGCTGATCATAGCAACACCGCTTCTGATGATCATAAAATCTCTGTGTGATCATATTGTAAATCTTCGCCCGGTTGGCGAGTTACTGGGCAAATAGGACAAGAGCAGATAGCTAAACAAAAATCGGGAGACACGCCATGTTCGATACTGAAATCCCTGTACTGGATATGTTTATCCGGCTTCTTGCGGCGGCCGGCCTGGCGTTGCTTCTGGGCCTGGAGCGAGAGCTAAGGGGCAAGGCGGCGGGCTTGCGCTCACACATGCTGGTTTCTCTGGGCGCGTCCGCTTTTATCATCATGGGCATGCACATCCTGTTCGCCACTGCAGAAGGCGATCCCTCAGCCCGCATCGACCCGACCCGTATTGTTGAAGGTGTCATCGGAGGCATCGGGTTTCTCGGGGCCGGCAGCATAATACAGAGTCGCGGCAGCGTTCAGGGTATTACCACCGGGGCTTCAATCTGGATGGCGGGAGCCATCGGCGTGGCCTGTGGCCTTGGCATCTTCGCCCTCGCGGGCATGGTTACCTTGATGGCACTGATTATTATGGCGGTGCTGGGTCGGTTCGAGCATGAGGTTATCAAGGACAACTGAAAAGCGTTACCCCAGCTTTCTGTATTCCGTCTCACTCAGGGCTATTGGCCGGTAAAAGTGGGATTCCCCAAGATCAGTTTTCAACCAGTCTGTCATTGCAGACAGTACATCAATCTGGTTGGGGTAATCGTCATAACGCTGAGCACTCCAGTACCCCTGATTGTGAACAAAACTGTCGAAGAGCGTCATCTGAATATCGTATTTTGGGGCCCCTTCCCCGTCCGGTACGTCTCCACGAGCCTGAATGGTCAGTTCCGCCAGTGATCCTGCCTGGGGGCAGCTGATTGAACACTGCCGGGCATCAAGATCCATATGGATAAGGCCGTTTGCATACCGCATCACCATCGATCGCTCTTTAGCCCCCATAAACTTACCTGTACGCACATTGATTGCACTGGTAGCACCGGGCCTCGAACGCAATGACACGTAACTGGCGCCATAATCACTCAAGGAAAGCGCTTTGCTGCCCAGCCGGTCAGGCAAATTTTCGAGTAGGTGCCACTCAGCCTGCAAATCTGCCAGCTGCAAAGGCTCTTCCAGCACGTGGCTCAGAAGTGTTATGGGGTGTATCAGGGTCTCGAAGAACAGGCCTCCGGTTTCCTTTGCCAGGCTCCACTCGCGGGGATCCTCACCTTCAAAAAAGGTGATATCAACGCCAACAAGCTTGCCCAGTTGCAGTCGCAGATAAGCAAGCGCATCGGCCCCCACAGGGCGACCTGACGGCCTGCCTTTCACATTGATCTCAAGAAATCGTTGGTATTGAGGATTCAACGTAAGGAAATAGTTAAGGGGCAGCGCTTTTTCCAGCCAGTAGTAACTGAACAAAAATCCCCGTTCCATCAGCTGGTCCTGACACTGCCGAAGAACCGCCAACTCTGCGGCGGTCCCCACCAACGGCTTTTCAACACCGAAAACAATGCCTTCCTTTGCCAGAGCGGACACATAAGCGAGGTGACTCGCAGTAGGCGTTGCAACAATGGCATAAGACGATCGTTTTTTAATGAACTTGACCACCTCCTGCACTTTTTCTTCACTGTTCGCACTACTCTTCAGTAATTGAAAAGCCACGCCTTCTTTCCTGAGCTGATTCTGAAAGCTCTCATCAATACAATCGCTGATGATGGCGATCTGGCCGGGCAAGTAGAGTTTTTCCCCGATCAGCGCAGGCAGCATACGCTCCCGAACCACATCGCCCGCACCAATGATCGTAATATTCGGGCGCCTGCCAACGGGAATTGGAGGGATCAGGTTAATGATGTTGGCAATGATAAGTGCGGTGTAGATGTATCCGAAGGTGCCAATGGCCAGCTGGGCAGTCTGACTGCTCCGATACCCCTCAAAATCCAGGCTCAATGCCAGCGCCAGCACCTCGGACACGCTGACACCCATTAGTCCTGCCAACAGGAAAAACTGCGTTGCGAGCACAAAAGGTAGAGCAATAAAGTACTCCGCCTCGTTGAATATGGTCAGATGCTTTTCGATCAGAATCCGCAGCAACATGTAGTAAAACAGCCACATCACCGATTCAAACAGCAGCAGCGCAGCAATGGCTTTCACCAGCAGACTCAATCCGGTAGCGACTGCCTCAGGGATACCAGGCAAAGCTGGAACGAAAGGCGGGGCGAAGTAGAACGCCAGCGACAGGCATAACACCACCAGCAGATAGAGCTCTGAGTGCATGGCATGGAAATCCACGCGCTCTTTCTCATCGTTATTGGCCGCTTGCCGTTTCCGGAATATGAACTTTATCCACTGCAGGGGAGAAAGAACCCTGAGAACGAAAATCAGCCAATAAGTGACGGATGCAAAAATGCTGCGGTGTTTGCCCCAGGTATAAGACTCGTAATGTGGTTTGGTGCTGACTTTCGAGAACAAATCCATTGGGTCGAATCTTTTACCTGGTTGGCATTGGGGGTTAACTACGGAACGCAAGAACTCTGGTGCTAGCAATAGGCATGTATCAGTTGCAGAAGCCCACTGCCTACGCCTCGCGAAATCAATGTGATATGTTGTTCCTTAAGACACGTAAAAATACTTATGACAGTAAGAGAGCAAACGCCGAGGTCTTTCATGGCTCACAAGCTGCGCATGTTGAGCGGAGTATTTATTCCGCTGGCGTTCATTATTACGACTGGCTGTAGCCAGGGCAACTCTGGTCCTGACGTCAGTGCCAAGCCGGCAGAAAAGTTGGCACCTCCGGAGCAAACAGGCGTGCTGGAAATAGCCACACGCAATGGCTCCACCACCTATTACCTTGATCGCCATGAAAATCCGACTGGGCCGGAATATAGCCTGGCGTCGGAATTTGCTGCCAGCCAAGGCTGGACCATCAACTGGACCATGTACGATTCAACCGCCGCTGTGTTAAACGCACTGGAATCCGGCAACACCCACATGGCCGCTGCCGGGCTGACGCACCTGCCTTCGCGCACCGAGAAATTTACCCGCGGCCCCGCACACACAGAAATTACGGAACAACTGGTATGCCACCGTGAGATGCGCCCCATGCCCCGGGTGCCCGAAAACATACCCGGCGTAGGCATTACGGTAACAGCCGCATCCAGTTACGTGGAAACACTGAACAAACTTGCCAAGGATCACGAAGGCATCATATTTACCGAAGATAGCAGTAAAACAACCGAAGTACTGCTGTCAGAAGTGGCCCAGCAGACCATCGACTGTACTGTGGCAGACTCCAATATTGTCCAGGTCATGCGGCGCCACTTCCCTCATCTCGAAGTAGCCATGACCCTGACCAAGGGCAACAATCTGGGCTGGTACCTGCCGGCAAACTCCGATGAATTGGCGGGAGTTGCGCACGAATGGATGAACAGCACCGAGGGCGACGAAGCCATAGCTGATGTAGAAAGCCACTACTACGCCTACATTGGTGAGTTCGACTTCGTCGACCTACGGGCGCTCAACCGCCGCATCGACGAACGCCTTCCCGGCTTTATTAGCCGCTTCTCGGCGGCGGAAGCAGCCACAGGCATGCCAGCAGATTTACTGGCAGCACTGGCTTACCAGGAATCCCACTGGGACCCATCGGCCATCTCCCCCACAGGTGTTCGCGGCATAATGATGCTGACCCGGCGCACCGCGGAATCCCTGGGCGTGATGAACCGACTCGACCCTGTAGCCGCCATTGATGGGGGCGCCCGCTACCTGGCAGACCGCCACCGCAGGCTGCCGGATACCATTCCCGAGCCGGATCGTACCTTTTTGGCACTGGCGAGCTACAACATTGGTCGTGGCCATCTGCTGGACGCCCGACAGCTGGCGAGGGACCTGGGTAAAAACCCGGATTCCTGGGACGACATGAAAGAAGTACTGCCACTGAAAGCCGACAAACGGTATTACCCGAATACCCGCTACGGCTACGCTCGCGGTTACGAGCCGGTGCACTACGTGCAGCGTATCCGTAACTATCGCGACGTCATCAGCTCGGCATTCGACTAGCCATTCAATAGACCTTTTCTGCTCCTTCGGGGCGGGTCTTAAAGCGCTTGTGCAGCCACAGGTATTGATCAGGCTGTTCACGAATCGCGTCTTCAATGTAGCGATTCCAGACCTCCGTATCCTTGTGTTTATCGGCTCCAAAATTCGCCTGCACCGGAGAGAACACTACTCGATAGCCCCCGTCGGGCATGCGCAGGTGGCTTACGCACACCACTGCGGCTCCGGATACTTTTGCTATATAGCTTGGGGAAGTAATACATCCGGTTTCGACACCGAAAAAGGGCACGAACAACTCGGTTTTGCGGCCAAAATCCTGATCACAAGCGAACCAGACCTCACCGCCCTTTTTCAGAAATGACACCATGGGCCGAAGTTCACGCTTGGTGAAGGGTCGGATACTGAAATGACGGCGCCGGCCATTTTCAATCATACGGTCAATAACCGGATTGTTATTGGGCCGATAGACGTACCCCGGGTTTTTCAGGTGGCAGGCAATCAACGGTAACGCGAAATCAAAAATGCTGTAATGACCGCCAACCAATAATACGCCTCTGCCCTTGCTCCGCGCCTCTTTGAGGTGCTCCAGCCCCTGCACCTCGGTAGCTTCGTAATAAGGCGACATATCCCGCCACCAGGCATGGGTACTCTCCAGAAAACCGCGTGTGCAAGCGATAAAATTATCCTGCACCAGTTTTTTTCGGGCGTCCTCGTTTAGACCGGGAAAGCAGATAGCCAGGTTACGGCTAGCCACGCGAGCGCGGGATTTCAGTTTGCCACCAAGAAAACAACCCAGCTTTCTTCCCAGTTTTTGCTTGGAAGACATAGGCAGAAACGACAGCAGATACAGCATAAATACCAGCGCCCACGAGGGCCATAAACGCGGGTGCCAAAGCGGCTGTTTATTCTTTTTGGAAGATCTACGCATAGGTCAAAACCCGCTTAAACAGAGACCGTGAACCTGACACAATTACGGTCGAAAGGGTAGTTCTGTTTATCAAACATGAGGCCTGGTCAGCCCCAGATGGCTTCGCAAAGTACGGCCCTGGTACTCCTTGCGGAAAAGACCGCGCCGTTGGAGTTCCGGCACCACTTGCTCAATAAAGTCTTCAATACCGGAGGGTAAAGACGGCGGCATGAGGTTGAAGCCGTCCGCGCCTTCATTGTTGAACCAGAACTCCATCTTATCGGCTATCTGCTCCGGCGTGCCTACCATGGTGCAATGGCCGCCACCCGCCGCAAGCCGGCCCAACAACTGACGCAACGTGGGCTGTTCAGTCTGAATAATGCGCAATATGGTGCTGTAACGCCCCTGCGGCCCACTGAATTCCTCCAACGGAGGCAAAGGTGGAACCGGCGCGTCCAGTTCCCAGCCCGAACAGTCCTGATCAATGAACATGGCCAGCTGGCGCAAAGAGGCATCGGCGGGCAACAACTCGTCGAGCTCACGCTGCTTCGCCAGCGCCTCCGCTTCGGTGGGCGCCACGTAAGTGACCAGGCCCGGCAGAACAGGCACCGTCGCGTCCCGCCCCGCGGCTTTGACGCGCTGTTTTATGTCCCGGTAGTAACTCTGCGCGGCTGGCAAATCGTAGGCCACCGCATAAATGGCCTCTGCACATCTGGCCGCCAGCTCACGCCCCTGCTCCGAGGCGCCCGCCTGGAACAACACCGGGTGGCCCTGTACCGGACGTGGTACGTTCAGCGGCCCGTCCACGCGAAAGAACTCACCCTGGTGGTTAATCGGCTTTACCTTGGCCGGGTCGGCGTAATGCCCCTGGCGATCAAAGGTCAGAGCGTCATCGGCCCAGGAATCCCACAACCCCAACACGGCCTGCACAAACTCATCGGCCCGGCGATAGCGTTCGGCATGGCCCGGCATGGATTCATAGCCGTGATTACGCGCTTCCACATCAAACATGGAGGTGACAACATTCCAGCCGATACGCCCGCCGGAAATATGATCCAGCGAGGCCACCAGGCGGGCTGCGTGAAACGGCGTATAAAACGTGCTGGAAACCGTACTGATAAAGCCGATGTATTCGGTGGCACGGCTCATGGCAGCAATGGCAGTAAGAGGCTCCAGGTACCACCAACTGCCATCGGAGACGTTACCCACCGTGTTGCTGTCGGCGAAAAACACAGCGTCCAGTTTGCCACGTTCGGCGGTTTGCGCCAGGCGCTCGTAGTAACGTATATCGCCCAGTTGCTCTACCGCCGAGTCCGGGTGGCGCCAGGCCGCCCGGTGGTGGCCGCAGCCCATCAGGAACAGGTTGATGTGCATCATGCGTTGGCAGGAAGAAGAGGCCGCCATCAGTTTTTCACCAGGCCGCCATCAACCACCAGGTTCTGCCCGGTAACAGATCGCGACCAGGGCGAGGCAAAAAACAGTGTGGCATCGGCAAACTCGGCCGGCGTGGTTACCCGCCGTAACGGCGTACTGGCAGCAATGAAATCGAACACGGCCTCCGGAGTAGCGGCCGAGGCATCGGTGGTGCGCAGCAGACCGCCAGACACCATATTCACAGTGATATTGTCCGGCCCGAGATCCTGCGACAGAGTACGGGTGAGTGACAGCAAAGCCGCTTTACCGGCGGTGTAATCGTGATAAGGCACAACCGGGTTATGAAACAGGTTGGTGCCGACATTCACAATGCGCCCAAACCCCGCTTCTCGCATACCATCCAACGCCGCCTGGGTGGTATTCAGGGCACCGCCAACCACGCCGGAAAACTGCTGGTTAAGGTGCTCCCAGGTCAATTGCTCGGCGTTGGCGCGGGCATCGCCATTGAAGGAAAAGTCCGGCAGGGCGTTATTGATCACGGTAGTCACCGGCATACCAAAATGCTGCAGAGCAGACGCAAACATCGCCTTTACCGCTTTGCTGTCAGTAACGTCTGCCTGCACCGCCAGCGCCCTTTCCGGCACTTCGCTGGCCAGCTTTTTCGCTGCTTCAGCACTGTTGCGATAGTTGATCACCACTCTGGCACCCTCACGCAGGAAAGCGCGCACCAGGTGCTCACCCAGGCCACGGGCACCGCCTGTTACCAGCACGAGTTGTTGATCAAGACCTAAAGAATTTTGCATAGACACCTCAAAAGAGAGGCGAAGGTATGAATAGGCAGATGCGGCACAGCATCCCGGCTGCGCCTGCGGCTGACATCCCTTCGCCAGTGTGAACTGGATCAGGTTCAACGGGTGTTATCTCAGCCCTGCGTGCAGGACACCCCGTGTCGAGTCGAAACCATAGCACATCAAATGCACAGGTATGTAGGACAGGATAGCTGCAATTGACAAGTACCCACAGACTTCCTACTCTGTCGACACTCCTGGGGGAGCCGGTTAACGGCTGAGACTCCGCATGCTATGCGGTAACCCTTCGAACCTGATTCGGGTAATGCCGGCGAAGGGAAGGAAAGTGCCTGCTGCACACAAGCCTGTGTGCCCCTTCTTCCTGTACGCCTGCCACGCAAACAAGCAACTTTTGGCGATTGCGCTACACGCCTCAAAGGCAAGGAAGATAACGGATGCTCAGCTCCTCGACTGCACTTGTGTGGCTGGTTTTATTTGCCGCTCTGTTCGCCATACCTGGCCTGATATACGCCCGCCGAAAACAGGACCAACTCGACGATTTTCTGGTCGCCCGAAATAGCCAGAGCAGCTCCGCCACGCTGCTGACACTGCTGGCCACCACCCTGGGCACCTGGATTCTGTTCGGGCCGGCGCAGGCCGCAACCTGGGGCGGCATTGGCGCGATTACCGGCTACGCTCTGGGCGCACTGGCACCGCGCCTGATCATGATTCCTCTGGGCAACCGCATTCGCACACTCATGCCAGAAGGCCATACTCTCACCGAATTTGTACTCGGTCGCTATGGCCGGGTGATGTACGGTTTCGTGCTGATCATCATGATCTTCTACTTGTTTATCAGCCTGACAGCAGGCCTGACCGCCATCGCAAAAATGGTCGCCCTACTGGCACCGGTACCCTTGTGGCTTACCGCCAGCATAGTGATGGCAGCCACCCTGCTCTATACCCTTTATGGCGGCCTACGAGTAACCATCTTTACCGATCGGGTGCAGATGCTGGTGATCCTGCCCTTTCTGGTTCTACTGGTCGCCTTCGGTTGGCAAGCCACTGGCGGCCTTGCTCCAGCGCTGCATGGCTTGCAGGCAAAAGCGCCGCACCTGCTGGACCCGCTGGACATCAACGGCCTGAAATCCGGGCTCACATTCTTTATTGCCGTGGTGCTTACCGGGCTGTTTTATCAGGGAACCTGGCAACGCATCTTCGCCGCCCGCGATAACAAGGTCATTCGGAACGGATTTATCATGAGTGGCCTGCTGAGCTTTCCCATTATCTTCATCATGGGTTTATTCGGGCTGGCGTTCGTGGGGCTGGACTTGCCCGGGGACGGTTCGGTGGCGCTCTTCAGCGTGCTATTGTCAGATGTACCACTCTGGTTTGCGGTTGGTCTGTTACCCTTCGGGCTGGCGCTGATTATGAGCAGCGCCGACTCCACCATCAGCGGGCTGACCAGCATTATGGTGGTCGACCTGCGCCGATTACTGCCCAGACTGAGCAACCATAGCCTGCTTTCGCTGGCGCGCTGGCTGATTATCCTGCTGTCGGTACCGGTGCTGTTCGTCGCGGCCCAGGGCTACAGCGTGCTCTACCTGTTTTTGCTGGCAGACCTGCTGTGCTGTGCCGCAGCCTTCCCGGTATTTTTTGGCTTCTACAACGCTCGCTACCAGAACTACAACGCTGCCCTCAGTACTTTGGCCGGTCTTGTTGCCGGGCTTTCAGTATTTCCTGCGCCGGGGGCTCCCACTACCTACTTATTGGAATCGTTCCTGCTGGCATCGTTGGTGCCTATAGCCGTATCGCTACTGCTCTTGCTTCTACCCAAAGGAAAGCTCTTCGATTTTTCCATACTGGCGCAGCGGGTTCGGAATCTGGAAGGGTAAAAAGCTGCGGGGCTTTCGTACAAAACAACAAGTCCTTCCCGTTGTTTGTGATTGGGGCCATACTGATTGTTCTGCGTGATCAGCATCGTATTCTTTATTGATGCCAAAGCACGCACTAACAGGAGTACATGTAATGAGCAAAGGACAGGACAAAAAAAAGGACACCAAAAAACAACCGCTTTTAACCGCAAAGGAAAAGAAAGCGGCCAAGAAATCAAAGAAGAATGAAACGAACGTTCTAGGAAACTAAGAAAAGCATCAGGAGCGAAAAAACGCCCCTCGTGCAATCGCCTGACGTTATTCAGGCTTGATTGGCTGCAAGGTTCGCTTGGGATGCATACCGTTTACCATGCCCATGAACGGTGGATGGATTGAATAACCCACCATGCTCAGCAGCTGCTCAGGAATTTGGGAAAGTGTGCTCTGGCTAAGCTCAAGAAAAAAGTTCTCTTGCGGCCTTAACCAGGGCTCGCAGTACTGGCAGGTTACCGCAAGACGGTCCGCATCCGAGCGGTTAGCACCCCCTCCATGCCAGAGCGTCCCCAAAAAGAACACGACTGAACCCGCAGGCATCACGGCGGGTATTGCCTGTGAGCGGTCAGTGATTACTTCCTTGCCCAGGTTGTGGCTTTCAGGAATAACCACCGTAGCGCCGTTGTCTTCCGTAAACTCGTCAATCGCCCAAACAGTGGCCGCACCAAAGGGTGGACGCGGACGTGGAACCGGGTAAAAGCCATCATCGTAGTGCAGCGGCTGTGCCGATTCGCCAGACAGAATATTGATAATCTGAGCCTGACTGAGCAGGTAATTCGGCTGAAAAAGACGATCCAACAGCCCCGTGATGCGGGGATGTGTTGCGAGTAGATCAATCACCCGGGTTTTTTCGAGCACGTTATACAGCCGCTGCGTCTTTACGCCTTCAAATGTGTTGCGGCCAGCCTTCCCGAGCAATGGCAGGGTAGCATCGCGAATCAAATCGAGTTGCGAAACCGAAAGAAGCTTCTCAATGATCACATAGCCGTTCCTCATAACGGCCTCGAAATCCTGGGCGATCTGATTTTTGAGAGTTTCAGAACTGCTTTCATCCGACCGAAACGATTTGTGCGTGGCGGCAAGATCTTCAGTTAGCTCCAGAACAGATTCTATCTTTTTCTTATCAGGCATAGAGAGGGCTCTCAAAAGTGGTCCCGCACGAGCTGCAACTACCAATTTCCAGCCCGCTATATTGAATCCTATCTTAAAGCAGTTACACCAACACCTGCCGTGTATTGGCTATATAGCCATGAACCTGTCGCTCAATGTCGGCGTCAACCATTTGCTCCGGCCGGCGACCATTTGGGCAGGGCATATTTTGCGTCGTACCGAACAACCGGCAAATCAACGGGCGCTCCTCATAAACCCGGCATCCTTCCGGGCCAAGATGTACGCAATTAAAATCTTCTAATGCTGCCTCGTGTTCGGCATCACTCTTTACCGGTAAGCGTGACATTTCTTCCGGAGACGTCGTCACTGGCCCGCAACAATCGTGGCAACCCGGAACACACTCAAAAGAAGGAATGTGCTCCCGCAGTCGCGCGATGATTTTCTGGTTACCGGTTTTCATTTACTGCAATCTCCTTAGCCGTAAGTTCTCTGCAGAGCCCCTCATCAAGTCCTTCGAGGGAAATGCGTCCAACAGAGACGCGATGAAGCGACAGCACCTCATTCTGAAAAAACCCGAACATCCGTTTAACCTGGTGATACTTGCCCTCAGTCAGTGAAAGCCTTGCGGTGTAATCAGACAGAATCTCCAGGCGTGCCGGCTTGGTCGTAATACCCTCGTAGCCAAAATAGATGCCTTCCCTGAAAACAGCAACGTACTCCTCCGTTAATGGCTTGGATAACGTCACTTCATACGTCTTTTCAAGCTTTGTTTCAGGCAGGCTTATATTGCGCGACCAGGCGCCGTTATTGGTTAAAAGAACCAGCCCGGTGGTATTCAGATCCAGGCGCCCAACAATATGCAGCTCGCTCTTCCGGGGGTGCTGAACAAGATCCAGCACTGTAGTGTGCCTGGTGTCTCTCGTCGCACTGACTACTCCTCGGGGTTTGTTCAGCATGATATAGACAGGCTGGTTGTCTTTCAGGCAGCGACCATCCAGAACAACCCGAGTAAATTCCGTCACCGATTGCTGAATGGAATGCGCCACGCTCCCATCTAGAAGAATACGTTTCTGAGCAATCAGAAGGCGGGTATCCGCCATTGAAAAATCACTGTTCTGACTAATAAAACGATCGAGCCGACTGGTCCTGGACTTCATGGTTTATCTTCAACAGCCATTCTATTGCGGTTACAATTCAGGGCAGGATCAATCCCCCCATTTCATTTGAAGCTAACCCTCGGGCCCATCCCATTGAGTACACTCCATCGAGGTAAAAAGAGCCAGACCAAACCGGCCCAAAAACGCCTTCACCCCAGAAACATACACAATCAGGGCTATGACTTTCCGTCTCTCACAAAAAGTTACCCGCCGTTAGCCCCACATGTAAAAGCAAACGCGCACGGTAATCTCTCCATAGACTTTGCCAACCCACTGGCAGTTAAAGCCCTGAATGCCGCGCTACTCAAGCGATACTACAACATTATCGATTGGGATATTCCGGAAGGTGCCCTTTGCCCACCCATCCCGGGCAGAGTTGACTACATCCACTACATCGCCGAGTTACTCGGAGTGAGAGAGCCCGCCCAAAAGCCTTCCGGGGCACGGCCTGGAATCGCGATGCTTGATATAGGAACCGGTGCCAACGGGATATACCCGATACTGGCCTGCTCAATATATGGTTGGCAGTGTGTTGGTACAGATATCAGTGCACGGTCACTTGATAATGTCGCGTCGATAATTGCCAAAAACCCTAAACTGGCAAACCGCTTCACACTCCGCAGGCAGCAAGACAGAAACCGTATTTTTGAAGGCATCATTCAAGCGGGCGAATTCTTTGATGTCAGCGTATGCAACCCGCCCTTTCATGCTTCGCAAGAGGATGCTCGCAAAGGCAGCCAGCGCAAAACCAACAACCTTGCGCACAATCGCGGTGCCGCCCCGTCAACACCCTCAAACTCTCCCACCCTCAATTTTGGAGGCCTGGACGCAGAGCTCTGGTGCAAGGGTGGCGAGCGCATGTTTCTGAAAAAACTGATAAAAGAAAGCCAGATATACTCAGCTCAATGCCGCTGGTTTACCAGCTTGGTTTCGAAGAGTGGCAACATAAAGCCCGCAAAAAAACTTATTCATAAACTGGGTGCCACGGACATACGAGAAATAGAAATGAAGCAAGGAAATAAAATTACGAGAGTACTGGCCTGGACGTTCATTAAAACTCCGGATTAGCTGACAACCTGCCACTGAATATCTTTTACCTATTCGGCTATGAACACTTTTTGTTACCCAAAACAGACTGAGCCGCGTCACCTTTCATGTAATACTCAATTTTCCTTTATATAAAAAGCAGAACATGACTTATTTTAAGCAAGTTATTTTTTTGCTGGCTGTGGCCCTGACAATTGGCGGCTGCAGCAACAAGAGCATCCAGTTCGAGGGCGAAGACCTCGAACAGTCAGCATATGACGGTACTCTGGCACGCGTCTCTATTTACGGAATTTCTAACGATGGCGACATTCTCACTGCATTACAGGAAACCGCCAAAGAGAAATTCCAGGAAAACCGAAACCTTTTCAGTGGCTCCGACTCCCATTTATACACACTGAAAATCAACACCTCGGTCGCGGAAAGCGGCATCGAATGTAAAGAAACCAACCTCAGTTACACGACCGAGGGCACCCTCTCTACCAATTACATCCTCGCGACCCTGGAACGACACCCCCAAACATTGTTCGATGTGGATATTGAGACAAAAGGCCATCACGAAGCCTCGCGCATGTCTGATATAAAAAACGCGATCGATTGCGGAAAGAAAACAGCCATTGCCACGGACGCCATCTCCAGAAGTATCCGTATATTTGATCTTCTGGTGAAAGAAGCCAATGGCCTGGATGTCACCCAGGATCTGGAAAAAGTGAAAAACGACAAGGATATTGAGGGCGGCGCCATTGTTATGAGAGTTGTCACCGGAACGCTTTATACCATCGTAATGCCTATTGGTGTCGCCGTTGAAACCGCCGCCGAAACCGACTGGAGCAGCACTATTTCAGCGGCGGCAAAAGCCGCAGATAATATGTCGGCCACCAGCTATGATCCACTGAAAACAACCTACAGCACGCCATCCTATAACATGAGTTACCCTTCACCCCAGACGCTTCCACAGGCTGCGACCACTCAACCACAGGGCTCAGCTTCCGGAAGGCCGACACAGAGTCGCCTGCAACCACAGCCCGCACCCAAAGCAGAGAAACCGGCCGCGAAGACGGTGACAGCGGAAATCCAGGCCCGCGGCACCACTGACATGCACTTTGCTTATGCTCAAGCCCTGGACCTGGCCACCACGAATGCCGACACCCAGGCCAGACAGCAGTGCCGGGAGAATTACAGGGGCACAATTACAACTCTCGACGACCCGAACATGGCAAAAAAAGAATGCGTAGAAAACCGCAACCAGGAATACCGCTGTGTGGTTCAAATAACCCACACTTGTGAATACAAACAGTAAAAGGGCACACCTGATGAAATATCTGCTACTCCTGGCTCTGGCACATTCATTACTCGGGTGCGCCGTCGCCTTCCCTCCCAGTGACGAAGGCATCAATACACAAGCGACAACCGCAAAGCAGAGTATTTACATCGCCAGCACCAACACCAGCGACCCCTCTTGTCATGACGGCACGCTAATTGAAGAACTGAAAAAGCGCTTTGAGTCCCTGGATTACACCCAGGCAGACACCAAAGGCAGTGCTGATCTGGCGCTCTTTCTGGAGTCAGAGTGCCGATTGGAGCAAAACGGCGCGGACATGGCGTCCATCATCCTTCCCCTTGCGTCCTTTTTCATCCTGCCGATTACCACGACAACGGAATACCATGTCCGTGTCGAGACACATGAATATGGCAACCCGGCAAAAGAGTACTTTTTCGACGGCAGCAGCAAGGTAGTGACTCATCCCTTTTACTTCGGGAACTTGGCGAAAGAGCACAAGGACTATGTAGACCAGTCCACTCCCGCCATGAGCAGCAGAATTATCAATGCCCTTGAAGAAGACCACTTCCTGTAGGTTTTTGCTTCAAGGAAAGGCCACACTGCGTCAGACGAGAGGTGGCACTTTCATACCGCCTCACGGCGCCAGCTTGCGCTTCAATGCCCTGGAAACCGATAGCGGAAGGCTGGGCAAGGAGCGAAGCATCCACGGCAGGATCCTGCGCTTCACTCCGCTCAGAGATTCCGGTATCACGGCTTCAATCAGGTGCGGCCCCGGCATTCTCCCGGCATACTCCAGAGCTCTCGCCATTTCCTCGGCGGTGTGCACCCGTACGCCATGCACACCCATGCCATTGGCCATTTCCGCAAAGTTGATCACTGGGCCTCTCAGGTCTAACTGGGATTTGGCTTTTTCTCCCGCCTCTTCCGCGCCTACGCGCTCCAATTCTATGTTAAGCACGGAGTAAGAGGCATTGTTAAAGATGATGGAAGTTACGTTAAGCCGCTCCCGGGCCATAGTCCAGAGGGCCTGGATGGTGTACATGGCGGTGCCATCACCAATCAGCGCGAACACTGGCCGATCCGGGCAGGCCACCGCTGCACCCACCGCATTCGGCAAGCCCTGGCCGATGGCGCCGCCAGTGAGGGTAATCATATCGTGGCGAGGAGCGCCGGCGGTCATTGCTGACAGCATCAGGCTGGAGGTGATGCCCTCATCCACAATAATGGCGTTCTCCGGCATCAGATGACCAAGGGCTTTGCAGACTTTCTCTGCGGTCAGTTTGCCTCTCGGACGGCCCGGCCGTTTAGCGGGTTGCAGTTCCGGTTCTGTCTGGCTGGCACCAACGGCATCGTTAAGTTTGTTCAGGCTGGCGAGGATAGCCTGGTCCGGGGCGACCAGAGTATGTACCTCACAGGTATCCGGTACCAGGTAGCTCTGCTTTCCGGGGTAAGCGAAGAAGGAAACGGGCGCCTTGGCATCCACCAGAATCAGTTGTTCCACATCGGTAAGCTGCACCGCGGCCAGTTCGGCCAGGTAGGCCAGGCGTTCAATGTAAGGCAGGCCGGCACCGCGCTCCAGGCGAGTTGGAAAGGTTTCTGCCAACAAGGTAACGCCGCTGTGTGCGGCCAGTTTAGCCGCCGCCAGAATACTGGGTTCGCGCAGGGAATGGCCGCCCATCAGCAGTGCGGTTTTCTTGCCCGAGCGGATGGCCGCGGCAATGGCCTCTACGATGGCATCCTCTGCCGGCTGCGGTGTCGGCGGCGCCAGTGGTGCGCCAGGGATACCACCCTCGCCCCAGGAAACATCCGCAGGCAATATCAGTGTAGCCACTTGGCCTGGCGCTGAACGGGCGACGGCAATGGCCTCAGCAGCATCCTGGCAAAGCGTTTCTGTACTCTTGGCCGTACGGACAAAACCGGGAGAAACGTTGCGGGCGACGGTTTCGATGTCCGATTGCAACTGAGCATCGTATTTCACGTGATAGGTGGCGTGGTCGCCAACAATATTCACCACAGGCACCTTGCCTTTGCGGGCATTGTGCAGGTTAGCCAGCCCGTTACCCAAGCCGCAACCCAGGTGCAACAGAGTGGCGGCCGGCTTATCCGCCATGCGGGCGTAGCCGTCAGCAGCACCGGTGGCGACGCCCTCGAAAAGAGCAAGGACGGCGCGCATTCCGGGCTCGGCATCCAGAGCAGCAACAAAATGCATTTCACTGGTACCAGGGTTGCTGAAGCAAACCTCAACACCGGCATCCACCAGGGTTTTCATCAGGGCTTGTGCGCCGTTTGTCATTATTGTTCTCCAGCTTCTGAGTGTTCGAATGTTCGGTAAAGTGTTTTGCCCATAGCGATCAGTTTCCCGCCAAAATGGAGCGCACCGCTGACCGCGCCGTCATGATACACCCGGGCAGAAAGGTGCCTTCCAGGGAACGCTTGCCATTGGCGCCGCCGCCCCCAAACCCAGCTGCCTCTCCCACACAATAAAGGCCCGGCACCGGCTGGCCCTGAGCGTCCAGAATGCGGCTTTGCAAGTCGGTTTGCAGGCCACCCAGGCTCTTGCGGGTAATCAGTTGCATGCGAATAGCAATGTAGGGCCCGGCGCCGGGCTTCTGGAGAGGCTCGGGTTTGCACGTGCGTAAACGGTCGGGCTTCCATTCCCTCGCATGCTGAATCAGCCGGATCTGGGGATCATCATGCAGGCTGGTGCCAGCAGCAAAGTTGGCATCGAAAGTATCTGCCGTGGCCTGCAGCGTTGCCGCGTCGACGTCGTGGGAGCAGGTCAGCGCATTCATCTTTGCGGACAGTTCAGTCAGGCTATCTGCCACCAGGAAATCCCGGCTTTCATGTTGCATCTGCCGCACCAAAGCGTGGTTGCCCAGCAACAGTTCTTTCACAAACAGGGGGAACTGTTTTTCACGGATGCGGGCGTTGTGCTCGGCGCCTGAGATGGCAAATTCCTTGGCGGCGATGCGCCAGTTCAGCAGGTGCCAGGTCCAGGGTTTTTCCTGTTCCGCCACCCGCTGACATAACCAGTGGGTATCAAAACCGGTCACCAGAGGTTCCGGGCCAATCCGTTCGCCCCGATGGTTGAGCCAGAGGGCTGATTTACAGGGAATGGTGGAAAGGCCGTGGCCAGGAAAATGAGGGTACGGATGTGCAAAGCCGGCGGCGTAATTCCACATTTCGCCGGCATGGGTAATCTTGCCACCAAGGGTGTCGGCCACCCAGTGATGCATGCGGCCATCGGCGTAAGGATGAGCACCGTTCAGCATACGGGCAGGTTGAGGGCGATCAACGGGCCAGTTAGCGCGGCATTCCTTGTGACTGCCATTGATACCACCGGTAGCCAGAACCACGGCGGAAGCGGCGAAGCGGACCTCCTCACCAGTGGCCTCGTTGATGGCCAGGGCGCCGCTCACTTTTCCTGCTTCGTGGTCCAGTTCCGTAATGCGGTGCTGGTGCAGGAGGGTGAGTTTGCCGCTGGTGTTCTCCCGGTGCAGAGCGGTCACCAGGCAGCGGACCAGTTCCCGGGCGGTGCCCCAGATCACATGGTACCGGGGCAGGCGGTTGCCATCGCCAAAACGACCGCGCTCAACCCAGTTCACAGCCGGCAGGAATTTAATGCCCTCGTTGCTGAGCCAGTCGTAGACCTCAGAGCGTGAATTCTCCACGTAGTAACGGGCCCACTGGAGGGGCAAGTCTTCGTCGGACGCCAACTCGCCAAAGCTGAGCCAGTCGGCCAGAGCAATCTCCGGCGTGTCGGCAATTTTCATGCGCTTCTGCAATGGCGTGTCCACCAGCAGCATGCCACCAAAAGCCCACAATGCCAGGCCGCCCATGCGTTCTTCCGTATCCCGGTCGGCCAGGACAACAGACTTGCCGGCGCGCAGGGCTTCTAGAGCCGCGACAATACCAGCCAGCCCGCCGCCGACCACCAGGATATCTGAAGTAATTACCTTGGCCATATCGCATCCGATCTGATTGCAATGAGTTGTCAGTTTCAAAGATATACCGGTACCATGGCTTTAAAATTGACTTAAGAGGCCAATAAAATTGACGTTAGAGGCCACCGTTTCCATTGGCTGGATTAACACCGTGATCGGTGCCGCAGAGCGACTGTCTGTGTCCGCCGACCAACTGCTGGTAGCCGCCGGTATTCCGCACGCTGCCTGCGAACTGGAACGGTGGCCGATCGACGATATCACTCGCCTCTGGCACGCCGCCGAACGCTGCACCGGTGACCCCGGCTTCGGCCTGAAAGTGGGCGCAGAGTTCTCTCCGATGAGTATCAGCGGCGTCGGTTTTGCTCTGCAGTCTGCCGCCACGCTGCGGGAAGCCATCGTGATGGTTCAGCGCTTTCAGCGGCTGATCTCCGATGGCGGGCGTTTCCAGGTTGTCGCCGGTAACGCTGCCACCTGGCTGGTGTACCATCCAAGGCAGGGCCGGCTGGCATTCAGCCCGCATCAGATCGAGGCGGTGCTGGCCTCGGTGGTAGGATTCGGAAGCTGGGTTACGGGGACCCGAATGCAACCGGCGCGTGTGCAATTCAGCCAACCCCGGCTGGGGCCGCTGGCGGGATACCAGACCGTGTTTAATTGCCCGGTAGAGTTCGAGCAGGCCTTCAGTGGCATATTGGTAAACAACACCGTTCTGGACCAACCCCTGCCCCAGGCAGATCCGCAGCTTGCGCAAGTGCACGAGCGCTACACCACCGCCCGCCTGGCCGCGCTCTCCATCAACAGTGCCTCAGTTCCGGAAATACGGCAGTGGCTGGCCGCTCGCTTGGGACCTGTTCTGCCCCGCCGGGCCGAGGCGGCCGACGCCCTGGGCATAAGCGAACGCACCCTCGCCCGCCGGCTTGGCGAACAAGGTAAAACCTTTGATGGGTTATTGGATGACGTACGGAGAGAGAAAGCTCTGCAGGCAGTTTCCGATTCCACCATCGCGCTGCCAGAAATAGCCGAGGCGCTGGGCTTTGCCGAGGTAAGCCCCTTCTACCGGGCCTTCCGGCGGTGGACAGGCATGCCGCCAGTGCGATGGCGCAAACAGGGGCAACCGCTATTGCGACCAACTGGGCCAGAATCCTTCAGTTGATCCACCGTTACCTGCCATCTCCTTTCACGCCCAACCGGTCCAGATAAAGGTGGAGCTCTGCCTCGCTCATATCCACGTATTCAAGCACCCTGCCGTACAACATGGCAGTCGGAACGTTACGGCCGTTCAGCTCCCGCTGGGTCTCATGCAGTACATAAAGGATAGTGCGCTCGGTGCGGGTAAGACCGTCGCGAACGTCGGGGATAACTTCAAGGAGCGCACGGCGGTGGTCTGAATCAGGCATCATCTTCTCGGAGTCAAACATTGGACAGTGATATCGTAGCTGACCGCTACGCACGAGCGCAGCCAGGCTGTCAGCCCGAATTGTTAAAGCCTTTTCAGCCTTTGGTTATACCCTCTGCCCGATTTCAGATACAGCATTCCAGGGACGAATATTCTTCGGCTAATACTCCAGGGCCCTTCAGCAACTCACTCAAAATTGACGAAGTCCATGAGGCGGTGAAAAAATTGTCCCCCAACAATTCTTGGTAGCTATGGCCAGGTAGATTACCACTGCAGCGAGCGCCATGCTGATTCAGCAAATTCTCCGCGATACTCCTGAGGTGATCCCTTGACCCGGCCAGACAGCCAGGCTCTGCAATAGTTTTCTGACGGGCCTATGATGAGAGAGAAGAGAATCTCGAAGGGCTGAACAATTTTGACATCGCCCTTGCTGAAACCAAGCAACTGGTCTTTCAGTTTCCGATAATTCTGGATATTTCGGTCCTTCAGCTCCTCCTGAAACGGCCCCTTGGCGACTGGGGAACGCGCCTGATAAAGGAACCTGGCCCACTCCGGGTTGGCCACAACCCAGTCCAGATAGCTCCCGATAATGCAAAACACAGCCTCCCGCAGACTGTTCGCCCCGGCCAGCTCCTGCTCCAGATGCTGTCGCTGATCATCCAGGGCGGCAAAAAAGAGCGCACTCAGAATACCCTCTTTGTTCCCGAAGTGAT
Organism: Marinobacter sp. 1_MG-2023; assembly: GCF_030549045.1. Classification (NCBI taxonomy): domain Bacteria; kingdom Pseudomonadati; phylum Pseudomonadota; class Gammaproteobacteria; order Pseudomonadales; family Marinobacteraceae; genus Marinobacter; species Marinobacter sp. 1_MG-2023. The sequence continues at coordinate 13,990 of NZ_JAUOST010000001.1, read as the reverse complement.
GGTAAATCGCCCCCACACTGGTGTCGCAGCGGGCTTTGATGGCATCGATGGTGGTGGCTTCCACCCCCAGCTCATTAAAGCAATACAGCGCCTGTTCCAGAATCTCTCTTTTCAGCGCAGCTCTGCGGCCCGGAAACCTGTTCTCTAGGATGTTGTATTTGTTCATTAAATGGGTATTCGCCTATTTGGACTTGCCATGCTTTGTATTCTACCGTTTGACAGCTCCGGCATAAACAGAATACTCTTCTTTTGCAGAATATTATTCTGTTTTGTTTTCAAGCCACACCTTCGTCCACATGGAAAGCTCCAGGCAAAAACTTTCTTACTCACCCTCGCCAATACGGAGATTAATTGGATCGATAATGGAAAAAACCGTAATAACTTGTGAAGACGGCCATAGGCTCATCGGGCACTTTTTCAGGCCAGCCACAGAGTCACCTCGCGGTGCTGCCCTAATCTCCCCAGCTACGGGATTCCGGCACCAGGTCTATTTCAGTTTTGCCACCTGGCTGAGCGAACAGGGCTTTGCCGTGCTGACCTTTTCCAACAGGGGCATCGGGGACTCCCGCAACCATATCCCCCTGGCAGAACTCTCGGCCGACCTGGTGGACTGGGGCACCCTGGATTTGCCGGCAGCGCTGGACCAGCTGATCGCCCTTGCCCCGAACCTGCCGGTGACCCTGGTGGGCCACAGCGCCGGTGCACAGTTAATCGGTTTGATGCCCAATTTCGCCCGAATTGACCGCTATGTTCTGGTTGCCGCGTCGTCGGGCCATTTCAACAACCTGAAACCGAAAACCCGGCTGGCAGCCAAGCTGATGTTCCATGGCTGGCAGCCGGTTTCCGTTGCGGTGAAAGGCTACTGGCCCACGAAATTTATCGGTTTTGGTGAGGACCTGCCCGCCGGCGTCGCCAGGCAGTGGCGGCATTGGTGCAGCTCACCCGGCTATGTAGAAAACAGTTTCGGCAAGGAAATACAGCAGCATCACTATGGAGACATCACGGCACCGGTGCTGTCACTGACCGCCACAGATGACCACATCGCAGTGCCTGCAAACGTGGAAGACTTTCTGCGCCTGCTGCCTAATGCCAGGATAGAAAAGCACTTTCTGGAGCCTGCCAGCTTTGGCCTGAAAGAAATCGGCCACAGCGACCTGCTGCGCAGCCGATGCAAAGCCTGTTGGCCGAAGATTCTGGGTGGCCTGGAGTGCAACGGCTGAACCTGATAGCTCCACTCCACCGCTTCATCTTTGAATTCCGGGGGATAACACTGGCTGCTCATGGCCATTCCTCCTATGGTCAAATCATAGGCCTGGAGTGGCTAGTGGACCGGGGTAAATCCAACCTCTTTATCAATATAACTCATGTACTCAGCATTCATCTGGATATTGCTTCTAATATCAAAACCCGCACCAATGCCGTAAGAAATATCGGTTTCAGACGCAGAGGCGGATACCGAGCCACCCGGCCCTGTAACGGAAGCGGTCAACCAGGTAATCGATCTCATTTTTACCACTACCTTTTCTTTCGTCGCTTCCATTCCATTGCCACTTCGCCCATTGTTTTGGGCTGTCCATTTTTCACCCAAGCCATGAATTCCCGGTCAAATTTGAAATCAGGTCCGCAATGTTGCTGTAAAAATCGACGTACGTTTTGCGTGTTACGGTACGAGCTAGTCACCGGCGTGGCTTTAGTAATCTGATCACTGTGCCAGTCAAAACCACCCACTTGTTTTTCCATCTATTGGTACCTCATAACGCCTTGCAGCATGCGCGCCTAAAAATGACGGCGAAGCCTCAATGCAGTATGCGTAGCCGTGCCTGCACTGGTTATGCCAAATCCCCTGACTCGGATACGTGACAGGCCTAGAAACCAAGGATAGCCAGTCAACCTTCTCCAACCACGGTTTTACGCTCTCTTTCATAGTCTTCGTAGGACTTATTGGAGCGCTCCATACACTCCTCATATTGAGCAGGCGGAGCATCGTTGCATTCTTGGCGATTGGTGCGTTGGATGTTGTCGTATACGGCTTTACTACTGCATCCATAGGACAAAATACAGGCTAGAGGTATTACCCACATCTTTCTGGTATTGAGGGCTAACGATCGGAACACATAACGCCTGAGCTCACCGGCGACCCACGTCCGAGGGCTGTGACTTGATAGCAATCACACCATAGGTCCACGTTCAGCCAATGCACTCAGTAACCACCGAAATGCCCAAATGGTCCGCATATGATTGTCATCATGATACTCGTTATCGTATTCCGGCCCTTCGAGCTGAAACAGGTGTGTGCGATGGTAGCTCAATCTGGTAGCCCCTCGAACTCTGGCACTTCCCCTAACTCCCCATCCCAAACAGCTTTGCTGGATGAAAAGATATGCGCTGTTGGCTCCATAGATATTTCAGTGTCCAAGCATCCTGCGGGAACGACGAGCAACCCTGGGACCTGAGTGTTTGGCAATGCTGAGCCACACAGCTTACAAAAGCTTTTGGTATGACGACTGCCCGGAAGCGTAAAGGAAGTCACAGCCCCTGCACCCGACAGCCAGACCAATTTAGCTGACTGCGAGAATAGGTTTGCCGCATGACCCGAACCCGTATCTTTTTGGCAATGCTGACAATGACACAGGTAAAAGCTATCGAAGTCACCTTTTACCTCAAAGCTCACAGTGCCACACAGGCAAGAACCGAAATGATCAGACATCAGAACCTCTTCCATGGCCTGTGGATGAAATACACATAACGCCGCAAGCACCCGCGCCGCTTTTCGGCGTCAGCCTGTCTTGCCTTGTTAGTTGCCTTTACTTTCAACGTGCTTTTTGAAATTGTTAAGAATACTTTGCCAGCCTTGTTTTTGCTGCTCAGCGGAATTCTCATCTTCTGCATCAAACGTTTCTAAAACCTTAACGCCATTAACCGTTTCTATGAACTCAACTGTCACAACACGGTTATCACCAAGTTCAAAATAAATCGATTCGTTTGACTCAATTTTGGTAAATATGCCTTCAAAGTCGAACCCCACTGAGCCGTCTTTTGCTTCCATCCGGTAATTGAAATTACCACCTGCTTCCAGGTTTACCTCTGCTCTTGGACAACACCACTCGTCTAGGGCAAAGTTCCATTTTGTTATATCTTTGGGTGTGACCCAAGCATCCCAAACAGTGGCTAGTGGCGCTTGAACTTCTGTTTCAATAACTATTTTCATATTCGTCCCATCGGTTGATCAAACAAAACAGTCTTGACCACATTGTGGTCTCAAAAGTTAGTCGATTAGATCAACCTAAAATCGACAATACGATGAAATATTTTCGCAAACGTGTGCAATTAACGCTTTTGTTTAGCAGCGACTAAGGAGCGCAGCGTAGTAGGCGTCCGGTGTAGGGCCGCTTGGCCCGGAACGTACTACAACACTTTGTTAAATTTTCTGGCCTGATACCGCTCCCGTAGACATAGGGCCAGTGCAGCAACCCCAATCCCTAAACTATAACCACCGTAGAGCGAAGCTACTATAGCAAGAGGTAGTACCCACAAGAGCTTGAGCTCTTTCGCCCTGATTAAATAGACCCCAAGACTGGCTGCTGCAATGATTATTAAAGCGTTGAAGGCAACGAAGCCTGAAAGATACAAAAACGGGTCTTGTGGTGCTGCGAAAGCCGTTGCTTGCTGCCGGAGATCATCGAAGTTCATGACCAGTTGAACCGCTACAAAAGTGGAATGGCCGAGTACGATTATCCCAAGCAACTGCCGCACTGACACGATGCCTCCCAAGAATTTAACGCCGCGCACACCGGCGCGAGCTTGCGAGCGTCCGGCAGCCGGAGGCTGCGTAGTGCTGCGCCTGGTTATGTGTTGACTCTGTCGCCACGTTAATCCGATAGGTTGAGTTGCCAAGACACGCCGTACCTATCCTTCAGCCACCCAAATTTCTGGCTAAAGCCATAGTTATCCAAAGGCATCAGCTCCGAGCCACCGTCGGCTAAGGCCCGAAAAGCCTCCTCAATTTCGCTCGAGGACTCACACTCAACATACAATGACATGGAGGGTGTAAAATTAAATTGGTGATCAAGATGACTGTCCAGCGCCAAAAACTCGGTTCCGTTTATCCTGAACCGAGCCATTTTGGTAGAACCTTCTGGTTCATGCTCACCGGCTCCGTAGCGCTGAATATCGGTGATCTGTGAACCAGGAAATAAAGAGGTATAGAACCTGATTGCCTCCTCGGCTTTCCCGGCCTGCTCTCCGACAAACATGAGCGAAGTCGTGATGGATTTCATGTGCTCCTCCAATCTGATGGGTACACATAACGCCAAGCTCACCGGTAAATTGGGAGCGCAGCGAGTAATTTATCCGCGTGCAGCTTTTTGTCATACATGAGTTTCCTCCGGAATCAGAGCCAATAGGTCAGTAACTCCAACTTCCGCACCCGCTTGGGATAATAAAGCAGAAACTTGCCCTCGATGATGGGCCTGATGGTTAAAAAAGTGGAGAACAAGACTCGAATATCGCTTGTTGGCCGGATCCCCTTTGGTGTTGTGGTAGTTGAGAACGAAATTCAGATCACCTTCGGTTAGCCCCGCTACCCAGCTGATAATCTGTCGGTCAAGCCAAGCCCGGTGTTCAGATAAGCGAGCAATATCCTCAAACACTATCTGGCTTAGGCTTGTCGGATTTGGAAGGTTGGCGACCTCCTGCAACGAATCCACGCAGGATGGATGGGTGGCAAACCGCTTCAACCAGATGGTGTCACCAACGATGATGTGATTCAGAGTTCCAAGAATAGAACCGAAAAAAGCCCCGCGATCCCTAGTTAAGTCTGTTGCAGAGAGCGAACTTGCAGACTCGTAAATTTTAGAATTCATCCATTGATTATAAATGGACAGCAATTCAAAGTGATCTTTCAAGCTCATCTGAGTTCCCTCTCAGGTATAACGCACTGGGTAAGCCGCCGGAGCGGAGCGCAGCGTACCGGTCGGCTTCACCCAATGGTTATGCCTGGCTCTCTGCTCTTAATGATTCTTCCCACTGACATACTGCACCTTTCTTATGTGCTTGCAGCCTGTCTTCGACATGATCTTTTCGCCAAACTGCGGCGCACTCCAGACCAACACAACCCTCCCTCGTGGAGGGTATATCATTGGTACAGTCTACGTAGTGATAAAACTTCTTCGAGACAATATCGTGTCGGTAGAACCTGGCCTCCGGTATTGGTAGTTCTTTGAGCGGCACATCTCCGATAGCAGGCCAACCGTTCTTGCCAATCGCTGAATTCATTACCCAAAGCTGAAAAGCTACCTTGCTGAATAATTTTGGCGTTATTTCAGGACGTTCCGTAAATGTAGCCGCTGTAAATGCAACTAGAGGCTCCTCGATAACTACGCCATATGAAAATGAACCGTCATCAAGCTCAATTTCAACAACATTTCCCGGTGCCCATTTTTTTCGACGAGGCATAGTCCTCCTCAGGCAGAACGCTGAACGAAGCGGCGGCTGAACGCCGTCCGGTGGACGGCCGACAGGTCGGCCACGAACTTGATCGACTGGTTAAGCAGCACTTAGGCCAGCTTGCCTGATTGGGCCCAATGCTCCTCAGTCAATATAACGATAGGCACACCGCTATCTCTGTACTCAACCGCCTTCTCAATTTTTCGACCGAATGTCTCGTGGGCCCAACTGTCCGTCACATAAGTTCCGAGAACAAGATAGTTGAGATTCTTGTTAACGCTTTTCGAGATAGCTCCTCCGAGAGCCTCGGTTGCTTCATGGCATTGCTTACGAGTCCCGAATGCGCAGGTTCCGGTAAACAAAAAAGATGCTCCCTCAAATCCTATTTCGGGAAGGGGCTCATTAATCGGAAGTGAAGAGGTTTTTGCTAATTCACCGATCTCAGCCGAATCACCAGAAATTTTGCGAAGTATTCCCAATAGCTCCTCTGACTCTTCTTTATCGAGCACACCGTCCACGAGCATAGCGGAGACTTTCTGGAGTAGATTGATAATTACCGGATTATCACTGGATTGACGATTTTGAATCAGCCAGCTCATCAGAAACTCGGCTTCGGCTTGATTTACAGTTCCGTCAGCCAAAAACCCTTTGCTCAATCCTATGAGCGTGTCGATTTGACGGTCTTGGATGTTCTTTCTGTTGAATTTCGCAAAAACGTCCATGGTATAAATTTTCTCCTTGATGCTTAACGCTCAGCTAAAGGGCGCCAATGGAGCGCAGCGGAATTGGCGTCCATTTTGAGCGCCGTGTTATGCGCTTTCATTAATTTCCTGCATGAGCACTTTGTGTCTTGCATTACGTTCTTCTTGTAATTTCTCAATCTTATCGATCTCTTCCTTCATGAATTGCACTGGATTCCATTCCTCTGGTGTGGGAGTGACTTGATGAGGTAACTTCCCAATAGAACGTAATGTTGAAGCCAAGTTATGAGCCTGTAATCCCAGCGTGGCGTACTGCATTTGACGCTCTTCAAACCCTTCTTCGTAGTCTGGCGGCGAGGCAGCATATTCAAATGCCCCGGATATTTTATGGTTTGCGGCTTCTATTTGATTTGGGAGGCTAAGCACCTCATACATTAAGTTCGCTGGGAGAGCCTTCCACTCTACTTCGAAAGAAAGAGGATCGAAGTTTGGTGTTTTTGTCTGTATTGACCTACACCCGTCTTGATCCGGCTGGCCACAACATAGGCCATCTTCCGCTACGACATCAGCACATCCGTTAACGAAGGAATTGAGAGCACAAGAGATGCGAATGGCAAGATATTCAAGATCTTTCTTGCTCTTGCCTTTCTGGAACCACCATTCCTTGATGGCATTGAGCAGAACACCTAAAACCACACCAATTAATACATACGCTGTTTTATCCATACAGACTCACTTCTTGTAACGCATAACGCCCTGGGTAAACCGCCGGTGCGGAGCGCAGCGTAGTAACGGTCGGCTTCACCCAATGGTTAGGCCTTGTTCTCTGCTCTTAATGATTCTTCCCACTGACATACTGCACCTTCCTTATGTGCTTTCAGTCTGTCTTCGACATGATCTTTTCGCCAAACTGCGGCGCACTCCAGACCGACACATTCCTCTCTCGTGGAGGGTATATCGTTGGTACAGTCTACGTAGTGATAAAACTTCTTCGAGATAATATCGTGTCGGTAGAACTTGGCGTCAGGTATTGATAGCTCTTTGAGCGGCACATCTCCGATAACAGGCCAACCGTTCTTGCCAATCGCTGAATTCATTACCCAAAGCTGAAAAGCCACCTCGCTAAATAATTTTGGCGTTATTTCAGGACGTTCCGTAAATGTAGCCTCAGTAAATGCAACTAAAGGCTCCTCGATAACTACGCCATATGAAAATGAACCGTCATCAAGCTCAATTTCAACAACATTTCCCGATTCCCATTTTTTTCGACGAGGCATAGTCTTCCTTGGGCATAACGCTGAGCTAAGCGGCGCCACGGCAGTGGCGTCCGGTGGACGGCCGACAGGCCGGGAACACACTTGAGCGACTTGTTATGCTAAAAGCCAACGAATGCCGTCGACCATAAGGTATACACACGTAGTCAAACCAACGATTAAAAGTGCCCACACCAATCGTCGTACCCAGGGTTTTGCCTGTGGTTGAAGCAACACCGGAACAACCTTAGCAGGACCATCATCCGACTCAACATGAGTATTCACTTCTCCCCAAGTGGTAGGCGCAAAATAAAGGTAATTTACGCTGACCTCTTTCTTGGGAACTAGCGTTGGGAAGACTATCTCTTTGCCACCACCGGGCAGGTCCCTAATCTCATGATCCGTATCGGGATAAACGTTTACGTTTGGCAACAAGTTATGGCCGAGCCGAACATTAGTAGCCGCCCTGCGACCAGTATTTTTGATAATTACGGAGTGAGTGTGAACTACAGCACCAGGCGTCCCATCTGCATTCGGGCCCATTCTGTGAGCCGAAATGAACCCTAAGTGGGAAACGAGCTTAGGACGGCTTTCAAGAAGGTGGTTGATCAACACACCGAGGAATAGAGTAATGATCGGCATCCCTACCGCAGCTGCCAAATTCCAATCGATGTTCATAACTCAATCACTCTCCTTGAAGCATAACGCCTGCGTAAGCGGTAAATTTGAAGTGCGAAGCAACGGAAAATTTATCCGCTTGACGCACTTGTTACATTTTTTGGTACATAGATGAAGCTATGACCAGTTGATTGAGAAAAGTAATATATTCTATTGGATTCACCTTCAATTCCAGCGCAGTTCTTTGCGCCGCAGCCTAAGTAACGAAGTGTTTTCTTATTGTTACCAATCACAACAGATATCATATTTCCTGGATTTTTCTCACCGGCCAAATGCTTAGCGATAATATCTTTTGCCTGTTGTTGACCTTTATTTTCGAAGTAAATCAAGCTAACAACAAAAGCGAAGCCAGACAACGAATAAATTGCAGCACGATTAAATCTGCTCTTTTCATTCTTTTCTATCGTGGGAGTGATTCGCTTCCCTATCCAGTAACGGCGAAACTTTATAACCCGCCGCTTAGGCCTAACACCACCTCTTACCCAATCAAGATATACCGGTAAAATAGCGTGGGACCAGATAAATAATGCAAATGCCACCAAAAATAACATTAAAAGAATTGGGCCGAACGACACAATCAAGCCACTATAAATAACTTGATGAAAGCTTCGTTCCATCATGTCTGAATCTAAGCTAAGTGTTGTAAGAAACCCGTGATAGTTTGCCGTACTCCACGAATACAGAAGCGCAGTACAACCTGCTAGCAAAATCGCACTATCTATCGGTTTTCTCATGAACTTTCCTAGAAATGTAACGCTTTGGCTTTGCGGCGTGCCGGAGCGCAGCGTAGGTGCGTCCGCCAACAGCCACTTGTTATAAATCGAACTCAAAAACCTGTTGCTGCTTCAATAACTTGAAACCTTGTGCGTGGTAAAAGTTATGGGTGGCAGCGCGCTTCGAATTGCTGCGAACCCGGACGGCAACCCCGATTGACTTGGCCCAGGCGACAGCTTCCGCCACTAACTTAGAACCAATTCCTTCACTCCGGTGTTGCTCCTCAACTATGAGACCAGCTATTTCAATAAATGGTGCCACTCCAACTCGCACCGCCAAATATGCATGTAGCCAACCAACAACCCCATCGTCGAAATCCGCTACCCATATCCGATGGCCGTCTGAGTTTAAGAGCAGGCCCAGCGCATCGCCAGATTGATACTTTGATTCAGCGGCAGGCGTCAGCACATGCGCTAGACGCTCGATCTCATGCTTATCTACCAACACTGCCGGTCTGATGTTCACAAGTTCCTCGGAAAGAATTTATAACGCTGAGGTAACCGGCGCCGGAGCGCCAGCGGAGGGAACCAAAAGCGCCACGCTTTTGGCGTCCGGTTGACCGACTGGTTAGAGCCTGATGATCTCAACGTCATTTCTGCCACCGCCCTCGACAACCCACATGCTAGCCATGTTCTGAACATCCTCCAGTGACTCATCCACGTGGCTGGTCGTTGTTATATGATGCTCTTCCATACGATCAGGGTCGGTTACAAACAGGTCCATTGCTGACTCCCACTGCTCACAATGCGTTCCCCATGTGCAAAACAACTCTATGCGCCGGTTGAATAGTTCTTCCAACAGCGGCTCGTACTGCTCAGAGTATCGTCTGTTGGTGGCTAGAATAACCTTTCTGGGCTTCATGGTTCGTCAGCTCTAACGCCAGTGGTAATGGGCGCCAACGGCGCGGAGCGTAGTTGGCGTCCCGTTGACCACCTTGTTATGCCTCAGTCCGAATAAATTTTTCATAGCACTCGGAGCAGAGCCAAGTGCGACCTTCTATGGTATAGCCTTCACCTGACTCTGGGTCATCTGCTTCGTACAATGACCAACTACATATTTCGCAATGGTCGTGACTCCAACCATCCTCAACGAGTTTTGTATATTCAGGACGATAGCTTTGGCCGACGTACTCTGACGTTTTACCTTTGGATACGAGAGCGGCTCTTGGCAGCCACTTTCGCTTTACCCATACCTGCGCCCGAGCCCATTCTATTTGCTCGTCAATATCGGAAATTTTCCATTCATCGCCGTGTATGGACACGTACTCTTCCATGTCTTCACCGGGTATAACGCCGACAGCACGCGCGGCTGCGAAATGGAGGCGAAGCCGCAATGTAGCTGACGTCGCCGTGCCTGTGATTGTTAAATTTTGACCGGCTAAAAAGGAATATCATCGTCTTCACCCGCAACCGGATCTGGCTTCAGAGGACTCAAAGCCTCCATCGTCAACTTATTCAATTTTCGGTTACCAGAATACAAATTCCATGTTCCTTGGTGAAGACCGACCACGATATTGACGGGATAGGTCCGCTCAATGGCCCTTATCATTTTTAGGTGCATCGCTCTAGCTGTTCCACCAACAAACATTGTAGGTGCTAAATGTAATCCGCTTTCAGAAAGTGGACTATCATCGTCATCTGCATCCCGATACCACCCGTGCGCAGTTACGAACATTCCAATGAAGGAGACCAAAAGTTCTGGGAAAGGCACCATAGACTTACATTCGTGAACTGCAACTACAGATTTGCTGGAAACCGTATAGAAGGGCCTTTTACCTGACGCGTAGTCGTCATCCTTTATGGCTGATATTTCGCTTCCTTTGAACAACACAACAATATCAGGAGCAAACGCAATATCACCATCTAAGTGTGAAAATATCCGCACTTGCTGACGGAGCTCAAAGTAACCGTCTTTTCCGGACAACAATATATACGAGAAGTTATCTGGGTTACCGTTCGGTGTCGTAAGATAACGATATTCCCCATCAACCAAATTCTCGACCGAGACATTATACCCAACGCCTTTGTAATAATTTAAAAGAGCATGAAAACAGCCGATCTCAAATGAAGCCGAAAGCTCTCTTTTCTTTTTGTTATAGGTTGCAGAGTGTTTTTTTGCGAATTCTTTAGCCCTTTTTTCGACACTCTTTACCCATTCATCATGCTTACTGCTCATTTTCTTTTATTTTCTTCGCAACTTGAAAAACAATGTCATTAGCTTGGTTCAGGTTCAACCACCATTCATCCATGCCAGACTCATAGATTAGTACGTTAAAATCAAGGTAGGCCTTGTTGATTGTGCGATTTCTAGCGTCATCAAATTTAATTTCTGCTCCGTAGCTTATCGGTATGGTGCTACCGATGCCAATTTCAGAAACTCCGCGTGACGAGCTGGCAAGTGGACCAAGCACAATTTGGAAAAAAGAATTGAGTGCAAATAGCACCTTGTAACGTTCAGAAAACCACCCCTTGCTGTAAGTAAACATGAGATGTTCATTCTGTTTTTCCACAAGATAATTGTATTGACGAACCAAAGCTTCATAGCGCCGCTCGCACTGACTCTTTACTTCACGCTCCATTTTCCCTACTAGCAAATTCAAAACGGAATGCATGCGGCCCCCTGAAATTTAACGCTAATGGTAACCGGCGCCGGAGCGCAGCGGAGGGAACCAAAAGCGGTACGCTTTTGGCGTCCGGTTGACCGACTGGTTATGTGTAGGACTAAACACCAAACTGAGGTTCGCCATACTTCTCCAACAGTGCATTTATCTTATCGGTATCCTGTATTAGGTTGCTGCGCGACTCATCGACGTTCATAGACGAGCCTACGCCTAGCTTTCCAACTGTTACATGGCGTCGCGCAGACATCACCGCCCCCTCAGGCTTAACGTCTTCTTTTCGGTCTCCACAATCGAGTTTGTGGCCGCCTAGTAGCCAGCCAGACCCAGTCAGGTATAGTATTTCCCACTCGTTGCTTGCAGCCATTTTCCCACCTCTTCAGAAATTACACATAACGCTTGCAGCATGCGCGCCCATGGAATGGAGCCAAAGGCGCAATGTAATGGGCGTCGCCGTGCCTGCATTTGTTAGAGTTGATCTTTATTGTATGTTAGATTTTTAACTACATATCCAAGCTCAGATTGCTTAACCAGAAGCTCAACTTCTATTCCCCGATCGGGAAGAAAATTATACGTCTGTTCAGAAATACAGTAAAAAAACAAACGGCGGCTAAATGAATCAAACTCTAATCGATGCCGACAACCCCACCCTCGCCGACTAGCTCTCGATTGTTTTTTTACTTCAGCAGTCAAAGTAGCATCTTCACCAAAAATTTCTGTAAACAACTTTGGAACGAAAAACGCCGAATTCACCCAAAATAACCAAAAAAGGAATACAGGCATTCCGAGAAATAACGCAAACCCTTTTAACCCCTTGGGGAAAAGACTGGATTCTCTGAATGAACAAAAAATTCCCTTTACATATAAAATCCAATAAATAGCGCACAAAAATAAAATTAGGCCTAACGATATATATACCGACCACTCAGAGATTACAGGATCAACCACAAAATCATGTGAAAACGACGAAAAAATTAATCCAATACTGGATACCGCTGTAACCAAACCTAAAATTAAATGATCTAACGAATAATTTTTTCTCGTTATAGTCATCACCAGCCTTTCTTGAACTCTAACGCGAAGCTAAGCGGCGCCCTGACAAGGGCGTCCGGTGGACGGCCGTCAGGCCGGGAACAAACTTAAGCGACTGGTTAGCTGGGGGTAACTGAGGAACCTGATCCCTGGCAAACAACACGACGGCCTGCTCCATTGCCCTTGCACCGACACCTGCCAATGCAACGTGATTAAAACCACCGCCTTTGATGCGGTGAATGAACCTGAACTCCAGAGTAGCAGATCGCGATTCAGTTTTCGGCGGATTGCCCCGCAGGGTGAACACCGAGTTTGATACTTACCCAATATTCCGATTGAGCTGCCAGCAAGATCGCGAATTTTAACGGCCTTGGCGGAACTCCGAAAGTACCGGTTTTGCTACCCGCTTGCGGCCAAGGCCCAATGGCACCGAACCACCCAAAAGGCCCCAAGGCACTACCAGCTAACGCCAATATTAAGCGGCGCCCGACTCGGGCGTCCGGTGGACGGCCGCCAGGCCGGGAACGAACTTGAATGAATGGTTAGGCATTTATCACTCCGGCGACTCCGACTCTGTGACCACAACCTCTTGAATGCCGGTGAAAATGCTCAGAACACCAAAGCCGATAATGAAGCCAAGCGCTAAATGCGTGGAAATGCTAAATAGAAAAAACGTGAGCGTGATCATTCCCAGCCCTATTCCGCACCATGCTGCTATTGCCATTGCCTGCGGCGAGTGCGAAATGATGTGAAAACCGAATATCGATCGCGGCTCAATTCGAAATTCAGACAGCCAAGCACCCACAATACACAGTGGCATACTGAGCCCCAACATGACGGCTATTCCCGAGTGTTCATCCCACCAAACTGGGGTAGTTGCCATGGTAAGTGTGGCCGCAAAGCACGCTCCGGCTACCGCATACGATATTTGTGCAACTCGCTTCATCCTGATGCGCAACCTCCGATTTCAAATATGCCTAACGCCAGCAATAAACGGCGCCCTGACAAGGGCGTCCGGTGGAGGCCGTAGGCCGGAACGAATTTGATTGCCTTGTTACAAGCTTACTCAAAGACCGGCCTCATAAAACTGCGCTCACAGCTTAGTACACAACGAGTTTCTTCGGCGTATTTGAATGCGGCCTGGCAATCTGAGTCCTGGAACGAAACCTCACGATATTTTTCATAGGCTGCCAGAGACTCGAAAGTGAATAGTGCGATGGCGATGTTGTTGGCTCCCTCGGAAGGCAAGAAATACCCATGGTGCTGACCGCCCAATTTCTGGACCAAAGGTATCCACATTTTCGAGTAGCGCTCGAACTCGGCGGCTTTGTAGGGATCTATGACGTACTTTAGGTAGCAGGTAACCACTTGAACTCCCTTTCAGTTGGCCTTGTAACGCCTGCATAAACGGCGTGATCTTGTACCACTTTGATGGACACTTTATGCACTGAGCTTTTCATAATCCTCCGGGGATTGGTAGCCCAGACTCG